>CAUPRW010000004.1:0-217288 GCA_963513825.1 uncultured Duganella sp.
ATGCATGGTGTGTTCCTTTCATCGCAGTTTGGTCGCTACGAATGAAAGGGTTGGCACAACCATGCATGCGCCGTTTTTGGGATTGAAAGTTAACAGTTTCCCTAGCCGTTTACAACAAAAATTTGCGGGGAAGGGTCAGGCACTGACCCTCAGGTGTTTTTTAGGAATATTGGATGATGAACAAATCTTGTTGCGCGGCGTTGGCCGCGATGTCCGTTACGCTGGCATGCGCCGGCAGCCTGGCGGCCGTGCCGGCCGGACAGGACGCGCTTGCCGGACCGAAAACCAAGGTCGATGTCGGCGGGCGCAAGCTCAATATGTATTGCATCGGCAAGGGCGCGCCCACCGTGTTGTTCGAGGCCGACGCGGGACGCGCCGGCTGGGACTGGTCGGCGGTGCTGCCGGAGGTGGCGAAACGCACCCGCGCCTGCGTCTATGACCGCGCCGGCTTCGGCTCGAGCGACCCCATCATCCGCGCCGCGACCGTGGCCAACGCGAGCAAGGATTTGAGTTTCCTGGTCAAGAACGCGCGCCTCGAGGGGCCGTTCGTGATCGTCGGCGCCGGCTATGGGGCCATGGTGGCGCAGCATTTCGCGCTGCGCGCGCGCGGCGCGGCCGTCGGCGCGCTGGTGCTGGTCGAGCCGATGGGCGAGGACGCGCTGCCCGCCGATCGCGCGGCCCGGCTCGAGACGGCCATTGCCTGTCTCGCCGCCGCAGAACAGGGCAAGGCCGAGCCGGCGTGCGCCTATCCGGCCAGCGCCGTCAACGGCGAGATCGGCCCGGCGCTGGCGGCCGCGCAGGCGGCGCAGGCGGCCAGGCCGGCCTATTGGCGCGCCCGCGCGTCCGAGCTCGATAGCCTGGAGACGAGCGCCGGCCAACTGCGCGCCGCCCGCAAGCCGTTCGGCGACATCAAGGTGGTCGAGGTGAAGCAGGCGCAACCGGCCGCCATCGTCGACGCCGTCATGGGCGTGCTCGACTCGCAAGCCGCCAGCCAATAAACGCAGGCCCACGCCGGCGCCAGCGCGCCGTCCCACCCCACCTCGACATGACCATGGAATACGCTTTCTTGCAGCGCCTCAACGTCGGCGAAGACGCCGACGACCGCGCCATCCGCCGCGCCTACGCCCGCGAGCTCAAACTGATCGACCAGGAGGCCGACCCGGCCGGCTTCCAGGATCTGCGCGAGGCCTATGAGACGGCGCTGGACTGGCAACGCCACCACGCGGCGCGCCAAGCGACCGAAGCCAGGCCAGCGACTGACTCGGCCGGGGCGGGCACCGAAACGCCGCCAGCGTCACCGGACGACACGCTGGCGGCGACACTAGCGGACACGCATGCATCTCCCCTGCCCGCCACGGCCCACACGGCGCGCAGCGACCAGGGCGCGGAAACGCAGGCCGGACTTGCGGACCAGGCGACGGCAACGGCTCCGCCGCCCGCAGCGACAGGAGCACGCGCCGACACCGCCGTCGGCGGCGCTCCCGACCCCGGCACCGTCCTCGACGCCGACACCACCGCCGACAGCCTGCCGCCGCACGCCTTCACCGCCCCGGCCGCGCCCGCCGACGAACACGCCGAGCCGCAGCCGCACCGCCCCGTCACCGAGCACGCGGCGGCCGGCGCCGTATTCGAGCAATTCCTGCGCCGCGCCGAGGCGCTGGTCGAGGCCCGCGCCATCAGCAGCGACGCGCCATGGCGGCACGCGCTGCGCGTGTGCCTCGACGACGAGCGCCTGGTCAACATCGTCGCCCGCGAGCTGTTCGAGCAGCACGTGGCCGATCTGCTGGCCGAAGGCTGGCGCCCCGGCCACGACACGCTGCTCGAGGCCGCCGTCAAGACCTTCGGCTGGCACACCGACCGCCGCCGCATGCAGGCGCTCGGCTACGCCGGCTACGTGCTCGACACCGCGATCGACGAGCGCGCCATGTTCGACGCCCTGGCCGACCGCGACCGGCAACAGCAATTGATCGAACGCCTGCGCGACCCGCGCCCGCCGACCGCCGGCGAGCTGCTGGCGCAAACGACGCCGATGGCGATGCTGTTTTCACGCTTTCCGACCTGGATGCCGCTCGTCACCAGCGCCGCCAACATGGCGCGCTGGCGCGGGATGGAACAGTCGCTGCCGGCGTGGCGGCGCCTGCTCAACCGCGCGACCAAGCGCGCCGCGCCCCGCGAAGGCCACTGGCTCTTCAACTGGAAATGGCTGATCTTCGTCGCGGTGCTGTCGCTGGTCCGGATGGGTTGCCAGGACGCGAACCGCGACGACAGCGCGCGACGCCACGCGCAAGCGACCGGCCAGCCCGCCTCCGCCGCCGGCGAGACCGCCACCAGCTCGCTCAACAAGGGCGACACGCTGCTGCAAAATGGCGACTACGACGCCGCCATCGCCAGCTACACGCGCGCGATCCAGCTCGATCCCGGCCTTTCCGCGGCCTACTCGAACCGCGCGCTGGCGTCCATCTTCACCGGCGTCCCCGAGGCCGGCATCCTGGCCGATCTCGACCGAGCCGCCGAGCTGGAAAAGACCAACGCCAACGTACCCAGGGCGCGCGGCCTGCTCGCCCTCAACGATGAGCGCTACGACGAGGCGCTCGCCGCCTTCACCCGCGCGAACGAACTCTACCCCGACCACCCGTATACGCTCGACAAGCGCGCCCAGGCCTACGAGGGCGCCGGCCAGGACGACCTGGCGCTGGCCGACATCGCACGCCGGCTGAAGATCTCCCAGGACGGCAGCGTCGACGCCTACCGCTCGCGCATGCGCATCCTGAGCAAACAGGGCGACGAGGCCGAGGCGTTGGCGCAGATCGAACCGATGATCGGGGCCAACAAGAACAACGCCGACGCCTACGTCGCCGCCGCCAACGCCTACCGCGACGCCGGCCAGGACCGCCAAGCCATGTTCATGCTCGAGCGCGGCATCGCCGAAGCGCCCGACAGCACGCTGTACCTGGTCCGCGCCCGGCTGCGCGAGCGGGCCGACCTGGCCGGGCGCCGCGCCGACATCGACAAATGCCTGGCCATTGCCGCCTGCGCCGGCTACGCGCTCGAGCCGCGCATCGAACTGGAACTGGACGACGGCAAGCCCGGGGCCGCGCTCGACCTGCTGTCCGGGCAAATCGACGGCGACAAGGTCGACTACGCCCACCGGCCCGTCATGCTGGCCTACCGCGCCATCGTCTACGCGAAGATGGGCCGGGCCAAACAGGCCGCGGCGGGCTTCGAGGCGGCGCGCGCGGCGGCCGGCACCCGCCATGCGCTCAACAACCTGGCCTGGTTCCTGGCCACCCAAAACACCGAGCTGCCGCGCGCGCTCGCGGCCATCGACGCGGCGCTGGTCAACCCGGCGCGCGTTCCCGCCCACCTCGACACCAAGGCCATGGTGCTGCTGCGCCTGGGACGCTACCGCGAAGCCGTGGCCGTCTACGACGAGGCGCTGGCGCTGCGCCCGCGCATGGCGTTCTCGCGCTTCGGCCGCGGCCTGGCCAAGCGCCGCGCCGGCGACCGCGCCGGCGCCGAGGCCGACTTCAAGGCGGCCCGCCGCGCGCAACCCGGCGTCGAAGGCGACTACGCCCGCATGGGCCTGACGCCCTGAGCGGGACGCGGCGCCCTGCCTTCAGGCAGGTGTGCCGCCGCCGGCCTTCCTTTAGCATCGGCCTCATCGTCGACACCAAAGGAAGCCACCGTGACCCTCCCCCAAAAACTCATCGCCCCCCTGCTGGCCAGCCTGATGCTGGCCGGCGCCGCCCTGGCGCCGCTGGCCGGCCACGCGGCCGCGCCGCTGGTCGGCACCCAAGCCCCGGGCTACTACCGCACCATGCTGGGCGACTTTGAAATCACCGCCCTGTCCGACGGCACGCACCCGTTCCCGATCGACACGGTGATGACCGGCATCACACCGGCGCAAATCAAAAAAGACCTCGACCACGCCGACCTGGCCGCGCCGGTGCAAGGCTCGATCAACGCCTTCCTGATCAATACCGGCGCCAAGCTGATCCTGGTCGACGCCGGCGCCGGCGCGCTCTACGGCGACTGCTGCGGCAAGCTGCTGACCAACCTGCGCGCGGCCGGCTACCGCCCGGAACAAGTCGACGAACTGCTGCTCACCCACCTGCACAAGGACCACGCCGGCGGCATCATGGCGCAGGGCGCGGCGGCGTTTCCCAACGCGCTGCTGCGCCTGTCGCAGGCCGAGGCGGACTACTGGCTCACGCCGGCCAACAAGGCCAAGGCGCCCGACTTCCTGTCAACCTTCTTCGACGCCGCCAGGGCCGCCGTCGCGCCCTACCAGGCCGCCGGCCACTACCGTCCCTACGCCGGCTTCGGCCAGATCGACGCCGGCATCGAGGCACTGCCGGCGCCCGGCCACACGCCCGGCCACGCGATGTACCTGGTGCGCAGCAAACACCAACAACTATTGATCTGGGGCGACATCGTGCACGTCTCGGCGATCCAGTTGCCGGACCCGCAAGCGACCGTCAAATACGACAGCAGCGAGGACGACGCCCGCACGACGCGCGCGCGCCTGTTGCAAATGGCCGCCGGCGAACACCTGCTCGTCGGCGCGGCGCACATCGCCTTCCCCGGCCTTGGCCACATCCGCCGGAGCGCGAACGGCGCCTACGACTGGCTGCCGATGAACTACGACGGCGCGCCGGCATCCAACCCTGTATCGCACTGACCAACGAGGCCCGCCATGACCGAACAAAACACGCCCCCCGAACAAGCAGCGACAACAACGGCGCCGGCCGACGCCGACGTCAAGCTCGACGAAGCGCTGGAAGAAACCTTCCCGTCCAGCGATCCGATCGCCGTCACCATCACCAGGGAGGAGCGCCCACCCGAACGCTGAGTGATCGACTGTCCTTTTGGCAGGAGCTTTCCCGAGGGGCACTCACTACACTGCAATGGCAGCATCACTAACCAACCATCAAGGAGATCCAAATGGAAAACAGCAAACTGGCAGTCGACAGCGTCATCACCGAAGACGGCACCCGCATCCACTTCAAGGACTGGGGCACCGGCCCGGCCGTGGTCTTTAGCCACGGCTGGCCGTTGCAAGGCGACGCCTGGGAAGACCAGATGATTTTCCTGGCCAGCAACGGCTACCGCGTCATCGCCCACGACCGCCGCGGCCACGGCCTGTCGAGCCAGCCGTGGACCGGCAACGACATGGACACCTACGCCGACGACCTGGCCACCCTGATCAACGCGCTCGACCTGAAGGACGCCACGCTGGTGGGCCACTCCACCGGCGGCGGCGAGGTGGCGCGCTACATCGGCCGCCACGGCACCGCGCGCGTGGCCAAGGCCGTGCTGGTGGGCGCCGTGCCGCCGCAGATGGTGGTATCCAACACCAACCCGAACGGCTTGCCGATGTCGGTGTTCGACGGCATCCGCAGCGCCGTGCTGGCCGACCGCTCGCAGTTCTTCAAGGATTTGACGCTGCCGTTCTACGGCTACAACCGCGAGGGCGCCAAGGTCTCCCAGGGCGTGCGCGATACCTTCTGGGCACAAGGCATGCAGTGCGGCATCAAAAACGCCTACGACTGCATCAAGCAATTCTCCGAGACGGACTTCACCGAAGACCTGAAAAAGATCGACGTGCCAACGCTGTTCGTGCACGGCAGCGACGACCAGATCGTGCCGATCGACGCCGCCGCAAAGGCCGCCGTCAAGCTGGTCAAGAACGCCACGCTGACGATCTACGAAGGCGCGCCGCACGGCCTGCCGACCACCCACAAGGACCGGCTCAACGCCGACCTGCTGGCGTTCCTCAAGTCTTGACATCCCCCGTCTAACCCTATCGGGTAAGCCATTCCCCTCCCTTATGAACGCCGCGGATCACTCTTTCGGATATGGGACGATCCGGCCGCGCGCCGGATAATGAAACGACTGGGTGAAGCGCCGCTCGGCACCAACCACACACTGTGAAAGCACATCATGAGCAACGAAAAATCCTCCGGCATCCTGCAAGACTTCGGCGCGTTGGCCAACGTGCGCATCGGCCTGAGCGCCGAAGTGCGCTCGCAGGGCGTGCGCGCCCTGAACCGCCTGCTGGCCCACACCATGGCCATGCGTGACGCCTACAAAAAAGCCCACTGGCAAACCTCGGGCGCGACCTTCCATCAATTGCACCTGCTGTTCGACAAGCACTACACCGAACAGGTCGCGATCATGGACGCCATCGCCGAGCGCGTGCAGACCCTGGGCGGCGTGACGTTCGCGCTGGCGCAGGACATCGCCGACGAATCGACCATCTCGCGCAGCGCCCCGCGCGGACGCGAGTCGGCGCTGGCCCAACTTGCCCGCCTGCTCGACGCCCACGAGACCATCCTGGTCGAAGCGCGGCCGCTGGCGCGCGCCGCCGCCGACGCCGGCGACGACGGCACCAACGACCTGATCGTCAGCCAGGTGGTGCGCAGCAACGAGCTGCAAAGCTGGTTCATCGGCGAACATCTCGCGGCCCAGACCCAGGTCGCCCAATAACGATGGCGACGTCCATGGAACAGGCGGCGATACTGGCGCTCGACAACGAGCAACTGTACCGCCGCCTTCAAGATGAAAAGGCCCGCCGCCTGCACGCGGAACAAGCGCTGCAGGTCGCCACCGAAGAACTGGCACGGCTGGCACGCATCACCTCCATGGGCGAGTTCGCCGCGTCGATCGCGCACGAGGTCAACCAGCCGCTGGCGGCCATCGTGCTGCACGCCGAGGTCGGCCACAAGGCGCTGCTGCTCGACCCGCCCCAGCCCGAACGCGCGGCCGACGCGCTCAAACTGATCATGCACATCGGCGCCAGCGCCGGCGACGTCATCCGCAGCATCCGCGGCATGTCGTGCAAGACCGGACCGGTGCCGACGCTGTTCGCGGTCGACGAGGCGCTGCGCGAAGTGCTGCGCCTGCTACGCGCGGAGTTGCACAAACACCAAATCGAAGTGGTCGACGCCCTGGCGCTGGGCGACCACCGCTTGCACGCGGACCGCGTGCAGCTGCAGCAAGTGATGATGAACCTGGTGCTCAACGCCATCGAAGCGATGAAGGACGTGCACGACCGCCCGCGCCGGCTCGAGCTGCGCTCGGCGCTGGCCGACATCTCCGGCACGCTGCGCATCAGCGTCGAGGACAACGGCGTCGGCATCTCCGCCAAGCAGGCCGAGCGCCTGTTCGACCCGCTGTTCTCCACCAAACCGGGCGGCACCGGCCTGGGCCTGTCGATCAGCCGCACCATCATCCAGGCGCACGGCGGGCGCATCTGGAGCACCTCGCGCCAGCCGCACGGCGCCGCATTCCACATCAGCCTGAAGGGAAACCCGCCATGGACACCATCTCCATCCTGATCGCCGACGATCACCCACTGATCCTGGCCGGCCTGGCCGCGCTGATCGATTCGATGCCGGAGTTCCGGCTGGCGGCGCAGGCGGCCAACGGCGCGCAGGCGGTCGAGCTGTACCGGCAGCACCGGCCCGACGTGGTGATCATGGATTTGAGCATGCCGCAGATGCACGGCGTCGACGCCATCGGCCACATCCGCGCCTTCGACGCCGACGCCCGCATCGTCATCCTGACCACCTACCAGGGTGACGAGGATGTCCATCGCGGTTTGCGCGCGGGGGCGATGGCGTACCTGCTCAAGGACAGCGGCTCGGAACTGCTGGCCACGTGCATCAAGACGGTGGCGGCGGGACGCAAGTTCCTGCCGGCGGAGGTGGCCGGCAAGCTGGCCGAGCGCACCGCGACGACGCGCCTGTCGCGCCGCGAGCTCGAGATCCTCGCCCACCTGGCAACGGGCAAGAGCAACAAGATGATCGCGCGCAGCGCCGAGATCGAGGTCGGCACCGTCAAATTCCACGTCAACAACATCCTCGCCAAATTGAACGTTGCCAGCCGCACCGAGGCGGCGACGGTGGCCGCCAGGCGCGGCCTGCTCAGCGTATTCTAAAACCGGCGCGCCGGCACGCGGACACCTGACCACGTCGGGCGGATTAGCGCAGCGTAAGCCGCCGTTCGCGCAGCGGCCGATAGCCCAAACCAGGCCAACGACAAGCCCCGCGAACGGCCACAACCTTACTTCGCCGGCACCGGCGCCAGCGTCTTGTGTTCGCCGGTGGTACGCGCCGCAGCCTTATGCACCATGGTGTAAGCGTAATCCACGCCCATGCCATACGCGCCCGAATGCTCGCGCACCACGGCCATCACCGCGTCGTACGTTTCGCGGTGCGCCCAATCGCGCTGCCACTCGAGCATGACCTGCTGCCAGGTCACCGGCACCACGCCGGCCTGGATCATGCGCTGCATCGCGTAATCATGCGCTTCCTTCGAGGTGCCGCCGGAGGCATCGGCCACCATGTAGATCTCGTAGCCGCCTTCGAGCATGGCGCACAGCGCGAAACTGTTATTGCACACCTCGGTCCACAGGCCGGACACGATCACTTTTTTCTTGCCGTTGGCGGCCAGCGCGTCGCGCACCTTCTGGTCGTCCCACGAGTTCATCGACGAGCGCTCGAGGATGTCCTTGCCCGGGAACACGTCCAGCAGTTCCGGATAGGTGTGGCCCGAGAACGCTTCGGTCTCGACGGTGGTGATGATGGTCGGGATGTTGAAGATCTTGGCCGACTTGGCCAGCGCCACCGTGTTGTTCTTCAGTGCCTGGCGGTCCATCGATTGCACGCCGAAGGCCATCTGCGGCTGTTGGTCGATGAAGATCAGCTGGCAGTTGGTCGGGGTCAGCACTTCGAGTTTTGGGTTCATCATGGTCGCTTCCATTAGTGTGTCAAGAGGAAGCCCATGGTAGGCGCCGGCCGCGGCGGGCGCCACTATCTAAATGTAGGCTCCACCTGACTGGCAACTCTGCTAAGCTGGCCGCCGAGGCAAACCACCATGGACCATCATGACCACACCGGACGACACCGCGCAACGCGCGCAACTGAACGCCCTGGCGCGCGGACTGCGCGACCTGCACAAGCAATTGCTGCACATTGAAACCCAGTACTTCGGCGCCGTCGGCAGCCCGCTCGAGCTGCTGCAGCTGGTGACCAACCATCCGCATTTCGCCTGGCTGCAAAAGCTGTCGGGCCTGATGGCGCAAATGGACGAACGGCTCGACGAGCCCGAGCCCATCGCCCCTGCCGACGCGCTGGTGTTCCGCCGCGCCGTCGAGGCGCTGATCGGGCCGTCCGAGGAAGGCGACCAGGCATTCCGCGCCAAATACAACGCGCTGCTGCACGACGCGCCGGAAGTGGTCATGGCCCACGGCGCGGTGCGCAAGCTGCTGGCGGCGGTGGGCGCGCCCTAGCGCAACGGGCGCCTGCCGGTGCTAACCGCGCCGGCGCCAGAGTGTCACCAACCGCCGCCAGCGCGATTGCCCGGCGTAGGCGCGCGCCGCCGGGATCGTCAACCCCACGCGCGTGCCGCCCGGCGTGCCCGCCAACGGGCTGTCGATGTCGAGCGTGGCGCCGATGCGCGCGGCGCGCTCGCGCATGCCGGGCAGGCCCCAGTGGCCGGCGCGCTGGCCGCTGGCCAAGATCGCGGCCGGCACGCCCTTGCCGTCGTCGGTCACCAGCATCACAAAACGGTCGGTGCCATAGTCGAGCATGACTTGTATCGAGGTCGCGCCCGCGTGCCGGAAGGCGTTGAGCAAGGCCTCGCGGCCGATGTTGTAGACCTCGCACGCGGCCAGCTCGGTCAACGCCATCGCGCCGCCCTGCCTGCGCAGCGTGAACACGCCCTGGTGGCTCTCCCGCAGCACTTCGCCAACGATCGCCAGCCCGCGTTCGAGGTCGCCGTCGCTCATAGCGCTCGAACGCAAGTCCTGCACCTCGTCGCGCCCCTCCTCGATCACGCGGTCGGCCAGCGAGAGCATGCGTTCAAGGCGCGCGCGGGTCGCCGAGTCGCCGGGCAAGGCGCTCATCGCGTTCTGGAAGCCCAGCACCAGCCCCTGTACGCTTTGCAGGAAGGTGTCGTGCAAGGTGCGGGCGATGCGCTCGCGTTCGGCCATGCGCTCGGCGATGCGCAACGTCGCCTGGCGCAGCCACAGGCGGTACAACAGGTACAGCGCGACCGCGCCCGCCAGCGCGCACAAGCCGTAGAACAGCGGCGTTTGCGTGAACGTCGGCAGTATCGTCAGCGCGATCACCGTGTCGCGCTCGCTTGCCTGTCCCAGCTCGTTGACGGCGGCCACGCGGAAGCGGTAGTCGCCCGGTCCCAGGTTGTTGTACGAGACGGCGCGCCGGCTGCCCGAATCCTGCCAGTCGGCGTCGACGCCGTCGAGTTGATAGCGGAAACGCACCATCTCCGGCATGCTGTAATTGAGGGCCGTGTACTCGATGCGGAACGAGGTCGTGCCCGGCGCGAGCCGCAGCGGACGGGAAAAATCAAGATAGCGCTGGCCCTTGGCCACCAGTGTTTCGACCAGCACCCGCGGCGGGTGCGGCAAGCGGTAGGACCGCGTGCTGTCGAAGCGCGCCAGGCCGGCCGCGCCGACGAACCAGATCTGGCCGTCGACGTCGGCCATCGCGGTGGGGCCGCGGGTGGCGGTGTCGGCAAAGCCGGGATAGCCGTCCAGCACGCCGTAGAGCACGTACTTGAGCGGCGTGCCGGGATTGGCAGTGGCCGCCTTCCAATCGTCGGCCGTGACATGGACCACGCCTTTTTTGCCATTGAGCCAGCGCTCGCCGCCGGCGCCGACAAAGGTGCCCGAGACGCCGGCCAGCACCTCGGGATCGGCGGCGGCCAGCCGTTCGAAGCGCCCGCCGCGCAGCACCGCCATGCCGCCGATGCCGCCGGCGACGACCTGGTCGCCGCCGACATACACATGGGTCGACGGGCCGATGTCGTTCTCCGCCGAGGGCTGGTAGCGCGTCAGGCGGCCATTATCGAAATAGACGATCAGTCCATCGTTATAGGCCAGCCACAGCGAGCCCTTGCGCGCGCCGGCCGTGGCCGTGAACGGTCCCGGCGGCAGGCCCAGCTGCGCCTGCGAAAGCCATTGGCCATCGACCAGGCGGAAGCTGCCGCGACGCGCGATCGACACCCATAGCGCGGCGCCATCGTCGAACACGCGCTGCACCCGGGCCGGGCCGGCGCCGTTCGGGTCCGGCGGATACGCGATGCGCTCCGCGCGGTCCGGGTAGCGCCGTTCGATCGCGTCGCCGCGCGCCAGCAGCAGGGCGCCGTCGGCGGCGTTGCCGATCGCGCCGGTATTCCCGGGCGCAAAGCGTTCGTCGAGCAACTCGGCGCCATCGGCGCGCAGCCGCCACACCTGGCCGGTCGGCAAGGCCAGCGCCAGCACATGGCCGGAGGCGTCGCGCGCGAACTTGAAGGCGCGCTCGCCCCCGGCCAGCCGCACCGGCGCCAGGCGGTTGTGGCGGAAGCGCTCGACGCCGGCCTGGGTGCCGATCCAGATGCCGCCGTCGCGGTCCTCGAACAGGATGTTGCCGGTCTGGCTACTCAGTTGCCACGGCTGGTCGAGGCGGTCGCGCGGACCGGCGTTGGGCGTCATCACCTGGCTCGGCATGTCGCCCACGCCGGCGGCGCGGCACACGCCGACCGGACAAGCCAGCGCCCAGAAGTTGCCGTCGCGATCGAACAGGCCGTTCTCTTGGCCCTGCGCGCGCGCTAGCCATTCCGGACGCGGCTTGGGTGGCCCCTCGTGTTGCGGCGGCACGGGGATCAGCCGGTCGTGCATGTCCTGCCACAAGCGCCCGTCCGGCGACTCGATCAGATTGACCGTGTGGACGTTCTGCTCCTGCACCTTCTTGAAGCGCTGGCCGCCGGCGGGCAGCACGTAGACGGCGCGGCCGACGGCGATCCAGACCTGTCCATACTGGTCGGCGACGACGTTGGAGACCTCGCCCACCGGCAAGCCCAGTTCGGGACCGACATTGCGCCAGGCGCCGCCGCGCAGTTGCAGCAGCGCGGTGGTGGTGGCCACCCACAGGCGGCCGCTGTCGTCGGAGGTGGCGCTCGACACCGGCGAGATCGGCTTGCCGTCGACCGTGTCCGGGTAGTGGGTGATGTGGCCGTCGTGCAGATGGCTCACGCCGCCGAACAGATGGCCGATCAGCAGATCGCCATTGCGCAGCGCCGTCAGCGCGGTAACCGGACGCTTGGGCGCGCTCTCGCCATTGAGCGCCTCGAACCGGCGGAAACGAATGCCGTCGAAGCGGTAGAAGCCGTCCACGCTGCCGATCCAGATCCAGCCGTCGGCCGTTTGCGCCATCGACGACACCTGGCCGGGCGCACCGTCCTTGCCGGTCCATATATCGTGATGCAACTCCTCGAGCGGGATATTGCCGTCAAGCGCCAGCACATTGGCCGGCGCCAGCACGCACAGCAGCGCCAGCCAGCGCAGCGCGGACAGTATCGAATTCATACAAAACGGGGAAAATTGACAACTCGCCATCATAGGCGATTTTTCCGGATGACATCTAGCCCCTTGCTACGGCTATTAGAATGATAGAAACAATAAATTTTACCAATCAAGTCTCGCGCCGTATGCTGGCGACTCCATCCCCGCCAACGAGTAGAAATCATGAGCAAGCACACTAATACCCAGGTCCGTCCCCTGCCGCTGAGCGCCCTGGCCTTGCTGCTCGCCTTCGCGGCCGGCGCGCTCGGCTTCGCGGCGGCCGGCTGGACGTTGTTCGCCGCCGGCGCCGCGTTGTGGATGATGGTCGACGGCGCCGCCGTGGTGCGCCTGCTCAAGCAGCGTAACCACGCCGAACCGATGATTCTTTACAGCACGCCGCCCGCGCTCACGCTGCTGGCCTACCTGACCCTGGCCGGGGGCGGCGCGGACGTGCTGATCGGCGCCGCGCTGGCCGTCCACGCGCTGGTGGTGTGGGCGCTGCTGATGGGCGCGAGCTATGCTGTTTCTCAGCAAACCGCGTTAAGCCATCGTATTTAAAGCGCTTTTCACAGATATCCACACCAACTGTGGATAAGGTTGTGAATAACCCCCACTTGACAGCAGAGAACGCCTTTAACGACGGGAGTTTTAATAAAATGCCCAATCCGCAGGCAGATTTTTTATCCAATAAAATCAAAGACTTACGTCCATCAAAATTTGAACGACTCTCCCTTTTGAGGTCGCTTGAAAAATATTTTTCTGTGCATAAGTAGGGTCTGAGACAACTATGTGACCCCACGCGGGGGAATCCTTTGACAAAAGTGCGTGTGAGGAATAGTGTGGCTCTGAAGGTACGCACGGCTTTCTTTGACTCGCCTCGGGATTGATGCATGAATCAGAATGACGACGATACGGATTGGATGATAGAGGACGAGGTGGCGCCGACGGGCACGGCGCAATCCGCGCAAACGGCGGCTTTGCCGCCATGGCGGGTGCTGATCGTCGACGACGACGTCGACGTGCACGTCGTGACCAAATTTTCGCTCAGCAACGTTTGCTTCCTCGGCCGCCGGCTCAGCTTCCTGCACGCCTACAGCGGCGAGGAAGCCTTGAACACCCTGCGCAACACACCGGACATCGCGTTGGTTTTGCTCGACGTCATCATGGAAACCAGCGATGCCGGCCTGAGCGTGGCGCGCCAGATCCGTGACACCCTGCACAACCACTTGGTGCGCATCGTGCTGCGCACGGGGCAGCCGGGCCAGGCGCTCGAGCACAGCATCATCCTCGACTACGACATCAACGATTTCTGGTGCAAGACCGACCTGACCACGCGCAAGCTGTTTACCACGGTAATTTCCTCGCTGCGCGCCTACCACGGCCTGGAAGAGGCGCACCGGCAAGCGACGGCCCTGCAAGGCGAACTCGACCACGCGCGCCGGGTGCTGGAGGCGGTGGACCGGCACGCGCTGATCGCCACGCTCGATAAACGCGGCCGGCTCGCGTCGGTCAACGACAAGTTTTGCAACGTGTTCCAGTTCAGCCGCGACGAGTTGCTCGGCGCCGACGGGCGACTGCTGCATCCGCCGCCCTATCCGGCGGATCAGCTGGCCGACGCGCTGCAAGCGGTCAGCCAGGGCGAAAATTGGACCGACGTCGTCACCGCCTGGCGTCGCGATGGCCAGCAAGTGCGGCTGCGCGTCACCGTCGGCGCGTTCGACGAGCCATCGACACCGTACATCGCGGTCGCCAGCGTTTTGCCGGCGCTGCCAAAATCCCCACTGTAAGTCCCGGATTGTTAAGCGATTTTCCGGATATCCACAGCCTATGTGGATATCTATGTGGACAACACCCCATTGACAAGGCAGGGAGCCTGCAACGGCGCGGCTCTCAACAAAGTGCCCATCCAAAAGGCAAAATTAAACGCCTTATAAATCAAACACTTGGCACCGCATCGAATGTCACGGGAAATTCCATGAAAAAAATTCTTGTCAACATGATGTGTGCATAACTAAACACGCAAATCGTTGCGCCGACCGCTCAATGATGGTCTTTGCGGCGTTGCTCTGGATGGAGCAGCACGCGCTCGATCACTTGCGGGTCGACATTATGGGACTTCATGTACTCGATCGCGCAAATCGTGTTGAAGCTCGATTGCACGATCAGGCCGCGGTCGACGACAGCGCTGCTCTGCTCGTCGTGGCGTTGCTGGTCGAGACGGCTGGCGGGGGCGTTTTCGGCGCGGGGGGCGAGCAAGGCGTTCATCATGATCCTTTGGCAGAGGTTGAGGGACATTTGATCCCGATCAAAGTGACGTGCAACGGGAGTATGGGCGACCCCGAGCCAAAGTCAATGTCAGGCTCCTATCATTCCGAAATTAAAATGTTGCCTTCGCTGAACGCAATAGACACACGGCAATAAGCGGGGCGATAATGCAGGGATGACTCCAGACGCGCCCCGCCCCCGCCCGACCTCGCTATTTGATTTATTTCTCTCGTTCACCATCTTGGCCTTGCAAGGCTTCGGCGGCGTGCTGGCCGTCGTCCAGCGCGAAATGGTCGAGCGCAAGCGCTGGCTGACGCAAGAAGAGTTCATCGAAGACTGGGCGGTGGCGCAAATCATGCCGGGCCCCAACGTGGTCAACCTGGCCTTGATGATCGGCGACCGCTACTTCGGCTTGCGCGGCGCGATGACGGCCCTGGCCGGCATGCTGACGGTGCCGCTGCTGGTCGTGCTGGGGCTGGCGCTGCTGCATTCCCACTACGCCAACCATCCCGGCGTGGCCGGCGCGCTGCGCGGCATGGCGGCGGTGTCGGCCGGCATGATCGCCGCCACCGGCCTGAAGCTCGCTTCGGCGCTGCGCAAGCACCCGCTGCCGCTGTGGACCACGGGCGCGATCGCGCTGCTGTGCGTCGGCTTCGTCGTGGTGTTGCGCCTGCCGCTGGCCTATACCTTGCTCATCCTCGGCAGCGTCGCCGTCACGCTCACCTACCGCAAAATGAAAGGTGGGCGGCCATGAGCGCGGCGCCGATGCACATCGTCCTCGGCTTCACCGACTGGCTCAACCTGTTCGCCCACTACATGCTGCTCTCGCTCATGTCGATCGGGGGCGCCATTTCCGTCACCTCCGAAATGCACCGTTTTCTGGTGGAAGAGCAGCATTGGCTAACGCAATCGCAGTTCAACGACTCGATCGCCATCGCCCAGGCCGCGCCGGGGCCGAACGTCCTGTTTGTCGCGCTCATGGGCTGGAACGTTGGGCTGAACGCCGGCAGTTATGCGGCCGCGTTCGCCGGGGTCGCGGTCACGATGCTCGGCATCATGCTCCCCAGCACCACGCTCACCTACATGGCCGCGCGCTGGGGGCATCGCAACCGCGAGCTGCTCGGGGTGCGGGCGTTCAAGCAAGGCATGACGCCGGTGGTGGTCGGCTTGATGGTATCGGTCGGCATCATCCTCGGCAGCGCGCACGGCGACTGGACGGTCGACTGGCCGCTATGGCTGGTATCGGTGGTCGCGGGCGTCATCGTCTGGCGCACGCGCCTGCACCTGCTATGGCTGCTAGGCGCCGGCGCCGCCCTCGGCTGGTTCGGCCTTGTTTAACCGGGGGGTCAAGTCTGTCATTTGGACACGGCCTGATCGGTAAGCCGGTGCCGACGGGGAATCTGAACGCGCTTAGCCTTCCAGTTCGCGCCATTACCGACGTGGCCGCGTGCAAATGCCAGATCTGCACCCCGTTGATTTTGCAGCTTTTTAATGTAGCGTAACTCAAATGAATTTCTTTAACTGTACTCGTGCACGTCGCAAATTAGGCCAATGTCTGCGGATGGTTGGGTTCACGGCCCTGTTGCTCATTTCGGGCACGGCAGCCGCCGTTACGGTCGCCGACGACCAGGTGCGAAAGTTCGCCGACCAAATCGCCGAACTCATCGTGGAGGCCCAGGACGAACAGGTGTATGGCGCGATCGCCCCCACAATCAAGCGCGCCTACTCCCACCGGGAATTGACGCAACCTTTAGTTCTCATCCGAAACATGAATGGCAGCTTGCAAGCGTACGAATTCAAGTCGCAGTCATTTGGCAAGCGCGGCGTGGGTGGCGCGTGGATAAAACAAGTGCGGTTCGTCTACGCGATTAAAACCGCCCGCCATCCCAAGGGGCGATACCTGAACGTGGATGTGACATTCGAAGAAGGAAAATACTGGCTGGCGGGATATTCCGTCGAGCGCTTTCTCGGCGTCGACGAACCATCGTTCCTGGAAAATCCAGCCCGCTAACCGACAGGGCGAGGACGGGAATACGGGGGTCAAGTCTGACATTTGGACACGGGCTGAGCACTGGGGCACCCGCTGACGAGCGCTGCGGCGCGCAAGCTGCGGACCGCCGCAACCAATTCAGCGCTTGCCGAAGCGCCAATACTGCTGTGCCCGTGTCCAAATGACAGACTTGACCCCGACGACGGGTTACTTGTTCTGGTAGCCGCCGTAGTGGTTGACGGGACTCCAGTCCGGCTGCACGGCCGGCAGCGCCGGCGCCAGTTGCTTGTACTGCGGCCCCGCATACACCACCTTGCCATTGACGATGGTCAGGCTGCTCTCCAGATTCTTGATCTTCTCGACATCCATCGAGAAATAATCCTCCGGCAGGATCACCACGTCGGCGTACTGCCCTTTCGCCAGCGTGCCTTTGAGCTTTTCCTCGCCACTCATCCAGGCGCTGCCCTGCGTCATCAGCTTGAGCGCTTGATAGCGGCTGAGCACGTCATCGGGCTGCCACAGGCTCAGCCCGCCCGCCGTCTTGCCCGTCACCGCCCAGTAAATCGACGGCCACGGCCCGTAGCTGCTCACCCGCGTGCCGTCCGTGCCCAGCCCGACCGGAATCTTCATCTCCAGCATTTTCTTGATCGGCGGCATCTGCCGGGATTGCGCGCCGTACTGCTTCCAGTACAGCTCGCCCTGGAAGTACATGCGGTTCTGCACCGCGATCCCGCCGCCGAGCGCCTTGACGCGCGCCAGTTGCTGGTCGCTGATGGTTTCGGCGTGGTCGAAGAACCAGCGCAGCCCCTTCAACGGCGTGTCCTTGTTGACCTTTTCAATGACGGCCAGGTCGCGGTCGATGCTCTCGTCGTACGTCGCGTGGATGCGGAACGGCCAGCGGTTCTTGATCAGCAGCCGCAACACAGGCTCGAGTTCGCCCTCCATCTCCTTGGGCATGTCCGGACGCGGCTCGAGGAAATTCTCGAAGTCGGCCGCGCTCCACACCAGGTTTTCGCCGCCACCCTCGGTGTTATAACCGTTGGCGTAGAACAAGTGGTCGTTCTTGTCCGGCTTGGTCTGCGTCAGCCAGCGCTGGTAGTCCTCCAGCTCCTTGCCCGGCTTTTGCGCGAACAGGTAGTAGGACGTGCGCACCGTCAACTTTCCATTCTTGGCCAGCTCCAGGCTGACGGCGTAGTCGTCCGGATAGGCCTGGCCACCGCCGCCGGCGTCGATGGCGCTGGTGATGCCAAGGCGGTTGAGCTCGGTGTAATACTGCTGCGTGGAATTGATCTGCTGATCGCGCGGCAGCACATTGGTCTTGGCCAGCGTGGTGTAGAGGATCATCGCGTTGGGCTTGGCGATCAGCTTGCCGGTCGGCTTGCCGTCCGCGCCCAGCTCGACGACGCCATCCTTGAACTTGGTATCGGCGTTATAACCGAGCGTGGCGATGCCCTTCTGGTTGAGGAAGCCCAAGCCGTACAGGTACAGCAGGAACACCGGCTTGTCCGGCACCGCCTCGTTGATTTCGGCCAGGGTCGGCAGGCGCTTTTCCTCGAACTGGAATTCGTTCCAGCCGCCGACGACCTTGATCCAGGCGCCGTCCGGCGTGCGCGCGGCCTGCTCCTTGAGCATCTGCAGCGCTTTTTTCAGCGAGGTCACACCGTCCCAGCGCAGCTCGGCGTTGTAGTTCAAGCCCTCGCGGATGATGTGCAGGTGGGAGTCGTTCAGGCCGGGGATGACGGTCTTGCCGCCGGCGTCGATCACCTGGGTGGCGGAGGATTTGAGCTTGAGGATGGCGGCGTTGCTGCCGACGGCCTGGATCTTGCCGTTTTCGATGGCCAGCGCCTGGGCAAAGGCGCCCTCCTTCGTCATCGTGGCGATCTTGCCGTTGGTGATGATCAAGTCCGTGGCGGCCTGGGCCGGCAGGGACGCGCCGGCCGCGTAAATCAGGGGAACTGCCACTGCGAGCTGCTTCAATTTCATCGTACTGCTCCTAAAAAATAACGGGCCGGCGCGGACGTGTTCCGCGCCGGCCCGCATCAAAGGCCAACGAATCGAGCGAGCCCGGTCCGCTTAGTCTTTGAGTGCTTCGACCGCGAAGGTCAGGGTCACGTCGTCGCCGACGTTCGGTGCGTATTTACCTGCGTTAAATTCGGTACGCTTGATGGTGGCCGTGGCGTTAGCGCCGCAAGCGAGTTTCTTCATCATCGGGTGATCCATGCACTTGAAGCCGGTCACGGTCAGGGTGACCGGCTTGGTCACGCCCTTGACGGTCAGGTTGCCTTCGATGGTCGACGGGGTGTCGCCCTTGAAGTTGACCTTGGTCGACTTGTAGGTGATGGTCGGGAACTTGGCGGTGTCGAGGAAATCCTCGCCCTGGATGTGCTGGTCGAACAGTTTCGAGCCGGTATCGACCGATTTGGTGTCGATGGTCGCTTCGACCGAACCGGTCTTGGCGGCGCGGTCGATCGTGATCTTGGCGCTGGTGTTGTTGAAGCGGCTCGTCTGCAGCGAGTAGCCGAAGTGGCTGTACGAGAAGCTCGAGAAGGTGTGGTTGGCGTCGGACGAGAACGTCTCAGGCGCGGCAACGGCGGACATCGAGATACCAGCGGCGACCAGCAGGGCAAAGATTTTTTTCATTGTAGAACTCCAGAATGTTGGAAATACGAGGGAGAACGCGGCCGCCCGTTTTGCCGGTTGGTCATGTCCTCGAGTGCGAACGATTATGCTCGCGACATCTAAAGTTGTAAAACGAAAAATTTACCGCTTTACTATCGATAAAATCGATCATAGCGTGGACAAGGGCAATGATAGCGGAGCGCGGAGCGATTGAAATCCGCCAAAAGGCGGAGGGGCCGAAGATGCGGCACCGCCATGCGGATCGCCCCGGTGGCATGGTCCGCCACGAACCGTGACTAATCGGAGCTTGAAGCGCCGCCTGCCAAACCCCGTCCAACGGCAGGCTGGTCTATGTAGAATGGATGCAACGGGTTTGAGGTGGCCCCGTCCAACTATCCAAGGACCTCATGAACCAGAACGTCCCCCTCCTCCAAACAGAGCGGCTCGTGCCGCGCGGGTTATCGTCAATGCGAATACGCGAATTTACCGAACCAGACTTCCCGGCGGTCTGCAAAATTTATATCGAAGCAAAACAGGACGAACTGCAATTCGAGCGCGGCAATTTTAAAATCATTCCGTTGGACCAGGACGCGGCAATTCTGGCCGCTTTCAGAGATTCGCTCGTGTTGGTTTTTGAGGAAGAAGAAGTCTTGGGCTTCGCAGCGCTATCCGGCAATCAATTGCGCGCAATGTTCGTTGCAAGAAATGCGCGGGGAAAAGGTGTGGGAAAGGCGCTGCTCGATGCCACACGCCTGCGTAAAACGGAATTGGTTTTAAACGTTGCGCAGTCGAACCTTGGAGCTCGAAAATTTTACGCACGCAACGGCTTCGTCGTTACTGGGGAAACTGTCAAGATGTACGCTGATATAGCGGTCACCTACATCCAAATGAAGTCCAGTTGGCCCGCAGCGGTCCCGCTGCTGTAACCGGGCCGACAATTCAAACTTTCGCAAGGAGCGCACGCTGTAGCGGAATTCAACCACTGCTGGTAATGATCAAGCCGCCGCCGCATGCGGCTTCGCCTCCGGTTGATGGAGGATGCTGCTCAACAAACGCTGTTCGAGTGCCGCGAAGGCCGCGTTGCCCCGCGCCCGAGGGCGCGGCAGATCCACCTTCAAATCCAGCGTGATGCGCCCGTCCTCGATCAGCACCACGCGGTCGGCCAACGCCAGCGCCTCCTGCACATCGTGCGTGACCAACACCGCCGTGAAGCCGCGCTGCAGCCACAGCGCCTCGATCAACTGCTGCATCTCGATGCGTGTCAACGCGTCGAGCGCGCCGAGCGGCTCGTCGAGCAGCAGCAACTGCGGCTCGTGCAGCAAGGCGCGCGCCAGCGCCACCCGCTGCCGCTGCCCGCCCGACAATTCCGCCGGCCAGTCGTCGGCGCGCTCGGCCAGCCCCACCGTCGACAAGGTGGCCGCCGCCGCGTTCAAGGAGCGCGGCAATCCCAGCGCCACGTTTTCCAACACCGTCTTCCACGGCAGCAGGCGCGCCTCCTGGAACATGATGCGGATGTCAGCGCCAATCGCGCCCTTGCCGATCGCAATGCTGCCCTCGTCGATCGTCTCGAGCCCCGCGATCGCGCGCAGCAAGGTGCTCTTGCCGCACCCGCTGCGCCCCACCACGGCGACGAACTCCCCGGCTTGCAGCTCCAGCCGCACGTTCTTCAACACCTCGCGCTCGCCGAAGGATTTGCCCAGGCCATCTAGCGCCAGCGATACGCCCTGCCGTTTAACGGCAACGGAAGCGGCCGTGTTTTGCGCGCCCACCTTTGCCGGGCCGGCGAAATCGAATAATGCCGTGGATATGTTCATCGTCTTCTCTACTCCATCAAATCAGCGGTAAGCGGGGCTCCAGCGCAGGAAGCGCTTTTCCAGCCCGCGCGACAGCAGGTCGGCGGCCTTGCCCAGCAAGGCGTACAACAGTATCCCGACCAGCACCACGTCCGTTTGCAGGAATTCGCGCGCGTTCATCGTCATGTAACCGATGCCCGCCTGCGCCGAAATCGTCTCCGCCACGATCAACAGCACCCACACCAGGCCAAGCGAGAAGCGCACGCCGACCAGGATCGACGGCAGCGCCGCCGGCAGGATCACGTCGCGGTACAGCGGCCAGCCGGACAGGCCGTAGCTGCGCGCCATTTCGATCAAGCCCTGGTCTGCCGAGCGGATGCCGTGGAAGGTGTTCAGGTACACGGGGAAGAACACGCCGACCGCCAGCAGGAACAGCTTGGCCGTCTCGTCGATCCCGAACCACAGGATCACCAGCGGGATCAAGGCCAGCGCAGGGATGTTGCGCACCATTTGCAGCGTGGTGTCGAGCAGCGTTTCGGCGCGCCGGAAGCTCCCGGTCAGCAGCCCGAGCGCCAGACCAAGCCCGGCGCCGATGGCAAAGCCGCTGATGGCGCGCCACAGGCTGGTGCGAAGGTGCACCCATAGCTCACCCGAGACGGCCAGCGTCCAAAAGGCCTTGGCGACGGCCCACGGCTCCGGCAGGATGCGGCTCGACAGCCAACCCAGTTGCGACGCCGCCTGCCAGCCGGCGATCAGCAGCACCGGCAGTATCCACGGCGCGAAGGCGTTGGTGTCGGCACGGCCGCCGGCCTTTTTCGGCGCGGCTTTGCGGCTGCCCTTGACCAGCGGCTTGGATAGGACGGCCGCCATCTCAAGCCGCCTTCTTCGGTACGATATCGCTGGCCATTACTTCGCCGAACGGACCGCTGAGCGACTGTTCGCCGACCGCCTTGCCCTTGCCCAGCAGCGGGAACACCAGCTCGGCGAAGCGGTACGACTCCTCCAAGTGCGGATAGCCGGAGAAGATGAAGGTCTCGATGCCCAGATCGGCGTATTCCTGGATGCGCGCGACGACCGTCTCCGGGTCGCCCACCAGCGCCGTGCCGGCGCCGCCGCGCACCAGGCCCACGCCGGCCCACAGGTTGGGCGACACTTCCAGTTTGTCGCGGCGGCCGCCGTGCAAGGCCGCCATGCGTTGCTGGCCGACCGAGTCCATCTTGCCGAACGCCGCCTGCGCCTTGGCGATGATGTCGTCGTCCAGATGGCTGATCAACTCCTCGGCGGCGCGCCACGCCGCTTCGTTGGTTTCGCGGACGATCACGTGCAGGCGGATGCCGAACTTCACGGTGCGGCCATGCTTGGCGGCGCGCGCGCGGATGTCGGCGATTTTTTCGGCCACGGCGGCCGGCGGCTCGCCCCAGGTCAGGTAGACGTCCATCTGCTCGGCCGCCAGCGCGTGCGCCGGTTCGGACGAACCGCCGAAGTACAGCGGCGGATGCGGTTTTTGCACCGCCGGATACAGCGTCTTGGCGCCCTTGACCTTGATATGTTTGCCCTCGAAATCGTAGCCGGCGTCGCCGCCCTCGCCCGCGAGCGAAGCGCGCCACACACGGATGAATTCATCGGAGATCTCGTAGCGCTTGGCGTGGTCGGCGTACAGGCCGTCCGCCTCCAGCTCGCCCTGGTCGCCGCCGGTGACAACGTTGATCAGCAGGCGGCCGTTCGACAAGCGGTCGAAGGTCGCCGCCATGCGCACGGCCAGGCCGGGCGTGGTGAGCCCGGGACGGATCGCGACCAGGAACTTGAGCTTTTGCGTGACGCTGATCAGCGACGAGGCGACCACCCACGCGTCCTCGCAGGAGCGGCCGGTCGGCAGCAGCACGCCGTCGTAGCCGAGCGTGTCGGCGGCGACGGCGCACTGTTTCAGATAGTCGGCATCGACCGGCCGCGCGCCCTTGGAGGTGCCGAGGTAGCGGCTGTCGCCGTGGGTAGGTATAAACCAGAAGATATTCAAAGACATATTCGATTCCTTATTGCGCCGCCAGCTGTTTGGCCGGCAGTTGTGCATCCTTGACCGCGATCGGTTTCGGGATCAGTTTGAGACTGGAGAAGGCATCGGCGAGCTTTTGCTGCTGTTGCAGCACCTCGGCGGTGATCGGCTTCACGCCATAGGCGTAGCGCGAGGCTGCCAGCGCCACCACGTCCGTATCGAGCCCGGTCTGCGCCGACAGGATGGCCGCCACCTCCTTGGGATTTTTCGCTCCCCACTCGTCGACCTTGGCGATTTCCTCGATGACGATGCGGACCAGCTCCTGGTTCTTCTCCGCGTAGGGCCGCGCGGCCAGGTAGAACTGGTGGTTGGCGACCAGCCCTTTGCCGTCGGCCAGCACGCGTGCGCCGAGCTGCTTTTCGGCGGCGGCCAGGAATGGGTCCCAGATCGCCCACGCATCGACGCTACCGCGCTCGAAGGCGGCGCGGGCGTCGGCCGGTGGCAGGAAGACGATGTCGATCTCCTTGTAGCCGATGCCGGCCTTCTCCAGCGCCTTGACCAGCAGGTAGTGCACGTTCGAGCCCTTGTTCAACGCGACCTTCTTGCCCTTCAGTTCCGCCAGGCTGCGAATCTGCGAGCCCTTGGGCACGACGATCGCCTCGCTGGCCGGCGATGGCGGCTCGTTGCCGACATAAACCAGGTCGGCGCCGGCCGCCTGCGCGAAGATCGGCGGCGCCTCGCCGACGGTGCCAAAATCGACGCTGCCGACGTTGAGGCCCTCCAGCAGCTGCGGTCCGGCCGGGAACTCCGTCCATTTGACGGTGATGTTCTTGCCGGCCAGCCGCTGCTCCAGCGTGCCGCGTCCTTTCAGCAGGGTCAAGGTGCCGTATTTCTGATAGCCGATGCGCAGCGTCTGCGCTTCCGGCTTGGCCTGCGCGGCCGCGAGCGGCGGCGCGCCGGTGGCCAGCACGCCCGCGGCGAACAGCAGGCCTAATGTGTAGCGGCGCGCGGCGCGCTTTTGTTCGGTGCTCATGGGGGAATCCTTAAAAATTAGCTTAGCTCGCCAGGCGCACGGGTTCGGGCTGCACCGCCGCCTGCACCGCGAAGCTATCGCCGACACGTCCGCTGAGCGCATTGAGCCCGGCCGACAAGGCGTCGATGCCCGCTTGCACGCGCCAGGAAATCGCCTGGTCCAGCGCCAGGCCGGAACCTTCGACCCACACCAGCTGCTGCGAGGTGGCATAGACGCTGGTGAGCACGTGGCGCGCGTCCAGCGCATGCAGCACCGGCCGCAGCGCGTAGTCCAGCGCCAGCATGTGGGACTGGCTGCCGCCGGTCGCCAGCGGCAGCACCAGCTTGCCGGCGAGGCCATCCTGCGGCAGCAGATCGAGGAAGGCCTTCAGAATGCCGGTGAACGACGCTTTATAGACCGGCGTGGCGATGACCACGGCATCGGCGGCGGCGACGGCGGCCAGCGCGCGCTTGATCGCCAGGTTCGACGTGTCGGCATGCAGCAGCGCTTCGGCAGGCAGCTCGCGCACCTGGATTTTGCTGTGGCGATGGCCGTGCGCGGCCAGCGATTGGCCCACGTGATCGAGCAAACGGCCGGTGCTCGATGTCGCTGCGGGGCTGCCGCCCAAAAGAAGAATGCTCATGCTCTGGTCCCCATTGATGATTGTGGCAACCAGAATAGAGCCGCACCAGTGAAATCAAAACGAATAGTTTTGCGCTTTGATATGCGGATTGCGATTCATGATTTTTCCAAATAAGATAAATCGAATTCCGTCCACATGATTTCCGCATAAGCAAAGCCGGTTTTCTTCGTGTACTGAGTAAGGACGCGGGTGCAATACTGACGCACCGAGACCTTTACACGGACATACCATGTCTACAGCTTTACTTCAAACGGCCGTTCGTCCAACCGACGACGACGCGCCGGACCCGCTGGACATCGCCACCGATCTGGCGAAGCGGCTGGCGCAGACCGCCAACGCCCGCGACCAGGCCGGCGGCCACGCAAAGCTGGAACGCGAATGGATACGCGAGTCCGGCCTGCTCACGCTGTCGATACCGACCACCTTCGGCGGCCAGGGCGCGGACTGGCCAACCGTCTACCAGGTCATACGCATCGTGGCGCGCGCCGACAGCGCGCTGGCCCACGTCCTCGGCTTCCATTACCTTCAATTAGCCGGCATCGACTTATATGGCACGTCGCAGCAGCAGCGCCGCTTCCTGACACAGACCGTCGAGCAGAATCTGTTCTGGGGTAACGCGCTCAATCCGCTGGACCGCCGCACCACGGCGGTCGACGCGGACTATGGCTTCCTGCTCGACGGCGTCAAGAGCTTCTCATCGGGCTCGGTGGGCTCGGACTGGCTGACCGTATCGGCCTGGCACGAACAGACCGGGACCGCTTTGATCGGCGTGCTGCCGACGCGCCAGGAGGGCGTAGCCGTGCAGGCCGACTGGGATGCCTTTGGCCAGCGCCAGACCGATAGCGGCAACGTTCACTTCACGCAGGTGGCGCTGCCGTCGACGCAGGTGCTGCAGCCGCCCGGCCACACGCCGACGGCCAGGGCGTCGCTGCGCTCGCAGGTGGCGCAGCTGATCATGGCCAATCTCTATCTGGGCATCGGCGAAGGGGCGTTCGAGGCGGCGCGGGCCTATACGCTGGAAGAGGCGCGGCCCTGGTTCGCCTCGGGGGCGGCGTCGGCGGCGGCCGATCCGCTGATACAGCATCGATTCGGGCAGTTGTGGCTCAAGCTGCGACCGGCGGCGGTGCTGGCCGATCATGCGGCGCGGGAGCTGGACCGCTTGTTCCGGCTGGGGGCTGGCGTTACCGCCCGCCAGCGCGGCGAGCTGGCGGTGGCGGTGGCCGAGGCCAAGGTGCTGGCGCATACAGCGGGGATTGATGTGAGCAACCAGATGTTCGAGTTGACCGGGGCCAGGTCGACGTCGGCGCGCTATGGGTACGACCGGTTCTGGCGCAATGCGCGGGTGCATACGCTGCACGATCCGGTTGATTACAAGATCCGCGACCTGGGGCGCTTCGCGCTCGATGGGACGGTGCCGGAGCCTACGGCTTACTCGTAGTCCCCCATTCGACCATTCAGACAAATGACTTCATCTCTAATTAATATCTCCGGCGCGAGCAAGAGCTTTGCGCTGCCCGGCGGCGGTGCGTTCCATGCGGTGCGCGACGTGTCGCTGTCGATCGGCCAGGGCGATATCTTCGGCTTGATCGGCAAGAGCGGGGCCGGTAAATCCACGCTGCTGCGCCTGATTAACCTGCTTGAGCGCCCAGACCGGGGCTTGATCGAGGTCGATGGCCGCGAGCTGACGTCGCTCAACAAACGCGAGTTGCGCGACGCGCGCCGCAACATCGGCATGATCTTCCAGCAGTTCAACCTGCTGCAAAACGCCAGCGTGTTCGATAACGTCGCCTTCCCGCTGCGTATCCACGGCGGACTGACGGCCGAGCGCATCACGGCCCGCGTCAACGAATGCCTCGAACTGGTGGAATTGGGCGGCAAGAGCGCGAGCTATCCGGCCCAGCTCTCCGGCGGCCAGAAACAGCGCGTGGCCATCGCCCGCGCGCTGGCCAGCGGTCCGGCCGTGCTGCTGTGCGACGAGCCCACTTCCGCGCTCGACGCCGAAACCACCCGCGCGCTGCTGGCGACGCTGCGCGACATCAACCGCCGTCTCGGCGTGACCATCGTCTTCGTCAGCCATGAACTGGCGGTGATCGGCGAGATCTGCAACCGCGTCGCCGTCATCGAGGATGGCGGCATCGCCGAACAGTTCGCGCTCGACGACCCGGCCAGCCTGGCGGCGCCGCGCAAGACGGCGCTCGGCCGCGAGCTGGCGCAACATGGCGCGGCCACGTTGGGCATCGCCAACGCCGCCCCACGCGCCACACAAGCGAGCCAGGAGAGCGCCCATGCCTGATTTTAGCTCCGTGGCTGTTTCGGCCGCCAACATCGCCGCCATGCTGCCCGAAATGGGCACCGCCCTGGGCCAGACCCTGACCATGCTCGCCATCGGCCTGTCGGCGGCGGTGCTGATCGGCGGCCCCCTGGGCATTGTGCTGTTCCTGGTCGCGGACGGCCAATCGCTGCAGAACCGTCCCGCCGCGCTGGTGCTGGGCTGGTTCGTCAACACCGTGCGCTCCTTCCCGTTCATTATCCTGCTGGTGGCGCTGGTGCCTTTCACGCGGATTATCGCCGGCACCTCGATCGGGCCGCTGGCGGCCGCCGTGCCGCTGTCGTTCGCCGCCATCCCCTACTTCGCCCGCATGGTGGAGCAGAACCTGCGCGAGGTGCCGCGCGGCGTGGTCGAAGCGGCGCACGCGATGGGCGCCTCGGAACTGCAGATCGTGCTGCGCGTGCTGCTGGTCGAAGCCCGCTCCGGGCTGGTGCTGGCACTGACCGTGCTGTCGATCAGCTTCCTGTCCTATTCGGCCGTGGCCGGGGTGGTCGGTGGCGGCGGCATCGGCGACCTGGCGATCCGCTACGGCTACTACCGCTTCGAGACCGACATCATGGTCGCCACCGTCGCCATCCTGATCGTCATGGTGCAGCTGATCCAGTTCACCGGCAACCGCATCGCCAAACGCATCGACAAACGCTAAAGGAACAAACATGAACAACACGAACCGCCGCAAACTGCTGCTGGCCGCCGTGGTCATCGCCGCCGCCGGCCACGCCCACGCCAGGGATCCGAAGGAAGTGGTGATCGGCACCAGCGCCGGCCCATACGCGGACCAGGTCAAGCTGGGCATCAAACCGATCCTCGAAAAACAGGGCTACAAGGTCAAGCTGGTGGAGTTCAACGACTACATCCAGCCCAACTTCGCGCTGGCCGAGGGTTCGCTGGACGCCAACATCTTCCAGCACATCATCTACCTGACCAAATTCTCGACGGAGCACAAGCTGGCGCTGTCGGAACTGATCAAGATCCCCACCGCGCCGATCGCGATCTACAGCCAGAAGCACAAGACGCTCAACGACGTGAAGGAAGGCACCACGGTGGCGCTGCCGAACGACCCGACCAACCAGGCGCGTGCGCTGGTGCTGCTCGACCAACTGGGCTGGATCAAGCTGCGCGCCAACTACGATCCGGTGCGCGCATCGGAAAAGGATATCGCCACCAACACCAGGAAGATCAAGCTGATACCGCTGGAAGCGGCGCAGTTGCCACGCTCGCTGCAGGATACCGACTACTCCTTCGTCAACGGTAATTACGCGCTGGCGTCGGGCCTGAAGCTCAAGGACGCGCTGGCGACCGAGAAAATCTCGCCCAACTACGCCAACCTGGTGGCGGTACGCACGGCGGACAAGGACAAGCAGTTCGCCAGGGACATCGCCGCCGCCTACCGCTCGCGCGAATTCCTGGACGTGACCAACAAGCACTTCGCCGACTACGCAAAGACCGATTATCAACTGGCGCTGGAAGCCGGCGGCAAGCCCAAATCGGGCAAATAATGCGCAATCCGATACGCTTCAACGCCTTCCAGATGAACACGGTGAGCCACCAGTCGCCGGGATTGTGGACGCACCCGCGCGACAATGGCCACCGCTACACGGATCCCGACCATTGGACCGAGCTGGCGCGCTTGCTCGAGGCCGGGCGTTTCGACGCGGTATTCCTGGCCGACGTGCTGGGCGCCTACGATGTCTATCAAGGGGGCGCGGACGCGGCGCTGCGGCACGGTGTGCAGGCGCCGCTCAACGATCCGCTGGCGCTGGTGCCGCTGATGGCGCAGGCCACCACGCACCTCGGCTTCGGCGTGACTTGCGCGCTGACCTACGAGCATCCGTACACCTTCGCGCGCCGCATTTCCACGCTCGATCACCTCACGCGCGGCCGCATTGGCTGGAACATCGTCACCGGTTACCTGGACAGCGCGGCGCGCAACCTCGGGCTGAACCAGCAACTGGGCCACAATGAGCGCTACGACCTGGCCGACGAATACATGGACGTGGTCTACAAGCTGTGGGAGAAGAGCTGGGACGACGACGCGGTCGTCAACGACAAGGCGCGCGGCGTGTATGCCGAACCGTCGCGCGTGCATCCGATCAATCACGAGGGACGCCATTACAAGGTTCCGGGTTTCCACCTGTGCGAGCCGTCGCCGCAGCGCACGCCGCTGCTGTACCAGGCCGGCACCTCGCCACGCGGGACGGCGTTTGCGGCCAAACATGCGGAGTGCACCTTCGTCAGCGGGCCGGGCAAGCAGGTGGTCAAGAAGTACGCCGACGATCTTCGGGCGGCGGTGCGCGCGGCCGGCCGCGACGGCGCGGAATTGAAGATCTACGCGCAGGCGCTGATCATCACCGCCCCGACCGCCGCGGAGGCGTTGGCCAAGTATGAGGAATATCGCGGGCATGTCGATATCGAGGCGGCGCTGGCATTGCTATCCGGCTGGACCGGAGTCGATTTCAGCCGCTTCGCGCTCGATGCGACGATCGAGTATATCGATTCGGATGCCGGACGCTCGGCGCTGGCGTCGTTCAGCCAGGCGGACCCGGAGCGCAAGTGGACCGTGCGCGAGGCGGCGCAGTTCATTGGCCTGGGGGGACGCGGGCCGGTGCTCGTTGGCGATCCGGCGCAGGTGGCCGATCAGCTGGAGGCGTGGCAGGATGAAACGGGGATCGACGGGTTCAATCTGGCGTTCGCGGTGGCGCATGAGAGCATGCGCGATGTCGTGGAGCTGGTCGTGCCGGAGCTGCAGCGGCGCGGGCGGTATCGGCGGGAGTATGAGCCGGGTACGTTGCGCGAGCAGGTGTTCGGGCGCGGTCCGCGACTCGATGCGGGGCATGCTGGACGGTTGGTGGAGATAGGGTTGGGCTCCAGTGCCACCCCGCACGGCCAGGCGGGGACGTACCCCTTGGGGTACGTCCCCTAAGTGGCGCCGCGCGCGTATCGCTAAACGCGCGCGGGGTAAAGGCGCGATCAGTCGTTGCGCATCTGCGCCTGCGACACATTGCTCCCCGGCGGCACGCTTTGCGTGAGCCACACATTCCCGCCTATCGTGGAACCGGCGCCGATGGTGATGCGCCCCAAAATGGTGGCGCCGGCGTAAATCACCACGTCATCCTCGACCACCGGATGGCGCGGCACGCCCTTGATCAACACACCTTTTTCGTCGGCGGGAAAACGCTTGGCGCCAAGCGTGACATGCTGGTACAGCCGCACGCGCTGGCCGATGATGGCCGTCTCGCCGATCACCACACCGGTGCCGTGGTCGATGAAGAAGCTGCCACCGATCTGCGCGCCCGGGTGGATGTCGATCCCGGTGAGGGAATGGCCGATATCGGACACCAGCCGCGCCAGGAACGGCGAACCAAGCCGGTGCAGGCTGTGCGCAAGGCGGTAATACAGGATGGCGATCGTGCCCGGATAGCACAGCATGATCTCCGCCACGGAGGTGGCCGCCGGATCGCCGGAAAACGCCGCCTGCACGTCGGAGACGACCAACGCGCGGATGGCCGGCAGCCCGGCCGCGAACTCGCGCGTGATGGCGTGCGCGCAGCGGGTGAGCTTATCCTCGTCGACCACCGCCTCCTCGCAGGAGAACTGCAGGCCGCGGCGAACCTGCTCGGTGAGGCGGTTCAAGGTCGTGTTGAGCGTATCGCCGACGAAGTAATCGATGCTTTCGTCGGTCAGGTTGGGCCGGCCGTAGTGGGTGGGGAACAGCACCGCCGACAGCCCGTTGACGATGATGGTCAGCGCCTCGCGCGAGGGCAGCTCGCGCACCTTGCCATGGTGGCGGATATTGTGCGTCGCCTCGCGCGAGACGCGCAACTGCTCGACGACGCTGTCGAGGTTCCAGTGCGACGGCTTCACGCCGGTGCCGTCAAAAGTGTCGATAGTCATGATGTCTCAAATTTTGGCTTTGATATTGGCTATGGTTGTGGAACAAGGCATTTCTCCCGTCGATATGCGATATGCGCATATCGCGTAAAATACCGGGTCTAACGAACAATACCCCTTTCATGAATATTTTGCTGACACTGCTGTTGGCGGGCCTGACGATGGTCGGACCGCTGGCGATCGACACCTACCTGCCCTCTTTCCCGGCCATTGCCCAGACCTTCGACGCCAGCCCGCTCATCATCCAGCAGACCTTGAGCGTGTTCCTGTTCTGCTTCGCCTTCATGATGCTATTTTACGGCACGCTGTCGGACTCCTTCGGCCGCCGTCCGGTGATCCTGATCTCGCTGGTGTTGTACGTCGCCGCCTCGATCGGCGCCGCGCTGGCGCCGTCGATCGGCGTGCTGCTGGCCTGCCGCGTGGTGCAGGGCCTGGCCGCCGGCGCCGGCTCGGTGGTGGGCCGCGCCATCGTCATGGACCGCTTTTCCGGCGCCGAGGCGCAGAAGATCCTCGCGCACATCATGATGGTGTTCGGGCTGGCCCCCGCCATCGCGCCGGTGCTCGGCGGCTGGCTGCAGGTCGGTTTCGGCTGGCGCTCGGTGTTCTGGTTCCTGGCCGCCTTCGGCATCGTGATGTTCGTCGCCGTGCAGCGCGCGCTGCCCGAGAGCCTGGCAGTCAAGGATCGCCACCCGTTCCACCTCGGGCCGATCGCCAGGAATTACTGGAAGGTGCTGTGCCACCACCACTTCCTGCTGCTGTCGATCGCGGTCGGCATGTCGTTCGCGGGCGTGGCGCTGTATATCGGCTCGGCCGCGTATTTTGTCATGAATATTTTGCACCTGCCGGAGACCGCGTTCGCGTGGATGTTCGTGCCGCTGATCGGCGGCATGGTGGTCGGTTCGGCGTTGTCGGGCAAGTTCGCGCATAAGTTCCCGCGCAAGACGCAGGCCTGGATGGGCTTTGGCGTGATGATCCTGGCGGGGGTGATCAATGTGGCCTACAACTACAACTTCGTGGCGGCCGTGCCTTGGGCGGTGATGCCGCTGTTTATCTATTCGTTCGGGCTGGCGCTGGCCATGACGCCGCTGTCGATGATCGCGCTGGACTACTTCCCCAACAATAGCGGGCTGGCGTCGTCGATGCAGTCGTTTATCCAGATGTTGTTGTTCGCGCTGGTGTCGGGGTTGGTGGCGCCGCTGTTGTTCGACAGCGCGCTCAATCTGGCGTGGGGGGTGTTGGCCAGTTTGCTCGTGAGCGTGGTCGCTTGGTTGCTGGCGCAGACCGGCAAGCCGGTTACGCATTGAGGCGGGCTTTGCCTGCGCTGGCGGCGGCGCGGAGATGGCGGATTACGCTTCGCTAATCCGCCCTACGTCGCCATCACCTGTTACGGCCACGGCGCCGGGTTGACGTTCTCGTACTGCGCTCCGCCCTGCTCCGGCTCGCGGTCCGCCGGCAAGCCGGCTGGCGCTTGCGCGGGGTTGCGCAAGCCGAGTATCTCCTTGCGCGCCTCGACAAAATCGGCGCTCGAGAGCGGATGTTCCTTGTCCGGCCAATTGTCCTCGGCCCATTGCTGCAACTGCTCAAAACGCTGCCATAGCTCGCCGACGAACTGGCGGCGCGTGTCTTCGTTAATCATTGGACTCCTCCTGTAGATGACCGAGTGTGCGTACCGGGCACGCCGGCGTCGGTACGCGGACGCACGAATATACATCCACGGTTAGAATAGCGCCTTAAACTGCTTTAACTTTCTCTTTGCGACCGACCAATGCGACTGACCTCCTTCACCGACTATTCGCTGCGCACGCTGCTGTTCCTCAGCGCGAACCGCGATCGCCTGGTCACCATCCAGGACATCGCCGACCTGCATGCGATCTCGAAAAACCACTTGATGAAAGTGGTCTACCAGCTCGGTCAATCCGGGCTGGTCGAGACGGTGCGCGGCCGCAACGGCGGCCTGCGGCTTGGCAAGGAGCCGAAGGACATCAACATCGGCGCGCTGGTGCGCGCCACCGAGACGGACTTCTTCATGGCCGAGTGCTTCGACCGCGCCAACGACACCTGCCCCTTGACGCCGGACTGCCGCCTCAAGCACACGCTCAACGCCGCCACCAACGCCTTCCTGGCGGTGCTCGACGGGCAGACGCTGGCCGACATGCTGCCGGCCGACCCGGCCAATTCAAGCGTCAAACCCGTGCGCATCATGCGCGCGATCACATAAGGTCACGCAGGGGGGACTAGATCGACGCATCGCGCGATGCAGGCGTCTCGACGGCGCATGCATCGCCGGATGACGGCACGGCCAGGCGCACCGCCGGTATCACGCCGCGTCCTGCGTCAACTGCGGCAGCGACGCCATCAAATCCGAGAACCGCTGCCCCTGTATCATCACGTGCTCGCGCAGCAGCCTGGCGGCCAGCTCGCCGTCGCCCGACACGATCGCCTGCACCACGCCGTCATGCTCGCGGTACGAATTGGCCAGCCGGTCGCGCACCCTGAGCTGCAACCTGCGGTAAGGCCGCAGGCGCCGATACAGATTGCGCGTCTGCTCGATCAAGAACTGGTTATGGCTGCCGGCGTAGATCGCCTCGTGGAACACTTCGTTCTTGTAGTAGTAGTCATCCGGCTCGTGCGCGTCCATCGCCGCCTGGCAGGCCTCGTGCGCGGCCAGCAGCGCCTTCTGCTCCTCCGGCGTCATGCGCCGCGCGGCCAGCCGCCCGCAGGTCGACTCCAGTTCCGACATCACCTCGAACATCTCCACCAACTGCTGCGGTCCCAATTCGGCGACGATGGCGCCGCGGCGCGGACGGATCACCACCAATCCCATCGACGAGAGCTGGATCAGGGTTTCGCGGATCGGCGTGCGCGACACGCCAAAGCGCGTCGCCAGCTCCGTTTCGTCCAGATGCTGGCCGGGTTTGAACGCGCCGACGGCGATCATTTCTTCGATTTGTTCACGCAGGCTTGCGGAATGAGTGCTCATGGATATGCGATGCCTTCCGAAATACAGGCTTCATTATAAATGCCAATTTGAGCTTGACAATGTACGCAACGTGAACGATCTTGTATACACAAAAAAGAACGTTGCATAACGTATGCAAAATAGATAATATTTCTAGACATCAATTTCTTGGAGGAATGTATGACGACTTTTACCCGCAGGTCCGTACTCGCCGCGCTGGCCACCAGCCCGCTGCTGTTCCAACCGGTCTGGGCGCAGAACAAGACGCTCAAGATCTCGCACCAGTTCCCCGGCGGCACCATCAACGAGGGGGACTTCCGCGACCGCATGACCCGCATGTTCGCCGCCGAGGTGGAAAAGCGCTCCAAGGGCAGCCTGAAGTTCGAGATCTATCCGGGCTCCTCGCTGATGAAGACCAACGCCCAGTTCTCGGCCATGCGCAAGGGCGCCCTCGACCTGTCGCTGGTGCCGCTGTCGTATGCCGGCGGCGAGGTCCCCGAGGTCAACATCGGCCTGATGCCGGGACTGGTGACGTCCTACGAACAAGCCTATGGCTGGAAGAACGCCGAAGTGGGCAAGGAACTGGCGCGCATCCTGTACGAAAAAGGCATCGTGCTGGTGAGCTGGATCTGGCAGGCCGGCGGCGTTGCCTCGCGCACCAAGCCGGTGGTCGATCCGGACGACGCCAAGGGCATGAAGATCCGCGGCGGCTCGCGCGAGATGGACCTGATCCTCAAGGCCGCCGGCGCCGCCGTGGTGTCGCTGCCGTCGAATGAAATCTACGCCGCCATGCAGACCGGCGCGATGGAGGCGGCGCTGACCTCCTCCACCTCGCTGATCTCGTTCCGCCTGGAGGAAGTGTCGAAGGCGCTGACCACGGGCCGCAATGGCGCCTACTGGTTCATGTTCGAGCCGTTGATGATGTCGCGCCCGATCTTCGACGCGCTGACCAAGGAGCAGCAGGCCACCATCCTGGCCGTCGGCGCCGAGCTTGAGGCGTTCGCCCTCAAATCGGCCAAGGAAGACGACAGCAAGGTGGCGGCGGTGTACCAAAAAGTCGGCGCCAAGGTGGTCGACCTCAATCCCGCCATCGTCAAAAAATGGCAGGCGATCGCGCGTACCACCGCCTGGAAGGACTACGGCGAAAAGAACGACAACTGCGCCAAGCTGCTGAAATTGGCGGAGAAAACGCTGTGAGCCACGGCTTCGAGCTGGAGCCGGGGCGCGGCCCCGCGCCGCCCGACAACCGCATCGTCGCCGCCGCCACCGCGCTGCTGGACCGCTTGAACCGCGCGTTGCTGCTGCTGTCGATGATCGCGCTGGTGCTCACCGCCATCGTGCTGACGTACTCGGTGGTGTCGCGTTACTTCTTCCACGCGCCCACCGACTGGCAGGACGAGGCCTCGGTGTTCATGCTGGTGGGCGTGACGTTCTTCTGCACGGCCTTCGTGCAGTCGCACCGCGGCCATATCGGCATCGAGGCGGTGGCCTCGCTGCAGCCGCGCTCCGTCAACGCGGCGCGGCTGCTGTTCGTCGACATCGTCTCGGCGCTGTTTTGCGCCTTCTTCTCGTGGAAATCGTGGGCGCTGTTCCACGAAGCCTGGGTAGACGGCCAGACCACGTCGTCGACCTTCGCGCCGCCGCTGTGGATACCGTACTCGATGATGGCCGCCGGCATGACCCTGCTGACGGTGCAGATCGTGCTGCAAACGCTGGCGCGCATGACCAACAAACCAAGACTGGAGCGTGCGGCATGAGCGAACTGACACTGGGCGCCTTGTACGGCGCCGTCACGCTGGTGGTGATGTTCTCCGGGATGCCGATCGCCTTCGCGCTCGGCGTGGTGGCCACCGGCTTCATGTACTTCTTCATGCCGGCCTCCTCGCTCGACACGATCACGCAGAACGTCTACGAGGAGATGGCGTCGATCACGCTGCTGTCTATCCCGCTGTTCATCCTCAAGGGCGCGGCCATCGGCAAGTCCCCGGCCGGCAAGGACCTGTACTCGGCCATCCACACGTGGATGCACAAGGTTCCGGGCGGCCTCGGTATCGCCAACGTGTTCGCCTGCGCGCTGTTCGCCGCCATGGCCGGCTCCTCGCCTGCCACCTGCTCGGCCATCGGCTCGGCCGGCATACCGGAGATGCGCAAGCGCGGCTACTCACCGGGCTTCGCGGCCGGCATCATCGCCGCCGGCGGCACGCTGGGCATCCTGCTGCCGCCGTCGATCACGATGATCCTGTACGCGGTCGCCGCCGAGCAGTCGCTGGGCCGCCTGTTCCTGGCCGGGATCGGCCCCGGCGTGCTGCTGGTGCTGCTGTTCGCCGGCTACGCCGTCTACCGCGCGCAGAAGGAATACAAAATGGCGCTGGCCATCTACCAGAACGGCGGCGAGAAGTCGGCCTACCTGGAGGACGAGCACTACACGCTCAAGCAAAAAGTGGAAATGCTGCCGCGCGTGCTGCCGTTCATCGTGCTGCTGATCGGCGTGATGGTCGCGCTCTATGGCGGTTTCGCCACCCCGTCGGAGACGGCGGGCCTGGGCGCGCTGCTGGCGATGGTGCTGCTGGCGGCGATCTACGGCGTGTGGAAGCCGAAGGACCTCTCGCCGATCCTGAGCTCATCGATCAAGGAATCGACGATGCTGTTGCTGATCATCGGCATGTCGCTGCTGTATTCCTACGTGATGAGCTACCTGCACATCAGCCAGTCGGCGGCCAACTGGGTGGTCAGCCTGCACCTGTCGAAGTGGCTGCTGTTGACGGTCATTTTGCTGATGGTGGTGGTGTTCGGCTTCTTCCTGCCGCCGGTGTCGATCATCCTGATGACCGCGCCGATCATCCTGCCGCCATTGAAGGACGCCGGTTTCGACCTGATCTGGTTTGGCGTGGTGATGACGGTGGTGATGGAAATGGGCTTGATCCATCCGCCGGTGGGGCTCAATATATTCGTTATCAAGAACATCGCTCCGGACATTCCCCTCAAGGATGTGATCTGGGGCGTGTTCCCCTTCCTGGTGCTGATGTTCGTGGCGGTGATTTTGCTGTGCCTGTTCCCGTCCATCGCCACCGGCCTGCCTGACATGATTATGGGAGCTAAGTAAATGACAGTCGCCGCATGGAACACCTTGCAGCTTAACCGGGAAGCGCGCCTCAAGCGCGCGGCCACGGAACTGGGCGCGGACCTGGCGGGCAAAAGCCTGCCGGCCGCGCGCATCGCCGACCTGCTGCACGCGGTGATCGAGTGCGGCGACCGCGTTTGCCTCGAAGGGAACAACCAGAAGCAGGCCGACTTCCTCGGCCACGCGCTGGCCAACCTCAATCCGCAGCGCGTCAACGACCTGCACATGCTGCAATCGGTGCTGGCGCTGCCCGAGCATCTGGACGTGTTCGAGCGCGGCGTCGCCTCCAGGCTGGACTTTTCGTTCTCCGGCCCGCAGGCGGCGCGCGTGGCGCGGCTGGCGTCGGCCGGCAAGCTCAATATCGGCGCCATCCACACCTATCTGGAGCTGTTCTCCCGCTACTTCATCGACCTGCCGCCGCGCGTGTGCCTGATCGCGGCGGAAGCGGCCGACCGCCACGGCAACCTGTACACGGGCCCCAACACCGAGGACACGCCGGCCATCGTCGAGGCGACCGCGTTCAAGCAGGGCATCGTCATCGTCCAGGTCAACCGCATCGTCGACAAGGTGCCGAGGGTCGACGTGCCGGGCGACTGGGTCGACTTCGTCGTGCAGTCGCCGCGCCCCTACTACATCGAGCCGCTGTTTACGCGTGATCCGGCGCAGATTTCGGAAATCCAGGTGCTGATGGCGATGATGGCCATCAAAGGCATTTACGCGGAATACGAGGTGCAGCGCCTCAACCACGGCATCGGCTTCGACACGGCCGCCATCGAACTGCTGCTGCCGACCTACGCCGAGTCGCTCGGCCTGCGCGGCAAGATCGGCAAGCATTGGGCGCTCAATCCGCACCCGGCGCTGATCCCGGCGATCGAGGCCGGCTTCGTGCAGTCGGTGCACTCGTTCGGCTCCGAGCTGGGCATGGAGGACTACATCCACGCGCGGCCGGACGTCTTCGCCATCGGCCCGGACGGCACCATGCGCAGCAACCGCGCCATGTGCCAGGCCGCCGGCCACTACGCCTGCGACATGTTCATCGGCTCGACCTTGCAGATCGATTTGCAGGGCAATTCGTCGACCGCCACGGCGGGCCGCATCTCCGGCTTTGGCGGCGCCTCCAACATGGGCGCGGACGCGCGCGGACGGCGCCACGCCAGCCCGGCGTGGCTCAAGGCCGGCCGGCAGGCCCGCGAGGGCCGCAACACCATCCCGCGCGGCCAGAAGCTGGTGGTGCAGATGGTCGAGACCTTCCGCGAGCACATGCAGCCGGCCTTCGTCGAAAAGCTCGACGCCTGGGAACTGATGGAGCAGGCGAAGATGGCGATCCCGCCCGTGATGATCTACGGCGACGACGTCACCCACATCCTCACCGAGGAAGGCATCGCCAACCTGCTGCTGTGCCGCACCGACGAGGAGCGCGAGCAAGCCATACGCGGCGTGGCCGGCTACACGCCGGTCGGCCTGGGACGCGACGCGCGCATGGTGGAGAATCTGCGCGACCGCGGTATCATCCAGCGCGCCGAGGACCTGGGCATCGACAAGCGCCTGGCCACGCGCGACCTGCTGGCCGCCCGCAACATGAAAGACCTGGTGCGCGCGTCGGGTGGCTTGTACCAGCCGCCCAAGCGCTTCCGCAACTGGTAAAGGAACAACCATGGAAACCCTGAATTACCGATACGAGCATGGAACCCGGCGCATCGCCACCGCCCCGCAAGTGGTGGGCGTGGTCGGCTCCGGCAACCTGGAAGTGCTGATCGAGCCGGCCGCGCTGGGCGGCGCCTGCACCATCGAAATCACCACGGCGGCGGTGGGCTTCGGCCCGATCTGGCAGGCCGTGATGAACGACTTCAACGCGCGCTGGCTGCTGGCCGACACCCGCATTTCGATCAACGACATGGGCGCCACGCCGGCCGTGGTCAGCCTGCGGCTCGACCAGGCCGTGCAAACCATGCTGGGAGAGGCGCCATGACAGAGTCGATAAACCCCGTGCGCGCCAGCAGCTACCAGGAGGCGACCGCGCGCGAGCGCCTGCACCAGCTGTTCGATGCGGGCAGTTTCGAGGAATTCCTGCCGCCGTCCAAGCGCGTCATCAGCCCCCACCTGGGGCAGCTCAACGCGCCGGTGGCGTTCGACGACGGCGTGGCCGTCGGCCGCGCGCTGCTCGGCGGCGTGCAGGTCTACACCGCCGCGCAGGAGGGCGGCTTCATGGGCGGCGCCGTCGGCGAAGTCCATGGCGCCAAACTGGTCGGCCTGCTGCGCCGCGCCGTCGTCGACAAGGTCGCGGCGGTGGTGCTGCTGGTCGAATCGGGCGGCGTGCGCCTGCACGAGGCCAACGCCGGCTTGATCGCCGTTTCCGAAGTGATGCGCGCGCTGCTCGACGCGCGCGCCGCCGGCGTGCCGGTGGTGGTACTGGTGGGCGGCTCCAACGGCGCCTTCGGCGGCATGGGCATCGTCACCCGCTGCGCCAACGTGGTGGTGATGTCGGAGGAAGGCCGGCTGGCCATGTCCGGCCCGGAAGTGATCGAAACGGCCAACGGCGTCGAGGAATTCGATTCCCGCGACCGCGCGCTGGTCTGGCGCAGCACCGGCGGCAAGCACCGCTATTTGATGGGCGACTGCCAGCGCATCGTGGCCGACGACATCGCCGCCTTCCGCGCCGCCGCGCGCGACGCGGTGGCCGACTACGCGACCAAACCGGCGCAGCTCTCGCTCGAGGCGCTGGAGGCCGAGCAGCGCATGCTCGACGAACGCATCGCCCGCTTCGGCGCCCTGCCCGACCCGGTCGACATCTGGAGCGCCATGCAAATTCCCGACGCGGTCAACGTGCCGATGCTGGAAGTGGACAGTTTTATCGCGGTGGCGGCAACGCGCCGCATGGGGGCCTGACATGGACTGGAAAAAACTGGCGAATACGCTATTCCCGCAAGGGCACTCGATCGTGGAAAAGGACGACTTCCTGAGCGGGATCGCGCAGGTCGACGGGCAAACGGTAACGGTGATCGGCACCACCGGCCACACGCCGATCGGCGTGGAGATCGCGCTGGCGCAAGCGCGCGCGATCCTGCAAACCGTGCGCGAGTTCCCCGGCCAGCCAATCCTGATGCTGATCGATACGCAAGGCCAGCGCCTGCGCCATCGCGACGAAATGTTGGGCATCAACAGCTACATGGCGCACCTGGGCAAATGCGTGGACCTGGCGCGGCGCCAGGGCCACAAGATCATCGGCCTGGTGTACGACCAGGCCCTGTCGGGTGGCTTCATCACCAGTGGCCTGATGGCCGACGCGTGCTACGCCCTGCCCGACGCCACCATCCGCGTGATGGGTTTGCCGGCGATGGCGCGCATCACCAAGGTGTCCGAGGAACGGTTGACGGAGCTGGCGCAGGACAATCCGGTCTTCGCGCCCGGGCCGGAAAACTATCTGCGCATGGGTGGCCTGCAGGCCATCTGGGAAGGCGATCTGGCCGCGCAACTGCGGGCAGCGCTGGCGCAAGATGCCGGCGGCGACCGCCGCGCCGCGCTGGGCCTCGAGCGCGGAGGGCGGCGCCTGGCGCAACCGGTGATCGACGCGGTCATGACGGACAGCGATGTCCACGCCGCCTGATACGACCGGCGCGCCCGGTTCCGCGACCACCGTCGCGGCGCTTGAGCGGCACATGCTGGCGTGGCTGGACGACGCCGGCTGGCAAGCTGCGCTCACCACGCCGGATCCGCAGCACCATGCGGCCTGCAAGCTTTGGCACGGCCAGGGCTGGCCGCTGATCGTGCGGCGCACCGACGCCGACGCGGCCCCCGGCGAGGTCTGTCTGGGACTGCCCTTGCCGCCCGACGAGGACAGCGGCCGCAAGGTGCGCATCGCGCTGCGCGCGCGGATAAACCATATCGAAAAAACGGCGCCGGCGACTGAGCTGGCCACGCTGATGGACATGCCGCGCCTGTCGCCGACGCCACCGCGCGCGGCGCTGGCGGCGCTGGAGTGCGATGCGAAGGGCATGCGACTGCGCGTATTCGGCTCGCTGGCGATGGAGGCGCTCACCGGGCTACCCTATGTGTCGCCGACGTCGGATGTCGACATCCTGTTCCATCCACGCGACCGGCGCCAGCTCGACGACGGTATCGCGGTGCTGTCGCGGCACGCCGCCCACTTGCCGCTCGACGGCGAGATCGTATTCCCCGGTGGGGCGGCGGTGTCGTGGAAGGAGTGGCGCGGCGCGATCGCCAATCCATCGAAGGTGATGGTAAAGGAGCTGCACGGCGTGCGGCTGCTCGACACCGCGTCGCTACTCGCGTTACTGGAGCCGACGTGACAATCGCAGCCAGCACCACCGCCACCACGCGCAAAGCGGCCCCCGCCGCCGTTATCGCGTGCGCCACGCCCGCCCGTTCCAGCGCCAACGCGCGCAGGCGCTATGCGGGCGAAGTGGCACGGCTGGCCGTCCGCAGCCTGTATGCGGAACTCTGCCTGTATCCGAAACCGGGGCTCGTATCGCTGGTCGATTCGGGCAGCCACCGCGACATGGACGCCACCACCTTCATGCGCAGCCTGTTTTCGCTGCGCCACTACTTCAAGGCCATCTGCCTTGCGGGGTGGGCCGACGCGCCTTTCGCGCGCTTGAAACAGTTGGGCATCGACGCCGAAAAGGTAATGTTGAAGGCGACGCGCGGCGTCAACACCCATCGCGGTGCGATCTTCAGCCTCGGGCTGCTTTGCGCGGCGGCCGGCCGCGCCGGCGCGCAAGGCACGCCGACGACAGCTGCCGCGCTGCGCGCCACGATGCTGATCCGCTGGGGCGAGGAACTGGCAATGCACGCCAGTTCCGCCGCGTCCACCGGTCCGACAGCCAGCAATGGCCTGCGGGTGGCGGCACGATACGCCGCCAGCGGCGCGCGCGAGGAAGGCGCGCTTGGCCTGCCCTCGGTGTTCGAGATCGGCGTGCCGGCCCTGCTGGCGGCGCGCGCGCGCGGCGCCACGCTGCCGATGGCGCGCATCGACGCGCTGTTCGCGCTGATGGCGCACATCAGCGACAGCAACGTCTATCACCGCGCCGGTCCGCGCGGCGCGCAAACGGTGCGGCTGCACGCGCAACGCTTCCTCGACGCCGGCGGCACCGCCAACGGCGCATGGCGCGAAACGGCCTTGGCCAGCCATCAAGTGTTCGTGCAGCGGCGCCTGTCGCCGGGCGGCGCGGCCGACCTGCTGGCGGCAAGCTGCCTTGTGCTGTCGGTCGCCGCGCTGGACGCGGAACGAGCCTGATCATGTCCTACGGCGCCCAATCACGTCTGCTGCTGCTGTGTCCCGGCCAGGGAGGCCAGCATGCTGGCATGTTCGACCTGGCCCGCACCAGCGCCAGCGCGGCCGCCTTGCTTGCACGGCTAGGCGCCGGCATGCCGGCGGCGGCGCGCGGCGCGCTGGAGGACAGCGCACAAGACCATGCCATCCGCGGTGACCACACGGACATCTACGCCAACGCCAACGCCCAGCCGCTGATCGCAGCGGCTACGCTGGCCATGTGGGAAGCGCTACGCGAGTTCGCGCCGCAACCGGCGCTGGTCGCCGGTTACAGCATCGGCGAACTATCGGCCTACGGCGTCGCCGGGGCCTTCGACGCGCAAACGGCGGTATCGCTGGCGTCGCGGCGCGCGCGCTTGATGGATGCGTGCCTGGACGGGCATCCCGGCCAGGCGATGCTCGCGCTCTCGGGCCTGGCCACCAAACGGCTGGAGGAACTGGCCGTGGCACATGGCTACCAGGTCAGCATTGAAACCGGGGAGGACGCGTGCATCGTCGGCGGCATCGGCGATGCGGCGCCAGCGCTGGAGCTGGCGGCCATGGCGGCGGGGGCGCGCTGCACGCGGCTACCGGTCCAAGTGGCTTCGCACACGCGGCTCATGGCCGGCGCGGTCGCGCCGTTCGCGGACGCCCTGCGGCAAGTGGAATTCAATCCGATGACGGGCCCGGTCATGGCCGGAATCAGCGCGGCGCCGGTGTATGGCAAAACGCAGGCGACAGACCTGCTGTCGCGCCAGGTCGCGGAAAAAATCCGCTGGCTCGCCTGCATGGACGCCTGCGCCGAGGCGGGCATCACCTACGCGCTGGAGCTGGGCCCCGGTTCAGCGCTATCGAAAATGCTGCAAGCACGGCACCCGCACATCAGCACCCGCTCGGTCGCCGATTTCCGCGGCATCGACGGCATCCGCAAATGGCTCGACCGCGCCGAACACTCGTAGGGCGGATTAGCGCAGCGTAATCCGCCAATGCGTGCGTGCCGACGGCGCATGCCCTAGCGGATTGCGCCGACCCTCCTCATAAGGCCCACCGGCCAGGCAAGCCACCTCGTCGATACCTCCCGGGGCGCAAACCCGCGCTCACCCCCGATTGTTCTGCGTCGCCCAAGCGACGATACTGGACGCATCCATGGCCCCCGGCTGACGCGCCACCTCCCTACCGCCCTTAAACAAGGCCAGGGTCGGAATGCTGCGGATCGCATACCGCGCCGACAAATCCTGCGCTTCCTCGGTATTGACCTTAACGACGCGCAATCGCGGCTCGAGCCGCTGCGTCGCCTGCGCATAAAACGGCGCCATCGTGCGGCAAGGCCCGCACCACGGCGCCCAAAAATCGACCAGCACCGGAATATCGCTACGCTCGATATGCTTGAGAAACCGCGCGCTAGACAGATCGACCGGCTGCCCGGTGAACAACGCCCGCTGGCATTTTCCGCACACCGGATCGGCGGCCAGTTTGGCGGCCGGAACGCGATTGACCGCGTCGCAATGGGGACAAACTATGTGCAGCGATTCCGGCTGCGTGGTGGTGGCATTCGTCATTCAATATCTCCAGACAGCGACAAGCTGCCCATGATAAGGCATGGACGAAAAAAATGCCGCGCGCGGCAATGCCTTGCGCGCACGGCACAACCCAACCGGGTTCAAGGGCTAAGATCAGGTTTCCTTGCGGGCGCCGGTTTGCTTGGCCCCTGGCGCGCCGGCCTGCCCCACCGTCTGGCCCTGGCCGGGCTGCTGGCCACCCTGCATGCTGCCCGCATGGCTTTCAGCGCCGTTCGGGCCGGCGCTTTGCAGCGACTGGCTGCCGCGCATCTCGTTGCCGCGTCCCTGGCGCGCGCCATCGAACTGGCTCATGAACGGATCGGTGAACTTGCTGACCGCATCCTGCTGGCTGCGCAGGGTTTTTTCCGTCTCCTCCGACGTCACGCGCGCCACCTCGTCGGCCAGCGCCTTGGCGGTGCGGCTGGTTTCCTGCACGTGCTCTTCGGCCACTTTGGACAGGTCGACATGGGTGTCGGCGGCGATGCGCGACAGATGCTGCTGATAGGCGCGCAGTTTTTCGGCGGTCGGTTGCGCGTGCGCGGCGGCGGCGGCGATCGCCTCGGTCGGGCGGCCGGCGATGATGAATTGATGGCCGGTCATCGTGCTTTCTTCCAGCATGGTTTGCGCCAGTTGAATATTCAGGTCGCTATATTGCTGGACGGTGCGGAACAGGGATTTCGACATATCGTTAAAAAACGCCATCTGCGCTTCAAAATGGGTTCTGGCAGCAGGCGTGACTGATTGGGAAAATGGATACATAAGTAAGCCTCGAAAAAAAGTATATGGTGGCCGTGGAATGGCCGCGGGAATAAGCATGGTGTCGATCCGGTCTCGACAACGCGTCTGCAGCGCGAGTGACAAGGCTACGTCAGAGAGGGGTCGGCCGTATGATCTAGATCAAACGTACATTGACCCGGCGCTCCGGCATTTGCGCGCCATCTTGCTCGCCGTCAGCAGCGATGCCACTTTTCAATGACAACCCGCAACCCGGACGCAAAAAGGGCCGGTCCAGCGCGACGCTGAACCGGCCCGGCGGGCATTGCTGCCACCACATATTTATTTGAACAACACCGACGCCTTCTGCACGGTGATGCCGATGCCGATCGCCATCGGGATGCCGACCGCCAGCCAACCGAAGGCGACCGCCAGCGAGCTGGTGGCGCCGCCGGCGGCGACGGCCGCGCCGGTCGCGGCGGCGGCGTCGCGCTCGTGCGCGAGCTTCTTCTCGGCCGCCAATTCGGCATCGGTCATGAAGTGCTTGTCGGCGACCGGGCGCACCAGCAGGTTGCACACCAGGCCGGCCAGCAGCAGGCCGGACAACACGTACATGGTGAAGTCGTAGGCCTGCGCCTTGGGCACGCCGTTGGCGATCTGGTACTCGCGCACGTAGTTGACCAGCATCGGGCCGAACACGCCGGCCGCCGCCCACGCCGTCAGCAGTCGGCCGTGGATGGCGCCGACCATTTGCGTGCCGAACAGGTCGGCCAGGTAGGCCGGCACGGTGGCGAAGCCGCCGCCATACATCGACAGGATGATGCAGAAGAAGCCGACGAACAATGCCAGCTGGCCGCCATGCGCCAGCGACGGAATCGCCACATACAGCGAAAAGCCGAGCACGAAGAAGACGCCGTAGGTGAGTTTGCGGCCCAGGAAATCCGAGCACGAAGCCCACACGAAGCGCCCGCCGATGTTAAACAGCGACAGCAAGCCGGTGAAGCCGGCCGCGATGGCGGCGATCTGGCCCTTCTGCGCCAGCGTCAGCTCGTTGAACGCGGTGGCCACGCCAAGCAGCTGGCCGCCGAAGATCTCCTGCAGCAGCGGCGAGGCCATGCCGAGGATGCCGATACCGGCCGTCACGTTCAGGCACAGCACCAACCACACCAGCCAGAATTGCGGGATGCCCCACACCCTGCTGGCGTGGACATGGCGGGTGGTGATCATGGCGTTGGCGTTGGTGGCCGGCGGCGTCCAGCCGGCCGGTTTCCAGCCGGCGGCCGGAACGCGGTACGACAACGCGCCGGCCATCATGAAGACGAAGTAGATCGCCGCCATCGCCAGGAAGGTCTGCCAGACGCCGACCGAGGCGGCGGTGGCGAAGTGCTTCATCAGCATGTCGGCCAACGGCGCGCCGATCATGGCGCCGCCGCCGAAGCCCATGATGGCCATGCCGGTGGCCATGCCACGGCGGTCCGGAAACCATTTGATCAGCGTCGACACCGGCGAGATATAGCCCAGGCCGAGGCCGATGCCGCCGATGACGCCCGAACCGAGCCACATCAGCCAGATTTGATGGTGGTAGACGCCCAGCGCCGAGATCACCAGGCCGCCGCACCAGCACAGCGCCGACACCACGCCGGCCTTGCGCGGACCGGCGTGTTCCAGCCAGCCGCCGAACAGCCAGGCCGACAGGCCGAGGAAGACGAAGAACATCGTGTACATCCAGCCCAGCATCGAGATCTGCCAGTCGCAGGCCGACGACAGGATGCGCGCCAGCAGATCCATCCCGGCGGGGCAGGCCAGCGGTTCGCTGACGCCGACCGCGCGCGAGAGCGGCAGCCAGAACACCGAAAATCCATACGCCATGCCGATGCAGAGGTGGATCGCCAGCGCCGCCGGCGGCACCAGCCAGCGGTTGAAGCCGGACCCGGCTATCGTGCGGTCCTTCTCCAGAAAATCAAAAAACGCCATGTTTACAACTCCCTGATAATTTCTCAAAAACAACAAGGCGCGAAGATTATCATACAAACACGGGCATTACACACGAATTTCATTATCTAAAAAGTCATTAAGAATTCTCAATAGAAATAATCGTATATACTGTGCGTAGTTTCCGAATGGAAAATTATTAGGTGGCTATCATGGCATTATCCGCACTCCACACCTCGGCCAGCGGCCTGCAGGCCAGCGCCGGCGCGCTCGCCAACAGCGCGCACTCGGTCGCCAACATGAACACCGCCGGCTTCGAGCCGGCGCGCGCCTCGTTCCAGGAGACGTCGCCGGCCGGCGGCGGCGTTACGTTGTCGGTCGAGGGCCGGCAAACCGAGGCGTCGGCGCGGTCGCCGGACACCAGCGGCACCGACTTCGCCACCGAGACCACCAACGCGCTGGTGTACAAGGCGCAGTTCGACCTGTCGGCCAAGGTGATACAGGCTGCCGACCAAAACCTCGGCACGCTGATCGACATCAAAGCTTGACAGGGTCCGGCCGAATCGGCACATTGTGTCTTCCGAAAGGGAGACCATGACAACACGGCGGAACACCCCGGCGCTGGCCGGATGAACGACATCGACATCGAGCAGGTGCTGACCACCCTGCCCGCGCGCCTCGGCGGCATTGTGCGCCGCTGGTCGGCGCGCGCGCCGCACGCACCCGCGCTGCGCGACGGCATGCGCACATGGACCTACGCGCAGCTGGCGGCGGCGGTCGATGACACGGCCGCGCTGCTGCGCCGGCTCGACGTGCGCGCCGGCGACCGCCTGATGGTGGTCGGCGAAAATTGCATGGCGCAAGTGGCGCTGACCTTCGCCGCCGCCGACATCGACGCCTGGATCGTCCACGTCAATGGCCGGCTGTCCGCGCGCGAAGTGGACCAAATCCGCGAACATAGCGGCGCGCGGCGCGTGATCTACACATCGGCGCCTTCACCAACCACGAGCTCGCCCGAGACGGCGGAGCATGGCCAGCGCCATGGCGCCGAACCGGCGCAACCGCCGTTCGACGCGGCGCCGTGGATGATCGGCGCGCTCGACACCGACTGCGCGCCGGAGCCGTGCCACGACGCGTCCCGGCGCCAGGTGGCGGCGCTGGTCTACACCACCGGCACCACCGGCAATCCCAAGGGCGTGATGCTCACGCACCGCAGCCTCTTGTTCATCGCCGCCATTTCGAGTACGCTGCGCGGGCTCACGCCGGACGACCGCGCCTACGGCGTGCTGCCGATCACCCACGTCTACGGCATGACCTCGGTGATGCTCGGCACCCTGTACGCCGGCGCGTGCCTGCATCTCTGCCCGCGCTTCACGCCCGACGCCCTGCTCAAGGCGATCCGCGACGACGGCCTGACGATCCTGCAGGGAGTGCCGGCCATGTACGCGCGGCTGCTGGAAAAGCTCGGCGGCGACGCCCAAGACGGCGGCGCCCGGCCGCACCGGCTGGGCAACCGCCTGCGCTTCGCCTACGCCGGCGGTTCGCCGCTTTCGCCCAGCCTCAAGACGCAGGTCGAGCAGCTGCTGGGGGTGGCGCTGCACAACGGCTACGGCTTGACCGAAACCTCGCCGACGGTGAGCCAGACGCGCCTCGACGCGCCGCGCGCCGATGCCTCGGTTGGCATGCCGATCCCCGGGGTCGAGGTGCGCGTGGTCGATGCCGCCGGCGCCGAGGTGGCGGTCGGCGCCGACGGAGAACTGTGGGTGCGCGGCCCGAACATCATGGCCGGCTACTACCGCGAACCGCAACTGACGGCGGCGGCGATGCGGCCCGGCGGATGGATTAACACCGGCGACATGGCACGGCGCGATGCCGACGGCGCGCTGTTCATCGTCGGCCGCACCAAGGAACTGATCATCCGCTCGGGCTTCAACGTCTATCCGCTGGAGGTCGAGACGGTGCTCAACGCCCATCCGGCGGTGACGCAATCGGCCGTGGTGGGCCGCGCGGCCAGCGACGGCGACGGCAACGAGGAGGTGGTGGCCTTCGTCGAACTCGATCCGCGCCATGGCGTATCGACCGAGGAGTTGCGGCAGTATCTGGCCGCACGGCTGTCGCCGTACAAGTGCCCGTCGGAGATCATCGCGATGGACAACCTGCCAGCGGCCACCACCGGCAAGATCCTGAAAGGACAGCTGCGGCAACTGGCACAAAAATAACGGGAAGGATGGAGACTCAAATGAAAACAACAACGATGGCCGCATTGATGGCGGCACTGGTGGCGACGACGGCCCGCGTCAACGCGGAGGATTTCACCGTCGGCGCGCAGCTGCCGCTGACCGGCAGCCTGGCGCGGGTCGGCGCCGGCATGCAGGAAGGCGTGCTGGTGGCCGCCGAAGTATTCAACAAGACCAACGGCAAACACAAAATCAAGGTCGTCACCATCGACGACGAATCGGCGCCGGCCAAGGCGGTGGCCGCGGTCGAGAAGCTCGCCAGCGACGGCGCGGTCGCCATCACCGGCGGCTACGGCTCGAACAATATCTCGCCGGCGTCGGACGCGGCCAACAAACTTGGGCTGCCCTACATCACCTCGGGTGGCGTCGACGACAGCCTGGTCAACAGCGGCCGCAAGAATTTTTTCCGCATCAATAACACCGCCGGTTACGAAAAGGCGGTGCTGGGCACCCTGGCCGAGATGGGCGCCAAGAGCGTGTCGATCGTCTACTCGACCAAGGAAGCGACGTCGGACCTGGCCACCTCGGTGCAAAAGGCGCTGGCCGCCAAGGGCGTGGCGGCCACCGGGCATTCGTTCGACCCGGCCATCACCGACTTCAAGCCGATCATCAACAAGATCCGGCTGCAGGACAAGTCCGAGGTGATACTGATGGTCGGCTACGAGAATGATTACGTCGGCATCCTGCGCGCGGCGCGCGTGCTCAAGCCGCCGGTCAAGGCGCTGGTCGGCGTGTGGTCGCTGGCGACGCCGAAGATGGCGGCCGAATTCCCGGACCTTATGCCCAACGTGTACGGCACCGCGCTGCTGCCCTTCCCCGCCACGTTCGACACCGCCGATGGCAAGGCCTTCGCCGAGGCCTACAAGGCGCTGTACAAGAAGGAGCCGGACTACCTCGGCCAGTTCGGCTACGTGCAATCGATGCTGCTGTTCGAGGCCATCGCCCGCGCCGCCGACAAGGGCACGGTCAAAAAAGGCGGCATCGCCGACGAGCTGCGCAAGACCGACCGCGACACCCTGATCGGGCGCGTGCAATTCGGCGCCAACGGCGACAACCTGAATTTCGTGCACCGCATGGGACAGCACCAGGGCAAGAACATCGCCATCGTCTGGCCACCGCGCAGCGCCACCGCCAAAATGGTCTATCCGGGAAAACCGTGGTGATGGCGTCGGCGAACCCGGATCAAGGCGCATGACGGACCTGGTCCTGCAGGCGCTCTATTCGGGCCTGCTCCAGGGCGGTTCCTACGCGCTGATCGCGCTGGGCTTGGCGCTGGTGTTCGGCACCATGCGGGTGATTAACCTCGCCCACGGGGAGCTGGTGCTGCTGGCCGCCTACATCGCCTACAGCGTGGAATCGGGGCTGGGCCTCAATCCGGCGTGGGCGATTCCGATCGCCGTGATCGTCGTCGGCTTGACGTCGGCCGGCGTCTACGGCGTCGTCAGCCGCATCCGCAAGGACCGCGAAATCAACTCGCTGCTACTGACCTTCGGCATCGGCGTGATCCTGACCAACCTGATCCTGCTGATCTGGAAAGCCGACGTGCGCTCGACCAGCTCGAGCTGGTTGCAGGAGGCGTTCGTCGTCGGGCCGCTCTACAGCATGCGCGGCGAAGCGGTGTTCTTCATCGTCAGCCTGGCGCTGATGGCTGGCCTGTGGTGGTGGCTCTCGCGCAGCTGGTATGGCCGGGCGCTGCGCGCCGTCTCCAGCAACCGCGAAGCCGCCCAGTTGATGGGCATCCCGCCGGGACGCACGGAGCTGGTGTCGTTCATCGTCGCCGGCACGCTGGCCGGCTTCGCCGGCGTGGCCTTGTACAGCTACGGCGTGATCCAGCCCGCGTATGGCGGCGCGCTGACCGTCAAGGCCTTCATCATCACCGTGCTGGCGGGCGTGGGCTCGATTCCCGGCTTGCTGCTTGGCGCCGTGCTGCTGGGCGTGGCCGAGGCGCTGACCGTCACGCTGGCCAGCTCCGCGCTGCAGGAGCTGGCCGGCATGGTGCTGTTCCTGCTGGTGCTGTTGGTGATGCCGAACGGCTTGATGGGCGCGAGCCGGAGGCGCGGATGAACGGGCCGGGCGCGCCACCCGATGCGACGCCAGCGGCGGGCCCGGGAGGGCCGCCAACGCAACGGCATTCGCCCCGGCCATCGCGGCGGTCGGTGCCGCGCCTTGCGCCGCTGTTGGCAGTGCTGGCCGTCGGCTACGGCGCCGTGCCGCTGCTGCTCGGCGCCAACCAGTACGTCATGAGCCTCGTCGTCGCCGCGCTGGTGATCGGCTGCGTGGCGCTGTCGTGGGCGCTGCTGGGCAACCTGGGCGGCATGGTCAGCTTCGGCCACAGCGCGTTCTTTGGCGTCGGCGCCTACGTCTCCGCGCTCGTCACGCTCAAGGCCGGGCTGCCGGTGATGGCCGGCATGGCGCTCGGCGGTGCCGGCGCGGTGGCCGCCTCGCTGGCGATGCTGCCGGTGCTGCGCCTGCGCGGCCCCTACTTCGCGCTGGCGATCCTGGCCTACGCCCACATCTTCCGCATCGTCGCCACCGAATGGACATCGATGACGGGCGGCGCCGGCGGCATCGGCAATATCCCGGTGCTGCCGCCGCTGTTCGGCAGCGACATGGGCGGCAAGACCGGCGCCTACCTCGTCATCCTCACCATCGTGCTGCTGTTCGCGCTGGCCTACCGCGCCATCCGTGCCAGCCACTATGGGCTGGCGCTGCGCGCCATGCACGACAGCGAGGACGCCACCCGCGTGGTCGGCGTCAACAGCACGCTGCTCAAGGGCCTGATGCTGATGGTGTCCGCCTTCATGGCCGGCGTGGCCGGCGCTTTCAACGCGCACTACCTCAATTTCCTCGAACCGGACTACGCCTTCAACAGCGTATGGGTGACGCTGCCCATCGTCGCCGCCATCTTCGGCGGCTACCGCACCATCGCCGGGCCGGTGCTCGGCGCTCTGGCGGTGTACCTGCTCGATCAACTGCTGTTCAAGGCGCTGATCCCCACCGGCCACCAGTTGGTGCTCGGCGCCCTGCTGGTTACCATGATCATCTTCAGCCCCACCGGTCTGCTGCCGTTGCTGGGCAAGTCCTCATCCAAGCCAGGAAGGAACGACCATGCTTGAACTGAACAATCTGTCGGTGCGCTTCGGCGGCCTGACCGCCGTCAACAACGTCACGCTCAATGTCGGCGTCGGCGAGGTGGTCGGATTGGTCGGCCCCAACGGCGCCGGCAAGACCACGCTGTTCAACGCCATTTCCGGCCTGGTGCGGGCCACCGGCGGCGCCATCCGCTTCGACCGCCACGACGTGCTGCGCACACCGATCTACCGGCGCGCGCGGCTCGGCATCGGCCGCACCTTCCAGGTGCCGCAACCGATGCACGAACTGTCGGTGCGCGAGAACCTGGTCGTCGCCCAGCGCTTCGGCGCCGAGAAGATCGACGGACGGCAGATCGACGAGATCCTGGCGTTCACCGGACTGGAAGACAAGGCCGGGCGCGACGCCGCCACCGAACTGTCGCTGACCGAGCTTAAAGCGCTGGAGGTGGCCAAGGCGCTGGCGACCTCGCCCAAGCTGCTGCTGCTCGACGAGGTGCTGGCCGGGCTCGAGACCAACGGCAAGCGTCGCTTCATGGAGATGCTCAAGGAGATGCATGCGCGCTTCGGCGTCGGCATGGTCATGATCGAGCACGATATCGAGACCATCAGCGCCTTGTGCCAGCGCGTGGTGGTGCTCAATTTCGGCCAGTTGATCGCCGACGGCACGCCCGATCAAGTGTTCCGGGATCCGCAGGTGATGCGCAGTTACACCGGGGCGTCCGCCGGAGCGGCCGATGCTTGAACTGGATCGGGTGCGCGCCGGTTATGGCGCCATCAATGTGTTGTGGGAGGTGTCGCTGCGCGCGCGGGCGGGAGAAGTCACCGCGATCATCGGACCCAATGGCGCGGGCAAGACCACGCTGCTGCGCGCGGCCATGGGATTGCTGCCGGTGGCGGCGGGCGAGGTGCGGCTCGACGGCGCGCGCTTGAACGGCACGCCGACGTGGCGCATGGCCGACCATGGCGTCGCGCTGATCACGGAGGATCGGTTGACGTTCCGCGACATGAGCGTGGAGGAAAACCTGATCATGGGGGCGTTCCATCCGTCGCACCGAGGGCATGCCAGGCAGCGGCTTGAGCGGTCTTTCGTCATGTTTCCGCGGCTGCGCGAGCGGCGCGCCCAGATGGCCGGATCGCTCTCCGGCGGCGAGGCGCAAATGCTGGCGATGGCGCGGGCGCTGATGGCCGAGCCGCGCCTGCTGCTGGTCGACGAGCCGTCGCTGGGACTGGCGCCGGTGGTCGTCAACGAGGTGTTCGAAACGCTGGAACGGCTCAAGGCGGAGGGGCGCACCATCGTTTTGGTTGAGCAGAACACGGCGCGCGCGATCGCCATCGCCGATCATGTGTATTTGATGCAGGGCGGGCGCGTGGTGCTGTCGCAGCGGGCGGTGGAGGTGAGTCTGGAGCGCGTCAACGAGCTGTATTTCGCGCGGTGATGGCCTGGGCGTTCGCCCAACCCGCACGGCCGGGCGGGGACGTACCCCACGGGGTACGTCCCCTAAGTGGTGACGCTGGCGTATCGCCAAAGGCACGCGGGTTGGCCTTTAAACGTCATCCGCCCGCGGCGCGGATGCGCGCCGAAAAATCCGCCGCCTTGTCGGCCGCCCTCGCCCGCGCGGTGATGGCCGGGCGGGGACGTACCCCACGGGGTACGTCCCCTAAGTGGTGACGGTGGCGTATCGCCAAAGGCACGCGGGTTGGCCTTTAAACGTCATCCGCCGGCGGCGCGGATGCGCGCCGAAAAATCCTCCGCCTTGTCGGCCGCGCGCGCCCGCGCGGTGATGTGCGCTTGCCGCCGCAAAGCCTCGAAATCCCCCGCCCCGGCCAGCGCGCCAATATCGAACAGATACCGGTCCAGATACCCCGACGCCAGCAACCGCCAATCGAGCGGCAAGCCGGGATCGATGCGCCGCGCCATCTCGAAGATAATCGTCGTGCAGTTGGCCGTCAACGTATTGTAAAAACGCGGCTCCCGCTTGAGCTGCGCGCCCTCGTCCAGATACGCCAGGAACAAGGACCGCATCGCCGCCGGCGGCATCTTCAACCGGTACAAATACATATCCTCGCCGCGCACGTTGGTGCGCACCCGCAGGATGTCGCGCTCGTCGGCGGCGATCAGCACCGTCTCGAAGCCCTTGAAAAACCCCGCGACGGCGTCGAAACTCTCGCCGCGCTGCTTGCGGATCTCGATCGAAAACGTCAGGTAGCGGCCGTCGGCAAACCCGAACGACACCAGCGTGTGCGCGATCGCGGGCCCCATCCAGTAGGACATGGCCACATCGACCGACCGCAAACCATCGAGATCGTAGCTGCGGGCCTCCCAGCGCTGCGTGTAGTCGGTGTCGCTGCGCCAGTCGAAGTTGCGCACCTGGTCGAGCGTGACGACGCTGCCGCGCACCTGGCCGGTAACCATGCGCGAGACGTCGTCGGCCCACACGCGGTCATGCGTCGGCTTCAAGGTGCTCCACCACAGCATCAAGGCGATCATCGCGGCCAGCCACGGCAGCGCCACGCGCGCGTCGCGGCGGCGCCACCACAGCGCCAACGTCACGAGCGTGCCCAGGCCCCAGAGCGCGGCCACCGGCAGCCGCGCCGCCGGCAGCTGGAACCACAGCGCCAACCCGCCCCAGGCGGCCAGCATCAACAGCACAAACGACGCCAGAGCGCGGGCGGCGACAGCGAGGATATTTTTGTTCATGCCCGATTATAGGACAGCGGCGTCAATCCTCGTGTTCGTCTTTGCCGCCGGCGCAACCGATCTGGACGCATATGAGTTTTACTGCAATACTCAACACCACGCCGATGATTCCGATAAGCTCCAACATGGCGGTTCCGTAAATGAAAAGTGACGCTTCACTTTAACGGCGCCGCGCGCTTGAGGCCAATATCAAATACGGCGGCCATCTATCTCGAAACGGCATACACGGTGATCTCGCTTAAACAGTTCAAGTACTTCGTTGAAATCGTCGAAGCCGGCAGCTACTCGCGCGCGGCCGAAAAGCTGTACGTGGCGCAGTCGGCGCTGAGCCGCCAGGTCAAGGAACTCGAGGACGAACTGCGCACGCAATTGCTGATGCGCGACTCGCGCCACATCGAGCTCACGCCGGCGGGGCAGCTGTTCTTCGAGCGCGGCAAGCGCATCCTCGACGACATCGACGACACCGTCGTGCAGGCGCGCCAGGTCGGCCTCGGCGCGCGCGGCGTGATCCGCTTGCAGCATTCGAGCTCGGTGATCCTGACGCCGGCGCTCAGCGGCGCCATCGCCCGCCTGCTCGATCGCTTCGCCGGCGTGACGCTCGACGTGTCGATGGCGCCGTCGGAAAACCAGACCCTCGACATCGAGGAAGGCCGCGCCGACATCGGCCTGATCCGCCTGCCGACCCTGCGCAAATATCCGCACATCCACGTGCGCGAAGTGTCGAGCGAGCCGCTGATGGTGGCCGTGTCGCGGCGCTCGCCGCTGGCCGCGCGCGACAACGTCGAGCTGGCGGACCTAAGCCGGGAACGCTTCATCTCGATACCGCACAAGGACCGGGGCGGCCTGAGCTACCTGGTCGCCAACCTGTGCCTGGAACAGGGGTTCTTTCCGACGCCGGCGCGCGCGCTGTCGCGCAAATCGTCGCAGCTCAGCTTGATCGAAGCGGATCTGGGCATCGCCATCGTGCCCGAATGCATGCAGCTGATGGCCCCGGCCGGCGTGTGTTTCGTCACGCTGGCGCACGGCTCGCTCAGGTCGGCCGTCGGCCTGGTATGCCTGCGCGACGCCGACCCGCTGGTGGCCGGTTTCGCCGACGCCTTGCTCGACTGCATGGCAACCGCCAGTTGTAAGGATTTGTGAACCGGGCGACCGTTGATGCCGGTGTATGGCACACTGGCATCATGTCAATAGTAAATGAGGGACAGCATGGGCGCGGGGCCGGACGATAAAGACATCATAGACGTACCGCCGGAAGACGTGCACGTGCAGGAAGCGCCGCACCGGCGCGCGAGCGACCACGAACGCCGCGCCGCGCGTCCGGAAGTGGGCACGCCGCGCTATCTCGATCCCGGCGACAACGTCTTCAGCCTGTGGGGGCGGGTGATCATGGCGCGCTACCGCCGGGTGGCCGCCTCGGTCACGCGCCACATCATCCAGCGGCCGCTGCACATTGGCGTGTCGGCGCGGATTTTCCACCCGGAGGCCGGCGCCACGGGCCTGCGCAGCAAGAATTTGCAATACCTTGAGGAATCGATCGCCCAATGGGTCATGTCCCGCGACGTGCTCGTGTTCATGATCCCGACCGTCAACACCGACGGCCTGCTGCACCCGTCCAACATCCGCCTGCGCGACTACGCGCGCCACCTCGACGGCCTGGTGTTGCAGGGCGGCGCCGACGTCTCGCCGCAAAGCTACTCGGAAACGCCGACCCGGCCCGAATGGGGAGGCGACCGCGCGCGCGACATGTACGAGCTCGAGCTGCTGCACGAATTCGTCGAAGCGGGCAAGCCGGTGCTGGGCATATGCCGCGGCTGCCAGCTGATCAACGTCGCCTTCGGCGGCACGCTCTACCAGGACATCGCCTCGGACGTGCCGGACTCGCTGGCGCACGTCAACGACGACTACGACCGCAACCGCCACGAGATCAGCTTCCCGGCGGGCTCGTCGCTCAACAAGCTGTTCAAGGGCCGCCCGACCGGGTTGGTGAACTCGATCCACCACCAGGCCGTCAAGACGCTGGGGCGCGACATGGTGGTCGAAGCGCTGTCGGTGCCGGACAACATGGTCGAAGCGATCCGCTACCGCAAGGCCCCGTTCGTGATGGGTCTGCAATGGCACCCGGAATTTCACAGCGCCGGCGGCGTCGAGCTACTCGACTGCACAGCCATCCTCGACAACTTCCTACGCGTCGCCCGCGAAACCCGCTTCTAACCCGAGGGGGGTCAAGTCTGACATTTGGACACGAGCTCGTCTGTTGGAACCATTGTCGACCTCCGTCGAGCGCCTTAGTGCTGAGACCGTGTCCAAATGTCAGACTTGACCCCGACCACGGCAGGGGTCAGTGCCGACATTCGGACACAAGCCCATCTACTGAAATCGTTACTAACGGCATGTCGGCGCGCTACTGATCAGCACGTGTCCAAATGACAGACTTGACCCCGATGGGGTTATTGCTGGTTGGCGCGGGTTGACAGGGCGACGATGGCGGCGCCGGCGGCGACGATCAGCGCGTCTTCGAGCAGGCCGCTGCGGGTTTGGCCGATGCTGGCCATGGCGCGCTTGCGGGCCGATAACGTCAGGTACGCGAGCGGTACGGCCGTGGCCACCGCGACGGCGGCCCCGGCAGACTCCCGCCCCCGGGGCGCGAGCGCGGCTCCGGCGATGCCGGCACTCATCACGCGCGCTAGCAATCCCAGCGCCACGGTGCGGTCGGGCGCGGTTTTCATCTTGTCGCCGAGTAGCTCGCCCACGCCCATCGCCAGAGCGCCGTATTTGAATAGCGGGCGGTCGAGCAGCAATACCTCGCCCGGAGTCTGACGGTTGGCCATGCGGGCGGTGGCGATGGTGGCCATCGGCGTCATCGAGCGGGCGCTGGCAACGGCGCCGATCAGCGCGGACGATAACAGGCTGGGAATTTTCATCTGTGGTGCTCCTGAGGATGTGGGGATTCAACCCACACCTTATGCGCATTTCGGCAATCGATCTGTTAGCTGTGCCTCACAGCGCTTTCCATGCCTGCTCCGCCGTCTTGATCTGGAGATGATGTTTGTCGCGCACCACCTCGAACTCGGCGAACGATACCGGACCGGTGATCTTTCCCGACTTGATGTCGATGACCATCCAGCCATCCGGGTCGCCGCGGAACGTGGCGAAACGTTCGACGCCGATCACTTCGTCGTCCCAGCCGATGCGCATCACCATGCCGTCGACGATGCCGTCGGCGGCCGTGTCGGTCGCCTCCTTCGCGGGCCCCAAAAGATAGTAGGTTTTGTGGTCGCGCATGCGCTCGAGCTTATAGTCCCCGGGCAGCGTCTTGGTGGCGCCGCCGCATCCCGCCATGCCGGCCAGGACGACGGCTGCCAACAGCCAGCGGCATGCGAGGCTTGTCATGGCCTACCTGCCGCGAAAGCGCTGGATCGCCGCGTCGACCATGCCTTCGGCGCTGCCGCTGCGGTCGAACTGTTGGCGCAGATAGTGCGCGTCGCTGCCCTCGTGCGTGACCTGCATCAGGTGCTGCAGGCCGGCCGTGGCGCCAAGCTTGGCGCCATACGGCTCCATCTTGCGCAAGGTGGTGAGGATGTCCTCGCGCAGCGACAGGCTGTCGTAGCTCTTCGGATGCACCAGCGTGCCGTCCAAGCCGAAGCGGCAGGCCTGGAAGCGGTTGTAGTTGTAGACCAGGTAGTCATCCTCGGCCGGCGCCTCTTCGCGGCGCTCGAGCAGATAGCTGCACAGCGATTGCAGGTACACCGCCAGCGCGGCGGCCCGCTCCACCGTCAGCGGCGTGTCGCACACGCGCAGTTCGATGGTGCCGAATTCCGGCTTGGGACGGATGTCCCAGTAAAAGTCCTTCATGCTCTTGATGACGCCAGTGTGCTCCATCTTGGCGAAGTATTCGTTCTCGAAAGAGGCCCAGTTCTGCACGAACGGCGCGCGTCCACTCATCGGGAAGGCAAACACCGAATTGAGACGCGCGGAGTTGAACAGCGTGTCGTTGCCCTGCACGTACGGCGACGACGACGACAGCGCGATGAAGTGCGGCACGTAGCGGCTGAGCGAATGCAGCAGGAACAGCGCGTCGTCGCCGTTGGCGCAGCCGATGTGCACGTGCTGGCCGAAGATGGTGAACTGCTTGGCCAGATAGCCATACAGCTCCGACACCTCCTTGAAGCGCGGCTTGGCGAAGATCTTCCGGTCCGACCATTTCTGGAACGGGTGCGTGCCGCCGCCGCAGATGCCGATGTTGAGCTGCTCGCCGGCGGTGACCAGCGTGTCGCGTATGAGCTGCAGCTGCGCCACCAGCTCCGTGTGATTGGTGTGCACGTCGCTGTTAATCTCGATCATGCTCTCGGTGATCTCCGGCGTGACGTTGCCGGGAAAGGGCTTGCGTCCCAACAGGTGCAGCAGGTCCGGGCTGGACGCCGTCAGGTCGTAGTCGGAAAGGCTGATCAGCTGGAGCTCGAGCTCCACGCCCATGGTCAGCGGTTCGGATGTGTTGAATGGTTCTAATGGCATTTACTTCTCCTCCTTGACCTGGGTTTCGTTAGCCCAGATCAGCGCGCGTTGTGTGATGATCGGGCCGACCACCTCCAGCAGCAGCGTCATCGCCGCCAGCGCCGCCAGTTCGTCGACCAGCACGATGCCCATGTATTTGGTTTGTTCGAGCAGCAGCGTGACGAACACCGACATCGGCGCCAGCGCCACGCCGGTGAGCACGCCCTTGCGCCACGAGATGCCGCCCACCTTGGCGAACACCGCGACGCTGGCCGTCTTGACCAGGAAGCGCGCCAGCAGCAGCAGGATGCCAAGGCCGGCGCCATCGACCACGCGTTCCCACTCCAGCGTGGAGACGGCGAACACGAACAGCAGCACCGTGAGCAGTTCGCCGATGCCGCCGAAATTGCGCTCGGTGCGGCTGAAGGCCACGCGGCTGTGGCGCGCGGCCAGGCCGAAGGTCAAGGTGGCGAGCACCGGCGAGACTTCGAAGGCGCCGGCGGCGGCCACCAGCAGCACCACGCCAAGCGCGAAGGCGACGGTGCCGTCCTGCGCCAGCGCGCCGAGGCGGCGCAGCAGCGCCGGCACCATGAAGCCCATCACCGCGCCCATGACGGCCGACACCACCAGTTCGATCAGGCTGTGCGAGATCGCCTGCGGCAGGCTGCCCGAAGTCTCGAACACCCAGAAGCCCACCACCACCTTGAACACGAACACCGCCAGCACGCAGTTGATCGCGACCAGGTGCAGCACGCGCTCGGTCACCTGGCCGGAGCTGTTTTGCTCATTGATCACGCGGAGCACGCCGGCCGGCGAGGTCGACATGGCCAGCGACGCGAGCAGCAAGGACGTCAACGGCGGCATGCCGGTGACGTGGGCGATCAGGTAGACGATGGCGAACGTGGCGGCCGATTCGGCCAGGCCGCTGACGGCGATCCACGGGTTGATGCGCAGCCAGCGCAGATTGATGCGATAGCCGAATTCAAACAATATGAGTCCGAAAGCCAGGTTGGCCAGCGTGGTGACGGTGCTTGACGGGCCGCTGCTCAAGGCGGCCGGGAAGATTTGGGCCAGCAAAAAACCGACGATTCCGTAGACGCTGATGCGCGGCAGACGTGTCCAGCGATGCAGGAATTCCCCCGACAACCAGGCCAGCGCGATTGCCAGTGGCCAGCCCAGTTCGGCCATGATGACCTGAATATCCGGCATGTACTTCTCCTTTGTAAACCATACTTCGATTATTATGGCCGATATTATTTACCTCGACTGTTCGCTAGGGAACATAGGAAAACCATATGCTTGAACTAATCAGTGAACACGCGTGCTTCGGCGGCAGCCAGCGCTTTTATCGCCACGACTCGCGCGAGATCGGCCTGCCGATGCGCTTTTCGGTCTTCATCCCAGACGGCGCCGGGGACGAGCAGGCGCGCATGCCGGCGCTGTTCTATCTGGCGGGGCTGACCTGCAACGAGGAGACCTTCATGATCAAGGCCGGCGCCCAGCGCGCCGCCGCGCAGGCGGGCCTGATCCTGATCGCGCCGGACACCAGCCCGCGCGGCGCCGGCGTGCCCGGAGAGGCCGACAGCTGGGACTTCGGCGTCGGCGCCGGCTTCTATCTGGACGCCACGCGCGAACCGTGGGCCAAGCACTACCGGATGTACAGCTACATCCACGAGCTGCGCGAGCTGGTGGTCAAGGAGCTGCCGGTCGATGGCACGCGCCTGGGCGTCTTCGGCCATTCGATGGGCGGCCACGGCGCGCTGACGATGGCGCTCAAGCGCCCGGACGTGTTCCGCTCGGTGTCGGCGTTCGCGCCGATCGCGGCGCCATCGCAGTGCCCTTGGGGCCACAAGGCCTTCGGCGGCTATCTCGGCGACGACCGCACGGCGTGGGCGCAGTACGACGCCAGCCTGTTGATGGCCGGTCTAAAGACGCCCTTCCCGGCCGGTATCCTGATCGACCAGGGCCTCGGCGACAAATTCCTGGCCGAGCAGCTGTATCCGGAAGCGTTCGAGGAAGCTTGCCGGAGTGCGGCGCAGCCGCTGGACCTGCGCCGGCACGCGCGCTACGACCACGGCTACTACTTCATCTCGACGTTCATGGAAGACCACATCCGCTTCCACGCGCGCAATCTGGGCGCCACGGCCTAAAGCTTGATGTCGGTCCCCAGCAGCACCAGGAACTGGGCCAGCCACGCGGGGTGCGCCGGCCACGCGGGCGCGGTGACGAAGTTACCGTCGGTGACCGCCTGGTCGACCGCGATGTCGGCGTAGTCGCCGCCGGCCAGCTTGACCTCCGGCGAGCAGGCCGGGTAGCACGAGATGCGCCTGCCGCGGATGACCTCCGCCGCCGCCAGCACTTGCGCGCCGTGGCACACGGCGGCGATCGGCTTGGACGCGGCCGAAAATTCACGCACGATGGCGATCACGCGCGGGTTCAGGCGCAGGTACTCGGGCGCGCGGCCGCCGGCGATCATCAGCGCGTCGTAGTTCGCCACGTCGACGTCGTCGAAGGTGGCGTTGAGCGCGAACAGGTGGCCCGGCTTTTCGGTGTAGGTCTGGTCGCCTTCGAAATCATGGATCGCGGTCTTGATGGTGTCGCCGGACTGCTTGCCGGGACAAACCGCGTGCACCGTGTGCCCGACCATCTGCAGCGCCTGGAACGGCACCATGGTCTCGTAGTCCTCGGCGAAGTCGCCGGTCAGAAACAGAATTTTCTTGGCTGCCATTGCGTGTCCTTTCAATCAGGGTGGAACATCCCCCGCATGCGGTTAGCGAAACGCCAGCGCCGCAACTTTGGGGACGTACCCTTTGGGGTACGTCCCCGCCCGGGGGTGCGGGTTAACAAACAAAGGGCCGCGACGTCGCCGTCGCGGCCCTCCGATACTACCCTGATTTGTTCGCCGCCGCCTACGCGGCGGCGCTGGCGGCCTTGCCGATCACCGTGCGGATGGTGCCGGCCAGGTCCTCGGCCGAGAACTTGGCCACATACGCATCCGCGCCCACGCCCTTGACGTGGTCCTCGTTGGTCTTGCCCGACAACGAGGAGTGGATCACCACCGGAATCTTGGCGAAACGCGCGTCCTGCTTGATCAAACGGGTCAGCGTGAAGCCGTCCATCTCCGGCATTTCCAGGTCGGTCAGCACCATGGCCACGCGGTCGGTGATGGCCACGCCCTCGGCCTTGGCGCCCTCGGCGATGTGCTGCAGGCGCTCCCACGCCTCCTTGCCGGACTTGGTCATGATGAAGTGCACGCCCATCGCGTCCAGGCCTTTTTCGATCAGGTTGCGCGCCACCACCGAGTCGTCGGCGGCGAGGATCACCGCGCCGGGTTTCAACAGCACTTTCGGGCCGATGGTCTCCGGATCGACGTCCTTGCCCTCGGGCGGGACCAGTTCGCGCAAAATGGTTTCGACGTCGAGCACCTGCGCCAGGCGCGTGTTCTGCACGTCGCCATCGACGCGCGCGATGCTGGTGACCTTGCCGCCGGCCGTGCCTTCGGCCGTGAGCACCTGGCTCCAGTCCAGGCGGACGATTTCGTCGACCGATTCGACCGCGAACGCCTGCGTGGTGCGCGCGAATTCGGTGACCAACATGATATTGAGACCGGTTTTTGGGGTCACGCCGACGATGCCCGGCAAATCGAGCACCGTGATGATTTGACCGCGCAGATTGACGACGCCGAGCATGTGTGGCGGGGACCCGGCCACTGCTGTCACTTCCGGCATCGCGACGATCTCGCGGATTTTGAACACGTTAATACCAAACAACTCGGAGTGTTGACCATTGGCGTCGCCACCCAAGCGGAACAGCAGCAGTTCGAACTTGTTGGAGTTTGTTAAATTGCTGCGCTCATCCACTTCCTGCTGAACTGATTTCATAGATTGGTCTCCATCGAGGTCCGCTGATAGGAAAATGCCCACGGCGGGCTTGGCTTCCATTGCTGTCCAAGTATAGCGGGAGCAACACGCCCGCGTCACATTTTGGACCCTGCGATATTGATTTAAAGCACGATTTACAACGGTTATGGCTGGGCGGAAGGTAAAACATTGGCATAAAAAAAAGAAACCTCGAGGGTTTCTTTTTACTAGCCGGATGCGGGCTTTCACCCCGCACGGCCAGGCGGGGACGTACCCCTTGGGGTACGTCCCCTAAGTGGCGACGCCAGCGTCTCACTCAAGGCAGTAGGGGTGGAACCGAAGAATTTTGGAGCGGGAGAAGAGTCTCGAACTCTCGACCTCAACCTTGGCAAGGTTGCGCTCTACCAACTGAGCTACTCCCGCGTGGAGAGGCCAGATTATGACAGAAACATGGCGGCTTGACCAGTGCCCGCCACCAACTTTTTACGGAGCGGACTATGGTGTAAGCTTCATAGCGTTTTGCAATGAATAAGGACGGGCATGGATTCAATCGAAGTGGTGCTGGCGATGTTGTTGGCGGTGGTCGCCAGCGCCTATATCAAACGGCTGCTGCCGCCGGCGATCCCGCTGCCGCTGGTGCAGATCGCGCTCGGCGCGCTGATCGCCGCCAAGTCCTCGCATGGCGTCGACCTCGAGCCGGAGCTGTTCTTCCTCGCCTTCCTGCCGCCGCTGCTGTTTCTCGACGGCTGGCGCATCCCCAAAAGCGGCCTGCTGCGCGACAAGGGCACCATTCTCGAACTGGCGCTGGGGCTGGTGGTGTTCACCGTCATCGGCGCCGGCTTCCTGATCCACTGGCTGATCCCGGCCATGCCGCTGGCGGTCGCCTTCGCGCTGGCGGCCATCATCTCGCCGACCGATCCGATCGCCGTCAGCTCGATCGCCTCGACCACGCCGATTCCAAAACGCCTGATGCACATCCTCGAGGGCGAATCGCTGCTCAACGACGCCAGTGGCCTGGTGTGCTTCCGCTTCGCCGTCGCCGCCGCGATGACCGGCAGTTTCTCGGTCGGCAGCGCCGCCCTCACCTTCATCTGGCTGGTGGTGGCCGGCATCGGCGCCGGCGTCGGCGTGACGTTGGCCGTGACGTGGGCGCAGCGTTGGCTGTCGCGCCGCTTCGGCGAGCCGACCGGCTCACCCATCCTGGTCAATCTGCTGCTGCCGTTCGGCGCCTACCTGGTGGCCGAGCGCCTGCACGGCTCGGGCATCCTGGCCGCCGTCGCCGCCGGCGTGACGATGAGCTATGTGGAGTTGAGCGGCCACGCGCTGGCCAACACCCGCATCCAGCGCTCGGCCGTGTGGGACACGGTGCAGTTCTCGCTCAACGGCGTGATGTTCGTGCTGCTCGGCGAGCAGCTGCCGGACATCTTCCGCGGCGCCAGCGCCTCGATCATGGAAAGCGGCCATCTGAACCCGTGGTGGCTGGCCATCTACGCCTTCGCCATCACCGCCGGCCTGCTGGTGCTGCGCATGGCATGGGTGTGGGCCTCGCTGCGGCTGACGATCTTCAAGCAAAAGATCCGCAACCAGGAGCGCCAGAAGATCAATCCGCGCCTGCTGCTGGCGACCACGCTGGCCGGCGCGCGCGGCACCATCACGCTGGCCGGCGTGCTGACGCTGCCGCTGGCCCTGCCGAGCGGCGCGCCCTTCCCGGCGCGCGCGCTGGTCATTTTCCTGGCCTGCTCGGTGATTTTGATTTCGCTGCTGACGGCCAGCATCGCCCTGCCCCGCCTGTTGGCCGGCATGACCTTCCCGGCCGAGCCGGAGGAGCAGCGCGAGGAAGACCTGGCGCGCCGCGAGGCCGCCAACGCGGCCATCAAGGCCATCGAGAAAACGCAGGTTGCGCTGATGGCGGCGGAAAGCTGCGTCGATCCGGAGGTCTATCCGCAGGCGGCCGCGCGGGTGATCGCGTTCTACGAACATAAGCTCAACGAGGTCGACCGCGACGACGACTCGGAATGGCGCAAGACCGACCACGCCGAAAACGAGCTGCGCCTGGCGGCGCTGGCGGCCGAGCGGCGCACCGTGTTCGAGCTGGCGCGCACGGACCGCATCTCCGACGCCATCTCGCGCAAGCTGGTGCGCGAGATCGACCTGATGGAAACGCGCTACCGCTAGGACCAGCCATGCGCCCCACACGCACCCAAACCATCATCGCGGTCGCCTGGATACTATTCTGGTTGCTGATGACCACCACGGCCGTCCAGGAATATCTGCGGGACCACGATCATGGCGTGTGGAAGCCGATACTGTGGGAGACCTCTTCGGCTTTCACCGGCACGGTGCTGCTGCTCCTGCAGCGTTACTTCACACGCAGGCACGACCACCTGATCTCGTCGCCGCTGCGCTGGTTCGCCCGCCAGTTGGTGTGGCTGCCGATCTACTGGGTGGTCTTCGTGCCGATCGCCTTCGGCATCCGGCACGTGGTCTACCGCCTGGCCGGCGAAACCTATACACACCACGCATGGCCGCAGGTGTATCTGTATGAGGATGTGAAGATGACGGTGTTCTTCTTTATCTTCGCCACCATCACTTTCGGCGTGCTGTCGTATCACGCCATGCTCAACGAAAAGCTGCGGGTCGAGCGCGTCAACGCGTCGCTGCGCGAGGCGCAGCTGCTGCGCCTCACCCAGCAGCTGCAACCGCACTTTCTGTTCAACGCCCTCAACACCATCTCGTCGCTGATGCACAGCGATGTCGCGCGCGCCGACGCCATGCTGGTGCAGCTGGCCGACGTGCTGCGCGCCACGCTCGACGTGGGCGAGCAGCACCAGGTGCCGCTGGAACTGGAGTTGCGCCTGCTGCGCGGCTACGCCTCGCTGATGGGCGAGCGCTTTTCCGACCGCGTGGCGATCAACTGGCACATCGACGAGGCGCTGCTGGCCTGCCCGGTGCCGGTGATGAGCATGCAGCCGCTATTGGAGAACATCTTCAAGCACACCGTCGAGCGGCGCCGCCAGCGCACCGCGATCACGATCTCGGTCGGCCGCGAAGGCGACAGCATCGTGCTGCGGCTGGAAGACGACGGCGGCATGCTGCCGGGATCCGTGCGGCAGCCCGGCGATGCCGCGCGCCAGGGCGGCGGCATCGGCGTGCGCAACCTGCGCGACCGCCTCGCCACGCTGTACGGCGACGCCGCCTCGTTCAATCTGACACAGCTCGCGCCGGCCGGCGTGCGGGCGGAAATGCGCTTGCCATGCGCATCCTGATCGTCGACGACGAGCGCCCCGCGCGCGACAAGATGCGCCGCATGCTGGCGCTCGAGCCGGGCATCACGGCCATCGAGGAAGCGCGCGACGGCGTCGAGGCGCTCGAACGGCTGTCCGCCTTCGCGCCGGACCTGCTGCTGCTCGACATCCAGATGCCCGAAGTCGGCGGCCTAGATGTCGCCGCCTCGCTGCCGTCGCCGGCGCCGCTGGTGGTGTTCGTGACCGCCTACGACGAATACGCGATCCGCGCCTTCGACGCCAACGCCATCGACTACCTGCTCAAGCCCTACGACCAGCAACGGCTGCAACGGGCGCTGGCGCGCGCGCGCGAACGCCTGGCGACGGTCGCGCCGGCGCCGGCGCCGGTGGCAGCGCCGTCGCCACTGCCGGCGATCAGCCAGCTGCTGGTACCGGAACGTGGCGGCACGCGCGTGGTCCGGGTCGAGCAGATACAGTGGATCGAAACGGCCGACAACTACGTCGTGCTGCACACGGCGGAGGGCCAGCCGCTGATGCGGCAAACGCTGGCCGGACTGCTGGACAAGCTGGGCCCGCGCTTCGCGCGCTGCCACCGCCGCGCGGCGGTGCAGCTGGAATGGATCGTCAGCGTCGAATCGCTCGACAAAGGCGATGGCGAGCTGGTGCTGCGCAGTGGCGCGCGGGTGCCCTGCTCGCGCCAATACCGCGCCGACATCATGAGCCGCCTAAACCAACCCGTAGGGCGGATTAGCGAAGCGTAATCCGCCATCGCCGAGCCGCCACGACCAGTGCAAAGGCCAGCAACAGCGCCCCAAACAATAACCAACATAGCCAAGCCAGCGAGAACCCCCACCCGTGCGCCCGCGCCGGCCCCTTCCTGCTAGCCTTAAACGACCACCACCACCGATCGGAGCCGCCATGCACAGCCTGCAAAAGATCACCCCCTGCCTGTGGTTCGACGACCGCGCCGAAGAGGCGGCCGCGTTCTACGTCGGCATCTTCCGCAACGCCAAAGTATGCGAAACGGCCCGCTATCCCGAGGCCGGCAAGGAACATCACGGCCACGACGCCGGCGCCGTGATGACCGTCGCCATCGAACTCGACGGCCAGCGCTTCACGCTGCTCAACGGCGGCCCGATGTTCCGGTTTTCGCCGGCCGTGTCGTTCCAGGTCAACTGCGAGAGCCAGGACGAGATCGACTATTTCTGGGAGCGCCTGTCCGAGGGCGGCGCACCCGAGGCGCAAAACTGCGGCTGGCTGGCCGACAAATTCGGCGTGTCGTGGCAAGTGGTGCCCACCATTCTCCCCGCCATGCTGGTCGACCACGACACGGAAAAAACCAGCCGCGTCATGGCCGCCCTGCTGGGCATGAAAAAACTCGACATCGCCGAGCTGAAGAAGGCCTGCGCCGGCTGACCGGCGGCCGGCCGGGCCATTGCGCCCGGTTCGCCCCGGCGGCCTCCCGTTTCGCCCCACGACGCTGGACGTGCGCGCGGGCGCCCCGCTATGCTGGTTCATCGCATCCCACGACGAAAGCCAGCCATGCACAACACCGAGCCGAACCGCCTCTACTTCCTCGACTGGATACGGATTTTCGCGTTCTTCGTTCTGATCCTGTATCACACCGGCATGTATTACGTGAGCTGGGACTGGCACGTAAAAAGTCCCTATGCCAGCGACGCCATCGAACCGCTGATGATCCTGTCCTCGCCGTGGCGCCTCGGCCTGCTGTTCATGATCTCCGGCGTCGCCACCGCCTTCATGCTGAAAAAAATCCGCATCGGCGCGCTGCTCAAGCAACGCAGCTGGCGTCTGCTGGTGCCGCTGGTGTTCGGCATGCTGGTCGTCGTGCCGCCGCAGTCCTATTTCGAAGTCATCGAAAAACTCGGTTACCAGGGCGGCTACGGCGAATTCATGCGGCTCTACGTCGGCGGCTACCATGGTTTTTGCAAGGACAAGGATTGCCTGGCCTTGCCGACCTGGAACCACCTGTGGTTCGTCGCCTACCTGTGGTGCTACACCATGTTGATCGGACTGATCGCGTGGCTGGCCGGGCCGCGCCTGCAAGCCTGGTCGAACGCGGTGGCCCGGCGGCTCACGGGCTGGAAGATCGTCGTCGTGCCGGTGGTGGCGCTGGCCATCGCCCGCTTCGCCCTGGCCGACCACTTTCCCGCCACGCACGCGCTGACCGACGATTGGTACAACCATGCGCAGTACTTCTTGCTGTTCATGCTCGGCGCGATGCTGGCGGTACAGACCGGTTTCTGGGCCAACGTGGAACAACTGCGCTGGACCAGCCTGGGCCTGTGGCTGGTCAGCTGGGCGGCCATCGTCTGCTACTATTCGATGCCCGAAGCGCTGGCGGCCTCGCCCGCCGTGAGCCAGTGGAAGCCGGCGATGCGGCTGATCTACTGCCTGTGCCAATGGGCGCCCATCCTCACCGTCTGCGGGTTCGGCCACCGCCATCTGGGCTTCGACAGCGCCAAGCGTCGCTATCTGACGGAGGCGGTGTTTCCGGTCTACATACTGCACCAGACGCTGATCGTCGTCATGGCGCACTGGCTCAAGCCCGTCAAGCTGGCGCCGGCAACCGAGGGGCTGGTACTGGTCGTGCTGACGTTCTGCATCAGCTTCGGGGTGTTCGAGCTGGTGCGCAGGGTGGGCGTCTTGCGGCCCTTGTTCGGACTGGGGCGGCAACCGGCGAAGACGAGGCGCGGCCTTCAGGCGTCGTCCGCCTCGGCCGCCTGAACCGGGTCGGCCGCGACCGCCCGGCGCCGGGCGAGCAAGCTCAGTATCGCTTCGACGACCCGCTCCGGCTCCACGCCAGAAAGGCAGCGGTGATGCCCTTGCGGGCAAACGCTTTTGTAGCAGTAGCGGCATGGCACGTCGTGGAACAGCACGCGGCTGGCGACGCGCCACGGCGTGTGCTGGGGATTGGTCAGCGCGTACAGGTCGACCACGGGCGTACCGAGCGCGGCCGCCAGGTGCGCCGGGCCGGTGTTGTTGGACACGAGCACCGGCGCCAGCGCGATCGCCGCCGCCAGCTTGCCCAGGTCGAGCCGTCCGGCCAGCGAGCGCGCCATGCCGCCGGCCGCCGACGCTTCGCCTATCCTGTCGCCATTGCCGTTGCCATCGTCATCGCCATCGACGGAGCGCGCGCCGGGCAGGCGAGCGTCGCCGATGATGGATGCTATCAAAGACGCCTCGCCAGCATCGCCGGTGAGCACCACCGGCAGCCCCTGTTGCAGAACCAGCCGGCGCAGCACGCCGGCCCAGTGCGCCGGCGGATAGCGCCGCGACGGCGCGCTCGCGCCCGGGTGCATCAACACCCAGGGGCGGGATTGGTCGGCGAGCTCGGCGCCCAGCAACTGGCGCATCCAGTCGAGGTCGGACCCGCGCACGGCGAACGACAGCCGCTCGTCACCGGCGCGGCAGCCGATCGCGCCGACCAGCGCCAGTTGGCGACGCACTTCGTGCCGTATGCCCTGCGCGGGCTCGGTCTCCTCGACCCAGTCGCTCAGCAGCGCATAGGGATTTTCCCGGCAATGCGCCAGCCGGAGCGGGATGCCGGCCTGTTGGCATAACAACGCGGCCGGCAGCGCGCTCTGGCTGTAGGACGTGAAAATGACGGCGCCGTCGAAGCGCGCCGCGCGCAAGCGCCGCAGCAGCGCCACCGTCGCGCCGCCGACCGGCGCCGGGCCCTTGACCCACGGCGCGGCGTAGCCCAGCGCGGCATCAAGTTCCGGGATGAACGGCACGGCGCCGGCCGCGCCGGGCGATGTCAGCAGCGTCAAGCGGCGCGCAGGCCGGTGCCGGGCGATGGCGCGCATCGCCGGCGTACACATCAGCACGTCGCCGAGGTTGTCGAGCCGCACGCACAGGATGTTGGCGGCGCCTTCCCACGCGCCGCCTGCCGGCGGGGCGACGACCGCGGCAGCGCCGGCAAGTGGGGCGACGGCTGGGGCAGCGCTGGCCGTGGCAACCCCATCCGTGGCAGCGCGGGCCGGAGGGGCGCAGGCCGGGGCTGTACCTGCCACGGCAGCGCCGGCCCCGGCCGTGGCCTCCACCGCGCTCAGGCCGGCCATGGCATGCCCCGCGTGGCCGCCACCAGCCGCGCGGCCGCGTCGAGGTCGCTCGCGATCCACGTCGGCGCCCGCAGCGGCGAGCGCCGCCACATCGTTTCGTTGCCGTTGTCGATGAGGATGGTGCGACAGCCGGCGCGTGCCCCGGCCTCGACGTCGTCGAGGATGTCGCCGATCATCCACGAGGCCGACAGGTCGACGCGATGTTCGGCGGCGGCGCGCAGCAGCATGCCGGGCAGCGGCTTGCGGCAGTCGCAGCCGTCGTCCGGGCCGTGCGGGCAGAAATAGCAGCCATCGAGTCGCACGCCCCGCAAGCGTAGCAAGCGAGTCAGTTGCCCGCGCACCGGTTCGAGCGCGCCGGCGTCGAAACGCCCCAGCGCCACGCCCGGCTGGTTGCTCACCACCAGCAGCCGGTAGCCCAGGCGGCCGAGGCGGCGCAGCCCGGCGGCCGCGCCGCGTGCGAGCCGGATGCGCCGTGGATCGACGTTGTAGGGGACGTCGTCGACCAGCGTGCCGTCCTTGTCGAGGAAAATGGCGGCGGCGCTCACGGCCATGACGTCTCCGCCATCGGCAGCACCGTCAACTCGGCCAGCACCGACTCGGCCGGCAGCAGCAGCGCGGCCTTGACCGCGCGCGCCACGTTCATCGGGTCTTGCAAGACCTGCGGATCGAGCTCGGGAAAGCGGTCCAGCAGGAACGGCGTGCGCATGCCGCCGGCGATGACGGCCGTGACCTTGACGCCGTGCCCGCGCAACTCGGCGTGCATGGCGTGCGACAGTCCGAGCAGCCCCCATTTGCTGGCGTGGTAGGCGGCGGCGTTGGGCCAGGCCCGTTTGGCGGCGGTCGAGGCGATGTTGACGATCTGGCCGCCGCCGGCCGCCATCATGTGCGCGGCGGCGCGGCGGGCCAGGAAAAACGGGCCGTTGAGGTTGGTGCCGATGACGCGCAACCAGTCCGCCGGCGCCAGCTGCGTCAGCGGCAAGGTCAGGTCGGTGCCGGCGTTGTTGATCAGGATGTCGAGCCGCCCCCATCGTCCGACGGCGCCGTCCACAACCTGCTCGGCCGCCCGCGCGTCGCCCACGTCGAGGCCGGCGGCATCGGCACGCAGGCCCTGTGCGCGCAGCGCTTGCGCCAACGCGCCCGCCTTTTCGCCGTCCAGGTCGGCCACCAACACGCTGGCGCGGGACGCCGCCAGCAGCCGGCACAGCGCCTCGCCCAGGCCGCTGGCGCCGCCGGTGACCAGCACCACCTTGCCCTCGAGGCTGGTGTCGAAATCGGTATGAGTCATATGCGTCCTCCCAGGGTCAATTGCGGCGCCGGCGCGGGCGCCGCGCCTTCCCGCCGCGCCAGCCGGTCGGCGCGACCGGCCTCGCGGGCCGTTTGCGCCACCACGCCCTGGTAGACCGACAATACCTGCTGCGCCACGCCATCCCACGTGTAGTGGCGGTGCGCGCGGCGCCAGCCGGCCTCGCCGAGCTTGCGTGCGTGGGCAGGATCGGCGTACAGGCGGTGCAAGCGCGCGGCCAGCTGCACCGGATCGCGCGGCGCCACCAGATAGCCGGTGCGGCCATCGACCACCGTGCTTTTGATGCCGCCGACGGCCGCGCCGATCACCGGCGTGGCGCACGCCATCGCCTCGACCGGGGTGATGCCGAACGGTTCGTACCACGGCGTGGTGACGAACACGTCGGCCGCGCTGTACCAGTGGCGCAGTTCCGACGGCGGCTTCGGGCCGACGAAGCTGACCTGGCTTTCCAGGCCGAGGCGCGCGGCCAGCGCCGTCAGCGCCCGCAGCTCGGCGCTGTCGCCGCCGCCGGCGGGCGCCGCCGCTCCGCCGACCACCAGCAGCCGCGCGCGCACGCCGTAGCGCGCGGCCAGTTCGGCCACGCCTTCGATCACCGTGTCGATGCCCTTGCGCGGCACCATGCGCCCCAGTTGCAAGACGACGAAATCATCATCGTCCACACCAAGCCGGGCGCGGGCCCGCTCGCGCACGGGCCATAAGGTCAGCGGGTCGAAGCCGCAGGGAATGATGTCGATGTTGGCCCGGTTGGCGCCGTACAGGCGCACCATGTCCTGCCGGTCCTGCCGGCATTCGGCGATGACGCGGTCGGCCTCGCGCAGCAGCGCGCGCTCGATCGCCACTCGTTCGTCGGGAAAGCCGTCGGCGCCGCGCTGGGCCAGCCGCCGCACCAGTCCCAGCGCATGGAAGGTGACCACGTACGGAATGCCGAGCGCGCGCCGCAGCTCGCCCGCCACCACGCCGGACATGAAAAAATTAGCGTGCGCGATGTCGTAGCCGGGCCGCTGGTCGCGCGCCAAACCGGCCACGAAGCGCGCGAACCGCGCCATGTGGGGCAGCATGTCCTCCTTGCGCACGTACGCGGCGGGCCCGGCGGGCACGTGGATCACGCGCACATCGCGCTGCCAGTGCGTCAGCAGCGGCTGGGCGGGGTGGTCGCGGCGCGTGAAGATGTCGACCGCGCAGCCGTGCCGCGCCAGCTGGCAGGCCAGGTTGGCGACGTAGACGTTCTGGCCGCCGCAATCGACGCTGCCCGGCGCCGCCAGCGGCGAGGCGTGATCACTGATCATGGCAATTTTCAGCATAGAGTAGGCTCCTGTTCAAGTGCCGGTCACGCGCGCGAGCGCGCCGTTCCAATCGGCGACAAAACGGTCGATATGAAAGCGTTCGAGGGCGACGGCGCGGCCGCGCGCGCCCACCTCGCGCGCCAGCGCCGGCTCGCGCAGCAGCATGCGCATGGCGTCGATCAGGCGCTCCGGACGCGTGTCGATGAAGCCGTTGCGGCCGTTGCGGATCACGGTCGGCAGCTCGGTCGTGGCCAGCCCCACCACCGGCAGGCCAACCATCATCGCTTCGATCACCGCCAGCCCCAGGCTGGTGTAGCGCGCCGGGTGAAAAAAAAAACGGTAGTCGGCCAGGAACTCGGCCAGCCGTCCGGGCGAAACCTCACCCAGCCCGGCGGGCGGCTGCGCCCCCATGCCGACCAGGTCGAGCGGCACGCGGTTTCGGACCTGCTCGAACAGGTCGGCGCCGAGCCGGCGTCCGCGCCGCGCCAGGTGGTTGACCGCCACCAGCCCGCGCGCCCGCCCGCCCCGGTAGCGCACGCCATCGGGCACGCGCACGCCGTGCTCGATCACCGTGTGCGGCGTGCGCCCGCTGTCCCACATCAGCGCGTTGTATGGCGTTACGTGCACCAGCAGCAGGCCGGGATCGTCGACCGGATGGACGGTGTCGGTGGCGTGCGGGCGCGGCGTGTCGTGCTCGATGTAGATGCGCGGCAGGCGCCGTTGCTCGGCCGTCAGCAGTTCGTACTGGTCGCCGAAGTACTGCGGATCGTCCTGGTAGATAACGCAGTCGAAGCGGCGCGCGCGCACCTGCGCGGCCGGCAGGTCGAAGACGTTGTCGCCCCAGGGAAAGTCGCCGCAGCGCCCGCCGTAGCCGGGCGGACGTCCGGGACGCGACACCACGTGGTAGCGGTGCGGCGCCTGGCTCAGGTAATACAGGTAGCTGCCGTGGGTGTGCCAGGTCAGCACGTCTAGCGTCCGCATGCGCCCTCCCCCGTCGCGGGCGCGCGCGCACCCGCGACCAACGATATTGTTGGTTGTTGCATTCCGCCCTCCGGTTCAAAACACCACGTGGCGCTGGGCTGTTTCGCGCTCCACCCGTTGCTGGAGCTGCCACAGCCGCGCGTAAAAACCTTGCCGACCGAGCAGCTCGGCGTGCGTGCCGCGCTCCTCGATGCGTCCATGCTCGAGCACGATGATTTCGTCGGCGCCGACGACCGTCGAGAGCCGGTGCGCGATGATCATGATGCTTCGATTTTTTGACAGACGATTAAGTTCCAGCTGAATCGCGTGTTCTGAAGCTGGATCAAGCGCGGACGTGGCTTCGTCGAAAATCAGTATCGGCGGATTCTTCAAGACGATGCGGGCGATGGCCAGGCGCTGCCGCTCGCCGCCCGAGAGCATCACGCCGCGCTCGCCGACGAGCGTGTCGTAGCCGCGCGGCAGCGCGGCGATGAAATCGTGCAGGTGGGCGGCGCGCGCGGCCGCCTCGATCTCGGCCGCGCCGGCGCCGACGCGCCCGTAGCCGATGTTGTAGGCGATGGTGTCGTTGAACAACACCGTCTCCTGCGGCACCACGCCGATCGCCTGGCGCAGGCTGGCCGGGCTGACGGCGCGGATATCCTGGCCGTCGACCAGGATGCGGCCGCTGGTCGGGTCGTACAGGCGCAGCAGCAGGCGCGCCAGTGTCGACTTGCCCGAGCCGCTGCTGCCGACCACGGCCAGCGTGCGGCCGGGGCCGATGCGCAGGGTGATGTCGCTCAGCAGCGGCCGTGCGGCCTGGTACTGGAAGCCGACCCGTTCGAACACCACCTCGCCGCCAGCCGGCCGCAGCGGCGCCAGCGTTGGCGACTGGTCCACCTCGGGCCGCTCGTCCAGCAGCGCGAACAAGCGCTCGACGTTGACGCGGGCGTCGCGCGCCTCGCGGTAGATGAAACCGAGCGCGTTGAGCGGCAGGCACACCTGCAGCACGTAGGCGTTGACCAGCACCAGGTCGCCCACGGTAAGGCGGCCGCGCCAGACGGCCTGGCCGGCCAGCAGCATGACGGCGGCCACGCCGGCGGCGATGATGGCGCTCTGGCCGACGTGCAACACGAACAGGGCGCGCTGGTTGTGGTCGACCGCCTCGCGCCAGTGCCCCATGATGGCGGCGAAGCGGCGCGCCTCGAGCGCCTCGTTGCAGAAGTACTTGATGGTTTCATGGTTGATCAGGCTGTCCGCCAGGCGGCTCTTGGCGTGCGAATCGAGCTTGTTGACGCGGCGCTGGTGGGCGCTGCGGCGGCTGGTGAACAACAGCGTGTAGCCGGCGTAGGCGACGAAGGTGAGCGCGATGACGGCCGCGAACCAGCCGCTGTAGCGCGCCAGCATAACCGCCAGCACCATGGCGATTTCGATCAGGGTCGGCACCAGCGTGAACAGCCCGACGCCGAGCAGGAAGGCGATCGCGCTGGTGCCGCGGTCGATGTCCGGCAGCAGGCCGCCGAGTTGGCGCCGCGCGTGGAAGCCGGCGCCGAGCGCGTGCAGGTGCATGAAAGTCTTTTGCGCGTACAAGGACACCACGCCCTGCGCCACGCGCGCGAACAGCAGGTCGCGCAGCTCGTTGAGCAGGGTGGCGGCGCAGCGCAGCAGCGCGTAGCCCACCAGCAGGGCCGCAGGTAGCGCCGCCAGTTGCGCCGACGCCGACAACAGCTCGATCAAGCGTTTGAGCACCAGCGGCACGCCGACGGTGGCCACCTTGGCCAACACCAGCGCCAGCACGGCGGCGGCGATGCGCCAGCGGTGGCCGTGCAGCAGGCGCCACAGGTCGTATGCCGGCTGGTCCGGCGCCGGCCGCCACCACGCGCGCCAGCGCCGACCGGCATGCCGCGCGGTCCCCGCGCCGCCGGCCGCGCCCTCTCCGCCCTCGTCCATCGTCGTCGCCGCTCCCCAGGTTCAGCTCAGCACGCACGATGCGCACGCGCCCCGGTTGGACCGTCCGCGCCCGAAGAAGTGCCGTGGATTTTTCCCGCCAGGCGCTGCCGCCGCATGGCGCACTTCTGCGCTGCCTCATGGCGCGCGGCGGCGGCTGTTGCGCGAGCATGAAATCGGCGATCTGGCCGAGGCCAAGCGCGCTTATTTGGAACCGGACGGCCAGCTCACTGTCATACGTAGCAAGCGTGGCGCGCGGCATGGCAACGCGCGCCCGGCGGCTACCAAGGAGACCACGATGGCACACGCAAATCCCGTCCAGATTCAAAAGTACCTCAAGGGGGTAGACTATCCGACCAACAAGCGCACGCTGATCGACACGGCCAGGCAACAAGGCGCGGACGACAGCGTCTGCGCCTCGCTGGAACAACTGCCCGACGAGCAATTCCAAACGCCGGCCGACGTCAGCGCGGCCTTCAAGGGGCCGTCGCAGGACCACGCGGAACGCGGGGAACAGGACGGCGGCGAGCGTGCCGGCGGCGGCCGCCATGGCCACTGAGCGGCGCGCGATGCGCCCGCCGCCGGCCGACGTGCCCGACGCCGGCGCCATCGTCCGCTTCCACGACGCCGCGCTGCGCCGGCGTGCCGGCCACGTGGAGCCGGAGGCCGGCGCGGCCGACCCGTTGTGGTCCGCCATCGGCGCCAACCACTATCACAATACGCTGCTGTGGCGGGAGGAGGACCGGGCCCGCCGCACCGACGTGGCGGCCGAGGTCATCGCGGCCGGCAAGCGGACGATCGACCGTCACAACCAGTTGCGCAACGACGCCGTCGAGGCGATCGACGATGCGCTGCTGGCGCGCCTGCCGGCGCCCGCTTCCGGCGACGCCGCCGCAGGTGCACGTCTGAGCAGCGAGACGGCCGGCGCCATGATCGACCGCCTGTCCATCCTGGCGCTGAAGATCTTCCATATGCGCGCGCAGGCGCGGCGGGGCGAGGCCGGCGCCGCCCACATGGCCGCCTGCGCCGCCCGGCTCGAGCGGCTCACGACGCAGCGCGGCGACCTGGCCGGCTGCCTCGACCGCCTGCTGCGCGAGACCGCGTCCGGGCAGTCGTGGTTCCGCGTCTATCGCCAGTTCAAGATGTACAACGATCCCGCGCTCAATCCCTGGCTGTACGGGCGCGGCGCCGGACCGGCCGCCGATTCCGGGAGCGGCCGGTGAGCGCGCCCGTCGACGTGCTTGTGCCGACGTTTAACCGTGCCCATGCGCTGACGGCCACGCTGGTGTCGCTGGCGGCGCAGACCTTGCCACGGCTGCGCGTGGTGGTCTCGGACCAGTCCGACGGCGACGGCGCGCTGGAGCAGCCGACGGTGCGGGCCGCGCTGCGCTTCCTGATCGCGCGCGGCTACGCCGTCAGCGCGGCGCGCCACCTGCCCCGGCGCGGCATGGCCGAACACCGCGCAGCGCTGCTGTCGCGCGCCAGCGCGCCGTACTGCCTGTTCCTCGACGACGACGTGCTGCTCGAGCGCGACCTGATCGAGCGGCTGCTGGAGGTCATCGGCGAGCAGCGCTGCGGCTTCGTCGGCAGCGCGCTGCACGGCCTGAGCCACCTCGGCGACACGCGTCCCCAGCAGGAGGCGATCGAATTCTGGGAGACCACGGTGCGGCCCGAACTGGTCGAACCGGACGGTCCGGCGTGGCGGCGGCACCACCTGCACAGCGCGGCCAATCTGTTTCATCTGCAGTCCAGGCTTGGCCTCACGCGCGCCACCAGCCGCTGCTACCGGGTGGCCTGGATAGGCGGTTGCGTGTTGTACGACACGGCCAAACTGCGCGCGGCCGGCGGCTTCGACTTTTGGCCGGCGCTGCCCGCAGAGCATTGCGGCGAGGACGCGCAGGCGCAGTTGCAAGTGATGGCCCGCTACGGCGGCTGCGGCATCATTCCGTCCGGCGCCTATCACATGGAACTGCCGACCACCATCGCGCGGCGCGAGTGCGATGCGCCGCGCTTCCTGCGGCAGGCGGCGCGGCGCCACCCACCGGCGCCGCCGCGGACAGGTTGAGGCCCGCATGCCAGGCCGGGCGTTTTCCGTTTCGTCGTCCTCGCCGTTGTCGGGCGCGCAGCCACCGCAAGCGCCTGCCGGGTCTGCGCCGTCGGCGGCACCGTCGCCATTGCGGCTGCCGGGCGTCAAGCATATCGTCGCGCTGCGCCCGAACGCGCTGGGCGACTATGTGTTCGCGCTGCCGGCACTGCACGCGCTGCGCCACAGCTATCCGGACGCCCGCATCACGCTGCTTGGCAAGCCGTGGCATGCCGCGTTCCTGCACGGCCGGCCGGGGCCGGTGACCGACGTCATCGTCATGCCGCCGATGCCCGGCATCGGCGCGCCGCCGGACGCCCCGGTGCCCGACGCCGCACGCCAGTTGGTGGCGGCGCTGCGCACGATGCGGTGCGACATGGCGTTGCAACTGTACGGCGGCGGCGCCTATTCGAACGCCTTTGTCGCCTCGGTCGGCGCCGGCGTGAGCATAGGCGCCACCACGCCGGGAGCGCCCGCGCTCGACCGCAGCATCGCCTACAGCCGCCTGGCGAACCGGCGGCTCGAGCTGCTGCAGATCGCGGCGTTGGCCGGCGCCAGCCCGCGCCTGGCCACGCCGGAACTGGAGGCGACCGCCTTCGACCGCGCACGGGCGGCCGGCCTGTTGCCGGACCTGGCGGGCGCGCCGCTGGTGGTGGTGCACCCGGGCGCCAGCGACCCGCGCCGGCGCTGGCCGCCGGCCGGGTTCGCGGCCGTGGCGGACGCCCTGGCCGATGCCGGCGCGCGCATCGTCGTCAGCGCCACCGCGCCGGAGGGCGATACGGCGCGCGAGGTCGTGAGCCACATGCGCCACGCGCCGATCGACCTGACGGGCCGGCTGCCGCTGCCGGCCCTGTGCGGCGTGCTGGCAAGGTCGACCCTGGTAGTCGCCAACGACACCGGCCCGCTGCATCTGGCGCTGGCGCTGGGCAAGCCGGCGGTCGGGGTGTTCTGGCTGACCAATATGATTGAATCGTGTCCGCTGGCGCAGCACTTGTTGCGTCCGGCGCTGTCGACGCGCGTCCACTGCCCCGTGTGCGGCCAGGAAAATCTCCATACCCGCTGCGCGCACGAGGCCAGCTTCGTGGCCGATGTCGGGCATGACGAGGTCATCGCGCTGGCGCTCGATCTGTTCCGCGACGCCGGCTAGGCGATCGCGGTTCCTGAAACGCGGCCGCTTCACCCCGCCGGCGTCACGGCGCCCCATCCGCAAGCAAGGCCCGCGCCTGCGCCACCACCAGCTGCGACTTGACGCCGTCGGGATCGCGGATGCAGCGGTGGCGCCGCCGGTTCAGCGGCGCCCAGCGGCCGATATCGGCCCTGCTGAACACCACCACGCTTTTCAAGCCCAGCCCGGCGGCGATATGCGACACGCCGGTGTCATTGCAAATCAACAGCCGGGCGCCGCGCATGAGCGCCGCCATCGCCCCGATCGACATCGGCACGGTGGCGTTGATGGCCGGGACGTGCATGCGCCGCGCCACCGCCGCGGCCAGATCGGCCTCGTTCGACGCGCCGGTCAGCACGATCTGCAAGCCATGGTCGAAGGCCAGGCGGTCGGCCACCTCGGCAAAGTGCGACGGCGGCCAGCACTTGTCGCGCGTGCGCGCGCCCGCGTGCACGCACGCATAGCTGCCGGCGCCCAGGCCGCTGGCGACGCCCGTTCGTCCCAGCTCGCTCCAGTCCTCCGGCGTGAGCGGAAACTCGAGGCGGTCGTCGGCGAGATCGGCGCCGAGCCAGCGCACCAGCCGCAGCCAGCGCAGCGGCTCGGCGCCATGGCGCTGGTAGGGCAGCGCGTGCATCGCCGCGCACAGGGACCGGCCGGGCTGGCCGTAGCCGGCGTGCAGGCGCGCGCCGAAGGCGCCGACGATGCCGTTGGTGACCTCGCCGCTGCCGTGCATCTGCAAGGCCAGCGCGAAGCGGCGTTCCCGCATGGCCGCATAAAAGCCCTCCTGCGCATACGGCAGCACCGCTTGCTCGGGCAAGTCGGGATGGCCGGGAAAGGCGATGAACTCGTCCAGATAGGCGCTGTAGCGCCGCACGAACTGCGCCGCCCACGGCAGGCCGACGAGCGCGATGCGCGCGTGCGGCAGCGCCGCGCGCAGCGCCCTGAGCGCCGGCACCGCGCACAGCATGTCCCCCAGATGCAGCGCGCGAAACACCGCCACCGTGCCGTCGCCGAGATGCTGCAGCGGCGGCGCCGTCATCGCGCGCCCCGCTCCGACAACAAGCGGTCCAGGACGTTGGCGGTGATGCGCTCGACGCAAGGCGACGCGCCCCCATCGAGCACCTGGGCCCAGTCGGTGGTGCCGGCGCTGAACACGGTGCCGCCGGCGGTGTAGATGCCCATGCAGGCGGCGTGGACGCCCTCGCCCGCGGCGTGGCGCTCGCGCGCCGGCAGCTCCTGCCAGTCGGGACCGAGCACGCTGCTGGCCAGCAGCCGATAGCCGGCCGGCGTGCCGCAGGCGGCGGCATCGCGCGCCAAGCGCGGCAGCGGGTGCGCCATCTCCAGCGGGGCGCCGTCGCATTCGTACCCGATCAACGGCGGCCGGGTGTCGGCGCCGAACACGTCGCCGCGCCGCAGGCCGGTGCCGGCATACACCCAATGATCGGCATCGTGCACCACATAGCCCCCGGCGCGGCGCGGGCCGTCCCACCAGCCGCCGCCGTGCCGGTAGCTGGCGCCGCCGAGCGCGTCCTCCGGCCGGCCGACGCCGCCGGCCGGCCACCAATGGTCGCGCGCGCCCCGCGGCCCACCCTGGTGGCAAACCATGGCACGGCCGTCGTCGACATAGTGGATGCGCCACCAGCACAGATTGGCGCCGAAAAAGGCGGCGTTGCCGCCGTCGGCGATGAACGCCTCGACATGGTCGCGCGTCGGCCCGCTCCAGTATTCGTCATGGCCGGCGCCGGCCAGCAGGCGATAGCGGCGGCACAGGCCGGGATCGGCGTGGAGATCGAAATCGGTGCAGAACTCGGGCTGGTAACCGTTGCGCAGCAGCCAGCGGATGAAAGGTCCGTCCCAATGCGCAAAGCTCTGGCGCGGTGACCTTGCGTCGTAGTGGTCCGGCGCGCCGAACACGGCGCCGCCGGTGCCGCCGCCGGGCCGCCGCAGCGACAGCCGCGCGCCGGGCGGATCGTCCGAGCGCGGCGGCTGGTCGTAAAAGCAGCCGCCGCCACTGTGGTTGTAGGCGTGCCAGGTCGCCAGCGGCAATTTGACCAGCAGCCGGCCGGCGCCGGCGCCGCGCACCACGAACAGCGCCGCCGCCTCCGGCATCCACGGCGCCGCCGGGGGCGTGCCCTCCGCTTCGCAGCGCACCAGGTAGACCGCCGAATTCCAGTGCGCGGGAATGTCGATCGCGTACCGCGGCCAATCCCAGTCCTCGCCGGGCCCGCGCGGCGGCGCCCGGCGCCCGCGCAGCCACCCCGTGCGCAGCACGGGCTCGAGCATCTGCCCCCAGCGGTAGCAATGCAGGCGGAAGCGCGGCCGGTCGGTCGACACGTGCAGCACCAGCCGCTCGCCGGGCAGCACGCTGGCGCGCGCCGGATAGGCTGCGATCATGGCGCCCCCCCCTCAAAACGGCGCGGCGGGTTCGACCCGCTTGCGCACCAGGAACGGTGGCATGGCCAGCGCATGCAGCGGCGTGGCGCGGAACGCGGCCAGCGCCTCGGCCGGCGTTTCGACGATCGGTTCGTCCTTGCGGTTGAACGAGGTGTTGAGCAGCACCGGCACGCCGGTGCGGGCCTCGAATGCCAACAGCAGCGCGCGCAGCAGCGGGTCGCCGTCCGGCCCCACCGTCTGCAGGCGCGCGCTGCGGTCGACGTGGGTGGTGGCGCCAAGGCGCTCGGCGCCGTGCGGCGTGACCGGCACGGCCAATTGCATGAACGGCGCCGGATGCGTCAGCTCAAAATAGCGCTCGGCCCGCTCCAGCAGCACCGCCGGCGCCAGCGGCCGGAACCACTCGCGCTGCTTGACGCCGGCGTTGATCCAGTCGCGCATGCGCACGCTGCGCGGATCGGCCAGGATGCTGCGGTGACCGAGCGCGCGCGGGCCGAATTCGCTGCGCCCCTGAAACAGCGCGACCGCCTTGTTATCGGCCAGCAGCGCGGTCATGCGCGCGCACAGCGCCGGCAGGTCGTCGAGGCGCTCGACGAGCAAATCGTCGGCGCCGCGCAGCGCCGCCTCGGCGGCGGCCGGCTCTTGCGGCGGCCCCAGGTAATCGTCGTGCCAGCGCCATGCGCACGGCCGCCCGGCCAGCTCGGTCAGGCCGTAGACGGCGCAGCCGAGCGCCGTGCCGCCGTCGCCGGGCGTCGGCGGCACGAACAGCGCGCGAAACGGCGTCTCGCGCAGCAGCCGCTGGTTGACCGAACAATTGAGCGCGGTGCCGCCGGCAAAGCACAAGTGCCCGGCGCCGGTGCGCGCGTGCAGCCAGCGCGCCAGCCGCAGCAGCGCCTCCTCGAACGCGTGCTGGCCGGCCGCCGCCAGGTTGGCGATGTCGCGAAAATCGCCGCCGCCGGCGCGCGCGTGATGGAAGCGCAAGCGCCCGGGCGCCGACAGCAACGCGCGCCAGCGCTCCGGGATGAACACCCGGCAGCCGTCGACCTCGAGCGGCGGCATGCCCAGCGCCCCGGGATCGCCGAACGGCGCCAGCCCCATCACCTTGCCCTCGTTGCCCTCGCCGGGGAACATCGCCTGCGTCAGCAAAAAGTAGAACATGCCGAGGCCGAACGGGTGGCGCTCGTCGCGCTCCCACAGTTGCTTGTCGAGGCAGGCCACGCGCTCGCGGTCGGCCAGGTAGAACGACGCCACCTCGCGCCAATGGCCCGGCACGGCCGCCGCGCCGCCCCAATCCTCGGTGAAATCGGCCACCGCGCTGCCCTGGCCGTCGATCACCATGACGGCGGCGCGGTTGAACGGCGACGGGTGGAAGGCGCTGTACAAATGCGCGACGTGGTGCGAGATGCGGGCGCGGCGCGCATGCGGCGCCAGGGTCAGGCACTCGGCCAGCTCGCGCTCGTAGTCGGGCAGCTTGTCGATCTCGGCGTCCGACGAATAGCATTCGACCAGCACGTCGATCGGCGCGTCCAGTCCCGGCAGGCGCGCCGCGTAATGGTCGCCCACGTCGCCGGGCCGGCCCCAGTGGTGCTTGACGCGGCTGAGCCGCTCCTTCTGCACGGCCCAGCGCAAGGTCGAGCCGCTGAGCAGGCACGCGCTGGCGTCCTGTGTCCGGTTGATGCCCAACACTGCCGGCCCGTCGTCCATCGCCGCCTCCCGCATGCCGGCCGGCGCACCGCGCGCCGGGCCACGCGGGTTAGAGCGCGGGCAGACCCGGTTAGTTCTGCGGCACGAAGGTCAACGTGTGTTCGGTCTTCCCCGGCAGCAGCGGCGAGGCGCGGCCGCCGACCCAGTCGTCGCGCCCGCCGAGGAAGTTCGGCGACAGCGGATGGCCGCTCTGCCCGCCCGGCATGTTGAAGATGCCGTCCTGCTCGCGCCCCGGCGTTACCGTCAGCCGCTCGGACTGCCCGAAAGTCGGCCCGGCCACGCGCGGCATGTGCTGGTCGCCGGCCAGCATCTGCGGCGCCACCTTCAGGAAGCGCCCCAGCAGCGGCACGGCCGGGGCGATCGGGTGGGCGCTGGCGGCCGTGTTGCGCCGGCCCCAGGTCGCCTCCGACAGCGGCCGGCCATCCTTGCCCAGATCGGCGATCACGCGGTCGAGCGCGGCGAGCTGCAAGGCCCGCCAGTCGGCGAACTGCGGCGGCAGCCAGCCGGCCGGCCGCTCGGCCAGCAGGCGCGCCAGCACCACCGGCCAGCGCGCGCTGACGGCCGTCATGCCGGCCTTGGGGTCGAGCGCGGCCATCTGCTGGTCGGCGTTCTCGTACAGGATGTCGTACAGCGCATACATATAGCCGCGCGCGATGCGGTAGCCGACCGAGTCGACGCTGGCGCGCCCGCTCCAACTCGTTTGCAGCATCGCCAGCGCCTCGGCGCGGCGCGGATGCTCGGCCACGGCGGCCGCGTCGAGCGCGCCGATGGCGCTGTCGCGCCACGGCGCCAGGAACAGCGCGCGGTCGTCCAGCGCGATGGCGTAGACGTGTTTGACGTCGGTCCTGGGGCCGAGCGCCGTCAGGCCGTCGCGCACCTGGCGCGTGCGCGCGCCCAGGTCGTAGCCGCCGTCGCCGATCAGTTGCGCGCCGGCGCCGGCCAGTTGCCGGCTGTTGGCGGTGGCCAGCTGGCCGCCGGCCGGATTGACCACCTTCGGATAGTCGGCCGGCGCCAGCCAGCCATCCCACACGCCGGCGCTGTCGTCGGCGCCGAGCGGATAGGTGATCGCCACGCCGGCCGGCGCGCGCCGCGGCAGCGGCCCGGCGATGGTCCAGCCGATATTGCCCCGGTCGTCGCCGCCGACGAAATTTTGCGCCGGGATGCCGAGCGTCGGCGCGATCGCCAGCGCCTCGTCGAGCGTGTCGGTGGTCTCCAGCTTTTGCGCGTTGACGTTGACGGCGGCGGCCGTGTGCGCGGTCCAGTGCACGGCGTAGCTGCGACCCATGGCCTCGCGGATCGGACCGAGCGAGGTTTCGCGCACCACCAGCGTTTCGGCCGGCGCGCCCTTGACCAGGATGGTTTCCGTGTGCGCGGCCGGCGTCTCCCAGCCGGCCTGCGTGCGCACCTGTCCCGGCCTGGCCGGGTCGGACTCGAGCGCGATCAGGTCCAGGTAATCGCCATAGCTGTTGGTGTAGCCCCATGCGACGTGGCCGTTGCTGCCGACCACCACCACCGGCGTGCCCGGCAAGGTGACGCCGACCACGCGGCGCTGGCCGCCCTTCCCGTCCGGGAACTGCAAGGCGGCGCGGTACCAGGTGTTGGGCAGCTGTATGCCCAGGTGCATATCGTCGGAGACGATGGCGCCGCCGCTGTCGCTGCGGGCGCCCGCCACCGCCCAGTTGTTACTGCCGACGGTATTCATCATCTCGGCCGGCAGCTGCGCGGCCGCCAGTTTCGACATCGGCGCGGCGCCGGCCGTCGCCGGCTTGCCCCACCATGCGGGAGCGGCCGCCGGAATCGGCGGCGGCGCCTGCGCCACGGCCGCCGCGTCGAGCGGCGCGTCCCACGGCGTCGACTCGGGCGCCAGGAAGGCGCGCTGCGCCTCGGACGCGTGCTCGGCGAGCCAGCCGCGCGAAAGCTCGCGCGGAAGCAGGCCGCCTTGCAGATCGAAATACATGGCCCAGATCACCAGCAGCGAATCGCTGGCCGCCCACGCGCGCGGCGCCATGCCGATCAACGCGTACTCGAACGGCTTGGCGCCAAGCGCGCCCAGGCCGGCGTTGACGCCGGCCGTATAGCGCTCGAGCAGCGCGCGGTCGGGGGCCGACATGGCCTTGAACGCCACCTCGGCGCGGGCGCGGAAACGGTGGAAGCGGCGCGCCCGGTCCATCGGCAGCGCGCGCGCGCCAAATAGTTCGGACAGTTCGCCGGCGGCGGCCCGGCGCAACAAGTCCATCTGGAAGTAGCGCTCCTGCGCGTGCACGTAGCCGGTGGCGTAGGCGACATCGAGCCGGCTGGCGCCGGCGATCAGCGGCACGCCGCGGGCGTCGCGCGCGACGGTGGTGGTGGCGCTCAAACCGGGCGCCGGACGGGTGCCGTCCAACTCCGCCAAACTGGCGCGCAGATACCACCACGCCGCCGCCACCGCGATCAGCAGCAGCACCACGGCGGCCGCCAGCACGCGCCCGGACCATACCGCCAGCCTGTTGTTGCGCATCGTTTTTTCCTTCAATCGAATCTCCAGGACAGTGCCGTCGGGTTGGGCTTTGACATTGCGTGGGGCGGCTTGGGGCAGCGTGATCCGCCAGGCGCCGTCGGCGGCTCATGGCGGATTACGCGCTGCGCGCTAATCCGCCCTACCAACCCACGTCATCAGCCTATAGTGCCAGAGAACCGGCGGGCGGCGCAATCGAAGGCCGCCACCGTCGCCTATTCATCCGCCACGAGCGGCATTTCCCACGTCTCGTTGACCATGTCCTGGCCGAAGGCGTGCACCGGTTCGCGCGCGACCAGCGCGTAGCCCTTGTCCAGATAAATCTGGCGCGCCCCCTTTTGCTGGTCGGTGGTCCACAGGCGCATCTTGCGATAGCCGGCGGCGCGGGCGAAGCGGTGGCACTCGTCGACCAGCCGCGAGCCGAGGCCGGAGCCGCGCGCGGACGCCTCGACCAGCAGCAGCCGCAATTTGGCCACGCCGTCCTCGCCGCCGCGCGCCACGGCCACCGAGCCGACCCGCTCCCCGCCCATTTCGGCGATCCAGCAGCGCTCGAGCGCCGGATCGAAGTCGCGCTCGAAGTCGGCGCAGATGCTGGCGACGAGCGTCTCGAAGCTGGCGTCCCAGCCCTGTTCGGCCGTGTACAGCGCGCCGTGGCGCCGCGCGATCCAGCCCATGTCGCCGGGGCCGTGCGCGCGCAGCACGTAGGGCTGCGCATATTTGAGGGCGCCGCCGCCATCGAGCAGCCGCTCGATGGTGCGCATCGCCTCGAGCATGCGCAGCTGGTCCGGCTCGTCGAAGCGCGACAGCAGCTCGCCCACCTCGTCGCGCGAGCGGCGGTCCAGCGGTTCGTACAGCGCGCGGCCCTGGTCGGTGATGTGCAGCAGTTTGGTGCGCCCGTCGGTGGCGGAAGGCAGCTTGACCACCAGCCCCTGGCTTTCGAACTTGGCCAGGATGCGGCTCAGATAACCGCGGTCGAGGCCGAGGTCGCGCCCCAGCGTGGCGGCCGGCTGGTCGCCGTGGTTGGCCAGCTCGTAGAGCACGCGCATCTCGGTGAGCGTGTAGTCGCTGTGCAGCAGGCCCTCGCGCAGCACGCCGATCTGGCGCGTGAAAAAACGGTTGAACGCGCGCACGGCAGCCACGCGCTCGTCGATGGTGGTCTCTTGCATGGTCTTTCCCGTCGATGACATGGGCGTAGTATGCGCAATTTGATTGACCCAGTCAACAATACACTAAGAGAGTCCGCGCACAGAGCGGCCGCCGGCGCGGGCCTACGATGTCATGTCCGATCATCCGAAAAAGAAAGGACGAGCCATGGACACCGTGACCAACATGCAGGATTGCATCGACGCCTGCACCAACTGCCATCAAGCCTGCCTGCAGACCGCGCTGACCCACTGCCTGCAAATGGGCGGGCGCCATGTCGCGCCGGAGCATTTGCGCTTGATGTTCGACTGCGCGGCCATTTGCGAGTTGTCGGCCAATCTGCAGCTGGGCGGCTCGCCGTTCGCCGGCCGCATGTGCGCGTTGTGCGCGCAGGTGTGCCACGCCTGCGCGCTCAGCTGCCGCGACCTGGACGGAATGGAGGAATGCCTGCGCGCGTGCGAAGTGTGCGAGCACAGCTGCCGTGAGATGGCCGATTGATTCCAGCGCCGGCGCAAGTGGAACATGTGGAGCGGATTCGCGGGCCAGGCCCGCCTATCCACCCCGGGACCCTTCGAAGAGGCGGCCGACCTGGCCGGTAGGCCTCAAGAGCGCAGCGTCATCGGCCAAGCGCCGCCGACGGCCCGCTAAGCGACCTCGTAATTATCCTTCGCCACTTCGCGCACATAGCGCAGCAGCAGCGCCGCGCCGGGCGACATCAGGTGGCCGTCGACGGTGATGATGCCGAAGGCGTCCATGCGGCATGGCAGCTCGATCGGCAGGATGTTGAGCACACCCTGCGATTCATAGTACTTGGCCACGGCGATCGGCATCACATTGAGCGCGTCCGTCTGCTGCAGCAGCGGCTTAATGAGCAGCACGGCCGTGGTGTCGACCACGTTGCCCGGCACTTCCAGGCCCGCGCGGCGGAACATCAACTCGCAGCGCGCGCGCAGGATGCTGCCCTGCGGCGGCAAAATCCACGGCTGGCCGGCGATATCGCGCAGCTGCAGGTTGCGCGCCTTGAGCAGCGGATGCCCGGGCCGCACCACCGCGCAGGCCGGCTCGTCGCCCAGCTCCTCGTAGCTCAGGCCCTGTGCGCTCTGGCGCTCGGGGATGCGGCCGATCATGAAGTCCAGCCGCCCGCGCTGCAGTTGCTCGAGCAGGATGTTGGACTGCTCCATCTCGACGCCAATGCGCAGCCGCGGCGAGGCCTGCTTGGTGCGCGTGATCGCCTGCGGCAGCAGCGAGATCCCCGGCGTCATGATGGTGCCGATGTCGACCTGCCCGGTCAGGCCGGCCTTGATGGCGACGATGTCCTCGTGCGCCAGCGACAGGCTGGTCAAGGCCATGCGGGCGTGGCGTATCATCGTTTCGCCGTAGATGGTCGGCTCCATGCCGCGCGGCAGCCGGTCGAACAGCTGCACGCCGAGCATCTCCTCGAGGTCCTTGAGCTGCTTGGACGCGGCCGGCTGCGTCATGTGCAGATCTTCCGACGCACGGTGGATGTTGCGTTGTTCGTCCAGCGCGATCAGCAGCAGCAGCTGGCGCGTTTTGAGGCGCGCACGCAGGAACCAGTTCGAATTAGTATCCATAGGAAAATGATATCACGATAGGTATTGATTTTGGGTCAATACCGATCATTCAGATATCACTTGCACGCCGAACTAGGATTGGCGGCTGGCCCTTCCTTGGTCTGCTTGATGAACGGGATGGTGCCGTCGGCGTTGTAGGCGAATTCCTCGACCGCCACCGAACGACGGTACTCGCCGCCGGTCGGCAGCTTGTCGTTATGGTAGAAGATGTAGTTCTTGCCGTTGAATTCGACGATGGCCTGGTGGATGGTCTTGACCTTGGCGTTCTTCTCCATGATCACGCCGCCGAACTTCCAAGGGCCCGTCGGGCTGTTCGACATCATGTAGGCGGTCGTCTCCGGGAAGTCGCGCGAATACGACAGGTAGTACACGCCCTTGTGCTTGTGCATATACGGCGCCTCGGTGAAGCGGTCCATGCCGACCGTGTGGATCGGGCCGTCGAATTCGATCATGTTCGCTTTGAGCTTGGCGTACTTGAGCACCGTGTTACCCCAGTAGAGGTAAGCCTGGCCGTCGTCGTCGACGAACACGCCCGGATCGATGTCGTCCCAGGCGATCGGCGCTTCGAGCGTCATGTTGTTGGTGACCAGTGCCGAGCCGCGGGCGTCGACGAACGGGCCTTCCGGCTTGTCGGAGACGGCCACGCCGATGGCGCGGCCGGGAATGGTGGCGTGATCGACGGTCGAATAGAAGTAGTACTTGCCATCGCGCTTGGTGATGTCGGCGGCCCAGGCGTCGACCTTGCCGATCGCCCATTTGAAGGCGGACGGCTTGAGCGGCGAGCCGCGGTCGGTCCAGTTCTTCATGTCGCAACTGCTGTAGAGGCGCCACTCCTTCATCACGTAGTCCTTGTCCGTGGTCGAGGCGCCGTCGATACCCACGTACAGATAGACTGTGCCGTTTTCGACGTAGGCCGACGGATCGGCCGTGAACAGTTTAGGCAGTATCGGGTTGGCCGCGTGCGCGTTTGCGGCGGCAAACACCGTCCCCACCGCTGCAATGGCGGCAAATTTCATCAGTTTCGTCTTCAAGGCTCTCTCCAGGTTGATCTTGTTTTTTTCCGTGGCGCCGGACGCCACGCGGCATACAAACCGCAGACCGCCGCTGGGGGTTCATGGTCCACCACGCGCTGGCGGCCCCCGATTCAAGCATGCCCGACGGCGCGCCGGGCCGGTGGCCGTAGCCACCGCAGTCTCCAGATTAGTTTTTGTGCATTTATGAGCATATACTATGAGAAACCCAAATATCTATCCAATGATATTTTGGTCATCTTCGATACCGATTCAGGTATCAGCGCAGCAACCTCAAACCATATAAGCCGCCCGCCACCGAACCGCCCCGGGCCACGAACTTGACCACCAGCTTGCCCCCGGCGGCGGCCACCAGCGCCGGCGGAATCGGATAATCGATGGTGTAGAGCTCCTGCGGCGCCTTGTCGTCCAAGGTCACCGCCGCCAGCAGCTGGTCATTGATCAGGATGTCGAAACGGCGCCCGGCGTCGCCTTGGGCGTAGGTCAGGCGCAGCAGGCGTGCCTCCGATTTTTTGTCATTCAAGTCGTAGCTGAACCAGCCGGTCGCGTGGCGCCAGCGGCGCCCCTTGGCCAGGCCGGATGCGCCGCCGTCGGCCTTGAAGAAGTGATCCGACTCGGGCTGCTGCTCGCCCGGCGCCACCTGGTCGATGGTGCGCGCATCGAGTTCGAGGCGCGCTTTTTCCTCCTCGGCCGCCTTGGCGCGCGTGGCGGCCAGGTCGGCCGCCGTCGAATAAGGCCAGTAGACCATGTAGCGCGCTTCGTGCACGCGGAAGAACGGCATGAACACCGTGCTGCCCTCCTTGCCCTGCACCAGTCCCGGCGCGACAAACGTCAGCGGCAGGCCTGGCACCGGCTTGAAGCGGCCCTCGAAAGCGGCGGTCTCGTTCACCAGCACCGGCGCCGTCTGCAACGGGCTGACCGGCCCCGAGGCGATGTGGCCCATGCGCGAGTCGTCCGCCAGGAAGTTGAGCTGCTCCTCGGGGAATGGGTTGGTCTTCGCCGCCAGCACCACGGGGCCGTGCAGCACCGCGTAGTAGTTGGACTTGTCCGGCATCTGTTCGAGCCGGGTTTTCATCGGCAGGACGATATCGACCTTGTCGCCGTCGCGCCAGAGGCGGCGCACGCTGACATAACGGTCGGCGCCGATGCTGGCCGCGACCGGCTTGCCGTTGACGGCCACGCGCAGCGCGCCCGGCGCCACCCACTCGGGATAGCGGATCTTCAGCGTGAAGGTCTTGTTGCCCTTGACGGTGATGGTGCTGCTGCCCTCGTCGGGAAAACGGTTGGACTGGCGCAGCGTCACGCCCTGCGCGCGCCAGTCCAGCGTCGACGGGATGAACAGGTTGACGTACAGCGTGTCGCCACGATGGGCGTAGATGAACTCGCCGTACTTGGCGTGGCTCTCCAGCCCCGAGCCGACGCAGCACCACATGCCCTGCGGCGGCTGCGAGTAGACCCGGTAGTGGTTCGGCCGCATCGGCGTGAAGTAGACGAAGCCGCCGCTTTGCGGCCGCTGCGACGACAGAATATGGTTGTACAGCGCGCGCTCATAGTAGTCCGCGTAGCTTCCCTTCGGGTCGCCGACGAACAGCAAGCCGGTGAGCTTGAGCATGTTGTAGGTGTTGCAGGTCTCGGGTCCTTCGACCTCCTCGATCATCGACGAGAAGTCGTGCAGGTCGTGGAAGTGCTCCTTGACGCTGTTGCCGCCGATGGCCACGGTGCGGTGGTCGTGCACCGTCTGCCAGAAAAACTGCGCGGCCTTTTGCCAGTCGCGCCGGCCGGTGATGTCGCCGATGCGCTTGAAACCGATCACCTTCGGGATTTGCGTGTTCGCGTGCAGGCCGGTGAGCCGGTCCTCTCCCTCCTCCAGCGGACGCAGGATGGCCTGGTGCGAAAAGCGCATCGCCAGGTCCATGTATTTTTTCTGGCCGGTCATCTGGGAGACATCGGCCAGCACTTCGTTCATGCCGCCATGCTCGCAGCGCAGCATGTCCTGCATCTGCTGGTCGTCCAGGTGCGACGTCAGCGACAGCGTCCAGTCGCACAAGGCGATCAGCATCGCCCGCGCGTCCTCGTTGCCGCCGTAGTTGTAGGCGTCGCGCAGGCCGGCGTAGAGCTTGTGCAGGTTGTACCACGGGACCCACTTGCCGTTGACGGAGAAGCCGTCCGCCTGCAGCTTGCCCTGTGCGATATCGCGCCACGCTGCCGCGCCACCGGGCACGCCGCCGATGTAGCCGTCGCCGTTGGCCGCCTGGCAGCGTTTGAGCTCGGCCACGAAGTAGTTCATGCGCTTGTGGACTTCCTCGTCGCCGGTGGCGGCGAACATCAGCGCCAGCGCGGTCAGGTAGTGGCCGCCCATGTGCCCATCGAGTCCGGTCGATTCCCAGTTGCCGTAGCTCGGCTCCTTGGGCGTGAGGCCGGCCTCGCGCAGGAATGGCGCCAGCAGGCGATCCGGATCGAGCGCCATAATGTAACGCAGGTCGGTTTGCTGGGCGTCGAGGAAGGGACTGGCCGTCAGCCTCACCGCCGACAGCGGGAACAGCGCGAGCGGCGCCGGCGTGCCGGCAGCCGCTTGGGCGGCGACGCCGGCTTTGGCGGCCGCGCCGGCCATCGGCGGCACCGCCGCCGCGGCCATGGCGCCGGCGGCGTAACGCAGCGTGCGGCGGCGCGCCGGCTTGTGCGTGGACTGGAGCGTCGGCACGGGCGTTGGCGTGGCCATTATTTGGCGGGCAGCTGCGTGCTGCGGTACTTGTTCAAATCGGCCTGGTCGACCGTCGGCCAACCGTTCGCATCCCACTTCATTTCCATGATTTTCAGCTTTTGCAGATAGTCGTCGGCGGTTTCATAAGCGTGCAGCACCATGTAGTCCTTGCCGTCCAGGGTATAGGCGCTGTTATGGCCCAGGCCTTTCCACTCCTTGTCTCCGGCGATCACCAGCGAACCGCCACCCTTCATCATGTCCACGCCATGCTTGTCGACGTATGGGCCGGTCACCGATGTCGAGCGGCCGACGACGACGTGGTAGGTACTGTCGGCCTTGCGGCAGCACAGTCCGAACGACGCGAAAAGGTAGTAGTAGCCGTTCTTCTTGAAGATGAACGGCGCCTCGATCTCGCCCGGTCCGGCCTCGGTGCCGGCCGGAGCGTCGGCGTTGGCCGTGCGGCTGGCAATGGCGTGCCATTCCTGCGGTTCCGCCAGCCCGGTCCAGGCGTCGTTGAGCTTGACCAGTTTCAGTCCGCTCCAGAAGGAGCCGAACGACATCCACGCCCCGCCCTTGCCGTCTTCGACGATGTTGGAATCGATCGCGTTCCAGTCGTCCTTTTGCGGGATCGACTGCAGCACCATGCCTTGATCGACCCAGCGATAATCCGGCGAGCGGGGATCGAGCGTCTTGTTGACGGTGACGCCTATGCCCGAGGTGTTCTTGCCGAAGCCCGACACGGAATAATACAAATAGTATTGGCCGTTGTGGAACTGGATGTCCGGCGCCCAGATATGGCCGTCGAAGGTCGGCGCGGCGCGCTTGGCCCACGACGGCTGCTCCTTGAACACGCGGCCCTCGGGCTTCCAGTCCTTCATGTTGGTCGAACTGTAGAAGGTGATACCCGGCCCCGTACTGAAGACGTAATAGGTATCACCTTCCTTGGCCATCACCGGATCGTGCACGCTCACTTCCTTCGCCGTGCACGCCGACAGGCCGGCCACGCCCAATATCAAAGCCATCGTCGATAGTAAAGACTTCATCTGCAACCCCAAATTAACTACCTGTGCGGGCGCCCCAGATCGACACGCCATCGACCGACTGCGCCGTCCACGTGACCACGAACGCGCTGGCGTTGGTATTCCACTGACGCGACAGCACACCGGAGTAGACCGCCGCGCCCAGCGTGATGGTGATCTTGTTCGCGCCATCGTGCTTCCACGTCCCGCTGGCCGCGCCGGAGACCGTGCCGTCGGCCGCCAGCCGGACATTCTGAGACTGCTTGATCGTCGTCGAGATGTCCTTGCCGTGATCGATCATCTTGTAGCTGCCCGCGGCGTCTGCGGCGCCGACGTCGGCCGACAAGGCGGTCGCGTTTTTGCTCAGCGGCGCGTAGCGGAACGGCGCGACGACGATCCAGCCATCGGCGTTGATGAACATCTCGTGCACCCGGATCTGGTGCAGTTCGCCCCGGCCGGGGAAGCGCGTGTGGAAGATCAGGAAGTACTTCCCGGTCGACGCCTCGTAGTAGGCCGAGTTGTGGCCCGGAGAAACGTAGCCGAGCGGCGTGCCGCTCTCCCCTTCGGCCAGCGCGAACTGGTGGTTGCCCATGATCTTCTGGCCGAACGGCGCGATGGTGGCGTCGTCGAACAGCGGCAGCGCGGGGTTCGACTTGACGTTGGCCATGTCGTTGCCCTTGGCGTCCACATACGGACCGTCCGGATTGCGCGAGCGCGCCACCCGCATGTTGTACGCGCCGTTGGCATCGAGGCCGCCAAAGGAGGTGAACATGTAGTAGTAGTCCGACTGCGGACTGTACATCACGTAGGCGCCTTCGATGCGGCTGTGGTTACCGCCCAGCAGATGCTTGCCGTAGCCTTTTTGCGCCGGCAGGCCGGTGGCCGGATCGATCGGCAGGATGAAAATGCCGCCCGAGTACGAGCCGTAGATCATCCACAGCTTGCCGGTCTTGTCGAAGAAAGTGTTCGGGTCCACCACGTTGGGCATCGTCAGCGCATCGTAGACGTTCACGCCGTCCTCGCTGACCTGGCCCCACATGCCGGACTTCAGGAACAGCTGCTTGTTGACGTAGGGGCCCTCGACCTTGTCCGCCACGGCGACGCCGAGCGCCGAGCGCGGGGAGTCGCCCTTGCAGGCGTTGTAGTAGAAGTAGAACTTGCCGTCACCTAGCTTGACCACGTCCGGCGCCCACAGGTCCGTCACCTGCGCCCAGGCGAAGGTGTCCGCCAGCGAAGTGACGACGTTGTTGAACAGCGGGTTGGCCGCGTTGACGCCATCGGCGACCATGGTCCAGTTCATCAAGTCGGTCGACTTGGCGGCTGCCAGGTGCGATCCGAACACGTAGAAGGTGCCGTCGACCTTGATCACCGACGGGTCGTGCACCGACGCGTCGTTGAACGTGATGGTGGTCGGCGCCGGCGTTGGCGTTGGCGTGGGAGTAGGCGTTGGCGTCGGGGTTGGCGTCGGCGCCGGCGAAGCAGCGCTGACCACCGGATTGCTGATGTCGTTCCCGCCGCCGCAGCCGGCCAGCAGCAAGGCCACGCCACCGGCGATGGCCTTGCGCCGCGAAATCATGATTTCGCTCATGGCTTTACTCCACCGCCACCACGATCACCGACTTGGCCGGGATCTTGACGGTCAGCTTGCCATCGGCGCCGGCTTGGGCGCTGAATGGCGCCGGCTTGATCGCGTCCGGCGACTGGAAGGTGTTATGCGTATCCATCGCGGCGGAAGTGAGCACCCGGCCATTGACCGACTTGATCGCCTGGCCAGGCACGTCCAGCGCAACCTCCGATTCCTTGGTCGGGTTGGTGTTGACCAGCGCCAGATACAGCTTGCCGTCCTTGGCGCGCGCGGCCGAGGCGCTGATCTCGGGGATGCTGCTGCCATTGTACGAATACTGCGGGTTGTTGGTCAGCTTCAGCGGCAGCGAGGTCGCGTCCTGGAACGGCACGTACATCTGGAACGCGTGGTAGGTCGGCGTGAGCACCATCTTGTCCTTGTCGGTGATGATCATCGCCTGCAGCACGTTGACCATCTGCGCGATGTTCGTCATGCGCACGCGGTCGGCGTGGTCGTGGAAGATGTTGAAGTTGAGCGCCGCCACCACCGCGTCGCGCAGCGTGTTCTGCTGGAACAGGAAGCCGGCGTTGGTGCCCTTCTCGACGTCATACCAGGTGCCCCACTCGTCGACCAGGAAGCCGAGCTTTTTCTCCGGGTCGTACTTGTCCATCACGGCCGCGTTGGACTTGATGAAGCCATCCATCTTGATCGTATTGGACAGGGTCGAGAACCACTGGTCCTCCTTGAAGCCGGTCGCCATGCCCTTCACTTCCCACTGGCCGGTCGGGATGGTGTAGTAGTGGAAGCTGATGCCGTAGGTCTGCTTCTTGAGCTCCTTGCTCAAGGTTTCGGTCCAGGTCAGGTCATGGTCGTTGCCGCCGCTGGCGATCATCTTCGGACGATACTGCGGCGGCGCGCGCAGGAAGGTCTCGACGTTCTTGTACAGGTTCGCGTAGTGTTGCGGCGACATGTTGCCGCCGCAGCCCCAGGCCTCGTTACCGATGGCGAAGTAGTCGACCTTGAACGGCTTGTCGCGGCCATTTTTGCGGCGCAGTTCGGCCAGCGTCGATTTGCTGTCGGAGGTCATGTACTCGACCCACTCCGACATCTCTTGCGCGCTGCCGGTGCCCAGGTTGCCGTTAACGTAGGTCTCGGCGCCCAGCTGCTCGGCCAGTTCGAAGAACTCGTGGGTACCCACCGCGTTGTTTTCCTCCACGCCGCCCCAGTTGGTGTTGACCTTGACCGGACGCTTCTCGCGCGCGCCGATGCCGTCGCGCCAGTGGTATTCGTCGGCGAAGCAGCCGCCCGGCCAGCGCACCAGCGGCACGTGCATCGCTTTGAGCGCGCCGACGACGTCCTTGCGCCAGCCGTTGACGTTCGGGATTTTCGATTTGGGGCCGACCCAGATGCCTTCATAGATACCGGTGCCAAGGTGTTCGGCGAACTGGCCGTAGATGTTCTTGTTGATGACCGGACCAGGCTTGGTCGTATCGATCGTCACGCCGACGGGATCGGCCAGGACGGCGCCCGAAGCGAGCAGGCACAAAGTGAGGACAGCACGTTTGATGTGATTCATTTTCTAATCTCCTGATTACTGCTTTATTGTTATCACGAAGCCGCCATGCGGCTTGATGGTTACTGCTGCTTTTTTGCCGGCCGCGATAGCGCGCTGGCTAAAACTCCGTTCGCCGTCACCGTCGGCGATGATCGTTCCCTGTTTGCCGCCGGCGAAGGACAGGTCCAGCGTCAGCGCCTTGTCGGACTCGGTGGCGTTGATGCCGGCGATGTACCAGGTGTCGCCGGCGCGGCGCGCGACCACCGCGTACTTGCCGGGGAAGCCGTCCACCAGGCGGCTGTCGTCCCAGCTGCGCGGCAGCTCCTGCAGGAAGCTCTTGACGTAGGCCGGGACGGTGGCCATCCCTTCCGGCACCTCGGCGAAATGCTGGATGCCGGACACGTACAGCACAGACGTCGCCAGTTCGAAGCCGTTGCTGCCGGTGCGCTTGATCTTGGGGATATCGCCAAACACCATCGGCGTGAAGTCCATCGGATCGAACAGGTTGCGGGCGAACGGCATCATCGCCGCGTGCGTCGGCATCTTGTCCTCGTCGGCTTGCTCGAAGGTGGTGAACTCCATGCCACGCACCGCCTCCATGGTCATCAGGTTGGGCCAGGTGCGGGTCCAGCCACGCGGCAGGGTGGCGCCGTGGAAGTTGACCAGCAGGCCGGCGGCCGCCGCGTCGTTGAGCATGTCGACGTAGTAAGCGATCATCGATTGGGCGTCGCCGTTGAAGAAGTCGATCTTGACGCCCTTGATGCCCATTTCACGCAGGCGCTTGAACTCGGCCACGCGCTGCTCGTGCGTGAGCAGCTTGCCCTTGGGCGAATACTCGGTCGAGTTCCACGGACCGGACGAGTTGTACCAGACCAGCACGCCGACGTTTTTAGTGGCGGCGTAGTCGGCCAGTTCCTTCATCTTCTCGTAGCCGATCTTGCGGTCCCAGTCCGCGTCGATCAGCGTGTAGTCCCACTTCATGTCGGCGGCGTAGTCGATGAACTTCTTCTGCACGTCGTAGACGGTGGCGTCGTCCTTCATCAGCGCCCAGCTCCATGACGCGTGGCCCGGCTTGACGAGCTGCTTGTCGAAGGCGATGGCCGGCGCGGCCAGGTCGGTGCCCAGCGTGGAGCCGACCACGGTCGACAGTGAACCGAGCGCCATCAGGCGCCACGGCGACGTGAGCGTCCCTTCGACGTCGGCCATCAGGCCGCGGTCCGGGAACACCTCCTCCTTCATCGGATTGCCGATGCTGTATTTCCCGCCCTTCGATTCGGGCGCCAGGCGCGATGCCTGGAAGCTGCCGTCCATGCCGGCCTCGGAAATGGCCAGCCAGTTGTCGCCCGCCTTGAACAGCGCCGGGAACACCCAGCCGGCCGGCGACGGCGACACCGTGCCGACCGGGATGTCCATCTGGTAGTGCTCTTCGTAGGACGGATTGGTCCGGCCCCAGCCGGTTTGGGCGACGGCGATCGGTTGCAGCCAGGCCTTGGCGGACGTCGGCAGCGCGAAGGTGGTGCGCTCCTGGATCAGCGTTTTGCGCGGCAGCGAAGGCTCGGCGACGATGTAGCGGAAGGCCACGCCATCGTTCGAGACGCGGAAGACGATGTCCATCTTCTGCTTGCGCGCGTTCTGCACGGAGTAGGTTTGTTCGTTGGCCTGGTAGGTGATGTCGCGCTTCTTACCGGTCGCCATCTGGTAGTTGTCGCTGACGGTGCCGACCTTGGAGGTGGCGGCGATCGTCAGCGCGCCGGAAAGGTCGGCGCCTTGCAGTTGCAGGCCGAGGTCGGAGGCCAGCAGCACCGGCTTGCCGTCGCGCGATACCGTGTACGTGAGGGGTTTGCCGGGCGTCGCGTTGAGCTGGACGCTGATGTGGCGGTCGGGGCTCGTCAGGGGGCCGGGATTGGCCGCGATCGCGCTCGACGCGGCTGTGGCGCCCACCGCGATCGCGGAGATAAATTTATTCACCATGTTCTCACCAATTTTTTAGGGTTGTGTAGCCCCGCGCCTCATTGGGCGTTGTCTCCGGGGCGGCGAACGGTGTTGCGGGTGTTGCGGGTCGATCTGCTGCTTTGCTATTTGCTCTGGTGGCGGCGCTTGGCGGATTACGCTGCGCTAATCCGCCCTACGGTCTTATACCCAGCCGCCATCGACGATGAATTCCTGGGCCGTGCACATGGCGCCGTCGTCGGCGGCCAGGAACAGGATCATCGATGCGATATGCTGCGGCATCAACTTGGTTGGCATGCACTGGTTGCGTTTGATGTCTTGCTCGCCCGCTTCGTCGAGCCACAGGTCGATCTGGCGTTGCGTCATCACCCAGCCCGGCGTGACGGTGTTGACGCGGATGCCGTGGGCGCCGAATTCGCGCGCCAGGCCACGGGTCAGGCCGTGCGTGGCGGCCTTGGAGGTGGCGTAGACGGGATAGCCGGCGTTCTTGACCTGCCACGAGATCGAGCCGACGTTGATGATCGAGCCGGCGCCCTTTTCCTTCATGCCGTCGAAGACGGCCTGGCAGGTGAAGAACATCGGACGCTGGTTGATGGCGATGCGCTCGTTCCAGTAGTCGACGGTGACGTCACGGGTTTCGTGGCGCTGGTCGTTGGCGGCGTTGTTGACGAGGATGTCGAAGGCGCCGACGATGCCGGCCATTTCGGCCATCGTGGCCTGCAAGGCGGGGATGTCGGTGATGTCGCAAACGCGGAACACCGGCTCGGGATAGCCGGCTTCCTTGACGCGCCGTACCAGCTCCAGGCTGGCGTCGCGCGCGATGTCGACGAAGGCGACCTTGGCGCCCTGCTCGGCGAAGGAGATCACCATCGCCTCGCCGATGCCGGTGCCGCCACCGGTGATGAACACGCTTTTGCCGCGCAGGCTGGCAAATTTAGCCAAATGGGTCATACAGTCTCCGTTATTTTTATAGATGAAAGCCCCGCCATGGCGGGGCCGGTACTACCACCACGATTATTTGTGGGTCAATTCACCTTCGAGTCGGCGCCAGGCGACGTCGCTGTCGTCGCGCAGCACTGTCGGCAGCAGCGGCTGCGGCAGGTTCTGGTACGACACGGGACGCAGGAAGCGCGAGATCGCGCCGGTGCCCACCGACGTCGTGCGACCATCGGAGGTGGCCGGATAAGGGCCGCCATGCACCATGGCGCTGCACACTTCCACGCCGGTTGGATAACCGTTGGCCAGGATGCGGCCGACTTTTCGTTCGAGCACCGGCAGCAGCTGTTGGGCCGCGTCGATATCGGCGTCGTCCATCAGCAAGGTCGCGGTCAACTGCCCTTCCAGGCCTTCGGCGATCTGGCGCATTTCGGCCATGTCCTTGCAGGAGACCACCAGCGAAGCCGGACCGAAAACCTCTTCCGACAAGGCGTGCTGCTTGAGGAAGGCGGCGCTGTTGGTGTCGAACAGCGCCGGCGCGGCCTTGCCTTCTGCTTGGGGCGCGAGCGCCAGCGTGTTGACGTCGGCGTTGTCGGCCAGTTGCGTGATGCCGCGCTTGTAGCTGCCGGCGATGCCGGGCGTGAGCATGGCGCAGGCGGCGCCGCCTGCGAGCGCCGTCGACGCGGCGGCCTTGAAGCGGTCCAGGTCCGGACCGGCGATACCGACCACCAGGCCGGGATTGGTGCACATCTGGCCCACGCCCAGCACCAGCGAGGCCGAGAAGCCGGCGGCCAGTTCCTCGGCGCGGCCAGCGAGCGCCTTCGGCAGCAGGAACACTGGATTGATCGAGCTCATTTCGGCGTAGACCGGAATCGGCACCGGACGCGCCGCCGCCACATTCATCAGCGCAACGCCACCGGCGCGCGAGCCGGTGAAGCCGACCGCCTTGATCGACGGATGGCGCACCACTTGCTGGCCGATGTCGTTGCCGACGCCGGTCAGCAGAGAGAACACGCCGGCCGGCAGGCCGCAGATCTCGACCGCCTTGACCACCGCGCGGCCAACCAGCTCGGACGTGCCGGGATGGGCGAAGTGCGCCTTGAGCACGACCGGGCAACCGGCGGCGAAGGCCGACGCGGTGTCGCCGCCGGCGACGGAGAACGCCAGCGGGAAGTTACTTGCCGAGAAAACGGCGACGGGACCGAGGCCGATCATGCGCATGCGGATATCGGCACGCGGCGGCGCGCGCTCGGGCAGCGCCTTGTCGACGCGGACGTCGTTCCACGAACCTTCGCGCAGCAGATTGGCGAACAGTTTCAACTGGCCGACGGTGCGGCCGCGCTCACCTTCGACGCGCGCGCGCGGCAGGCCGCTTTCGGCCATCACACGCTCGACCAGCACATCGCCGAGCGCCAGGATTTGCTCGCCGACGGTCTCGAGGAAGACGGCGCGCTTCTCGTCGCTGAGCGCGCGGAAGGTATCGAACGCCGCCTCGGCCAGGCGGCAAGCCTGGTCGATCTGGTCGACGTCGGCGGTGGTGAATTCCGGTTCCATCGATTGCTGCAGCGATGGATTGTAGCCACGGAACGCGGTGCCGGTTCCCTTGACGGCCTGGCCGCCGATCAGCGAATCGCCGGTGATGATCATAAGGTCTTTACTTTCGCGACTTCGGTTTTGTAGACGGACAGCTTGTTGCGCAAGGCGGGGCCGAACTGCGGCGAGTCGATCTCGAACGTTTCGCCCGGCTTGACGACGATGTTATCGGCCACGCTCAGCGTGGCGGTGCCGAAGAAGTGGATGTGCACGTCGCCGGGACGCTTGAACAGCGGGTACTTGAAGTGGTGGTGCTCCAGGTTGCCGATGGTGTGCGACATATTCTGCTCGCCGCTGAAGAAGGCCTTCTCCCAACGGACCTTGCCGTCGACGTCGTAGATGCGCGAGGTGCCTTCGATGTTGGCCGGCGCCTCGCCGACCAGCAGCGCGGGGCCGAGGCCGCAGGCGCGCAGCTTCGAATGGGCCAGGTACAGGTAGTTCTGGCGCTCGGTCACGTGGTCCGAGAACTCGTTGCCGATGGCGTAGCCGACGCGGTAAGGCTGGCCGTCGTCGCCGATCACGTACAGGCCCGCCACTTCCGGCTCTTCGCCGCCGTCGAGCGCGAAGTCGGGCATGCTCAGGTCCTGGCCGCTGGCGGCCACGATCGAGCCGTCGCCCTTGTAGAACCACTCCGGCTGCACACCGGCTTGGCCGGCGGCCGGCTTGCCACCCTCGACGCCCATGCGGAACATCTTCATGGAGTCGCTCAGGCTTTCGACGTCGCCGCCGATTTTCTTGTGCATGGCGTCGCGGGTGTCGGCGCTGCCCAGGTGGGTCAGGCCGGTGCCGGTGACGTAGCAGTGGGCGTCGTCGGTGTGGTCCAGTGGCGCCAGCAGGCCGCCGGCCGCGGCGACGGCTTCGAACGAGACGGTGGCGCTGCCGACCGATTTGTCGACCAACGCGGCCAGGCCGACCGATTTACGGATCGCGTCCTGGGCCAGCGCGTAGGTGGTGCTGTAGCCGTCGATGACGCGGATGGTGTCTTGTTCCAGCACGCCGATCTGGCGCGCGCCTTGTTCGTTCTTGAATTGTACGAGTAACATGGATTCTCCGAATTCTTATATTAGTGCGAGTGGCGCGGAACGGCCGAGCCGCGATTGCCGACCAGGAAATCGAAGTCGCAACCTTCATCCGCTTGCAGCACGTGTTCGATGTAGAGCTGCTGATAACCGGTCTTCGGACCCGGCGCGCTGCCGGCCACGCGGGCGGCCTGGCGCTCGGCCATTTCGGCGTCCGAGATTTCCAGGTTCAGCAAACCGCCGGCGCAATCCAACGTGATCCAGTCGCCGTCCTTGACGATGCCCAGCGGGCCGCCGGCCATCGCTTCCGGCGCCACGTGCAGCACGACGGTGCCGTAGGCGGTGCCGCTCATGCGCGCGTCCGAGATGCGCACCATGTCCTTGACGCCGGCCGCCAGCAGTTTCGGCGGCAGGCCCATGTTGCCCACTTCGGCCATGCCGGGGTAGCCTTTCGGGCCGCAGTTCTTCATCACCAGCACCGAGTTCGCGTCGACCACCAGGTCCGGATCGATGATGCGGCTCTTATAGTGTTCGAAGTCCTCGAACACCACGGCCTGGCCGCGGTGCTGCATCAGTTCCGGCGTGGCGGCCGATGGTTTGAGCACGGCGCCGCGCGGCGCCAGATTGCCGCGCAGGATGCAGATGCCGCCATCCTTGAGCAGCGGCTTTTCCAGCGGACGAATCACTTCGTCGTCGTAGATCGGCGCGTCCTGGCAGTTTTCCCAGATGGTCTTGCCGTTGACGGTCAGCGCGTTCGGGTTGGGCAGCAGCTTGCCCTCGCCCATGCGGCGGATCACGGCGGGGAGGCCGCCCGCGTAGTAGAACTCCTCCATCAGGAAGCGGCCCGACGGCAGCAGGTCGACGATGGTCGGCATGCCGCGGCCGACGCGGGTCCAGTCTTCCAGCTCCAGGTCGACGCCGATGCGGCCGGCGATGGCCTTCAGGTGGATCACCGCGTTGGTCGAGCCGCCGATGGCGGCGTTGACGCGGATCGCGTTCTCGAAATTCTCCTTGGTCAGGATCTTCGACAGCTTCAGGTCTTCCTTGACCATGTCGACGATGCGCATGCCCGACATGTGGGCCAGCACGTAGCGGCGCGCGTCGACGGCAGGAATGGCGGCGTTGTGCGGCAGCGAGGTGCCCAGCGATTCGGCCATGCAGGCCATCGTCGACGCCGTGCCCATGGTGTTGCAGGTGCCGGCGGAGCGCGAGTGGCCCGCTTCGGCCGCGAGGAAGTCGTGCATGCTCAGTTCCCCGGCCTTGACCTGCTCGTGCAACTGCCAGACGGCGGTGCCGGAGCCGATGTTCTTGCCATTGAGCTTACCGTTGAGCATAGGGCCGCCGGTGACGACGATGGTCGGAATGTCGACCGAGGCGGCGCCCATCAGCAGCGCCGGCGTGGTCTTGTCGCAGCCGACCAGCAGCACGACGCCGTCCATCGGATTGCCGCGGATCGATTCCTCGACGTCCATCGAGGCCAGGTTACGGGTCAACATGGCCGTTGGGCGCAGATTGGACTCGCCGTTGGAGAAGACCGGGAATTCGACCGGGAAGCCGCCCGCCTCGAGGATGCCGCGTTTGACGTGTTCGGCCAGTTTGCGGAAGTGGGCGTTGCAAGGGGTCAGTTCAGACCACGTGTTGCAGATGCCGATGATGGGTTTGCCCTGGAATTCGTGATCAGGAATACCCTGATTTTTCATCCAGCTACGGTACATGAAACCGTTTTTGTCCTGGGTGCCGAACCATTCGGCGGAGCGCAGCTTTACCTTCTTGTTGTCGTTCTCAGACATGCATTTCTCCTCAGTATTTTCCTGTGCGGGGACGTGAATGTCATGCCCCCGCATCGATAAAGCATACTAAGATGAAGTGAGATATCTTTCCAATAAATTATTAATCAATTTCGATATCAAAAACGGTATCGGCGGCTGATTTTTGGCGCCTCAGGCATCCGTGCTGAAGCGGTAGGCCATGACGGTGGTGTATTCCTGCCCCGGACGCAGTATCGTCGATGGAAAGTCCGGCCGGTTGGGCGAATCGGGGAAATGCTGCGGTTCGAGGCAGAAAGCGCTGCGATAGCTGTAGATCTGCCCTTTTCCGCTCATCTTGTCATTCATGAAATTCCCGCTGTAGAACTGGATGCCGGGCTCCTGGCTCCACACCTCGAGCACGCGGCCGGAGGCCGGATCGCGCACGCGGGCCGCCATTTCCAGCGCGCCGGGGCTGGATTTTTTCAGCACGAAGTTGTGGTCGTAACCGAAGCCGTTGCGCAATTGCGCGTCATCCTGGTCTATACGCTCGCCGATCGAATGCGGCGTGCGGAAGTCGAACGGCGTGCCCGCCACCGGCGGCAGGTCCCCGAGCGGGATCTGCGTGTCGTCGATCGGCGTGTAGGCCTCGGCCGCGATGGTCAGCTCGTGGCCGAGGATGTCGCCCTTGCCGGCCAGGTTGAAGTAGGCATGGTTGGTCAGGTTGACCGGCGTCGCCTTGTCGGTGATGGCGTGGAAGGCGATACGCAATTCGTTATCGTTGCGCAGTTCGTAAATGACCGTCACTTCGAGATTACCGGGATAGCCCTGTTCACCGTCGGCGCTGACGTAAGTGAGTATCAGTCCCGCCGATTTCGGCGTGGTGAAGGTCTCGCCGGTCCACAGGCGGCGATGGAAACCGTCGATCCCGCCGTGCAGGTGGTTCACGCCGTTGTTGACATTGAGTTCGAACGTCTCGCCGTCGAGCGTGAAGCGGCTGTTGGCGATGCGGTTGCCATAACGGCCGATCAGCGCGCCGAAGTAGTGCGACTCGCCCATGTAGGACGCCACGTCGTCGTAGCCGCAATTGACGTCGGCCAGCGTGCCGCTGCGGTCGGGGACATGGATTTCGGTGATGGCGCCGCCCAGGTTGATGATCTTGACGATCATGCCGCTGGCGTTGGTGAGCGTGTAGCGGGTGACGTCGCGGCCGTCGGCCATCTGGCCGAACGGGGATTCTGTGATCGAAGCTTGCATCATTAACTCTCAAATGAAGCGGCGGCCGGTGGGAGTGAACCCACCGGCCGCCGCGGTTATTCTCTGCGGTCGCTCAGGCGACCGGCATCAGGCAATCGACGGCTTTCCGAACACCGGCATGCCCTGCCCGTCCCATTTGAGCGGCTTGACGTAGGTATGGCGGTCGGGATTCCACAGCGGGTCGCCGATGATTTCGGTGTAGGTCCTTGCATGATAAACCAACATGACAGTTTCGCCATCATCGCCGATGGTAAAACTGTTATGTCCGGGACCGTAGACGCCGTGCTCGAAGCAGGTTTGCAGCACCGGATCCTTCAACTTGGTCCACGAGGCCGGGTCCAGCGGGTCGGCGTTTTCGTCCGCCCACAACAGGCCCATGGCGTAGTTTTCGTCGGTGGCGCTGGCAGAATAGCTGATGAAGATCTTGCCGTTCTTTTTCAGCACCGACGGGCCCTCGTTGACCCAGAAGCCGCGGATCTCCCAGTCGAATTCCGGTTTGCTGAGCATGACCGGCGGGCCGCCCAGCTGCCACGGCGTTTTCATCGGCGCGATGTACAGGTTGGAATTGCCCTCGATGGCGACATCCTTCTGCGCCCACAGGTAGTACAGCTGGCCCTTGTGCGTGAAGGTGGTCGCGTCCAGGCAGAAGGTGTCGATGCCGGTGTCGATCTGGCCCATGAACTCCCACTCGCCTTCCAGTGGATTGGCGTTGGTGTTACGGATCGCGTACATGCGGTGCTGGAAAAGCTTGTGCTTGATCTCGCGGCTCGGCGCGGCGGCGAAGTAGACATACCAGGCGCCGTCGTTGAAGTGGATCTCGGGCGCCCAAACCAGTTCGCTGTAGGCGCCGGTGTCCGGCTTGAACCAGACATCGACCTTCTCGGCGTCGACCAGGCCGGCGATGGTTTTCGCGCGGCGCAGCTCGATGCGGTCGTACTGCGGCACCGAGGCGGTGAAGTAGTAATAGCCGTCGCTATGACGGATGATAAAGGGATCGGCGCGCTGTTCGATCAGCGGCTGCAGTACGTCTGTGCTTTCCATTGCTTCGTTTTCCAAAAAATTAGACTGCCACATAAGAATCGGCTCCCATTTGCTTCTTCACTTCCGTGTAATACTCGTCGGTCACCCGGTATTTGAACATCAAAAGACCCATCAGGGTGTGGAAGAAACCGGGGATCAGGGTCATCATCAGCACGATGCCGTGCAGCGCGAAGGCGGTCTGCTCGTGGTTGGGCTGATACTGGAAGTACGTCAGCAGGCCGCCGGCCAGCGCGCCGGCCACGCCCATGCCGGCCTTTTGGCACACGGAGATGCCGCCGAAGGCGAAGCCGGAGACGCGCTTGCCGGTCTTGACCTGGCCGTAGTCGATGGTTTCGGCGATGGCCGACCAGAACACCGGCGCATGCAGGTCCACCACGAACGAGAGCACGAAGTACAGCACGAACGCCAGCATGATGTCGCCCGGCTTGACGAAGAAGTAGATGGCCACGCTGATCACGCCGACGGCGATCTGGCTCCAGCGGAACAGCTTGACCTTGCAGTAGAATTTGGTGATCCAGGTCGAGGCGATCATCGACAGGATGGCCGCCACCACGCCGATCGACAGGAAGGTGGCCACGGTGGCGGTGCCGCCGCCCAGATAATACTTGACGTAGTAGATCGCGGCCGTGGCGCGCAGCACATAGCCGATGGTGCCGGTCACGCACACGCCGCACAGGATCAGCCACTGGTCGTTCTGCAGCAGCACCTTCAACTGCGCCCACAGCGACTGGCGCTGCACCACGTGCACCACGCGCTCGCGGGTGGTGAAAAAGCAGAACAGGAACAGCGCCACGCCCATCGCCGCCATCACGGCCATCGCCGCCTGGTAGCCGGTGGCCGCGTTGCCGCCGCCCCAGCGCTCCGACAGCACCGGCACCACCACCGTCACCATGAAGGCGCCGACCTTGGCGAAGAACAGGCGGTAGCCGTTGGCCGACAGGCGCTCCTGCGGATCGTTGGTCAGGCTGCTCGGCAGCGAGATGTAGGCCACGCCGACGCCGGAAGTCATGATGGTCATGATGATGTAGGTCGAATAGGCCCAGATCAGTTTCGCATGGTAGCCCCAGTCGGGCGTGGTGAAGACGAAGAACACGCTGATGCCGTAAGGGACGGCCAGCAGCAGCAGCCACGGACGGTAGCGGCCCATGCGCGCGCTCGCATAGCGGTCGGTCAGCTGCCCGACCACCAGATCGGCGATCGCGCCGACGAATTTAACGACCAAAAACAGCAATGCGAGGTCCGAGGTCTTCAAGCCATAGATATCGGTATAGAAGAACGTGATGATCAACATCATCGACGAAATCACCACATTGAGCGCCATGTCGCCCGCGCCAAAGCCCACTTTTTCCAACAACGACAATTTTTGATTCGACATGGACAACCTCTTAAAAATGCCGTTATCCCGCCGCGGCGGGATAACGTGTAAAACCGGATCGCGCGACCACGTAGGGCGGATCAGGCGGAACGCCGTAATCCGCCACGCGTGAGCCGCCAGCTACGCAAACAAGAAAGGCGACATCAATACTTCAGATTCATCGACAGTCCAACCGTGCGATCATACCGGCGCGTATCGCGCGGATAAATCTTCGCATCCGACCAATAGTCCTGGAACTTGAAGTTCAGCAGATTCGTGCCGGTCAGGTTGACGCTCACATGCTCGTTCACCTTGTAGCTCAGCGACCCGTCGAGCGACGACATCGGCTTGACGATCAAATCCTTCGGCACCAGGTTCGGGTTGTTCCGGTCCGGCGTATCGGCATAGGTATCGACAAACTTCGAACGCCAGTTGTAGGCCAGGCGCGCCGACCAGCCCTCTTTTTCATACAGCGCCACGATGTTGTACGACAGGCGCGACATCCCCGCGAACGGTTTGCCTTCGATATCCTTGTTTTCGGACGCCGTCACGCCGCCCTCGCTGTAGGTCATATTTGCCTGCAAACCGAAGCCGCTCAACCAGCCGGGCAAGCCATCGTAGAACTGCTGGTACGCCAGCTCCACGCCCTGCAGGTGGCCCTTGTCGGTGTTGAACGGCCGGGTCGTATTATAAGGAACGCCCTGGAAGCTCTCCGAAGTCACGCGATTCATGATGTAGCCGTCGAAGTTATGACGAAACACCGTGCCGCTGATGGAACCGGTCGGCGCGAAGTACCACTCGAGCGAGGTGTCGAAGTTCTGCGCGGTGAACGGCTTCAAGTCCGAATTGCCGCCGCTGGCCGTCGCCACGTTGGTGGTGCCGTTCGGTTTAATGTAAGCGGTGGCCGGATTGAGCTGGTTGAAGTCGGGCCGGGTCATCGTCTTGCCGTAGGCGAAGCGCGCCAGCAGGTCCTTGCGCAAGGTCAGCTTAAAGTTCGCGCTCGGCAGCACCTCGGTGTTGGACGAGTCCTTGTTGACCGGGGCCAGCACGCCGTCGACGCTGTTATTAGCCTCGATGTCCGAATCGGTCTTGGTCACGCGCACGCCGACGACGCCATCGACCGGGAATTGCCCGAGGTCGAAACCGACTTTGGCCTTGCCGTAGAAGGCGTAGTTCTTCTCCTTGTTGGCGAAGAAGGACGCCGGATCGATCGCCCTGGCCGCCGGATTGCCGGTGGCGGCGGCGCGGATCGCCGAGGTGTTATCGATCAAAAAGCCGGCGCAAGGCGTCGACCACTGCGGCGTGCCGTAATTGCGCGAGAACTCCGTGGTGCTGCACGACAGGCCGGGAATGCTGGACATGGCGATGCCGGCGGGAGTCGGCACGCTGCCCTCGAACGACTTGATCGAGCTGGCGGTGCGCTCGTTGACGCGCAGGCCGGCGCCGAACTCCTTGAAGAAGCCCTCGGCCTCGGGAACGTAGGTCACATCACCGCGCCAATCGGTCGACTTGCCGCGGTCCATGCCGTAACGGTCGAAGAACTGCGACAGGAAGATCTTGCTCGGATCGTTCAGCGCGGGGCTCTGGTATTGCACGAACGCGCCGCCGCCGACGTTGGTCTTGACGAAGACATTGTCGACATTGAGGCTGGTGTCGAGGATGGGATTGACCCAATCGAATTTGCTGCGCGTGGTCGCCAGCTCGGTGGTCGCGCGCAAGCCTGGCGTCACGCGCCAGTTGGCGCCGACCGCGTACTGCGAGGCGGTGCTGGTGTTTTCACGGCCCTGTGTCGACAGGATGGTGAAGGCGTTGGTCGAGGTGATGGTATCGGTCTGGTTGGTGCCCGGGATCTTGGTGACCTTGATCTGGTCCGGCGACGTCGCCCACGGCAGGCCGACGAAGAAGTCGGTTTCCTCGGTGTTCTTCAACACCGAATGCAGGCCCTCGGCATACACTTCGAGATCGGCGCTGGGCTTCCATTGGAGGGCGAAGTTCGCGGCCTGGCGCTTGCGCTGGCCGTGCACGTCCTGCAAGCCCACCAGATCGGGGCCGGTCAGGTTGGGCGCGGCGAAGCTTTTATCGATCGGGAAGGTCTGGAACGCGCGCTCCTCCTGGAAGCGGTCCTTGATCGACGACACGCCGAACAAGGCGCCCACTTCGCCGATGCCGGTCTTCCAGCGGTTCGACACCATGCCGGACAACTCCGGATCGGTGGCCTTGGCCTTGTCCTTGTTCTTGGCGCCGACCTGCGCACTGGCGGTAAAGTCCTTGAAATCGAAAGGACGGTTGGTGCGCACGTCGATCACGCCGGCGATACCGCCTTCGACCTGGTCGGCGCTTTGCGACTTGTAGACGTCGGCGCGCTGCAGCATGGTCGACGGGATGTCGGCCAGCTTGATATAGCGGCCGGTGGTGGTGAACATCTCGCGGCCGTTGATCAGGGTGGCGATGCCTGGCAAGCCGCGGATCAGCACCGTGTTGGCTTCGCCGGCGTCGCGGCGCACCTGGATGCCGCTGACGCGGGCCAGGGTCTGGGCCACGTTCGTGTCGGGGAATTTGCCGATGTCGTCGGCGACGATCGAATCGATGACGTTGTCCGAGTCCTGCTTGATCTTCTGGGCGGTCTGCGCGGCGCGGCGCACGCCGGTCACGGTGACGACGGCCGCCGGCGCGGGCGTGGTGTCGGCGGCTGGCGCTGGCGCGGCGGCGGTTGACGCTGGCGCTGGTGCGGCATCGGCGACTGGAGCGGCTGCGGGTGCGACCTGGGTATCTTGCGCCAGGACCGGGAAGCTGCTCAACAGGCCGGCGGCGGCCAGCACGGCGACGGTGGATTTGAGGACGAGGCGATGCTTCGCCGGGGACTCGCAAGTCCCGGATGCTAGATAGTTCATAGGTCTCCAGTGTTCTTTTGTTTTTTGAGAGAGCTGCCACGCACGGGTGCAGCTTTCGGATTTCATCTTAGAGGCTGGGCAAAAAACAAACCAATCAATTTTTTCGGGTTTTTGATATCGAAAAAGATATCAAGCGCGCGAAGGCGCGGGGGTCAAGTCTGACATTTGGACACAGACTCGTCCGTATCGCCCCCCTCCGGCAGAGCACGTGTCCAATTGTCAGACTTGACCCCCGCTGCGGTCGGCGGCGAACGGCGACTGTCAGGCTCGCTCCGGCGTCCCGTTATTTGATTGCAAAACGTGACGATGCAATTCGACCGTAAGCGTTTCGATGCGGGCGGCGAGCGCGTTCGTCACCGCGGTCAACTCGGTGTTCTGCCGTAACAGCTGGAGCATAGCCGCCGCGTCGCGCGCCGCGTCAACGGCCAACGCCTCGCGGTGCAGCGCGTCCGCCTCCGTGCGCGCCTTGTCCCGCTGGGCCTGACGTGTTTGCGCCAACAATATCAGAGGCGCCGCATAGGCCGCCTGCAGGCTGAAGGCCAGATTGAGCAAGATAAAGGGATACAGGTCGAAGCGCACCAAGCCGGTGATATTGGCGCCTATCCAGAGCAATACGATGACAGTCTGGGCGCCAAGAAACATCGGCGTGCCGAAAAAACGGGCGAACGCTTCCGCCCGCTTTGCGAAGGCATCACTCCCGAACGTGGGCGTCAGGTGGTCATGGGCGCGGTGAAACCGCAAATGGTCAACCGACGTACCTGTATCCCGCACTGCCGGATGATGTGAGGTTTTCATAGCAAAGTCCCAAAAAGCGGCGATGTGCCAGCGGGACCGAGCATACAGCAGCAGACGACGGCTTATCGGAAAATGACCGTGGGCGATGAAATACATTTATGTGCCAGGTGTCCGATGGCCCGGCTTCCGTCGAGCCCCCGCATGCGCGCGGGCAGCGACATCACTTTTTGCTGACTTGACGTCCGGTGTCGTGGTATTGCCAAAGCACGTTGAGGATCTTCCACTCGCCGCGCTGGTTCTTGTACAGGTGCATATAGTCGATCCATTCGTCCGCGGTCAGCTTGACCGTCGCCACCCGCTGGTCGACGTCGAGTATCTTGATGTCGACGCGGGGCTGCTCCGGAAATTTGGTGCCGTCCTTGTTGTACGTCTTGGCGACCTTGACCATGGCGTCGAAGTCCGTCTTCATGATGAACTCCGACCCGTCGGCCGCCTGCCAGTAGGTGCGCTTGGCCAACTGCGGGTCGATGCCGCGCTCCATGCGCGCCGGATCGGCCTGGTGCTGCGACTCGATGTAGTCGCGGGCCGCGCGTTCGATCAACTGTTCATCAGGAACACCAGCCGCCATCGCCACCACTGGCGATAGCGCCAACAACACTAGAATGAAAGATCGCTTCATGGATTCCCCCGGTAGCCGCAGTGCAACCATGAAAGCATGGCAAGACGCCGGGGTCAAGCCAAGATGCGTCCGCGCCGGATTCAGTTACCAACAAACAGTATCTTCCCTTTTGGCAACATGATATGCTGCGCCTGTCATTTTCCCGCGAGCAGCGGAGGCGGCGCAGCTTATGGTCCGATATTAATATGCCAAAATACATCAAAAAACATTGGGACCAGCCGCGCGGAGACAAACACGATGAGTGGGGAACGTCGTGGTGGTATTTCGAAATCGATGAGCACGGTTGGGCCAGCCGCCAGTTGGTGCACTATGCGTCGGGCAAAATGCTGCGCTACAGCGCGGACCATCCAGCCGATGCGTTTGGCGAGCTCGCCTTGACATCGCTGTCGTCACTGGAAGCGGAATGCGCCAAAATCTCCGCCGACGAATTCGAAGCGCTGTGGCAAACAGCGGCGCACGACAAGCTCGCGCGGCGCTAGCCCGGAAACCTCGGCGTGCCGGCGCCAAAAGGTGGGGGTCAAGTCTGACAATCAGACACGAAGTGAGCCGTAGTAGCCGGCTTTGGTCGAGCACGTGTCCAAATGCCAGACTTGACCCCGCCCGCATGGACACGAAGTCAGCTGCAATAGCCCGCTTAGGCTGAGCACGTGTCCAAATGTCAGACTTGACCCCGACCGCATGTGGCGGCGCGCTATTGGAACGCTACCTCGGTGAAACTGCGCAGTTTGCGGCTGTGCAGGCGGTCCACGCCGAGGTCGCGCAGCATTTCCATCGCCCGGATGCCGATGCGCAGGTGCTGGTCGACCCGGTCCCGATAGAATTGGTTCGCCATCCCCGGTAGCTTGATTTCCCCGTGCATGGGCTTGTCGCTGACGCACAGCAACGTGCCGTACGGTACGCGGAAGCGAAACCCGTTGGCGGCGATGGTCGCGCTTTCCATGTCGAGCGCGATCGCCCTGCTCTGGCTGAAACGCCGCTCCGGCGTGCGCTGCGGCAGCAACTCCCAGTTGCGGTTGTCGGTGCTGGCCACGGTGCCAGTGCGCATGATGCGCTTGAGGTCGTGCCCGGTCAGCTGCGTGACCTCGGCCACGGCCGCCTCGATCGCCACCTGCACCTCGGCCAGCGGCGGAATCGGCACCCATAGCGGCAAATCCTCGTCGAGCACGTGATCCTCTCGCACATAGCCGTGCGCGAGCACGTAGTCGCCCAGCTCCTGCGTGTTGCGCAGACCGGCGCAGTGGCCCAGCATCAGCCACGCATGCGGCCGCAACACGGCGATGTGGTCGGTGATGGTCTTGGCGTTGGCCGGGCCGACGCCGATGTTGACCATCGAAATACCGGCGCCGTCGGCGCGGATCAGGTGATAACCCGGCATCTGCGGCATGCGCGGCAGCGGCGCGCCGAGCGCGTCGCCCGGCTGCACCGCCTGGCCGACGCGGCGCGTGACGATATTGCCCGGCTCGACGAAGGCGATGTAGTCGTTCTCCGGTCCGCTCGCCGGGGCCGCCATCAATTCGTGCCCGAGTTTAACAAACTCGTCGATATAGAACTGGTAATTGGTGAACAACACGAATTTCTGGAAATGCTCGCACAGCGTGCCGGTGTAGTGGCGCAGCCGCTGCAGCGAGTAGTCCACCCGCGGCGCGGTAAACAGCGACAGCGGCTGCGCCTCGCCCGGGGCCGGCTCGTGCGTGCCGTTGGCGATGCCGTCGTCCATCGCCGCCAGATTGGGCAGGTCGAACACGTCGCGCATCAGCAGGCGCCGCTCGGCCGTCATGCTGCCCTCGATGTGCTCGTGCTCGGCGAACGAGAAGTGGATCGGGATCGGCTGCGCGCTGGTGCCGACCTCGAGACGCACCTGCTGGTGGTGGCCGTGATTTTTCAGCAGCAGCTTGAATTGCTGCTGGTAGTAGCGCGCGAACAGGTCGGGCCGGGTCAGCGTGGTCTCGTAGGTGCCGGGACCGGCGACAAAACCGAAGGCGAGCCGCGAATCGGCGCGCGCGACGGTGTCCGTGTGCACGCGGACGAAGGGATAGCAGGCCCTGACGTGTTCGCCGACGTCCTCACCGGCGACAAAGCGTTTCATGGCATCGCGCAAATGGGCGATGTTGGCGTCATAAATGGCCAGAACCTGTTCGTAAGCGGCAATCGGATCGTCAAATTGCATGGGGGCGAAATGAGGACGGTTCGGTAACATGCGACTCCTTTTTGACACAGCGAATGAAACGGCTATCGAGCTCTTATTTCCTATTGTAAAGGCTGTAAGCAGAACTTGCATTCTTCCCATAGAGGAAGCACTAGGCGTACCGTACAATGACAACGCCGCCACGAATAAAGTTTCAGCATGAACGAGCCAGTAACACCCCGCCTTACGCTTCCACAACCGCATCCCGACATTTTGTATGGTCATCAGCAAGGCGAACTACTGCGCGAGGAGGTCCTGGCCGACTTGCTGGAGGCAAGCGCCCGCCGCGCGCCGGACCAGGTCGCGCTGATCTCCGGCCAGCGCCAGCTGACCTACCGCGAACTGGACGCCCAGGCCGACCTGGTGGCCGGGCGCCTGATCGAGGCCGGCGTGCGGCCGGGCCAGATCGTCGGCTTGTGGCTGCCGCGCGGGATCGAGCTGCTGGTGCTGCAGGCCGGCGTGGCCAAGGCCGGCGCCGCGTGGCTGCCGCTCGACGAGGATACGCCGGTCGAACGCCTGCAGGTGTGCCTGGACGACGCCGACGGCGCCGGCGTGCTCACCTGCGCGGCCTTCGCGCCGCGGCTGGCCGGCATCGGCCGCCCCGTCTGGACCGCCGAGGCGCTGCTGGCCATGGATAATGCGCCGCTGGCGCGCCGCGGCGCCGTCTCGCCCGACCTGCCGGCGTATGTGATCTACACCTCCGGCTCCACCGGCAAGCCGAAAGGCATCCTGATCACCCAGCGCAGCATCTGCCACTTCCTGCGCAGCGAGAACGAGGTGCTCGGCGTGACGGCGGCCGACAAGGTGTACCAGGGCTTTTCGGTCGCCTTCGACATGTCGTTCGAGGAGATCTGGATCGCCTACCTGGCCGGCGCCACGCTGTGGCTCGGCCCCAAGGAGATCAGCGGCGACCCGGAAACGCTGCCGCGCATGCTCGACCAGCACGGCGTGACGGTGCTGCACGCGGTCCCCACCCTGCTCGCCTTGTTCAACCAGGACGTGCCCAGCCTGCGGCTGATCAACCTCGGTGGCGAAATGTGCCCGGAGTCGCTGGTGGAGCGCTGGTCGCGCGCGGGCCGCCAGATGTTCAACACCTACGGCCCCACCGAGGCGACGGTATCGGCCAGCCTGGCGCGCCTGCGGCCCGGCCATCCGGTCACCATCGGCACGCCGCTGCCCAATTACGGCCTGCTGGTGATCGACGCCAATCCGGACGCCGCGCCCGGCGCGCCCCTGCGCCTGCTGGCGCGCGGCGAGGTCGGCGAATTGTGCATCACCGGTCCGGGCCTGGCCGCCGGCTACCTTGGCAGGCCGGATCTGACGGCGGAAAAATTCCTGCCCAACCCCTGGTCCACCGGGCGGCACGACGATCGCCTGTACCGCACCGGCGATCTGGCACGCATCGGCGTCGACGGCGAGGTGGCCTGCCTGGGCCGCGCCGACGACCAGGTCAAGATCCGCGGCTTTCGCGTGGAGCTGGGCGAGATCGAGGCGCTGCTGGCGCAAACGCAAGGCGTCGGCACGGTGGCGGTCCTGCTGCGCAAGGACGACGGCATCGACCAGCTGGTCGCCTACCTGGTCGCCGACGCCTCCGGCGGATCGCCCGCGACCTTGGACCCGCGCGCCCTGCGCGCCGGCCTGGCCGACAAGCTGCCGCCCTACATGGTGCCTGGCCGGTACGAGATCCTCGACGCCATGCCGCGCCTGACCTCCGGCAAAATCGACCGCAAAACGCTCAAGGCTGCGCCGCTGGGCGCGCCGGCCGCCGGCGGCGCCGAGGACTCGGACCTGCCCGAAACGCCGGCCGAGCAAGTGCTGTTCGCCGCGCTGGCCAAGCTGTTCCCCGGCCAGGCCATCGTGCGGCAGGCCGACTTCTTCTCCGACCTTGGCGGCCACTCGTTCTTCGCCGCGCGGCTGGCGTCGGCCCTGCGCGCCGATCCGCGTTACGCCCACGTCACCGTGCGCGACATCTACCAGCAGCGCCAGATCGGCAAGATCGCACAAGTGCTGGGCGAGGCGCACGGCGCCAGCGAGGTGGAGGCGCCATGGACGCCGCCGTCCGCCGTCAAGCGCTGGACCTGCGGCCTGGCCCAGGCGGCGGTGATGCCGGCGCTGGTGGCCCTGCGCATGGCGCAGTGGCTGGCGCCGTTCTTCACCTACCACTTCTTCACGGGCGACCCGGGCGACTCGGTCAAGCGCGCGATCGCCGCCTCGGTCGGCGTGTTCCTGCTGGCGACGGTGATGGAGTTCGCCATCGCCATCGGCGGCAAATGGCTGATCGCCGGCCGCCTCAAGGCCGGCGACTATCCGCTGTGGGGCCTGACCTACTACCGCTGGTGGCTGGCCGACCGCCTGGTCGAAGCGGCGCCGGCCTACCTGCTGAGCGGCTCGTCGCTCAACGCCTGGTGGCTGCGGGCGCTGGGCGCCAAGATCGGGCGCGACGTCATCGTCGGCTCGATGAGCGTGCGCGCGCCGGACCTGCTGTCGATCGCCGACAACGCCAGCGTCGGCAACGCGGTCAACTTCGAAAACGCCCGCGTCGAACGCGGCGTGCTGCGGCTCGGCCAGATCACGCTCGAACGCGACGCCTGCGTCAGTTCCTTCGCCATCCTCGAAGGGAACACCCATGTCGAGGCGCTGGGCCACCTGGACGGCCAGTCCGCCCTGGGCGACGGCGCGCGCGTGCCGGCCGGCCGCCTGTGGGCCGGCTCGCCGGCGCGCGACGCCGGCGCCTTCGATCCCGCGCGCCTGCCGCCACGGCCCGCGCTGACCAACGCGCGCAGCCTGGGCGAAGCCGTGTTCTTCGTCGCCGGCATCCTGCTGATCGTCACGCTGTTTTTCATGCCGGTGTTCCCCAGCTTCGTGCTGATCGACTGGTTCGACGAGATCGGCGTCATGCCCGCCATCCAGGGCGACGGCATGGGCATCCGTCTGGTGCGCTACTTCCTGTTGGCCTTCCCCGCCAGCGCGGTGCTGATCCTCTTGACGGCGCTGCTGTCGGCCGGCATCCGCTGGACCGTGCTGCCCAAGCTCAAACCGGGCCGCTTCGCCGTGCACGGCAACACCTACTGCGCCAAATGGCTGGTCAGCCAGATCCAGGAATCGAGCTTGCAGGTCCTGCACGGCATTTACGCCACCGTGTTCGCGCCGTACTGGTATCGGCTGCTCGGCGCCAAGGTCGGCAAGGACGCCGAGATCTCCACCGCCCTCGGCGTGGTGCCGGACATGCTGACCCTGGGCGACGAGACCTTCATCGCCGACGCTGTCATGCTGGGCGACGAGGAGATCGACGGCGGCTGGATGACGATGCAGCCGACGGTGATCTCCAACCGCAGCTTCGTCGGCAACGGCGCCTACATCCCGGACGGCACGGTGCTGCCCGAGCAGGTGCTAATCGGCGTGCATTCACGCGCTCCCGACAACGCCCGCATGCACAGCGGCGACACCTGGCTCGGCTCCCCGGCGATCAACCTGCCGGCGCGCGAGCAAACCAGCGGCTATCCGGAATCGCTGACGTTCCATCCTTCGCCGCTGCGCCGCCTGGGGCGCGGCTTGATCGAGGCATTCCGCATCGTCGCGCCGCACGCGCTGGTGATCGCGGTCGGCTACACGCTGGTGCTTGAAGTGATGCCCGCCGCCGGCGCCGGCCGCTGGGCCGAGGTGGTGTGGGACCTGACCTTGGCCGGCCTGGTCTACGGCGTGGGCAACTACGTGTTCGTGGCGCTGCTCAAGTGGGTGCTGATCGGCCGTTACCGCAAACGCTCGGCGCCGATGTGGACGCCGTTCGTGTGGCTGTCCGAAGGCGTCACCAATCTGTACGAGGGCATCGCCGTGCCGAACTTCATGCGCTACCTGCGCGGCACGCCGTGGCTGCCGATCGCCTTCAACCTGATGGGCACGAAAATCGGCAAGGGCGTCTACCTGGATACGACCGACATCACCGAATTCGATTGCGTGCGCATCGGCGACTACGCCGAGCTCAATGCCCTCACCTGTCCACAGACGCACCTGTTCGAGGACCGCGTGATGAAGATCGACGAAGTGACCATCGGCGCGCGCGTCTATATGGGACCGCGCAGCGCGGTGCTCTACAGCGCCGTGGTCGGCGACAACGCCCGCCTCGGCGCGCTGACGCTGGTGATGAAGGGCGAGCATATACCCGCCAACGGCAACTGGTCCGGCTGCCCGGCCGCGCCGGTGCGCGCGTGAACGTCGGCGCGGTGACCGCTGGCGCGAACGCTGGCGTGCTGGCCGTCCACGCTTGGCCCGGCCCCGTGCCGACGACACAAGACGGTCTGTTTGTCATCGGCGTGGCGACATCCCCCCGCCGCGACACGGCACGCGCGCAAATCCGGCTGGCGTTGGCCGAGGCGGTGGCGGCGGTGTTGGCGTTACCGGCCGCGTCGATCGACATCGACTCGGCGCCGGGCCGCGCGCCCGCCGTCGTCGTTCGCCGCCAGGGCATGGACCAAACGATACACTGCTCGATCGCCCACGAAGAACAACTGGCGCTGGCCGCCGTCAACCTGCGCGGACCTGTCGGCATCGACGTGATGCGGGTGCGGGAGCTCGACGACTGGCGCGCCGTGGCCGCCGACTACCTCGGTCCGGAGGCGCTGCAAGCCATCGCGGCGGCCTCGCCGGCGGTGCGCGCGCGGGCGTTCGCACAAGCCTGGACCGCGCACGAGGCGCGGCTCAAATGCCAGGGCCTGGCGCTGAGCGAATGGCGCGCCGGCGGTCGATGGACGGGGCACATGCACGAGCTGGCGCTTCCGTCGATGTTTTGCGCAGCGCTGGCGGCAGGCGGCGGCGAGACAATTTAATGATCTCATTGAGGAGTATTGCGATGTTACGAGGACGTTTTGTAGCCATGGGCATGCTGGTCTCGCTGGTCTTGCCGGCCATGGGCGCCGCGGCCGCCGACTGTGGCGCCGACAAGCTGGGCACCGCGCGCACCATCGAGCTGCCGCGTGAAAGCGCGCTGTACGGCACCAATCAGCATGGGCCGCTGCCGCTGGAAAAAGGCGAAGTGGTGCTGACCTTCGACGACGGGCCGGAGCCGGGCGGGACGCCGGCGGTGCTCGACGCGCTGGCCGCGCAATGCGTCAAGGCGACGTTCTTCATGATCGGCACCAAGCTGGCCGATGCGCCGGCGCTGGCGCGGCGCGTGGTGGCGGAGGGGCATTCGGCCGGACTGCACAGCAATACGCACGCGCACCTGTCGGAGCTGGCGCCGGCGCTGCAGATCGAGGATCTGGCGAAGAACCAGGCGGCGTACCGGGCGGTCTTCGGGGCGGAAGCGCCGGCCTACCGCTTTCCGTATCTGGAGCAGACGCCGACCATGCTGGAGGCGCTGAAGGCGGCGCGGATGACGGTGATGTCGGTCGATCTCGGCATCAATGACTGGCTGCCGGAAGATACCACCGAGATTCTGGTGGCGCGCTTGGCCGCCAGCCTGGATAAGAGTGGCGGCGGGATCGTGCTTATGCACGATGCCAACGGGCCGACCGTCAAGGCCTTGCCGGCGCTGCTCAGGCTATTGAAGGAGAAGCGGTACAAGGTGGTGCATTTGGAGTGGGCGAAGTGACAGGTCGGGGCGCGCTAAACTTCCACCCCGCCTGCCTTGAGCGATACGCCAGCGTCACCACTTAGGGGACGTACCCCATGGGGTACGTCCCCGCATGGCCGTGCGGGTTGGCGGCCGCTCCAATCACCCGGCCGGCGCGTCCAGGAAAAAGATCGCGTGGGCCTTGGCCGGCGCCTTCTCGGTCGGCTTATCGATCTGCACCTGCGCGCAGTCCTCCACCACCAGGCTGCGCCAGTTGCCGACACCGGCGTTGGCGAACGCCGTATGCGCCTTCGAACCCAAACTGATATCGAGCGCCAGCCGCGCGTTGCGCTCGCCCGTCTTGGCGTAATTAACGCCGCGTAGCTCAAACCCGTACGCCGTCAACCACGGCTCCCACAAGCCGCTCTCCACACCGTCGACGATCCGGTCCAGCATCGTCCAAAGCGGCAGGCCCTTTTTGACCACCCCGCGCAACACCGCCAGCGACGGCGCCAGGCGCGCATCGGTGCTGCGCTTGCCCGCCCCGCTCTCGCCGATCGCCTTCAACTCCTTGGAGAACGCGGCGTCGCGCTCCGTGTAATCGCGCATGCGCGCATACAGCTCGCCATTGAGAAAAGGATTGGGCGCGCGGCCTGGCGGGGCGTCGGCGGGATTTTTGGCTGGAGGCTGTTTTTTGTTCGTCATGGAAGGCTAACTAAGGTTAAGGGCCGTAGTTTAGCCCACCTTGAAGGCATCGATGACAATCTTCGCCGCCCGCCCGAGGATTTCGGGTTGGATCTTGTCGTCCTTGCCCGGCTGGGTGAGGTAGACCGCCAGCACGATCGGCGCTTTGCCCGGCGGCCAAAGCACGGCGATGTCGTTGACCGTGCCGTACGAACCGGCGCCGGTCTTGTCGCCCACCTGCCAACTCGACGGCACGCCGGCGCGGATGCGCGTGGCACCGGTGGTATTGCCGACCAGCCAATCGACCAGTATCTGGCGCCTGGCCGGCGGCAGCGCGTCGCCCAGCGCCAGCTTGTGCAGCGACGCCATCATCGCCGCCGGCGTGGTGGTGTCGCGCGGGTCGCCGGGAATGGCGCTGTTGAGCGCCGTCTCCCAGCGGTCCAGACGGAACTGGCGGTCGCCGATCGAGCGGGCGTAATCGGTCACCGCTTCCGGACCGCCCAAGTGCCGTATCAACAAATTGGCCGCCGTGTTGTCGCTGTACTGGATGGTCGCGGCGCACAGCTCCCCCACCGTCATGCCGTCGGCCAGATGCTGCCCGGTGATCGGCGAGTGGGCCACCAGTTCGTCCCTGGCGTAGCGGACGCGTTGCGGCAGCCCGTCCGGTTCCCGCGCCAGCACGGCGGCCGACAGCATCATCTTGAACGTGCTGCAAAAGGGGAAGCGCTCGTCGCCGCGATGGAGCAGCTGGCGGCCGCTGGCCGTGTCCAGCGCGGCCACGCCCAGGCGCCCGCCGGACGCGGATTCCAGGCCGACGAGGCGCATATCCGGCGGCATCGGCGCCGCGCCCGCGCGCGCCAGCGGGGTGGAAGCGAGGGCCAGCAGCAAGGCGCGTCGGGTCTGGGAGTGGGTCATCGGGGCTAGGCCAAGAAATAATATTGACCAATATAATACCAATTCACGCAAGAAGCCAGCCCGCGCGGCGCAGGCCAATTGCGCGCTGCGCCATGCCGCGCGCGGGTAGACTGGCCGCATGGTCCCTCAAGTTCTTATCATCGGCGCCGGCCCCACCGGCCTGGTACTCGCCGTGCGGCTGGCGCGCCATGGCGTGGCGGTGCGCATCGTCGACCAAAACAGCGGCCCCGGGCTGGCCTCGCGGGCGATGGCCGTGCACGCGCGCACGCTCGAATTCTACCGCCAGCTGGGGTTCGCCGACGCCGTCGTCGGCCTCGGCATCCGCATCGACGCCTTCCATCTGCGCGAGGACGGCCACGACGTCGCCGAACTGCCGCTCAAGGACATCGGCGCCGGCCTGAGTCCCTACCCCTTCGTGCTGGCCTTCCCGCAGGACGACCACGAACGATTCCTCGTCGGGCAGCTGCGCGCGCTCGGCGTCGAGGTCGAGTGGAACACCCGGCTCGAATCGTTCACGCAGGACGAATGGGGCGTGCGCTCGGTGCTCGCGCGCGGCGACGAGCGCATCGCCTGCGCCAGCGCCTTCCTGTGCGGCTGCGACGGCGCTGGCAGCCGCGTGCGCGAGTCGCTGCAAATCGCCTTCGACGGCGGCACTTACGACCATCTGTATTACGTCGCCGACGTCAAGACCGCCGGCGCGCCCAACGTCGACCTGGTCGGCCACCTCGGCGCCAACACCTTCGCGCTGATGCTGCCGGTGCGCTCGCGCGGCATGCAGCGGCTGATCGGCATCATGCCGGAGCGCGCCGCCGGCCAGCCGGAACCCGGTTTCGAGGACGTGCGCCCGCTGCTCGAGCCGCTGCTCGGCATCGCGGTCGAACACGTGAACTGGTTTTCCACCTACCGGGCGCACCACCGCGTGGCGTCGCAATTTCGCCTCGGCCGCTGCTTCCTGGCCGGCGACGCCGCGCATATCCACAGCCCGGCCGGCGGCCAGGGCATGAACACCGGCATCGGCGACGCCGTCAACCTGTCGTGGAAGCTGGCGCAGGTGCTGGGCGCCGGCGCCCACGCGGCGCTGCTCGACACCTACGAAGCGGAGCGCATCGGCTTCGCCCGCAAGCTGGTGGCGACCACCGACCGCGCCTTCCAGCTGATCGTGTCCTCCGGGACCGGCGGCCAGCTGCTGCGCAACTGGCTGGTGCCGCACGTGCTGCCGGTGCTGACCGGCCTGGGCGCGGCGCGCCGCACGCTGTTCAAAACCCTGTCGCAGACGCAAATCCATTATCCGGACAGCCTGCTGAGCGGCGGACGCGCCGGCGAGATCATCGGTGGCGACCGCCTGCCGTGGGTGCCGCAGCCGGACGGCGGCGACAATTTCGAGCCTTTGCGCACGCTGGGCTGGCAATTGCACGTCCATGGCGAGCCCGATGCGCTGCTGGCGGCCGCCGCGCAGGTGCTGCAATTGCCGCTGCACGCGTGGCCGTGGAGCGCGGCCGCCGAGGAAGCCGGCCTGCTGGAGGACGCGGCCTACCTGATCCGCCCGGACATGCACGTCGCGCTGGCCTTGCCGCGCCAGGAGCTCGACTCGCTGCGCGAGCTGATCGCAAGGTTCCAGTTGCGTTTTAGCGCCGACGTACCGCGCGCAACCCGTAGGGCGGATTAGCGCGCAGCGCGTAATCCGCCACGAGCCGCCAATAGCGCCATGGGCCGTCGCCGGCGCCTGGCGGATTACGCCGCGCTGATCGGCCCCACGAGCAGACGAGCATCCCGCGCAGCGCGTCATCGCACCATTAATTTCACCTTAACGGGGATGGTGCAGTGCACGATACTTATTGACAATTTTCCGCCCGACGCGCTATGGTCAGCGTCGCGCCGCCCCGCGTCCGAGGTTTTCCCGTCCCGGCCGTCGCATGCATTGCCAACAAACAATAAAGGATGTCATGAGCACCAAGTCCACCCAGATCACCCGCCGCGAGCTGCTGCTGTCGGCCATCGCCGCCAGCGTCGTCGGCGCCCTGCCCACGCTGTCCGGCGCCGCGCGCGCGCAGGAGGCGGCCGCGCCCGCCCCCGGCGACGCCAAATTCGCCGCCGTACTGGATAACTTTGCCGAGGAAATCCTGCGCCTGTCGCCAACCACCGCCACCTCGCTTGGCCTCGACAAGGGCGAGCGCGCGGCGTTGAAGTCGCAGTTGGAGAACGTCAGCCGCGCCGGCGACGCCGCCTGGGCCGGCCAGGTCAAGTCGATGCTCAAGCGGCTGGCGGCGATCGACCGCGCCAAACTCGGCGCCGACGCGCAAATCCGCTACGACACCATCCGCTACGCCGCCAACGAAGGCCTGGAAGGCTTGCGCTTCTCGTACGGCGGCGCCGCCGCCGGCTTCCACGGCGGCACGTCGCCGTTTCCGGTCACGCAGCAGGACGGCGCGCTCATCGGCCTGCCCGAATTCCTCCATTCGCAGCACCAGATCGCCGACGTGGCCGACGCCGAGGCTTACCTCGAACGCGTGACCGGCATGGCGCGCATGCTCGACCAGGAAAGCGCGCGCATCGCCGACCAGGCCAGCCGCGGCATCATGCCGCCGAACTTCATCGCCCGCACCGCGCTGGGCCAGCTGCAGGAGTACCGCAAGACCGCCGTCGCCCAGCAAAAGCTGGTCACCTCGCTGACCGAGCGCACGCAAAAACTCGGCCTGGCCGGCGACTGGAACGCGCGCGTGACGGCGCTGGTCGAAACCCAGGTCTATCCGGCGCTGGAACGCCAGATCGCCACCTTCACCCGCGCCACCGCCAAGGCCACCGACGTCGCCGGCGTGCACCGCCTGCCGGACGGAGCGGCCTATTACGAGTGGGCGCTGCGGCTGGGCACCTCGACCAACAGCAGCGCGCGCGAGATCCACGCCATCGGCCTGGAACAGAACAAGATGCTGCAGTCGCGCATCGACGCCATCCTCAAGGCGCAGGGCATCAACCAGGGCACGGTGGGCGCGCGCCTGCTGGCGCTGTCGAAGGACCCGAAGCGCTTCTACGCCGACAACGACAAGGGGCGCGAGGAACTGATCGCCTATTGCAACGACCGCATCGACGCCGTGCGCGCGCTGATGCCGAAAATCTCCAACATGAACATGAAGGCGCCGCTGGAGGTGCGCCGCGTGCCGGTCGATATCGAGGCCGGCGCACCGCTCGGCTACATGAACTTCGCCTCGCTCGACGGCTCGCGCCCGGCGATCTACTACATCAACCTCAAATCGACCACGCTGTGGCCGAAGTCGGAGATCGCCACGCTGACCGCGCACGAGGGTCTGCCGGGCCACGCCTGGCAAGGCGCCTACCTGGCCGAACACCAGAAGGAGCTGCCGCTGATCGCCTCGCTGATGGGCTTTAACGCCTTCGTCGAGGGCTGGGCGCTGTACGCCGAGCAGCTGGTCGACGAATTCGGCCTGTACGTCAACGATCCGTTCAGCCAGATCGGCTATCTGCAGGCGCAGCAGTTCCGCGCCTGCCGCCTGGTGGTCGACACCGGCATCCACTCCATGAAGTGGACGCGCGAGCAGGCGATCCGCTTCCTGGTCGAGAGCACCGGCCGCGGCGAGCAAGCCATGACCAGCGAAGTCGATCGCTACACCGTCTCGCCGGGCCAGGCCTGCGGTTACAAGATGGGCCACAACGAGATCCTGCGCCAGCGCGAACGCGCCAGGGCCGCGCTGGGGCCGAAGTTCGACCTGCCCGGCTTTAACGACGCGCTGGTGCAAAGCTGCGGCGTGCCGCTGACGGTGCTGCCGACGGTGATCGACCGCTACATCGCGGGCGTGAAAAACGCCTGATCCGGAACGCGGCATGAAGACCATCGCAGTCATCGGCGGCGGCATCACCGGGGTCACCACGGCCTACGCGCTGGCGCGCCGCGGCCTGCGCGTGACACTGCTCGAGCGCCACCGCTATGCGGCGATGGAGACTTCGTTCGCCAACGGCGGCCAGCTGTCGGCCTCCAACGCCGAGGTGTGGAACCACCGCGCCACCGTGGCCAAGGGATTGAAGTGGATGCTGCGCAAGGACGCGCCGCTGCTGCTCAACCCCAAGCCGAGCTGGCACAAATTCTCCTGGCTGGCGCAGTTCATCGCCGCCATGCCGGACTACCGCGACAACACCATCGCCATCGCCAGGCTGGCGGTGGCCGCGCGCGAACATTTGTTCAGCTGGGCCGAGGAAGAGCGCATCGACTTCGACCTGCAGCGCGCCGGCATCCTGCACATCTACCGCGACCGCGCCGACTTCGAACACGGCGAGCGCGTCTCGCTGCTGCTGGCGCAAGGCGGCGTGCGGCGCCGCACCGTCACCGCCGACGAGATGCGCGCGATCGAGCCGACTTTGGCAGGCGACTACTACGCCGGCCATTACGCCGACAGCGACAGCTCCGGCGACATCCATAAATTCACCACCGGGCTGGCGCGCGCGGCGCAGCGCCTCGGCGTCGAAACGCTGTTCGGCCAGCAGGTCGTGGGGCTGAGCGCGGACCGCCGCGGCGCCTGCGTCACCGTGCTGCGCGACGGCGTGGCCGACATCGGCATCTACGACGCCGTGGTGGTCTGCGCCGGCACCGCCAGCCGCGCGCTGGCGGCCATGCTGGGCGACCGCGTCAACGTCTATCCGGTCAAGGGGTATTCGATCACGGTGCACCTCGACGACGCGGCCAGCCGCGCCGCCGCGCCCACCGTCAGCCTGGACGACAACGCCGCCAAGCTGGTGACCAGCCGGCTCGGCGAGGACCGCTTCCGGGTCGCCGGCACGGCCGAGTTCAACGGCTTCAACCGCGATATCCGCGCCGACCGCATCGCCCCGCTGGTCGAGTGGGTGCGGCAGCGCTTCCCGGGCGTTTCCACCCGCAACATCACGCCGTGGGCCGGGCTGCGGCCGATGATGCCCGACCTGTTGCCGCGCGTCGGCCGCGGCAAGCTGCCCGGCGTGTTCTACAACACCGGCCATGGCCATCTGGGCTGGACCTTGTCGGCCGCCACCGCCGACAGCATCGCCGCCACGGTGGAAGCGGATCTGCGCTCTGTGGCGCAACGCACCGCCATGCCCTTGAAAATGGCCTAAACTGGCATCATTATTAGAGTAGTTCCCACTGGAGATCGACCATGAAGGCAAAATCCTTAGCACGCATCACCCTGCTGGCCGGCGCCATGGCGCTGGCGGCGCCGGTTTTCGCGGCCTCTCCCACCATCCACGAGGTGTACGTTGCCGCCGAGGCGGGCAAGTTCGCCGAGGCGCAGACCATGATGGACCAGGTGCTCAAGGAGCACCCGAACAGCGCCACCGCGCATTTCGTCGAAGCCGAGTTGCTGGCCAAACAAGGCAAGTTCGCTGCCGCGCAAAAATCGCTGGACACGGCCGAGCGGCTGTCGCCGGGCCTGCCGAAGGTCAATCCAACCGCGCTGAGCAAACTGCGCACGGTCATCGCCGAGGGCGACGCCAAGCCGAAGGCCAATTATTCGCAGCAGAAGCCGGCGGCGGACAAGGCCAGCTATAACGGCGGCGGCTACGCCAATGGCGCCGGCGCTTCCGGTGGTGGTGGGGGCGGCATCCCCTGGGGCACCGTGCTGTTGATGGGTGGCCTGCTGGTCGGCTTTATCTTTATCGCCTCGCGCTTCATGTCGCGCCGCGCACAGCAAAATGGCATGGGCGGCAACGGCGGCTTCAACCAGGGCAATCCGGGCAATCCGGGCTTCAACCCCGGTGGCGCGCCGGGCTATCCGCCAGGTGGCGGTTATCCGCAGCAGGGTTATGGTCCCGGTTACGGCCAGCAGCCGCAAGGCAGTGGCATGGGTGGCCGCATCATGGGTGGCCTGGCGACCGGCGCGGCGCTGGGCGCCGGTTTGGTGGCGGGCGAGGCGATTGCGCGCCAGTTCACCGGCGGCCATGAGAACGGCGGCAACGCGGCCAACGACCAGGGTCGCAACGATATCGTTTATGACGATCCGGCGCGCAGCAATATCGTGCAGAACGATGACATGGGCGGCACCGACTTCGGCGTGAGCGGTGGTGGCTGGGATGATTCGGGCGGCGGCGATGCCGGCGGCGACGAGTGGAATTAAACCCGTAACCCCGCACGGCGGCATACTGGGGACGGACCCGGAGGGGTCCGTCCCCGCGGTCCCTGCGGGTTGAGTCAACGCTCAGTCACGCAGCGCAGAAGCCGGCAAATCGTTCCCCGCGCGCGCCGCCGACTCCATCGCCACATCCCAATACGGCGGATCGCCGAAATACTCCCGCAAATGGTTAATCAACAGGTGGGACTTCACCTGGTTTGACCGGCCCGGCATATGCACCGCATGGATCGCCGACTCGGCCGGATCATGCTTGGCCGCCGGCGCCCCGCGCGCCAATGGCGCCATCGGAAACACCGGCACCAGCTTGCCGGCCACGATGGCCTCGCTCACCATCCAGTTAGCCAGATGCACCAGCCCCGCCCCGGCGATGGCCGCGTGCATCAGCGTATCCGTGTCATCGCACCGGAACGCGCTGCCCACGTCGAGCGGCTGGTTCTGATTGACGCCGTCGAACCGCCACCACGCGCGCGGCGACTTGCCCACCATAGACAGACACTGGTGATGCACCAGCTCCGCCGGCGATGTCGGCCAGCCGTGCCGCTTCAGATAGCCGGGGCTGGCGCTGACCACGCGGTTCATCGGCGCCAGCCGGGTGGCCACCAGATCACCATCGGGCAGCACGCCCGCCCGCACCGCCACGTCGACCCGGCGCGCCGCCAGGTCGACGACGCCGTCGCTCACGTGCAAATCCACCTCCAGCCGCGGATAGCGCCGCAGGAAGGTGGCGATGGCCGGCGCCACATGCAAGCGCCCGAAACCGGCCGGCGCGGTGACCGTCAACACGCCGCGCGGCTCGCTTTCGGTCTCCTGCACGGCGGCCTGCCCCTCGGCCAGTTCGGCAAGGATGTTGCGGGCGCGCGGCAGAAAACGCTCGCCGGCGTCGGTCAGCACCACATGGCGCGAGCTGCGCACCAGCAGGCGCGCGCCCAGTTGCGCCTCGAGACCGTCGAGCTTGCGCGACACCGACGACACCGCCATCTCCAGCTGCGCCGCCGCGCGCGACAGGCTGCCGTGCTCGACCACAGCGATCAGACAGCGCAAAGCATCGATCATCACATTTCCTCTTGGACAGTTTGCGGATAGCGCAAATTACAATTGCGGGAAGCGCTATTGTGCCATTTTCGGCTAAAGTGCATACTTTGTGTTGCACTGCACACCACAATCCGGCAGACAGGCCACGTCCGGTGCGCAGCTGGCATGTACAAATTCGTATAAATTCCTGTTTTCGGAAGATTGCCCCCCCCACAACATGGAACTTAACCACACACCCCGCCCCATCACCGTGCTGGTCGTCGACGACCACCCCATGCTGCGCGCCGGCCTCGGCGAGGCCATCTCCAGCCAGAACGACATGCGCGTGGTCGGCGAAGCCGCCAACGGCGTCGAAGCGGTCGAGCGCTACCAGGACTTGCGCCCGGACGTGACCATCATGGATATTGCGATGCCGGAAATGTGCGGCGTGACCGCGCTGCAGCATATCCGCCGCGAGCACAGCAGCGCCCGCATCATCATGCTCACCACCTACAAAGGCGACGCGCAGATCATGCGCGCCGTGCAAGGCGGCGCCAGCGGATTTCTGCTCAAGAGCACGCTGCGCAGGGAGTTGCTCGACACGGTGCGCGGCGTACACATGGGCCAGCGCCGCATTCCGCCCGAAATCGCGATGGAACTGGCGCAGCACATGGGCCAAGGGCCGCTCAGCCCGCGAGAAATGGAAGTATTGAATCACGCGGCGGGAGGCAACTCCAACCGCCGCATCGCCGAACACCTGTCGATTTCCGAGGAAACCGTCAAGGCGCACATGAAAAATGTGTTGGCCAAATTAGCCGCCAACGACCGCACCCACGCGGTAACGATCGCCCTAAAGCGCGGCATCATCTCAATCTAGGAAAACGTAGTGCGGATTAGCGGGCGATGCCAGCGATGGGCCCCGTAGGCCCATCGAAGCCCCCCGCCAACAGCCCGGGCGACTAGTCCTTGGCGGCGACCGCCAGCCATACGAGCAACACGCACGGCAACAGCAAGCCGTTAAAGCCCACGGCGACAAACGCCAACGCCCCGCTCATGCAGCCCAGCGCGAACGCCAACACCGGCCACACCAGCTTCTTGCAGCGCCCCATCGCATCCGGATCGCCGCGGGCCGAATCGACCAGATCGATCACCAGCTGCGTCACATTGCCGGTCATCACCGTGGTCGCCGCCGCCTTGCCCAGCAACAGCTTGCCGTAAGCATTTTGCACCGCCATCGCCCCCGCGCACAGCATGCCGGTGGCCATGCTCAGCGGCGCGTCGGCGGTGACGATCGGCGCCGCCACCCACGCGCACGCCACCGTCGCCACCATCAGCAGCAACTGCGTCAGGAAGCTGTTGCGCAGTTGCTTGGCCCCCGTGCGCTGCCAGTGCAGGATCAGCAGCCGCGCGATCGCCACAAACAGCATAAACACCGGAAACACCAGCAATTTGAGGAAGATCTCCGGCGCCGCCTGCACCACCGAGCGGCCGATCAGCACGAAGTTGCCCGTCACGTGGGCCGTGAACAATCCGAACAGGCCGATAAAGCCCAACGTGTCGACGTAGCCGGCCAAAAAGCCGAGCGTAGCGCCCTGTTTGATATCACCGCGTTCCATCCTGTCCTTTCTCAATATCGTACCAGGCCACCAGCGCGAAGGCGCCGGTCAGGCCGAGGTGTTCGAAGAAGCCGTTTTCGGCCATGAAGCGCGCCGGCCCGGCGACCTCCCAAAAGCGGTTGGCCATGAAGGTCGCCATCAGCGTGAACACGGCCAGGTAGCCGGCTCCGAGCCAGCGGTAAAAGCCGGCCAGTATCATCAGCGAGGCGCCGATCTCGCCGGCGATGACGACGGCGGCCATCGGCGCCGCCGGCGACACGCCGAAGTGCTCCATCTCGGCGACCGCGCCGGGGAAGTCGACCAGCTTGTCGAAGCCGCCTTGCAGGTAGGCGGAGCACAGCAGCAGCAGCCCCACCCAGCGCACCCAGGGCGCGCGCAAAAACGCAGGGAAGCTCATCGTCACACCGCCCAGCAGGCGCAGCCGAGCGCGCCCCAGAAGCTTTTCAGGTCGCCGATCGGCAGCTTGCTGGCCCACGCCGTGGCGTGCTGGTGGCCGTGCACATTGCACTGGTTGGCGCAGCCGCAGGCCGCTTGCTGCTCGCGCAATTGCGCCTGCTGGCGCTTGCGCTGTTCGAGCTCCTTCAAGGCGGCGCGGTTGTTGCCGATCTGTTCGCCCCAGCCGGCGTAGCCGCCGAAACGGCGCACCGGCGACCAGTCGGGCATGGCCGGCGGCGGTGGTTCGTCGTGGCCGGCGAACTGCCCCGCCGCGTAGACGATCTTGCCGCCGACGATGGTCAGCTGCGAGCTCATGTCGGCGATCTCGCTTTCCGCGCAGGCGTAGAAATCGAGGTCCGGCACGATCAGGTCGGCCAGCTGGCCGGCCTCGATGCGGCCCTTCTTGCCCTCCTCGTTGGAGAACCAGGTGGTGTTCTCGGTCCACATGCGCAGCGCCGTTTCGCGGTCGAGGCAATTGGCGCGCGGGTACAGCTGCATGCCGCCGACGGTTTTACCGGTGATCATCCACGACAGCGACACCCACGGGTTATAGGAGGCGACGCGGGTGGCGTCGGTGCCGGCCGAGACCTTCACGCCCGCCTCGAGGATCTTCTTGACCGGCGGCGTGGCCTCGGCCGCGCCATGGCCGTAGCGCTCGACGAAGTACTCGCCCTGGTAGGCCATGCGGTGCTGCACGGCGACGCCGCCGCCGAGCGCGGCGATGCGGTCGATCGACTGGTCGGAAATGGTCTCGGCGTGGTCGAAGAACCAGTTCAGCCCCGTCAGCGGAATGTCCTGGTTGACCTTTTCGAACACGTCCAGCGCGCGGCTGATGGTCTCGTCGTAGGTCGCGTGCATGCGCCACGGCCAGCGGTTCTGCGCCAGCACCCGCACCACGCCTTCGAGGTCGTCCTCCATATTGTCCGGCATGTCGGGGCGCGGCTGGCGGAAGTCCTCGAAGTCGGCCGCCGAGAAGGTCAGCATCTCGCCGGCGCCGTTGTGGCGGAAGTAGTCGTCGCCCTGCTGGTAGGTCACGCTCTGGGTCCAGTTGAGGAAGTCCTCTTTTTCCTTCTCCGGCTTTTGCGTGAACAGGTTGTAGGCCAGGCGTATCGTCAACTGCTTGGCGTCGGACAGCTGCTGGATCACCTGGTAATCCTCGGGGTAGTTCTGGAAGCCGCCGCCGGCGTCGATGGCGCCGGTCACGCCAAGCCGATTGAGCTCGCGCATGAAGTGGCGGGTCGAGTTGACCTGGTACTCGAGCGGCAGCTTCGGCCCCTTGGCCAGCGTCTGGTACAGGATGGCGGCGTTGGGCTTGGCCAGCAACAGGCCGGTCGGATTGCCGGTGGCGTCGCGCAGGATCTCGCCGCCGTGCGGCGCCGGCGTGTTCTTGTCGTAGCCGACGGCGCGCAGCGCGGCGCCGTTGAGCAAGGCGCGGTCGTACAGGTGCAGGATGAAGACCGGTGTGTCCGGCGCCACCGCGTTCAGTTCGGCGATGGTCGGCAGGCGCTTTTCGGCGAATTGATGTTCGGTGAAGCCGCCCACCACGCGCACCCATTGCGGCGCCGGCGTGATCGCCACCTGCGCCTTGAGCATGGCCATCGCGTCGGCCAGGCTGCGCACGCCGTCCCAGCGCAGCTCGAGGTTGAAATTGAGGCCGCCACGGATGATGTGGCAGTGATTGTCGATCAGGCCGGGCAGCACGCGCTTGCCTTGCAGGTCGATCACCTTGGTGGCGGGACCGGCCAGCGCCATGATCTCGTTGGCACGGCCGACGTGCGTGAAGCGCCCGTCCTTGATGGCCACCGCCTCGGCGTGGGGATTGGAGCGGTCCAGCGTGGTAAACAGGCCGCGGTGCAAAATCAGGTCGGGACTGGCGTGGGTGGTTGGGGTCATCATGCGTTCCTTTTCGGTTGATCGGTCGACGGCTTATCGGCCTGCGCGCCCGGCAGCTGGCCGAAGCAATGCGGCTTGACGTGGTCTTCGATCCACGACACTTGTTTGGCCTCGGACTGCCACAGCTGGCGCAGCAGCGGCGGCACCTGCTCGCCCAGCAGGATGCCCAGCAGGCCGACCAGCGCGATGACCGGCGGCGCCGGCGAGCGCACGTTCAGAAATCCGTAAATGATCCCGACCAGCAGGCCGGTGGCGATGGACACGATGTATATTTTCATGACTGGCTCCTTAAACCTCAAACTTTACTCCCCGGCCGCGCGCAGCGCCCCTGCCTTTGTGCCAGTGGCCCGGACCGGCGGCCCGGCAACGATGCCGAACGATGACACACGCACGTCCACTTGAACATACCCCCATCTAGGTAGGAAGCTCCCCCCCGGATCGGGGCGTGGCAAAAGCGTCAATAGCGATTAAGCTTGATCCGACGATGGCCAACCAGCGCGGAGACAACACAGACATGCGGGGATTTAATACCGGTTTTCCGCGCGGCGGCGCCGGCGCAGGCCTGCTGCTATTGCGGCTGGCCGTCGGCCTGGGCGTGCTGGCCGAGACGCTGTCGGCCGAGGCGCTGCCGTGGTGGCAACTGGCGTTGCCCGCCGGCCTGGGGGCCTGGCTGGCGGTGTCGCTGGCGGTGCTGCTGACGCTCGGCTTGCTCACGCCGGTGGCGGGCGCCATCGGCGCGCTGTGGCAGCTGCTGTGCCTTGGGCAGGCCGGCTGGGCGCAGGCCTCGCCGTGCATCGTCGGCCTGCTCACCGCCGCCGCGCTGGTGCTGCTCGGACCGGGCGCCTACGCGGCGGACGCGCGCCTGTTCGGCCGGCGCCGGCTGGTGCTGCCGGCCGGCCCGGCCGACGACAAACGATTTTAGTCATACCTTCACATGGGAGTAACGTTATGCGACTCGATAGCAAAACCTGGCCGCAGATGGCCGCTGGGGGCGCCAATGGGACGGGCGCCATCATCCATCAGGGGGACAAGATCAACGTGCTGGCGGCCCACGCCGACGCCATCGTCAACGCCGGCCTGGCCGCGCTGCTCGGCGCCAGCGCCGACATCAGCGTGCGCGCGGCCGACGTCGACATCGGCGACGGCCACGGCGCCGATGTCGTCATCGTCGACCACAAGGCGGCGCTGGAGTTGATGCGCCGCCGCGCCGAGGCCGCGCCGCCGCAGGGCGGACAAGCGCCGCGGGTGCTGATCGTCACGCAACTGGACCGCGAATGGGAGGTGCGCACGGCGATGATGGCTGGCGTGCACGGCTACCTGCTGCAAAACAGCGCGCCCGACCAGTTGCTGGCGGCGGTGCGCTCGCTAGCCCGCGGCATGCGCTACCTGAGCGCGGACCTGAGCCGCTGCGTGGCCGACAGCTTCACCCGCATCGGCCTGACCAGCCGCGAGACCGACGTGCTGCAGTTGCTGGCCCAGGGCCAGTGCAACAAGTCGATCGCGCGCGAACTCGGTATCGGCGTCGGCACCGTCAAGACCCATGTGAAAGGTCTTTTTGACAAACTTGGCGCGACGGCACGCACCCACGCGGTGGTGCTGGCCACGCGCCGGGGCCTGGTGGGCGACGGCGCCCATAGCCAGCACTAGCGGCCGACCGCGCCCGAACGAATAGGCGTTGGCTGTTTGCGCGGAACCCCTGTAGAATCGCGCCTATGCACGCCATGACACTCTCGCCAGCCACACAGCACCGCAACACGCGCTACCAGCGCGTGGTGATGCTGTTCGTGCTGGTGTTCCTGGCACTGCAGCTGATCGGGGCGGTGTCGCACACGCACGCCTACACCCTCGACCATAAAAGCGATTGCGCCGCCTGCGAGATCACCGACATGCCGTTCGGCGCGCCGCCGCCGCCGGCGCTGGTGGCGCCGGTGGCCACGCTGGCCGGCTTCACCGTCACCGCCCTGCCGCGCGAGGCCAGCATCGCCCGCGCCGCCTACCTCACACCACCCGCGCACGCCCCGCCCGCAGCCGTTCTCTCCTGACCTAATCGTCGTTTAAAAGTGCTCGTAGCGATGTGCGCGCACCCGCGGCTGTTGGCGCGCCTTGCGCGCGCAGCCGGTGGCTGCTCGCCCGCCCGCGCTTTTATCCGGACCCGTAACGCCCATGCGCGATGCGGCCCGCCGCCCGCCCGACACGATCGGACCGGCCGCCGGCCGCCCGCGCCAGACCATCCAAGGATTGAACATGCAAGCCACCCCACAACTGCGCACGCTGCCATTGCTGCTGGCAGCGGCCTTTTACACCTCCCACGCCCGCGCCGACGACGCCGCCGCCGACGCGCCGATGCAGCAGGTCGACGTCGTCGCCCATCTGAAAAGCGCGCGCATCGACCTCTCGCCCAACGTCGGCACCACCGTCTATTCGATCGACCGCCATATGATCGAGCAACTGGGCCAGGGCGACAACACGCCCTTCAACGAGGTATTGCTACGGCTCCCGGGCGTGGCGCAGGATTCGAAGGCCTCCGGCGGCATCCACGTGCGCGACGACCACGCCAACGTCCAGTACCGCATCAACGGCGTGCAACTACCCGAGAGCATCAGCGGCTTCGGCCAGTCGATCGACACCCGCTTCATCCAGCAGACCGATTTCATCACCGGCGCGCTGCCGGCGCAATTCGGCCTGCGCACGGCGGCCATCGTCGACATCCAGACCAAGGAAGGCCAGCCCACATCGGGCGGCCGGATCGGCGTGCTGGTGGGCAGCCACGACTACGTCGAACCGAGCGCCGAATTCTTCGGCACCCAGGGCGCGTTCAACTACTACCTGTCGGGCAGCTACCTGACCAACCAGATGGGCATCGAAAACCCGCTGCCGTCGCGCGACGCCATCCACAACCGCACCAAACAGGCCAAGTCGTTCGGCGCCCTGTCGTGGTTCGTCGACGACCAGACCCGCCTTGGCCTGATGTTCGGCACCTACAACGGCCGCTTCCAGATCCCCAACAATCCGGACCAGGCGCCGGCGTTTTCGCTCACGGGCCAGAGCGACGCCGCCGCCGGCACCAGCGCGCTGCCGTCCTCGCAGCTCGACGAACACCAGCGCGAAGTCAATCGCTTCCTGGTGCTGTCGCTGCAAAAAAGCCTGGGCGACCTCAATTACCAGGTGTCGGCCTTCCACCAGTACTCCGAGCTGCACTACACGCCCGATCCGGTGGGCGACCTGGTCTACAACGGCGTCGGCTCGAACACGCTGCGTTCGAACTCCTCGAGCGGCGCGCAGGTCGACGCCAGCTATAAACTGAACGACAGCCACACGCTGCGCACCGGCCTGGCCTACGCGCGCCAGAACACGCACAGCGACAACAGCGTCGCAGTCTTCGACATGAACGCCGACGGCACGCAGGCGAGCACCGATCCGCGCACCATCGTCGACAACAGCAGCCAGACCGGCAAGCTGTCGAGCATTTACCTGCAGGACGAGTGGCACATCGGCGCGCCGCTGACCTTGAACTACGGCCTGCGCTACGACAAGGTGTCGGCCTTCATCAACGAGCATCAATGGAGCCCGCGCGTGAACCTGGCCTACCAGGTGGCCAAGGACACCGCGCTGCACGCCGGCTATTCGCGCTACTTCACCCCGCCGCCGCAGGAGCTGGCGGCCCAGGCCAGCATCGACAAATACGCCGGCACGTCGAACGCGCCGGAGGTGCCGGTGTCGGACAACGTCAAAGCCGAGCGCACCAACTACTACGACGTGGGCCTGAGCCACAAGTTCAACGAGCAGTTGACGGTGACGGCGGACGCCTACTACAAGAAAATCCACAACATGCTCGACGAGGGGCAGTTCGGCCAGGCGCTGATACTATCGCCGTTCAACTACGACCGCGGCTACGCCAAGGGGCTCGAACTGTCGGCCGTCTACAGCCAGAAAAACTGGGGCGGCTTCGTCAACGTGACCACGCAGAAGGCCAAGGCGCAGGACATCACCTCCGGCCAGTCGCTGTTCGCGCCGGACGAACTGGCCTACATCGCCAACCACTACATCTACGTCGACCATGACCAGACCTACACGGTGTCCGGCGGGGCGCACTACCACTGGGGCGAGTCGCAGATCAGCGGCGACGTCCTGTATGGCAGCGGCCTGCGCCTGACGCCGGACGGCGGCGCGCCCAATTCCGGCTCGCTGCCGGGCTATGTGACGGCCAACCTGTCGCTGACCCACGAGTGGAAGAACACCCCGGTCGGCAACGTCGAGGGACGGCTGGCGATGCTCAACGTGTTCGATAAATCTTATCTGCTGCGCGACGGCTCCGGCGTCGGCGTCGGCGCGCCGCAGTACGGCGCGCGCCGCACGCTGTATATGGGCCTGTCGACGAGCTTCTGACCACGAGTGCCGGCGCCGGATGCAACACCGGCGCCGGCCTCAATTCATGAATATAATTAGGAGTCCTTGATAAATTCAGATCCCTGTGTATAATGCAGGACATGGACACCAACACAGACAACCCATGGAAGGATACGCCGGCCGTCTCGGCCCGTATCGTCACCGCCATCGGACGCATCGCCAGCGTGATGCGCTCCGGCATGTGGGAATTTGCCACGGCTGAAAATCTGAACCCGGCGCAGGCCGAGATCCTCCAGTTGTTGCAAAGCCGCAGCCAGGGCGTGCGCCTGTCGTGGCTGGCGTCGCAGCTGTCGATCAGCGCGGCCAGCGCCAGTGATTCGGTGTCGACGCTGGTGGCCAAAGGATTGGTGTACAAGGCTAGAGCAGAGGACGACGGCCGCGCGACCGCGCTACTGCTGACCGAGGAAGGCGCCGCGATGGCGGCGCGCATCGGCGGCGCGCTCGGTTTCGCCGAAGATGCGGCCGCCGCCCTGCCGGTGGCGCAGCAGACCGAATTATTGAGTGGCTTGTTCAAGTTGATCGCGCAACTGCAGAAGACCGACCGTTTTCCCGAAATGCGCGCCTGCCTGTCATGCCGGTTTTTCGAAGCCAACCGCCATCCGGGCAAGTCCGCGCCGCACCACTGCGCGCTGCTCAACGTGCCGCTGTCGGTGGCACTGCTGCGTCTGGACTGCCCGGAGCAGTTGCCGGCGGACCCGGCGACCAGGCAGCGCAACTGGAAAGTATTCGCATGAGTACCAAACGGCCAAACAGCGCGGAAAGACGTGCCACGTAGGGCGGATTAGCGCGGCGCGCGTAATCCGCCAAGAGCCGCCGACGGCCGCCAAAGAAAACCGCCAGACGAGGAACATCGCATTTTTTTTCACCCAAATACTTAGGACTCCTACCAAACCGCAACACCCACCCGTAGTTCAACCCCTGAAAGGAAGCACCATGAACCGCATCGCACTCGTCTCCCCCGCCGACACCACCGGCGAACGCCAACAACTGCTGGCACAAATCCAAAGCGCCTTCGGCGCCACGCCCAATATGTTCAAAGCCGTGGCCAATTCAACGGCCGCGCTAAAGAGCATGTGGGGCTCCTTCGACGCCCTGGGCGGCGGCGTGCTTGGCGCCAAACTGGGCGAGCAGATCGCCGTCGCCATCGCCGACCGCAACGAGTGCGACTACTGCCTCGCCGCGCACACGGCGCTTGGCCGCAAGGCCGGCGCCAGCGCCGAGGAAATGAGCGCCGCGCAGGCCGGCCAATCGAGCGATCCGAAGACCGCCGCCGCGCTGCGCTTCGCCACCGCCGTCGTCAGCAACCGCGCGCAGATCGCTGACGCCGACGTCGAGGCGCTGCGCCAGGCCGGCTTCGACGACGAAGCCATCGTCGAAATCCTGGCCCACGTGGCGCTTAACCTGTTCACCAACTACGTCAACGTGGCGTTGCGGGTACCGGTCGACTTCCCGTCGGTCAAACTGCGCGCCAAATAAGGAGAAGCCATGACCACGATCGCACCCGAACTCCAGGTCTCGGCCTGGCTCAACACCACACGCGCCTTGTCGCTTCAGCAGTTGCGCGGCAAGGTGGTGGCCATCTACGCCTTCCAGATGCTGTGTCCGGGCTGCGTATCGCACGGCATCCCCCAGGCGAAGGCGATCCGCGCGGCGTTCAGCGACCGGCAAGTCGCCGTGATCGGACTCCATTCCGTGTTCGAGCACCATGACGTCATGACCCGCAAGGCGCTGGAAGCGTTCATCCACGAGTACCGCATCCAGTTTCCGGTGGCGATAGATCAGCCGTCGGAGACCGGGCCGATACCGCTGACGATGGAACGGTACGCGCTGCGCGGCACGCCGACTTTGCTGCTGATCGACCGCCAGGGCCGGCTGCGCCACAGTCATTTCGGACGGGTCGACGACATGGTCGTCGGCGCACAGATCGGCCACCTGATGTCGGAGCCGCAAGACCCGGCGCCGGCGCTGTGCGACGACTCCGCGTGCGCCATCGCCTGATCATCACAACTTGGTACCATGCGGCGCCTTCGCCGCATGCGCGTGCCCGTTGTATTACACAATCGATGTAGGCATAATCGTGGTGAGCCTTACCCGGAAGATGACATGCCCTACCCCGTTTCAAATCACACCAGCGCTTGCGGCACTCTTGGGGCAAGGTTGTAGATGGCGTCTCGCCCATTTCCACGGTGGTTGGTCCGCTCGCTGCTGGCCCTCGTCTTTCTTCTGGTCTTGCTGGCGGGGGCCGCGTGGACGCTGATCGCCAATCCGCCGCAGCTGCTGCGCATTGGCGCAGCCTTCGCCGCCAAAACCGTTTGCTCCGGTGTCTTCGTTTCCGGGCGTGACCCCGGTGGCGTCCTCGCCAACGACGTTCTCGCATACGGCCACCCTATCCTTAAACACCTGAAGATAAACGTCGACCAGCAACGCAAGCTGGTGCGCGCCGATCTGTTCGGGGTGATCGGCGGCGGCCTGGCGGTCTACCGCCCCGGCACCGGCTGTGCGGTGGTGGCGGACGACGACGTGGCACGGGCGGCGCAATACAATTTTGTGCCGATCACGATCTGGTCGCCGTCGCCGAGCGTGCCGTGGCCGACCGGCTCGATGGCGGACACCGCGCCGGCCGCGCAGGCCGTCGTCAACCAGGATGCGCTGGCCGGGCCGGGCATGCGCGGCATCGCGGTGATCCATCGCGGCCGGCTGGTGGCGCAGCGTTACGGTGACGGCTACGCCCCGCGCACCCCGCTGCCCGGATGGTCGCTGACCAAGACGGTCAACGCCGCGCTGGTGGGCATGCAGATCGCCGAGGGCCGCCTGGCGCCGCAACAAAGCGGCTTCTGGCCGCCCGGTGCCGACGGCCGCGCCCAGATCACGCTGGCGCAGCTGATGTCGATGACCAGTGGCTTACGCTTCGACGAGACGGCGGGCGGCGTCTCCGACCTCACGCGCATGCTGTACCTCGAGCCGGACATGGCCGCCTACGCCGCCGCGCAACCGATGACACAGCCGGCCGGCGGCGCGTGGAGCGATTCGAGCGGCAGCGCCTTGCTGCTGTCGCGCATCTGGCAGCGCGCGGCGGCCGGCGCGCGCATCGGCGGCGCGGACGCAGGCAATGCCTCAAACGCCGCCACCGGCGCGGGCCCGGGCACCGGCAACGGCGGTGGCGCTGCACGCGTCGCCACCGCCGGCGCGCGCCCCGGCCCCTCCGGCCCGACATCGGTCGCGGTACTGTCGCTGCCGCACGACCGGCTGTTTTCACCGCTGGGTATGAGCAGCGCGCTGATCGAGGCGGATGCGCGCGGCAATCTGGTCGGCTCGAGCTATATGTTCGCCAGCACCCACGACTGGGCGCGCTTCGGCCAGTTTCTGCTCCAGGACGGCATATGGCAAGGCAAACGCATCCTGCCGGAAGGCTTCGTCGCCACCATGCGGCAGCCGGTGCCGGCGTCCGGCGGCCGATATGGCCAGGGCCAGCTGTGGCGTCAGGGGCCGCAAGGCGGCACTCCGGCCGGTCAAAATTCCGACCTGCGATTCAAGCTCCCGGACGACACATATTGGATGCTGGGACAGGACGGCCAGTCGATCGCCATCGTGCCTTCCCGGGGTTTGGTGGTGGTCAGGCTCGGACTGACGCCCGAGCGGTCCGGCTACCAGCCGCAGGCCATGCTGGCGGCACTCCTCGATGCGCTGGAACAAGAAGCCGAACCGGCCGCGCAGCAGTAAAAACCGTCACCGGCATTTGCCGCGCACTACGGCCGCGATGACCCACGGCAGCGAGTAAATACCGCCGACGGCAATCGGACCAATTTGCGCCGGCTGATGTTTGAGCGCGTCCCCATGCAGGCAATCGGGCACCTGCGCTTGATCGAACGCGGCGCTCATGATCGCCTCGGTCCTGCCGGCGCTTAATGTGCCGGCATCGCGGTTGACGCCGGCCGCCGGACGCGGGTCCTCCGCCACCGTCTCGCGCACGGCCTTTTTGATGACGTCATCGGTCAAACCGGGGCGCCCGCCGGCCGGCGCGGCCTCCAGGACGGCCGGCACGGGCGGCTCCGGCGCGGGCGCGGGCACCGGCTCCGTCCCGGCCTTCGGTGCCGGCACCGGTTCCGGACTTGCCCACGCCCACGCCGCCTGCGCGGCGATCAACACCGTCACCATCGTCCGGATCGCGTCGCCCGCGTTTTTCAAACCCTCTCCGCCCGCTCGACCGGCGGCGTGGAACCGTCCACCCTGACCGCGTTGCGCCCTCCCTGCTTGGCGGCGTACAACATGGTGTCGGCCCGCCCCAGCCAGTCGGCGGGCGAGCCGCATTTGTCCATGCCCGCCACGCCGATCGACACCGTGACCGGATGGCCGGCGATCAGCGGCTCGGCGGCGACCACGCCGCGCAACTCCTCGGCCAGCCGGCTGGCGGCGGCCAGCCCCGCCCCGGTAGCGATGATGGCGAATTCTTCGCCGCCGTACCGGAATATCTGGTCCGACGAGCGGGTGTGGTTGCGCATTAATTCGCACAGCCGTATCAACACCTGGTCGCCCACCGCGTGCCCGTGCCGGTCGTTGACCTGCTTGAAATGGTCGATATCGAGCAGCAGCAGGCTCGATTCCAGATGAGGCCTGCGTTCGGCCGCGTAGGCGGCGAGTTTGCGGTCGAGCGACCGGCGGTTGCCCACGCCGGTGAGGAAGTCGCGTTCCACCTCGGTGTGCAGCTCCTTGTTTTGCAAGCCGGTGCGGTACGAGAAGATATAGGCGAACAGATTGACCAGCGAGATCGTCACCACCACCGTAAACAGGTTGAGCAGGTCGAGCTCGCGCAGCAGGATCGCCACCAGCACCAGCATCGACACGCTGTTGATGGCCAGCGCCACGGCCGGCCGCAGCATGAAATAGGCCGCGATCATCGTCGGATAGACCCAGTACACCAGCGACAGGCCGCGCAGGTGGATGGTGGCCAGCATGCCGGCCGAGTAAAACAAGGTCACTCCCAGGCTGGCGGCCTTGTAGCGGCCGGTGCGCAGCACATGGACGATCACCGCCAGCATGGCCGCCACCAGCGCCAGGTCGACGGCGGCCGACAGCCAGTTGCCCTGCACCAGGCGGTAGACGCCGAACGGCAGGATGCTCGGTATGCTCAAAGAGCACATCAACAAGAGAATGACTTCTTCCTTGCTGCGCTTGCGCCGCGCGGTCAACCAGGCCAGCCGGCCGCCAAACATGGTTTCTAATTCAGGCATAAGGTATGCAGTCGTCTCTTTGATTCTTGTTATCCCGGCGCCTGCGCGTGGGCGCCCGGCGCCGGCGGCGTCTGTCGCCCGGCGGCGTGCGCCTCGGCCTTGTGTTGCCCCGCCAGCAGCATGTACATCGCCGGCACCACGAACAGCGTAAACAGCGTGCCGATCGAAAGGCCGGTGAAAATCACCAGTCCCATCGCGTGGCGGCCGGCGGCGCCGGCGCCGGAGGCGATCACCAGCGGCACCACGCCGAACACCATGGCCGCCGTGGTCATCAAAATCGGCCGCAGGCGGGTGGCGGCGGCCTCCTCGATCGCCTCGCGCTTGGTCTTTCCGGCCGCCCGCAGGTGGTTCGCCACTTCCACGATCAGGATACCATGCTTGGAGATCAATCCCATCAAGGTCACCAGCCCCACCTGCGTATAAATATTGATCGAGGCGAAGCCGAGGAAGATGAACGTCATCGCCCCGAACAAGGCCATCGGCACCGAAAACAGGATCACGACCGGGTCGCGGAAGCTCTCGAACTGGGCCGCCAACGCCAGGAACACGATGACCACGGCGAACGCCATCGTCACCGCGAAGCCGCCCGATTCGGTCATGAACTGGCGCGACGAGCCGGAATAGTCGACCGTGTAGCCGGCCGGCGCCACCTCGGCCACCGCGTTGCGCAGGTACTCGAGGATCTCGCCCTGCGAGGCGCCGCTGACGCCGGAAATCGTCGCCGAATTGAGTTGCTGGAAGCGGGTGACCGATTCCGGCTGCACGCTGTAGCGGATGCTGGCCACGGTGCCGGCCGGGATCATGCCGCCGCTGGGCGTCTTGATGTAAAAATTGAGCACGTCCGACGGGTTGAGGCGGTCGACCTGGCGCACCTGCGGAATGACCTTGTACGAGCGCCCCGAAATCGAGAAGTAGTTGACGTAGCCGCCGCCGAGCGCGGACGCCATGGCGTTGCCGAAGTCCTGCTGCGTCAGGCCCAGGGTGCTGAGCTTGTCGCGGTCGACCTCCACCCGGGCCTGCGGCGTATCGATCTTCAGATCGACGTCGGCGAAATAGAATTTGCCATCCTTGTTGGCCTTGTCGAGCACCGCGTGGGCGACGTTGTTGAGGTTTTCGAACGGCTCGGTGGTGGTGATGACGAACTGCACCGGCAGGCCGGAACTGCCCGGCAGCGCCGGGAACTGGAACGCCGCCACGCGCCCGCCGGCCACACCGCCCCATTTCTGCTGCAGCTCGCGCTGGATCTCGGCGGCCGAGCGGGCGCGCTGGTCCCATGGCTTGAACAGCACGCCGCCGATGCCGGCGTTGGTGGTCGGCACCCCGGTGATCTGGAACATCTGGTCGTACTCCGGCAAGGCCTTGGCGATGTCGAAAATCTGCCTGGCGTAGGCTTGCATCTGCTCCGAGGTGGCGGTCGGCGCGCCGACCACCTGCGACAGCACGATGCCCTGGTCCTCCTCCGGCGCCAGCTCCGACTGCGACATCTTGAACATCACACCCAGCAGCAGGCTCAGTATCACGCCCATGGCGATCAGCACCGGCCAGGTGTTGAGCAGGCTATGCAACAGCCGCAGGTAGCCGTCGTGGACCTTGCCGAACACGCGGTCGATGGCCTTGACGAACTTGCCCTGGTCTTGTCTGGGGTCGAACACGTAGGCGCACATCATCGGCGAGAGCGTCAGCGCGACGATGCCCGACACCGCCACCGCCCCGGCCAGCGTGAAGGCGAATTCGGTGAACAGCGCGCCGGTCAGCCCGCCCTGGAAGCCGATCGGCACGTACACGGCGATCAGCACCACCGTCATCGCCAGGATCGGGCTGCCCAGCTCGCGCGCGGCGACAATGGCGGCGTCGAACGGCCGCATGCCGGCCTTCATGTGGCGGTCGACGTTTTCCACCACGATGATGGCGTCGTCGACCACCAGGCCGATCGCCAGCACGATGGCCAGCAAGGTCAAAAGGTTGATCGAGTAGCCCAGCATGAGCATCATGAAGAAGGTGCCGATCAGCGACAGCGGCATCGCGATCACCGGCACGATCACCGCCCGCACGCTGCCCAGGAACAGGTAGATGACGACCGTGACGATCAGCAGCGCCTCGACCAGCGTGATGACCACTTCGTGGATCGAGGTGTTGATGAATTGCGTCGAATCGTAGACGATCTCCCCGGTCAGGCCGGTGGGCAGTTGCTCGCGGATGGCCGGAAACGCTTCCCGCACGCGGCTGGCCACCTCGAGGATGTTGGCCTCGGGCGCCACCTTGATGCCGATGAACACCGAGCGCACGCCGCTGAAGGCGACGTTGAAGTCGTAGTTCTCCGATCCGAGGCTGACGTCGGCGACGTCCTCGAGCCGCACGATGGCGCCGCCGCTTTGCTTGACGGCCAGCGCCTTGAATTCGTCCACCGTGTGCAGGTCGGTGCCGGCCGTCAGCGGCACGCTCACCATCTGGCCCTTGGTCGAGCCAAGGCCTGCCAGGTAGTTGTTGGACGCCAGCGCCGCGCTCACGTCCGCCGCCGTCACGCCGTGCGCGGCCATCTTGCCGGCGTCGAGCCAGGCGCGCAGCGCGAACTGGCGCGCGCCCAGCAGCTCGGCCGTCTGCACGCCCTGGATCGAATCGAGCTTGGGCTTGACCACCCGCGCCAGGAAGTCGGTGACGTTATTGGTCGGCAGCGTGTCGCTGTAAAAACCCATGTACATGGCGTCGGTGGTCTGGCCCATCTGCACCGTCAGCACCGGTTGCTGCGCCTGTTGCGGCAGCTGGTTGCGCACCGAGTTGACTTGCGTGGTGATCTCGGTCAGCGCGCGGTTGGAGTCGTAGTTGAGCAGCAGCGTGGCGGTGATGGTCGACACCCCGCTGTTGCTCGACGAGGACAGGTAGTCGATGCCCTGCGCCTGGGCGATGGCCGCCTCCAGCGGTTGCGTGATGAAGCCGGCCACGGTGGCCGCGTCGGCGCCATAGTAGGTGGTGGAGATGGTGACGACCGCGTTCTGCGTCTTCGGATACTGGTTGATCGGCAGGCCGAACAGCGAGCGCAGGCCCAGCACCACGATCAGCAGGCTGATGACGCTCGCCAGCACCGGACGCTTGATGAAGATATCGGTAAAGTTCATGGCGCCGTCCTCACTGTTCCTGCGGCGTCGGATGCGGGCTGTTGGCCGGCTGCACCGTGTTGTTGATCACCGCCGGCGTGCCGTTCTTCAGTTTGAGCTGGCCGCTGGTGACGATGGTCTGCCCCTCCCGGATGCCGGTGAGGACGGCCACCTGGTCGCCGCGCGTGGGACCGGTGGTGACGAACACCTCCTGCGCCACCAGCTGCGCATCGCCCTTGCCGTCCCGCGCCTGGGCCGGCGCCAACACGAACACCGTCGACCCATACGGGTTGTAGGTGATGGCCGTCTGCGGCAGGGTCAGGTATTTTTTGCGTTCGCCCTGCTCCAGGCTGACGTTGGCGAACATGCCGGGCAACAGCTGCCGCCTGGCGTTGGCCACCGTCGCCTGCACCTGCACGTTGCGCGTGGCCGGATCGACCTTGGGACTGATCGACGTCACCTTGGCCGGGAAAGCCACGCCGGGCCAGGCGTCGCTGGAGAGGTTGAGCTTTTGGCCGATCGACAGCCCGGCCAGCTGCTTTTGCGGCACGAAGAAGTCGACGTACACGGTGTCGATGGTCTGCAAGGTGACCAGCGTGTCGCCCGGGTTGAGGTACTGGCCGGGATTGACGGCGGTGATACCGAGCTTGCCGGCGAACGGCGCGCGAATGGTTTTTTTATCGACCTGCGCCTGCTGCTGCGCGGCCAGCGCGCGCCGGCTCTTGAGTTCCGCCTCGTCGTTGTCGACCTGCGCCTGGCTGATCGCCTGCGCGGCCAGTTGCAGCTTGTCGCGCTTGAGCACGGTCGCGGCCAGGTCGGCCGCCGCCTGCAGCGAACGTAGTTGGGCGAGGTCCGATTCGGCGTTCAGTTCGAACAGCACCTGGCCGGCCTTGACCTCGTCGCCGGACTTGAAGTTCACCTTGCGCACCATGCCGGCGATTTCGGTGGTCACATCGACCCCGCGCACCGGCATTAGCGTGCCGACGGCGCTCAACTGCGGCTGCCACTCCAGCGCCGCCACCTTGACCGCGGTGACCGTCTGCGGGCCCGGCTTGGGCGAGCTGGCGATCATTTTTTGAATCTGCAGATATTTTCCGAAGGCCAGGACGGCGATCAACAGGATCACGCATCCAACCATGATGAGCATACGCTTGGTCATGTATCAGTCTCCCGCGTTTTTTAGATATTGCCGTCCGCACGGTTCCACCAGCCGCCGCCCAGCGCCTGGAACAGCGCGGCCGTGTCGGCGTAGCGGGCCGCCTGGGCCTGCACCAGATTGATGTGCGCCTGCTGGTAGCTGCGCTGGGCGTCGAGCAGCGCGAGGTAGCTGATCGCGCCCAGTTTGTACTGCGTGGTCGCCAGCGCCAGCGATTCGGCGGCCAGCGCCTCGGCCTCGGCCTGCGCCTGGAGCGCGAGCGCGTCGGCGTCGAGCGCGCGCAGGCTGTCGGCGACGTTCTGGAACGCCGTCAGCCACGTGGCGCGGTACTGCGCGGCCGCCGCGTCGTACGCCGCCTCGGCCGCGCGGCGCTGGGCGCTCAGCGCGCCGCCGTTGAAAATCGGCGCCGCCAGCCCCGCCGCCAGATTCCACACCGCGTTGTTGGCGTCGAACAAGTCGCCGAAGGTCGGGCTCGAGGCGCCGTAGCTGCCGCTCAGGGTAAAGCGCGGATACTGCGCCGCCGTCGCCACACCGACCAACGCGCCGGCCTGGCGCAGCAGCTCCTCGCTGGCGCGGATGTCGGGACGCTGGCGCACCAGCGCCGACGGCAGCGACACCGGCAGCGTCTCCGGCAAGGTCAGGTGCTCGAGCGCGAACTCCGGCATGCCCGCCTCGCTCGGCGCCTTGCCGGCCAGGACCGAGAGTTGATGGCGGCTTTGCGCCAGCGCCTTTTCCAGCGCCGGCAAGGTGGCCGCCACTTGCGCCACCTGGTTGCGCTGGCTCAGTATCGTGGTGCGCGGCACGGCGCCGAACTCGAACTGCTTTTCGATCACGCCGAGCTGCCTGGTCGAGGCCTCGAGCACCTCGCGCGTGGCCTCGATCTGCGCCCGCAACGACGCTTGCCTGATCGCCGTCGTCACCACGTTGGCGCTCAGCGCCAGATAGGTCGCCTCGAGCTGGAAGCGCTGGTAGTCCACCGTCGCCCGCGCCGCCTCCAGCGTGCGCCGGGTGGCGCCAAAGACGTCCGGCGTGTACGAGACGTTGACCGAGGCGTTATACAGATTGAACACGCCGGGCGTGCCGGCGTTGGAAATCGCTGTCGCCTTTTGCCGATTGACCCCGAGCTGGCCGTTGACCGCCGGCCAGGCCAGGTTGCCGGACTGCGCCGCGTAGTTTTCCTGCGCCTGGCGCAAGCTTGCCTCGGCCGCCGCCATGGTCGGATTTTGCGCCAGCGCCTCGCGGATCAAGCGGTCCAGGGACGGCGAGCGGAACACCGTCCACCACTGCGCCGGAATATCCTGCCCGACCACGAACCGCTGGGCCGCGCCGGCCCTGCCGGAAGCCGGCGCGGCCACCGTGGCGGCGGCGAGCGGCTCCGGCGTAAAGCGGTCAGCCGCGCCGGTGGGCGCCGCCGGCGCGGAAAAATCGGGCCCGAGCGCGCACCCGCCCAGCGCGACCGCAAGCAATGCGGGCACGCCCCAAAAGTGCTTTGCCATAAAAAAACTCCACAGGCGAAACGTAGGGCGGATTAGCGCAGCGTAATCCGCCACGAGCCGCCGGCGGAGCCAGACGGATCACGCCACGCCAATCCACCCACAAAGGCCAGCGCAGGGCAAAGCGGTTTACATGGTGATTTGACCATAAAATCGGATCGACAGGCGCGGCAACGTGTCCTGTGCGGGACGGCAAAAAAAAAAGGGCCTTGCCCAAACGGCAAAGCCCCTTATCGGGAGGTGGGATGAATCAGGCCAGCGCGGCCGCCACCACGCCATAGGCGCGGTTGGCTTCGGTCAGCGAAAACGCCGACGGACCGTCGGCCAGCGCGTCGGTCGAGCGCTCGCTGCTGCGATACGTGATCGGCAGCTGATAGCGGCGGCGTTCATCTTCGCTGATCTTGCCGTCGTTATTGAGGTCGGCGGCGCTATGATCCTTGCTGGTCACACCCAGCACGCCGTTCTCGCCCACGCCAGGCAGCGGCTCCGGCGAAACCAGATTCTCGATGGACGTGTCCAGACCGAACTTGGCCTGGAAGATTTGCGTTTCGGGACGCAGGGCCAGCGCCTTGAGGCCCTCGTCGAATTGTTTCAGCGCCTGCTTGAGGCCGTCGTCATCCGATTCGGCCACGGCCTTGACGGTCGCGCTGGCGCGCTCGGCGGCGTTGACGGTATGGTCGTCGGTGGCGGCGTTGGCCGCGTCGAGCTGCGTCGGCGCGTTAAAGCCCGGGAGCGACAGATAGGCGGCGACGGACGCGTTCAGTTCGACGTTTTGCACATCGGTCGATGGTTCGGGCTTTTTGATTTGCTCAAGCGACGCCTCGGCAACTACCGCCGCGAACCGGGTGCCGCCACCAATTGCATTAATCATAATCATCATCGACTCCTGTTGGGAGATTCCTCACAGCACGATTCTAGCAATAATTTTGACAAGAAGCACCATATTTAGCGCCCTCCGACGGCAAAAAGAGATTTTCCCAACAGAAACTCGAACTTCCTATAAGCAAAATTAATCGATTTTCGATTGGCATAGTTTCTATTCATAACTACAACGCGCGACGCCCGCGCCGGCGTTGTTTTATTGGCCAGTCCACCTTGCGCGATTGGTCAGACCACCGTAGAATCGGACGCAGAAATTAGCAAAGTTGAATTTATAAAGTTACATCGCCCGCCCCGGCGCGGCAGCTCTGCTCCTCAATTTCGACAGATTTTTGACCATCCACGAGCTCGGCGCTTCGCGCGCCCTCCTCGCGGTGGCGCGGCATACGCGAGGTGTGCCGACCGGCGACCGGCAAAGACCGGCGTTGTTGAACTCAATATCTGGAGACAAAATGCACACCTTTTTACACAAAGCCGTGGCCGCCGCATGTTTTGCGCTGGCCGCCGGCGCCGCGCACGCGGCCGCCGATCCCCTGCACAACGCGACCATCACCGCCAGCTACAACGGCCAGCCCGGCGGCATGCTGGGCGTCGACCACCTGTTCACCGCTGAAGCGGGCAGCAACGTCAGCGGCCTCGATCCGATCGAACCGGGCGTGGAATTCCTCACCGCCGACAACCTGCTGGCGTTCGACTTCGCCCCCGACGGCCGCCTGACGATCTATAACAACGGCCTCGTGCCCGCCGGCGCCTACAACGCCACCTTCGATTTCGGCGCCACGCTGGCCGCGCCCATCATCGGCTTTGGCCTCGTCGACGCCGGCCTGACGGGCGGCACGCCGGTCCTGAGCATCGTCAACGGCCACACCATCTCGATCGACCTTGGCGGCGTCGCATGGAACGGCGACTTCAACGCGCTGACGACCTTCATCACGCTGCAAGGCGCGGTCAGCGCGGTGCCCGAACCGGCCACCACCTCGCTGATGCTGGCCGGCCTGGCCGGCGTCGCCCTGCTGGCGCGCCGCCGGCATGCGGCGGCCGCCATCGACAACGCCCACACCCCGACACGCCTGGCCAGCTAAGCCCAACCGACAAGGAGCACCAAATGAAACTGACTCGCTTCAGGGCCGCGCTACGCCTGTCCTGTTCACTGCCCGTCGTGCTGTCGGCCGCGCTGTCGCTCGCGGCCACCGCCACCTCCGCCGCCGGCGCCGTCATCGATCCGGCGCTGCAAACGGCGCCCGCCGACGGCTTCGCCGGCCAGACCGGCGGCACCATCGGCGGCTCGGCCGCGATCGCGTCGCAGATCTATACCGCCACCAATCGCGCCGAGCTGCTGGCCGCGCTGCGCCGTGGCGCCGCCAATCCCAAGATCGTCAAGCTGCGCGGCACCATCGACATGAGCGAAGGCGTGCCCTACGCGAACACCGGCGACCAGGCCAGCCGCGGCCTGATACGCCTGCCCAGCAACACCACGCTGATCGGCGAAGGCGCCGGCGCCGGCATCGTCAACGGCCACATCGTCGTCGCCGGCGTCTCGCAGGTCATCATCCGCAACCTGAAAATCGTCAACCCGTGCGACGTCGGCCCGATCTGGGATCCGAACGACGGTGCCCAGGGCAACTGGAACTCGGCGTTCGACGCCATCGGCGTGACCACCTCCGACCACGTCTGGGTCGACCACAATACCTTCACCGACGGCGCCATGACCGACGACCTGCTGCCGATCGAGAACGGCCAGGTCAAGCAATGCCACGACGGTTCGGTCGACATCACCAAGGCGTCGGACTTCGTGACGGTGTCGTACAACGTCTTCGGCCAGCACCGCAAGAACAACTTGATCGGTTCGAGCGATAGCGACGCCGCCGACACGGGCAAGCTGCGCGTAAGCTTCAGCAACAACGTCTTCCGCGACGTCGTCAGCCGCTCCCCGCGCGTGCGCTACGGCCAGATCCACATGTTCAACAACTACTTCGTCGGCAGCAAGGCGCACGCCGTATACCCACACGAGTATTCGATCGGCGTGGGCCACGCTTCGCAGATCCTGTCGAACAATAACGTGTTCGACATCGCCGGCGCCGGTTCGAGCCCGGTGGGCTGCGACGACGTCGTCGAACCGATAGGGGGCACCGTTGCCGGCGCCTTCAAGGACAGCGGCTCGGTCATCAACGGCAAGCCGTTGGGCGCCTGTTCGGTGCCCAACGGCGGCGTGTTCGCCGCGCCGTATGCGTACGCCGCGCGTCCGCTGGCGCTGGTCAAGGCCAACGCGCTGGCGCAGGCCGGCGGCGGCAAGCTGGCCACCACCACCAGCGGCACCGGCGACGTCACGCCCGACACCACCGTCACGCTCAACTGCCCGCCGTCGGGCCTCTACTTCTGCGACGACTTCCAGAACGGCGGCACCGCCAACTGGAACCTGCTGCCGGTCGCCGGCGCCAACGGCAGCTTCGGCGTCAAGGCCGAAAGCGTCGGCGCGGCCAACCTGGTGATGCAGTACACCGCCGCCTCCACCGGCGGCGTGCTGGCGCTGCTCAAGCCGTCCGCGCTGGGCGCCGTGCCGTCGGCCGACTACTACGTCGAGGCGCGCATCAAGCCGATGACCAACAGCACCACCGGCAACAAGCAGCTATACCTGATCACGCGCTACCAAAGCCCGACCAACTGGTACGGCGCGGGACTGAATGTGCAAAACAGCACCGCCAGCACGCAGGTGGAGATCGCCCGCATGATCAATGGCGCGCTGTCGCGGCCGATCCAGGTGCGCAAGCCCATCACCATGGACGCGCAATTCTACACAGTGCGCTTCGAGATGATCGGCACCAGACTGACGGTGTATCTGGACGGCGAGTCGCTCGGCAGCCTGACCGACGCCGCGTTCGCCGAACGGGGACTGGTGGGTCTTTACACAGCCAACAAGTCGTTCCAGATCGACGACGTGCGCATCGGCGACCCATCGCTCAAACCCGCGCAGTTGACGCTTAACCCGGCGTCGCTCAACTACATCGCCGAGGTGGGCGACAAGCCGCTGTCGGTCGCCGTCACCGCTGTCAAGGCCGACGGCACGGCCGACAGCTTCAGCGCCACCTCCAGCAAGCCGGGGGTGGTCGCCATCGCCGTCAACGACGGCACGCTCACTGTCGCGCCGGTCGGCGCCGGCACCGCCACCATCACCGTCGCCAGCGGCTCGGACCCGACACTGCAGCGGACCATCGCCGCCACCATCAGCCCCCAATTCACGCAGCCGTCGCAAAGCTACCCGCTGACCGGCGCCACGCAGCCCGCCGCCGCCGCGCCATCGGCGCATGTCGACGGCGCCCTCAAGCTGACGTTCGACACGCCGCCGACGCTGGGCACCGGCGGCAGCATCCGCATCTTCCGCAAGATCGACGACGTGCTGGTCGACGTCATCCGCCTGTCCGGCGAGACCGACACGCTGGGCTACGCCGGCCAGCCGACGGTCCGCAAGGTCAACACCACGCCGATCACCGTCAACGGCAACACGGTGACGATCAAACCGCACAGTAACAAGCTCGAATATGGCACGGAATACTACGTCGCCATCTCCAACGGCGTGTTTACCGGCACCGCGCTGGGCGGCGTGCCGTTCGTCGGCATCGGCAAACTTGGCGACTGGTCGTTCACCACCCGCGCCGCCGGTCCGGCGCCGGGTGCCGCCAGCGTGACCGTCGGCGCCGGCGACGACGCCGACTTCAGCACCGTGCAGGCGGCGCTCAACTACGCGATGAAGGACGTGGCGACCAACGATCCGCTCACGATCACGGTACGCAACGGCACCTACACCGAGCTGCTTTACCTGCGCGGCAAGAACAACGTCACCATCGTCGGCGAAAGCCGCGACGGCGCCGTGATCCAATACACCAACCACGACACGATGAACACCGGCACTGGCGGCGGCCAGTCGTCAGACAGTTCGGGCACCGCCGGCGGGCGCGCAGTGATGCTGGTGGAGGCGGCCGACATGCTGACCATCGACACGCTCACGCTGCGCAACACCACGCTGCGCTCGGCCGCCATCTCGGCGCAGGCGGAGACGATCTACTTCAACAGCGACAACGGCCGCCTGGTGGCGAAGAACGCCAGCTTCTTCAGCGAGCAGGATACGCTGAACCTGAAAGGTTACGCGTGGTTCCACCGCAGCCTGGTGGCGGGCAACGTCGACTTCATCTGGGGCGGCAGCCGCGCCGCCCTGTTCGAGGAAAGCGAAATCCGCTCCGTCGGCGATACGGCCAACGCCACCAGCGGCGGCTATGTGTTGCAGGCGCGCGTACCCAACGCCACGGACAAGGGCTACGTCTTCCTCAACAGCCGCCTGACGCACGGCCCCGGCCCCGGGCCGCTCAAAGGCGACGTCCCCGCCGGCGCCACCTGGCTGGCGCGCAGCCCGGGCGGCACCACGACGTGGGACAACATCGCCTTCATCAACACCAAGATGGACAGCCACGTCGCGGCGGCAGGATGGGCTGGCGCCGGTGTCAATGGCCAGCCGGCGCCCAATCCGGCCACGCCCAACGCATCGACCGGCTGGCGCGAATACGGCACCACCACGCTCGGTGGCGATCCGGTCAACCTGGCGGCACGCGTGGGCGGCTTCCAGCTAAGCGCAGCCGACGTCGCGGCCGGATTCGCCAACCGCGCGCAGATCTTCGCCGCCTGGAACAACGGCGCCGGCTGGGATCCGCTACCATAACCCGTAGGGCGGATTAGCGCAGCGTAATCCGCCAAGCTCCGCCGGCGGCCGATGGCGGACTACGCGCAACGCGCCAATCCGCCCATCAGGAAAGCCGCCAGCGAATCATTGAACGCCTCCGGCGCCTCGATGTTCGAAATATGGGAGGCGGCCAGCGTGACCATGGCCGAATGCTTGATCCGCGCACGAATAAAAGCGGCATCCAAGGTGGTCGTCACGGGATCGCAAGTTCCCGCGATGACCAGCGTCCTGTTGGGTATCGTATGAATCTGCCCGCCCAGATCGGCGACGGCCAGCGCCGCGCAGCAAGCCGCATAGCCCTCGGCGCTCCCCTGGCGCAGGGTCTCGACCAAAGCCGCCACCCGCTCCGGCTCCCGCGCGATGAAATCAGCCGTGAACCATCGACCGGCGGCGCCATCGGCGACTCCGCCCAACCCATCCTCCCGAACCGATCGCGCCCGCTGTGCCCAGCCATCCGCCGTCCCCACCCGCGCGGCGGAATTAGCGATCACCAGCTTATCGATCCTGTCATGCGCATACACACCTAGCCACTGCGCCGTCAAGCCGCCCATCGACACACCGCAAAAATGCGCGTGGCTGATACTCAAATGGTCCATCAACGCCAACACGTCACCACCGAGTTGCGCCAGCGTGTAAGGCCCGGCGGGACAGTCCGAACGCCCATGCCCGCGCGTATCGTAGCGCACCACGTAATAGCTTTCGCTGAACGCATGCGCCTGCGCGTCCCACATCTCCAGCGTGGTGCCGAGCGAATTGGAGAACACCAGCGCCGGCATCCCCGGCGAACCGGCGGTTTCGTAATAGATCCCGTTTGCGATCGGCATGGCTACCCCTGGTCGCCGCCACCGACCGGCAACACCGTGCCGGTGATGTACGACGCTTCGCTCGAAGCGAGAAAAAGGATGGCGCCAACCTGCTCGGCGATGCTGCCATAACGGTGCATCCAGCTGCTGGCGACGGTCTGGTCGACGATGCCCTGGTACCAGCGTTGTTCCTGTTCGCTGAGCGGCTGCGGATTGCGCAGCACCTTGCGCGGCGGCGCCTCGGTGCCGCCGGTGGCCACGGCGTTGACGCGGATGCCATCCTGCGCATGCTCCATCGCCAGCGCCGCCGTCATGGCGTTGACGCCCCCCTTGGACGCGGAATACGGCACGCGGTAGATGCCGGTGGTGGCGATCGACGACACGTTGACGATGGCGCCCCGCTGCCGCTCGATCATGTGCGGCAGCGCCGCCCGGCAAGACCACATGGTCGGAAACAGCGAGCGCCGGATCTCGGCCTCGATCTGCTCCGGCGCGTATTCCTGGAACGGCTTGGCCCAGATGGTGCCGCCGACGTTGTTGATCAAGACGTCGACGACGCCGAACGCGGCCAGCGCGGCGGCCACCATCTGTTCGGCCCCGGCCCAGGTCTCCAGGTCGACATTGACGGCGACCGCCTCGGCGCCGGCGGCCCGCACCTCGGCCAGCACCTCCCCGATCAATTGCGAGCGGTCGGCCAGCACCAGCCGCGCGCCCTCGCCGGCCAGCGCCAGCGCCACGCCACGCCCGATGCCCTGCGCCGCGCCGGTGACGATGACGACCTGGCCGTCGAACCTTGCGGCGCGCGTCATGCCGCCACCTCGCTGCTGGCGGAGAACTTCTCGAAATAGAAGTTAGCCGGCGTCACGCCGCACTCGCCCAGCCAGCGCTTGACCGCGTCGACCATCGGCACCGGGCCGCACAGGTAGACGTCGACCTCGCCGCCGTTGAGCCATGCTTCATCGACATGCTGCGTGACGTAGCCCTTGCGCGGGTGCGCGCTTTCCGGCGCCGCCACGCAGGTGCGGTAGGTGAAATTCGAATGGGCGGCGGCGATGCGTTCGAGCGCCTCCAGCCCGACCAGGTCGACGTCGTTGGTCACGCCGAACACCATGCGCACCGGCTGCGTGAAGCCGGACGCCGCCAGCACCGCCAGCATCGACAGGAACGGCGCGATGCCGGTGCCGCCGGCCAGCAGCAACAAGGGCCGCGCCACCTCGCGCAGATAGAAGCTGCCGTACGGGCCGGAAAAGCTGATCGGCTGCCCGGCCGTGGCCTGGTGCGACAGGAACTCGCTCATGCGCCCGTTGGGCACATTGCGGACAACGAAATCGACCTGCCTCCCCCCCGGCGGGGAGCTGAACGAATAGGAGCGCGTGAGCGTCGTCCCCGGCACATCGACGTTGACGTACTGGCCGGACAGGAAGTCCAGGCCGGCCGCCGCGTCAAGCTCGATGGAAAAGCCGATGGTGGTGCTCGAGAGCTGCTTCACCGCGCCCAGGTTGCCGGTATAGCGCGACACGCCCGTCTTGCAGGCGGCCGAGGTGGCGGGAATGCGCACCACGCAGTCCGAGGTCGGCTTCATCTGGCAGGCCAGCACATGGCCCCTGGCCGCGTCCTCCGGGTCCAGCGCGTCCTCGATGTAGCTCGATTCCGGCATGTCGTAGCGGCCCGACTCGCAAAAGCCGCGGCAGGTTCCGCAGGCGCCGTCGCGGCAATCGAGCGGGATGTTGACCTTCTGGCGGTAGGCCGCGTCGGCCAGCTTCTCGTTCTCGTTGCATGAAATGAAGCGGGTCACCCCGTCCTCGAACTGCAGGGCGATGTTGTAGCTCATCGTCGTCTCCTGGTGTTACAGGTGGTAGATATCGATCACCTGGTTGATATAGTCGTTCTTGAGCACCACGTACTTGTCCAGTATCAGCGGGCGCTCGCCGGAAAAGTCGATCACGTAGCGCGACATGCCGAAGTAGCTGAAGTCCGTCTTGTAGCGGTGGCTCAGCGTGTGCCAGTTGAAGCGCACCGTGTAACGGTCGCCATCGTTCGATTCGATCTCCACGTTGGCGATGTTATGGCTGGTGCGGGTGTCCGGCATGGTGGCGCTGGAACGCTCGGTCTTGATGCGGAACACGCGATCCTCCAGCCCCTGGCGGGTCGGATAGTAGATCAGCGATATCTCACGCTGCGGATCGCTGACCAGTTCATCGTCGTCGTCCCACGACGGCATCCAGAACTGCGCGTCCGGGTGGTAGCATTCGAGCCAGTCGTCCCACTGCTTGTCGTCGAGCAGGCGGCTTTCCTTGTAGAGGAAGGCGCGGATTTTGTCGATCATGCCGCCTCCCCTTCGGTCTTGACGGCTTTCTTCATCACGTCGAGCCAATAGCGGTGCTGGATCGTGTACAAGCCCTCGTCCTCGGTCTTGACGCCGCTCAGGATGGGCGCCAGGCCGATTTCGCGGGCCGCCGCGTCGGCGCCCTGCACCCAGTGCGTCGCGCCACGGCACATATCGTTCCATTCCAAAGCGCGGCCGTTGTAGCCCTGCTGGCAGGCGCGGAATTCCTCCAGGTCGTCCGGCGTGGCCATGCCGCTGACGTTGAAGAAGTCCTCGTACTGGCGGATGCGGCGCGCGCGCGCCTCGTCCGACTCGCCCTTCGGCGCGATGCAGTAGATCGTCACCTCCGTCTTGTCGACCGAGATCGGTCGCAACAGGCGGATCTGCGAGCCGAATTGGTCCATCAGGTAGACGTTCGGATACAGGCACAGGTTGCGCGAGCGCTCGATCATCCAGTCCGCCGTGGCGCCGCCGAACTGCTCGGCGTATTCGGCGCGCTTTGGATAGTTGGGCCGGTCCTGCGGATTGGCCCACTGGGTCCACAGCAGCAGGTGGCCGTGGCCGAAGGAGTAGAAGCCCCCGCCCTGCTTGCCCCAGTTGCCGGCGTCCATGGCGCGGATCTTGTCGGGACGGACCTCGTTGAGGTCCTTGCGGCGATTGGTGGTGGCCGCGTAGTTCCAGTGCACCGCCGAGACGTGGTAGCCGTCGGCACCGTTCTCCGCCTGCAGCTTCCAGTTGCCCTCGAAGGTGTAGGTCGACGCGCCGCGCAACACCTCCAGTCCGTCCGCGGACTGGTTGACGATCATGTCGATGATCTTGCCCGCCTCGCCCAGGAACTCGGCCAGCGGCAGCACGTCGTCATTGAGGCTGCCGAACAGGAAGCCCTTGTAGCTCTCGAAGCGCGCGACCTTTTTCAGGTCGTGCGAGCCCTCCTTGTTGAAGCAGTCCGGGTAGCCGGCGCCTTCCGGGTCTTTCACCTTCAGCAGTTTGCCGCTGTTGTTGAAGGTCCAGCCGTGGAACGGGCAGGTGTAGGTGGCCTTGTTGCCGCGCTTGTGGCGGCACAGCTGCGCGCCGCGATGGGTGCAGGCGTTGATGAAGGCGTTCAGCTCCCCCTGGCGATTGCGCGCGATGAACACCGGCTGGCGGCCGATGTGCGTCGTGTAGTAGTCGTTGTTGTTGGGGATCTGGCTTTCGTGGGCCAGGTAGATCCAGTTACCTTCGAAGATGTGCTTCATCTCCAGTTCGAACAGCCGAGGATCGGTAAAGGCGCTGCGGTGCAGGCGATAGTCGCCCTTTTCGTGGTCTTCGATCAGATAGTTGTCCAGCTCCGTGGCGGTCAGCCCGGCCTTCTTTTCGACGTGAATGGGAATCATGCTCGCATCCCCTCAGGCGCCAACGCGCACGCGTTCGACTTCGGCCGCCGGCGCCTGTTCGCGATCGGCGTACAGGCGGAAATCGAAGTCGATTTCGGAGTACGGCAGCGCCAGCCCTTTGGCGGCGATGGCGGCCGGCTCGGCCACCTTGCGGATGGCCGGCACCAGCCCTTCGCGGCTGGCGAAGGCGAAATCGTCCCACAGGAATTCGTCGCCGTCGATATTGATCTGGGTGGTCAGCTTGCGCTGGCCTTCGGCGCTGACGAAGAAGTGGATGTGCGCGGGACGGTGGCCGTGGCGGCCCAGTTGGTCGAGCAGGCGCTGGGTGGTGCCGTCCGGCGGGCAGCTGTAACCGACCGGCAGGATGCTGCGGAACTGGTAGCGGCCCTCGCCATCGGCGATGATGGTGCGGCGCAGGTTGAAGGCGGTCTGCGTCTGGTCGAAGAACGAATACATGCCCATCAAATTACAGTGCCAGACCTCGACCTTGGCGCCGGGGATGGCCTTGCCCTGTTCGTCGCGCACGGTGCCCTGCATGAACAGCACTTCGGCCTTGTCGCTTTCGCTGCCATCGTCGAGGCGCGCGTAGCCTTTGCTTTCCGGTGCGCCGGCCACGTACAGCGGCCCTTCGATGGTGCGCGGCGTGCCGCCGGCCAGGCCGGCCCTGGCCTCGGCCTCGTCGGCGCGGATGTCGAGGAAGCGCTCCAGGCCCAGGCCCGGCGCCAGCAGGCCCAGTTCATTGCGCACGCCCGCTTCGCGCAGGTATTCGAGGCCGGTCCAGAATTCGCTGGCCTGGATGTCGAGGTCCTCGATGGTTTTGCACAGCGCGCCCACCAGGCCGAACACCACCTGCTGCACGCGCGGGTTGACCGGGCCGGTGGCGGTGTCGATGATCCAGCTCTTTACCAGGGTGTCGATTTCGTTATGGGTCATGCTTGTCTCCTTGTTGTGGTGATGGTTCAGGCGTCGGTGTCGCGGATCGAGGAGGGATGGCGGCACATCGGCATTACTTCGATTTGCATATACGGGAACAGCGGCAGCGAGGTCAGTAGCGCGTGCAGTTCGTCGACGCTGTCGACGTCGAACATGCTGACGTTGGCGTATTGACCGGCGATGCGCCACAGGTGGCGCCATTTGCCGCTGCGCTGCAGGCTTTGCGCCAGTTCGCGCTCGGTTTTTTTCAGTTCGTCCGCTTGGGCCGCGGGCATCGCCGGCGGGAGTTGGACGTCCATGCGGACGTGGAATAGCATGTTTGTCTCCTTTTTACTTTTATTGGCATTTGGTGGTCGCGCGGGGCGTTTTGCGCGGCGGGCCGCTGGCGGAGCTTGGCGGATTACGCGCTTTGCGCTAATCCGCCCTACGATTTGCGGCGCAGGCGCTTCAGTTTTTCCATGTCGATTTCGACGCCCAGTCCGGGGCCGGTCGGCACTTGCAGCATGAAGTCTTTGTATACCAGCGGCGTCTGTAGCAATTCTTCGGTCAGTAGCAGGGGCCCGAACAGTTCCGTCCCCATCGATAAGTCGCCAAAGGTCGAGAACAGGTGCGCCGATGCCGCCGTTCCCACCGCGCCCTCCAGCATCGTGCCGCCGTACAGCGCCACGCCCGACAACTGCGCCACCGCCGCCACCTGCGCCGCCGGCACCAGGCCGCCCGACTGCGCGATCTTGACCGCGAAGACGTCGGCCGCGCCGGCGTTGGCCAGCGCCAGCGCGTCGTGCGGGCCTTTGAGCGCTTCGTCGGCCATCAACGCCACCGCGTAGCGCCGCGCCAGGCGCGCCATCGCGCCGACGTTTTCCGAGCGCACCGGCTGCTCGATCAGGTCGACGCCGCCCGCCTCCAGCGCGGCGATGCCCTCGACCGCCTCCAGCTCGGTCCAGGCCATGTTCACGTCGACCCGCACGCTGACAGCGTCGCCCAGCGCTTTTTTGATGGCCAGCACATGGGCCACGTCGTCCCTGAGCGGCCGCGCGCCGATCTTGAGCTTGAAGATCCGGTGGCGGCGCAGCTCGAGCATCATGTGCGCCTCGGCGATGTCCTTGGCGGTGTCGCCGCTGGCCAGGGTCCACGCCACCGGCAGCGCGTCGCGCAACCGGCCGCCGAGCAGTTCGCTCAGCGGAATGCCGAGCCGGCGCGACTGCGCGTCCAGCAAAGCGGTTTCGATCGCGCACTTGGCGAAGCGGTTGCCCTGGATGACCTTGCGGATCTTGGCCATCGCCGGCGCCACCTGGCCCGCCTCCATGCCGACCAGCAGCGGCGCGATGTGGGTATCGATATTGACCTTGATGCTCTCCGGGCTCTCCTCGCCGTAATTGAGGCCGCCGATGGTGGTGCCCTCGCCCCAGCCTTCGACGCCATCGGCGCACCGCACGCGGACCAGCACCAGCGTTTGCGTGTTCATCGTCGCCACCGACAGCTTGTGGGGCCGTATCGTCGGGACGTCGGCGAGGATGACTTCTATGCTCTGGATCATATTTAATTTGTATGGTGGCTCGGAATAGGTACACAATATGCCGTCCAAATGGAGGCGTCCAACACTGAGTTGGTATGATCTCCATACCCAACAGGTATGAAGGAATGTCACCCATGGAGCTACGCCACCTGCGCTATTTCGTCGCCGTCGCCGAAGAAAAGAACTTCACGCGGGCGGCCAAGCGCCTGTTCATCGCCCAGCCGCCCCTAAGCCGGCAAATCCAGCAACTGGAGGAGGAACTGGGGGTCGATCTGATTGAAAAGGGGTCGCGCCCACTGCGGCTGACCGAGGCCGGCGTCTTCTTTCAAGCGCACGCCCAGGAGCTGCTGGCCAAGGCGGCCGAACTCAAGACCATGACGCAGCGGGTCGGCAAGATCGACCGCTCGCTGTCGATGGGATTTGTCGCCTCGACTCTTTACGGCCTGCTGCCGGACATCGTGCGCCATTTCCGCGAGCAGTACCCGACGGTGGAAGTGACCTTCCACGAGCTGACCACGATGCAGCAGTTGAAGGCGTTGAAGGAAGGGATCATCGATGTCGGCTTTGGGCGGGTGAAAAGCGAGGATCCCAACATCCGCCGCATCGTGCTGCGCGAGGAGCGACTGATCGTGGCGCTGCCGTCCGGCCATCCGCTGACGCTGTCGGAGTCGCCCCTCGGGCTGGTGGACCTGCTGATGGAAACGCTGATCGTGTACCCGAAGGCGCCGCGTCCCAGCTTTGCCGACCAGGTGCTCGGGGTGTTCAGCGAGCGCTCCATCCTGCCGCATAAGATCATGGAGGTGCGCGAGCTGCAGATCGCCATCGGCCTGGTCGCCGCCGGCGAGGGCGTGGCCGTGGTGCCGGAGAGCGTGCAGGGGATGAAGCGCAATAACGTCGTTTATCGGGCGCTGACCGACCGCCATGCGGTGTCGCCGGTGATGTTCAGCGTGCGTAAGATGGACACGTCCGAAGAACTGCGCAATATGCTTAATACGATTTATGATGTTTATGACCGGGCGGGGATTTCTTATATCCGCGAGTCGCTTTGACGCTGTCGGCGGCGCTTGGCGGATTACGCGCTGCGCGCTAATCCGCCCTACGAGATGCTTGTCATCCCGTCGTCACGGGAATCGGGTAGGATATCGGGCGCATGATAGGCTATGCCGTTTTGCCAACTCCTTCCACCTGACGACGAACCACCATGACGAAGAAACTGTCCCTGCCCGCACTCGCCCTCGCGACCACCTGTTTCGCCCTGCACGCCGGCGCCATCGCCGCGCAAACCACGATCACCAACGCCGCCCAGCCCAAACTGGTGGTGGTGCTGGTGGTCGACGGACTGCCGAATGAACAGGTGCAGCGCTACCGCGATCAATTCGGCGAGGGCGGCTTCCGCCGCCTGCTGGACCAGGGCGCGTCGTTCAGCAACGCCCACCAGGCGCACGGCGTGACCGTCACCGCCATCGGCCACAGCGCCGTGCTGACCGGCGCCTATCCCTACGTCCACGGCATCGTCGGCAACAACTGGATCGACCCCGTCACCAAGAAATCGGTCTACTGCACCGAGGACACCAACTACACCTATATCGGCGAGCACACCGATCCGAGCGACGGCACCGCGCCGACCAAGCTGCGTGTCGATACCCTGGGCGACCAGCTGCGCTACGCCACCGGGGACCGCAGCAAAGTGGTCGCCGTGTCGGGCAAGGACCGGGGCGCGATCCTGCTGGCCGGTAAAACCGGTACCGCCTACATGTACATGGAACAAACCGGTAACTTCGCCAGCAGCACCTTCTATATGAAGTCGCATCCGGCCTGGGTGCAGGCCTACCAGGCCACCAAGCCGCAGGACCGCTACTACGGCAAGGCATGGGCGCCGCTGCTGCCGGAAGCGGCCTACGCGGGCGACGCCAGCGAGGAGCTGACCCCGGCCAAGCCGGGTGGCCACAACCGCCTGCCCTACACCTACTACAGCGAGAGCGGCCAGATCGACTCGGGGTACTACAACAACCTGAAGACCGGCCCCTTCCTCGACCAGCTGACGCTGGACTTCGCGCGCGCGGCCATCGAGGGCGAAAACCTGGGCCGCAATCCGGCCGGCGTACCCGACCTGCTGGGCGTGAGCCTGTCGGCGCACGATTACGTCAACCACGCGTTCGGCCCGGAGAGCAAGCTGTCGCACGACCACCTGCAGCGCGTCGACCGCATGCTGTCGCAGTTCTTCAGCTATCTGGATAAGCGGGTGGGCATGGACAACGTGCTGGTGGTGCTGACGGCCGATCACGGCTTTGCCAACACGGCCGAGTTTTCGCAGTCGCGCCATCTGGACGCACAGCGCATCAAGGGCGACCAGTTGATGAAGGATCTGGACAAGCACCTGTCGGATAAATTCGGCGGGGTCAAGCTGCTGACCGCCTGGTCGCTGCCGAGCATCCACCTGGACTACGCGCAGATCGACAAGAGCGGCCTGCGTCGCGCGGACGTGGAAAACGCCGCCGCGCAGTTCCTGCTGGCTCAAAAGGGCATAGCGGACGTGTTCACGCGTACCCAGTTCGAAAGCGGCGCGGTACAAGGCACGCGCATGGCGACGTTGATGCGCCGCGCCTGGAACCGCGAGGCGTCGGGCGATCTGCTGGTGGTGACCAAGCCGTATTGGTACTTCGGCTATGGCGACACCGGGACGACGCACGGTTCGCCGTATGCGTATGACACCAATGTGCCGCTGCTGATCATGGGTAAGCGCTGGATCAAGCCGGGCCTCTACGGGCAGTACGCGGAGGTGGTCGATATCGCGCCGACGCTGGCCAACATCCTGCGCGTGCGTCCGCCGGCCGGCGCCGAGGGTCGGGTGTTGACCGAGACGTTGCGGTAGGCTTCTTGAGTCGCTGGCGGCCGCGGCGGATTACGGCGTGCCGCCTAATCCGCCCTACGACGTACGGCCGTATGGTAGGGCGGATTAGCGAAGCGTAATCCGCCACGAGCCGCCAGCGGCGTCATTAAATCAATTCAAACTCGCCAGATACTGGTTCAAATGCTCGAAATTGAGCGGCTTTGAAAAATGGTGGGTGAACCCCGCCGCCACCGCCTTGCGCGCCGACTCGCTGTCGGCCGAGCCGCTCAGCGCGATGATCGGCAGCGCCTGCGTGCCGGGCATGCGCCGGATCGCCCGCACCGCGCCGAAGCCGTCCATCCACGGCATCCCCAGATCCATGATGATCGCCTTCGGCATCGCGTCGCGCACCGAGTCGCACGCCTCGTAGCCGTTGTGCGCCGCCGAAGTCTCGTAGCCATGGCACTGCAACAGCGCCGACAGCGACTCCACCACGTCCACATTGTCGTCCACAACCAGCACCTGATTTGCGTTTGCCATGACTGCCTCCGTTATTGACGAGTTCGATGAGCCATCCTAACAATGCCTATACGCAATGTATGTTCGCCAGCGCACGTTGGCGAACACGCCGGTCGCGCGGAAATCTGTCGCCAATGGAAACGCTTCCGGCTATAGTTGCCGTTCCAAATTTCCTGACCAATTCGACATGACCAAATTCAGCCTGCTGTTGATCGCCTCCGGCCTGTTCGCCAGCCCCCTGCCCGCCTTCGCGGCCGCCGCGCCGCGCGCCACCACCGCCACCGGCGTGGTGCAAGGCACGCTCGAAGCGTCCGGCGTAGCCTCGTACAAGGGCATCCCCTACGCCGCGCCACCGGTCGGCGACTTGCGCTGGAAGGCGCCACAGCCGGCGCAAAAATGGCAGGGTGTGCGCAAGGCCGACCATTTCGGCCCGCGCGCGATGCAACTGCCGCTGTTTGGAGACATGGTGTTCCGCTCCGACGGCGTGAGCGAGGACTGCCTGTACCTCAATGTCTGGACCCCGGCCAAATCCAAAAAAGAAAAGCTGCCGGTGCTGGTGTACTTCTACGGCGGCGGCTTCGCCGCCGGCGACGGCTCCGAGCCGCGCTACGACGGCGCCAGCATGGCCGCCAAAGGCATCGTTACGCTGACGGTCAACTACCGCCTCAACGTGTTCGGCTTCCTGGCCCACCCGGAACTGAGCGCCGAGTCGCCCAACAAGGCATCCGGCAACTACGGCCTGATGGACCAGGCGGCGGCGCTGGCATGGGTCAGGAAGAATATCGCGGCCTTCGGCGGCGACCCGCAACGCGTGACCATCGCCGGCGAATCGGCCGGCTCCTGGTCGGTCAGCGCGCAGATGATCACGCCGCTGTCGAAAGGGCTGATCGCCGGCGCCATCGGCGAGAGCGGCTCGCTGCTCGGCCTCCATCCACCGCCGCCATTGGCCGAGGCGGAAAAAACCGGCGCCGCCTTCGCCGAGACAATCGGCGCGCCGACGCTGGCCGCCTTGCGCGCGCTGCCCGCGCAGCAGTTGCTGGAAAAGCTAGGTCAACCGGGCGCGCCGTGGTTCAGCGCGATCGAAGACGGCTACGTGCTGCCACGGGCGCCGGCCGACATGTATGCCGCCGGCGAGCAAGCCAAGGTGCCGCTGCTGGCGGGCTGGAATTCGGAAGAGAGCAGCTACAAGCGCTTGCTGGGCGAGTCCGAGCCGACCGAGGAGAACTTCGGGGCCGTGCTGCAAAAGTTCTATGGCGACCAGGCCGGCGCCGCGCGCGCGGCCTACAGCGGCGACGTCAAACAGGCGGCGACCGATCTGGCCAGCGACGGTTTCATCGTCTACGGCACCTGGAAATGGATCGACACCCACGCCCGCACCAGCGGCAAGCCGGTGTATCGTTATTACTACAGTCGGCCGCGTCCCGGCGACAGCGGCGCGGCCCATTCGGCCGAAATCGAATACGCGATGGGGAACCTGGGTCTGAACAAAGTCTATTCGTGGGCCGACCAGGACCGGGCCCTGTCGACCCGGATGCAAGCCTACTTCGCCAACTTCATCAAGACCGGAAATCCGAACGGCGCCGGCCTGCCGGAATGGCCGCAGGCCAGCAACGGCGCGGGCTCGCGCCTGATGCATCTGGACGAAACCTCGCGCGCCGTCACCGCCACCGACGACGCCCGCTTCCAGTTCCAGGACGCCTGGATGCGGAAAAAACCCTGACCCGGAGCGGCGGCGGCGAAGCCTTTTTGCGTAATCAATATAAACCGTATCAATGATTGTATTTTATTGTATCTGCCAGTGATACTTTGAAAAGTTGCTATACACTAGTCTCTTTTCTTCTGGTAAAGATCAGGAATACAGAATATGCGCAAAACATTCGGCTTCGTCGCCATGTGCTTTACGGTGTCCGCGTCCGTCTTCGCGGCGGAGCCTTTCGATGACAAGTTCCGCCAGCTGGACGAAGTCCTCCCCACCGCCAACACCTATCGCACCGCCTCCGGCGCGCCCGGCGCCGCCTACTGGCAGCAGCGCGCGGACTACACCATCCGCGCCACGCTCGACGAAGCCAAACGTTCGCTCACCGGCAGCGAGCAAATCCGCTACCACAACAAATCGCCCGACACGCTCAGCTACCTGTGGGTACAGCTGGACCAGAACATCTACAAAAAAGACTCCGACGCGCGCATGATGCTCACGCAGCCCTCGCGCGAGGCGTGGGCCAAGCCGGCCACGCCGGAGGAAAGCTACAAGTTCGACGGCCTGCGCGGCGTGCTCGCCGGCGGTGAGTTCGACGGCGGCTTCAAGATCAGGAACGTCAGCGCCGGCGGCCAGGCGCTCAAGTACACCATCAACCGCACGATGATGCGCATCGACCTGCCGACGCCATTGAAGCCGGGCCAAAGCTACGCCTTCAACATCGACTGGTCCTACAACATCAACGAGCAGAAGGTGCTCGGCGGCCGCTCCGGCTACGAAAGCTTCGAGCAAGACAAGAACGACCTGTTCGAAATCGCCCAATGGTTCCCGCGCATGGCGGCCTACTACGACGTGGCGGGCTGGCAGCACAAGCAGTTCCTCGGCGCCGGCGAGTTCACGCTCGAATTTGGCGACTACGACGTCCAGCTGACCGTGCCCGCCGACCACGTGGTCGCCTCCACCGGCGAGCTGCAAAACCCGGGCGATGTGCTCAGCGCCGCGCAACGCGACCGCCTGGCCAAGGCGCGCACGGCCACCAAGCCGGTGCTCATCGTCACCCAGGAGGAGGCGGAAAAGGCCGAGAAGTCGGTCAGCACCGCCACCAAGACCTGGCACTACAAGGCCGCCAACGTGCGCGACTTCGCGTGGGCCTCGAGCCGCAAGTTCATCTGGGACGCGCAAGGCTATAAAAAGGACGGCACCAACGTGATGGCGATGTCCTACTATCCGAAGGAAGGCAATCCGATCTGGGGCCAGTACAGCACCCAGGCCATCATCCACACCATCGAGCAGTACAACAAGTACAGCTTCGACTACCCGTATCCTGCCGCGATCTCGGTCAACGGCCCGGTGGGCGGCATGGAATACCCGATGATCTCCTTCAACGGCCCGCGCCCGAGCAAGGACAAGAAGACCGGCGCGCTGACCTGGTCGCAGCAGACCAAGTATGGCCTGATCGGCGTGATCATCCATGAGGTGGGCCACAACTACTACCCGATGATCATCAACTCGGACGAGCGCCAATGGACCTGGATGGACGAGGGACTCAACACCTTCGTGCAGTACCTGGCCGAACAGGCGTGGGAGGAGAACTATCCGTCCCGCCGCGGCGAGCCGCGCAACATCGTCGACTACATGCGCAGCAAGAACCAGGTGCCGATCATGACCAATTCGGAGTCGTTGCTCCAGTTCGGGAACAACGCCTACGCCAAGCCGGCCACCGCGCTCAACATCCTGCGCGAAACCATCCTCGGACGCGAACTGTTCGACTATGCGTTCAAGGAGTACGCCACCCGCTGGAAGTTCAAGCGCCCCACTCCGGCCGACTTCTTCCGCACCATGGAAGACGCCTCCGGCACCGATCTTGACTGGTTCTGGCGCGGCTGGTTCTACACCACCGACGCGGTCGACATCAGCGTCGACGGCATCAGCGAGTACGGCGTGAGCACCAAGGACCCGGAAAAGGAAAAGGCATGGAAGAAGGCGCAAAAGGAGGCGCAGCCGATTTCGATCTCGCAGCAGTTGAACAAGTCGCTGCCGAAGCGCCTCGACAGCCATCCGGAGCTCAAGGACTTCTACAACGAGCATGACGAGTTCACCGTCACCAACAAGGACCGCAACGACTACGCCAAGGCGATCGACAAGCTGGAGCCGTGGGAGAAGAAGCTGCTCGACCAAGGCAAGCACCTGTATCTGGTGGACTTCTCGAACGTCGGTGGCCTGGTCATGCCGCTGGTGCTGGAGATTGAGCTCAAGAGCGGCAAGAAGTACATCGAGCGCGTGCCGGCCGAGGTATGGCGCTACTCGCCGAAGAAGATCACCAAGTTGATCGTCACCGACGAACCGATGGTGGGTCTGACGCAGGACCCGTACTGGGAGACGGCCGACATCGACACCAGCAACAACGCCTGGCCGCGCAAACCGACGCAGTCGCGCGTGGAGCTGTTCAAGACCGAACGTGACCGCGTCAACCTGATGCGCGACTTCAACACGCCGCTCAAGGACAAGAAGGACAAGTCCAAGGACGACGACACGGATTCGGCGGACGAATGATGTCGTCGGTCCGGCGCCTGCTGTCCAGCGCCGCCCTGCTGCCCGCGCTCACGCTCGGGGGCGTGGCGGCGCAAGCCCATAATTTTCACATGGGTATGGCCGACATCAGCTACAACGACCGCACCGGCAACACGGAAATCGTACACACCTACACGTCGCACGACGTCTCGACCCTGCTCTCCAATTTGTACGGTCAAAGCTTCGACCTGGGGCAGCCGGAGAGCGAGGCGCCGCTGCGCCGCTACGTCGAAAAGCAGTTTTACCTGACCGGCGGCGATGGCCAGCGACTGCGGGTGCAATGGGTCGGCGTCAAGGCGGACGCGGACAGCGTCGTCATCCTCCAGGAGATCGCCGGCACAAAACTCACGCCCGGCACTCGCATTCACAACGGCCTGCTGATAGACTTCCTGCCTTCTCAAAAGAACACAGTGAACCTGCAAACCGATGGCCCCGTCCAAACCCTCATCTTCGACCAAGACAGCATCGACCAGGCCACCCGCTAAACGACTGCTTCCGCTGGCGCTTGCGGCGCTGGCCCTCCATTCCCCCGCGCGTGCCGACGACCTGCTGCAACGGGTGACCATCGACGGCTCGCGCGCCAACCAGCTTGGCCTGGCCGATGCCGCAAGCGGCGGCAGCGTCTCGCAAAAGGAACTGGCGGCGCGCACCGTCTACCGTCCCGGCGAACTGCTCGAGGCCATGCCCGGCCTGATCGTCAGCCAGCATAGCGGAGAAGGCAAGGCCAATCAGTTCTACTTGCGCGGCTTCAACCTCGATCACGGCACCGACCTGCGCACCACGGTCGACGAGATGCCCGTCAACCAGCGCAGCCACGCGCACGGCCAGGGCTGGACCGACCTCAATTTCCTGATACCGGAACTGGCGGTGCGGCTCGACTACAAAAAAGGGCCCTACTCCGCCGAGGCGGGCGACTTCGCCTCCGCCGGCACGGCCTCGCTGGTGTACGCCAACCGACTGACGCAAGGCCTGGCCAGCGCGTCGGCGGGCCAGAACGGCTATGGCCGCGCGCTGCTCGCCGATTCGGTCGACCTGCCGCGCGGCAGCCTGCTGTACGTGCTCGAGGCGCTGCACAACGACGGCCCGTTCGACAATCCGGACAACTATCGAAAACTGAACGCGGTGCTGCGCTACAGCGAGGGCTACGCCAACAACGGCTTCAATGTCAGCCTGATGGCCTACCACGCCGACTGGAACGCCACCGACCAGATTCCCTTGCGCGCGGTGGAGCATGGGCGGATCGGCCGCAACGGCGCCATCGACCCCACCGACGGCGGCAAGTCGCACCGTTACAGCCTGTCGGGCGCGTGGCGCCGCACCACCGAGGACAGCGCCTCGAAGCTCAACGCCTACGTCATCGCCAACCAGCTGGATCTGTATTCCAACTTCACCTACTTCATGGACGACCCGGTGCGCGGCGACCAGTTCGCGCAGCCCGACCGGCGCGTGACCAGCGGCTTGAATGCGAGCCACGGCTGGCACCAGCACGGCGAAGGCTGGAACAGCGAAACGACGCTCGGCCTGCAGCTGCAAAACGATAATATCTTCAACGGCTTGTACAACACGAAGGCGCGCCGGCGCCTTTCCACCACGCGGCAGGACCATATCGTCGAATCGAGCGCCGGGCTGCTCGTCGAAAACAGCACGCGCTGGAACGACGCCTGGCGCACCGTGGCCGGCGCCCGTGTCGACGGCTACCGCTTCGACGTCGCCAGCGACCTGGCGGCCAATTCCGGCAAGGCCAACGACCATTTGGCCAGTCCGAGCCTGAGCGTGATCTACGGCCCGTGGAAAACGGCGGAGCTGTATGCGAACATCGGATCGGGGTTCCATAGCAACGATGCGCGCGGCGCCACCATCGGCGTCGACCCGAAAACCGGCGAGGCCGCCGACAAGGTTGCGCCGCTGGTGCGCTCGCGCGGCATGGAGATCGGCGCGCGCAGCACCTGGCTGCCGGGACTGCAAACCTCGCTGTCGCTGTACCGTCTGGATTTCGACTCCGAGCTGACCTTCGTCGGCGACGCCGGCGGCACCGAGGCCGGTCCGCCGAGCCGCCGCCATGGCGTGGAGTTCTCGAACTACTACAAGCCGCTCAAGTGGTTGTCGGTCGACCTGGACCTGGCCTATGCGCGCGCGCGTTCGCGCGGCGAGGCACCGGACGGCGACCGCATCGCCGGCGCCATCGAAGGCACCAGCCAGCTGGCCGTGACGGTCGATGATGGCGGCCCGTATTCGGCGTCGCTCAAGCTGCGCTACTTCGGACCGCGACCGCTGATCGAGGATAACAGCGTGCGCTCCAAAGCCAGCATGACCTTGAACGGCCGCTTCGGCTGGAAGGTCCGCAAGGACCTGTCGCTGGAGCTGGAGGCGTTCAACCTGGCCAACCGCCGCGACTCGGCCATCGATTACTACTACGCCTCGCAGCTGAAAGGCGAAGCGAAGCCGGTGACGGACATCCACTTCCACCCGATCGAATCGCGCTCGCTGCGGGCCACGCTGATCAAGACATTCTGATCAGCCGGCGCGCTCGTTGAGCATCGGGAAGCCGCGCTGGTGCCACACCGGGTAGGCCGGCGGCACGTCGCTGGCCGCCTCCAGCAGCGCGTTCTGCTCCGCGCTCAAGCGCCAGCCGGCGGCGCCGATGTTATCGATCAGCTGCTGTTCGTCGCGCGCGCCGATGATCACGCTCGAGATGGTCTTTTTCCCCAGCAGCCAGTTGAGCGCCACTTGCGGCACCGTCTTGCCGGTTTGTTCGGCCACCGCGTCGAGCGCGTCGACGATGCGGAACAGGCGCTCCTCCTCGAAGTGCGGGCCGGTGCCGGCGATGTCGTGCGCGCGCGTGCCCGGCTTGGCCGGCTGGCCGCGACGGATCTTGCCGGTCAGCTTGCCCCAGCCCAGCGGGCTCCAGACCATGGCGCCGACGCCCTGGTCCTGCGCCAACGGCGCCAGCTCCCATTCGTAGTCGCGGTTCAGCAGCGAGTAGTACACCTGGTGGGCGACATGGCGCGGATAGCCGTAGCGGTCCGACACGGCCAATGACTTCATCAGGTGCCAGCCGGAGAAGTTGGAGCCGCCGATGTAGCGCACCTTGCCGTCGCGGACCAGCTGGTCCAGCGTGGACAGCGTCTCTTCCACCGGCGTGTTGTAGTCCTGGCCGTGCAGCTGCAGCAGGTCGATGTGCTCGACGCCCAGGCGTTGCAGGCATTTGTCGACCGCGTCGATCAAATGCTGGCGCGAGCAGCCGAAGTCGTTGGCGCCTTCGCCGGTGGGGAACGTGACTTTGGTGGAGATGAGCAGGCGATTACGCTTGCCCTTGATGGCTTGGCCCAGCACTTGCTCGGCCAGACCGTCCGAGTAGACGTCGGCGGTGTCGAACATCGACACGCCGTGTTCGAGGCAGACGTCGATCAGGCGCGCGGCGCCGCCGGCGTCGGTGCTGCCCCAGGCTTTGAAGAAGTCGTTGCCGCCACCGAAAGTGGCGGTGCCGAAGCTGAGCTCCGGCACGCGCAAACCTGATTTTCCAAGACGATTGTGATTCATGGCTACCCTCCAGAACATTGGTTCTCGATTGTAGCCCTTAACAAAAAAACACGTCGGATGGTAAACCGCTGAACCGCTAAACCGCTAAACCACGTAGGGTGGATTAGGCGCAGCCGTAATCCGCCATGCATGAGTCATCGACGGCCCACGCATGGATCAGAACTCTTCCCACTCGCCGCTGGAGGTGGCGGCGCTGGTGGTCTTGGCCTTCTGCACGGGGGCGGCCAACGGCTTGGCCGCGGCCTTCACGGCAGGCTTCGGACGCACCGTCTTCGTCAACGATGCCGCCGGCGCGCTGCGCACCAACGGCCGTGCCGGTGGCGGCGTGTAGCCGACCTGCGGTGCGCCGATGTTGAAGGCGCTGACCACGCGTTCGAGCGCGTCGGCCTGCTCGCGCAGGGTTTGCGCGGCGGCGGCGGTCTGCTCGACCAGCGCGGAATTCTGCTGCGTCGTTTCGTCCATCTGCGTGATCGACTGGTGCACCTGGGCGATGCCATCGTTCTGTTCCTGCGTCGCGGCGCTGATCTCGCCAACGATGTCGGTCACCTGCTTGATGCTGGAGACGACTTCGTTCATCGTCGAACCGGCCTGCTCGACCAGCTTGGTGCCGGAACCGACTTTTTCGACCGAGTCGTCGATCAGCGCCTTGATTTCCTTGGCGGCGGCGGCCGAGCGTTGCGCCAGGTTGCGCACCTCGGTCGCGACGACCGCGAAGCCACGGCCCTGTTCACCCGCACGCGCCGCTTCGACGGCCGCGTTCAGCGCCAGGATGTTGGTCTGGAAGGCGATGCCGTCGATGACCGAGATGATGTCAACGATCTTGCGCGACGATTCGTTGATCGAACCCATGGTCACGACCACCTGTTCGACCACGCTGCCGCCCTGCGCCGCCACGTCCGACGCCGACCGCGCCAGCTGGTTGGCCTGGCGCGCGTTGTCGGCGTTCTGGCCGACGGTGGAGGTCAACTGCTCCATGCTGGCGGCGGTTTCCTCAAGCGAGGCCGCCTGCGACGAGGTGCGGTGCGACAGGTCGCTGGTACCCGAGGCGATCTGCTGCGAGGCCGTGCCCACCGCGCCGGTGGCGGCGCGCACCGTGTCGATCACGCCGGCGATCTGCTCGAGCAGCGTGTTGAAGGCGACGGCGGTGTGGCCGATTTCGTCCATGCGCTGGACCGGGATCTTCTGCGTCAGGTCCAGCGACTGGCTGACGTTGACCAGGGTGCTGCGGATGCTTTCCAGGCTGTTCTTGATGATGCTGTAGAGCTGCCAGGCCAGCGCGCCGGTCACCAGCAGGCCAAGCACGATCACCGTCAGCATCAGGCGGAAGGCGAAGGTGTAGGCGGCCGCGCTCTCGGTGCGGATATCGTCGCTCAGCTTATTGTTATAGGCGATGTGGTCATCGAAGCCCTTCTTCAACGCGCCGGCCGTCAGCGCCAGCGGCGTGCCCGGCATCAGCGTGGCGCGCACCGCGTCCATGTCGCCGGCGTGGGCGCCGGCCAGGAACGGAATCAGCGCCTGGCGGTAGGCGGCCATGTTGGCCTTGTCCGCCTCCAGCATCTTGCGGTCGGTGTCGTCGAAGACACGCTCTTTTTCATACGTCTCAATAACCTTGTCGAACTTGGCGTGGGCGTCGTTGTAGGCCTTGTCCAGCGCCGTCTTGTCGGCCAGGTTGGAGAACACCGACAGGCGGTAGCCGGCCAGGCGGCTGTCGGCGAGATAGCCCTTGGCCTCGTTCAGGCCGGCGATGCTGGGGACCAAACGGGTTTGCACCAGGTCCAGGCGCGCCTGCGCGCGCGACAGTTGATTGAGGCCGGTGAAGCCGACAAAGATCAGCGCCAGTAGCGCCAATGACAGGGTCAAAATCAAGCGCTTTGTAATAGTCATGGTGACTTTTCTCATAAAAGTGTTAAACGATTCGATTGTTGCTCGGCTAAATACAAGTATACAGGAATCGTGTTACCGCACGACAACTATGAGAAGGTTTACGCTGCGCCGCAACCAAAACGCAACGCATGCATCTTTTAAGGGACGCGAAACGTTGCGCTCTGTGCAATGAACGTTAGTCAGACGACCACAAACCCGTGCGTACCGTCCCGGCCGAGCTGCTCGACCAGGCCGAACTCCCAATCGAGATAGGCTTGCATGGCCTCGTCCTGATTGTCCGTGCCCTCGTAGGGACGCCGGTAACGGTCGATCAGCGGCGACGCCAGGCGCGTCGGCCCCTCTTCCAGCGGCAGTCCGGCGGCGGCCCAGGCCTGCGTGCCGCCGGTGAGCACGTGCACCGGCAGATCGGTCAGCGCGCGCACGTCGGCGGCGACGTAACGCGCCAGCAGGCTGCTGCCGCAGGTGAGCACGACGCGTTTGACGCCCGGCGCCAGCTTCGATATGACGGCCGGCAGTTCGGAGCGCAGCGCGAACCAAGCGCCGGCGATGTGGCGTTTTTTATAATTGACGCCGGAGGTGAAATCGAGCACCAGCGTCTCTTGCGGCGCGTCGGCGAGCCATTGGGACAAAGCCTCCGTGCCGATCTCGCGTACTTCGGGATGCGGCGGCAGTTCGTCGCGCCAGGGCTCAACCACGTTGAAGTCGGTCGCTTGCAGGCCGTCGACCACATACACCTCGTGGTTCATCTGCGCCAGCCAGTGGGCGGTGAGGTTGGCGCGCACGCCGTCGCTGTCGGCCAGCACGATGCGGGCGCCGCGCACCGGCGCGAATTGCTCGGTTTCCTGCACCAGTTGCCCGCCCGGCGCGGAGCGGAAACCAGGCAGGCGGCCGTCGCGGTATTCCGCCGGGTCGCGCACGTCGAACAGATAGGTGGTGCGGGTGGCGTCGGCGCGCAGCGCGGCCAGCGCATCGAGGTCGAGACGGCGCACGCCGGCGCGGTCGGCCAGCGCCCTGGCGTCGCCGGCGGCGGCGAGGCGGTTCGTTTCGGACGCCTGCGGATACGCGCGCGACTGCCCGTGTTCCAGCTTTTGACGCGCCAACGTCCAGCCTATCGTACCGTTGCGCAGTGCAGCAACCGGATTGGGGATTCCGGCGTTGATCAGCGATTGGGTGCCGATGATGCTGCGGGTCCTTCCGGCGCAGTTGACGATAATTTGTGTCTTCGGATCGGGCGCGAGTTCGCGCGCGCGCAGCGCCAGTTCGGCGCCGGGCACGCTGACACTGCCCGGAATGCTCATGGTCTGGTACTCATCGTAGCGGCGCGCGTCGAGGATGACGTAGTCGCCGCCACGGTCGATCAGTGCTTGCACGTCCTGCGCCGACAGCGACGGCGTGTGGCGTTTGGCCTCCACCAGTTCGCCGAAGGCCTTGCTGGGCACATTCACGTCGCGGAACAACTCGCCGCCGGCGGCCTGCCACCCGGCCACGCCGCCCGCCAGCAGCGAGACGTCGGAGTAGCCCAATTGACGCAGGCGGCTGGCGGCCGATATGGCCAGGCCCTCCCCGCCGTCGAGCACGACGATGGGCACGTCGCGGCGCGGCAGCTTGGTGTAGGCATCGAGTTCGATGCGTCCGTATGGCAGGTTGGCGGCGAACAGCGGGTGCGCCTGCGCATGCGGGTCTTCTTCGCGCACGTCCAGCAGCGCGACCTCGCGGCGCGCCAGCAGCGCTTCGCGCACTTGCTGCGGACTACGGTAGGGGAAGCCGAGCAGGCCGGTTTGGAGCAGGTCTTGGGTCATGGCGTTCTGGTTCCTTGATATTCTCAGTGGTTTAAGCCGTCAGGCGGCGTTGGCGTAGCCGGAGCGGAAAGGCTTGACGACGCCCTCGGGCGTGAACACGCTGCGGTCCACGGCGCCGATGTCGGCGCCGTAGACGTGGATGCCGATCGATACGCGGTCGTCGTAGGCGTTGAAGACCTGGTGGATGTCGCCGAGCGTTGGCGACACGGCCGTAACCACGCCCGTCTCGAGCCGCTGCGGCTGGCCGACCTTTTCCAGCCCGCCGTCGTCGCGGCGGCGGTAGTCCTGCGAGATTTCGGCGCCGCGCAACAGGCCGACCAGACCCCAGACGGTATGGTTGTGGATCGGCGTCGCCTGGCCCGGCCCCCACACGAAGCTGACCACGGAAAACCGCGCGCCCGGATCGCGATACAGCAGGTACTGGCGGTAGTATTGCGGGCCCGGCTCGGCCGCCGACGGCGGCAGCCAGTCGTCATGCGCGACCAGCTCGCGCAGCAGTTTGGAGCCCTGCGCGACGATCAGCGTTTCGTTGCTGTCGGCGCCCTGCCCCGGCGCCCCGGCCAGCAGCGCGTCGAGCGCGTCGACGAATTGCCGCAGGCGCGGCGGCGTTGCAAAACCCAGTGATGCACTCATCTCATCCCTCCGGTCAGGCGGCCTGGCGGCGCGCGGCGGTGTTGCGGTTTTCCGGCACGTCCAGTCCGAGGTTGCCGCGCAAGGTCGTGTGTTCGTACTCGCGCCGGAACAGGCCGCGCCGCTGCAGCTCCGGCACCACCTCGGCGACGAAGGCGTCGAGCTGGCGCGGCAGCGATTCGAACAGTATAAACCCGTCGGCGGCGCCACCGTCGAACCAGTTCTGGATTGCGTCGGCCACCTGCGCGCCGGTGCCGACGAACTCCTTGCGCGGACTGGCGTAGCGCAGCGCCGTCTCGCGCAGGGTCAGGTTTTCCTCGCGCGCGGTGCGGATGATGCGCTCGGAGGCGCTGCGGTTGCTCTCGGCGCCGTATTGGGCGATGTCAGGGAACGGCCCGTCGAGCGGGTACTGGGTCAGGTCATGCTCGTTGAAGGAACGCGCCAGCGCCACCAGCGCATCCTCGATGCGCACCAGCGATACCGCCTCCTTGTAGAGGCGCTGCGCCTCCTCCTCGGTGCGCCCGACAATGGCGCGCAGGGCAGGCAGCACCGCCAGCTTGTTGGCGGGACGCCCGAATGCGGCGGCGCGCTTCTTGATGTCCGCGTAATAGGCCTGCGACGACTCGAAGCTCGATCCCTCGGTGAAAAACGCTTCCGCGTGGCGGGCCGAGAAATTGCGGCCGTCCTCCGAGGCGCCGGCCTGGAAGATCACCGGCTGCCCCTGCGGCGAGCGGCTGATGTTAAGCGGCCCGCGCACCGAGAAGAACTCTCCTTGATGGTGCAGCGTGTGCAGCTTGGCCGGGTCGATGAACTGGCCGCTGGCCTTGTCGTGCACCAGCGCGTCGTCCTCCCACGAATCCCACAGGCCTTGCACGGTTTGCAGGTGTTCGGCGGCGATGCGGTAGCGCACCTCGTGCGGCGGGTGGGTCGGTTTGCCGTAGTTTTCCGCACTGCCCGACAACCAGGACGTCACCACGTTCCAGCCGGCGCGGCCACGGCTGATGTGGTCGAGCGAGGCGAACTGGCGCGCCACCGTGTATGGCTCGCTGTAGCTGACCGTCAGCGTGCCCACCAAACCGATATTGCTGGTGGCGGTGGCCAGCGCCGACAGGATGGTCAGCGGTTCGAAGCGGTTCAGATAGTGCGGGCTCGATTTCTCGGTGATGTGGACGCTGTCGGCCACGAACAGGAAGTCGAACTTGCCCTGCTCCGCCAGCTTGGCCTGGCGCAGGTAGAAGTCGATGTTGGTGCTGGCGGTCGGATCGGCGTCGGGATGGCGCCAGTCGCCCCAGCCGGGGCCGACGCCATGCAGGATGAAGCCGAGTTTGAGTTGGCGCTGTGCTTGCGGTGCGGTCATGACGATGCTCCTGATATGGAATGGAATTCGGGGTTAGGCCGGGCGGAAAAGCGTGGTGTCGACCAGCAGGCTGGCATCGACCCGGCGCGGGAACAGCTTCGCTTCAAAAAATGTGTCGGCCACCTGCTGCAGCTGCGTGACGATGCGCTGGTCGACCGGACGCAGTTGCGGGCGGTCGCGCTCGACCACCAGTTTGACCACATCGGCCGGCAGCCCTGTCAGGCGCTGGAACACTTCGGCGTACTCCTTCGGGTGGGCGTTGGCCCAGGTGTTGGACAAGGCCAGGCGCCGCAGCACGTCGGCCAGCGCCGCGCGCTTGCCGGGATCGGCCAGCGCCGCGTCCGAGGCGGCGATCACGCCGATGCCGGAGTTGATGCCCACGCCGTCGCGCAGCACGCGCGCGCCGTGGATTTCGGCATTGGCCTGGTAGGTGCCAAAGGTGGCCCAGGCCTCGATCTTCCCGCTCGAGAAGGCGACGGCGGCGTCGCTCGGCAGCAGAAAGCCCGTGGTGACGTCGTCCGGCTTCAGGCCGGCCTCGCGCAGCGCGCCGAACAGCAGGTAGTGGGCCACGCTGCCGCGCGCCGACGAGACGATGACGTTGCGGCCCTTCAGATCGGCCACGGTGCGGATCGGCGAACCCGGTGGCACCAGGATCGCCACCCCGGTCGGCGAGGACACGCTGGCGGCGACCACCTTGACGCGGGCGCCGCCGGCGGCCGCCGCCAGCGCCGGCGTATCGGCCGCCATCGCCGTGTCGACGTCGCCGGAGACCACCGCCTCGAACAGCGGCGCCGCTCCCTGGAAGCTGGCCCACTGGATCTTGTACGGCAGGTCGTTCAACACGCCGGCCGCCTCCGCCTTGGTGCGCAGCAGCTTGACCTGGTCGCCCAGCACCACGGTCACTTTGGACAGGTCGACAGCGGCCGGGGCGCCCGCGGTGGAAGTGGCGGATGAAGCGGCGGCGCCCTCCCCGGCTTTGCCGCAACCGCCCAGCAGCGCAGCCGCCGGCAGCATCGCCAACAGGCGCCGCAGCCGGTTCGGATCGGCGCGGTGGGAATCAAAAGTCATAAGTCACCTTGCCGTAGTAATAGGCGCCGCTCGGCGCGAACGGCGACGGCCCGTAGGTGAAGCCGCTGCTGCCGGAGTTGGCGTCGCCCGGGCCGTTGCGGTCCGGCCGGGTGTCGAACAGGTTGGCCGCGCCGAGCACCAGCTTGACTTGTTTGCTGACCGCGTAGCTGACATCGACGTCGGTCAGCCACTTGGCGCCGAAGTGGTAATCGCGCGCGCGGTCGGCGGTGGTTTGCCAATCGTAGGAATCGTAGCGCGTCGTTTGCAGGTTGGCCTCGACCGGGCCGATGAACCAGCGCGCCGACAGAATCAGCTTGGTCTTCGGCGTGGCCGTCAGGTCGCCGATGCCGCCGCCGGCCGAATAGCCGAACCACACCGAGCTGCCGCCGGGATTGGCGCCAAGGCCGGTGATCTCCGCCGGTGTGGCCTTGATGTCGGTGATTTTGGTGCGGTTCCAGTTGACAGCCGCACCCCAGCGAACCAGTCCATAGCTGCCGTAGTCGCTGGTGATATCGGTCACCAGGTCGGCGCCGCGCGTGCGCGTATCGACGCCGTTGGCGAAGTATTGCACCCACTCGGTACCGGTCAACCCGCCCGCGACCAGGGCCGGGGCGAAGGCCGGGCCGAACATGTAGCCGGTGCGGATGATGCGGTCCTTGACCTTGACCTGGTAGCCGTCCAGCGTGACGTTGATGTTGTCGGCCGGCTTGAGCACCAGGCCGATGCCGAAGTTGACCGACTTCTCCGGATCAAGGTCGCGCGCGCCGAACCGGCGCGCCAGCGCGGAGTCGTTGCGCAACAGCTTGGACAGGCTGGGCTCGACCACGCCGGTGACGGGATTGATGTTGGTGCGGTTGTCGGTCTGCGAGTAGCCCGATTGCGTCAGCGACGGGGCGCGGAAGCCGGAACCGACGGTGCCGCGCACGGCGACCTGCGGCGAAAAATCATAGCGGCTGTTGATCTTGCCGCTGGCGGTGTTGCCGGCGCTGTCGTTGTAGTGCTCCGCGCGCACCGCCCCGTCGACGAACAGGTTCTCCACCGGGTAGAAGCCGATATCGTTGTAGATCGCCAGCACGGTGCGGCGGATGCTGGTGGCGTCGGCCGGCGACAAGGCCACGCCGGCCTGCGCGCCGACGGCGGCCGGTTTGCCGACGTTCGGATTGCCCTCCTGGTCGCCCGGTTTGAAGATGTAGCCGCCGTTGATGTAACCGAGCGGATCGCCGGCGTAGGTGGAGAAGCGCTCGACGCGCTGCTCCAGGCCCCACGACCACTGCAAGGGTTTTTTGTAGCCGATATCGACGGCGCGCGTAAAGTCCTCGTTGGTGGTCCACTGCTCGAACTGGTAGACGGCCAGGTTGTCGAAGCTGGTCGGGGAAGTCGGCCCGAGCGACGGGTTCAGCGTGCGGTTGCTGTACTGGCGCGCGCGGTTCTTGCCGTAGCCGGTGCTGATGTCCCAGTTCCAGCCGGCGGTGCGGCCACGCGCGCCGGCGTTGAGCTGGAAGTCGAAGGCGCTCATGTTATTGAGCGCGAAGTAGCCGTCCGGGTACACCTGCGCCAGCGTCGCCAGGCCGTTCGGACGGCGGAAGTTATTCCCGGCCACCGTGTTGCGCGTGCCGGCCGTGCCGAAGGCGTACAGGGTGATGTCCTTGTTGTAGGGTTTCTCGGCGTTGAAGGCCAGGTCGTAGGCTTCGATGCCGGGATCGCCGTTGTGGGCGCCGTCGCGGTTCCAGGTGGCGTTCTTCGGGTTCGACGCCGGCGAGTAGGCGACCAGGTTCGTCGCCGGGAAGTTGTCCCACGACTGGCCGCGCTTGCGCAGCGCGGCGGCGATGTGGACGAAACCGTCGTCGCCGAGCGCGAAGCCGGCGTCGCCCTCGAGCTTTTTATTGGTCAGGTTGCCCTGGCCGTTTTTCAGTTCGCCGTAGCCCGCCGAGACCTGGCCGCCGTGGTTGCCGGTCTTGAGAATGACGTTGACCACGCCGGCCACCGCGTCCGAGCCATACTGCGCGGCGGCGCTGTCCTTCAACACTTCGATATGGTCGATGGCGCTGAGCGGAATGGTATCGAGGTCGATCGCGTTCACGCCGCTGGTATCGCCGCCGCCGTTGGTCAGCAGCGCCGAATTGTGGCGGCGCTTGCCGTTGACCAGCACCAGCGTGTAGGCCGGCCCCAGGCCGCGGTTGCTGACCGGCCGCACCACCGAATTGACGCCGGCCTGGTTGGTGCCGAAGTTAAACGACGGCAGCAACCGCGCCAGCGCCTCGGCCAGCTCGGCGCGACCGGTGTGGATCAACTGCTCGCCGCTGATTACGTCGATCGGCGCCGGGCTGTCGGCCACGGTGCGCGCCTCGCCGCGCACGCCGGTGGTGACCACCACGTCCTGCACCTGCCCCACGCTGGTCTGCGCCAGGGACGCGCCACCTCCGAGCATACCGGCCGCCAGCAGCGCCAGGCGCAAAGTCTTCAGTTTCGGTTGATTGTTTTTATACTGCTGCATGCGTTGATTCCCTCTATCGTTTTGGTTTTATGATTTAAGCCAGGTATTTCGCGAAACTGCGGTCCCAGATCGGTTTGACATCGACGCGGCGCCCCAGTAGTCCGGCGTCGGAGAACACGTCGGCCACCTGCTGCTGCGATTTGATCGCGGCGTCGTCCACCGCCGCCAGCTTGTAGGGCTGGCTGCGCTGGCTCACCTGGTTGAGGAAGAACTGCTGCGGCACGCCGGCCAGCTGCCCGCTCTTTGCCGCCCACGGTTTGGGATTGCGGTTGATCCAGTCGTAGACCTTGGCCAGCCGCTGCAGATAGTCGCCGATGGCCGCATGCTTGAGCGGATCGGCAATCGCCGCCGGTGAAGTGCTGATCACGTAATTACCCGACAAGTAGCCGTCGGCGGTGCGCAGCACGCGCGCCCCCTCCTGGCTTTTCGCCAGTTCGACCACCAGCCCATAGATCACCCAGGCGTCCAGCTGGCCGCTCTTGAAGGCCGCGAACGCGTCCTGCGGCGGCAGCGCCACCGGTTGGATGTCCTTGAAACTTAGCCCGTTCTCCTTGAGCAGCTGCAGCAGGAAATAGTGCGAGGTGGTCGAGCGCGCGTAGCCGATGCGCTTGCCCTTGAACTGCGCCGGATCGGTGATCGGCGAATTCTTCGGCACCAGCACCACCTGGTTGTTGACATCCCCGCGCAGCACCGCGATAACCCGCAACGGCGCGCCGCTGGCGGCGGCGAAGATCGGCGGAATCTCGCTCATGCTGCCGAAATCGAGCGAGCCCGAGGCCAGCGCCTCGACGATCAGGTTACCGGCCGCGAATTCCGCCAGCGCCGTCTTGTAGGGGGTGGCGGAGACGCCCGCCTCGTTGAAGTAATAGGAGTCGCCGCCCTTGTAGGTGCCGACCCGCAGCGTGGTGTCGCGCAGCTGCGCGGCCGCAGCGCGGGTGGCGTTGCTCCAGCCACCCAGGAGCGCGGCCAGCCCGGCGCCGGCTCCCAGGCGCGCGCCGCGGCGCAGGAATCGACGGCGGGTGTCAAGACGAGTTTCAACGCGAGTTTCAAGGCGAGTGTCGCCCTTCGAAGTGATCGAATCCATTTTTACAGCCTCTGTGATGTTGTGGGTGTTTAGGGCGCGGGCGCTTCCGAGACCAGCGCGATGCGCGCGTAGCCGGCATCGTTCAACGTGCCCATGGTCTTGACGATGCGGCCGTAGGCCAGCGCCTGGTCGCCGCGCAGGTGGATGCGGCGCTCCTTGTCGCCGGCGGCCTCGTTCGCCATCAGCGCCAGCAGCGTTTCCGGCGTGGCGGCGGTCTGGTTGACGAACACCGTGCCGCTGGCGTCGATGCTGACGACGATCGGCGGCTTGGGTTCCTCCAGCGGCTTGGCGCTGGACGTCGGCAGGTCGACCTTGACGCCGGCCGTCATCATCGGCGCCGCCACCATGAACACGATCAGCAGCACCAGCATGACGTCGACCAGCGGCGTGACATTGATGTCGCTGACGGGGCCCGGACGGTGGGCGGGGCCGGAGGATAAGCGGACACCCATGTCAGGCTCCCTGCGCCGCCAGCGGCGTGACGTTGCGGGCAGCGCGGTCGGCCTTGGCCGGCGCCGGTTCGACGGAATCCACCAGCGCCTCGCCGGCCTCCAGCTGGCGCGATAGCTGCACCTCCACCAACCCCACCAGGGTGGACAGGCGGGCCGCGTAGCTATTGAGGTCACCGGAGGCGCGGTTGTAGGCGACGACGGCCGGTATCGCCGCCACCAGCCCGAGCGCGGTGGCGAACAGCGCCTCGGCGATCCCCGGCGCCACCACCGCCAGGCTGGTGCTGTTGCTGGCGGCGATGCCCTGGAACGCGTTCATGATGCCCCACACGGTGCCGAACAGGCCGACGAACGGCGCCACCGAGCCGACCGTCGCCAGCACCGACAAGCCCTTTTGCAGCTGCTCGACTTCGACGTTGCTGCTGATCTGGCCGACGCGGTTGATGCGCTCCTTGAGACTGTCGCGCCCCGCCGCGTCCACATGCAGATGCTGCCGGTGGCTGGTGTGCCATTCGTCGACGATGGCGTGGTAGATGCGGGCGAACGGATCCTGCGTGTTTTGCTTGAGCTCCTGCGCCAGCCGCGTGAGCGAGCGCTGGCCGGCCAGCGCCGACGTCCAGGCGATGGCGTTGCGGCGCAAGCGCGAGAAGCGCAGCAGCTTGTCGATGATGACGCCCCAGCTGGCGAGCGACGCCAGCACCAGCACCACCATGATGGATTTGACGATAAAGTCGGCCTGCTCGAACAGCTGCAACGGCGACAGGTGGGCGACGGACTGGGTGACAACTTGGGTAGCACTCATGACGGTTTCCTTGGACTAGTTAATTTTGAAGACGATGTTCCCGGCCAGCAGATAGGTGCTGCCACCGAGGTCGGGCAAGCGCGGAAATGGCGCAGCGCGGCGAATCGCCTCGCGCGCCGCCTCGTCGAGCGCTTCCACGCCGGACGACTGGATATCGAAGGAAATGAGCGCGCCCTGCGGGTTGAGCGTCAGGCGGTAGCCGACCTTGCCCTGCTGGCGGCGCATCTTGGCCTCGCGCGGATAGTCCGTATTGCTGTTGATGCGGGCGTAGACCTGGTTCACATAATCGGTCGGGATGCCTTCGGTGCTGATCTGTCTGGGCGCGGCGGCCACCGGGGCCGGAGCCGGCGGTTGCGCCGGCGTGGGCGCAACCGGCGTCACCGGCCCGATCGGTGCGGCCTGCACGGGCGGCGCCGGCGGCGTATAGGTCTCGGCCTTGTCGGCCGAGGTCTCGACCGTCTTCGGCGTCGGCAGCGGCTGGGCCACCGGCTTCGGCGGCGCCAGTTGCACCGGCTTTTCCTTCACCGGCTCCGGCTTGGGCGGCGCCAGCTCCTTCTTCGGTTCCGGCTCGATGCGGATCAGTTCCACCACCGGCGGCGGCGCCTTCGGCTTGACGACCGCGCTGGAAAAACTCCAGATGGCCAGCAGCGCCGCGCCGTGCACCAGCACCGTGCCGGCGGCGCCGGGGCTGCGCAGCCAGCCGGCCGGCCTGACGACGGCCGCCTCCAGGTAGGAGGTCGAAAATCCCGCGCCGGGCGCGATGGCATCGGCGTGGCCGACCTGGCCGGCAAGATCCGCGCGGTAGCCGTCGTTCAATGAGAGAGTGGCGCTAGACATGGTGGTCCTCCTGGATTAATCGAACAGGTCCGGCTCTTCGCGCGTGATCACGTCCCACAGCGGCTGGAAGCTGAACCAGCCGCCGGCGTCCGAGCCGATCTGGCCGGCCGTGTGCAGCGCCACCTCGTGCGGAATCGGCTTGGTCGGCCCGGCGGCCTCGGACAGCAGCTGCGCCTGGGCCGCGTTCTCGAATGCGATGTAGCGCCACACCGCCGATTCGACCGAGGCGCCGACCGTCAGAAGGCCGTGGTTCTGCAGGATCACCGCCTTGCGCGGTCCAAGCGTGGCGGCGATGCGTTCGCCCTCGCTCGAATCGAGCACCACGCCGCTGAAGTCGGAGAAGATCGCGTGGTCCTGGTAGAACGCGCAGGAGTCCTGCGTCAGCGGGTCGAGCAGGCGGCCCTGGGCGGCGAACGCCTTGCCATACAGGCCGTGCGAATGGGCGGCGGCGATCACGTCCGGCCGCGCCTTGTGCAATTCGGAGTGGATGGCGAAGGCCGCGCGGTTGAGCAGGCCGTCGCCCTCGACCACCTTGCCGTCGTGGCTGACGAGGATCAGGTCCGACACCCTGATATGGCCGAAATAAACGCCCGCCGGGTTGACCCAGAAGTGGTCCGGATATTCCGGGTCGCGCGCGGTGATGTGGCCGGCGCCGCCCATGTCGTAACCATAGCGCGCGAACAGGCGGAAGGACACGGCCAGCCGCTCCTTGCGGTACTGGCGCTGCGCCTCGATGGTTGGCGGTGGCGGCGGCTCGGCGAAGATGATGGCGCCGTTGGCGTCGCGCGGGGCGGCGTAGATGGCCGGACGCGGCGTACCCTTGCCGACCGTGCGCAGGTGGGGCCGCGACAGCGGCGCCGAATAAAGTGGTGAAGTGCTGCTCATGATGCCTCCTTTTTAAGTTCAGTAGCCGCGCGCGGTGTCGACCACGTCGGTCAGTGGTTCGCCGCTGCGGAAGCGCTCCAGGTTCAGCACGAATTTATCGATCAGCGCCGGCACGATCTGGTCGGTGCTCGGCGAGATGTGCGGCGACAGCCGCACCCGCGGGTGGCCGTAGAACGCGTGCCCGGCCGGCAGCGGCTCGGGATCGGTCACGTCCAGCGTCGCCAGCGCGACCGTGCCTTCGTTGAGCGCGTCGAGCAGGGCCTGGTGGTCGACCAGGTTGCCGCGGGCGATATTGATCAGGTGGAGACCGGGCTTGGCGTGCGCCAGCGCCGCGCGGCTGATGGCGTGGCGCGTTTCGGCGGTCGACGGCGCCGCCAGGACCAGGTGGTCTGAGCGCGCCAGCAGCTGCTCGAGCGTGTCGACCCGGTCGACGCCGTCGACGCCGAACGGCGCGTCCGAGCGCCGCAGCGCCACCACGTTGATGCCCAACGCCAGCGCGCGGCGCGCCAGCGCCTGGCCGATCGAGCCGAAGCCGTAGAGGCCCAGCGTACTGCCCTGCACCAGGCCGAGCGAGAGCCGGCGCCAGTCGCTGGCCTGCTCCAGCCAGATTTCCGGAATGCGCTTGGCGGCGGTGAAGATCGCCGCCAGCACGTATTCGGCGATGGCCACCGAGGCGGTGCCGCGCGCCGAGGTGACCACCGGGCCGTTGAACAGCCAGTCCGGGTAGTAGTCGATGCCGACCGACGCCAGCTGCACCCAGCGCACCTCGTCCCAGCCTTGCGGCGCGGGCGTCTGCAACAGCGTCTGGCCTTTCGGCGCGGGCAGCGCGAACAGGACGTCGGCGCCGCGCGGCAGCGCCGTCAAGGGGCCGGCCGGAACGTCGCGCACGGACAGGCCGGTGCGCGCGGCCAGCAATGCGTTGACCTTGGGGTCGAACTGGCTGGCGACGATGATGTCGCGTTGATTGATGCTGGCGGTTTGGCTCATCGACTACTCCGTATCAGGCGGCCAGGCGCGAAGGCTGGCCGGCTTGCGCTTCGCGCTCGGCCACCGCCGCGCGCACCAGGGGGATCAGCTCGCGGCCGTACTGCAGCGCGTCCTGGATCGGATCGAAACCACGGATCAGGAAGGTCGTCACGCCCAGTTCCCAGTATTTGAGCAGCGCGTCGCGCACTTGCTCCGGCGTGCCGACCAGGCCGGTCGAGTTGCCGGCGGCCTTGGTCAGCGCGGCGATGCCGGTCCACAGGCGCTCGTCGACCACCTTGCCCTGCGCGGCGGTGTCGAGCAGGCGCTGCGCGCCGACATTCTGCGGCTGCTGCGGGCGCTGGCTAAAGAAGCTGTTGCCCTTCACCCGTTCCGTGGCGGTGGCGAGGATGGCGTCGGCCTTGGCCCAGGCCTGTTCCTCGGTGGCGGCCAGCACGGGACGCAGCGACAGGCTGAAACGGATCTTGTCGGCGCGGCCATGCCTGGCGGCGGCGGCGCGCACGCGGGCGATCGTCTCTTCCACCTGGGCCAGCGACTCGCCCCACAGCGCATACACGTCGGCGTGTTTGCCGGCCACTTCGATGGCCGCTTCGGACGAGCCGCCGAAGTAGACCGGGATGTGCTGGTCGTTTACGGGACGTACGCCGGCGTTCTGGCCCTTGAAGCGATAGATCGGACCTTCGTGGTCGAACGGGCCTTGCGAGGTCCAGGTCTTCTTGACCACGTCGAGGTATTCGTCGGTGCGCTGGTAACGCTGGTCGTGGTCGAGGAAGTCGCCGTCGCGCTGCTGTTCGGTGTCGTCGCCGCCGCTGATGACGTGCACCGCCAGGCGGCCGTCGCTGAAGTGGTCGAGCGTGGCGAACTGGCGCGCCGCCAGCGTCGGCGAGACGAAGCCGGGACGGTGTGCCAGCAGGATGCCGAGCGTTTGCGTCTGCGAAGCGATGTACGAGGCGACCTGGAAGCCGTCCACCGAGGCGCTGCTGTGGGCCACCAGCACGCGGTCGAAACCGGCGTATTCGTGGGCGCGGGCGACCGCGCCGAGGAAGGCCTTGTTGACGGCCGGGCCTTGCGGCAGCACGGTTTCGGACACTTCCTGGGTGGCGCTAAAGCCGATGAATTCGATGCTCATGATGCTTCCTTTGCAGTGATGGATGAAATACCGGCCACGCCGGACGAAGATGCTTTTTTGGCGGCGCGCGCGGCGAAGGCCGCCCTGCCGCCGTTGACCAGAATGGTGTCGTTCTGCGGCGTGTGGATGCGGCTGCACAGCACGTCGCGGTAGTGGCGCTGCAGCGGATTGGCGCGCGACAGGCCTGGATTGCCGCTCAATTCAATCGCCTTTTCCACCACCTCGATGGCCTGGTTGGTCACCAGGTACTTGACGCGGAAGGCGTCCGGCGCCGCCACGGCGCCGCTGGCGGCGGCGTCGATCAGCAAGCGGTTGGAGAACAACCACGCGTCAAGCTGGCCGAGCGCCTCCTGGAAGCGCGGCAGCGTCGACAACGGCGCGCCGAGGTTGGCCGGCACGCGCTCCTCCAGCCAGGTCGCCAGCCAGTCGCGCGCCGAGCGGGCCACGGCGTCATAAATCGCCGACAGCAGCACCGACATCCACAGCAGCAGCGCGCCGTCGAGCTCCGGGGCGGCGCCGGCCGGCGCCACCTCGACCGCGTGGTCGAGCGGCACCAGCACGTCGTCGAACACCACCTCGTGGCTGCCGGTGGCGCGCATGCCCAGGTGGTCCCAGTTTTCGACCACGGTGATGCCGGGAGTGTCGCGCCGCACCAGCCAGCTGCCCACCAATGGTTCGGCGTCGTCGCTGCGGGCCCACACGGCCAGCCACGTCAGGCGCGGTATGCCGGTCGAATAGATCTTGCGGCCGCTGATGCGCCAGCCCTCCGGCGTGCGCCGCGCGGTGGTCGCCGGCAGGCCGCCGCGCGCGGGCGTACCCAGGTCCGGCTCCACGCGCAAGGCGTTGATCAAGGCGCCGTCGCGCAGGGTCTCGTCGACCACGCGCCGCAGCAGATGGGCGGGCCACTTCGACTGCCGTCCGGACGCGTGGTGCAGGTACTGCATCGTCAACACCAGCGCGGTGGATGGCTCGCCGCGGGCGACGGCGGCGACCACGCGCGCCGTCTGTGCCAGGTTGGCGCCAAGGCCGCCGAGCGCGCGCGGCACCGTCAGCCCAAGCAGGCCCAGTTCGTGGAGGCGCTCGAAGTTCCGGTGCGGGAAGCTGGCGTCGCGGTCGTGCTGTTCGGCGGTGGCGCCGAATTCGGCGCTCAGGTTTTCCAGCAGCGCGGCGAATTCCGGGCTGTCCAGCTGGTGGGCCGGATCGACGACTGGCAGGCGAAGGACGGAGTTGGGCATGGTCAGATCGAGAAATTACTGAAGTTGAAGGGCGTGTGGACCGGTGTCGGGGCCTCGGGCTCCGGCGCCGCCGCGACGGACTCGGTTTCCACCCCCAGCAGTTGCAGTAGCTGGGCGCGAACGCGCTGGAACTCCGGGCGCTCGGCGCTGCGCGGGCGAGGCTGGGAGATCGCGATATCGGAGACGATGCGCCCCTTCTCCAGCACCAGCACGCGGTCGGCCAGCAGCACCGCCTCGTCCACATCGTGCGTGACGAGCAGCACCGATGGGCGGTGCTGGCGCCACAGCGCCAGGATCAACTGGTGCATGCGGATGCGGGTGAGCGCGTCGAGCGCGGCGAACGGCTCGTCGAGCAGCAGCAGTTGCGGCTCGCGCACCAGCGCACGGGCCAGCGCCACGCGCTGCGCCTCGCCGCCGGACAAGGTAGCCGGCCAGGCGTTTTCGCGGTGTTCCAGTCCCACTTCGGTCAGCGCCTGGCGTGCCCGTTCGCGCGGCTGGTCGATCTTCAGCCCGAGGGTGACATTGCGCCAGGCGCGTTTCCAGGGCATCAGGCGCGGCTCCTGGAATACGGCGGCGCGCGCCTGCGGCACCTCCAGCGTGCCGGAGGTGATGGCATCGAGTCCGGCCAGCGTCCGCAGCAGCGTGGTCTTGCCGGAGCCGCTGCGGCCCAGCAGCGCGACGAATTCCCCGGCGCGGATATCGAGGTCGAGCTGGTCGAGGATCAGATTCGGGCCGAAGCGCTTGCTCAGCGAGCGCGCCTGCACCGGGGTGCGCGGCGCGGCGGGCGCCTCGGGACGCAAGCCGGCGACGCCTTCGTTGCGCGCCTTGGTGCCGGGCAGTTCGAGTTGAATGGTTTGCATACTCAGTCCTTGATGAAAGTCGGACGCCAGGCCAGCGCATAGTGTTCGATGGCGCGCACCAGCAAGTCGGTGGCCAGCCCCAGCAGGCTGTAGACCAGCAGGCAGACGACGATGACGTCGGTGCGCATGAAGTCGCGGGCGTTGTTGATCAGGTAGCCCAGGCCGGCCGTGGCGTTGATCTGCTCCACCGCCACCAGCGACAGCCAGCTCACGCCCAGCGAATAACGCAGGCCGACCAGGAACGATGGCAGGGCGCCGGGCAGGATCACGTGCACGATCAGCTGCGGGTAGCTCAGGCCGAACAGGCGCGCCGCCTCCACCAGCTTGGAATCGATGCCGCGGATGCCGCTGTAGAGCGTCAGGTACATTGGGAAGGTGGTGGCGAAGGCGATCAGCGCGACCTTGGTGAATTCGCCGATGCCGAACCACAGGATGAACAACGGCACCAGGCCGAGGAAAGGCAAGGTGCGCGCCATCTGCATGGTCGAGTCGACCGCCACTTCGCCCTGGCGCGACAGGCCCGCGACCAGCGCCAGCGCCGTGCCCAGCGTGAGCGACACCGACAGGCCGGTGAGCACGCGGTGCAGCGACACCCACACGTTGCTGCCCATTTCACCGGAGGCGATCAATTCGCCCAGGGTGACGAAGATCTGCGACGGCGCCGCCAGCACGCGCTCCGGCAGCACGCCGGTGCGCGAGGCCAGCTCCCACAGCGCCAGCAGCACCAGCGGGCTGGCGGCGCGCCGCAGCACGGAGAGGAAAGCGGAAGGCTTGGTTTTAGCGGGCGCCGGATCGGAGGCCGATGCCGTGACGCCGCTGTAGGCAGGAGTAGAAACCGACATGTCTTTGCTTCCCTATGCTGAAGATTCGAAGGCTTTGCGAGCCGTTGAAATCTAGTATAGGTAGCAAATGATTATGTCAAAACTAATTGTTTCGACTATTGATATATGATTTTCAGGAATAATTACAAACTACCGCGCGGCCGCCCGGGAAACCGCCTTGAGCGGCGCCTCGGCGAACGCGTGCTGCACCGCCTGTGCGAAAAAATCGATCGCATGCTGCACGGGACCCGGCTGCAAGGGCTGCACCAGCCAGATATCGAGCACCGGCTTGAAATCGACCACGTTGACGATGTCGAGCTGCGCGCGGTGGCGGCTGCGCTCTAGGATGGGGCGCGGCATCAGCCCCAGTCCCAGGCCGCTGGCCGCCAGGCCAAGCTGGAGATCGGTGCCGAAGGTCTCCAGATTGATCTTGAACGACAAGCCCTGCTCCATCAGCGCGCGCGCCAGGCCGGCGCGAAAGCCGCAACCGTCCGGGTTGAGCACCCAGCCGGTGCCGAATACATCCCGCAGCTTGTAGCTGCGCTTGGGCATGGCGCCCTTTTGCGCGACCACCACCAGCTCGATGCGCCCCAGCGTGCGCCCGCGCAGACCTTCCGGCAGCACCTTCGTGGCCGGGAACAGCGCCACGGCCGCGTCGATTTCGGCGTTGGCCACACGCTCGACCAGCTGGGAACCCCAGCCGGAGGTGACTTCGGTATGCAGTCCTTCGAAGGTGCGGTTCAGCTTTTGCAGGGTCTCGAGCAGCACGACGTCGCCGATGGTTTGGATGACGCCGATGCGGAACACGCCCGTCGGCGCCTGGTCCAGCTGCACCAGGTCGCGCAGGCGGTCCACTTCCAACAGCACCTTGCCGCACTGCTCGAAGACTTGCTTGCCCATCAGGCTGGGCTTGGGCGGCTTGACGCTACGGTCGAGCAGCTCGACGCCAAGCTCCTGCTCGAGGTTTTGAACGCGGCGGGTGATGGCCGACTGCGTCAGGCCGAGCGTTTCGGCCGCGGCGCTGACCGATTGGCTGCGCACCACGGCCACGAACGCGCTGATGTCATCTATTTTCATGTAGGTATTGGGTGGGCGTTCCGGACAGATGCTCATATTAAGCGATTTTCGTGGCGGAGCTGGCGGATTACGCCGCGCTAATCCGCCCCACGTGATCAGAACTTGTAGTTCGCCCTTACGTAGTAGTAGCCGCCGTTGAAGGGTATTTGCGCGGCGGCCGTGTCATATTGATACACGCCGAGATAGCGGCTGGCGGTGGGCACCTTGGTCGGATAGACGTCGAACAGGTTGTTCGCGCCGGCCGCCAGCTGCAGCTTTTTCGTCACGGCGTAGCGCACCTCCAGGTCCGTCAGCGTCTTGGGCTTGTTCTCTATGTGGTTGAATACCGTCGTCGAGTAGATGTTCGGCCCCGAAAAGAAGGTGGCCTCGGTCGACGTCTTGCCATACCTTGTGGCGTGCAGGCTCACGCTCCAGTCGTCGAGCGTCCACACGCCGCCGACGATCAACTTGTTCTTCGGCGTCGCGGTGGTCAGGTAGCCCACCTGCTGGGCGTTGAGCAGCGTTTGGCCATTGCCGTCGTTGGCCACCTTGGTCACCTTGCTGGTGTTGATATTGGCGCTCACGTCCCAGTCGATGCGCCCAAGGGCCCCCAGGTTGGACGGGTAGGCCGCGACCACGTCGAGCCCCTGCGTGCGCGTGTCGACGCCGTTGGCATAGTAACTGGCGCTGACCGACGACAAGCCGCTCGGCAGGCTGATGCCGGCCGCCGTCAACGCGTCGATCGCCGCCTGACCGGTGTAGGTTCCGCCCTGCACGATGCGGTCGCGGATCAGGATACGATACGCGTCAACCGTCACATGCAGGTTCTCGACCGGCTCGGCGACCAGGCCCAGGTTGAAGCTGCGCGACTTTTCAGGACGCAGCGCCAGCGCCCCGAGCTGGCGCGCCGCCGCCGAATTGACGGCCAGCTGACCGCCGGCGGTGGTCGGCGACACCGCCAGGCTGGTGTAGTTCTCCTGCGCCAGCGAAGGCGCGCGGAAGCCCGTGCTGGCCGTACCCCGCACGGCCAGGCGCGGATTGAACTCGTAGCGCGTCGACACTTTGGCGTTGCGCGTGCTGCCCGCGTCGCTATAGTGCTCATAGCGGCCGGCCAGCTCGGCCTCCCACTGGCTGGTCAGCTTGGTGGAAAAGTCGGCGTAGGCGGCGCCGATATTGCGCGAGTGCTTGCCGGCGCTGACCGGCGACAGGCCGGGCAAGGCCTGCGAGCCGCTGCCAAAGTAGGAGGCCTCGTCGCCCGCCCCCACCTCGTAGCTCTCCCGGCGGAACTCGGCGCCCAGCGCGACGCTCAGCGGTGAAGGCAGCGCCCCGGTATCGAACGAGCGCGCCAGGTCGGCGTTGGCGCCCTGCTGGATATTCTTGTATTGCGCCAGATGGAAGCTGGTCGGCGTGGCGCCGGTGGCGGCGTACAAATCGGTGTTGGCCGAATCGACCATGTTGATCTTGACGTTGTCGATGCCGTAGCTCGCGCTCAGGTCCCACCGCCATCCCGCCAGGTCGGTGCCCTTGATGCCGGCGGTGAGCGCGGCGTCGGTCTCGTTGCTCGTTTCGATGGGACTGAAGCCGTTCGGGTGCACCTGCGGCAGCCGCGATGGCAGCCGGTAGTTTTGGTAACTGCCACCCGTGCGGTGCGCCGCCGTGGCGAACGCGTACAGTTCGACGTCCTTGTTGACGGCGATGCCGGCGTTGGCACCGAACGATTCGCGGCGGATGTGCGGATCGCCGAGCGTCTGGTTGATGAAGGTGCCGGTGCGCTCGTCGGCGCCGCCGCGCATGCTGTGCTCATGGCGGCGGTATTCGGCACTCAGGTGCAGGAAGCCGTCGGCGCCCAGCGGCAAGCCGAGATCGCCGGCGCCGCCCAGCGTGAAGCCGTCGTGCTTGTAGTACTCGCCGGTGGTGGCGGTCAGTCCCCCGCCCTGGCTCGACGACTTGAGGATGACGTTGATCACGCCGGCGATGGCGTCCGAGCCGTATTGGGCCGCGGCGCCGTCACGCAGCACTTCGATGTGATCGACCGCGCTGACCGGAATCAGATCGATGTCGACCGGCGTGGCGCCCTGCTGCGAGCCGGCGTCCGCCGTGATGTTGGCCGAGGTGTGGCGGCGCTTGCCGTTCACCAGCAGCAGCACGTGATTGGGACTGAGGCCGCGCAGCGTCAGGGCGCTGGTCAGGTTGGCCGCGTCGCCTGTCTGCGCCAGCCGGTTAATCGACGGCAGCAGCTTGACCAGCGCGTCGCGCAGGTCGGTCTGGCCGGTGCGCTGCAAATCCTTGGCGCTGATCACATCGATGGGACTGAGGCTCTCGCCGGCCGAACGCTGGATGTCGCGGGTGCCGGTGACGACGACATCCTGCACCACGGCGGCGGCCAGGGCCGCCACCTCGGGTTCGGCTTCGGCCGCCGTCGAGGCGCCGGCGGCGGTGGACAACAACGAGATCGCCAGTGCGACGGGATGGAGGCGGTAAAGGGGAAGACGCGGACGCGGTCGGATCGATGATGGTTGATTCATGCGGTTCAGCTCCTGAGGGATGAAAGGTTTATGGCTTGACGCGGGCGGCGACGAGATCGATCTCCACCAGTGCGCCCGGCAGCGGCAGCGCGGCGACCTGCAGCGCGGTGCGGGCCGGCTTGGCCGGCTGCGCGGCGGTGCCGAAGGACTGGCCGAACGCGGCATTGAGTCCGTTGAAATCGAGCTTGTTATCGAGCTTGGGGTCGCCCACCAGGAACACGCGCAGCGAGACGACATCGCCGAAGGTCAGGCCTTCGGCCGCCAGCGCCGCCTGCAGTTTGCGCAGCACGGAGGCGGTCTGCGTTTCGGTGCTGCCGTAGGCGGCCGGCGTACCTTTGGGCGCGGCTGCGTCGGCGACATCCGGCAGCACGCCGCTGAAATAGATGGTCTCGGCGTTGGCCGGCACCGTCACGGCGACCGAGATCGGAAAATTGGAATTGGGGATGGGCGTGCGCTTGATCTGCTGCGCTTGGGCGGCGACGCTGGAGAACAACAGGCTGGCGAACAGGATTTCGACGGTGCTTTTCATGGTGTTGTCTTTCGAAGTAAAAAATCAGGCGGCGCGCTTGGCGGCGATGGCGCCGGTGGCGACCCGGTTGGCGATGGCGGCGATAGCATGGTGGGCCGACAGCGCGGCGCCCTCCTGCCACGCGCCGATCTGGCTCAGGTACTCGCCGGCGAAATAAACGCGGCCCTCCGGCTGGTTGAGCAGGGTGTATTCCTTTTCAGCCGGCGTGGCCCAGTGCACCCATGAGCCCAGGCTGTACGGCACCTTGTGCCACGCCACGCTGACGGGCCGCTGCAGTTCGGCGCCGCGTCCCGGATGCACCCGGTCGATGACGCCGCGCGACGAGGCGAATTGCGCCGCCAGCGGCTTGGCGGTAAAGTCGCGCGCCGCCTGGCCGATGTTGTAGCAGCCAACCAGCACGCCGCTGGCCTTGTGAAAGCCGCCGCTGGGATACCAGATCAATCCCGTCTCGTGCTTGACGATCGAGATGCCGCCGTAGATATGGGTATCGGCCTCCCAGAACCGGCGCGACTGCCAGGCGATCTTGCTGGCGGTGTCGTAATGGACGCCGGCGATGGCTGCCTTGACCGCCGGCGAAAAATTGCTGTCGACCCGCGCCAGCACGGGCAACGGAAAGGTCGTAATGGCAAAATCGGCGGACAGCACCTGCTGCGTGCCACTGCTGCGGTCGCGCACCGTCACGTCGACACCGTCCGCCTTGTTGCGGATGGCCTTGACCTCGGTATTGAGCAGCACCGCATCCTTCAGGCGATCGTGGAAGGCGTGCGCGATGCGGTCCATGCCACCCACCGGCTGCAGCATCGTCGGCTGGAAGATCAGCAGCTCGTCGAAGATCAGCGAGGTCCACAGGTCGGGATCGAGCAAGGCCTCCAGGGACAGCGGTTCCTGGCGTTCGCCCACCTGCCCGGCCGAGCCGGGGAACACCTTGTAGCCGGAACGCTCGGTCCCCTTGAACTCCGCCTGCGGCGTCAGGTCGCCGTACACCTTGAGGAATTCGACCAGCCGTGCGCGGTCGTCGGCGCTCAGCTCCTGATCGAGCGCGCCACCGTTGACCGACTTGGCCAACAGTTCGGAGATATGGCCGCGCGCGTCGTTGATGGCGCGGCGCAGCTGCACCGGTTGGCCGCCCTTGGCGGGATCGGGCAGGAAGTAGGCGCTGCGACTGGTGTTGACCTCCGCTTCCAGCTCGACGCCGAACTCGCGGCAATAACCAAGGATGGTCTGGTGATGGCTGGGCAGGCGGGCCGGCCCGGCGTTGAAATAGTGGTCCGGTTCGAATTCGGCGATCTGCGTGGTGCCGTCCTCGTACTCGATGCGGGTGCCGTTGCGGATGGTCCAGTTGCGGCCGCCGACCCGCTCGCGCGCCTCGACCACGCGCACTTCGTAGCCGGCCTTGCGCAACTCGTAGGCCGACACCAGGCCGGCGATGCCGGCGCCCAACACCAGCACCCGCAAACCCTTGCCCGATCCGGGCGCCAGCTGGAGCGCCGCGGCCGGGCCAGCGGCGGCGAGCGCCGGCGCGCCCAATCCCAGCGTGGTCATGGCGGCGGTGGCGGCGGCGTAGCCGCTGGTCGCCGCAAGCCGAATGAGGAAGTTCCGACGCGATACTGTCATAAATTTAGCTCCAAAATTGGTCAAGTCGGAGCGATCTTATGACGCGGATAATTATGTAGAAACTAATTGTTTATCATATTCAAATATGAATTTTGAGAATAATGTATTTACGTGGACCATATCTGCTGGCGCTATATCCAAACGCGAAAGCATTCGTTCCCGCGCCGTCGGCGCGCATCCTACAATCGGAAGATAACCAATCTCCGGAGCCTTCATGCCCACCCTGCGCCGTCGTACAGCATTGTCCCTTCTTGCCCTGACTTCCCTGCTGCCATTGGCTTGCCTGCCGGTGCTGGCGCAAAAACCATCGACGCTGCGCATCGGCTATCAGAAATCATCGACCCTGCTGACCATCCTCAAGGTACGCGGGCAACTCGAACAGGAGCTCGCGCCACTCGGCGTCAAAGTCACGTGGCACGAATTCTCCAGCGGGCTGCCGCTGCTCGAGGCGCTCAACGTCGGTGGCGTCGACCTCAGCGCCGACGTGGCGGACACGGTGCCGGTATTCGCACAGGCGGCGGGCGCGCAGCTGACCTACTTCGCGCAGGAGGCGCCATCGCCGTCGGCGCAGGCGATCGTTGTGCGCAGCGACGCGCCTTACGCGAACGTGGCGGATTTAAAGGGGAAGAAGATCGCGCTGACCAAGGCGGCGGGCAGCCACTACCTGCTGATCGCGGCGCTCGACAAGGCGGGACTGCGGTTCAAGGATATCGAACCGGCGTACCTGACGCCCGCCGACGGCCGCGCCGCCTTCGAGCGTGGCAGCGTCGCCGCCTGGGTGACATGGGACCCATACCTGGCGGGCGTGCAGCGGCAGTCGTCGGTGAAAATCCTCGCCGACGGGCGCAACATCGCCGACTACCAGCGCTACTACCTGGCCGCGACCAGCTATGCCGAAGCGCGCTCCGACGTGCTGGCGGTGGTTTTCGAAGCCTTGCGCAAGACCGGCAAATGGGTCAAGCAATCGCCGAAGGAAGCGTCCGAGCTGTTGGCGCCGGCGTGGGGCTTGGATGCAAAGACGGTGGAGCTGGCAAACAGCCGGCGCAGCTACGATGTGCGCCTGGTGGTCAAGGACGCGCTGGGCGAACAGCAGCGCATCGCGGACGCGTTCCACGGCGAAGGCCTACTGCCACGCAAGCTCGATGCCACAGCGCTACCGCTATGGCGCCCAACAAAATAAAAACAACACGTAGGGCGGATTAGCGAAGCGTAATTCGCCGTGCATGAGCCGCCGACGGCCCAACTCAGCGCATCAGCGGATACCCCGCCGCCCTCGCCTCCGCCTCGATCTCCAGGATACGCCCATAATCCGCATCCCCCCGATACTCAAACGCCCGAATACTCAATACGCCCATCAACCCGCGCAGCCGAGGCGAAGGGCGCACCAGCGCCCCCCGCAAGCGTTCAACCAGCCCATGCCCCACCCCGGCACCGGCAATCAAGGGCAACCCCGGCGACGCCGCCGAATACCTCAACACCTTCAACCCAGCCACCGCAGCCGGATCCTCCTGCGCCAGATAGCCGAAGGTCACGCAATCGATCGCCGCGATATCGGCCCGTCCATCGCGCACCATGCGCACGCTGGCCGCATGACTGCCCGACTCCAACACCTCGCCAAAAAATCGCCCGTCACGCGCCAGGGGCGCTACCGCATGGCGCAGCACATTCATGCCGCTGTTGGACTCCAGATCATTAACGACGGCGACCAAACCACCGGCATCGGCCAGCACATCAAGGTCCGCGCCATCGCGCACCACGATCGCGCTCGAATAATCGCTGCCGGAGCAACCGGCGAAGTCGTAGCAAGGCGTGGCAAGCAGAGTCGCCACGCCACGCAAGCGAGTCATATAGGGATAGCCGCAGGTTTGACTAACGAGCAAATCGGGCAGCCGCCAGAACGCCTGCAGGTCCGACGGCGCCGCCACCGCGATGCGCTGTCCGACAGCGTCCGCCAGCGCCGCCAGCAAGGCCTCGTAGTCCCGCTCGAGCCGCTTGGAGACGTTGTACATCGGCAGGGCGGCTATCCAGGTCATCTCGTCAATCCGGCATGTGGGGATGAACCGGCGCGTCGATCGCGCCGAAACCAAAGCGGCGCATCAGCCGTCCGTAACCCTGGACATGGAAACCGCCGCTGCGACTATTGTAAGCCAGGCGCCTCGCCTTGTAGACACGCGGCAGCAGATACCACGGCAGCGAAGGGATGTCGTGGTGGACCAGGTGCAGATTATTATTGAGGAACAGCACGCGCCACACAAAACCGGCCTCGTTGAGCACAATGCGTTGCTTGTGATCGGCCGCCGGACGGTGCTCGTAGTAGGAACGCACCATCGCCAACGATTGCGCGGGATAGGAGATCGCCAGCAGATAGTATAGCGGTTCCACGCCGAACGCGGACCGCACCCACCACAACAGCACCGCCAGCATGGCGACGTGGGCTAGCCACATCGGCATGTTGCGCCAGTCGCCACGCAACGGTTCGCGCACCGCCTCGACCCAGGCGCCGGTGACGGCGATCGCCGGGCCAACCAGCATGCGTCCCCAAAAGGTCTTGTTAAGCCAGTGCAGCGCGCGCAGCGGCTTACCCATGTCCGCCCAGCGCACCGGCGCGACGTAGTTACTCTCCGTGTCAAGCGCCGGCATGGTCAGATGGAAGTCGTTATGGTGGCGCAGGTGGCTGTCGCGGTACAGTCCATACGGATACCATACCGCCAGCGGCAGGTAACCGAACAGACGATTGACCGACGGCCAGCGGGTCGGATGACCGTGTATCAGCTCGTGCTGGAGCGACATGTACCACGCGCACCACCAGATCATCAGCAGCGTCGCCGGCACGGTGCCGATTTCGCTCCAGTACGCAAGGGTAGACAGCCAGCCGCCGTGGATGACGGCGATCAGCGCCCATGTCGGCCACTCGCCAAGCCACAACAAGCGTGAACGCTCCGCGGCCACCTCGGCGCGCTGGTGCGCATCGATATACTCGGAGGGCCGCTGCTTCAACATCAGAATATCGCTTTGACGCGCAGGCCCACGGTGCGCGGGCGGACCATGTACACCAGATTACCCGGCTGGATGGCGATCGTGTTCGGCACCACGTCGCTGACTTTTGCGCCATTGGTCAGATTGGTGCCGAACAGGCCAATCTCATAGGCGCCGCTCCTGTAGGTCAGCGTGGCGTTGACCGTGTTCGACGACGGGATGCGCGCGTAGCCCCCCTGCTCCGGCGCGAAGTTGGTGTAGGCGTCGCTGCGATAGGCGTAGCTGGCCGAAACGCCCACTTCGTCCGTGCCACGCACCGGAATGCTGTAGCTGGCGGTGGCGGTGGCGGACAGGCGCGGCGCGTACGGCACGCGGCTGCCTTCGGGGATGTTCTGCGCGGCGATGCCGGTGACCACGGTGCGGGTAGCGTAGGCGTGGTTGTAGGCCGCGCTCAAGCCCACCGAGGCGCGGCGCGTCAGCTTGAATGCCGTTTCCAACTCCAGCCCTTCGCTGCGGATCTTGCCGGCGTTTTGCGTGAAGTAGTAAGTGCACGGCAGGCGGTTGAAGACCTGCACGTCCTTCCAGTCGATCACATAGGCGCTGGCGTTGAAGGTCACGCGATGATCGAGCAGCGTGTTCTTCGAGCCCACCTCGTAATTCCACAGGCTGTCCGGCTCAAAAGTGGTCGGCGCGTTGATGCCGCAGAAGTTGAACGGCACCGGCTGGTTGTTGCCGCCGTAGCGGAAGCCCTTGCCCGCCGAGGCGTACAGCGTGTGATCGGGACCGACGCGATAGGCGGCGACGAAGCGCGGGTTGGCGCCTTTCGAGGTGGCGCTGCTGTTGCTAAGCGTCGGTTGTCCGACCGGCGCGGACGGCGTGGCGCCGACCAGGTTGCCGAACAAGCCGCTAAAGCGCAGGTCGAAGTCCTGCGTACCGCGGAACAGGCGCAGGCCGGCCGTCAGATCCAGCTTGTCCCAGACCGTATAGGTGGCTTCGGCGAACAAGGCAGCCTGCCGGGAATTGGTGTTCTGCGCGCCGGAGAAAAAATCGTTGGGATTGAACGCCAGTTCGTTGACCTGCGAGTTATATCCGGGGAAATTGCGGGTTTCGGCGTAACGCGCGTCGAAACCGACGGTCGGCTCGTCCTGCAGGGTGTCGCGCTTGCCCTTCTCGAAGAAGGCGCCGGCCGTCCATTTGAGCGGGCCATCGCCCTTGGAGTTGAGGCGCAATTCCTGCGCGAAGTCCTCGACCTTGTTACCGATCGTGTAGGCGGCCTGCATCAGCGGATTCTGGCCGCCGAAGATGAAAGCGGTCGCCGGATACTGGGCCGATGTCACATACAGCGTGTCGCGGTGCAGATAGGAAGTCGAGGACACCAGTTGCGCGCCGCCCAGGTCGTAGTTGACGCCGACGTTATAGAGCTGCAGTTTGTCGTTGCTGGTCTGCGGGATCAACGCGAAGGTGGTGAAAGGAGCAAGGTCGCCGTAGGCGTCGTTGACGCCAGCCTTGACGTTCGATACGGTGACGCTGGCGTCGATCACCAGATCGCGTGTCGCCTTCAAGCGCAGCGCGGCGCGCCCCTGGTTGGTCGACACCGCGTTGGTGATGGCACCATTGTACTGATTGCGGATGTAGCCGGAGTCGTTGCCCGTGTAGGCGGTCAGACGCAATCCCAGCACATCGCTTTTAAGCGGCAGATTGAGCATGCCGCGCAGGTTGTGGTTGCCGCCGCCGTACCCGGAGGTGCTCGAACCCACCGCCTCGACCGAGCCGAATAGGTCGGTCACGTCGGGTTTCTGGGTGATCTGGCGCACCGCGCCGGCCATGGCGCCTGCGCCGAACAGGGTACCCTGCGGGCCTTGCAGCACTTCGATGCGCTCCAGATCGAGCACCTTGAGGTCGGGATTGGCGGATTTCAGCGTGACGGGCATGTCGTCGATATATACGGCGACCAGCGAGGCGTCCTGCACCTCGGATGGCACGATGCCGCGCACGACCAGCCCGCGTATGGTGATATTGTTAATGCCAGGGCCCTGCTCCTGGACCGACATCGCCGGCACCAGGCTGGCGATGTCGGTCAGGTTACCGAGGCCGTACTTGGCCAGGTTCTCCGGTTTGAGCACGGTGATGGCGGCCGGCACCTGCTGCACGTCGACCGAACTGGCCGAGCGGGTGGCGGTGACCCGCACCTGTTCGATCCGGTCGCCATCGGCTTGCGGCGACGGGGCCTGTGCTTGGGCGCCCGCGATCACGCCAACCGACAAAACCGCCGCAACCCGATAATCCCTGTTCCCCATCATTTTTCCTTGTTAAGCAGCCCATACCATGAGGAAACAGTATATAGACGTGGAAAACGGAGGGAAAGGAAGATAAACGCGCTAGGTTAGAAGATATTTGGAGGGGAATTAAAGAGAAAGAATGCTGGACGCCAACGTGGTCCACCGCACAGCCGCCGTAACGGGCTGAGGCCACAATAAGCCCCATGGATACTTCAAACGCCCCCAAACACACGCCCGCCGCCCGCGCCCTGCATCGTCAGATGAAGGCTGTGCAGCGGACCATGTCCGCGCCTACGGTGGAGGAGTCGATGACAGCGTCCAGATGGGCGATGGCCTGGTACTGTCTGGTGCAGCGCAAGCTGGAACAGCTTCAGCACGCACCCAGATATCTGCATTGAACGGTGATGCCGATTCAGTGGAGAGTTGAAGCGGGGATGTTAAAACGGGGACCTGTGGTCCCCGCCTTGGCGTTACCGGGTTACGCGGCGACGTAGCAGCCGCCGGCGCGGCGTTCCATGCCGCTGCGATCGAGCACGGTGACGGTACCACGGCGATATTCGATCAAGCCCTCTTCCTGCAGCTTGCCGGCCGAGCAGGTGATGCTTTCGCGGCGCACGCCAAGCATATTGGCGATCATCTCCTGCGTGACTTTGAGTTCGTTCGAGGTGGAGCGGTCCAGGCGCTCCAGCAGCCAGCGGCACAGGCGCTGCTCGATGCTGCCGTGACGGACGCCGGCCACCGTTTGCGCCAACTGGGCGAACAAGGCGCTGGTGTGGCGCATCAGCTGCTGCGCCAGCGCGCCGCCGCTGAAGAAGGCTTCGCGCAGCACGGCCGCTTTGATGCGGTAGCCGTAGCCGGCGCTTTGCACCACCGCCGAGCAGTTGGCGCGTTCGGTTTCGTACATCGACACGCCGACCACGCCTTCACGGCCGACCACCGCGATTTCGGTCGCGCCGCCGTCTTCGGTGACGTACTGCAGCGAGACGATGGCGTTGGTCGGGAAGAAGGCGTATTCCATTTTGTCGCCGAAGTCGAACAGGCGTTTGCCGGCGGTCAGCGGCACCAGTTCCAGATGCTCGAACAGGCTGACCAGCTCCTCACGCGACAGGGCACGCAGCAATTCGTTTTGCTGGGCGCCGGTGATGCTGATGGCGGGCGACGCGGTGACGGCAGGGGTCACTGCGTGCATGGCCAGAATCGCGTTGCCGGAGACGTTGGTGTGAGTAGCTTGTTGCATGGCGAGCCTCTTATATAGTGTCGTTTTATTCCGATAGATCGTTGCCGACCTGATGGATACACTATATCTCCGCTATGTGCGCTAGCTCATAGGAGCGCGTAGGAGGCTTATGTAGGCTGGGAACATAGCACTCTGTCATCCCAGTCCTACGCTGGTGGCCAGACCCGTAGGTCGGATTAGCCGGAACGGCGTAATCCGACATGAGCCGTCGGCGGCGCCTGGCGGATTACGCTGCGCTAATCCGCCCCACGGACCTTCGTTAAAACGCGCCGACGTAGTTCTCGGCCAACGCCGTCGCCATCGCGCGCGACGAGACGATATTGTCCAGCTCCGCGCGCTGCATCTCGCGCTCGAACGGCGTGGCGTCGGCAAACGTGTGCATCAGCCGCGTCATCGTCCACGAAAAATACTCGGCCCGCCAAATGCGCTTGAGCGCATCGTCGGTGTAGGACGCCAGCCGCTCCCCGCTGCCCTTCTTGTAGAACTGCTCCAACCCGCGCGCCAGCAGTTTGACGTCCGACACGGCCAGGTTCATGCCCTTGGCGCCGGTCGGCGGCACGATGTGCGCCGAATCCCCCGCCAGGAACAAGCGGCCCGACTGCATCGGCGTCGACACGAAGCTGCGCATGCCGATGATATTTTTCTGGAAGATCTTGCCCTCGTTGAGCTTCCAGCCGTCGTGGTTCTCCAGCCGCGCGTGCAGCTCCGACCAGATCTGATCGTCCGACCAGTTATCGACATGATCGGCCGGATCGCACTGGAAGTACAAGCGCTGCACCGTTGGCGAGCGTGTGCTGACCAACGCATAACCACGTTCATGCTGCGCATAGATCAATTCTTCCGACGACGGCGCCGACTCGACCAGAATTCCGAACCAGCCAAACGGATAGATACGCTGGAAGTTCTTGCGCAGCTCCTGCCCCGGCATCGCGGGACGGCTGACGCCATGATAACCGTCGCAGCCGATGACGAAATCGGCCTCGATGGAGCGCGCCTCGCCTTTGTGGACGAAGGTGGCGGACGGCGTCAAACTGTCGACGCCATGCAGCGCCACTTCGCCCACCTCAAACAGTATCTGGCCGTCGGCCGCCAGGCGCGCCGCCACCAGATCCTTGATCACCTCGTGCTGCGGGTAGACGGTGATGGCCTTGCCGGTCAATCCCATCAAGTCGATGCGGTGACGCTTGCCGCCGAAGGCCAGCTCGAACCCTTCGTGCAGCGCGCCCTCGCTGCGCATGCGCGCGCCGACGCCAGAATCGTTGAGGATATCCATCGTGCCCTGTTCCAGCACGCCGGCGCGTATGGTGGCCTCGATCTCGGCGCGCGAGCGCGTTTCGATGACGACCGACTCGATGCCGTCGAGATGCAGCAGGTGGGATAACAGCAGGCCGGCCGGGCCGGCGCCAATGATGGCTACTTGGGTACGCATGGTTGTCTCCGATGTGTTGATATTGATCTGACGCCATCGTAGCGCCGCCCCGCCCTAAAAAAAATGGATGAAACGGCATAAAACTTGTACTATTTCGACAGACCCGCCGCCGCCCACCCAATTACACGCCATGCCCTCCCCCGCGAAAAAAGCCGCCACAGACGTCCCCAAGTTCGCCCTCTACGGCGAGCAAACGCGCACGGAGAACGCCGAATTCGTCCATATAGAGCTGATCGAAACGCGCAGCCGGCGCTACGACTGGCATATCGACAGCCATACGCATCCCGGAATGTTTCAGGTACTTTTTTTATTCGGCGGTGAAGTACGCGCCAGCGTCAACGACGCCCTGTGGGAGCGCCGCGGTCCGGCCGTGCTGACCATCCATCCGTCGGTGGTGCATGGCTTCGACTTTTCGCCGGAGGCGCACGGCTATGTGCTGACCGTGGACCAGAATGTGATCTTTTCCGCCGCCGACAACCAGGGCGACCTGTATTCGACACTGTTCATCGAGCCGCTGGCGATCGATCTGGCGGCTCTGCCGGAGGTGCGCGCGCGCCTGGAGGCGCTGCTGCAGCAGCTGTTGGCGGAAGCGGCCTGGCCGCAGTACGGCCACACGCTGATGCTCGAATGGCTGGCCCGCGCCGCCCTGCTGCTGCTGGTGCGGGTGCAGGCCGACCACCGCTTCGCCGACCAGTCGGGCCGCAGCGATTTCGAGTTGTTCAGCCGCTTCCGCGCCGAAGTCGAGGGGCATTTCAGGGACCAGTGGCAGGTCGGCCGCTATGCCGACGTGCTCAAAACGTCGCCGGTGCGCCTGAACCGGCTGTGCCTCAAGCTGTCGGGCAAATCGGCGTTCGACATCACCCAGGACCGGCTGATGCTCGAAGCGTGCCGCAAGCTGACCTACGTCCCGGCCAGCATCGCCAGCATCGCCTATGAACTGGGCTTCCAGGACCCCGCCTACTTCAGCCGCCTGTTCAAAAAGCGCATGGGCCTCACCCCAAAACAATTCCGTAGGGCGGATTAGCGCGCAGCGCGTAATCCGCCCTACCGATGATTCCACTGGCGCGCTACAGCAAAGCGTTGAGCTCAACCTGCATCTTGATCAGCGCCGGCAGGCAGCGCTCAACCATCTGCTCGAGCGGCATGCGCGCCGCGTGGACGCTGATATTCATCGCCGCCACCACATCCCCGCGGAAGTTCTTCAGCGGGACCGCCATCGTGCGCAATCCCAGCTCCAGCTCCTGGTCAACCAGCGCGTAACCCTGCGCGCGGGCGCGGGCGATCTCCAGCGCCAGGCGCTCCTTGCTGACGATGGTGTGCTCGGTGATGCGCTCCGGCTGCACGCGCGAGAGGAACGCGTCCAGCTGGTCCTGCGGCAGGCTGGCCAGCAGCATGCGGCCGTTGGCGGTGCACCACGCCGGCACGCGCGTACCCGGTTGCAGCGTGGCCGACACCAGCTGGCCGGCGCTGACGGCGGCCACGCACACCAACTGATCCTGATCGAGCACGCCGGCCGATGCCGCCTCCCCCACCGAATAGGCGAGACGATACAACAGCGGCTGCGCGAGCCGAGGCAGGCGCGCCGAATGCAGGTAGGACTGGCCGAGCCGCAGCACCATGGGCGTGAGCGAGAACAGCTTGTTCTCGTGCCGCATATAACCCAGATGCGTGAGCGTGATCAGGTAGCGGCGCGCCGCAGCCCGCGTCAGGCCGGTGCGTTCGGCCACTTCGGCGATACTCAGGCGGCCGCGCTCCTGGTCGAAGGCCTCGATCACCTGCAGGCCTTTTTCAAGGCCGGCGATCATGTCGCGCTTGGATGGCGGGTCTGTTTCTAAGCTCATGGTTCAAAAAATGCGGATTTGGGCGATATGCGCACAAATTGTGCGTATAGCGAATATAGCACGCATGCAGTGGCTTGTGATGGGACGACCGCTTTCGTAACATCCTAGTCAGAACACACCGCAGACCAACATCAGGAGACCAGCAGTGAAATTCGATGCTATCGCGCCCGGCGTCTATCCGGAGCTGATTTACCCATCCTACAAATCCACCGTCAAACGCGGCCCGCAACAGCCGGCGCTGCGCATCGTCGCGCCGGTTCCGGTCGCGCACAACATCGGGCCGTCGCCGCGCATCCTGCTGCCGCACGATATGGACCTGACCGCGCAGGGCGAAAGCGAACCGCTGGGCGAGAAGATCGTCGTCACCGGCCGCGTGGTCGATGAAGACGGCAAACCGGTGCGCAACTCGCTGCTCGAAGTCTGGCAGTGCAACGCGGCCGGCCGCTATCGCCACAAGCGCGACCAGCACAATGCTCCGCTCGACCCCAACTTTAACGGCTGGGGCAAGATGATGACCGACGACGAGGGCCGCTATCGCTTCGTCACCATCAAACCTGGGCCGTACCCGTGGGGGAACCACGACAAGGCCTGGCGCCCGGCGCACATCCACTTCTCGCTGTTCGGGAACGTGTACGCGCAGCGGCTCGTCACCCAGATGTACTTCCCCAACGACCCGCTGTTCGATTACGATCCGATCTTCCAGAGCATTCCGGACCTGGCCGCGCGCCAGCGCCTGATCTCGCGCTTCAGCATTGAAGAAACGGTCAGCGACCAGATGCTCGGCTATGTATTCGACATCGTCCTGCGCGGCCGCGACGCCACCCCCACCGGCATCTGAGAGGAACCGACATGACCAATCCAGCAAAACCGATCACCACCTCGCAGACCATCGGCCCGTTCTCGCACGAGGCGTGGCAATGGGCTGTGGACCTCAGCGCAGCGGCCAACCCGGTCGACGTTGTGACCATCAGCGGCGTGATCTACGACGGCGACGGCGTGCCGATCAACGACGCGCAAATCGAATCGTGGCAGCCCGCCGCCGCCGAGGCGGAAGCGTCGCAGGCGGTGCCGGGCTTTCGCCGCGCACCCAGCGGCGACCAGGGCGAATTCACGCTGCGCCTGTCGGCCGGCCCGCGCCAGGCTGGTCAGCCGCTGGCCTACGTGACCGTGTTCGCCCGCGGATTGGTCAAGCACCAGTTCACGGCAGTTTTCCTCGAGGACGACGCGGGATTGTCGGAATCGGCGATACTGGAGCAAATTCCGGCGGCGCGCCGCCCCACCCTGCTGGCGGTGAAAACCGCCGATGGTCAGTACCGCTGGAACATCCACATGCAGGGCGCGCAGGAAACCGCCTTCTTCGACTATGTTTGACCCGGAACTGGAGCAACAGTGAGTGTATCGATTTTCGACAGCTTCCTGACCACCACCGACATGATCGCCGTGTTCGACGACGCGGCGATCGTGCAGGCGATGTTCCGTTTCGAAGAAGCGCTGGCGCAGGCCCAGGCCGACGAGGGCCTGATGGCGCCGGCGGCGGCGCGCGCCATCGCCGGCGTGTGCAACGCACAGCTCTATGACATCCCCGCCATCATCAGCGCCGGGCGCCGCGCGGGCAGCCTGGCCATCCCGCTGGTCAAGGAGCTGACCAAAACCGTGGCGCTGTACGACACCGAGGCCGCCGGCAAGGTCCATTGGGGCAGCACCAGCCAGGACGTGATCGACACGGCCATGGTGCTGGCCACGCGCGACGCGCTGCAACTGCTCGACGACGGCCTGCACGACTTGACCGGCCACCTGCTGGAACTGGCGGAACGCCACCTGGCCACGCCGGTGCTGGCGCGCACGCTGATGCAACCGGCGCAGGTGACCAGCTTCGGCTTCAAGCTCACCGGCTGGCTCGCGCCACTCGTGCGCGCGCGCCTGCGCCTGCGCGAGAGCGCCGCGCGCGCGCTTCAACTTCAACTGGGCGGCGCCGTCGGCACGCTGGCGGTAATGGGCGAGCAAGGCCCGGCGGTGGCCGCCCGCGTGGCCGCCGCGCTCAAGCTCAAGGTCGCCGACGCCGCCTGGCACACGCAGCGCGACGAGTGGGTGCGCCTCGGCCTGGAGGTGGCGGTGTTGTCCGGCAGCCTGGGCAAGCTGGCCACGGACCTGAGCCTGATGGCGCAAGGAGAAATCGCCGAACTGGCCGAACCTTCCGGCAATGGGCGCGGCGGCTCGTCGGCCATGCCGCACAAGCGCAATCCCGTCTCGGCGATGATCGCGCTGGCCGCCGCCACCCGCACACCGCAGCACGCGGCCGCGCTGTTGGCCAGCATGGGCCAGCAGCACGAGCGGGGCCTGGGCAACTGGCAGGCGGAACTCGCCGAGTGGCCCGGGCTGTTCCTCAGCGCCCACGGCGCGCTGCAAGCGCTCAACGACGCCTTCGCCGGCCTGCGCATCGACAGCGCGCGCATGCTGCGCAATATCGACACGCTGCAAGGGCTGGTGTTCGCCGAGGCGGCATCGGCCTGGCTGGCCGCCGCCATCGGCAAGCAGGCGGCGCACACGCTGCTGGAAAAAATGACCGGCGAAGCGCTGGCCGGCGGGCGCCATCTGGCGGACGTGCTGGAGGAAGCGGTGCAAGCGGACGACGCGCTGCGCGGTCAGGTCGACGCCACGCAGTTGCGCGCCCTGTTCGACCCGGTCGCCGCCACCGCCCCCGCCCACCGCCTGGCGCAACAACAGCTGCAAAGCCTGCGCGGCGACATCGCCACGCTCAACCAAAAGTGAAGACACCATGAGCTACGATCCCATCGACCACGACTTCGAACGTGGCCTGAACAACCGCCGCGCCATCCTCGGCGACGCGTGGGTTGAGCGTTCGCTCGGCAACGCCAACAACTTCAACGCCGATTTCCAGAACCTGATCACGCGCTTCGCCTGGAACGAGATCTGGGGCCGTCCCGGCCTGGAGCAAAAAACCCGGCGCGCCATCGTCCTCGCCATCACCATCGCGCTGGGCCGCTGGGAGGAATTCGACCTGCATGTACGCGCCGCGCTGCTGGGCGACGAAGCGAACCGCCTGACGCCCGATGAACTCAAGGAAGTGCTGATCCAGTCGGCCATCTATGCCGGCGTGCCGGCGGCAAACACGGCCTTCACCCACGCGCTGGCGATCCTGCGCGAAGTCGGTCCGCAGATCGGCTACGAGCTGGAACCGTCGGCGCCGGCCGGCGCCAGCCACCCAGGTGTGGGCCGCGAAGGCAAAAGCGGCACTTCCCGCCCCGCGCTGCACTACACGGTGCGCGAGCCGCGCAACGGCAAGGCACCGCGCCATACGGTGGTGCTGAGCCACGCCATCGGCTGCGACCTGACCATGTGGGACGCGCTGGCCAACCAGCTGGCGGAGGACAACCGCGTGATCGCCTACGACCACCGTGGCCATGGCGGCTCGGAGTCGCCAGCCGGAACGTATGCGATGGCCGATCTGGCGGACGACGCGGCCGCGCTGCTGCGTGAACTCGATACCGGACCGGTGGTGTGGGTGGGCCTGTCGATGGGTGGCATGGTCGGCCAGGAGCTGGCGCTGCGCCACCCGGCGCTGGTCCGTGGCCTGGTGTTGGCCAACACCACGTCCGCCTATCCGCAGGCGGCGCGCGACGCCTGGCAGCAGCGCATCGCCACCGTCGGCGAGAATGGCATCGAAGCGATCGCCGACGCCGTCATGGGCCGCTACTTCCATGACGGTTTTCGCGCCGACCACGCGGCGACGGTCGCGCGCTTCCGCCGCCGCGTGGTCGCGACCGACAAGGTGGGCTACATCGGCTGCTGCAACGCCGTCGGCACCGTCGACACGACGGCGCGGCTTGGAGCCATCAAGGTTCCGACGCTGGTGATCGCGGGAGAGCTGGACCAGGGAACGCCGATCGAAATGTCGCAGACGCTGGTCGACGGCATCGCGGGCGCCAGGCTGGAAGTGCTCAAGCAAGCCTCCCACCTGAGCGCCATCGAACAGCCGCAAGCCTTCGGCGCGGTTGTGTGCGGCTTCATCGCCGAACTATGAGGCGGTTGGTCGCCGCTCAGAACCGATGGTGTATGCCCACACCATAAAAGTTCACCGCCGTCGCGGCCTTGCGCCGCGACGCGTCCGCGTACAGGAAGGTGCGCGTCGACAGGTTGTACTCGTAGCCGACGCCGAGCTGCCGGGTCTGCGCCTGCCCGTCGGGCGTCTTGCGTCCATAACCGGCCAGTATCGTTCCCGGCCCCACGTCCAGGTTCGCCCCGACCACCCAGGCCTTGGTGACCGGGTTGACCGCCACCGTGTGGTCCTGATCCTGGCTTTGATAGGAAGCCATCAGCTTGAGGTCCTTGCGCGGCTGGACCGAACCGGCGATGGACCATAAACGGGTTTCGGCCGCGTTGCGTTCGGACGCCAGCATCGCGCCGAACATGCCCTCCTTGTACACCAGCGTGGCCGAATACGGATAGTTATCGAGCTTGGCGTTGGCCGGATACTGCGGCGCGGCCGCCGTCCCGCGCCCGATCAGCACCGGATTGCCCAGCGCCTCCTTGGACGCCACCGTCACATTGAGCTGCAAGCCCGCCACCACCGGCGAGTTGTAAAACACCGCGTTCGAAAAACGGTTCGCCGACGAGCCGGCGGGATCGAGCGGCTGGCTGTTATAGCCGGCCACCATCAAATCGGTCTCGAAGCCCGCCGTGCTGGGCGTGCCGCGAAACGGCTCGAACGCCACGTTCGAATCCTGGTAGGCCGTCAGCCCGCGCCCAATCCGCACAGTGCCGAAGCCGCCCTGCAGACCGACCCGGCTCTGCCCCTGAAACAGCGGCCGCGACACCCCTTCGACCGTGCCGACGTCCGGATCGTAGCGGATCTCCAGCTGGAACAAGGCCTTCAAACCATCACCCAAATCTTCCACGCCCCGGAAACCGAGGCGGTTGTTGTCGCGCCGCCCCTCGGACAAGGCGCCGCCGGTTTTCTTGAACACGCCAAGATCGATGTTGCCATACACGGTGACGCCCGACTGCGCCCGCGCCGCGCCACCCGCCGATAACATCGTCAAAGTGGCCAACGCCGCCAACGCTAAAACAGACTTCTTCATGCTTTTTCCTTTCCGTTTAAAACCATGTGCGCCCGCTCGCGGTCGATATCCTTTTCCCACACCGCCACCACGACGGTGGCCACGCAATTGCCGACCAAGTTGCCGGCCGCGCGCGCGATGCCGATGAACCAATCGACCGACAGCACCAGCACCAGGCCAACCACCGGAATCGTCGGCATCGCCGTCAAGGTGGCCGCCAGGATCACGATGGCCGAGCCGGGCACGCCGTGGGCGCCCTTGGATGTGATGAGCGCGATCGCCAGGATCGACAGCAGGTCGCCGATGGCCAGCGGCGTGTTGGTGGCCTGGACGATGAAGACGGCGGCGAGGGTCAGGTAAATCGAAAACGCGTCCAGGTTGAACGAGTAGCCGGTTGGGATCACCAGGCCGACGGTGGAATCCTTGATGCCCATGTGTTTTAGCTTGCGCATCACCTGCGGCAGCACGCTGTCCGAGGACGCGGTGCCCAGCACGATCAGCAACTCCTCGCGCAGGTAGGCGACCAACTTGAAGATGTTGAAGCCGGCCGCGCGCAGGATGGCGCCGAGGACGACGAAGACGAAGACGATCACCGCGCCATAGAACAGCAGCACCAGCATGGCCAGTTGTTTGAGCGAGCCGATACCGTACTTGCCGACCGTGAAAGCGATGGCGCCGAACACGCCCAGCGGCGCCAGCTTGATAATGAAGGACATACACTTGAAGAAGGCGGTGGCCATGCTGTCGATCAGCGTAGCCACCGGCTGCGCCTTATCGCCGATGAGCGACAGCGCGCAGCCGAAGATCACGGAAAACAGCAGCACCTGCAGCACGTCGCCCGAGGTGAAGGCGCTGACCACGGTGGTGGGAATCAGCTTGAGCATGAATTCGGCCAGGCCGGCCTTGCGCACGCCGTTGGCGTTGTCGACATAGCCGCTCAGCGAACCGGCATCGAGGGTGCTCGCATCGATGTTCATGCCCGCGCCGGGCTGGAACACATACGCCAGCACGATACCGAGCAGCAGCGCGACGGTGGTCACCACCTCGAAGTAGATCAGCGCCTTCAGGCCGACCCGCCCGACCTTGCGCAGCTCACCGGCGCCGTGGATGCCCTGCACCACAACGCAAAACACGATCATCGGGACGATCATCTTGATCAACTTGATAAAGCCGTCGCCCAGCGGCTTGAGCGCCAGCCCGATATCCGGATAAAACACCGCCAGCAATATGCCCGCGCACATGGCCACGACGATCTGGCCAAACAGTGATTTGAAAAACCGCATTGATGATCCCTCCCTTTGTTTATTCAAGACGTACACAAAATACTTTTGGTTTCTTTCTCAGAGCGCCGAACATCTCCGGTAATCATTTTTCACTTCTTAATTCATTGAAAATTGTTTTTCACCTAGCGTCAACAACTTCCCCGGCCTTGCATCAAAATAGGCACGCGATAGTGGCATTCCGCCGACAACGGCAAACGCCGTGGCGGTGTATATTGGCGCTGCGGCGGCCCATGCCTGCGCGCTTTTCCCCGGAATGCGATCAATGACAAAAAAAACTCCTTTCACAGACAGCCTGTCGACCACCATCAAGCAGCACCTCGATCAATTGCCGCAGGCGGAAAAACGCCTCGCCAATGTGATCCTGGAGTCGCCCGGCCAGTTGGCCAGCTACTCAGCCTCGGAGGTAACGCGCATGGCGGGCGTGTCCAACGCGACCATGACGCGTTTGGTCCATCGGCTGGGATATGAGAATTACGACCAGATGCGGCGCCTGGCGCGCGAAGGAAAGGACTGGGGCTCGCCGCTGTACCTGATGGACAGGCGCGATTCGGACGAAGGTGGCGCGGGAGGGAAGGATGGCGCCGGCCCGTTCGACCGGCACGTTTCGGCCAGCGTGCGCAACATCGAGCGCACTTTCGACGGCATGTCGGCGGCGCGCGTGGGCGAAGTGGGGACCGCGATCGCCAAGGCGCGGCAGGTGCGCGTCTTCGGTCAACGAAACAACTATTTTTTTGCCGCCTACCTGCGCTGGCAGTTCATTCAGTTTCGCAGCAACGTGTATCTACTTCCGGTATCCGGCGAAACGATGGCCGAGTACCTGGTGGGCTTGCAGCCGAATGATATTTTCATCGTCTTCGGACTGCGGCGGCGCATGCCGGGACTGGCGGCGCTGATCGCGGCGGTGAGCCGCGCCGGCGTGAAGACGGTGCTGATCACCGACTCGTCGAACAACGGTGATCTGGGAGCGAGCTGGGTGCTCAAGTGCGACACCGACAGCGCCACGCCGCTCGACAATCACGCGGCGGTGATGGCGCTATGCCACGTGCTGGCGTCGCAGCTGATCGACAAGACCGGCCAGGCCGGCCGCCAGCGGCTGGTGAAGATCGAAGAACTGCACGCGCAACTCAACGAACTATAGAACAACGTAGGGCGGATTAGCGCAGCGTAATCCGCCGACCACGAACAGTCAGCGGCTCAAACTACACGCCCGGATCGCGCACCTTCTCGACCTGGTCGAACTCCACGTTGAAATACGACCCGCCGCTAGCCTCCGCCTTGCGAATATAAACAGTCTGCACGATATCGCGCGTGCCGGCGTCGATGGTGACAGGCCCGCGCACGCTGGTCCAGGCCATGCCCTTCATCGCCGCCAGCAGCTTGTCGCCGTTGCTATCGCCGGCCGTCTGCTTAAGCGCCGCATACAGCAAATGCATGCCGTCATAAGCACCAACCGAATGGAAGTTCGGCCGCATACCCTTGTTAGCCTTACCGAAGGCCTCGACATACGCCTTGTTCTCCGCCGACGGATGCGCCGCCGAATAATGATGGCTGCTGACCACCCCGGCGGCGGCCGGGCCGATGCTCGCCATCAGATCGTCATCGAGCACATCGCCGGTACAAATCAGGCGGATACCCGCGCTGGCCAGGCCACGCTCGGTGAACTGCTTAAGCACCGCGGCCCCCTCCCCCGACGGCACGAACACAAACAACGCATCCGGCTTCAAATCCTTGACCTTGGCCAGGAACGGCGCGTAGTCCGGATTGCGCAGCGGCGCGCGCAGACTCTCGACCACCTTGCCGCCACCCGCATTGAAGTCCTTGACGAACACCTTCTCCGCGTCGAGGCCGGGACCGTAGTCGCTCACCAGCGTCACCACGGTCTTCATCTTGTTCCTGGCCGCCCACTGCGCCATCGGCGCCGTGACCTGCGCGAGCGTAAAACCGGTGCGCACGATGTACGGCGAGCGCTGAGGAATCACCGACGTGGCGGCCGCCATCACGATCATCGGCACCTTGGCCTGGGTGGCCACCGGCGCCGCCGCGAAGGCCAGCGGCGTCAGGCCGAAGCCGGCCAGTACCTGCACCTTCTCGCGCGAGACCAGTTCCTGCGCCAGGCGCTTGGTGACGTCCGGCGACACGCCGCCATCGTCCTTGAGGATGATTTCGACCTGACGCCCGGCGACGGTGGCGCCGTTCTGCTGCATGAACAGCTTGACGGCTGCCTCGATCTGGCGGCCGGTGGAGGCGAACGGGCCGGACATCGGCACGATCAGGCCCACCTTCAACGGCTCGGCGGCGGCGGCGATGGACGGCACAACGCCGGCCGACAGCGCGGCCGCGCCCAGCAGGATATGACGGCGATGCGTATTGATATACTCTGGCATGGTGTCTCCTTCTTGTTTTTTATAGGTCGAGCACAAGGGTCGGGCTTTTGGAACGGGAACAGCAAGGGGTGAACTGGTCGTTGGCCGCCTGTTCTTCTTCGGTCAGATACAAATCGCGGTGATCAGGCACGCCTCCGATCACGCGCGTGAGGCAGGTGCCGCACACGCCCTGCTCGCAGGAGGCGGCGATGAAAACGCCGGCATCGCGCAGCACCTGCATCACCGTCACGCCGGCTGGAACAGTGTAACTCGCGCCGCTGGACGCGAGTTTTATTTCGAAGGCCTGGTCGCCGCCGGTGTCGACGGCCGCCGCGCCGAAGTACTCCAGGTGCAGTTGCGCCTCGGGCCACGCTTTTGCGGCGGCGGTGGCCTTGACGTGATCGATGAAGCCGGCCGGCCCGCAAAAATAGATATGCGTGTCGCGATCCAGCCCCGCCAGCAGCGCCGCCAGGTCGAGCTTTTGTTCCGGCGCGCCGCTATCGTAGTGGAAGTGCGTGTGCGCGGCGAACGGCGACGCGGCGATGCGCTCGCGGAAGGCGGTGCGCTCGGGCGAGCGCGCGCAATAATGCATCTCGAAGTCCGCGCCCTGTGCCGACAGCGCCTCGGCCATCGCCAGGATGGGTGTCACGCCGATGCCGCCGGCCAGCAGCAGGCTGCGTTTGGCCGGAACCAGCGGAAAGTGGTTCTTCGGCGCGCTAATCGTTAGCGCGGCGCCGTCGTGGATGTTGTCATGCATGCCCTGCGAGCCGCCGCGCGAGGCCGGGTCGCGCAGCACGCCGATAACGTAGCGATGGGTCTCGTGCGGCGGATTGCATAGCGAGTACTGGCGCACCAGCCCCGCGCCCACGTGAACGTCGATATGCGAACCGGCGCTGAAGGCCGGCAGCGGCGAACCGTCCACGCTGACCAGTTCATAGCTGCAGATGTCCTCCGCCTCGCTGGCACGGCGCTGGACCAGGACGCTCAACAGGTCGGCGCTCATGCCGCGCCGCCCGCCGGCGCCGGGGCCGACTCTTTTTCCATCCACTGGTCCAGCAGGCGGCGCGACTGCACGCCGCCGGCGTCGATATTGAGCATCAACAGCTTGCGGTCGGGATGGCGCAGGATGTTCTGCTGCTGCAGCTCCAGCATTTGCTGGTCCTCGGCGAAGATCTTGCCCTGCCCTTCGCGGATGGTGGCCGTCAGCTCCTTGTCCTCGGGCTTGAAGTTGCGCGCCATGCCCCAGAAGTACCAGTGCGACGTTTCCGTCTCCGGCGTGATGAAGTCGACCACGATGCTGGAAGCCTTGAACTTCGGATCGGCGTCGTAGCCGCCCTTGCCGGCGTGCGCCACGCCCACTTCGATCATCACGTGCGACGGCGGCGTGAAGCGGCAGATCTGCCAGCGGTCCACCGGCACGTCGTCGGCCAGGCCGTTGCCGCGCAGGGCCGCGCGCCAGAACGGCGGCGCCATGATGTTTTCCATATAGCGGCTGGTGATGACCTCCTCGCCGTCGACACGGGTGTTGACGGGCGCCTCGTCGATCTCCTTCTGGCCGATGCTCGACGCATGCACATAGGTCTCGTGGGTCAGGTCCATCAGGTTGTCGATCATCAGGCGGTATTCACAGTGGATGTGATAGAGGCCGCCGCCGTAGGCCCATTCGGGATTGTCGGCCCATTCCAGGTGGTGGATCTTGGCCGGGTCGGCCAGTTCCTTGTCGCCGGTCCAGACCCAGATGAAGCCGTAGCGTTCCTCGACCGGATAGCTGCGGATACAGGGGAAGCCGCGCACGCGCTGGCCGGGCATGCTGATCACCTTGCCATCGCAGCCCATCTCCAGGCCGTGGTAGCCGCACACCAGCTGGCCGTCGCGCACGAAGCCGAGCGACAGCGGCGCGCCACGGTGCGGACAGAAGTCCTCCACCGCCGCCACTTTGCCTTCGGCCCCGCGATAAAAGACGATCTTCTCGCCGCAGATTTGGCGGCCCAGCGGCTTGCCATCGATTTCGTCGGGCGTACAGGCCACGTACCAGGTGTTTTTTGGATACATCTTGTCTCCTTATTGGTTTTCAGCTTAACATTCAGTGCACTGAATATCGTAAAGTATAGACCGGAAAACGCAGAAGTAAACACCCAGGCGCGAATCTTTTTGTATTGCGCCGCACAAGCAGAGAACACGCCATGCCCGAGACCGAAAGCGCCTTGACCAATTTATATGAACATCCCGGGCACTTGCTGCGGCGCGCGCAGCAGATCTCGGTGTCGATTTTTTATGACGAGATGGGCGGCGAGCTGACGCCGGTGCAGTATGCGATGCTGCGCAACCTGGCCGGCAATCCGGGCATCGACCAGGTGTCGCTGTCGTCGAGCAGCGGCATCGACACCTCGACCGGCGCGACTGTCTGCGCGCGGCTCGAGGAAAAGGGTCTGCTCGAGCGCAAGGTGATTCCCACCAACCGCCGCCAGCGCGCGCTGACCATCACCGTCGCCGGCCAGCAACTGCTCGACGAGATGGTGCCCGGCGCGCAGCGCCTGCGCCGCCGACTTCTGGCGCCGCTCACCAGCGAGGAACAGCTCAAGTTCATGGAACTGCTCACCAAGCTGGTACAGGAAAATAACGAGCAAAGCCGGGCGCCGTTGACCGCGCCGGCGAGCGCATCGGCGTCGACTGGCGCGGGGTCAGTCCGCGCCGCCCAGTAGTTGTTGGGCGGCCATGCTGGAACGTTGAAGGACGAACCGGCTGCTTTCGCCCCAGGCTGTGTGAAAACCCGAGTTTCTCGGGAGCGGCCGCCCCAGTGCAAGTCCCGATTCTCGCTGACACTCGAGTCGAAGTTAAAAGGGCTCACGCCCCCAACAACGCAGCTTTCAGCCCCTGATGTCCCATGATGTTCACCATGCGTTTCAAGTTGTAGGCAAGAACATGTAAGCTCATCTCTGTTTTGACGCGCGGCAAAGTTCGAGTTAGAAAATGCGTGGCCCCCATCCAGGCTTTGAGCGTGCCGAATGGATGTTCGACAGTTTGCCTCCTAATTCTCGCTATGTCTCCGCGCTCAGCTAACCGCTTGCTCATCCTATCCAGGGCATCTTCATGTTCCCAGCGTGCGATGCGGCGATTCGTCCCCGTGGTGCACTGCGATTTGATCGGACACTTGGGACAAGATGACGACCAGTATTTGTAAAACAGTAGCCCTTTTTCAAGCGTGCTGAATCGTCGGATTGCCCGTTCTCCAGCAGGGCATTGAAACTCATCGCTCTCGGGCAGATATCGGAAGTCGCGTTTATCGAAGAGTCCCTTTGCACGATTGCCCGAAGTGAGGGGCTTAGGAACTAACGGCACCATCCCCGATTCCTCGCACGCCAAAATTTCGGGGCCGCTGTAATAGCCGCGATCTGCGTACACTTCAAGCTGTTCTTTGCCGAGCACTTCGTTGGCTTGCTTGGCCATTGAAGCAAGCTGCGCGCGATCATTTCCCACATTGGTGACTTCATGCGCCACAATTAAGTGGTGCTTGGTATCGACGGCAGATTGTACGTTGTACCCGACCGTGGCTGTGCCTCGGCCGCTCATCGACATTGAGCGTGCATCGGGATCGGTCAGCGAGATCTGCTGATCTGGCGCCTGCTTCAATTTCTTGTCGAGCTCACTTAGGCTTTCGATCTGTTCTTTCAGACCTGCGATTTTTTCTTTAATGCGGGTCACGCGAGTTGCGGGGACAAGCGAAGGATCACGGTCGGCGCGATCAAGCTCGTCCATGTAGCGCTTGATGCTTTCCTCGAGCTGCTCAACGCGGGCTTCCAGCTTGTTATTGGTAAAGTTTCGGTCGCGATTATTTACCGCTTTAAACTTACTGCCATGGTAAGCGACAATTATCTTGGCCGGTAGACGACAACTATCTTGGCCGGTTTGTCACCTGAAACCGGCCCGGTGCGGAAGCGAGGATTACAGTTGTTTCATTCAGCATGGAGCTGGGGAGACGACGAGTGGCCGGCAAACG
>CAUPRW010000005.1:0-192823 GCA_963513825.1 uncultured Duganella sp.
CGTCGCCGTGCCGGTAGTAGCGTACCGCGCCGTGCTGGACTAACTGCTTTCCCATTGTCCGCTCCCTGCGTTGTCATCGATGTGACGTACGTTCGCAGATCGGGCAGGTCATGCATAGGCGGGGATTCGCTGACACTTACCAAGAAGACGCGATGGACACACGCGTCTGTCTTACAATGTCGCCTCGTTTTGAAGGAATGGACACGGTCATGAAATTGCTTCGTTCGTTACAATTGGCTGTATTTGCCACGGCGCTTGGCGCCATTCCGGCGCGCTGCGCGGAGCTGGTGGTGGGCGCGCCTGTCGAGCTCGCCGAGTGTGTCGAGGCGCTTTCCTCAGCCTTCCTCGCCGAAGAAAAAGGGGCGCGCCTGCGTTTCGTGACAGGCACCAGCGGCGACTTGTATGTGAAAGTGTCGGCGGGCGAAGCGATCGATGTGTACATGTCCTCCGACCTCCGGCTGCAAGGCCAGCTTCTTGCTGACTGGAAAATGGTCTACGATACCTGGGCCACCTATGCTACGGGCCGCCTTGTGTTGTGGTCCCTCGACAAGCGTTTTGATGTCAGCAAGGGCATGCGCGTGCTGGACGATCCCGCCGTGAAAAAGGTGGCCGTTGGCGATGGGAGCGACCCCTACTACGGCGCCACGCTCGCGGCGATTGGTCACGTCGGCTTGTGGGAGAAAGTGAAACCGCGCCTGCTCTCTGCCGACAGCATGCAGGGCATGGTCAACTCGGTCACGGCGAATCGGGCGCAGGTGGCCATCTTGTCCTACGAAACCGTTCTGGCGTCACCGATGAAGGGCGTCGGAGCGTACTACCTGATTCCCGAGCACGAATACAAAGAGCAGCCTGTCGATCATGCGGCGGTCGTCACGATCCAAGGCAAATCCAACCCCTTGGCGCGGCGCTTCGTTAGTTTCCTGAAAAGCGCCAAAGCGCAGGCGATCCTGATACCGAAGGGGTTCATGAAGCCGCCGTCGGAAAGGGTGGAAGTGAGGTAGGCGGGGGTCAAGTCTGTCATTTGGACACGGCCTCAACAATAGCTGCCTTCAAATGCCGAGCTCGTGTCCAAATGTCAGACTTGACCCCGATGGGGTTTGTCGGCGAGGAGAGCTGAGATGTATAGGAGGAAGCGGTCTTCCAGGCGGGCAAGGTCGAGGCCGGTGATTTCGCCGATGCGACGCAGCCGGTAGTCGAGCGTGTTGCGGTGGATGTGCAGCGCTTCGGCCGTGGCCGCCGGGTGGCCGTCGTGCGCGAACCAGGCTTCCAGCGTGCGCTGTAGTAGCGCGTTGCTCTTGTCTTGCGCTTGCAGCCGGGCCATCGGCGACTTTAATTGCGTCGCTTGCCAGCCCGACCCTAGTCCCGACAGCAACACCGGCAGCGTCTGCTCGTAGTAGCTGAAGCGGGTCTGGCCCGGTTGACGCGCCCGGCCGATGCGCGCCGCCGCCCGCGCGCTGTGGTACGAGATCGCGACCCCTTCGATGCCGGTCAGGGCGATGCCCACCGTTAGCGTGTGGACATCGCCGCCTTCCTCGGCCAGCATGTCCGACCACTGCAGCAGCCGCTTTTGCGCGCGGGCCTGCGCGTCCTGCCCCGGCGCCGCGCCCGCCCCGTCGTAAAAGTCGAGGATGACCATTTCGTGCGAGCCGGACGCCGCCGTGAGCGCCGACGGCTGACGCGTCAACAGGCGCATCTGCAGGCGCTGGATTTCGCTGAGCGCTTCCACCGCGCCGGCCGCCCGGTCGTCGATCCGTAGCACGAACACCAGGTGCGCGCGGTCAAAGTCGACCCCCAGCCGCCGCGCCCACGCTGCGAGCTCGGCCCGCTCGCCATGGCCTTCGTCGATGAGGTTGAGCACGAACGCTTCGCGGTAGCGCGTGTCGCGCTGCAGTTCGCCGCTCAGCTGTGCCTGCTCGAGGATCATCTCGGCGGTCAGGCGCACCAGCTCGCCGAACTGCCGCACTTCGTCCGGCGCGCCGCTCAGGCCGACGGCGCCGCACAGCTGGCCGTTGACCGTCAGCGGCAGGTTGATGCCGGGCTGGGCGCCGTGCATGTTGCGCGCGCTGGCGCTGTCGATCTCGACCGCCAGCTTCTTGGCCAGCGCCAGCATCGCCCCGGTGTGCAGTTCGCCGATGCGCGCGGGATTGCCGCTGGCGATGATGCTGCCCCGCGCGTCCATGACGTTGACGTTGTACGGAATGATCTTCATCGTGCGCGTGACGATGTCCTGCGCCAGCTGTGTGCTGAGTATGGCCATGGGCTTCCCATTATCCAGAAATATGGCCGATTCTAACCTGTTATCCGGGCAATATTTGTGCATCCGCCCAATAAACTCGCGCGGCCGACCCCGATAATCGTGCGTTTGGCCGATGATTTATCGACGCCGATTCCAGATAATCAGCCCCACACTATAAAAACCTAGGAGACCCGGCATGAATACTTCCACCAACGCCGCCCACCGGCCTGCGGCGTCCGTGCTCGAGGGGGCTTACAAGAAAGCCACCTGGCACCTGATCCCGTTTATCTTCATTTGCTATTTCTTTAATTATCTTGACCGGGTCAACGTCGGCTTCGCCAAGTTGGAGATGCTCGACGCGCTCAAGCTGAGCAACACCGTCTACGGCCTCGGCGCCGGCATCTTCTTCATCGGCTATGTGCTGAGCGGCGTGCCGAGCAACCTGATCCTGCACAAGCTCGGCGCGCGGCGCTGGATCGCGGTGATGATGGTTGCCTGGGGCACGCTGTCGGCCTGCATGCTGTTCGTGACGACGCCGACGTCGTTCTATGTGCTGCGCTTTTTCACCGGAGTGGCCGAGGCCGGCTTCTTCCCCGGCATGGTGCTGTATTTCACCCACTGGTTCCCGTCGCAAAAACGCGGCCAGGTGATGGCGCTGTTCATGTCGGCGATACCGATTTCCGGCCTGATCGGCGGCCCGCTGTCGGGCTGGATGCTGGCGCATTTCTCGGCCGGGCAGGGCGGCATGATGGGCTGGCAGTGGCTGTTCCTGTTGCAGGGCATTCCGACGGTGGTGCTGGGCGTGGCCGTGTATTTGTACCTCAACGATGGCATCGCCCAGGCCAAATGGCTGAGCGACGAGGAGAAGCGCGCGATGCAGGGCGCGCTGGCCGACGACGAGAAACAGCGCCAGGCCACCAGCACGGTCGGCCAGTCGTTCGGCGATGTGCTGCGCAACGCCAGCGTGTGGATGCTGGGCGTGATCTATTTCTGTATCCAGATGGGCGTGTACGCGATCAATTTCTGGCTGCCGTCGATCATCAAGTCGCTCGGCTACGCCAGCGCGGTGACGGTCGGCTGGCTCAGCGCCATTCCCTACCTGTTCGCGGCCGTGTTCATGGTGTGGGCCGGCCGCTCGGCCGACCGTCACGGCGAGCGCCGCTGGCACGTCACCGTGCCCATGCTGATGGGCCTGGCCGGCCTGACGCTGGCGGCCAATTTCTCCAGCAATCCGGTGGTCGTCATCGCCGGGCTGAGCATGGCGACCATGGGCGCGCTGGCGGCCTTGTCGATGTTTTGGGCGTTGCCGGCGGCCTTCCTGGGCAGCGCGGCGGCGGCCGGCGGCCTGGCGCTGATCAATTCGCTCGGCCAGATCGCCGGTTTCGTCAGCCCCTTCCTGGTCGGCTGGATCAAGGACGCCACCCAGAGCACCGACGCGGCGCTCCACATTTTGTCCAGCGTGATGCTGCTTGGTGCGATACTGGTGCTGCGCGTACCGGCCAAGCTGGTCAACCGTTGAGGGGAAGCCGATGAAGATCGTCATAGCGCCTGATTCGTACAAGGAAAGCCTGTCGGCGCTGGCCGTCGCCAACGCGATCGAGGCGGGCTTCCGCGAGATCTTCCCGGACGCCCAGTACGTCAAAGTGCCGGTGGCCGACGGTGGCGAAGGCACCGTCCAGGCGATGATCGACGCCAGCGGCGGGCGCCTGGTCCAGCTGCGGGTGCGCGGCCCGCTGGGCGAACCGGTCGACGCCTTCTATGGCGTGACCGGCGACGGCGCGACGGCCGTCATCGAGATGGCCGCCGCCAGCGGCCTGGAACTGGTGCCGCCGGCGCTGCGCGATCCGCTGCGCACCACCAGCTACGGCACCGGAGAATTGATACGCGACGCGCTCGACGCCGGCGCGCGCCGCTTCGTGCTCGGCGTCGGCGGCAGCGCCACCAACGACGGCGGCGCCGGCATGGTGCAGGCGCTGGGCGGGCGCCTGCTCGACGCCGCCGGCCGCGAGCTCGCGCCCGGCGGCGCGGCGCTGGCCACGCTGGCGCGCATCGACCTGTCCGCGCTCGACGCCCGCATCAACGATTGCGTGTTCGACGTTGCCTGCGACGTGAGCAACCCGCTGGTCGGGCCGCAGGGTGCCTCGCACATCTTCGGGCCGCAAAAGGGCGCCACGGCGGCGATGGTCGAACAGCTCGACGCCGCCCTGCGCCACTACGCCGACGTCATCGCCCGCGATTTGCACCGGCAGGTGGCCGACGTGCCCGGCGCCGGTGCCGGCGGCGGCATCGGCGCGGCCATGCTGGTGTTCCTCGGCGGCCGGCTGCGCCCCGGCAGCGAGATCGTCACCGCCGCCGTCGGCCTGGACGCCGCCGTCGCCGACGCCGATCTGGTCATCACCGGCGAGGGCCGCGTCGACGGCCAGACCATCCACGGCAAAACCCCGGTCGGCGTGGCGCGCGTGGCGCAGCGCCACGGCAAGCCGGTGATCGCCATCGCCGGCTGCCTGGGGAGCTGCGCGGCGGCCGTGCACGAACATGGCATCGACGCCGTCTTCGGCGCCGTCAGCCGCCCGTGCACGGTCGAGCAGGCGCTGGCCGAGGCCGCCCTCAATGTGCGTGTGTCGGCGCGCAACATCGCGGCGGTATTGCGCTTGGGAATCAAGCTGGGCTTGTGATAAAGTCATCCCTGGTCGGCCGGAGACAGGTCAGGGAAGGATAGTTATCTATGGAGCAGGACCGTGGGAACCCGAAATATGTGGCCACGTTGCCAACCGTCCGCTCCCAGCTATACAGCCTGGTGTGCGCGTGCGCCTTGCCGGCCATCCTCGGCTTCGCGCTGCTGACCAATAATTTCTACGAGCGCGAGCGCACCCAGATCCAGCGCGACACCTTGATCACGGCGCGCGCGCTGATCCAGGCGGTCGACCGCGACCTCAATACCGGCGTATCTGTGGCGCTGGCGCTGGCCGCCTCGCCCAGCCTCGACAACGGCGACATCGCCGCTTTCTACAAACAAGCCGCCAGCGCGCTGCGTCCCGAATTCCCCGGCTTTAATTTCGTCTTGAGCGACCGCGATTCGGTGCAGCTGATGAACACCGTGCGTCCCTACGGGCCGCTGCTGCCCGATCCCGGCAGCGCGCAGCGCATCGCCAAGGTATTCGAGACCGGCAAGCCGGTCATCTCCGACCTGTTCATCGGCGGCGCCCTCAAGCGCCCGCTGGTGGCGGTGCACGTGCCGGTGCTGCGCGACGGTAAAGTCATCTACGTCATTTCGTCGGCCTTCGTGCCCGAGCGGCTGGGCCAGGTGCTCAGGCAGCAACGGCTGGCGGCCAACCGGGTCATCGCCATCATCGACTCGCACGGGGTGATCGTCGCGCGCACCCACGAAGCTGCCCGGTTTGTCGGGCACAAGGCGTCGCCGTCGCTGCTGGCCAGGCTGCCGTTGCAGCTGGAGGACGCGATCGAGGCCACCACGCTCGAGGGCATTCCCGTCTATTCGATGTACAGCCGCTCCGCCGCCAGCAATTGGGCGGTGGTGGTCGGCGTGCCGCGCAGCGTGGTGTTTTCCGAATTGTTCGAGTCGATCAAGTGGATCAGCGTTTTCCTGCTGGTGCTGTTGGTCGCCGGCCTGGGTGTGGCGTGGTATTTCGCCCGCCAGATCGCCCGTTCCGTGAGCGCGCTGTCGTCGGCGGTGGTGACCTTGGGCGGACGGGCGCCGGCGCCGCCTGGCCGCCTGGCCTTCCGCGAGGCCGACGACGCCATGCAGAAGCTGACCGCGGTCGAGTCCGAGCTGCTGCGCTACCGCCACCATCTGGAAAACCTGATCGAGCAGCGCACCTTGCAGCTGCAATCGGCGGTCGAGCAGGCGCAGACGGCCAACGCCGCCAAGGACGTCTTTGTCGCCAACATGAGCCACGAGCTGCGCACGCCGATGAACGCGGTGCTGGGTATGGCCCACCTGCTCGGCAACACCGCCATGTCGCCGGAGCAGAGCCGCTATCTGGAGATGATACGGGCGGCCGGCCAGTCGTTGCTGGGCATCCTCAACGACATCCTCGACTTCTCCAAGATGCAGGCGGGGAAGGTGGAAATCCATCCGGTGCGCTTCAACCTCGACGAGGTGCTGCAGGCGCTGGCCACCATCATGAGCGTGAGCGCCGGCGACAAAGACCTCGAGCTGTGCATCGGCGTCGAGCCCGACGTGCCGCGCGTGCTGGTCGGCGACGCCATGCGCCTGCAGCAGATCCTGGTCAACCTGGCCGGCAACGCGATCAAGTTCACCGAGCGCGGCGAGGTCTCGGTGCTGGTGGGGATGGCCCCCGGCCCGTCGCCGACGCTGGCCTTCACCGTGCGCGACACCGGCATCGGCATGAATGACGAGCAGCTGGCGCGCCTGTTTTCGCCGTTCACGCAGGGCGACCTGTCGACCACGCGCCGCTTCGGCGGCACCGGGCTGGGGCTGACCATCTCCAAGGGCTTGATCGACCTGCTGGGCGGGGACATCGAAGTGGCCAGCCGCGCCGGCGCCGGCAGCGAATTCCGCGTCACCCTGCCGATGACGCCGGACGGCGACGCCGCCGTGCCGTCCGCGCCCAGCCGGCTGCGGGTGCTGGTGGTGGACGACAACCAGACCAGCCGCTCGTACATCGGCAAGACCGCCCTGGCCTGGAACTGGGACTGCGACTGCGCCGCCTCCGGCGCCGAGGCGCTCGAACGACTGCGCGACGCGCCGGCCTACGACGCGGTGCTGGTCGACAGCCACATGCCCGGCATGGACGGCACGCAAACCATCCGGGCCATCAGGGCGATGCGGACCGGCGCCTCGGGCGCCTGCGTACCGGTGATCTGCATGGTCAACGCTTACGGGCGCGCAAAGCTGATGCAGGAGATGGCGTCGGCGCCGCCGTCGGCCTACCTGACCAAGCCGGTGACCTCGTTGACGCTGTCCGATACGGTGCATGCCGCGCTGGCGCAGCGCCACTGTGGCGCGGCCGGCGAGGCCGAGGCGCCGCCGGCGCCGCAATTGTCGGGTGTCCGGATACTGCTGGTGGAGGACAATCCGATCAACCAGAACGTCGCCCGCGGCATTCTCGAGCAGGTCGGCGCGAGCGTCGCGGTGGCCGAAAACGGCGAGGTGTCGGTGCGGCTGCTGCGCGCGGAACAATACGACGTGGTGCTGATGGACGTGCAGATGCCGGTGATGGACGGCTTTACCGCCACGCGCCTGATCCGCGAGGAGTTGCGCCTCACCTTGCCGGTCATCGCCATGACCGCGGGCGTGATGGAGTCGGAGCGCGAGCAGTGCCTGGCCGCCGGCATGGACGATTTCATCGGCAAGCCGATCGACGTCGAGCAGATGTTCGAGACGATCCGGCGCCACCTGGGGACGGCGTCGTCGATTTCCAAATAAGCTAGAGCGGAATTGTTCGTTTTATTACGCTAGCCGTCCGTTTATATTGGCGGCCATGAGTACCGTTTCCTTTGCCACCGCCACGCGCGACACCTTTCTCGGTAGTGAATTCCGCCGCAGCTACGGCTGGCTGACCGGCTGCATGCAGCGGCTGGTCGGCTCGCGCAACGACGCCGAGGATCTCGCCGCGTCGGCCTTCACGGAGCTGGCCGGGATCGACGACGTGAGCGGCATCCGCCAGCCGCGCGCGCTGCTGACCACCATCGCCCGGCGCCTGACCTATGAATTCTGGCGTCGGCGCGACCTGGAGCGGGACTATCTGGCGCAGCTGGCGTTGACGCCCGAGCAGTTCGGTGCCTCGCCGGAGGAACTGTGCCTGGCCGTCGACGAGCTGCTGCGCATCGATGCCGCGCTCGAACGGGTCAGCGCCAGGGCGCGCGAGGCCTTCATCCTCAGCCAGTTCGAGGAACTCGGCTATGCGGAGATCGCCGGGCGCCTGGGCGTTTCGGTCAGCATGGTCCGCAAATATGTCGCCCAGGCGTTGCTGGCCTGCTGCGAGTGCGGCTGATGGGCGGCCCCGCCGCCGATCCGGCGCGCCAGGCGGTGATGTGGGAGGTGCGCCTGCGCGAAGGCGACGCCGATGACGCCGAGTTGCGCGCCTTCGACGACTGGCGCTGCGCCACCGTCGCCAACGCGCGCGCGTGGGACACCCTGCAGCAACGCCTGGCGCGCATGGGCGGGGCCGGCGGCGGCACGCCGGCGTCGGCGGCCATGGCCCACGCGCTGCGCACGCCGTCGACCGAGCGCCGGCGCGCCTTGCGTGCCGGCTTCGGCATGCTGGCGCTGGGCCTGGGCGCATGGGGCGCGCGCGAGGGCGCGCAGCAGTTCGGTCTCGATGCCGACTGGCGCGGCGGCATCGGCCGCCGTGGCGCCGGCGCGCTGGCCGACGGCACGCCGCTGGTCTACGACGCCGGCAGCCGCATCTACCTCGCCGGCAGCGCCGCCGCGCCGTCGCTCGAATTGCGCCGCGGCCAATTGCTGCTCAAGTCCGCGCCCCGGTCGGAGCGTGTCATCACTGTCGCCACCGAGCATGGCACGGTGGCCGCCAGCGGCGCGGTGTTCACCGTCGGCCGCATGCGCGCGCGCAGCGTGGTGTCGCTCGATGCCGGCCGCGCGCTGTTGCGGCCCTTCGCACAGGCGCCCGTCACCATCGAGGCCGGCCAGACCTTCTATTTCGACCGCCACCAGACGCGGGCCGGGGAACTGCCGTTCGCCGCCGTCGCCGCCTGGACGCGCGGCGTCTTCGTCGCCGACCGCTTGCCGCTGGCGGAGCTGCTGGAGGTTTTCGGCCGCTACCACCCCGGCTTGCTGCGCGCCAGCGGCAAGGCCGCCGAGCGGCAGATCAGCGGCGTGTTCCGGCTCGACGATATCGAGGGCGCGCTGGCGCAGGTGGCCGGCGCGCTGCCGGTCAGGTTGACGCGCTACGGCGGCTATCTGGCCGTGTTCAGCTGACCGGAAAAATATTTGCGCATCGCGCTGACGCTTTTGGATTCTCGCCGCACATGTGTTGTGAAGCGCCTCAGCGGAGGCGCATGACTACCCTCGTGAGGCACGTTTTGAAGAAACCACATCATATGCTGGCCATCCTAGCCGCCACCCAATTACTCGCCCTGCCGGCGGCGCTGGCGCAGGATGCCACCCGCCACCCGTACCAGCTGGCCGGCGCGCCGCTGGACAAGACGCTGCTGCGCATCGCCGCCGAAAGCGGCGTGGCGCTGGCCTACGATCCGAAGCTGGTGGAGTCGGCGCGTTCGGCGCCGGTCAACGGCAGTTTCAGCGCCACCGAGGCGATCACACGCGCGCTGGAGGGCACCGGCTTCGAGCTGGCCGGCGGCGCCGGGCGCACGCTGACGATACGCCGCGCGACCGCGCCGCTGGCGCCGGCGCCGGCTCGATCGGGGCCGGTCCAGGCGCCGATCGTGCAGGCCTCGCTGCGCCAGCCGGCGCTGGTCGCGGCGGCCACGCCGGCGACCGAGGTGCTGGCGCGGGTAACGGTGAAAGCCTCCCGCCGCAACGCCGCCGACCAGGAGAGCGACAACATCCAGCGCGCGCCAACGTCGTCCTACCGCGTCACCGGCGACGAGGCTGAAAAGCAGAACCTGACCACGCTGGAGGACTTGCAGCAGCTGATACCGGGCCTCGTCATCCAGAGCACCGACCCCTCGGACACGCAGATCACCATCCGCGGCGTGGGCGATGGCGGCGGCCAGGCCAGCGGCGACGCCAACATCGGCATGCCCAGCAGCGTGGCGATCTATGTCGACAATGTGTACCTGGCGCGCGCCGGCATGCTGGGCAACGGCTTGGGCGACATCGCCTACGCCGAGGTGTTGAGCGGCGCGCAAGGCGCCGCCTTCGGCGCCAACGCCACCGGCGGCGTGCTCAATATCCACACGCGCGAGCCGTCGTTTACGCCCGAGGCGTCGTCCACGGTGTCGCTTGGCCAGAATGGCTACAAACGCGGACGCGCGATGGTGTCCGGCCCCTTGTCGGAATCGTGGGCCGGGCGCTTGAACCTGGTCTATAGCGACAACGATGGCGCGGTCACGAACATCCGCAACGGGCATCGGCTCAACGGCGGGTCGAGCACCGGCGCGCGCGGCCAGTTGCTGTACCAGCGCGGCGACGCCTTCAAACTGCGCCTCGGCGTCGACTACAGCAACAGCAACAGCAAACCCACTCCCGTGCTGCTGGCCACGAATGTATTTAGCGGTACCGACGGCTACGTGGCCAAGTCCAAGGCGATCAAGAACAACATCGTGTTCGGACCAAACGTCGATCTCGACGACGAGAACAGTATCCACGTGGTGCAGGGCGGGGTTTCGGCGGTGGCCGACTGGCAGCTGGAGAATGACTACAAGCTGCGGTCCGTCACCTCGGTGCGCTACTTCCGCACGGATCCGACCATGGCCGACGGCTTTAGCGTCAATATCTACAACCGCACCGGCACCCAGGTGCGCGACCACACCTGGTCGCAGGAGCTCCGGCTGGAATCGCCGATCGGGGAGCTTTACGATTATGCGGTCGGCGTAAACTACCTCGGCCAGAATCTGGATACCGAGGCGCACACGCGCTACGCCGCCGGCACACTGGCCGGCGTCTACTACGGTTCGACCTCCTATAATAATCTGGACGTGATCCGCTACGGAAAACTGCGCGACCATATGCTGTCGCCCTATGCGCAAGGGACATGGCATATCGCCCAGGGCTGGGACTTGAACGGCGGCCTGCGCTTCACCTACGAGGAGAAGAGCGGCCAATTCATCCGCCTGAACCGGGTGGCCTTCAATTCGGGGAACCTCAAGGAATACCATCAACTGCCTTCGGCCACGCTGGTGCTCAAACGCCAGTTGTCGGCGGACTGGAACACCTACCTGGCCGGTTCGTACGGCGAGAAGTCCGGTGGGCTGAACGTGTCGGCCGGCGCGGCGCGGCAGGCGGGCAACGATTCGCTGTACATCAAGCCGGAGAAGACCAGGACGGCGGAACTGGGCGTGAAGGGCCAGCTGTGGGACGGCAAGGTCAGCGCCAAGGCCGACCTGTTCTACACCGCCATCAGCGACTTCCAGACCCAGGGCTACAATCCGGACGACCAGCAGACCTACCTGATGAATGCCGGCAGCTTCCGTTCGCGCGGCGCCGAGGCCAGCATCCATGCCGATGTCACGCGCAATCTGAGTCTCGATTTGGCCGGCGTCTACAACGACGCCACCTACACCGATTACGACAATGCGCGCTGCGCGCCGGAGGTGACCTTGTCGCCCAAGCCGCCGGTGTCGTGCAACCTGACGGGCGAGCGCGTGTTCAACGCGCCGAAGGTGACGTGGAACGCCAGCGCGCGCTATAACTGGCGCACCGAGAGTGGCTTGAACAACTTCGTCGGCGCACGCTATTCCTATCGCGGCTGGATGTACGGAACGGTCGACAATTCTTCGCTCACGCGGGTGAGTAGTTACGGCCTGGCCTCGTTTTCGGCCGGCACCGGTGGTAAGCTCCAACGCGGCGACTGGAGTGCCTCGCTCTGGGTCAACAACGCCTTCAACCAGACCTACTACCGCCGCCAATCGAGCGGCGACTATGGAACGGTGTGGGGCTGGCTGGGCGAGTCGCGCACCGTAGGCGCGACGCTCACTTACAAATATTAAGCACGGAGCGGTTGCGATGGGCGGATCACTGGAACGGCGTGGATTTCTTAAACTGGCGTCCTTGATGACGGGCGGGGTGGCCGTGTTGGGCGAGTTGCTGCCCGGCGCGGCGCTTGCGGCGCCGGACAACGCCGGTGCCGCCGCGCCGGCGGCGGACGGCACCGCGCTGCATTGGCTCGAAGGCCCGCCCGCCAGCTTCCGCGGCGCCACCTGGGGCGTGCCATGGCCGCAGGGCCGGGTGCCGAAGGATGCCGCCTTCGAGCTGCGCGCCGGTTCCGGCGGCGGCCCGGCCAAGCCGGTGCAATCCTGGCCGCTGGCCTACTGGCCCGATGGTACGTTGAAATGGTCGGCGCACGCGCTGGCGCCGGACGCCGGCGGCGCCGCGCCGCACGCCGCTTATTCGCTGCACACGCTGATCGGAGCCGGGGATGCCGGCGCCGCCGCCGGCGCGCTGGCCCGGGAGGGATCGGCCGTCATCGACATCGATACCGGCGTGCTGCAATGCGCGCTGCCGCGTTCGGGCAAGGTGCTGGTGACGTCGATGAAGCGGGCCGGCAAACCGTTGTTGACCGACGGCCGCCTGGTGCTGCTGGTCGACGGCGCGATCGACGACGAAGCGGCGGGCGCGCCGCGCCGTTCCTATGACGGCGCCATCGACAAGGTGACGCTGGAGCAGAACGGCCCGCTGCGCGCCGTGGTGCGGGTCGACGGCAGCCACCGCCACGCCGACGGCGCCAGCCTGCTGCCGTTCGTGGTGCGCCTGTACTTCTACAAAAATTCCGACACCGTGCGCCTGGTCCACACGCTGGTCTACGACGCCGATCCGGCCAAGGCATACATCCGTGGCGTCGGGCTGCGCTTCGGCGTGCCGCTGGCGGGACAGGCGTACGATCGCCACATACGTTTTGTCGGCGACAACGGCGGCGTGTTCGGCGAGGCCGTGCGCGGCCTGACGGGCTTGCGGCGCGACGCCGGCCAGGCCGTCTACGACGCCCAGCTCTCCGGGCGCGCCGTGCCGCTCGAGCGGCTGTCGGCCGCCGTCGCCAAGGGCCTGCCGTATATTCCAACCTTCGGCCACTACACGCTGTTGCAATCGCATCCCGACGGCTTCTCGATCACCAAGCGCACCAAGGCGGGACAGGGATGGATCCATGCCGCCAGCGGCGCGCGCGCCACCGGCACCGGCTATGTCGGCACGCCCGAGGGCGGCGTCGCCTTCGGCGTGCGCAATTTCTGGCAAAGCTATCCGGGCCAGATCGATATCGCCGACGCGGAAACCCCGCTTGCCACGGTGACCATGTGGCTGTGGGCGCCCAAGGCGCCGGCGATGGACCTGCGTTTCTACCACGACGGCATGGGCGAGGACACCTTCGCCAAGCAGCGCGCCGCGCTCGACATCACCTACGAGGACTACGAGCCGGAGTTCGGCACGCCCTATGGCGTGGCGCGCACCAGCGAACTTGAATGGCAGCTACTGGCCGCCACGCCCGTGGCCGAGGAACTGGTGGCGATCAGCCGGCGCATCCAGTCGCCGCCGCAATTGCTGGCCACGTCCGCACGGCTGTACCAGGCCGGCGTTTTCAGCGAGTATTGGAGCCCGGCGCGCGAACGGCCTTCGCCGGCGGTGGCCAAGCTGGAAAAGCAGCTGGCGTGGAGCTTCGACTTCTATCGCAACCAGGTCGAGTACCGCAAGTGGTACGGCTTTTGGGACTACGGCGACGTGATGCACACCTACGACGAACAGCGCCACGTCTGGCGCTACGACGTCGGCGGCTACGCGTGGGACAACTCGGAACTCTCCACCGACATCTGGTTGTGGCACTACTTCCTGCACAGCGGGCGCGCCGACGTGTTCCGCATGGCCGAGGCGATGACGCGCCACACCGGCGAGGTCGATGTCCACCATATCGGGCCGTTCGCGCCGCTCGGTTCGCGGCACAGCGTCCAGCACTGGGGCGACAGCGCCAAGCAGCTGCGCATCTCGACCGCCATCAACCGCCGCTTCATGTACTACCTGACCGCCGACGAGCGCATCGGCGACCTGCTGAGCGAACAGGTCGACGCGGTCGAGCGGCTGCGCACCGTCATCCCGGGCCGCAAGATCGGCCAGGTGGCGCCGGCCGACGACCCGAAGAACTTCGCCAGCGTGGCCTTTGGCACCGATTGGGGCGCCGTGGCGGCGGCCTGGTTCACCGAATGGGAACGCAGCGGCCAGCCGCGCTATCGCGACAAGCTGTTGGCCAGCATGGCGAGCATCGCCGCGCAACCGCATGGCTTCCTCGCCGGTGGCGGCGTGATGGACCTGCGCACGGGCGCCTATGTCATCGACCGTGACAAGAAGATCGACGTGTCGCATTTGAGCGCGGTGTTCGGGCTGCCGGAGATATGCAGCGAGTTGATACGCACGGTGCCGCAGCCGGCGTTCCGCGACGCGTGGCTGCGCTACTGCCGCCTGTACAACGCCACTGAACAAGAACAGAAGGCGGAGCTGGGCCAGGACCTTGGCAAGCTCAATCTCGGGCAAGGACACGCGCGCCTGCTCGGCTACGCGGCCCTGCAGTGGCAGGACAAGGCGATGCTGGCGCGGGCCTGGGCCCAGTTCTACGAGGGCAAGGCGGGACTGGTCGAAAAAGATCTGGTGTCGCGCCGCGTGAAGCCGCCGCTGGTGCTGGCCGAGGTGGAGGAGGCGCCGAAGGTGTCGACCAACGCGATGGCGCAATGGGCGCTGGGCGCGCTGGGGATGATGGCGCTCGATGGCGCCAGCGCGACCGTCTACAAGGACGACTTCGCGCGCTTCGACCCGCAGGCATGGGCGGTGGAGTCGGAGGCCGGCGATGGCGCCGACGCGGCGCGGGCGGTGTCGCGCGCGCTGGTGCTCGATGCCCGCCGCGGCCTGACGGTGTGGCTGCGGCGGCAGCTGGTCGGGCACTATGAAATCAGCTTCACGCGCACGGTGCTGGCGGAGGGCAAGCCGCACGAGCGCCTGTCTGATCTGAATTTCTTCTGGGAGGCCCAACTCGCCGGCGGCCAGGCGCCAAAGCCGTTCCGGCGCTCCGGCAAGCTGGAGGAGTACGACACGGTGCCGATGTTTTACGCCGGCATAGGCGGCAACACCAACACCACGACGCGCTTCCGCTACTACGACGGCAGCGGCGACCGCAAGCTATTGCGCGAGTATCTGACGCCGGAGTATCTGCTCAAGGCGAATCATCCATACCGTATCCGCATCGTGGTCGATGCGAAAGGCACGCGCTTGTACGTCGACGAGCGCGAGCTGTTCTCGGCGCCCGGGCCACTGGCCGGTGGCGGCTACTTCGGCTTTCGCACCACCGAGTCGCGCCAGAAGGTGGAAAACTTCGAGGTGCGGCGCCTGGGCTGATCGCCGGGTTCAGACGATCAAGATGCCTTGCAGCGAGGAGATCTTGTACGGATCGGACCAGCTGCCCCGCAGTTGGCCGGCCGCGCTGAACTCCAGCAGCTGGCGGCCCTGGTCGCCGTTGTCCCGGCCGGGGCCCTGCCAGTTGGCGACGATGACGCGGCCGTCGTGGAGCGTCTGGAAGCCCGCATAGAAAAACGGCGACACCTCTTCAGGTACGCTGTCGGCAGCGCCGAAGGTGGCGGCAAGGTTGCCCCTGCGGTCGAAGCGGGCCATGAACCCGCCCCGGCCGGCCGACGCCAACGTGGTGCCATCGGCCTGGCGTTCGGCCTTCCAGGCTTGATCGAATCCCGGCGCGCGCATGGCGTTCAGGGAGATCAGGGCCGTATCGGTTTCCAGTATGTGGTCGTCCATGGCGAACAGGTAGGTGCCAAGGTCGGTGGTGCGCATCAGGCCCACCTGATCGCCGGCGCGACGCGCGCCCGAGACGGGGCGGAATTCCCGGTCGAGGGTCAGCACGTTGACGCCGCCTGCGCCGTCGAGGTCATGCCCGGTCACGAGAATGGCGCCGTTGACCAGGCGGGAGGCGGACGTGACGTGCTGCCAGCGGTCGCAGGTGCGCAGGATTTCGCCGGCGGAGATGGACAGTTCGAAGAAGCCGCGCTCGAAGGCGAGCAGCGCGATATTGGGACCGATGCGCTGGATGTCGCGCAGGCCGGGGAAGTCGGCCATGCCGCGCGTCCAGCCGAAGCGGGGATTGGTGGTATCGATCAGCGAAAGCTGCTGGCGGCCCTCGTCGAAGGCCAGGAATTGGTGCCTCATTCGTCTCCTTTTGCTTTTTTCAGATCCTATCACGGGTAGGGCGCGTAGGGCGGATTAGCCGAAGGCGTAATCCGCCAACTCACGGGACCCGCACCAGTGCCTGGGATAGTGGCCCGCCGCGACATATCGATGGAAAGTCGACCAGGGCCAGTCCTCGACTCTATCGACAAGGCCGTGCTTGAGCGGATTCCAGTGTATGTAGTCTATGTGCCGGGAAAGATCTTGCTCGCCCCGAATGGCGTGTTCCCAATAGCGCCGTTGCCACAGCCTCTTGCCGCCATCGGTGTGGCGCGTGACGTGTGTTTTAATCAGGCGCCAGCGCAACGGGTAGTCGCTGTCCCCCTCCGGTAAGCGCCAGATCGCGTGCAGGTGGTCCGGCAGCACCACCATCGCGATGATTTCAAAAGGATGGCGGCGGCGGACTTTTTGGATCGCGGTCCGCAACAGCAACCGGGCCTCCGGCTCTGCGAATACGGGAGCGCGCCGCGCCGTGACTACGGTGAAGAAATAGGTTCCGCCTTCGATGTGGAGGCGCCGGTAGTTCGGCATGCCGCTCTCCTTTGGGAGCGGTTAGCTTAGCCCGGCCTGGGATGACTCGATTGCGTTTTCGCAAACGGGGTTGGGTGTTGGTTTGGGCCGTCGGCGGCGCTCGGCGGATTACGCTGCGCTAATCCGCCCTACGCGTAACATGCAATTTCGATGACCATGGCCGCTAGCCAAGCACCGAGGGGTTTCGTTGCCAGATGCTGTAGCACAGGGCGGTGGCGTAGCTGACCCACGCCAAATAGGGGACGAGCAGCAGGCCGGCGGTTTTGTCGCGGCGGCGGAAGGCGATGATCGTCGCGGCGATCAGCACCCACAGCACGAGGATTTCGACGAACGCCCAAGCGCCCTGGCGCCAGGCGAAAAACAGCCAGGTCCACAGGGCGTTCGCCGCCAGCTGGACCACGTATAACGTCAGCGCCGATCGCACACCGCCTTCGCCCGCCGTGCGCCATACGCGCCAGGCGGCGATGCCCATCAACAGATACAACACGCTCCAGGCAGGGCCGAACAGCCACGCCGGCGGCGCCCAGGCCGGCCGGTCCAGGCTTAGATAGAACGATCCGGCTTGCGCCGAGGCGTAGGCGCCGATGGCGGCGAAGGCGAACGTGAACAGCAGCCATCCGGCTAGCGCGGGCAGGCGCAGCGGCCTGGCGTCGATTGGGGCGTTCGGGTTCATGTCTTGGTTTGTGTGATGGCGATGCCGCGATCATAGCGCGTCGGCGCCACCCGCGTCTGTATGCGCGCGAACCTTGCGCCGCCTGGCGCGCAGCGCCAATGCCACGCCTAACGCCACCGTCGCCAGCGCCGCGGCCCAGATAAAGGTGGCGGTGACCGATTGCGGACGCTTTTCCCTCGGCGCCAGCGGATTTTTCATCGAGGCCGGAAACGCGCGTGGCGGCACCGGGATGATCTTCCAGTCGGCGCGGTCGGCCGGTGCGCGTTTCTGGTATTCGGCGAGCGAGAGCACCGGGTCGTAGCCGAACGCGCGCGAGGACGGGAACTGCGGAATGCGCACGAACACCAGCGCCTCGAGATCTTGCGCCAGCCGCGCTTCGAAATCGCCGCGCGCGCGGTCGTTGGCGCTCAGGCGATTGAGCAGGTCTTCGCCTATGGTGTTGAAGGCGGCGAACGGCAGCAACTCCGTGCGCTCGGTCTTGAGGTAATCATAGGCGCTTTGGCCGCTGGCCAGGCTGACCTCCTTGAGCGCCATGTAGGGCAGCGCCAGCGCGGCCTTGAACGGGCTTTCGCCGCCCAGCTTCGGTATGTGCCAGCCCAGCGTGCGCAGGGTTTCGACATTGATGCCCGCGCAGTTGGTGCCGGCGTGGCGGTAGTGGAAGTCCTGGCTGTAAAAGTGGTTGAAGACGCGGCTGATCGCCTCCTGGTAGAGCGCCGGCGCGCGCGCGTCGCGCAGCACGGCGACCAGCATGTACGAGGGCCGGTACCACGCCTGGCCGCTGTTGAGGTCCGCCATGTAGGCGTCCATCGGCAGGGTGGCGGCGACGATGCCTTTTTCGCTGACCGAGCCGAGGTTGTAGAAATTGTTGACCATCCAGTCGCTCCAGCCGCCATGCTGGTCGAAGCGGCCGGTGGCGACGGCGAAGTGGCCGCCGTAGGCTTCGTCGTCGTCGCCCTGCGCGCCGTTGAGGATGAAGGCAAGCGCCGGTTTGCCCGCCAGCGAGGCTGGCGCGCCGGCGTCGCGCCGCCACAGCGTGCGCGCCATGAACGGTTCGCGCGCGCCGCCGTCGTCCGCGCGCACCAGGCCTTCGATCGACTCGCCGCTACGCAGCGGGGCGACGGTCGGCACGGCGGGCAGGTCGAAGTGCTTCGGCCATAGCGTGCGGGCGTGGAAGGTGCCGTCCCGGTAGGCGCCGCGCGCCTTGACGTCGCGCCCGGCGAACCAGGCGGCGCTGCTGGCGTCGAAGAACGAGCGGTTGCTGGCCAGCCGCGCGGCCAGCGCCAGCGGCAGCGTGGGCGCCGCGGCGTCGGCGCCGTCCGCGCCCAGCGACCCGGCATCGTTCCCCAGGCGCCCCTCGGCCACTTGGGGAGAGCCCATCCAAAGCAGCTGCGGCGCCTTGCCCTGCGCCTTGCCCCCGCTGGCGGACAGCCACGCGCGCACATCTTCCTGCGCCCGCATGTGGGGAGTCGAGCCGACGGCGTCGCCGCCGGGCAGGGCGACGTAGTCGTCGCCGAAGTACCAGCGCGCCAGTGGTGCGCCGGTGCAGTCCTTGCAGTCCGCCCTGGCCATCCGGAACTGCGTGGCCGGATAGAGCCCGACGGCGCCGGCGGACAGGGCGTCGCGGGGCTGCGGCGGCGCCGGTGGCGTGGCGCCGCCGGCCGGGGCGTTTGCGGTCAGGGTCAACATGGCGGCGAGGGTGGTCAGCAGCCTGGCGGCTGGACGGGACGTGACGGACGATTGCGGCATGGGGCGCTCCGGGCGGGTGGTCGCGCGACGGCCGCCTCGAAGCTGCCATCGTCGCAAAAATCCACTGTACGATGGCTGGTGTTTTTGTTTCTTAACATCAATCAATCTCCCCGTTGGCGCAGGCGATTTCCGCTCGGAATTGAACGTCGGCGCGGCGGCAGCCTTGGTAGTATGGCGCTGATTTGACGGTCGTGCCGTCGCTTTGACACGCGAGGAACGCATGGGGTTGACTGAGCGTCTTTTTGGGTATCCGCACCCGCGAGTGGGACTTCGCACCCGCCACGGTGCCGACCTGTTCCCGTTGCCCGGGCTGTGAGGAGAGCCATGACCACCGCTTCCGATAGCGAAGGCCAGCCGCTGGCGCGCCAACTGCTGGCGCTGCGCGAAAAATTCATGGACGAGTGGACGGCGGCCATCCGTGCCGACGTCGAGCGCGCCAACCAGCTGCTGCCGCCGATCCTGATCAACACCTTGCCTACGCTGTACGACAACCTGGTGCAGGCGCTGGCGCCGGACTATCCGCGCGGCGACGCCGTCGAGGGCACCTCGATCGCCGCCGCGCACGGCGAGGAGCGCGCGCGCATGACCAATTTCCTGCCGCACGAGCTGATCGCCGAGTACCAGATCTTCAAGCGCGTGTTCCTGCGGATGGTCGAGCGCGAGCGGGTGCCGTTGACGCCGCAGCAGATCGCACAGGTGCACGCCTCGGTCGACGTCGCCGTGCGGCAGGCGATCGCGGCCTACACGGAGGCGCAGGAGCGCTCGCGGCACGGTTATGTGGCCACGCTGGCGCACGACCTGCGCACGCCGCTGAGCACCATCGGCATGGCGGCCGCGTTGCTGGCGCAAGGCCCGGAGCCGGACCGGGCCGCCGAGCTGGCCGCGCGCATCCGCGCCAACGTCGACCGCATCGACGAGATGGTGCGCGAGCTGCTCGACACGGCCGCCCTGCACAGCGCGCAGCGCCTGCCGCTCGATATCAGCCGCTTCGGGCTGCGCGAGCTGGCCGAGGAGGTGCTGCGCGACGCGCCGCCGCGCCCCGGGCCCTACCAGATCGAGGGCGAGGCGCCGCCGGGCCACTGGTGCCGCCGCATGTTGCGCCGCGCGCTAGAGAACATGGTGCGCAATGCGTGGAAGTATGGCGACCCCGATCAGCCGCTGCGCATCGTCATCGGCGGCGCGCGGCCGCAGCGCGCCAGCATCGCCGTCAGCAATGGCGGCGCGCCGATCCCGCGCGAACGGCTCGACGACGTGTTCCTGCTGTTCCACCGGCACGCGCACAACGGCGTACAGGGCTGGGGGTTGGGGCTGCCGTTTGTCAAGCACGTGGCCGAGTCCCATGGTGGCAGCGTGCTGATCGACAGCAGCGCCGAGCGCGGCACGACCGTGACGATCGACCTGCCGGCCGACGCCCGGCCGTTCGTGAGCGGCGGGCCGGCGCCGTCAACTCTGCGGGAACCAAGCGCGCCTTGAGCCCAACAACAAAGCTAGGAGCAGTCCCACGACGGGGCGGCGTGCGAACCGATAGCAGCGCTGCCGCAGGCTTCGGATAATCATTCGACCGGCCGCCCGGCCGGCAATTTCCAACAAGGGGGATGCGATGAATCTGATACTGTGGATAGTCATAGGCGGCATTCTAGGCTGGCTCGCCAGCCTGGTCATGAAAACGGACGCGCAGCAGGGGCTGATCTTGAATGTCGTGGTCGGCATCGTTGGCGCATTGCTGGGCGGCTGGTTGCTGGCGCCGATGCTGGGCACCGGCACCATCAACTCGGACGATTTCAGCCTGGCGTCGCTGGGCGTGTCCTTCATTGGCGCGCTGATCCTGCTGGCGATTGTCAATCTGGTGCGGCGCGGGCGGGTGCGCTGAAGGAGGCGGGCGGTGTTTGCCGACCGATGACGGCGCGCCGCCACGCAATGCCCGTCCCCGCGAGCCGCCGCGTCGGCGCCGGGCTTGGCGGCGGCAGGGTGGGCGTGGCGCGCGACGCCGCGCGGGTCGTCAACGTCGCGGCGCCGCGGCGTCAGGATGGCTTCTGTTGATGGCTCGCCGCGCCGTTGCCACCGATGATGTTCTGGCCGATGCCCATGCCCAGTTCGGCGCCGGTCAGCGGTTCGGCCTGCGGATCGGACATCGTGCGCGCGGCCATCTGGTCGAGCAGGGCGCGCTCCTCGCTGGAGACGTTCACCGTCGCCAGGCCGTCGCCGCCGTCGACGGCCATTTGCTGGTCGCGGTCGCTGACCACCTTCCAGTCGCCGCCTTCGTTCCACGGCCCCTGCACCTCCGGTCCGCCTTGCGACATATTGAAGTAGACGCTGGTGAATGCCGTCTGGCCGGCCAGTTTGCCCGGCGGGAAGTTGGGCTGGATCGCGTACAGCGCCTTTTCGAACGATTTCTGGTGGGCGATCTCGCGCGTCATCAAAAAGCCGAGCGCCTCCTTGACGCCCGGATCGTCGGTCAGGTTGATCAGCCGCTCGTAGACGATCTTGGCGCGCGCCTCGGCCGCGATGTTCGAGCGCAGGTCGGCGGTCGGCTCGCCGATGGTGTCGATGTAGGCGGCCGTCCACGGCACGCCGCCGGAATTGGTCAGCGGCGCGCCGGCGCCGTACAGCAACTGCGTGACGTGGCTGTCGTTGCCGGCGCCGTTGATTTTGCGGTACAGCTCGCCGGCGGCGTCGACGCCCTCGGCCAGCTCCGCCTTCGAGCCCTTGTTGAGCATGACGACGATATTGCCGATCACCTCCAGGTGGCTGAGCTCCTCGGTGGCGATGTCGTACAGCATGTCGCGCCGGCCGGGATCGTCCTCGGCCACCGCCTGCGTGAAGTAGCGCATGGCAGCGGCCAGCTCGCCTTGCGGACCGCCGAATTGTTCCAGCATCAGGTTGGCCAGGCCGGGATTGGTCTCACCGACGCGCACCGTGTATTGCAGCCTTTTGTTGTGGGCAAACATGTGGGTCTCTCCTCATGGGTTTGGTTGTACACGCGGCGGCGCGGCCTCCCGCGTCGCCCGTCGAAAGATGGTGCGCGTTCGGCAAAACGGAGGACATAGGATTACCGCGTAGCGGCATGTAGGAGAGCTGGCCGACCGCGTCGAGCGCGGCCGGCCGGTCGATCACCGCGCGCCGGACTTGCGCCGGCGCAGCCAGTAGCCGATGCTGAGCGCGGTCAGCCACACGGGGATCAGGTACACCGACAGCCGCAGGTCCGGCGTCAGGTACATGACGACCGAAATGCCGGCCAGGAAGGCCAGGCACAGGTAATTCGTCAGCGGGTAGCCCAGGCTGCGGAACAGCGTGGTCTTGCCCTCGGCCTGTTTGCTGGCGCGAAAGCGCAGGTGGATCCAGCTGATCATCGCCCAATTGATGATCAGCGCCGACACCACCAGGCCCATCAGGAAGCCGAAGGCCTGGCCCGGCATGAAGTAATTGACGGCCACGCAAATGCCGGTCGCCACCGCCGACACCGCCAGCGCCGCCAGCGGCACGCCGCGCCGGTTGACGCTCAGCAGCACGCGCGGCGCGTTGCCCTGTTTGGCCAGGCCGTACAGCATGCGCGTGTTGGCGTAGACGCAGCTGTTGTAGACCGACAGCGCGGCCGTCAGCACCACGGCGTTGAGCGCGTGGGCCACCCAAGTGCTGTTGAGCGCCTGGAAGATCAGCACGAACGGGCTGCCGCCGGTGACCACTTTTTGCCACGGATAGAGCGACAGCAGGATGCCGAGCGCGCCGATGTAGAAGATCAGGATGCGGTAGATGGCCTGGTTGGTGGCCTTGGGGATGGTGCGGGCCGGGTCGTCGGCCTCGGCGGCGGTGATGCCGATCAGCTCCAGGCCGCCGAACGAGAACATGATGACGGCCATCGCCATCAGCAGGCCGCCGGCGCCGTTGGGGAAGAAGCCGCCGTGGCGCCACAGGTTGGCGATGCCGGCCTCCGGACCGGCGCCGCCCGACAGCAGCAGGTAGCCGCCGAAGGCGATCATGCCGACGATGGCCACCACCTTGATGATGGCGAACCAGAATTCCATCTCGCCGAAGGCCTTGACGTTGGCCAGGCTGATGCCGTTGATGATGACGAAGAAGGCCAGCGCCGACACCCACGTCGGGATCGCCGGCCACCAGTATTGGATATAGATGCCGACCGCCGTCAGCTCGGCCATGCTGACGAGCACGTACAGCACCCAGTAGTTCCAGCCCGACAGGAAGCCGGCCATGTGGCCGCAGTATTTGTCGGCGAAGTGGCTGAACGAGCCGGCCACCGGCTCGTCGACCACCATCTCGCCGAGCTGGCGCATGATGAAAAAGGCGATGATGCCGGCCAGGCCGTAGCCGAGCAGCACCGACGGCCCGGCCATCTGTATGGTCTGCGCGATGCCGAGGAACAGCCCGGTACCGATGGCGCCACCGAGCGCGATGAGCTGGATGTGCCGGCTTTTGAGGCCGCGTTTGAGTTCGTTATTATTGTCGGCCACTGGAGTTCCGGTCGATGGATGGAAGGTGTTGATTCTCGCACAACTTCGTTGCCATGGCGAGGTGCGCGACGGCCGCTTTGGCCGTGCGCTATGGTAGTCTATGGCTGGTTGTTTCGCCAAGATTGATCAATTAGCGCTTTAAATGCAAGGAATAGGTATGTCGACTGTTGTTCGCGCGGTACGCCGCTTCGGCCTGGGGATGTTGATCGCGATGGTGATATCTCCCTGGGGCATCCCGGCCTCGGCCGCCGCGGGGCCGCAGGTGGTGCCGGACGGCACGCAGCTGATTCCGAAAGGGTCGCTGGTGATCGCCGGCGGCGCGGTGCGCGGCGACAACGCGGCCATCTGGCAGCGCGTGGTGCAGTTGGCCGGCGGCCCGGGCGCGCGCATCGCCGTGCTGCCCAGCGCCTCGGGCAATCCGGCGCGCGCCGGCGCCTATCTGGTGGCCGGGCTCAAACAATACGGCGCCGAGGGCTTCGTCGTGCCGCTGTCGGTCAAGCTCAAGGACCGCGACTACCGGCGCGACGCCGAGGACGAATCGATCGCCAAGTCGATCCGCGACGCCGGCGGCGTCTACTTCTCGGGCGGCGACCAGGCGCTGATCACGCAGGCGCTGGTGCGTCCCGATGGCAGCCGCACGGCGGTGTTGCAGGCGATCTGGGATGTCTACCAGCGCGGCGGCGTCATCGCCGGCACCAGCGCCGGCGCGGCCATCATGAGCAGCACCATGTTCTACGAGGCCAAGACCGTGTTCGGCACCTTGAGCGAAGGCGTCAACGGGCGCGAGCTGACGGCCGGCCTGGGCTTCATCGGCGACGATATCTTTGTCGACCAGCACCTGCTGGCGCGCGGGCGCTTCGCGCGCATGCTGCCGGCCATGCTCAAGAAGGGGTATAAGCTGGGCATCGGCATCGACGAGAATTCAGCCGTGATCATCACCGGGCGGCGCAAGATCGAGGTGGTCGGCTACCAGGGCGCGCTGCTGGTGGACCTGACGCGCGCCACGGTCGACGATAAGATCAAGGATTTCAACCTGTCCAACGCGCGCTTGACCTACCTCGATCGCGACGACCGCTATGACCTGGCCACGCGCCAGTACACGCCGTCGGCCGACAAGATCGAGGGCAAGGTCGATCCGCTCAAGCCCGGCTCGACCGAGCCGGTGTATTCGACCGAGGTGTTGGGACACAATACGATCCTGATTTTGATGTCCAGATTGATCGATAACAGCGAAACGCAGGCCATCGGCATCGCCGTGGCCGGGCCGCTGGAGCCGCGCCAGGATCTCGGTTTCGAGTTCAAGCTCACGCGCGACGCGGCCACCACCGGTTATAGCTCGGCCACCATGGACGCTTATACCGTGCTCGATATGCGGCTCGATGTGCGGCCTTTGCAGATTACGCGGCCTTGGTATAAGTGATTTGCTTGCGGTGCGGCGTGGTCCGGTTTGGGCCGCCGGCGGTGCTTGGCGGATTACGCGCTGCGCGCTAATCCGCCCTACGGTTTTCGGAGATCGCATGGAACTGACTAAGTTGTTGCCATCCGGCGCGTTGGCGCTTGCTTTGTTGTTTCCGCCGTTGACGGCGGTGGCGCAGGCGGCGCCGGGAACGCCGGCGGCAGCCGTCGATGTCTTTATCGGCACCGGCGGCGACGGCCACACCTTCCCCGGCGCGGCGCGCCCGTTCGGCATGGTGCAACTGAGCCCGGACACGCAGGTGCGCCCCTTCCGTCAAAGCTATCCATGGGCCGCCGGCTACCGCTACGAGGACGACAGCATCCTCGGTTTCTCGCACACGCATTTTTCCGGCAGCGGCCATTCGGACCTGGGCGACGTGCTGCTGATGCCCTACAGCGGCGAGACCAAGCTCGAACCGGGCTACCCCGAGCGCCCGTTCAGCGGCTACCGCTCGCGCTTTAGCCACCAGGAGGAACGCGCCGAACCCGGCTACTACGCGGTCAGATTGCGCGACAACGAGGTCGACGTCGAGCTGACCGCCAGCGAGCGCGTTGGCCTGCACCGCTACCGTTACGCGGCCGGCGCGCCGGCCAAGGTGATCCTCGACCTGCGCAGCAGTATCTACGACTACAAGGCCAAGAACCTGTGGTCGCGCCTGCGCGTGCGCGACGATCAGCTGGTCACCGGCATGCGCGAGACGCGCGGCTGGGCGGCCGGTCGCCAGCTGTATTTCGCCATCGCGTTTTCGCGCCCGCTGACGGCGCGCACGCTGCGCAATATGGAGTCCGACATCGAGTACAAGGGCTTCGCCGGTCCGCAAACCGGCGCCGGCGACCAGCGTTTCGTCGAGGGCAAGGCGCTGGTCGGAGCGCTCGAATTCGGCGCGCCGTCCGATGGCGCCTTGCTGGTGAAGGTGGCCATTTCGGCCGTCAGCGAGGAGGGCGCCATCGCCAACCTGGACGAGATGCCGGGCTGGGATTTCGACGCCGAACGGGCCAAGGCGACGCTGGCGTGGAACGAGGCGCTGGGCGCGGTGGCGATCGAGGCGCCGGCGCCGATGAAGACCATGGTGACCACGGCGCTGTACCACAGCATGCTGGCGCCGGGCCTGTTCATGGACCGCGACGGCCGCTATCGCGGTCCGGACAACGAAGTGCACGTGGCCGACGGCTTCCGCTTCCACTCGACCTTCTCGCTGTGGGACACCTACCGCGCGCTGCATCCGTTGCTGACCTTGATCCAGCCGGAGCGGCGCAACGTCGATTTCGTGCGCTCGCTGATCGCCTCGCAGCAGCACAGCCCCTACGGCATCCTGCCGGTGTGGCAGTACCACGGGCTCGAGACCTGGTGCATGATCGGCTACCACGCGGTGCCGGTCATCGCCGACGCCTACATGAAAGGCATGAAGGGCATCGACGCCGAGGCGGCGCTCAAGGCGATGACGGCCAGCGCCGAATACGGGCCGTATGGCGGCCTGCGGCATTACATGAAGCTTGGCTACGTGCCGATCGACCTCGAGCCGGAGGCGGCGTCGAAGACGGTGGAATACGCGTTCGACGACTGGACCATCGCGCGCATGGCCGAAAAGATGGGCAAAGCCGACGTCGCGGCCCGCTATTACAAACGCGCGCAGAACTACCGCAACTCGTTCGACGTCAAGACCGGCTTCCTGCGCGCGAGGAAGTCCGATGGCGCCTTCCGCGAGCCGTTCGATCCGGTGCGCTCGAACTTCGGCAGCGACTACACCGAGGGCAGCGCCTGGCAGTACTCGTGGTACGCGCCGCACGACAACGCCGGCTTGATCAAGCTGCTGGGCGGCGACGCCGGCCTGCAGCGGAAGATCGACACCATGTTCGACGCCAAGGTCGACGACAACGTATACGCCCACATGGAGGATATCTCCGGGCTGATCGGCCACTACGCGCACGGCAACGAGCCGTCGCATCATGTGGCGTATCTGTACAACTTCGCCGGCGCCCCGTGGAAGACGCAGCAGCGCCTGACGCAGGTGGTGGCCTCGCAGTACAACACCACGCCGCAGGGCTTGTCGGGCAACGACGATTTGGGGCAGATGTCGGCCTGGCTGGCCTTCACCGCGCTGGGGTTTTATCCGGTCGCGCCGGGCAGCAACGAATACGTCATCGGCCGCCCGTTCGTCGACAAGGCGGTGATGAATCTGCCGAACGGCAATACGTTCACGATCCGCGCCACCGGCCTGGGCGCCGACAACGCCTATGTCGGCGCCGTCACGCTCAACGGCAAGCCGCTGGCGCAAACCTTCCTGCGCCACGAGCAAATCATGGCCGGTGGCGAACTGGTGTTTACGATGGCGAAGGAGCCGAACAAGCAGTGGGGCAAGGGCACGGCCGCGCGTCCCTACACGCAGACGGCGTATTAATCGGCGTCGAATCACCGGCAATATCGATCAGATCATAGCGCCTGCCGTTGGGCTGGGTAAGCTGGACTTCTGCCATATCGGGCGGGAAGTTCTCTTCGTCACTATCGCTCTCGCGTGGTGGCTACTCAACCTGGACGGAGGTCATGATGGATGAATTTGTCTACAGTCTGTTGTTGAAGGGCACGCAGGGCCTGACCCTGCTTGGCACCTTGCGCTACCGTATCACCGATCTGGATGCCGCCACCCGCTTGGGCGACATGCAGGCGTTGATGGGCGAAGCCTTGCAGCACCCCACCATCGAGTTGTTCGCGTTCCGCGCCGACGGCTCGATCTCGATCCCGCTGCTGACCGGCATCACGCCGGTGCCGATCAGCGGCGTCGCCTTCGGCAGCATCGCCGGGCTATTGACGGTGCTCTTTAGCAGCACCGACGACACACGCGGCCTTAGCCTGCAAATCAATCCAATCGACGCGACCCACATCGGTGGCGGCTTGACGTGGCAACCCGGCCAACCGGGCACCCTGGTGTTCAGCGTGCTCGGTACCCAACTCCAGCTCGGCATGACGGAAGGAGGCCTGTGATGGGCCCCATCGCCTACGACCTGTTATTAAAGAGCCCGATTGGCTTCATGTTGCTCGGCACGCTAAGGCTGCGGTTTTCGGAACCGGCGGCGCCCACCGGGGTGGCCGACGTGCCGGCCTTGCTGGCCGAATCGCTGGAGCGTCCGTTCATCGAGATGGATGTGCAGCGCCTCGACGGCGACATCGCGATCCAGTTCCTGACTGGCGCGCGGCCCGTGCCCATCGAGGGCGTGTCGTTTAGCATTCCGCCGACGCCGTTGCCGCTGAACGGACTGTTCGGCAGCGCCGACGCGGCTCGTCCGCTGTTCGTGCAGTTCAGCTTCCTGGACGCCACCCGCATCGGTGGCGGCTTGCTGTGGCAGCCCGGTACGCCGCGGCAACAGACCTTCAGCCTGCTTGGCACGCAGCGCCCCTTCGGCCAATAAGGCTGCCTTGTCATCGCTTGTTCAACCTGGATGGAGCTTATGATGGACGAGATTATCTTCAATTTGTTGTTGACCGGCAGGAGTGGTTTGAGTCTGCCGGGGACGTTGCGCTTCCGCTTTACCGACCTGGACGCGGCCGCGCCCACCGGCGACATGGCCGCCGTGCTGGCCGGGCTGCCGGAGGCGGCCAGGATCGACGTGGCCGTGTTCCAGCTGGCCGGCACGCTGTCGGTGCCGTTGCTCACCGGTGTGGTGCCGGTGCCGCTGGCCGGCGTGGCGCTGGCCACGGCGGCCGGGCCGATCGCGTGGGTGTTCAACAGCAGCGACGCCTCGCGGCCGCTGCGATTGCTATTCAACCTGCTCGAATCGCAAAGCATCGCCGGCGGCATGTTGTGGCGGCCGGGGCAGTTCGGCGAGCTGGCGTTCGGCCTGCTGGGCACGCAACTTCCGGCCGGCTTGCAGGACCAGGCCGGCCAGAGCCAAGAGGCGGCCTGACGTTCAGGACCCGCTTTCCGCCTCGTCGGACTGGACAAACGTCAGGCGGTTGCCGACCGGGTCCTTGATCGACATCTCGCGCCCGCCCATGGCACCGTTTCGACGCCCGGGCGGGCGTATTTATATTGCCTGGTGGTGAGCGCAGCGCGCAATCCGCCATCGACGAGCCGCCGCCGACGCTGCGCGCGGCAACGGACCTAGTATATCTCCGGAACGATGATTTCGGACGGCACCGGGCGGCGCACGTAGTCGTCGTGGTACTCGCGCTCGGGCAACTGAATGGCCGGATGCTCGACCTCGACGTACGGCATCTGTTGCAGCAGATGGTGGATGCAATTGAGGCGCGCCTTTTTCTTGTCCACGCCCTGCACCACCCACCACGGCGCCTCCGGGATATGGGTGCGCTCGAGCATGATTTCCTTGGCCTTGGTGTACTCTTCCCAGCGGCGGCGCGACTCGAGGTCCATCGGGCTTAGCTTCCATTGCTTGAGCGGATCGTGGATGCGGCCCAGGAAGCGTGCGTTCTGCTCCTCGTCGGAGATCGAGAACCAATATTTGATCAACTGGATGCCGGAGCGCGCCAGCATGCGCTCGAATTCGGGCACGGTCTGGAAGAATTCCTCGTACTGCTCGTCGTTGCAAAAGCCCATCACGCGTTCGACGCCGGCGCGGTTGTACCAGCTGCGGTCGAACAGGACGATCTCGCCGGCGGCCGGCAGGTGCGAGGCGTAGCGCTGGAAATACCATTGCGTGCGCTCGCGGTTGTTGGGCGCGGGCAGGGCGGCGACGCGGCACACGCGCGGGTTAAGGCGCTGCACGATGCGCTTGATGACGCCGCCCTTGCCGGCGGCGTCGCGTCCTTCGAACAGGATCACCACCTTGTGGCCGGTGTGGACCACCCAATCCTGCAGCTTGACCAGCTCGGCCTGCAGGCGGAACAGCTCGCGGAAATACAGGCGCCGCGCGGCCTTGGCCGCTTCGCTGCGCTCGGTCTCGATGACGAGCTTGGTGACCGGATCGATCTCGCGATCCTCCAGCTCCATCTCCAGTTCCTCGTCGTAGCTGTCGGTCAGTTCGCGGTGCACGCGCTCCAGCAATTCATGTTCGTTCAATTTCACTCGGCGCTCCTCGGTGTGGACCGGCCACAGCTTACGCGCCGATTGTGACGGGGCGATGACCGGGCAATCTGGCGCAAATGTCGATCTGATCATGGTGCGGCCGGCACGGCTCGGTAAGCTGAAAGTCTGGCTCGCTCGTGAGGCAGGGATGTTGTGTGACCTAAACTATGGAGGTTGTGATGGATGAGCTTGTCTATAACTTGTTATTGAAGAGTCCGCAGGGTCTGACGCTGCTGGGCACCCTGCGCTATCGCTACACCGACCTCGATGCGCTCAAGGCCGGCGACGTCGCCTCCCTCCTGGAACAGGCGCAGCAGGTCAGCACGGTGGAGTTTTCGATCTTCCGCCTGGCGGGCACCCTGTCGGTGCCGCTGCTGACGGGGTTCACGCCGGTGCCGATCGAGGGCATCTCGCTGGTCAGCCTGCTGGGGCCGACGCTGACCAATTTGTTCAGCAGCACCGATCCAACCCGCAGGCTCGACCTGCAATTTAACTTCCTCGACGCGACCCATATCGCCGGCGGCCTGCTGTGGAGGCCGGGCGAGTTGCGCCAGCAGGTGTTCAGCATCCTGGGTACGCGCTTGGCGCTGGGGGCTTGATCCTGGCGTGTTTTTCCGCGCGCGGCCGGGCGGGGGCGCTCCCGAAGGGGCGGCCCCAACGCGGCGGGCCGGTGTTAATGTGGATACAGGCCGTGCACGCGGCCGAACAGGCGGGTCAGGCCGAGCAGGGCGTCGATGTTGGGCGTGGCCAGGTCCAGTCGCTGGCCCAGCTCGCGCACCGCGCCGACCAGGCCGTCCAGTTCCAGCATGCGGCCGGCGTCGGTGTCCTGCAGCATCGATGTTTTGATCGCGCCCAGCTTGCGCGTCACTTCGTGGCGCTGCTCGGGCGTTTCGGTGATGTGGCAGCCGATGCGCTCGCCGATCAGCGCCGCCTCGCGCATGGCCGCGCGGCAAAACTCCGCCACCAGCGGGTCGTCCAGGATGCGGTCGGCCGTGGCGCCGGTCAACGCCGAGACCGGGTTGATCGTCATATTTCCCCAAAGCTTGTACCAGATGTCGTAGCGGATGTTGTCGGAAACGGTGACGTCGAAGCCGGCGCCGCCCAGCAGTGCGCCGAGCTGGCGCGCGCGCGCCGAATCGCCGCCGCCCGGTTCGCCGATGATGATGCGGTTGCCCATCTTGTGGGCCACCAGCCCAGGCTCCGGGGTCGAGGTGCTCGCGTGCACCACGCAGCCGAGCACCTGGCCGAACGGCAGCGCCGCCGTGATCGTGCCGTCGGGGTCGACGCTGGCCAGCGGCTGCGCTCCGAGCGCGGCGACACCCTGGCCGAACCACCATGGAACGCCGTTCATGGCGGGCAGGATGACCGTGTCCGGCCCGATCAGCGGGCCGATTTCGCGCGCCACCGCCGCCAGGCCCTGGCCCTTGACGGCGATGATGACCACGTCCTGGCGGCCCAGTTCGGCGGCGTTGTCGCTGGCCCGGGCCGGGGCCGTGATCAGGACGTCGCCCTGGCGCAGGCGCCAGCCATGTTCTTGCAGCGAAACGAGGGCGGCCCGGCGGGCCAGCACGCTCAGGTCGCAGGCCCCCGCAGCCGCCAGACGGGTGCCGATGAAGCCGCCGATGGCGCCGGCGCCGACGATACATACTTTCATGTTGTCTCCTCCTGAATGCAACGGGGCCGCGATTGCGGCCCCGCCTCACTGAAGCGTTGTTTCATTCATATTACTACCGGCTGGCGGCGGCGCGCGGCGAATTACGCGCTTCGCGCTAATCCGCCCTACGTCAGTCAAAACAATGTTTGTGACGCGTTGGGCGGATTGGCGCGGCGTAATCCGACAAGCGCAATCGCGGGCCCTTGACAGATCAAGCGCCATTCATCAATTGCGGATGTCCAACCGGCGGTTCAAGCTCAGCGCCGCCAACGATGCGACCGCGCCCGACAGCAGGTACAGCCCGACGTACGCCAGGCCGAAGTGCGCCGACACGCCCAGCGCGACCAGCGGCGCGAAGCCGGCGCCGACCAGCCACGCCAGGTCCGACGTCAACGCCGCGCCGGTGTAGCGGAAGCGCTGTTCGAAGTTGGCGGTGACGGCGCCGGCGGCCTGGCCGTAGGACAGACCCAGCAGCGAGAAGCCCAGCAGGATGAAGATGTCCTGGCCCGTTTCGCCCTGGTCGATCAGATACGGCACGGCGGCGCTGAAGACGGCGATCATGATGGCCAGCGTGCCCAGCGTGCGGCGGCGGCCGTAGCGGTCGGCCACCAGGCCCGAGATGATGATACCGATCGTCATCAACACCACGCCGACGATCTGCACGTGCAGGAAGCCGGTGACGGCGCGCTGGGAGTACAGGCTGATCCACGAGAGCGGGAACACCGTCACCAGGTGGAACAGGGCGTAGCTGGCCAGCGCGGCGAGCGCGCCGATGACGACGTTGCGGCCCTGTTTGCTGATCAATTCGACAACGCTGACCGGCTCCAGCTGGCGCTCGTCGAGCAGGTGCGAGTATTCATGCGTGGTCACCAGGCGCAGGCGGGCGAACAGCGCCACCACGTTGATGGCGAAGGCCACGTAGAACGGATAGCGCCAGCCCCAGTCGAGGAAATCGAGCGAACTGAGCGCGGACATCATGTAGGCGAACAGGCCGGCGGCGATCAGGAAGCCGATCGGCGCGCCCAGCTGGCCGAGCATGGCGTACCAGCCACGCTTGTTTTCCGGCGCGTTGAGCGCCAGCAGCGACGGCAGGCCGTCCCACGAACCGCCCTGGGCGATGCCCTGGCCGACGCGCAACAGCGACAGGATCACGATCGAGGTCGTGCCCAGCGTGGCGTAGTCGGGCAGGAAGGCGATGCCGGCGGTCGACACGCCCATCACCATCAGCGCCAGCATCAGCTTGGTCTCCCGGGTGAACCGGTGTTGTACTGCCATAAATGCCACAGTGCCGAGCGGCCGGGCGATAAATGCTAGCGAGAAAATCGCGAAGGCGTATAGTGTTCCGTCAAGCCGGCTCTCGTACGGGAAGAACACCGACGGGAACACCAGCGCGGAAGCGATCGCGTAGACAAAGAAATCGAAGTATTCGGAGGCGCGGCCAATCACCACGCCGATGGCGATTTCGCCAGGTGAAATGTCGCCGTCCCGGGCGTTGATATTGCGTGCACCCTGACTGGTTTGATGCTCTGGGACGACGCCCGTTAATGTAGTCGTATTGGCCATGGTCTCGTCTCGTATGTAAATAAGTTTTTATTACGATCATGTCCCCGGACCACTAGGACAAAGTGTCCAATGGCAAGAACATTCCGTAATAGGTACAGTAGCATGTTATCCATATCCTGTGATGTAAATTACCGCATGATTCCTCCTATCGCTCGTCGTGGGCTTCTCCTCGCACCGTTGTTGTGGCTTGCCGGCTGCAACACGGTGGTGTTGAACCCGTCCGGAGATATCGCCGCTCAGCAGGGAAACCTTGTCATTGTTTCCACATTGCTGATGCTGTTGATTATCGTACCCGTTATGATTTTGATCTGTCTGTTCGCTTGGCGCTATAGGAGGTCAAATACCTCCGCCAAGTACGAACCGAACTGGGATCACTCGACCAAGCTCGAATTGCTGATCTGGGGCGCGCCCCTGTTGATCATCATCGTGCTGGGCGCGATCACCTGGATCTACACCCACTTGCTCGACCCGTACCGGCCGCTGAGCCGACTCGACGAGCACCGTCCGATCGCCGCCGGCGTCAAGCCGCTGGAGATCCAGGTCGTGGCGATGGACTGGAAGTGGATGTTCATCTATCCGGAGCAGGGCATCGCCACCGTCAACGAGCTCGTCACGCCGATCGACGTGCCGGTGCGCTTCAAGCTGACCTCGTCGACCGTGATGAACGCGTTCTACATCCCCGCGCTGGCCGGCATGATCTACACCATGCCCGGCATGGAGACGCAATTGAACGCGGTAATGAACAAGGTGGGCGTGTACGACGGCTTCTCGTCGAACTACAGCGGCGCCGGCTTCTCGCAGATGCGTTTCAAGTACCACGGCGTGAGCCAGGGCGACTTCGACGCCTGGGTCGAGAAAACCCGCGGCGCCACCGGCGCGCTCACCCGCGCCGAGTTCGTGGCGCTGGACAAGCCGACCATCAAGCATCCGATCATGCACTTCGGCAATGTCGACAAGGGTTTGTACGACCTCGTGCTGAACCGTTGCGTGGTCGAAGGTTCGGTCTGCATGAACACCCTGATGCACCAGGACGCCACACGCATCAAGGCGGCGGCCGCAGTCAAAGCGCTGGACAAAGACGTCTGTGAGACCGACGTTGCCGCCACCGCCCAACCTATCCGTAAAGAATGACCATGTCCGAACACACCTTGACACCCAACCACCCGATCCTGGGTCGCCTGTCGTGGGAATCGATCCCGCTGCATGAGCCCATCCTGATCGGCACCTTCGCCATGGTGGCGCTGGGAGGCCTGGCCTTCCTCGCCGTCATGTTCAAATTCCGCCTGTGGGGCCCGCTGTGGAAGAACTGGATCACCAGTATCGACCACAAGCGCATCGGCATCATGTACATGATCCTCGGCATCATCATGCTGCTGCGCGGCTTCGCCGACGCGCTGATGATGCGCGCCCAGCAAGCGATGGCCTTCGGCGACAACGCCGGCTTCCTGCCGCCGCACCACTACGACCAGGTCTTCACGGCCCACGGCACGATCATGATCTTCTTCGTGGCCATGCCCCTGGTGACGGGCCTGATGAACTACGTGGTGCCGCTGCAGATCGGCGCGCGCGACGTTTCGTTCCCGTTCCTGAACAACTTCTCGTTCTGGATGACCACCTTCGGCGCCATGCTGACGATGGTGTCGCTGTTCGTCGGCGAATTCGCCAAGACCGGCTGGCTGGCGTTCCCGCCGCTGTCGGGCATCATGGCCAGTCCGGACGTGGGGGTCGATTACTATATCTGGTCATTACAGATCGCAGGGGTGGGGACGACCCTGTCCGGCGTCAACCTGATCGCCACCATCGTCAAGATGCGCGCGCCCGGCATGGACCTGATGAAGATGCCTGTCTTCACCTGGACCGCGCTGTGCACCAACGCCCTGATCGTGGCCACTTTCCCGATCCTGACCGTCACCCTGGCCATGCTCTCGCTCGACCGCATGGTCGGCACCAACTTCTTCACCAACGACCTCGGCGGCAACCCGATGTTGTACGTCAACCTGATCTGGATCTGGGGCCACCCCGAGGTCTATATTCTGATCCTGCCGGTGTTCGGCGTGTTCTCGGAAATCGTCTCGACCTTCAGCGCCAAGCGCCTGTTCGGCTACACCTCGATGGTGTACGCCACGGTCGTGATCACCATCCTGTCCTACCTGGTGTGGCTGCACCACTTCTTCACCATGGGCTCGGGCGCCAGCGTCAACTCGTTCTTCGGCATCACGACGATGATCATCTCGATCCCGACGGGCGCCAAGATCTTCAACTGGCTCTTTACCATGTACAAGGGCCGGATCCGCTTCGACGTGCCGATGCTGTGGACCGTGGGCTTCATGCTGACCTTCGTCATCGGCGGCATGACCGGCGTGATGCTGGCCGTGCCACCGGCCGACTTCGTGCTGCACAACTCGCTGTTCCTGATCGCCCACTTCCACAACGTCATCATCGGCGGCGTGGTGTTCGGCCTGTTCGCCGGCATGAACTACTGGTTCCCGAAAGCGTTCGGCTTCAAGCTCGACGAATTCTGGGGCAAGGTCTGCTTCTGGTGCTGGCTGGTCGGCTTCTGGGTCGCCTTCACGCCGCTGTACGTGATGGGCTTCATGGGCGTTACCCGCCGCATGAACCACTTCGAGGATCCGTCGCTGCAAATCTGGTTCGTCATCGCCGCCATCGGCGCGCTGATCATCGCCGGCGGTATCGGCGCGTTCCTGATGCAGATCTATGTGTCGTGGCGCGACCGCGAGAAGCTGCGCGACGTCACCGGCGACCCATGGGGCGGGCGCACGCTGGAGTGGGCCACCTCGTCGCCACCGCCGGACTACAACTTCGCGTTCACACCGGTGGTGCATGACAGCGACAGCTGGGCCGACATGAAGGCGCACGGCTACAAGCGTCCGACCAAGGGCTTCGTCGACATCCACATGCCGAAGAACACGGCCGCCGGCTTCATCATCTCGGCGCTGTCGTTCGTCATGGGCTTCGCCCTGGTCTGGCAGATGTGGGCGCTGGCGATCATCGGCTTCGTCGCCATGATGGCCGCCATCATCACGCACACCTTTAACTACAAGCGCGATTTCTACATCAAGGCGGAAGAAGTCGTCCGTACCGAAGAAGCGCACACTCGTTTGCTGGAAAGCCATGTCTGATATTACCGCTAACGCCGCCATGAGCGACGACCCAAGCGCGCGCTACTACGTAGCCGACCACCACCCGGAGAACGGCACCTTGCTGGGCTTCTGGCTCTACCTGATGAGCGATTGCCTGCTGTTCGCCGGCCTGTTCGCCGCCTACGCCGTGCTCGGCCGCAATTACGCGGGCGGCCCGTCGGGCGCCGAGTTGTTCGAGCTGGGCACCATCGCCCTGAACACGGCGTTCCTGCTGCTGTCGTCGATCACCTATGGCTTCGCCATGATCGCCGCCCAGCGCAAGAACCTCAAGTTCGCGCTGATCTGGCTGGGCATCACGGGCCTGTTCGGCCTGGCGTTCCTGTTCCTCGAGATCGAAGAGTTCATGCACCTGATACACATCGGTGCCGGTCCGCAGCGCAGCGCCTTCCTGACCTCGTTCTTCGCGCTGGTCGGCACCCACGGCCTGCACGTGACGTTCGGCACAATCTGGCTGGTCACGTTGATGTTCCAGCTGAAAAAGCACGGCCTGACGGTTGAAAACAACCGCCGCATGATGTGCCTGTCGATGTTCTGGCACTTCCTGGACGTGATCTGGATCGGCGTCTTCACCTTTGTTTACCTGATGGGAGTTCTGCCATGAGCGCGCCACATAATCACGGTCACGGTCACGGCCATGACGACCACGGCCACGGCGCGGAAGGCGCCCACGGCAGCCTGAAGGATTACGCCATCGGCTTCGTGCTGTCGGTGATCCTGACGGCCATCCCGTTCTGGCTGGTGATGGCCAAGGTGTTCGACAAGTCCAGCACCACGGCCGCCGTGGTGCTGGCCTTCGCCGCCGTCCAGGTGGTGGTGCACATGGTCTACTTCCTGCACATGAACGGCAAGAACGAAGGCGGCTGGTCGCTGCTGGCGCTGTTGTTTACGGCGGTGCTGCTGCTGATCGTCTTGGCCGGCTCGATCTGGGTCATGTACCACATGAACCTGAACATGATGCCTTCGATGGGTTCGGATGTGCACAGCATGCACGACATGAAATGACGACTGGCGCATCGCGCCAACGTTCCCGCGCCCTGCGCGTCATCCTGGCCCTCGTGGCCGGGGTGATGTTCGCAGGGTTTTTTGCTTTGGGAACATGGCAAATCTTCAGGTTGCAATGGAAGCTGGCCTTGATCGAGCGGGTCGACCAGCGCGTGCACGCGGCGCCGACGCCGGCACCGGGCATCGCCGACTGGCCGAAGTTGACCGTCGAGGACGACGAGTACCGGCGGGTGCGGCTGAGCGGCGTGTATCTGCCGGGCTCGACCACATGGACCTTGGCTTCGCTCGAGCGCGGCATCGGCTACTGGGTGCTCACGCCGCTGTGCACGGCCGATGGCGGCATCGTCATGGTCAACCGCGGCTTCGTGCCGGCCGGCACCGGCGGCTGGAGCGCGCGGCCGGCGCCGGCCGCCGCGGCGCCCGACGCTTGTGCGGCCGTGGCGGGCGCGCCGGCGGTGGCCGTGACCGGCCTGCTACGCTTGAGCGAGAAGACCAGCTCGCTGCGCGCCAACGAGCCGGGGCGCAACTATTGGTACACCCGCGACCTGCAGGCGATCGCCGCGGCGCGCGGTTTGCCGCCGGTGGCGCCTTACTATGTCGATGCGGACGCCGCCTCGGCGCGGGTGGAACTGCCGGGGGACGGCGTGCGTCCGGTTGGCGGGCTGACCGTGATCTCGTTCGTTAACAACCATTTGGTTTATGCTGTCACCTGGTTCGCGCTGGCGCTGATGGTGGCCGGCGCCACTTGGTGGGTCGCGCGGGATGGACGTCAAACACCGCGGCGCGATTAGCTTGGCGTTATCGACCGTGTTGGCGTCGTTGGCGACTCAACCTTGGCGGATTACGCTGCGCTAATCCGCCCTACGTGAACATCTGGAAAAACGACGATGGCGACAAAATACCCCAACCCCTTCGACCGCGGCCGGCCCAACGCTCCGGTGGTCGAGCCGCTTGCCGCCGTCAAGGCGTCGGCCAGCAACATCACCCACGCCGCCGGCCACAAGAACATGCAGCAGCTGATCCAGCTGCGCTGGATCGCCGTCATCGGCCAGATCACCACCATCGCCGCCGCTTCGCAACTGCTCGACGTGCAGCTGCCGATGCCGGCCATGCTCAACGTGCTGGCCTGCCTGATCGCCTTCAACATCGCCAGCACCCTGCGCTGGCAGGAAAACCAGTTCGTCTCCAACAACGAACTGCTGCTGGCGCTGACGGTGGACGTGGCCAGCCTGACGGCCCAGCTGTACCTCAGCGGCGGCGCCACCAATCCCTTCGTTTTCCTGTACCTGCTGCACGTGATCCTCGGCGCCGTGCTGCTCGAGGCGTGGTCGACCTGGACCATCGTCGCCGTCACCGGCGCCTGCATCGCCTGGCTGGCGCTGTTCTCAGAACCGCTGCGGCTGCCGCAGGACCACGAACGCGGCATCCTCAGCCTGTATGTGCAGGGCATGCTGGTGTGCTTCATCCTCGACGCCGCCCTGCTGGTGGTGTTCATCAGCCGCATCACGCGCAATATGCGCACCACCGCCGCCAAGCTGGCCGCGCTGCACCAGCGGGCGGCCGAGGAGGAACACATCATCCGCATGGGGCTCCTGGCCTCCGGCGCCGCGCACGAACTGGGCACGCCGTTGGCCACGCTGGCCGTCATCCTCGGCGACTGGAAGCACATGCCCGAATTTAAGGGCAACCCGGTGCTGCTGGAGGAGATCGCCGAGATGCAGACCCAGCTCAAGCGCTGCAAGTCCATCGTCAGCGGCATCCTGCTGTCGGCCGGCGAGACGCGCGGCGAATCGTCGGCCGCCACCACTATCAACACCTTCCTCGACGAGGTGGTCGCCGAGTGGCGCATCGGCCGGCCCGTCGTGGCGTTCGAGTTCGAGAACCGCATCGCGCCGGACTTGCCGGTGGTGTCCGATTCGACGCTCAAGCAAATGATCTGCAACGTGCTCGACAACGCGCTCGAGGCGTCGCCCCAGTGGCTGCGCATGGAGGCGTCGCGCGAGGACGACGCGCTGGTGCTGCAGGTGACCGACGCCGGTGCGGGATTCGCCGAGGCGATGCTCGCGCAGTTCGGCAAACCGTATAATTCCAGTAAAGGACGCCCGGGCGGAGGGCTCGGGCTGTTCCTGGTGGTGAACGTGGCGCGCACGCTGGGCGGCGCCGTCACCGCCAGCAATCTGGAACAGGGCGGGGCGATGGTGCGCTTGACGCTGCCGCTGTCGGCCATTGAAATCAAATCGGAACCATCCCATGACTACTGAACGTTTGCTGTTGCTGGTCGAAGACGACGCCGCCTTCGCCCGCACCCTGAGCCGCTCGTTCGAACGGCGCGGCTACAAGGTGCTGCTGGCCGAGAACGTCGACGAGACCAGCGCGGTGCTGGTCGACCATTCGCCCGGCTACGCCGTGGTGGACCTGAAATTGAAGGGCAATTCGTCCGGCCTGGCCTGCGTGCAGATGCTGCACCAGCACGACCCGGAAATGCTGATCGTGGTGCTGACCGGCTTCGCCAGCATCAACACGGCGGTCGAGGCGATCAAGCTGGGCGCCTGCCAGTACCTGGCCAAGCCGTCGAACACCGACGATATCGAGGCCGCGTTCGAGCACGTGGCCGGTGCGGCCGAGCTGGAGCTGACCAACCGTTCGACGTCGATCAAGACGCTGGAGTGGGAGCACATCCACACCGTGCTGGCCGAGACCGACTTCAACATCTCGGAGGCGGCGCGCCGGCTTGGCATGCACCGTCGCACGCTGGCGCGCAAGCTGGAAAAGCAACGCGTGAAATAATGACTTTTTCGATAGAGTAGGACGGCCAGGCGCGGCTTGATGCGCCAGGCGCCGCCGGGGGCTCATTGCGCACTATCCGACATTGACGAGGTGGGACATCATGCTGATAAGACGTTGCGCCGTACTGTACATCGAGCCCCGCGAGGAGCTCGATATCGATTGGTCGTCATTGTTCGCCGGCGAGACCGCGCTCGGCTCCGCCATGCGCTGGATCGCGCTGGCGCCGCACCTGGGCGCCGAGGTCGAGATCGGCAACGACGAGATGCTGGCCCTGGGCGCCATCAGCCCGACCTTGTGGCGGGAGCGCGCCGCCTGCGAGCAAAAATCCTCGGCCGGGGCCATCGCCCGCTTGCTCGCGCACGGCCTGCTGCTGGGCGACGCGGCCGAAGGCGCGGCCGTGCGCGAACGCGACGAGGTGCTGCGCTCCCAACACTGGCGGCCCTTGTCCGCCGCCGCGCACATGTTTAGCCGCTGGAGCGATATGCGGGTCGACAAGGGCATGCGCTTTCCCAGCTTCGAGGAATTGGTCGTATCGTATGGCGCGCCGCCGGGCCCCGCCATCGAGCGTGGCGCCGGCGCGGCGCTGATGCTGCCGGCGGCCGGGCGCGCCGGCCTCGATGACATCCTGTTCAAACGCTACACGGGCCGCAATTTCGATCCCGACGCCACGCTGCCATTGGCCAGCGCCGCGCGCCTGTTGCAGCGCGCCTTCGGCTCCCAGGGCGAACGCGAAATGGCGCCGGGGGCCTTCGTGTTGAAAAAACTCAGTCCGTCCGCCGGCGGCCTGCATCCGACCGAGGCCTATGTGCTGGCGCAGCGCGTGGAGGGCGTCGCGCCCGGTTTGTATCACTACCACCCGGTGCGGCACGCGCTCGAGCCCATGGGCGCGATGGACGCCGCCGGCACGGCCGAACTGGCTTTGCGCATGGTGGCCGATCAGGATTGGTTCGTCGACGCGCCGATGATGGTGGTGCTGGCGGCGCGCGTGGAGCGCAATTTCTGGAAGTACCGCAACCACGCCAAGGCGTATCGCGCGCTGCTGCTCGATGCCGGGCATTTGTCGCAGACGTTTTACTTGCTGGCGACGGAGGCGGGCATGCCGGCCTTTGTCACGGCGGCCGTCAACGAAGTCGATATAGAACGGGCGCTGGGCCTCGATCCGCTCAAGGATATGGTGCTGGCGGTGTGTGGCTGCGGCGCGGCGTCGGGCGCGCAGGACACGGTCGAGATGCGCTACGAGCCGTGAGGCGGGGCCACCGCGCCGCGCGTCGCATGCAGCATTCTGTTTCGCCGCTTCGCCCGGCGTGATTTAGAATCCCCGCATGCCTTCACTTTTACCGACCATGAAAACTCTGTTTGTGCTTCCGGCCTTGTTGTCCGCGGCGTGCGCTTTCGCCGACGCGCCATCGGCCGTCTGGACCGTCCAGGACAGCGGCGTTGCCGGCCGTTTGCGCGGCGTGAGCGCCGTCGACGACAACGTCGCCTGGGCCAGCGGCTCGGGCAACGCCGTGCTGCGCACCGCCGATGGCGGCGCCAGCTGGCGTCAACTGACGCCACCGGTCGACCCCATGGCCACGCCGCTCGACTTCCGCGACATCGACGCCGTCGATGCCCGCACCGCCTATCTGCTGAGCATAGGGCCGTCGACGGCCTCGCGCATCTTCAAGACCACCGACGCCGGCGCCACCTGGACGCAGCAATACGTCAACCCCGACGAAACAGGCTTCCTCGACGCGATGACGTTCTGGGATGCGGACAACGGCCTGGTGATCGGCGATTCGATCGACGGCCGCTTCCAGATCCTGCGCACGGGCGACGGCGGCGCCACGTGGAGCAAGATCCCGGCCGCCGCGCTGCCGCCGGCGCTGCCCAACGAGGGCGCCTTTTCCGCCAGCGGCTCCAACATCGCCATGGCCGGCCGCGATGACGCCTGGATCGCCACCGGCGGCCGCGTGCTGCACACGGCCGACCGCGGCAAGACCTGGAGCGTGGCGCGCGCGCCGCTCGCCACGGGCGAGTCGGCCGGCATCTTCTCGATCGCCTTCCGCGACGCGCTGCACGGGGTGATCGTCGGCGGCGACTACAAGCGGGAGGGCGCGGCCGTCGACAACGTCGCCGTCACCAGCGATGGCGGCAAGACCTGGTCGCTGGTGCGGGAAAAGGGATTGTCCGGTTTTCGCTCGGCGGTCAAGTACCTGCCGGGCGGCGGCGGGTCGCTGGTGGCGGTCGGCCCGTCAGGGGCGGACGTGTCGAGCGACGACGGCAGGACGTGGACTCCGCTCGCCTTTCCGGCCACGGTGGCCGGCTTCGACGCCATCGGCTTTGCCGCCGGCCGCAAGACGGCTTGGGCCAGCGGCAACAAGGGCGCGCTTGCGCGCGTCAAACTCGATTAGGGCGCCGAACCCGCTCAGCGCTGGCCGGACAGGAAGAACGGGATCGCGCCGGCGGCGTTTTCCAGCTTGCCTTTGAAGGCTTGGCGGTTGGCGGCGAGCACTTCCTTCGACGGCAGGCTGCGCAGCGCCGGGATGCGGGCGGCGTCGATGCTGATGCCCAGGCCGCCGAGCGCCAGCTGCGGATCGTTCAGGAAGCTTTGCCGGAAACCGTCGTCGCCGGCCAGTTTGGATAGCAGCAGGTCAAGATCTTGCGGGGAATGGGAGGCCATGTCGTCACCTTTCATCGGAGGGTTGGTATGACGCGTATCAACACGCAAGTCCATGCTAGGGCAAAGACCGTCGCAGCTCAAGCCTTATCTGCGGCCCAAACCGCTAGCGATCTTGCGCATCGCCCGCCGGCGCCGGCATATCCTTGGCGATCTCGTCGCCGGCGCTGAGCATGACGGTCTCGAGCGCGCGGCCGAAAGCGCGCAACAGCGCTGGCAAGGAGCGCTCGCTCGCCCGCAGCCGCTCCTCGAGCAAGGTGGCCACCTCGAACAGCTCGGTCGCGGAAATATTGCCGGCGGCGCCACGCACCTTGTGCACGAGGTCGGCCGCACGGGCCGTGTCGCCGGCGTCGATTGCATCATGAATGTGTTGCAAAGCGGTGCCAAAATCCTGCCTGAACATCCCCAGAAGGCGCGTCAGCAGCGCGCCGTGTCCACCCAACCGTTGCAGCGCGGCCTCCATGTCGATGCCGGGACGCGGTTGCGGCGCCGCCTGCGTCCCCTCGGCGCGTGCCGCAGGCTGCGCGACGTCGCGCGCGCGCGCCAGGTCCGGCGCCAGCCACGTGGCCAGCACGGTGTACAGCGTGTCCGGGTCGATCGGCTTGGTGATGTAATCGTTCATGTCCATGCGCAGGCAGCGCTCGCGGTAGCCGGCCACCGCGTGGGCCGTCATGGCGATGATCGGCAGCGCGGCGTGGCGCGGGTCGGCGCGGACCAGCGCCGTGGCCTGGTAGCCGTCCATGTCCGGCATCTGGATATCCATCAGCACCGCGTCGTAGCGGGTGGCGTCGACCATGCGCGCGGCCTCGTCGCCGCTGGCGGCCAGCTCGACCTCAACGCCGGCGCGCTGCAGGATCTCGCTCGCCACCTGCTGGTTGATGGCGTTGTCGTCGACCACCAGCACGCGGGCGCCGCGGATGCGCTGGGCCGCGAGCGATGGCGCCGCCGCCGGCTTGGCGGGGGGCTGGCCGGCGTCGAGTCCCAGCGCGGCCATGACGGCGCCGCGCAGCAGGTGGGCGTTGGCCGGCTTGTCGATGAAGGGCAGGCGGCCCGTTTCGGCGGCGGTCTCGCCGTCATGTTCGCGCGCGTAGGCGGTGACCATCACCACCGCCGGCGGCAGGGCGGGCGCGGCGCCGGCCGCTGCGCGGCGCAGCGTCTCGAAGCCGCCCAGTTCCGGCATGTCGGCGTCGATCAGCAGCACGTCGTATTGCTCGCGGCGCAGCGCGGCCAGTGCCGCCGCCCCGGAAGCGACCGCGCGCGCGCGCAGCCCGATGCCTTCGAGCTGGCTTTGCAGCATGCGGCGCGCCGCCTCGCAGTCGTCGACCACCAGCACGCGCCGGCCCAGCGCCTGCGGCGGCAAGGGCGGCGTGCGCGGGCCCTGGTCGGCGCCCGGCCGCAGCCGCACCGTGAAACCGAAGCTGCTGCCCACGCCCGGTTCGCTGTCGACGGTGATCACGCCGCCCATCTTGCGCACCAGCTGCTGCGAGATCGCCAGTCCCAGGCCGGTGCCGCCATACAGGCGCGTGGTGCTGGCGTCGGCCTGGGCGAAGGCCTGGAACAGGCGCGCCTGCTGCTCGCCGCTGATGCCCACGCCGCTGTCTTCGACCGTGAAGCGCAGCGCCAGGGCGCCGTCGTCGGCTGGCCCGCCGTCGCCCGGATCACGCTCGACGCGCAGTTCGATGTGGCCGCGCGCGGTGAACTTGAGCGCGTTGCCGACCAGGTTGACCAGGATTTGGCCGAGCCGCAGCGGATCGCCCAGCAGGTTGGCCGGCACGTCCGGCGCCGCCCAGATCACCAGTTCGAGCCCGCGTTCGGCGGCGCGCCAGGAGAACAGGTCGGCCAGCTGGTCGAGCGTGTCGGGCAGGTCGAACGGCAGCGCCTCCAGTTCCAGCTTGCCCGACTCGATCTTGGAGAAGTCCAGCACGTCGTTGATGATCGCCAGCAGGCTTTGGCCGGCGCGGCCGATCTTGCGGAAGTAGTCCAGCGGCTGCGGCGGCAAGTCGAGGTGGGTGCCGAGGCCGGCGAAGCCGAGGATGGCGTTCATCGGCGTGCGGATCTCGTGGCTGATGTTGGCCAGGAATTCGCTCTTGGCGCGGGTGGCCGCCTCCGCGTTGGCGCGCGCCCGCTCGATCATGCGCAGCGCGCGCGCCTTCTGGTAGGCCGACACGAACGGCTCCTTGAGCGCCTTGAGCAGATCGAGGTCGGTCGCTTCGAAGCTGGCGCCGTGCTGGTAGTTCTCGAACACCAGGTAGCCTTGCACCTGGCCGGCGATGACGATGCGCACCGTCAGCAGCGCGCAAACGTCGCCCGGCAGCGCGTGCGGATGGTGGATCTCGAAGATGTCCGGCGCGATCATGCGGGCGGCCGGCGCGTAGCGCGATTCGGCCTGCCGCAGGTCGACGCTGTAGGCTTCGGCGGCGGCGTCGATGCGGCCCCAGGCCGCGCGCAGCGTTAAGCTCGTGGTGCCGGCCTCGCGCACCAGCGCCAGGGCCGAGTCGACGCCCTTGATGACGGTCGACTCCTGCAGGATGGTCTGCAGCAGCGCGTCGAAGTCGCTCTGCTCGTTGATCGTCTTGACGATGGCGTTGAGTTTTTCCAGGTGCCGGGTGCGCGCGTACACCAGCGCCTGCAGCGCCTCGCCCTTGCGCTGGAGCTGGCGCACGCGCCAGCGCACCAGCGCCCACGCCAGCAGGGCGGCGGCCAGCAGGTAGCCGCTGCGGGCCCACCAGGTTTGGTGCCAGGCCGGCGGCACCACCACCCGCAGCGAGAGCTCGTCGACGTTCCACAGTCCCTCGCGGTTGCTGCCGCGCAGGCGCAGGCGGTAGGTGCCGGGCGGCAGGCGGTTGTAGCGTGCCACGCGGCGGCTGGCGTCGGCCTCGGTCCAGCGGCTGTCGAAGCCCTCGAGCAGGTAGGCGTAGCGGTTGCGCTGCGGCGCCGAAAAATCAAGCGCCGCCAGTTCGACCTCGAAACTTTGGGTTTCCGGCCCCAGCGTCAGCGTCGGTCCGTCGGCGCCGCCCAACTGGTCCGGCGTGAGGGCGCGCTGGTCGACCCGCACCGCGCTGATGACCAGCGGCGGACGGAAGCCCCAGTCGTTCAGGCGTCCGGCGTAGACCACCGCCATGCCCGTGGTGGCGCCGAACAGGAGGTCGCGTTCGGCGGTGATGGCGCTGGCGCCGATGAAGAAGGTGCGGAACGCCAGGCCGTCGGCGCGGGTGAGGGCGCGCGCCTTGAGGGTGGCCGCGTCGACCACGGCGATGCTGTCGGAGGTGGCGGCCCACACGCGGCCGGCCGGGTCCGGCCGCAGCGCCATGATGGTGCCGGTCGACAGGCCCTCGGCCACGCCGACGCGTTCGAACACCGGCGCGCCGCCGGCGTCGCGCCCGGTCATGACGCAGATGCCGCCGCCGTAGGTGCCGACCCACAGCCGGCCGCGCGCGTCGAGCGCCAGCGAACTGATGACCGCTTCCGACAGCGCGCCCGCCACGCCGGGCGCGGCGCGGATCTGTTCGACCGTGCCGCTGGCCGGGTCGAGCCGATTGAGGCCGTTGCGGGTGGCGATCCACAGCGCGCCGTCGCTGTCGGCGATGACGGCGTGGATACGGTTGTCGGTCAGGCCGCCGTCCCGCGCCGGCCCCTGCGCGTAGCGCGCCAGCGTGCCGGCGGCCGGGTCGTAGCGCAGCAGGCCGTCGAAGGTGCCCAGCCACAGCTGGCCGTCGCGCCGCAGGATGGTGCCGATGCGCGGATAGCGGTCCTGCTGCGGCAACGCGACCCGGCTGACGGTGTGCTTGCCGGCGCCGCCGCTGGTGCGGTACAGGCCGAGCTGGGTGCCGATCCAGGCCTGGCCGGGGTCGGCCTCGGCCAGCGCCAGGATCACGCGCTGGGGCAGCGCCGTGTCGGGCCGGTGCGGATCGGGCCGCAGCGCCGCGCGCCGGGCGCCGTCGGCGGCGACGATGTCGATGCCCTGGTCGGCCAACGCCATCCAGACCTCGCCGCGGCTGTCGGCCATCAAGGCGGTGACGGCCGCCTCCAGTTGCCCTTCGGCGCCGAACACCGCGTCGATGCTCTCGCTGTGCGGATCGTAGATGTCGACGCCGCGCTCGGTGCTGACCCAGACCATGCCGCTGCGGTCGCGCAGCAGCGCGGCGGTGCGGTCGTTGCCCAGGCTGGGCGGTACCGCCGGCTGGTGGACGATGCGCTGGCCGCGCCCGGTCGCGCTGTTGTAGGTGACGATGCCGCCGCCGTAGGTGCCGGCCCACCAGGTGCCCGGCGTGCTCTCGGCCAGCGCCAGCACCATGGTCGACTCGATGTCCCTGACGCCGTCGAGCGTGACCAGGCGGGCGGCGTCGGCCAGCGGATCGATGGTGCCGATGCCGCTTTTGAGGGTGCCGAAGGCGATCTGGCCGCGGCTGTTCTCGGCCAGCGCCAGCACGGTGTCGGTCCAGCCGGCACCGGCGCCGGCGGCGACCGGCACGGCGGCGATGGCGCCGCCGGGCTTCATGCGCGCCAGCCCGGTGCCGGTGCCGATCCACAGGTTGCCGGCGCGGTCGACCAGCAGCGCGCGGATCTGGTTGTCCGGCAGGCCGGTGGCGTTTTCGCGGGTGTAGGTCTTGACAGTGCCGCGCTGCGCGTCGAGGAATTTGAGGCCGGCCGGGGTGCCGATCCACAGGTTGCCGCGACCGTCGCTGGCGATCGCGCCGACCAGGCCGCGCGCCAGTTCCTCGTGGGGACGGACGAAGCGCTCGTGGCTTTTGTCGTACATCGCCAGCCCGGCGGTGGCGGTGCCGACCCACAGCCGTCCGCGCGCGTCGACGTGCAGCGCCTGGATGAAATCGCCGGGAAGGCTGGTGGCGTCGGCCGCGTTGTGGTGGAAGCTGCGCATATGGTAGCCGTCCCAGCGCGCCAGGCCGCTCTGGGTGCCGATCCAGATATAGCCGTCGCCGTCCTGGGCCAGCGCCATGCCGACCGGATGGGGCAGGCCCTGCTCGAGGCCGAGGTGTTCGAACAGCGGCGTGGCCAGCTTGTCCCAGCGGTCGGCGCCGGCCGCGGGCCCGCACAGCAGCAAGGCGCCCAGCGCCACCAGGGCGAGCAGGGCGGCCAGAGGGCGCCGCCATGGTGGACTTTGCGGGCGTCGGCGGCGCGCGACAAGGCGCGCCGACCGGCGCGGGGCGGCACGACAGGCATGCTGTGATAAGGCATGGATGTTCAAATCAGGGCACACTCCCGGCAAGTCATGTGAGCATACGGAATAGGCGGGCGAAAGTCCATGATTGAGGCGCGAATCGATGGGGGCTAGTACAATCGCCGCTTGTCCCGCCACACAAGGAATCGTGCCATGAAACCAGAAGTACTGGTGCTCGCCGCCAGCCCCTCGACCGCCGTGATGGAGCAGCTGGACCATCATTTCACCTGCCACCACGCGTGGCGCCTGCCTCAGGGAGACCAGCCCGGCTACATCCGGCGCGTGGCGCCCGGCGTGCGCGGCCTGCTGACAACCGGCATGATCGGCGCCGGCCCGGCGCTGCTCGAGCAGTTGCCGGCGCTGGAGGTGGTCGCCGTCAACGGCATCGGCACCGACGCCGTGGCGCTCGAGGCCACGCGCGCGCGCGGCATCGCCGTCTCCAACACGCCGGGCGTGCTCACCGACGACGTGGCCGACCTGGCGCTGACGCTGTTGCTGGCGGCGGCGCGGCGCCTGCCGGCGCTGGACCGCTACGTGCGCGACGGCGCCTGGGAGGCCGGCCAGCCGCTCGCGCCCACCCGCGCCCTGCGCGGCAAGGTGTGCGGCGTGTTTGGTTTCGGCCGCATCGGCCAGGCCGTCGCGGCGCGCGCCGAGGCCTTCGGCATGCGCACCATGTACTTCCAGCCGCGCGCCATCGCCGGCGTGGCGCAGCCGCGCTGCGAATCGCTGCTCGAGCTGGCCCGCGCCAGCGACTACCTGGTGGTGTGCGCGCCGGGCGGCGCGGCCACGCGGCACGTGGTGGACGCGGCGGTGCTGGCGGCGCTCGGGCCGCAGGGCACGCTGGTCAACATCGCGCGCGGCTCGCTGGTGGACCAGCCGGCGCTGATCGCCGCGCTCGACGCCGGCACGCTGGGCATGGCGGCGCTCGACGTGTTCGACGACGAGCCGCGCGTGCCGGCCGCGTTGCGCGCGCTCGGGAACGTGGTGCTGGCGCCGCACGTGGGCAGCCTGACGGTCGAAACCCGCCACGCCATGGGCCAGCTGGTGGTCGACAACCTGGTGGCCTACTTCGAGGGCCGGCCGCTGCCGACACCGGTGGCGTAGCCACAGCCGGGATGGAGTTGCTGTGAGGTAATTAGGCTGTCACATTCGACAGGTATAGTGATTGATGTCTGCGGTACAACATTAATTACTTGGAAGAACTCCTTCGATGAAATCCCTTCGGTTCAAGACCGGCGCGCGCGTGCTCGCCTCCTTCGCGCTGGTGCTGGCGGCCATGGCCTGCATGTGCGGCGTGTCGTTGTGGCGCCTGCAGTCGGCCAACGACACCGCCTCCAACCTGGTCGATGAGAAGCTCGCCAAGCAGCAGCTCACCTCCGAGCTGCTGGGCGCGGCGGAGCTGAACGGCCTGCGCGCGCTGTCGATCGCGCGCAGCGACAGCCTCGAGGTTGGCGACCTGTTCCAGGCGCAGCTGGCCGGCGGCGACAAGCTGGCCGCGGCGATGGCGCGCAAGCTGGCCGCCATGCCGGCCGACGGCGCCGCGCGCGGGCTGCTGCGAGCCGTCGACGCCACCCAGTCCGCCTATCTGGCGGTGCGCGCCGAGGTGTTCAAACTCAAGGATGGCGGCCGCGTGCAGGAGGTCGGGGAGCTGCTCGACACCCGCTTCGCCGCCACCTTCGGCGCCCACACCGCCGCGCTGCGGGCGCTGCTCGACCACCAGACGCGCGAGGCGCGGGACCTGGCCGCGCTGTCGGCCAGCCAGTTCCGCTCCAGCCGGGCGCTGTTGATCGGCTTTGGCGTGGCGACGCTGGCGCTCGGCGCGGCGCTGGCCTGGCTGCTCACGCGCAGCATCGTGCTTCCGCTGACGCGGGCGGTGGCGCTGGCCGAGCGGGTGGCGGCCGGCGAGCTGCATGTCGTCATCGAGCACGGACGGGGCGACGAGATCGGCCAACTGTTCGACGCGCTGAGCCACATGACGGGCCGGCTGGCGCACACCGTCGGCGCGGTGCGCGACGGCGCCGTGGCGATCGACGCCGCCTCGCGCGAGATCGCCAGCGGCAACCTGGACCTGTCGCGCCGCACCGAGCACCAGGCCGGGGCCCTGCAGGAGACCGCGTCGGCGATGGTGCAGCTGACGGCGGCGGTGCGGCAAAACAGCGGCCACGCGCGCCAGGCCAACGCGCTGGCGCTGACGGCGTCCGACGTCGCCGGCAAGGGCGGCGAAGTGGTATCGGACGTGGTGCGCACGATGGCCGGCATCCATGACTATGCGCGCAAGATCGTCGAGATCATCGGCGTGATCGACAGCATAGCCTTCCAGACCAATATCCTGGCCTTGAACGCGGCGGTCGAGGCGGCGCGCGCCGGTGAACAGGGGCGCGGCTTCGCCGTGGTGGCGTCGGAGGTGCGGGCGCTGGCGCAGCGCTCGGCGGCGGCGGCCAGGGAAATCAAGGCGTTGATCAACGAGTCGACCGAGCGCATCGCCAGCGGCAGCGCGCTGGCCGAACACGCCGGCGCCACGATGGCGCACATCGTCTCGAGCGTGCGCGAGGTGACGGTCATCATGGCCTCGATCAGCAGCGCCAGCGCCGAGCAGGAGCTGGGCATCGAACAAGTCGGCGCCGCGCTCGGCGAGATGGACGGCGTCACCCAGCGCAACGCCGCGCTGGTGGAGGAGGCCGCGGCGGCGGCCGACGCCATGCAGGCGAGGGCGCGGGCGCTGGCGCGCCTGGTCGGCTCGTTCAACACCGGCGACGCCGCGTCCTTGCGCCTGGCGGGGCAACCCCGGATGGGGTGAGCGCACGGCCGGCGAATATTGCTGTAAACTTGGCACACTCCGCAACGATCGCCAGCACGCACCATTCCATGTCCGCCACCAAATCGCCGTCCGGCATGCCGCCGATGTTCAATCTCGCCTGGCCGCTGCTGGTCGAGCTGGTGCTGGCCATCGGCGCCGGCGTGGTCGGCACGGCGCTGGCAGCGCGCATTTCCGACGCCGCCGGCGGCGCCTTCGCCATCGCCAGCCAGGTGTCGGCCACCTTGTTCATTTTATTTCGCATCATCGGCGCCGGCGTGAGCGTGGTCGTCACGCAGAACCTGGGCGGCGGCCAGCGCGAGGCGGCCAACCGCGTCGCCCGCGCGGTGGTCGGCGCCAGCACGTGGGTCGGCGCCGTCGCCGCGCTGGCCGCGTTGCTGGGCGCCGGCGGCCTGCTGCACCTGCTCAACGCGCCGCCCGAGGTGTTTCCGCTGGCCGCGCCGCTGCTCATGGCGCTGGCGCCGTCGCTGCTGTTCGACGCCTGGAACGCCTCGATGGCCGGCGTCATGCGGGCCCACCTGCGCACCCGCGACACGCTGCTGGTGCTGATTGCCATGCACGCCACCCACCTGGCGCTGGCGGTGCCGCTGATGTACGGCTGGGAGCCGCTGGCGGCGCTGGGATTGCCTGCGCTGGGATTGCCTGGCTACGCCTTGGCGCTGGCCGCCAGCCGCGCGGTCGGCCTGGCGCTGCATTTGTGGCTGTGGCGTTTGCACCTTGGCATCCGGCTGGCGCGCCACGACTGGTGGCGCCTGCCGCGCCCCGAACTGGCGGCGGTGCTGCATATCGGCCTGCCCGGCGCGGCCGAGAACATCTCCTACCGGCTGGCCTTCATGTTCAGCGTGGCGACGGCGGCGCAGTTGGGCGCCGGCGCGCTGGCGACCCAGGCCTACGTGCTGCAGCTGATGGGCGGCGTGATGATGTTCAGTATCGCCACCGGGCTGACCGTGGAAATCGTGGTCGGCTACCTGATCGGCGCCGGCGAGCTGCGCGAGGCGCACGCGGTGGTGCGCCGGGCCCTCAGGATCGGCTTGCTGGTATGCGTGCTCATCGCCGCCGCCGCCGCGCTGGCGGGCCGCTGGCTGCTCGGCTGGTTCACGCAGGATCCGCGCATCATCGACGCCGGCGTGACGCTGCTATGGATCACGGTGCTACTCGAGCCGGGCCGCACCTTCAACCTGGTGGTGATCAACGCGCTGCGGGCCGCCGGCGACGCCCGCTTTCCGGTGGTGGCGGGGGCCCTGTCCTTGCTGCTGGTGTTGGGCGGCGGCAGCTGGCTGCTCGGCGTGGTGCTCGGCTGGGGGCTCGTTGGCGTATGGATCGCCTACGTGGCCGACGAGTGGGTGCGCGGCTTGATCATGTGGCGCCGCTGGCAGACCCACGCCTGGGTGCCGCACGCGCGCGCCTCGCGCAAGCGGCTGCGGCCCGTGGTGGTGGTCGAGAACTGACAGCGCCGCGAGCCGCGTCGGTCAGCGGGCGGCCGGCGGCAGGTTGCGCCGGATCGCGCGCAGCATTTCCTCGACGTCGATCGGCTTGGCGATGAAGTCGTCCATGCCCGAGGCGATGCATTTTTCCCGCTCCGAGGCCATCACGCCGGCCGTCATCGCCAGTATCGGCAGCGCCAGTCGCAGTTGCCCGCGTATCAGGCCGGTCGCCTCGAAACCGTCCATCTCCGGCATTTGCACGTCCATCAGCACCACGTCGTAGCGGTGCGCATCGGTGCGCAGCAGCTCGAGCGCGGCGCGGCCGTTGTCGACCGAGTCGACCCGCGCGCCGGCGTGATCGAGCATGCTCCTGGCGACCAGCTGGTTGATCGGATTGTCTTCGACCAGCAGGATGCGCACGCCGTCGATGCGCAAACCCGGGGGTGGTCCCGCCAGCGGCGCCGCCGAGGGCGCGGCCTCGCGCGGGGCGCTGTCGGCGCCGATGGCCGGCGCCGCCGCGTTGTCTGGCCGGCCGGCGGGCTCGGGTCGCGCGCCGGCCGTACCCGCCGCGCGACCTGCCGCGGTGGCGCCGCCAGTTTCCCCGCCAGCTTCGCCACCGGGCCCTCTGGCGCCGCCACCAACGCCAGCTGCGCCGCCAGCGCAAGCATCGGCGGCGCCGGCGGCGCGCGCCAGCCGCACGGCGTCTTGCAGGCGCTGCCCGGTGACCGGTTTAAGCAGCACCGCGTCGGCGCCGCGGGCGCCGTCGTTGTGCAGCAGCGTGCCCTGGCCGAAGGCGCTCACCATCAGCACCACTGGCGGCACGCGCTGTCCATCCCGGCCGGTGGCGCGGATCGCCGCCATCGTTTGCAGCCCATCCATGCCGGGCATGTTCCGATCGACCAGCACCGCGCCGTAACGGCCACCGGCCGCGCGCAGCAGGGTCAGCGCCTGCTCGCCGGAGCCGGCGCAGTCGCAGTGCCAGCCCTGGGCGCGGATGGTCTTGTACAGGTATTGCGCGCTAAGGGGATCGTCGTCGACCACCAGCAGATGCGGCGCCGGGTCGGCCACGCCGCCGGCGGCCGGATCGGCGCCGGTGTCCGCCACCCCGAGCAGCGGCACCGTGAGCACGAATTGGCTGCCGGCGCCCGGCGTGCTGCGCACCGCGATGTCGCCGTCCATCAGCGCGGCGATGCGCCGCGAGATGGTCAGGCCGAGGCCGGTGCCGCCGAAGCGCCGCGTCATCGAGGCGTCGCCCTGCGAGAAGGGCGCGAACAACTGAGCCAGGCTTTCGGCCGGAATGCCGATGCCGGTGTCGCTGACGGTAAAGCGCAGGGTGACGGGCGCGCCGGCTTGCGCCGCCGCCGATCCCGGGGAAGACGAGGGCAACGCCTCGACCAGCACCGCGACCGAGCCTTTTTCGGTGAACTTGATGGCGTTGCCGACCAGGTTGACGAGGATTTGCTGCAGCCGGTGGCCGTCGCCGAGCAGCGCCGGCGGCACGCCCGGTTCGACGCCGATGGACAGTTCCAGGTCCTTTTCGCCACCGTTGACGGTCATGATGTTGGCCAGCGTTTCGAGCACGGCGGCCAGCTGGAACGGCGTTGGCGACAGCTCCATGCGGCCGGCCTCGATCTTCGAGAAGTCCAGCACGTCGTTCAGGATGCTCAGCAGCGAGGTGCCCGACGAGCGTATCATCTCCAGGTAGTTCTGCTGCTCCGGCGACAGCGGCGTGTTGTTGAGCAAATGCGTCATGCCCAACACGGCGTTGAGCGGGGTGCGGATCTCGTGGCTCATATTGGCGACGAATTCGCTCTTGGCGCGGCTGGCCGCCTCGGCCTGGTCGCGCGCGGCGATCAGCGAGCTTTCCGATTCGCGCAGCGCGCCGGTCATCTGCCGCGCCAGTCCGGTGGCGTAGACGTGGCGCGCGGTCAGCGCGCGCACCACGCCGAAGAACAACAGGCTGATGATGACGCCGGCCAGCAGCACGATGTGCGATTTCTGCCGGTCGATCGACTTTTCGAACGCCGGCAGCGACGTGAAACGCAGCGTCCAGCGGTGCTGCAGCAGTTCGAGCGGCAGGTTGCGCACGAACGGGTTGGGATAGTGCAGGCGCTCCTCGCTGGTGCGGTCTGCGGCGCTGGCGTACAGCCGCGCTTCGGCGCCGACCTCGTCGCCGTCGAAGATCTCAAGCGCGATGGTGCGGCGGTCGGCGCCGGCGGACTGGCCGCCGCCGGGCAGGTCGCGCATCAGTTCATCGGTGCGGATCGGGCTGTAGGCGAAACCGCGCAGCGCCGCCATGCGCTGTTTCGGCGTGGCCTCGTCGGTCAGCCCGGCTTGTTTGCGGTAGACGGGAAAATACATCAGGAAGCCGGGCTGGCCGCTTTCCTCGCCGTTCTGCATCAGCGCCACCTTGCCGGTGAGCGCGGGCGCGCCGGAGCGCGCGGCGTTGCGCAGCGCCTCCTTGCGCAGCGGCTCGGAATACATGTCGTAGCCGAAGGCGCGCTGGTTGCGCGCGTCGAACGGCTCGAGGTACAGCACCGGCACCGACAGCGGCGGCGCGTTCAAGGCGTCGGCCGGATCGAGCGACCAGATACGGAAGTCGGCATAGCCGTCCGCCCGCACCCGCTCCTCGAGCGCGGTGCGCCGCTCGCGCTGCACGAATTCGGCGTAGCCGAGCCCCATCACGCCCGGAAAATTGTGGGCCAGGTCCATGGCGGCGACGAAATCGCGCCATTGGGCGCGGCTCGGGTCCTGCTCGGCCTGGAACAGCGCCTGCGCGCCGCGCAGCCCCGCCTCGTATAAATTCATGCGCTGGACGATACGCTGGGCGATGTCGTCGCTCTCGGCCTCGAAGCGCTCGCGCGCGCGCCGCTCGGTGCCGACGGCCACCAGATGCCAGACCAGCACCGTCAGGGCGACCCCGCACAGCAGCGTGGCCCACTGCGCCGCGCTGTGCTCGCGCAGCGTCGCCCCGAGCCGTTTGCGCTCGCTGGCGTCGGCGCACAGCACCATGCCGATCAGGCTGCACAGCACGACAAAGGTGTCGAGCGAGATCAGCGCGTCGTTGAGGGTGCCGACGGCGAACGGACCGAGGCCGTTGACGGTGCCCAGCACGGCGCCGCCGGCGGCGCCCAGGTAGACCGTGCTGGTGCCGCGCAGGCCATGGCGGTACGCGGCCCACGCCACGCACGGCACGAACAGGTAGGGCAGCCACGCCAGTTGGTGGTCGGCCGAGTAGGCGCGGAAAAACACCAGCTTGATCAGCACCAGCAGCAGCGCCAGCGACGCCGCCGCCTCCAGCGCGCCGCGCCAGCGCCACGCCGGCCGGGGCGCCAGCCGCCACGCGATGATCGCCGGCGTCACCAGCAGCACGCCGGCGGTGTCGCCGACCCACCAGGTGAGCATGACGGTGGTGAAGGCGGTGGCCGGCGCCAGGTCGCACAGCACCAGCGTGGTGGCGCCGACGCCGGCGCTGACCAGGCACATGACCATGGCCACCAGCGAGAATTTGTAGACGTTTTGCAGCTGGCCGAGCGGCTGCGTGAAGTCGGTGTAGCGGCGTATGAGCCAGGTGCCGGCCAGCGCCTCGAGCGTGTTGCCGGCGGCGATGGCGGACGACGCCAGCGCCAGCGCGCCGCTCAACGGCAGGCCGTTGGCGTGGAAGGCGGCCAGGTTGGCGGCAAATGCTCCCAGCATGATAGCCGGCCAGGCCCGGTAGCCCATCAGCACGAGGGCGGCAAAGGCGATGCCGGACGGCGGCCACACCGGCGTGGCGTTGGTGTGGGCGAAGGCCAGCAGCAGGCTGGCGCGCGCCACCAGCGCGTAACACAGCGCCAGCAGCGTCAACGCGCCCAGCCCGCGGGCGCCGGGGCGAACGCCGGCTTGCGCGGTGGGGTGCGAGGCCAGGAAAAGCCCGGATGCGGCAGGGGAGTTCGGATCCTGTCCAATGCGCATTGCGGCTCTTTTCGGGAGTATCGGTTGCCGACCACTATAGCGTAGTTTTCCGTGCGGTAAAACCGCGCTGTGCGTTTCGCGCCACGGCCGCGCGTTTGGCGCCGCCGGCGCGCATTTCGTCGCAACGCCCGCCGGCGCCGGGGGCGGCCCGCTACAGTGCGGTACGCATTGAGCACAACCACCATTACCACCACTGGAGCCCGACATGAACCACCGCACCGCCGCCTTGCTGACCATGCTGTTGACCCTGGCCGGCGCCCGCGCCGCCGATTTGACCGTCAATGTCGAGGGCGTGGCCAGCGCCGACGGCCAGCTGCTGCTCGCCCTGTACAACAATGACGACGCCTTCAAGGGCAAACCCTACCGCGCGCTGGCGGCGCCGGCGGCGCCCGGCACGGTCAAGCTCGAGGTCAAGGACCTGCCGGCCGGCGACTACGCCTTCGCCGTCTACCACGACGCCAACGGCAACGGCAAGCTCGATCTGAACGCGGTCGGCGTACCGGTCGAGGACTACGCATTCAGCAACAACGCCATGGGCAAGCGCGGCGCGCCGGCCTTTGCCGACGCGCGCATCGCCGTGCCGGCCGCCGGCGCCGCCGTCGGCGTGAGCCTGCGCTGACCGGGGGCCATGATGAACCCACGCCGCCGATTCCTCCACCGTTCACTGGGCCTGGCCGCCGCCGGACTGGCCGCCGGCCCGGTGCTCGCCGACGAGCGCACCCTCCGCAGCTTCCACCAGGCGCTCGACGGCGATGCGCGCCTGTCGACCTACGCCGACTTCGCCGGCGAGCTGGCCGGCGAGGCGCTGGTCCACGGGCGCCTGCCGTCGGATCTGACGGGTGTTTTCTACCGCAACGGGCCGGGGCGCTTCGAGCTCGGTGGCGAGCGCTATCATCACTGGTTCGACGGCGACGGCTTTGCCCAGCGCTGGCGCATCGACGGCGGCAAGGTCGCGCACCGGGGCAGCTTCGTGCGCACCCGCAAGTTCGAGCAGGAGAGCGCCGCCGGCCGCTTCCTGTACCCCGCCTTCGGCACTGGCAACGACCGCGCACCGGTCAAGAACAACGACAGCGTCAACGTCGCCAACACCAATCTGCTGCCCTTCAACGGCACGGTCTATGCGCTGTGGGAGGGCGGCTCGGCCTACGAACTCGATCCGGAGACGCTGGCCACGCGCGGCGCCAAGACCTGGCGCGCGGACCTCAAGGGGATGCCGTTTTCGGCCCACCCGAAGGCGGACCCCGACGGCGGACTGTGGAACTTCGGCGTGGCGCCGGGTGACAACCGGCTGGCGTTGTACCGGCTGGACGCGGCCGGCGCGGTGCTGGCCACGGCCCTGCTGCCGGTGCCGGACTTGAACATGGTGCACGACTTCGTCGTCAGCGCGCGCCATCTGATTTTTCTGGTGCCGCCGTACGACATGCAGCCGGCGAGCGGACCGCGAACCAGCCTGGCCGAGCGCATGCGCTGGGCCGGCGCCGGGCGGCCGCTGCGCGCGGTGGTCGTCGCCAAGGACACGCTGCGCGTGCGCCAGGTGTTCGAGCTGCCCGCGCGCTCGGTGTTCCACCTCGGGAACGCGTTCGAGGACGGCGCCTGCACCCGCTTCGACGCCGTGCTGCACGAGGGCGACATCCTGCCCGAGCCGGCGCTGCCGATGCGCGGCGAGCTGCGGCCATTCCGGGCGGGGCGCAGCGCCACGGTGCAGATCACGCTCGATTACGCCAGCGGGCAGGCGCGCGAGGCGCGGCTGTTCGGCGACAGCGAGTTTCCACGGGTGGCGCCGCAGGTGGTGTCGTCGCGCCACCGCAAGCTGCTGGTGCTGGGCGCCGACGGCGCCGGTGGCGCGCTGGTGCTCAACACGGTCAACCTGATCGACACCGATAGCGGCAAGGGCGACAGCTACGCCTTCGGCGCCGGCTGGCAGGTCGAGGAGCATGTGCTGGTGCCGCGCCGGGGCGCGCGCTCGGAGACCGACGGCTACCTGGTGGGCGTGGCGCAGGACACGCGGCGCGGACAGACGGTGATGACAGTGTTTGATGCGAACAACATCAAGGCCGGTCCGAGGGCGCTGGCGCGCTTGTCCTATCGCGCGCCGGTTTGCTTTCATGGTAACTTCCTGCCCACATGACTACTTCACACACCCCCGACACCGCCGGCGCCGCCGACTGCAAGCGGCCGCCGATCGCGCACCCGCTGGAAATGATCCCGTACTTCCGGCGCTGGCCGTCGTCGGTGTGGCGCAATCTGGTCTACACGATCATTTTCAGCTGTGTCGTGGCGTTGCTGCTGACCGGGGCCGAAATCGCGCGCGGCGCGGCGGCGCGGGCGTGGCTCGAGGAGATGTGGCACACGCTGTTCATTTCGAATCTGATCGGGGTGATGGTCTATGGCGGTATGTATGGCTTGAACCGCGCGTTCGACGGCGTGGTGGGGCGCGCGCGCGGCTTGCGTCGCATGGCGCTGTACATCGCGCTGCTGTCGGTGGCCGTGCCGCTGGGCATAGGGCTAGGCAACGTCATACTGAGCGGGACCAATCCGCTGGTGGTGTGGGCGCAGCGCGGCGTGTGGGTGTATTCGCTGGCGACGGCTTGCCTGGTGGGCGGCTTCATGTACCTCAACCACCGCGCCGCCGAACGCCGCCTGCAGGTGGCCATGGAGGAAGCGCGGCGCAACGAATCGATGGCATCGAGCCAGCGGCTGCTGGCCGAGGCGCGCCTGAGCGCCCTGCAGGCGCAGATCGAACCGCACTTTTTGTACAACACGCTGGCCAACGTCGTCGGCCTGATCGGCCCGCGGCCGGAGCAGGCGCGCCATATGCTCGAGCGCTTCATCGACTACCTGCGCGCCAGCCTGGCGGCCAGCCGTGGCGGCCAGACCACGCTCGGTGGCGAGGCGGCGCTGCTGGGCGCCTATCTGGACGTGCTGGCCGTGCGCATGGGCGAGCGGCTGCGCTACCGCATCGACGTGCCGGACCCGCTGCGCGGCTTCGTGATCGCGCCGATGCTGCTGCAACCGGTGGTGGAGAACGCGATCTCGCACGGGCTCGAGCCTAAGGTGGAGGGCGGCGAGATCGTCATCGGCGCCGCCGTGCGGGGCGAGCATGTGTGGGTGACGGTGAGCGACACCGGCGCCGGTCTCACGGGCAACGGGAACGGGACCGGCTCGGCCAAGCCGGGCGGCGGCGTCGGATTGAGCAACCTGCGCGAGCGCCTGGCCAGTTTGTACGGCGGCGCGGCTCGGGTAGAATTAGTGGAAAACCAACCTTGCGGCGTGACCGTGCGCCTGATCCTGCCTTTGAATGCGAGTCCGACATCGATACCTTCAACGCCCTGATAGCCGACGACGAGGCGCATCTGCGCGATTACCTGGAGCAGCAGTTGAAAACCGTGTGGCCGGCGCTGCGCGTGGTGGCCAAGGCGGCCAACGGACTCGATGCGCTGCGCCTGGTCGACGAACAAGCGCCCGATGTGGTGTTCCTCGACATCCGCATGCCCGGCATGAGCGGGTTGGACGTGGCGGCGCGGCTGCTCGAGGGGCCGAAGCCGCCGCATATCGTGTTCGTGACGGCGTTCGACCAGTACGCGGTGGAGGCTTTCGAGCATTCGGCCGTCGATTATCTGCTCAAGCCGGCGAGTCTGGAGCGCCTCGGTAAAACCGTGGAGCGCTTGAAGGCGGCGTTGGCGGCCCGGCGCGCGGCGCCGGCTGCGGCTGCGGATGCCACGGCGGCGGCTTTGCAGGCCTTGCTGGCCGGTTTGGGCGGGCGCCTGGGCGGGCCCGTGGAGGCGGCGCCGGAGCCGTTGCAGTGGATACGCGCGTCGCAGGGCGATCAAACTCGCCTGATCTCGATCGACGAGGTGATTTATTTTCAGAGCAACGACAAGTATACGAGCGTGTTCCTGGCCGATGGCGAGAGCTTGATACGTACGCCGATCAGCAAGCTGCGCGAGCAGCTCGACGAGAGGCAGTTTTGGCAGATACACCGCAGCGTGATCGTCGCCGCGCGCCACGTCGCGGGGACGCGGCAGGATTTTCGCGGGCGGTTGATGGTGCAGCTGAAGGGGCGCCCGGAGCAGCTGGTGGTGAGCCGGAACTATGTCGATTTGTTCAAACAGATGTGAGTGGAAAGCGCGTAGGGCGGATTAGGCGGCACGCCGTAATCCGCCACCTTTTGAGCCGCCGGCGGCGCATGCATGGCGGATTACGCTGCGCTAATCCGCCCTACGCGCTCTGTTAGTTATTTTAACGAAGCACGGGTTTGACCTTGGCCGCCGCCTCTTTCGCCCGCGCGCGCGCGGTGTCGACGTCGTCGGCGGTGGCCAGCGCCACGCCCATGCGGCGGCGCGCGAACGATTCGGGCTTGCCGAACAGCCGGATGTCGCTGCCCGGCACCTGCAGCGCCTCGGCCACGCCTTCGAAGGCGATGCCGGCCGCCTCGTGCTGGCCATAAATGACCGCCGACGCCCCCGGCGCCCGCAGCGCCACGTTGACCGGCAAGCCGAGGATGGCCTTGGCGTGCAGTTCGAACTCGCTTTGCACCTGCGTGGCCATCGTCACCATGCCGGTGTCGTGCGGGCGCGGGCTCACTTCCGAGAACCAGACCATGTCGTCCTTGACGAACAGCTCGACCCCGAACAAGCCAAGCCCGCCCAGATCGGCCGTGACCTTGCCGGCGATGTCGCGCGAGCGCGCCAGCGCCAACGGGTTCATGCGGCATGGCTGCCACGATTCGACGTAGTCGCCCTGTACCTGCACGTGGCCGATCGGATCGCAGAACTGCGTGACGACCTGGCCGTCGGCGCCGATCGAGCGCACCGTCAGCAGCGTGATTTCGTAGTCGAAGTCGATGAACCCTTCGACGATGACGCGGCCGGCGTCGACCCGGCTGCCGGCGGCGGCGTAGTCCCACGCGGCCTTGACTTCGGCGGCGCTGTCGATCTTCGACTGGCCCTTGCCCGACGACGACATGACCGGCTTGATCACGCACGGGAAGCCGATGGCGGCGGTGGCCGCCTCCAGTTCCTCCAGGCTGCTGGCGAAGCGGTACGGCGACGTCGCCAGGCCGAGCGTTTCGGCGGCCAGGCAGCGGATGCCTTCGCGGTTCATGGTCAGTTGCGCGGCGCGCGCGGTGGGGATGCAGGTGATCTTGCCGGCTTGTTCCAGCGCGGCCAGCGTGTCGGTGGCGATCGCCTCGATCTCCGGCACGATCAGGTCCGGCTTTTCCTGCTCGATCAGCGCGGCCAGCGCGGCGCCGTCGGCCATGTTGATGACGTGGGCGCGGTGCGCGACCTGGTGGCCGGGGGCGTTCGGGTAGCGGTCGACGGCGATCACTTCCACGCCCAGGCGCTGCAGCGCGATGATGACTTCCTTGCCGAGTTCTCCGGAGCCGAGCAGCATGACTTTGGTGGCGGTGGGCGAGAGCGGCGTGCCGAGGGTGCGTGGAGTGTTCATAGTCGAAAATTAAGCGTCGAAAAAATCGGGAAAAAAAACGTTAGAAGGAGTACACCAGCGTCACCGAGGTTTGCGTGTCGGTGTTCTTTTTATCGTCAGGCACGCTGGTGTCGCTGCGCACGCTGAAGGCGGCCTTCAACTGCATGGTGTTGTTGATCTTGGTGCGCAGCGAGGTTTCCGCCTCCGAGTGGGTGTTGGAGGTGCCGCGTTCGACCATCAGCGTTTGCGCGAACAGCGCGTTCTCGCTCAGGCGCCATTTGAAGGTGCCGGCGCCGCGCACCGTCATGCCGTTCTCGGTTTCGCCGGTCGAGCGCGCGCCGCGGAAGTAGCCCGGACCGATTTCGACGTCCAGCGTCTGCGTTTCGGACTGGTAGATCTGGGTGCCGTAACCGACGCCGATGGTCGAGTAGCGGATGTAGGCGCCGAAACGGTCGTCGACGTGCGTGGCGAGCGCGAACAGCTTGTCGCGGTCCTGCATCAATTTGTAGGCGGCCTTGCCCGACAGCGAATAACGCTGCGCCGAGCGCTCGCGCACCTTCTCGCCGTCGGCGGTGGTGACCTGCTCGTCCTTGAAGTAGCCGGCGGCGATGTACTCGTTGCTCCAGTCGGGAAGTTCCTGCTTGGAATCGATCTTGCCGGTGACCGAGGTGCCGACGGTGTTGCCGGAGGTGGAGATCGCGCCCAGTTCGGCGGAAGTGGTCCAGCCGTAGGGTGGGTCCTGGTCAACGGCGGCCGCTTGGCCGTGGATGAGAGATAGCGCTAGCGCGGGGACGAACAGCAGAGTTTTCATAGGCATGGGAGGGCGAGGCCGGTAATTGCCGGCGGAGCGTCATCAGTTTACGGAAGAAGCCGCTATTGTACCCGACAGCCATTCGCAGCCGGCACCCGATACGTGTGCTTGCGTACAGATGCGGCGGCGCCGGCGGGCGATGATGTGTCCATCAACCAAGGACACCATCATGACGCCATCCCATACATTGACCAAATTGCTGCTGTGCGCGGGCCTGATGGGCGTCGCCTCGGCGTCCGCCCTGGCCGCGGGCGCCGGCGCCAGCGTTATCAACCGCTGCGTCGATCCGCAGGGCGCGGTGCTGCTCACCGACGCCGCCTGTCCCCAGGGCAGCCGGGTGGTGGAGATGGCCGCCGCCGCGACCGACGGTGCCAACAACGGCATCAGCGACAGCGGCGCCGACGGCATCATCATCAACACCGGTGTCGAAAGGCTGTCGCCGGCCGCGCAGCCGAGCGGCGACCTGCCGCGCAGCCGCTGGGCCGACCTGCCGCGACCCCTGGTGCGCAAGGCCGCCGGCCTCGATGCGCTGACTTTGCAAGCGGCGCGCAGCAGCTTGCAGATGCAGGACGAAGTGCGCCGCCAAGGACGCATGGCGTCGCGTTAATCGCGCTGTTCGCCGGCCGCGTAAGCGATTAGCCCTTCCGCCAGCGCCGCGAACACGGCGGCGCAGGCGGGATTGGCGCGCAGGTTGCCGTGCATGGCCAGCCAGGTGTCCATCGGGATGGTCAGCAGGTCCGGCACCACCCGCACCAGATTCGGATCGCGCTGCGCCAGCCGCACCTGGCAGATGCCGATCCCAAGGCCGGCCCTGATCGCCGCCAGATGCACCAGATCGTTGTCGCTGCGTAGCGCGTAGTCGTTGCGTGCGAGCCCGCCGAACAGCGATTGCAGGCCGCGTGTGAAGGCGTTGTCGGTGTCGATGCCAATCAGCGCGTGGCCGCGCATGTCTTCCCAGCCTTGCGGCGTGCCATGCCGCTCCAGATACCCCTTCGTCGCGTGGAAACCCAGATCGATGTTGCCGATTCGTTTGGCCACCAGCACGTCCTGTTCCGGGCGCTGCATGCGCACGGCGATGTCGGCATCGCGACGCAAAAGGTTTACAAGCCGGTTCGAGACCGCCAGTTCGATCGTGATGCCGGGGTGCGTGCCGCGCAGTCGCGCCAACATCGCCGGCAGCACTTCGACGCCGATCGCCTCGCTGGCGGTCACGCGCACCGTACCCTCGATGGCGGCCCCGCCGCCCGCGCCCAGGCCGGACGCCGCCCGCACCAGCGCCAGCGAGGTGGAGGCCAGCGTTTCCGCATAGGGTTGCAGGGCGAGGGCGTCGTCGGTGGCGATGAACCCCGACTGCGAGCGGGTAAACAGCGACAGCCCGAGCGCCTGCTCCAGCGTGTCGACATGGCGGCCGACGGTGGGCTGGGTCAATCCCAACGTCCGCGCCGCGCCCGACAGCGAGCCCTCGCGCAACACGGCGAGGAAGGTGCGGTACAAGTCCCATTGCGGTTCGCTGGTGGTCATACGAAATTGTATAGCGACTATGCTTGTTTCACTAATTTTCTTTTAGCTCGTCGCGCGCCACACTCTCCTCATCGACAATCAATGGGAGAACGGCATGGGGAAGATGAATATCGCGCTGGTATTGGGCGCCACCGGCGGCATCGGCGGCGAGGTGGCGCGCGTGCTGCTGGCGCGCGGCTGGCGGGTCAAGGCGCTGCACCGCGCGCCGCGGCGGGTGGCGGTCGACGGCGACGGCATTGAATGGCTGGAAGGCGACGCCATGGAGCTCGCCGACGTCGCCGCCGCCGCCGAGGGCGTGGCCTTGATCGTCCACGCGGTCAACCCGCCCGGCTACCGCCACTGGGGTCGGCTGGTGCTGCCGATGATCGACAACACCATCGCGGCGGCGCGCGCCAGCGGGGCCCGCATCCTGCTGCCGGGGACCGTCTACAACTACGGGCCGGACGCGTTCGCGAATCTGGTGGAGGACGCTCCGCAGCACCCGACCACGCGCAAGGGCGCGATCCGGGTCGCATTGGAAGCGCGCCTGGAGGCCGCCGCCGCCGATGGCGTGCGCACGCTGGTCGTGCGCGCCGGCGACTTCTTCGGCCCCAGGGCGGGCAACAGCTGGCTGGCGCAGGGCTTGATCAAGCCGGGCAAGCCGGTGACGGCGATCAGCAATCCTTGCGCGCCGGGCGTCGGCCACCAATGGGCCTATTTGCCCGACGTCGCCGAGACGATGGCGCGGCTGGTGGAGCGGGGCGACGCGCTGCCGGCGTTCGCGCGCTACCACATGGACGGCCATTGGGACGCGGACGGCACCGCCATGGCGGGCGCGATAGGCCGCGCCGCCGGCAATCCGGATTTGAAGGCGCGCGCCTTCCCCTGGTCGATGGTGACGCTGGCCGCGCCGTTCGTGCCGGTGATGCGCGAACTGCGCGAGATGCGCTACCTGTGGCGCCAGCCGCTGCGCATGTCCAACGCGCGCCTGCGCGCGGCGCTGGGCGCCGAGCCGCACACGCCGCTCGACACGGCCATGCGCGAGACGCTGATCGGCTTGGGTTGCCTGCAGCCGGCGGCGGGCGTCGTTCAAGCCGCCGCGCGCTGAGCGTCGGCGACGATGTAGCGGTTCTTGCCGGCCCGCTTGGCCGCGTACAGCGCCTGGTCGGCCAGCCGGTAGCTGACCGAGAGGTCGGCGCGTTTGTCGAATTCGGCGATGCCGATGCTGATCGTGCGCGCCGGCCGGCCCGCCGTGCGCACTTCCTCGAGCAGCCGCGCGGCGTAGGCGCGCGCGCCCGCCATGTCGCCGTGGAAGACGACGCCGAATTCCTCGCCGCCGAGGCGGCCGCACAGGTGGCCGGCCGAGAGCCGGCCGATGACGGCGGCGGTTTTCTTGAGCACCTCGTCGCCGGCGTCGTGGCCGAGCGTGTCGTTGATCTGCTTGAAGTCGTCGATATCGATCATCAGGAAATGCAGCGGACCGTCGCGGCGCTGGGCGGCGCGGGCGTCGAGCGTGAACTTGCGGCGGTTGTTCAAGCCGGTCACGCTGTCCCTGAACGCGAGCTCGGTCAACTCCTTGCGGGCGCGGAAATTACCGACGCGCAGCGTCAAAAAGTAGACGTTGAGGTAGATGCCGATGCACAGGCTGCCGCCGACGGCGACCAGCGCCAGGTGGAAATCGAGCTGGCCCGGCTGCGCCGGGAAATTGCCGATGCCGAGGATGAGCCAGGTGGCGATGGCGGTGCCGACGTAATTGATCAGCCCGCTAAACACGGGCGCCGATGCCAGCACCATGGCCGTTCCGATCGGCAGCATCCAGAAGGCAGGGTGCGCGGTCTGGTTCATGAACAGGCGGAACGCCACGGCGGTGGCGAGCGCCCCGAGGACGCCGCTGACGACCAATTGCGGCAAGGCGCGGGCGCGCGTGCTGAGGAACAGGCTGATCAGGATGGCCGGTGCCCCCAGCAGCACTCTCAGGTGGCCGTCGCCGTTCGAGCCGAACAGCAGCGTGATGGCGCACAGCCAGGCGACCAGGCCGAAGGCTTGGGTCAGGATGACGATCGGGCGCACGTCGGCAAAGAACTGGCTTTGTTGCTCTGGATCGCCGATGAAGTAAGAGTAGGCAAATAGTTTTCGCATGCACGTTCACATTTTAATTTCCGGCAGTATAAATCTTGTACTTGGGAAAAAGAAGTGAATTTACTGCAAATACAGGAAAATCAAAGAAGTTGCATATAGATATCAACAATTGTCAATTATAAACTTATGTTTTCGTTATCAAGGCGTGACGGAGTAACTACGTTTGAGGCAGCGCAGCACGAACGTCGAGCGGCTGTGGCGCAGGCCCGGTAGCTTGTAGAGCTTGCGGCGCAAAAATTCCTCGTACCCGGCCGTGCCGGCCACCGCGACCTTGATCAGGTAGTCGTACTCGCCGGTGAGCAGATAAGCCTCCATCACCTCAGGTAGTTCGGCCAGCGCCTGGCCGAATTTTTCGAAGATCTCGTCGTCGTGGCGGTCCAGCGTGACCTCGATGATGACGGTATCGGGATAGCCGAGCGCGGTCTGGCTGAGCAGGGCGGTGTAGCCCTCGATCATGCCGCCCTGTTCTAGCGCGCGCACGCGGTTCCAGCACGGCGTGGTCGACAGGCCGACCTTTTCGGCCAGTTTGGTGTTGCTCAGCCTGCCATCCTGGCGCAGCTCGCGCAAAATGCGCCGGTCCAGCTCGTCGATTTCCACTGATGCCTCCTTCGGAAGGTGAATATTCCGGGTATTTTACAAGACGAGGGAGGATCTGCTGCGGATAGGGCGAATCAACGCGAGGATAGGGAGCCTATTTCACCAGGGGCGGGATATTCTTGAGGCATGAACAGCACCCTGAAAAACTACCGATTGTTGATCGAACCGGAGGCCGCCATCGGCACGCTGGAGGCGGTGTTGGCCGTCGTGCGCCGGCTCGGCATTGAATTGCGCGGCCTGCGCACGGCCGCCACCGAGCGCGGGCTGGACGTGCGACTGAGCGTGGCGGCGCCCGAGGAGACGCTCGCGCTTTGTCGGATGCGGCTGCACAACCTGGTCGGCATTCGGGCGATCCGGGCCTAGGACGATCTTGCCGCGTCGGTGCGCGCGGCGGCTCAGGTCATGCCGTACTTGATCAGGAACACCACCGCGATGATCCACACCACCGGCTTGACCTGGCGCGCCTGCCCGGTCAGCAGCTTCAGGCCGGCATAGGTGATGAAGCCGAAGGCGATGCCGTGCGCGATCGAGTAGGTGAACGGGATCACCAGCGCGGTGATGGCGGCCGGCACGCTTTCGGTGGTGTCGCTCCAGTCGACGTCGACCAGGTCGCGCAGCATCAGGCAGGCGACGAACAGCAGTGCCGGCGCGGTGGCGTAGGCCGGCACCACGCCGGCGATCGGCGCGAAAAACAGCGCGGCCAGAAACAGCAGCGCCACCACCACCGCCGTCAGGCCGGTGCGCCCGCCCGCCTGCACGCCGGCCGCGCTCTCCAGATACGCGGTGGTGCTCGAGGTGCCCAGCACGGAGCCGGCCACGATGGCGCAGCTGTCGGCCAGCAGCGCCTTGTTGAGCCGTTCCATGCGGCCGCCGACGAGCAGTCCGGCGCGGCTGGCCACGCCCATCAAGGTGCCGGTGGCGTCGAACAGTTCGACCAGGAAGAACACCAGCACCACGTTGAACAACCCGAGCGAGACGGCGCCGCCGAGGTCGAGCGCGAACAGCGTCGGCGCGATCGACGGCGGCAGCGACATGAAGCCGTGGAAAGTATTGCCGCCGAAGAAAAAGCTCAGCGTGGTGACGGCGACGATGCCGATCAACAGCGCGCCGGGCACGCGCAGGCGGTCGAGCGTGACGATCAGCATGAAGCCGAACACCGCCATCAAGGTGTGCGGATTGTGCATGTTGCCGACGGTGACCAGCGTGTCCGGGTTGGCCACCACCAGGCCGGCGCTTTTCATCGCGATCAGCGCCAGGAACAACCCCAGCCCGACGGTGATGGCGACCCGCAGCGAGTGCGGAATGCCCTTGACGATCTGCTCGCGCACCTTGAACAGGCTCACCAGCAGGAACAGGCAGCCGGAGATGAACACGGCGCCCAGCGCGGTGCGCCACGGCACGCCCATGCCGAGCACGACGGCGTAGGCGAAGTAGGCGTTCAGGCCCATGCCCGGCGCCATGCCGATCGGGTAGTTGGCGTACAGGCCCATGATCAGCGTGCCGAGCGCCGCCGCCAGGCAGGTGGCCACGAACACCGCGTCCTTGGGCAGGCCGGCGTCGCCGAGGATGGCGGGGTTGACGAAGATGATGTAGGCCATCGTCAGGAAAGTGGTCAGGCCGGCGACCACTTCGGTGCGCACGGTGGTGCCGTGTTCGGCGAGCTTGAAAAATCGGGTCGGTGACATGCGTGCTGGCTGGTTGGAATGGTTTGGGACGAATGGGGCCGGGCGGGCCCGGCCCGGCGAGGGCGAAGGATAGCACGGCGCGCCGCCTGCCGCGTGGCGCGCGGCAAACCTAGCGGGCGAGCGCGTAGCCGTCGCGACCGTTGTGCTTGGCCGCGTACAGCGCGCTGTCGGCGCGCGCGACCAGCTCGGCAGCCGATTCGCCCTCTCCGTGGTGCAGCGCCAGCCCGATGCTGGTGGTGATGCGTAGCGCGTCGCCGGCCACCGTGAACGGGCGCCGGATCGCCTCGACGATCTTGAGCGCCATGCGCGCGGCCTCGTCGGCGTGGGCCACCTGCTCGAAGATGATGACGAATTCGTCGCCGGCGACGCGGGCGACGGTGTCGCTGGCGCGCACGTTGCCCTTGAGGCGCGCGGCGAACTCCTTGAGCACGGCGTCGCCGCCGCCGTGGCCGCGGCTGTCGTTGATGGCCTTGAAATGGTCGATGTCGAGGTAGGCCAGCGCCAGCGGCTTGCCGCCGCGCCCGGCCCGCACCAGCGCCAGCTGCAGCATTTCCTCGAACATCAGGCGGTTGGCGATGCCGGTGAGCGTGTCGATGCGCGCCAGCTGCGTCAGGCGCTGCTCGATCTGCTTGAGGTGCTCGGTGTCGTGGGTGAGCGAGTAGACGCCGACGACGGCGCCGTCGGCGCCGAGCTCGGGCACGAAGGTGGTCTCGAGCGTATGCTCGCTGCCGCCGACCCGCGCCCAGTGCTCGTAGGTGGCGATGCGTCCGCCGTAGGCGCGCTCGAGGTGGGGCAGCGCCAGCTCGTACTGGGTGTTGCCGATGGCCTCGACCAGGTGGCGGCCGATCAGCTTGACCGGGTCCATGCCGAACCAGTGCAGGAAGGTGGCGTTGACGAACTGAAAGGCGCGCCCGGCGTCGAGCGAGGAGATCAGCACCGGCAGGTTGTCGGTGATGGTGCGCAGGCGCTGTTCGCTGGCGGCGATGCGCCGCTCGTAGGCCACCCGTTCGGTGATGTCGTGCAGGAAGGCGGTGGCGTAGTAGGCGCCCTGGTGGCGCAGCGCGCCGAGCGAGAGTTCGACCGGCACCTCGCCGCCGTCCTTGTGCAGCGCGGCGACCCGCACCCGCGAGTTGATCAGTTTGCCGACGTGGCCGTCGGCGAAGGCGCGCATGCCGGCGCCGTGGCGCCCGCGCAGCGCGGCCGGCACGATCAGCTCGGCGATGTCGCGGCCGACGGCCTCGGCGCGCGTCCAGCCGAAGCTGCGCTCGGCGGCGGCGTTCCAATTGGTGATGATGCCGCTCGCCTCGCAGCTGACGAAGGCGTCGGGGGCGCGTTCGAGGATGCTGCTGATGAGGGCCTCGCTGTCGCGGCTGGCCGTCTGCGCCGCCTCGCGCTCGGCCATCAGCTCGTGGAAGGCGACGCTGAGCGCGCCGATCTCGTCGGCGCGGCCGCGCTGCAGCACGTCGATGCCGGCGCGGCCGCCGCGGATCTCGCCGATGGCGTGGCGCAGGCGGGTGAGCGGGCGCAGCATCAGTTCGACGGCGATCCACGCCATCAGCCCGGCCACTGCGGCGAAGGCGGCCGCCGCCAGCATGGCCTGGTGGCGCATCGCGATCATCGGCGCGAACGCTTCCTCGACCGGGAAGCGGGCGCCGATGATCCAGTCGGCCGTCTGCAGCCGCTTGTATGCGTAGATGCCGGCGCTGCCGTCGCGCCCGGTCGTCTCGGCCCAACCCTCGAAGCCTTTGAGCGCGGCGTCGGTGGCGCTGTTGCGCCCCGGCCGGGCGTTGATGTGCTGCAGCAGCAGCGCCCGCTCGGGGTGGTACAGCAGCACGCCGGCGGTCGTCATCATGAAGGTGTAGCCGCTTTTGCCGGGCTTTTGCGCGGCCACCTCTTGCGTGAAGGCCGGGCTGGTCAGGTCGATGCTGCCGCACACCAGCATCCGCGCGCGGCCGTCGGCGCCGGGCACCGGCTGCAGCAGCATGACGGCCGGGCGCCCGGTCAGCACGCTTTTGAACGGCGGCGACACGGTGGCCTTGCCGGCCGCCAGCGCGCGCTCGAAGTAGCCGCGCGCGGCCGGGCCGGGGTCGAGCGCGGCGGCGCCGTCGCCGACGGTGTTGAGCAGCACGCCGTGGCGGTTATAGATATGCAAGTTCAGGAAGCGCCCGCGCGCCACCGGATGGCGCGCGACGAAGGCGCGCAGGGCGGCGGCGTCGTCGCCGTCGGCCTCGGTGAGGGTGTCGGCCAGGCTCGCCAGCAGCGCCTGGCGCGCCCCGAGCTGGGCGTCGACCTGGGCGGCGGCCGACGACAATTGGGCGTATTGCTGGGCGCCGATGACGCCTTTCATGTCCCGCTCGGCCAGCACCAGCGCCACCCAGGCCACCGTCATCGTGGCGATCAGCACCAGCATGACGACCACGGCGGTCATCCGGAACTTGAGGCTGCGCGGAAGTCGGGCAAAAACGGCCATGTCGCTCTTCGGGTATGCGTTGCGGCCAGTATTGCATACACCGCCAGGCAAGGCCAGCGGGTACAATCGCCGCTGCCCGGGCCCGCCGCGGCGCCGCGGCCGGCCGCTCGCCGGGCTTTACAAGGAATGCGGAGTATGCTGCAAGCAATTTTGTGGGACAACGACGGCGTGCTGGTCGACACCGAAAGGCTGTTTTACGAAGCCAACCGGGATTTGTTCCGCCCGCTCGGCCTGGAATTGACCGAGCAACATTTCTTCGACTGGTATCTGGCCGACAACCGCGGCGCCTGGCACCTGCTCGCGCCGGCGCTGGACGCGGCGGCGATCGCGGCCCTGCGCGACGAGCGCAACCGCCGCTACGCGCGCCGGCTCGCGGCCGAACACATCGCCGCCATCGATGGCGTGGCCGAGGTGCTCGAACGGCTGGCGCCGCGCCTGCGCATGGGCGTGGTCACCAGTTCGGTCGGCGAGCATTTCGACATCGTCCATCGGCGCCTGCCGCTGCGCCGGCACTTCGAATTCGTCCTCACGCACGAGTCGTGCGCCGAGAGCAAGCCGTCGCCGGCGCCGTATTTGCTGGGCCTGGCCCGGCTCGGGGTCGCGGCCGCCGACGCGCTGGTGGTCGAGGATTCGCCGCGCGGGCTGCGCGCGGCGATGGCGGCCGGCATCCGCTGCATCGTGCTGCGCAACGCGCTCACGCGCGGCCACGATTTCGCCGGCGCCTACCGGGTGGTCGACTCGATGCCGCATTTGCTCGAGGAAATCGAGGCGTTGCTGTCGGCCGAAGCCTGACACGCGTCACAGCGCGCGGACGTCGCAGCCGTGCGACACCGGCGCCGGGCATTGCGTAGCATGGTCCCATCCCCACAGTTTGCGAGCAAAGGAGGCTATCATGCCCAGAGGAGCCAATCCCAAGCGCGAGCGCGAGTTCGAGGAGCTCGAGCGCAAGTTCGAACAGGAAGGCCGCTATCCTGGCCGCGAGCAGGAGGTCGCCGCCCGCATCGTCAACAAGCAGCGCGCCGAGGCCGGGGAGGCCAAGGCGCCGCCCGGGCGCGGCGGTACCGGCCACCGCCGCCGCAACACGGCGCGGCGCAACAAGGCGTCGTGACGGCCATATCAAAATTGTCACCTCTGGCGCCAAAAACAATGTAAAATGACAAGCATTGTTGTGGCAATCTTAAAACAATGAAAAGTTGTAAACAGAGCCTCTGGTAGGGCGGATGTTTCGAAAGGGTCGGATCCGATTGGGTCCGGCCCTTTTTGTTTGGCGCGCGGTCCGCTAGAATGCCGCCTCCAAAATCGCCCTGGGGAAACATGAATTTGTCGCACAATCGGCTGGCCGCGGGCGTGCTCGCCGCTTGCCTGCTCGGCCTGTCCGCGCTGGCCCGTCCCGCCGCCGCGCTCGAAGCGCGCTGCCCCGTCCACTACGTCGACGGCCGCCTGCCGGAAATCGGCAACGCCCCGCTGCGGGCCGCCACCACCGAACTGTGCTACGGCGAGTTCGGCATCATGCACAGCGGCGTCACGCGCACGCCGCTGTGGTCGGCCGAGCACCTGACGGTGCGCCAACTGGACGCCGCCGCCGGGCTGCCGCGCGAGGACAGTTTCCATCCCGAGCCGCGGCTGGCCTGGCGCGCCCGCGCCGAGCTGGCCGACTACGCCCGCAGCGGCTATGACCGCGGCCACATGGCGCCCAACGGCGACATGCCGGACCGGCAAAGCCAGCACGAGAGTTTCACGCTGGCCAACATGGTGCCGCAGGACGCCGAGAACAACCGCCACCTGTGGGCCGGCATCGAGGCGGTGGTGCGCAAGATGGCGCGCAAGGAGGGCGACCTGTACGTTGTCACCGGTCCGGCCTTTCTCGGCGGCGCGCCGCAAAAGGTGGGCAACGTGGCGGTGCCGACGCATCTGTATAAATTGGTCTACAGCCCGCGCCGGCGCGCCGGGGCCGCCTATTTCGTCGAAAACCGCGCCGCCACGACCTACCGTACCATGAGCGTGGCGCAACTGGAGCGCGAGATCGGCATCAACCTGTTGCCGTCGCTGTCGGCCGGGCAGAAGGAGGCGCTGCTGCCGCTGCCCGGCGTGCGCCAGCGCAAGCCGGCCCGCGCGCGCTGAAGCGGGCCGGGCACCGGGGTCGCGTCGGATTGCAATTTCGGGTGGCCGGGTGGCCGGGGTGGCCCATGGGGCCCGATCTAATGTTACTATTGAGAAATTATAGTTTGCATTGGCAGGATCATGGCTTTTACGACCGGAAACAACGCGATCGATTCGCTCCTCTACAGCAGCTGGGGCGCCAGCCCCGGCACGGCGGTCACGCTGACCTATAGCTTCATGACGCGCGTGCCCACCGATGCCACCGCCGATGACGCCAGCGGCTTCGCCGCGATGAGCGCGGCCCAGCGCACGGCGGTCAAGGTGGCGTTGGCGACCTGGTCGGCCGTGGCCAACGTCCGCTTCACCGAAGTGGCGACCGGCGGCAATATCCAACTGGCCACCAACGACCAGGGCGCCCAGAGCAGCGCCTACGCCTACCTGCCGGACGGCAGCAGCCCGACTTATCTGTTTTTAAACAACCAGGACCGCAACAACCAGAATTTCAGCGCCGGCAGCTTCGGTCCGTCGGTGCTGATCCATGAGCTGGGCCACACCTTGGGCTTGAAGCATCCGGGCAACTACAACTCGACCGGCGGCGCCGTCGACGGCCCGTTCCTGCCGAGCGCCACCGACAACCTCGATTACACGCAGATGTCGTACAACACCGGCTCGGGCTTTGCGCTCAACGGCAACTACGGCGTCACGCCGATGCTCTACGACATACAGGCGCTGCAATACCTGTACGGCGCCAACATGACCTACCATGCCGGCGCCGACACCTACCGCTTCGCCACCGACGCGCCGCCGCAGGCGATCTGGGATGCCGGCGGCACCGACACGTTCGACTTCTCGCAGACGACGCGGGCCACGGTGATCAATCTGAACCAGGGCGCCTTCAGCTCGACGGCCCCCGGCTACAACAACGTTTCGATCGCCTATAACGTGACGATCGAGCGCGCCATCGCCGGCAGCGGCGGCGCCACCATCGTCGGCAACGACGCCGGCAACGTCATCACCGGCGGCGCCGGCGACGATGTGATCACCCTGGGCAAGGGCAGCGACACCGTCACCGGCGGCGGCGGCGCCGATACCGTGGTGTTCGGCAAAACGCTGTCGGCCTACAAGTTCGACGCCAGTCTGGCGTCGCTGACCGTCAGCGGCGACGGCAGCGATGTGCTCAGCGGCGTCGAAACGCTGCGGTTTAGCGATGTGAGCTTCGGCGTGGCGCTCGACAGCCGACATATCGGCACCAGCGGCAACGACGTGCTGGCCGGCGTCGGCGGCAACGAACTGTTCGTCGGCGGCGCCGGCCGCGACACCCTATCGGTGGCCGGCGCGCGCGCCGGTTTCGCGCTGGCCGCGAACGCCGCCGGCACGACGCTCACCGACGCCGCCGGCGGCACCGACCTGCTAGTCGGCGTCGAGCGCGTGTTGTTCGCCGACGGCGGCGCGTTGGCGCTCGACACGAGCGGCAACGCGGGCGAGGTCTACCGTCTGTTCGGCGCCATGTTCAACCGCGCGCCGGCCGAATCGGGCATGGGTTTCTGGTTGGACAGCCTGGACCGGGGCAACCAGATCCTTGACATCGCGGCCTATTTCGTCGCCAGCGAAGAATTCAATACGCGCTACGGCGAGACCAGCGGCAACGCCGCGTTCGTCACAGCGCTATACCACAACGTGCTGCACCGCGATCCGCTGCTGGGGGGGCTCAATTTCTGGACGGCCGCGCTGGACGGCGGCGTCTCGCGCGCCCAGGTGCTGGTCGATTTCTCCGACTCGCAGGAGAACATCGCGGCGATGGCGCAGATCATCCCGGTTGGCATCGCCTACACACCGTTTGTCGGCTAGCTGCCGCTGGCGGGGCGGTCTTCGTCCACGCTTGGCATGCTGATGCGGTTGCGGCCCATGTGCTTGGCGCGGTACAGCGCCGAGTCGGCCGCCGCCACCAGCTGGCCGGCGTCGTTGTCGGGCGCCGCCAGCGCGGTGGCCGCGCCGATGCTCACCGTGACCACGTGGCGTGCGGTGCCCAGGTTGGGCATGTCGAGCCGTTCGACGCGGCAGCGGATGCGCTCGGCCACGATGGCGGCGCCCTTGAGCGACTGGTTCGGCAAGATCACGGCGAACTCCTCGCCGCCGTAGCGCGCCACCAGGTCGTTGGTGCGCATCTCGCTGGCGACGGCCTTGGCGATGCGTTGCAGGCACTCGTCGCCGCCCTGGTGGCCGTAGGCGTCGTTGTACTGCTTGAAGTTGTCGACGTCGACCATCAGCAGCGACAGCGGCTGGTGCTGGCGCAGCGCGCGCTGCCATTCGGCGTGCAGCGTGTTGTCGAAGCAGCGGCGGTTGGCCAGGCCGGTCAGGCCGTCGCGCGTGGCCAGCTGTTCGAGCGCCACCTGCGCGCATTTTTCATCCGTCACGTCGCGCAGCGTCTCGACCACCGCCATCAGGCGGCCGTCGTTGTCGACGATCGGGCTGGCGTCGGCGGCCAGGTAGCGGCGCTGGCCCAGGCGCGGCATGTCGCACCAGTTTTCCGCGCACAGGTTGGCATCGGGGTCGCCGCGGCGCACCGCCTGGCGCGGCGCCAGCGCCGCGCCGCGCCCCTGGATCACCAGGTCGGCCAGCGTGGCGCGCCGCTCGTGGTAAAACCCTTGCCAGTGGTCGGCCGTGCCGAGCACCTCCCAGGCGGCGATGCCGGTCAGACGCTCGCAGGCGCGGTTCCAGATGATGACCTTGCCGTGGCCGTCGAGCACGAAGGTCGGAATGACCAGCAACTCCATCATCTTGAGCGCGAAGCCGTGCGGCTGGTCCGCCGTGGGAAATTCCATCACATGCTCGATCTTGGGCGTGCTGTTCATGTCTGCCTTCGTGGAGGTTGGTATGGCGAAAAGGGGGGGCGCTGGTCACGCCAGCGGGAACGACATCGTCAGCGCCGTGCCCACGCCGGGCGCGCTGGCGAGGTCGAAGCTGCCGCCGGCCTCCGAGACGCGTTCGGCCATGCCGCGCAGGCCGGCGCCGCGCCGCGCGGGGGGCGCCAGCGGGTCCGGCGCGCCGATGCCGACGCCGTTGTCGCGCACGGTCAGGCTCAGGCGGTCGGCGCCGGCGCGGATGCCGACCGACACCCGCGAGGCGCCGGCGTGGCGGACGATGTTGCTGAGCGACTCCTGCAAAATCCGGTAGATGACCTGGTCCATGCCGCCGCCGATGCGGGCGCCGGCGGCGATGGCGTCGGCGTCGCCGTCGATGCTGCAGGCGATGCCGCTCAGGCGCGAAAATTGCGCCACCTGTTGTTCAAGCGCGCCGCGCAGGCCGCCGTCGAGCGCCTCGGGCCGCAGGTCGCCGACGATGGCGCGCAGCGCGCGCAGCGCGCCGGCGACGCGGGCGTCGACCTGGGCGAGCGCCGCGCCCAGCTCCGGGTGGCGCGCCGCCAGCGCGCCCAGCTCCATGCCCATGGCCAGCAGTTGCTGGCCGAGGTCGTCGTGCAGGTCGCGGCCGATGCGGCGGCGCTCGGCGTCGCGCAGCGATTGCTGGCGCCGTTCCAGTTGCCGCACCTGGGCCCGGGCGTCGGCCAGCGCGCGCTCCGCTTGCGCGCGGGCGTCGCGCTCGTGCGCGAGCCGCGCGCCGATCGCCGCGATCAGGCGGTGCTGCGCCGCGCGCCGCCGCCGTTGCCGCCGCGACAGCAACGACAGCCCCAGCGCCAGCCAGGCCAGCGCGCAAACGCCGGCGGCGGCGATATCGATCCCGATGAGGTGCGGCATGTGGTTCATGGTGTATCTTCCCCCTGTGTTGGCGTGGCCCGGTCGCGGCGGCCGATTTGGCTGGTCCGCCTCGGCGCGCGAGTATCGGCCGGCCACCCGTTGAAAGTACCGTGGTTGCCGCGCAGCAGCATTGTGCGAAGTCAACTTCGGCCGGAATGCGACGGAAAGTGTCGCGTGGGATATAATCGAGGGTTGTCCAATCAGGAACTATCGTGACTTACAGCATCAAAGAGATTTTTTACACCCTGCAAGGCGAGGGCGCCCACGCCGGGCGCCCGGCGGTGTTCTGCCGTTTTTCAGGCTGTAATCTGTGGAGCGGGCGCGAGGACGACCGCGCCGGCGCCGTCTGCCAGTTCTGCGACACCGATTTCGTCGGCACCGACGGCGACGGCGGCGGCAAATTCAAGACGGCCGAGGCGCTGGCCGCGACCATCGACGCGCTGTGGCCGGCCGCTTATCCGGCCAGCAAATACGTGGTGTTTACCGGCGGCGAGCCGCTGCTGCAGCTCGACGCGGCGCTGATTTCGGCCATGCACGCGGTCGGCTTCACGATCGCCATCGAAACCAACGGCACCCTGCCGGTGCCCGATGGGGTCGACTGGATCTGCGTCAGCCCGAAGATGGGCTCGACGCTGGTGGTGACCCGGGGCAGCGAGATCAAGGTGGTCATTCCGCAGACCGGCCAGGACCTGGCCGCCTACGAACACCTCGATTTCGCCAATTTCTATGTGCAGGCGATGGACGGGCCGCTGGCCGAGTTCAACACCAGGCTGGCCATCGAGACCTGCAAGCGCAATCCGAAATGGAAATTGAGCCTGCAAACCCATAAACTTTTACAAATACCCTAAGAAAAGATGTCATGCTGACCATTACCCGCAAGCTGGAATTCGACGCCGGCCACCGCATCCCCGACCACAAAAGCCAGTGCCGCAACTTGCACGGCCACCGCTACACGCTGGAAATCACCTTGACCGGCAACATCATCACGGCCGAGGGCAATTCCGACAACGGCATGATCATGGATTTCTCCGACATCAAGGCGCTGGCCAAGGAACACCTGGTCGACCTCTGGGACCACGCCTTCATTGTCTACGACAAGGACGCGGCCGTGCGCGACTTCCTGGCCACGCTGCCGGGCCACAAGACGGTCGTCATCGACCGCATTCCGACGGTGGAAAACCTGGCCCACGTCGCCTTCGCGATCCTCAAGGCGGCCTACAAGGACCGCTACGGCACCGGCCTGCACCTGCACAAGCTGGTGCTGCACGAAACGCCGAACTGCTGGGCCGAGATCACCGATGCCTGACCAGTTCATGCTGCTCGCGCTCGAGCAGGCGGGCCACGCGCGCGACCTGGGCGAGGTGCCGGTCGGCGCCGTCGTCGTCAAGGACGGCGTGGTCATCGCGCGCGGCTACAACCAGCCGATCGGCAAGCACGATCCGACCGCGCACGCCGAGATCGTCGCGCTGCGGGCCGCCGCCGAGGCGCTGGGCAACTACCGGCTGCCCGGCTGCACGCTGTACGTCACGCTCGAGCCGTGCGTGATGTGTTCGGGCGCGATGATGCACGCGCGCCTGGCCAAGGTGGTCTACGGCGCCGCCGACCCGAAAACCGGCGCCTGCGGCTCGGTGCTCGACCTGTTCGCGCAGCAACAACTGAACCACCACACGGAAGTGAGCGGGGGCGTCATGGCCGACGAATGCGGCGCCATGCTCAAGGAGTTTTTCGCCGCCCGCCGCGCCGCCGCCGCCGCCGCGCGCCTGGCCGGCCGAACGGCGACGTAACAGCGCGAACCCCTCATCGCGCCGGGCCGATGCGCAAGGCGCGTACTGCCCCCGCGCCGCCCACCGCGCGTGACAACGCCGGCGCGACGATAGCGCTTCTCGCGCCCCGGCCAAAAATGGTATGCTCAAGCCAGCCCACCACCAGCCCTCCGGGAGAGCGCTTTGGCCACCGCACAAGCAAACGGCATCACCATCACCTACGAAGCGAGCGGCAACCCGCAGGATCCGCCCGTGCTGCTCATCATGGGCCTGGGCATGCAGCTGATCGCCTGGCCGCAGGACCTGGTCGACGGCCTGGTCGAGCAAGGCTATTACGTGATCCGCTACGACAACCGCGACATCGGCCTGTCGAGCAAGTTCGACCACCTCCGCAAGCCCAACCTCATGTGGGCCTACGTCAAATCGCTGCTCGGCTGGCGGCAATCGGCCGCCTACACCCTCGACGACATGGCCAACGACGCCCGTGGCCTGCTCGACGCGCTCGGCATCGCCCGCGCGCACGTGGTCGGCGCCTCGATGGGCGGCATGATCGCGCAGATTTTCGCCGCGCGCTTTGGCGCGCGCACGCTCAGCCTGACGTCCATTATGTCGGGCAGCGGGCGCCGCGGCCTGCCGGGACCGACGCCCGCCGCGCGCGCGGCGCTGCTGCGCGGCCCCGCCAACGCCGGCGACCGCAAGCAGGTGGTCGACCACGCGGTCGGCGTGTTGCGCGTTATCGGCAGCCCGTCGTTTCCGACGCCGGAGCGCCTGCTGCGCGCCAACATCGAGCGCGCGCTGGCGCGCAACGTCAATCCGGCCGGCGTGGCGCGGCAGATCGTGGCGATCGTCGCCTCCGGCGACCGCACGCCGTTGCTGCGCAAGATCGCCTGTCCGGCCATGGTCATCCACGGCGCGGCCGATCCGCTGGTGCCGCTCGCCTGCGGCGTCGACACGGCCGAGGCCATTCCCGGCGCCACGCTGCACGTGATCGAAGGCATGGGCCACGACCTGCCGCCGCAATTGATCGAGCGTCTGCTGGCCTTGCTGGACCACCATCTGCGCGGTAAGATGACGGCGGACATTTCCCGGCTGGCGGCGCGCCGCGCCGACAGCGGCACCCATCAACGATAGAGCTATTTTGACGACTGACACCATCGGCATTGCCATCGCCGCGCCGGGCGGCGCCGCGCCCGACGCCGGCGCCTTGCGGGAGGGCATCGCGCGCCTCGAGGCGCAAGGCTTCCTGGTCCATAATTATTATGACGACGCCCAGCGCCACCTGCGCTTCGGCGGCACCGACGGCGCGCGCCTGGCGCAGCTCGAAGCGGCCGCCGCCGATCCGCAGGTGCAAATCGTCATGGCGCTGCGCGGCTCCTACGGCATGAGCCGGCTGCTGCCGCGTATCGATTTCCGCGCCATGGCCGACAGCGGCAAGCTGTTCGTCGGCTACAGCGATTTCACCGCCTTCCAGATGGCGCTCATGAAACTGGCCGGGCGCGCCAGTTTCGCCGGCCCGATGGTCTGCGACGACTTCACCCGCGCCGAGCCGGATGCCTACACGATGGCGCAACTGTGGGATTGCCTGCGCGGACCGTTGCACACGGTGCGCGGGGAGGTGGCCGACGGCCGCGCCGACAATCCGCCGGTCGCGCTCGAGGGCCGGCTGTGGGGCGGCAACCTGGCGATGCTGGTCAGCTTGCTGGGCACGCCGTATTTCGGCCCCCTGGACGGCGGCATCGTCTACCTCGAGGACATCGGCGAGCATCCGTACCGGGTCGAGCGCATGGTGTTGCAACTACTGTACGCGGGCGCGCTCGACGGCCAGCGGGCATTGGTGCTGGGCGACTTTTCCGGCTACAAGCTCGGCGCGCTGGAGAACGGTTATGACTTCGAGACCATGCTGGCCTATCTGCGCGAGCGCTTGCCGATGCCGGTGCTCACCGGGCTGCCGTTCGGCCACATCAAAAAACGCGCGACGCTGCCCTACGGCGGCATGGCGCGCCTGGTCTCGCATGAACGCGGCTTCGATCTGACGATCAGCGACTATCCGACCTTGTGAGCCCGGCCCGGCGCGCTACTCGACCCGGCGCACGCGCGGAGGTTGCCTGGCGCCGTCGACTTCAAAGAAGATGGTGCCGATGGCGTTGCGCGTCAATACCACCTTGGGGTTGACGCGTTCCATGAACCATTCCGAGCTGTCGTCGACCACGCGCCAGACCTGGCCGTTGGCCAGCTTGAAGCGGGTGTTCGGTCCCCAACCTTCGATGGTGCCCACCACCGTGCTCTCGATGGATTTGAGTTCTTCGGTGTTGCGTTTGGCGATCATGTCGCGCCCGAAACCGGCCTCGCCGCTGACGGCCGCCGGCGCCGCCGCAACCGCGGTGGCGACCGGCGCGCCGGCCTGGGACGGCGTGGCCGGCTGCGCGCTGCTTGCCTTGGCGGCGGTTGCCTGGCCGCCGGCCGCCAGCGGTATCGCGTCGTAGCAGGCCACGCGGGCGGCCACGTCGGCGAGCGCGCGGCATTGGAGCAGGGCGCGGTCGTCGGCCAGCGCGGTTCCGGATATTGCCAGCAGCACAAGCAATGCTTTCATCAAACGCCTTCGAGGTTGGGATGGCCTTGATTATATCGATAACCGCCGAAAAAAAAAGAGCCCGGGCGCGTTGGCGGCCGGGCCGTGAAAAAGGGGAAGGAGACCTGTTCCCCCTGCGGTGCGCGAAATCGTCGCGCAAGACCCCGTCAGTTGCGCAAATTCATCCCCACCATGATGCGGCGTCCGGCGTACGAGGTGTCGAGGATGCTCGGCGTGCCGTCGGCGAAGGTGGCGTAGCGGTCCTGGCTGTTGGTCGTCGAGCTCAGGTTCAGGTTGCGGCCCTCGGCGAAGATTTCCATGTGCTTATTGACGCGGTAGGAGATCTTGGCGTCGACATAGCGGGTGGCGTTCTTGAAGTTCGGCGAGCCCGGATTGTACGGCGTGATGGTGGTGCGCCCGCCGGCCGCGTTCGGATAGTTGTTGACCGTGTTGCCGCCGCAGGCGGCGATGCAGCTGAACTTCTGGCCGACCGCCTGCAGCGACACGCGCGCCGAGAACGCGCCGTCGTCATACCACAGCGAGGCGTTGTAGGTGTACTTCGATTCGCCCACCGGCGGCAACTGTTCGCCCGTCAGCAGGTCCACCACGCGCTGCTCGGTGTTTTTCGAGCGCAGCTTGGTGTAGTTCAGGTCGACGCCGGTGTAGCGCAGCTTCCAAGGCAGGAAGGTGAACGCCGTCTTGCTGCCGTATTCGACGCCGCTGCGGGTGATGTTCGAGCCGTTCTCGTAGGTGCGGTAGTCGAACGGCAGGCCGTCGAGCGATTGCCCGGTTTGCGGGTCGACCAGGCCGGAACCGGACAGCACGTTGACGTTGGTCTTGCCCACCACGTTGTTGGCGCCGACCTTGCCGACCTGGCGGAAGCCGCCCAGCGAGAACGAGGTGTCGCGGTTCGGATACCATTCCAGCGCGAGGTTCTGGTTCAGGTTCTCCTGCGCGCGCAGGGCCGGGTTGCCGATCGTGCCCGAGCAGGTCTGGTCGCCCGAATCGTCGCTGCCGGTGTTGGCCTTGCGCTCGTCGAAGGTGCAGTCGCCGGCGGGGATGAGGGCGTAGACGGGCGGGCGCGCCACCTGCTTGGCGCGGTTGTAGCGCAGCACCACCTCGTTGGGCACCATCCACAGCGACATGTTGAGGATCGGCAGGTAGTCGGTGGTCTTGGCCTCGAACGCGGTCAGCTTGCGCGTCGTGGCCGAGACGATGCCGGCTGTTGCATTCGGGTTGAGCGGGTCGTAGTTGGCGGTTTTGAAGATCGACGTGAAGCCGACCTGGCCGGTGGCGGTGACCTTGGTGCGCACCACGCGGTAGCCGAAGTTGCCGTCGAATTCCATGCCGAACGGCAGCGGCCGGTTGGTGAACGGGATCTGTTCGAGGCTGAAGTCGGCCATGAAGTAGCCGGCCGTGGTGCGCTCCTTGTAGCGGCTCACCGGTTGCTGGTACACCTTGCCGTCGTTGGCGGTGCACTCCTTGACGCAGTCGAAATTGACGTTGGGCGAGGCCACCAGCGAGAACACCTTCTCGACGTCGATCTGGTTCCAGCCGTCGATCAGGCCGGCCGGGCGGTCGGGCGCGCCGTTGAAGAAGCGCGTGTTTTTCTCGGCCATCGATTTGCCGATGATGTCGAGGAATTGCTGCTGGCTCATGTAGGTGGTGCCCGAGCGCGCGGCGGCCGGGTCGGTGTTTTGCACGTAACCGGTGGCGCACGGCTTGCCGCCGGGGCCGAGCGAGCCGGCCGTGTCGGTGCAGCCCTGGAAGAAGCTGCGCACGTTGGCGCTCGGGATGACGACGGCCGGAACGTAGCCGGGCTTGCCGAACTGGCCGATCTCCGAGGTCACCGTGGCGCCGCCGGCGCCCCAGCTGCTGCCCGACGTTTCGCGGAAATTAAAGCCGCTCTTGAGGCGGCGCAAGAACGGGATGCGTTCGCCGAGCGCGTAGCTGAAGTCGCCCTTGGCGGTGCGCTCCTCGGTCTCGCTCATTTTCGGTGAAAAGGTGATCTGCGGCGACTGCGTCGTCAGCGGCTGCTGGGCGATGGTGTAGGCCGGCGAGTACGGCACCTTGGGCGTGGCGTCGACCGCCTTGAGGTCGGTGCCGGCCGGGCGCACCTGCGAGTAGATGGTCGGGTCGGCCAGGTCGAAGCTGGCGCCGGCCGGCCGCTCGTACGTCCACAGGCCGTTGGGCAATACCTTCATCGTGGTCGGGCCGTAGTTGTAGTTCCAGCTGGTGCGCTTGTCGCCCCGTTGCCACGTCGAGCGGGCGTCGCCGACGAAGAATTCGGCCACGAAGCCGCCGTTCTTGTAGGTGCCGCCGCTCTGGAAGTAGCGGTCGGTGGTCTTCATGATGTTGTGGATCTGGTCGATGCCGACGTTGGCGTCGCTGATCGTCATTTGCGTGACGTGGTGGGCGGCGTCGACCACCACCGAGCGCGGGTCGACGTTGGCGACGGCGCCGTCGGCCGGGTATAAGCCGGAGCGGTAGCTGGCGCTGTCGTACAGGTAATAGCCCGAGCCGGGCACGGCGCTGCGCTTGCCGCTGGCCGAGTCCGTGAAGGTCGGTCCCTGGTAGGTGGGGCTGTAGGCGGTGGCCGGATTGGTGTTCAAGCCGCCGAGGTTGTAGGTCTGGTTGCTGTCGTCGACCTCGCGGCGCGCGTAGTTGACCTTGCCGTACACGGTCAGCTCGTTGTTGACCTTGAAGTCGAAGCGCAGGTCGAGGCTGCCGCGCTTGTCCTCCTGGCGCTTTTCGATGAAGCGCACCAGCGATGGCGTGTAATCGTTCCACTGGTTCAGACAACTGAGCAGCTCGTTGCCGCGGGCGTTGATGGCCGCCGTGCGCGCGGTGTTGCCGTTGACCGCGTCCGACTGCGCCTTGGTCAGCGCCGGAAAGGCCGCGTAGCAGGCCGCCTTGGTCTGGGCCGCCGCCGATTTGGTCAGGATGTCGTAGGGCGTGGCGGCGTCGAGGAAGCCGCCGGCCGTGAGCGGCGAGCGCAAGGTCGGCGCGGTGCTGTTGGGGTCGCTGGCCGACAGGGTGCCGGGCAGATAGGTGAAGGTCTTGTTGGGCGAGTTGTCGAAGTCGATGCTGCGGAAGTAGCCGGCCTGGCGGGTGCTGGCCACTTCCGACGAGTGCGCCTCGTTGATGGCGCGCGAGGTCGAGGCGTTGAGCATGACGCCGAGACGGTTGTCGAGGAACTTGCGCGTCATGATCAGGTTGCTGTCGGGCGACCAGTCCTTGTTGAGCGAGCCTTGCTGGCCGGCAACGCGCAGCGACACGAACGGTTCCTGGAAGTCCAGGCTGGTGCGGGTCTTGATGATGATGCCGCCGCCGAGCGAGCCCTCGGTCATGTCGGCGGTCGAGCCCTTGACCACGTCGACGCTTTTGATCAGGTCGGCCGAGAGCGAACGGAATTCGACGCCGCGGCCGTTGCCGCCGCCGTTCATGTCGGTGCCGCCGGCCGATTGCACGCCCTGGCCGTCGATCTCGACGCGGGTCAGGTCGGCGCCGTTGCCGCGAATGGCCACGCTCACGCCCTCGCCGAAGTCTCCGCGGTCGAGGGCGACGCCGGCGATGCGCGAGATGGCCTCGCCGATGTTACGGTCCGGGAAGGAGCCGACGTCCTCGGCGACGATCGAGTCCATCGCGGTGGCGGCGTTCTTCTTGCGTTCGATGCCCGACTGCTGCGCGGCGCGCTGGCCCTTGACGACGATGGTCTTGATCTCGCCGGCGGCCGCGGTGGCCGCTTCGGCGGCGGCCGGCGCCTCCGGCCTGGCGTCCTGGGCGCCGGCGTTTGCCGCCACCGTTGACGCCAGCGCAAGCGAGACGGCGTAGGCGAGCGGTTTGAGGCTCAGCGGTTTGAGGCTGGCGGCCGGTGCGCGCCCGGCGGCGCTGCGGCTCCCTTCGGTACTGTGGGTGTGCATGGTCTGTCTCCCTGACTGGCCTTGGCGGCCATGTTTTCGAGCCGGCTGTGTTCGCCGGACTGATATATCAGCGCTTAGTCTAGTGTCGAAAACGGGCGTCGGATTGTCTTTTAGAAAAGAATCACCGGCGTGATCGGGGATATGGTTTTATGCGCGAAAGCGTGGTTTTCGCGGCGCTTTGGTTATCGCCGCGCGGCTTGCGGGATGGGACTTACTTCTTATCGTTGCGCTCTTTGCGGTGCTGTTCAAGGTCGTCGCGCATTTCCCTGATCAACGCGGCCGTGTCCTGGGCTTGCTGCTTCATTTCGGCCCGCACGCTCGACAGCTCCATGCCCGCCTGGAACGAGGCGATCATGTTCGACAGCACGGTCGCGTTGAAGGCCGCCACCCCGAACACGGTGGCCAGCACGGCGGTGATGGCCGTGACGATGACGGTGGTCTTCAGCGACGAGACCGCAAGCTTGATCGACTCGACAGTCGCCTCCAGGCGGTCCATTCTGGCGTCGGCCCGGCGCGCGCGCTCGTCCATGCCCGCCGTGCGCTCGTTCATCACCTCCATGAACGCATCGAGCGATGCCTCGATGGGCGTGACACGCCGGTCCACCCGGTTTTCGATGGAGTCGAGTTTCGCGTCGATCTCTTGCCTGGACGGCGATTCCATGGCGGCGCCTCGTTGAAAGTCCCGGCATCGATGATAGCGCCGTCCGCCGCCCGTAGCTTGACGCGCGCCTGGCGTGCGCCATGGCCGCCGGACCGCGGCCCGGGGTGGGGTGCTGTATAATGTAGGGTTTCCGCCTAACGGCATGATTTAATTAAGAAAAGCCCAGAATCCAGATGCTCTCCACCGCTAATATCACGATGCAATTCGGCGCCAAGCCGCTGTTTGAAAACATCTCCGTCAAGTTCGGCGATGGCAACCGCTACGGCCTGATCGGCGCCAACGGTTGCGGCAAATCCACGTTCATGAAAATCCTGGGCGGCGATCTGGAGCCGTCGGGCGGCAACGTGATGTTGGACACCAACGAGCGCCTCGGCAAGCTGCGCCAGGACCAGTTCGCCTTTGAAGAGATGCGCGTGCTCGACGTGGTCATGATGGGCCACACCGAAATGTGGGCCGCGATGCAGGAACGCGACGCCATCTACGCCAATCCGGAGGCGACCGACGACGACTACATGAAGGCGGCCGAACTGGAAGGCAAGGTGTCCGAGTACGACGGCTACACGGCCGAGTCGCGCGCCGGCGAGTTGCTGCTGGGCGCCGGCGTCGACATCGAACTGCACAAGGGCCCGATGAGCAACGTCTCGCCGGGCTGGAAGCTGCGCGTGCTGCTGGCGCAGGCGCTGTTCTCGAACCCCGACATCCTGCTGCTCGACGAGCCGACCAACAATCTGGACATCAACACCATCCGCTGGCTGGAAGACGTGCTCAATGATCGCAACTCGACCATGATCATCATTTCCCACGATCGCCACTTCCTCAACCAGGTCTGCACCCACGTGGCCGACATGGATTACGGCACGTTGAAGATCTATCCGGGCAACTACGACGAGTACATGTTCGCCTCGACCCAGGCGCGCAACCAGCAACTGGCCAACAACGCCAAGGCCAAGGACAAGGTCGCCGAGCTGCAGGACTTCGTGCGCCGCTTCGCCGCCAACAAATCGAAGGCGCGCCAGGCCACCTCGCGCGCCAAGCAGATTGAAAAGATCAAGGTCGACGACATCAAGCCGTCGTCGCGCGCCTATCCGTTCGTGCGTTTCGACGGCGAGAAAAAGCTGCACCGCCTGGCCGTGGAAGTGGACGGCATCGCCAAGAAATACGACCGCCAGCTGTTCAACAACTTCAGCATCATGGTCGAGGCGGGCGAGCGCATCGCCATCATCGGCGCCAACGGCGCCGGCAAGACCACCTTGCTGCGTTGCATAGGCGGCGACGACATCGCCGGCCTGCACGCCGACCACGGCATGGTCAAATGGGCCGAGAACGCCAACGTCGGCTACATGCCGCAGGATCCGACCGAGGAGTTCGCCAAGGACACGACCTTGACCGACTGGATGGGCGACTGGACCCAGGAAGGCGACGACGACCAGGCCGTCCGTTCCATCCTCGGCCGCCTGCTGTTCGGCGGCGACGAGGTCAAGAAATCGGTCAAGGTGCTGTCCGGCGGCGAGAAGGGCCGCATGATGTACGGCAAGCTGATGCTGGGCCGCCACAACGTGCTGCTGCTCGACGAGCCGACCAACCACATGGACATGGAATCGATCGAGTCGCTCAACATCGCGCTGGAAAAATACGCCGGCACGCTGATCTTCGTCTCGCACGACCGCGAATTCGTCTCCTCGCTGGCCAACCGCATCCTCGAGATCAAGGAAAACGAAATCATCGATTTCCGCGGCAACTACGAGGACTACCTGTCCAGCCAGGGCATCGACTAATCCACGTTTCATCACACCATGCAAACCATCGAGATTAAATCCGTCGAGTACGATCATCCTCAAGACGGAGCCAGCTGCACCGCCCACGCCTGGGCGCGCACGCCAGCGACACCGACGGCCGCGCAGCGCAGCGCGCTCAAGGCCCGCATCAAAGAACTGCTGGTCGAGAAGCAGGCGGTGCTCGTCGCCCACTACTACGTCGACGCCGACTTGCAAGACCTGGCCGAGGAAACCGGCGGCTGCGTCTCCGATTCGCTCGAGATGGCGCGCTTCGGGCGCGACCATCCGGCCAAGACGCTGGTGGTGGCCGGCGTGCGCTTCATGGGCGAGACGGCCAAGATCCTGAGCCCGGAAAAACGCATCCTGATGCCGGACCTGGACGCGACCTGCTCGCTCGACCTCGGTTGCCCGGTCGACGAGTTCAGCGCCTTCTGCGACGCCCATCCGGACCGCACGGTGGTGGTGTACGCCAACACCAGCGCGGCCGTCAAGGCCCGCGCCGACTGGATGGTGACGTCGTCGATCGGCCTCGACATCGTGGCCCACCTGCACGCGCAGGGCAAGAAGATCCTGTGGGCGCCGGACCGTCATTTGGGTTCCTACATCCAGAAGCAAACCGGCGCCGACATGCTGCTGTGGCAGGGCTCGTGCCTGGTGCACGACGAGTTCAAAGGCGTCGAGCTCGACCTGCTCAAGGCGCAGTATCCGGACGCGAAGATCCTGGTGCATCCGGAGTCGCCGGCCAACGTGGTGGCGCTGGCCGACGTGGTCGGCTCGACCACGCAGCTGATCAATGCCGCCGTCGAGTCCGAGGCCGACACCTTCATCGTCGCCACCGACAACGGCATCCTGCACAAGATGCGCGCGGCCGCCCCCGGCAAGCGCTTCATCGAGGCGCCCACCGCCGGCAACAGCGCCACGTGCAAGAGCTGCGCCCATTGCCCTTGGATGGCGATGAACGGCCTGCAGAACCTGGCCGACGTGTTGGAGAATATCGAAACGGGCACGGCCAACGAGATCCATGTCGATCCGGAAATCGGCCGCCAGGCGGTGGTGTCGATCAACCGCATGCTCGACTTCGCGGCGGCCAAGAAGGCGCGGGTGCAGCCCGGCGCCGACCTGGCCAAGGAAGCACAATTGTTTTCAGGGATCGGTCCGGCATGATGAGTACTTTGGTCAATCAATTCGCACCGTTCGACGACGCGCTGCGTAGCGCCTTCGAGGCCAATCTGCTGTCGGCACTGCTGGAGGACGTCGGCAGCGGCGACCTGACCGGTTTGCTGGTGCCGGAGGGCGGGCGGGCGACCGCGCGCGTGATCGTGCGCGAGCAAGCCGTGCTGTGCGGCGCGCCGTGGTTCGAGGGCGTGATGAACTGCCTGCAGGCCGGCATCGAGATCGACTGGCAGTATGCCGAGGGCGATCTGATGCAAGCCGACAGCCTGGTGTGCACGCTCCAGGGACCGGCGCGGGCGCTGCTGACGGCCGAGCGCGCGGCGCTCAACTTCCTGCAGTTGCTGTCGGGCGTGGCGACGGCCACGCGCAAGTACGTCGACGTCGTCGCCGGCACCAAGGCGGCCATCCTCGACACCCGCAAAACGCTGCCGGGCCTGCGCCTGGCGCAGAAGTACGCGGTGCGCGTCGGTGGCGGGCAGAACCAGCGGCTGGCGCTGTACGACGGCATCCTGATCAAGGAAAACCACATCGCCGCCGCCGGCGGCATCACCAACGCGGTGCTGGCGGCGCGGCGCGTGGCGCAGGATCGGCCGGGCGTGACGGTGCAGGTCGAGGTCGAGAGCATCGCCGAGCTGAACGAGGCGCTGGCGGCCGGCGCGGTGTCTATCCTGCTCGATAACTTCAGCAACGACATGATGCGCGAGGCGGTGGCGATCAATGCCGGCCGCGCCTTGCTCGAGGCTTCCGGCGGCATCAACTTCGACACCGTGCGCGGCATCGCCGAGACCGGCGTCGATCGTATTTCGATCGGCAGCCTGACCAAGGATATCCGCGCCACCGACTATTCGCTGCGGATCGTGGGGTAGGGCTGGGTTTACCCCGCACTGCCGGGCGGGGACGTACGGGGGCGCCGAGTCCCCTTGGGGTACGTCCCCTAAGTGGTGGCGCGTGCGTATCGCTAAACGCCTGGCGGGGTTGGTCGCTGCGCCGCGATCGACTTGCGCATGCGCGTGAGCGGCACCTGCACCCGCTCGGGCAAGGTGATCTCGAACGTTTCCACCTCGGCGAAGCCGCACGCCAGATACAGCGGCACGCCGGGCATGGTGGCCGCCAGCTCCAGCGTTTTGAATCCGGCTTCGGCGGCGGCGTCGGTACAGTGCTGCAACAGCAGCCGCCCCAAGCCCCGGCGCGCCGCCGACGGATCGACGAAGAACGCGCGGATGCGCGCCGGTTCCGTGGCCGGATCGAGCAGGGCGTCGACACCCTGCTTGGTGTGGTCGGCGCCGAACAAGGTGCTGCGCTTGCTCCAGCCGCCGCAGGCGACCAGCCGGCCATCCTGCTCAATCAAAAAATACGTTTGATCGCGCACCAGCTGCGTGTCGACGCCGAACACGTGTTGCGTGACGGCGCGCGCCTGTTCGCCGGTGTAGAAGCCTGCGCTCAATTCGATGCCGGAGCGCTTGATCAGCGCTTCCATCGCCGGGATGTCGGCCGCCGTGGCGGCGCGCACGATGGTGCCCGCCGCCGCGCTCATCGGCGTCCCGCCACGTCGTCGCGGCGCGGCGGCATCAGGATGCTCGGCAGGGCCTTGGGCAGCGTTTCCGGATAATCGCGGCTAAAGTGCAGGCCGCGGCTTTCGCGCCGCTGCAAGGCGCTGTTGACGATCAGCCCGGCGACGTCGACCAGGTTGCGCAATTCCAGCAAGTCGTGCGTGATGCGGAAGTTGCGGTAGTACTCGTCGATCTCTTCCTTGAGCAGGGCGATGCGGTGCTGGGCCCGCTCCAGGCGCTTGGTGGTGCGCACGATGCCGACGTAATTCCACATGAAGCGGCGCAATTCGTCCCAGTTGTGGGAGATGACCACTTCCTCGTCGGCGTCGGTGACCCGGCTTTCGTCCCAATCGGGCAGGTAGGGCACTTCGCCCTTTTCCTTGGCGGCGATGTCGCGCGCGCAGGCGCTGCCGATGACCACGCATTCGAGCAGCGAATTGCTCGCCAGCCGGTTGGCGCCGTGCAGGCCGGTGCAGGCCGTCTCGCCCACCGCGTACAGGCCGGGCAGGTCGGTGCGGCCGAACAGGTCGGTGACCACGCCGCCGCAGGTGTAGTGGGCGGCCGGCACGATCGGGATCGGTTGCTTGGTGATGTCGATGCCCAGCTCCAGGCAGCGCGCGTAGATGGTCGGGAAGTGTTCGATCAGGAACTCGGCCGGCTTGTGGCTGATGTCGAGGTGGACGTAGTCGAGGCCGCGCTTTTTGATTTCGAAGTCGATCGCGCGCGCCACCACGTCGCGCGGCGCCAGTTCGGCGCGCTCGTCGTGGGCCAGCATGAAGCGGGTGCCGGCGGCGGCGCCCGCTTCCGGCGGCAGCTTGAGCAGGCCGCCTTCGCCACGGATCGCCTCGGTGATCAGGAAGGACTTGGCGTACGGGTGGTACAGGCAGGTCGGGTGGAACTGGATAAATTCCATGTTCGAGATGCGGCAGCCGGCGCGCCAGGCCATGGCGATGCCGTCGCCGCTGGCCGTGTCCGGATTGGTGGTGTACAGGTAGACCTTGCCGGCGCCGCCGGTGGCCAGCACGGTGTGCTCGGCGGCGAAGGTGAGCACCTGGCCCGATTGCTCGTCCTGCACGTACAGGCCGTAGCACTTGGGCTGCGAGTGCCCCTTCTTGACCGGGTGCAGCTTGTCCGAGGTGATCAGGTCGATCGCGCAATGGTTCTCGAACAGCGTGATGTTCGGGTGCGCGCGCACCTTTTCCTCCAGCGTGACCTGCACCGCGTGGCCGGTGGCGTCGGCCGCGTGGATGATGCGCCGCTGGCTGTGGCCGCCCTCGCGGGTCAGGTGGAAGCCCATTTCGGCCGTGGCGTCGCGCGTGAACGGCACGCCCTGGCCGATCAGCCATTCGATCGCCTCGCGGCCGTGCTCGACGATGTAGCGCGTGGCGCTTTCGTCGCACAGGCCGCCGCCGGCGACGAGCGTGTCGTCGATGTGCTGGGTGTGGCTGTCGCCCGAGTCGAGCACGGCGGCGATGCCGCCCTGGGCCCAGTTGCTGGCGCCGTCGAGCAGCGCGCGTTTGGAGATAATCGCGACTGTGCGCGTTTCGGCCAGGTGCAGGGCGACCGAAAGGCCGGCCAGTCCGCTGCCGACGATTGCAACATCAAATTTCATGATCACGTGTGAAATGCTGTTAGGAAGCATGACTATAGTCTATTTGTCACAACTTCGTCATATTCGCCCCCGTGTCGACCGTTCCGGCGATTTTTCCGCGGGCGCCTTGCGCTAGCGCTGAGTCGCGGTTGTGGGCGCTCAAGACGGCCCGGGCCACAGTTCTCCATCATGATAGTTCCGCCGTTCCGCGCGGCAGGGGAGCGCATTGTGATCAGGATATTTCACCATTACGTATCAAAGATGGCCTTCATGCTGCTGATGCTGGAGCTGTTGATCCTGTTGACGGCGGCGCTGGCCAGCGCGCCGTTGTGGCTGCAGGGCGTGCCGGCCGCGCCCGAGAGCCTGTACCTGCCGGCGCTGGCCTTCGCGCTGGTGCTGGTGTTTAGCATGGGCACGCTCGGCATGTATCAGCACAAGTCGTCGCGCGAGGATATCAAGGGCTCGCTGGTGCGCATCCTGCCGTCGTTCGTGCTGGGCTTCGGTTTGTTCAGCCTGCTGGCGCACCTGTTGCCGGGATCGCAGTTCGTGCGCCTGGGCAGCATGGCCTTCGTCGTCGGCGCCCTGGCGGTGTTGCTTGCGCGCTTGCTGGTGTTGACGTCGGCGCAGTCGAGCATGCTGGAAAAGCGGCTCATCATCATCGGCGACGGCGTGACCGCGCGCGAATGCGTGGAGCTCGCCACCACCGGCCTCGGCTTCCACCAGTTCCGGGTGGTCGGTTGCGTGCCGGTCGAGGGCGAGGCCCGCAGCGTGCCGGCGGCGCTGCTGCTGGCGGCGGACTTGTCGCTGCTGGCGCTGGCACGGCGCTACGCGGCCGACGAGATCATCGTCTCCGTCGGCGACCGCCGCAACGGCGCCTTTCCGGTGCGCCAGTTGCTCGAATGCGCGCTGGGCGGCGTGCGCGTGACCGACGCCGCCAGTTTCTTCGAGCGCGAGGCGTGCCAGATCCGGGTCGATTCGTTGCAGCCGAGCTATTTGATCTTCGGCGGCGGCTTCGACCAGAGCCTGCTGCGCGCGGCCGTCAAGCGCGGCTTCGACCTGCTGGCCAGCGGCGCGATCGGCGTGGCGGCGCTGCCGGTGATGCTGCTGACGGCGCTGGCCATCAAGCTCGACGACGGCGGCCCGGTGTTCTACCAGCAGGAGCGGGTGGGGCGCGACAACCGTCCGTTCAAGGTGCTCAAGTTCCGCAGCATGCGCGTCGACGCCGAGCGCGACGGCACGCCGACATGGGCGGCGCAGGACGATCCCCGCGTGACGGCGGTCGGCCATTGGATACGCAAGCTGCGCATCGACGAGCTGCCGCAGATGCTCAATGTGTTCAAGGGCGAGATGAGCTTTGTCGGACCGCGGCCGGAGCGCGCCTATTTTGTCGACCGGCTATGCCAGGAGATCGCCTTCTACAACGTGCGGCACGGCATCAAGCCGGGCATCACCGGCCTGGCCCAGGTGCGCTACAGCTACGGCGCCTCCGTCGACGACGCCGTGCGCAACGTGCTGGGCCTGACGTTCAAGGAAAACTGCCCGGACCTGCGCAACTCCAAGGTGGCCGACATGGTACGCGAGCTCGAATCCTACGGCCTGCGCGTGCACGTGCACGACCCCGTGGCCGACGCCGACGAGGCAATGCACGAATACGGCGTCAAGCTCGACAGCTGGGACGAGCTGCCATGCGCCGAGGCGCTGATCGCCGCCGTCGCCCACCGCGAGCTGGCGGTCCGTCCGCTGGCCGAGGTGCGCGCCAAGATCGCCGACGCCGGCTGCTTCATCGACCTCAAATCGCAGTTCGACGAAGCGGCGCTGCGCCAGAGCGGGCTGAGCGTCTGGAGGTTGTGATGGCCGACTACGAAAACGGCACGCCGGCCGCGTCGGCCTACCAGCTGGCGCGCGAGCACCTGGCGCAGGAACAATATCGCTGGGCGGTCACCGGCGTGGCCGGCTTCATCGGCTCCAATCTATTGCAGGCGCTGCTCGAACTGGGCCAGCGCGTGGTCGGGATCGACAACTTCCTGACCGGCCACCGCGACAATCTGGAGCAGGTGCGGGCCCAGGTCGGCGCGGCCGCGTGGCGGCGGTTCGAGCTGATCGAAGGCGACATCCGCGACCAGGCGACGTGCCGGCGCGCCTGCGAACGGGCCGACTTCGTGCTGCACCAGGCCGCGCTGGGATCGGTCGCTCGCTCGCTCGATGAGCCCTTGCTGAGCAACGACGTCAACGTCGGCGGCTTTCTCCAAGTGCTGGACGCGGCACGGCTGTCGAACGTGCGGCGCGTCGTCTATGCGGCCTCGAGCGCGGTGTACGGCGACCACGCCACGCTGCCCAAGCGCGAGCAGGATATCGGCAACGCGCTGTCGCCGTATGCGCTCACCAAGCACATCAACGAACTGTACGCCGGCGTCTACGCCCGCTGCTACGGCGTGCAAAGCATCGGCCTGCGCTATTTCAACGTCTACGGCCCCCGACAGGACCCGCGCGGCGCCTACGCGGCCGTCATTCCGCTGTGGATCGCCGCCATGATCGAGCAGCGTCCGGTGGTCATCCACGGCGATGGCGAAGGTAGCCGCGACTTTTGCTACGTCGCCAACGCGGTGCAGGCCAACCTGCTGGCGGCGCTGGCCGACAAGCCGGGCGCCGTCAATCAAATCTACAACGTCGCCCTCAACGCCCGGACCAGCCTCAACGAGCTCTATCTGATGCTGCACGGGCTGCTGGTCGAACGCTATCCGCATCTGCGCGAGCACCAGCCCAGCTATGGCGCCGCCCGCGCCGGCGACGTGCGCCACTCGCAGGCCGACATCTCGAAGGCGGTCGAGATGCTCGGCTACGCGCCCACCCACGACCTCGAACGCGGCCTCAAGCAAGCGTTGCGCTGGTACATCGGACAGCTGGACGGGCGGGCCGCCGGCAGCCCGGATAGACACAATTAGACATCGCTGGAGCAATAAAAAAGCCGCGCGACCGGAAAGGTGGCGCGGCTTGACGGGGTGAGACGGCGCGGCTTAGCGCGGCGCGTAGGTCACGCCTGTCGCATCTTTGATCACGCGGCCGGCCGTGCGCGCGGCGTTGGCCGCCGTCACGTTGCCCATGCCTTCGCCGGCCTCGCGCGCCATCCCCACCAGGCCGACTGCCGCCTGGGCATCGCCGGCGCTGGCGGCGCGCTCGAACAGGGCGATCGCCTCGCCGCGTTTGGCCGGGTTCGACAGGTAGCGCAACGCCAGTTCGCGTTGGGCCACGGCCGAGCCCTGATCGGCCCATTCCTGCAGGCGGCGTTCCGCCGCAGGCTGGCCTTGCGGCCCGATTTGCATGGCGGCGGCTTCAATCACGGTCGAGGCGGGCATTGCACCTTCTTGCGCCTGGCAGGCGATCAACGCGCCCACCAGCACCAGAACCGATGACACCAATACGCCTGACTTATTGAATAAATCCATATTTTAATTATCCTTGGGAACTGCATTTTGAACGCCATTTAAGACGCATTGCACCATTATACTTGCATTCCAGCAAATTGCCTAATGCGCAATAATACGCAGACGTATGCTTGGCGAGCAAGATCTTACATTGTTGCTGAAATACGTGTCGCACAGCCCGCCGAGCCAGTGCCGCTGCGGGCAGGCGCTTCGAATAGTGGCGATATTAGCATGAAGCGTTTGCCACTCCGGACTTCAAGTGGGCAAGCAGGGTAACAATTGTAACCATTCGTTAACACGGCTGAAAGCGCTGAATCGATCATACCAGTGTGCGCTGCAACATGGCGTCGGGATGAGCTTGGCCGACTCGGGAAGGGATCGGAAGGAAGGGCGTCGGAAACGACAATGACGACGCGCCGGCGCCGTCATCGCATGCGGAAAAAAGGGACTACGCGCTCAAACTTGCGTGGGTTGGCCGCCGCCGGGCGCGTTCTGGCGCAGCCAGGCGCCGGCATGTTGCAATACCTGCGTATATTCGGATTCAACGCCGTCGAGCAGCGCCGGGATTTCGGCATGCCGTTGCTGCGCCAGCGCGTGCTCAAGGGCCAGGGACGAGGTGACCAAGCGTTTCGCGCCCAGGGCGCCGATCGAGCCGCGCAAGCTGTGGAATATTTTGCCGGCGTCGGCGTGCCGCTGTTGTTGCAGCGCCACGCGCGCCTGCTCAAACGGTTCCATGCCTGGCGCGCAGGCGTCGCGCACGATTTTCGACACGATCGCCAACGCCTTGTCATCGTCGCCCATGTATTTGAGCAGGGTGGCGACCGAAAATACGGTGTCTTCGGATTGCGGGGGACTAGCTTCGGGCATACACGCTCCAACGGCGACTAAGATCCCAATCATACTCTTTCCGGCCGATGTTGCCGTACAGATTGTTACAAATTACTTAAACCAAATTTAAGCCGGATCAAGATTTGTGGCTTGAGGCTTATTGCTGGCCATCCTGGAACTGCTGCGCCAGTGTTTGCAGCGGCGCCACCGGGGCCGGGATGGCTGTGCCGCCCGGCGGCGCCACGCGCACCGGCTTGCCGCCCGCGCGCGACGAGTGCAACACGTTGCTGGTCGCTTCCGGGGCGGCGTTCCAGAGCGGGTTGTCGAGGCCCTCGAACACGCGCTTGAGCTGGTCGCCCCAGGTGTTGCGGATCATCTGGAAATACTGGTTGCGCTCGTCGATGGTGACGAAATGGGTGACGGTGAGCTTGTCGGCCCCATAGACCAGCAAATCGAGCGGCAGGCCCACCGACACGTTCGAGCGCAACGTCGAATCCATCGAGATCAGGGCGCACTTGGCGGCGTCGTCGAGCGACGTCGCCGGCGTGACGACGCGGTCGATGATGGGTTTGCCGTATTTGGCCTCGCCGATCTGGAAATAGGTGTTTTCGTCGTGCGATTCGATGAAATTGCCGGCCGAATAGATCTGAAACAGGCGGCAGCGCTCGCCTTTGATCTGTCCGCCGAAAATGATGCCGACATTGAAGTCGATGCCGAAGCGGGCCAACGACTCGGCGTCGCGCCCGTGCACCTGGCGCACCGCCTCGCCGAAGATGCGCGCCGCCTCGTACATATTGGGCGCGTTCCAGATGCTGCGGCCGTCCGCCGTCACGTGCTCCGACACCACTTGCCGTATCGACTGCGAGATCGACAGGTTACCGGACGTCATCATCACCATCATGCGCTCGCCGGGCAACTCGAACACGCTCATTTTGCGGAACGTGCCGACCTGGTCGACGCCGGCGTTGGTCCGGGAATCCGACAAAAACACCAGCCCGGCATCGAGGCGCATGCCCACACAATAAGTCATCGTCGCAACATAGTTGATTAAAAGTACGACTATTTTACACCTGGAACGTCAGCGCGCCCCAATTTGGACGTCGACCACCATCGATTCCTGGCCGCCGCCGCGCCGCACGCCGCGCACCGGGGCGGCGGCGTCGTAGTCGCGCCCGATGGCCAGGCGGCAATAGGCGTCGGTCATCAAGCGCGCATGGGTGACGTCGATGCTGACCCAGCCGACGTAATCCTTGTCCTCGGCCCAGGCGTCGACCCAGGCGTGGCTGGCCGCGTGCTCATCGTCGGCGCCCGGTTGCGGCGCGCTGTGCTGCGGATCGATATAACCGGACACGTAGCGCGCCGGAATGCCGTGCGCGTGGCAGCACGCCAGGAACAGGTGGGCGTGGTCCTGGCACACGCCCTGGCCCTGCGCCAGCGCGTCGCTGGCGGTGGTGGTGACCACGGTCGCACCGCTTTGATACTTGACCGCACCAAAAATGTGCTCGGCCAGCGACAGCAGGTCCTTGCTCTGGGCCCGGCCGTCCGGCAGGCACGACGCCGCCAATTCGAGGATGCCCGGCGTGGCCTCGGTCAACCGGGTCGGCACGGTGAAAATCAACGGCGAGAGCGTGTCGCCGTTCGGCACCCGGCCCTTGAGCGGCGCGGTGGTCTCGATCACGCCGCCGGCGACGATGGCCAGGCCCAGGTGCGGCGTGTCCATCGTCATCATGTGCGACAGGTTGCCGTAGGCGTCCGTGTAGGCGTGGACATGGCCGGGCATGGTGATGTTCCACGACAGCACGTGCTGCTGCGCCTCCTTGCGCGGGGTCAGGTGCAGCTGCTGGATCGTGTAGGCCAGCGGGGTGGTGTAGTTGTAACGCGTTTCATGCCGTATGGTCAGATGCATCGTCCAGCCTTTCTCAAGCGGCCAGCGGAACCAGGAAATCGCGGCTGACGCGGTTGCCCAGTTGGTTGATGTCGGCCAGGAAGCGGGTCAGCGTCTCGTGCAGGCCGGCCTCCAGGATGTCGTCGATATTGCTGAACTGCAAGGCCGCGCGCAACCGTCCGGCCAGGCGCTCGGTGTCGGCCGAGACATCGTTGCGCACCTCGGCCAGGTTTTGCACCACCTCGTCCATGCACGCCAGCAGCGAGCGCGGCATGTCGCCGCGCAGCATCAGCAATTCGGCGATGCGCGCCGGCGTGATGACGTCGCGGTACACCTTGCGGTAGATCTCGAAGCCCGACACCGAACGCAGCAGCGCGCCCCAGTAATAGAAATCGTGCTGGCTCATCGCTTCGCTGCGGGTGGCCTCGGCGCCGCCGCCGTGGAACTTGACGTCAAGGATGCGCGCCGTGTTGTCGGCCCGCTCGAGGAAGGTGCCGAGGCGGATGAAATGGACCGCCTCGTCGCGCAGCATGGTGCCCACAGTCACGCCGCGCGACAGGTGCGAGCGGAACTTGACCCATTCGAAGAACTTGCTCGGGTCGTCCTCGAGCAGGTCGCTGGCCAGGCGTTTTTGCATGTCGAGCCAGGTCTGGTTCTGGATTTCCCACACCTCGGTGGTCAGGGTGCCGCGCACGGCGCGGGCGTTCTCGCGCGCCTCGGTCAGGCAGGCGACGATCGAGGAGGCGTTGTCCGGATCGCGCACCATGAAATCGATGACCTCGCGCGCCTCGAGCGTTTGGTGCTTGGCGTCGTAGGCGGCCTGCAGCTCGGAAATGCCGAGCATGGCGCGCCAGCCGTGGGCATTGTCCTCGTCCGACTGCGGCAGCATCGACGTTTGCACGTTCACGTCGAGCATGCGGGCGGTGTTTTCAGCGCGCTCGGTGTAGCGCGCCATCCAGAACAGGTGATCTGCGGTACGGCTTAACATAGTGTCTCCTTATGTCCCAGTGACGGGTCCAATTAGCGTTCCAGTATCCAGGTATCCTTGGTGCCGCCGCCCTGCGACGAGTTCACCACCAGCGAGCCCTCCTGCAACGCCACGCGCGTCAGCCCGCCCGGCACCATCGAAATGGTCTTGCCGGACAATACGAAGGGGCGCAGATCGATGTGGCGCGGCGCGATGCCGTTCTCGACATAGGTGGGGCAGGCCGACAGGGCCAGCGTCGGCTGGGCGATATAGCCGTCCGGTTTGGCCAGCAGGCGCTGGCGGAAGTCTTCGATCTGCGCCTTGGTCGAGGCCGGGCCCACCAGCATGCCGTAGCCGCCGGCGCCGTGCACCTCCTTGACCACCAGTTTTTCCAGGTTGGCCAGCGTGTAGGACAGGTCGTCCTTTTTGCGGCACTGGTAGGTCGGCACGTTGTTGAGGATGGGTTCCTCGGACAGGTAGAACTTGATCATGTCCGGCACGAACGGGTAGATCGACTTGTCGTCGGCCACGCCGGTGCCGATGGCGTTGGCCAGGGTCACGCGCCCGGCGCGGTAGACCGACAGCAGGCCCGGCACGCCCAGCGAGGAATCCGGGCGGAACGCCAGCGGATCGAGGAAATCGTCGTCGAGCCGGCGGTAGATGACGTCGACGCGCTTCTTGCCGCGCGTCGTGCGCATGTACACGGTATTGTCGCTGACGAACAAATCCTTGCCCTCGACCAGTTCCACGCCCATTTGCTGGGCCAGGAAGGCGTGTTCGAAATAGGCCGAGTTGTACATGCCCGGGGTCATCACCACCACGGTCGGGTCGTTGATGCCGTTGGGCGCCACCGAGCGCAGGTTGTCGAGCAGCATGTCGGGATAGTGGTCGACCGGCGCGATCTTGTTGCGCGCGAACAGTTCCGGGAACAGCCGCATCATCATCTTGCGGTCTTCCAGCATGTAGGAGACGCCGGACGGCACCCGCAGATTGTCTTCAAGCACGTAGAACTCGCCTTCGCCGGCGCGCACGATGTCGACGCCGGCGATGTGGGCATAAATATCGGAGGCGACGTTGATGCCTTGCATCTCCGGCCGGTACTGCGCGTTCTTGTAGATCTGCTCGGCGGGAATCAGGCCGGCCTTGACGATGTTCTGGTCGTGGTAAATGTCGTGGATGAACATGTTGAGCGCCTTGACGCGCTGGACCAAGCCCGTTTGCATCTTTTTCCACTCGGCCGCGGGAATAATCCGGGGAATGGTGTCGAACGGGATCAGGCGCTCGGTGCCGGCGTCGTCGCCGTAGACGGCGAAGGTGATGCCGACGCGGCGGAATGTCAGGTCCGCTTCGGCCCGCTTGCGCTCGATCGTCTCGGCGGACTGGCGCTGGAGCCAGCCACAGAACTCTTTATAGTGTTCACGTACCTCGGCGCTGTCATGGTGTGCCAGGCCATCAGCGGTCATTTCGTTGAAAAATTTTGCCATATCGAACGTTCCTCTGTGGGGTGCCTTTATCTTCTATCAAGAAGTGTGCCAGAGGAAATGCCCAATATTGGTGCGTTTACACACTTGGGAGGAAAACACTATGGGTGATCGGCAAACAAAACAAAGCAAAACGCCAAGGCACGCTGCGAAGCATACCTTGGCGTTGGTAAAGTTGCAGGACTGTAGAGAAACAGCCCGCAACCAAACAATCAAATTAACAATTACAGGTTGCCGCTGCCCGAGCCGGTCTGGCTGCTGCCGTAGCCGGAGCCGGTCTGGCTGGCGCCGAAGCCCTGGTCGCTTTGCAGGCTGCTGCTGCCCGTGCCCATGACGCTGCCGCTGGCGGTGCGGGTGCCGGGGGCGCCCTGTTGGGTGCCATAGAAGCTGTGGATTTGCGTGCTGAACTCGGCGCTGGCCATGTCGGGCCAGTTATCCTTGTCGAAGCCGGGCGCGTTTTTCAGATGCTCCTTGGACACGTCGAGCAGGAAGCGCTTGTTGACGGTGTCCAGTTGCAGCGCCTGCCAAGGGACGGCGAACAGCTTGTCGCCCATGCCCAGCCAGCCGCCGAACGACAGCACGGCGTAGGCCACCTGGCCTTGACGCATGTCGAGCATGATTTCCTTGATGTCGCCCAGGTCTTCTTCCTGGCGGTTGTAGACGTCCTCACCGATCAGCGTGTCGGCGCCCATCAGGCGGGGGCCGGGGCCGCTGTTGACGTCGAGGTCGTTGTCGAGGTCATTGTAAATGCCGTAGGTGTCGCGGTCGAGGTAGCTCATGGTGGTCTCCAGTTGGTTGAACAAGTCCCGTCATCAGTGCTGAGGGAACAGGACTCATCATGCGGCCGCGGCGACGGTAGAGGTATAGGTGCGCGAGCGGTATCGGTGTAGGACAGGGATGAGTTACTGGAGCACATAGCGGCATGCTATCCGTGTCGTGCCTTGCCGCCGGGCGAACGCCGGATGGTGCCCGCCTAATCGGGCCGTCCCAGCGCTTGCGCCAGTCGCTTGGCGCTGCCGCAGGCGAACGTGAACCCCAGCGCGCCATGGCCGACGTTGAGCCACAGGTTGTCATAGCGGGTGCCGCCGATGAGGGGCGCGCCGCCCGGCGTCGCCGGGCGCAGCCCGGCCCATGCCTCGGCAACGCCATAATCGGCCGCGTCCGGCATCGCCGCGCGCGCCAGCCGCGTCAGGCTGTCGACGCGGCGCCGGTCCAGGGCCAGGTCGGCGCCGACCAGGTCGACCATCGCCGCCACCCGCAGGCTGGTGCCGATGCGCGCGTACAGCACCTTGCGCTCGAAATCGGTCACGCTGATCTGCGGCGCCAGGTCGCCGGGACGGATCGGCGCCGTCAGGCTGTAGCCCTTGAGCGGATACAAGGGCAGGTCGATGCCGGCGCCGGCCGCCAGGTCGCGGCTGTCGATGCCGGCCGCCAGCACGTAGTGGTCGGCGCGCAGGCGCCCGGCCGCTGTTTCGACGCCGTCCAGCCGGCCACGCCCGGCCGTCAGCGCCCGCACATCGGCGTGCACCACGCCGGTAAAATTCGGATGGGTGCGCAAGCGCGCCGCGAGCGCCAGGCAAAAGGCGTGGCAGTCGGCCACCGCCTCGCCGGGGTTGAAAATGCCGCCGGCCAGCGCCCCGGCCATGGCCGCCAGCGCCGGCTCGCGCCCGACCAGGGCCGACGGCGACAGCACGGCCGCGTCGGCGGCGGCCAGGCCGGCGGCGTGCTCGAACAGGCGATGGTTTCGGTACACCACCAGCTTGCCGGCATCGCGCCAGGAGAACGCCGCCAGCGGCACCACCGTGGCGAGCTCGTCCATCGCGCGCCGGCTCTCCTGGCCCAGCTCGAGCAGCGCGGCGGTGGTCCGTCGGTTGCTGTCGGCGTTGCAATGGCGCAGGAATTGCGCCAGCCAGCGCCATTGCCGCGCATCGGCCTCCGGACGGAAACGCAGCGGCCCGTCGCGTTCGAACAGCCAGCGCAGCGCCTTGATCGGCACGCCGGCGTCGGCCAGCGGCGACACATAGCGGTAGCTGAGCTGGCCGCCATTGCGGTAGCTGGCCATGGCGCCCACCCGCGCCGCGCGTTCGACCAGCGTCACCCTGAAGCCGGCCTCGGCTAGCCACCAGGCCGAGGTCAGGCCGACCACGCCGCCGCCGATGACGATGACCTCACTCATCTGTCATGTCTCCGGCGAACAACACGGTGGTGCCGCCGGCGCGGCGGCGGGGAGGGCGATGGCGGTCCATTGCGGCCTTTACGATGGTCGATACGGCACAGGATAGCGGGGCGCGCCGACAGCAGCCAATGAAAACCGGCTCTGGCACCATAACTTTAAGGAATGCGCCCCGCCCGACCTTTCATGCCCCGGGGGCGCGTTTGCCGATTACACTGGCGGTATCGAACCCATCGAGGCATGACGATGCTCACAACCGAAACCCCCAGCCAGGACCATGCCGGCCTGGATCAATACCCGGTGGCCGAGCTGGTGGCGGCCCTGATCGCCGACCAGGATGCGGCCGTCGCCGCCGTGCGCGCGGCCGCGCCCGCCATCAGCGCGGTGGTCGAAGCGGCAGTGCCGCGCATCGCCGCCGGCGGCCGGCTGGTCTACGTTGGCGCCGGCACCTCCGGCCGGCTCGGCGTGCTCGACGGCGTCGAACTTAACCCCACCTTTTCCTGGCCACAGTCGCGCGCGCTGTCCCTGCTGGCCGGCGGCAAGGGCGCCATGTTCGAGGCGGTTGAGGGCGCCGAGGACGACAGCGCGCAAGGCGCCGCCGACATGGTCGCGCTGGGCCCGGTTCGAAACGACGTGGTACTGCTGCTGGCGGCATCCGGCGCCACGCCTTATGTGCTCGGCGCGCTGGAGGCGGCGCGCGCCGCCGGCGCGCTCACCGTCGGCATCGCCAACAATCCCGGCGCGCCGCTCAGCGCCCGCGCCGAGCTCGGCGTCACGCTCGACACCGGCCCCGAAATCATCTCCGGCAGCACCCGTCTAAAGGCTGGTACGTCGCAGAAGATCGCGCTCAACACCATCTCCAGCGCCATCATGGTCCGTCTGCACAAGGTCTATGGCAATCTGATGGTCGACATGAGGCCGACCAACACCAAGCTGCTCCGGCGGGCCGTGGCGCTGACCATGCACGCCACCGGGGCCGACCAGGTCCGCGCGCGCGCGGCGCTGGAGCAATGCGGCTTCCACGTCAAGGTGGCCATCGTCGCCCTGCTCAGGGAGGTGCCGGTCGCCACGGCGCAAAGCCTGCTCGAGCGCAGCGCCGGCAGTGTCCGCGCCGCGCTGCTGTTACAGTAGCGGCGAGGCGTTATTGAAAGAGGGACGATGCGGTTACGGCACATAGAAGTATTCCACGCGATCATGCAGGTCGGCACCATCAGCGGCGCGGCGCAGGTGCTGCACATTTCCCAGCCGGCCGTCACCAAGGTGCTGCAACATTGTGAGCTGCAACTGGGCATGCCGCTGTTCGAGCGCGTGCGCGGCAAGCTCTATCCGAAGCCGGAGGCGCACCGCCTGTTCGCCGAGACCGAAAAACTGCACCGCGAGCTGCAGGGCATCCGCCGCCTCGCGGCCAGCCTCAAAAGCCGCACCGTCGAAACGGTGCGGCTGGTGGCGACGCCGACCATCGCCGTCAGCGTGCTGCCGCAGGCGATGAGCGCCTGGCGCCGCGCCTTCGCCGACACCCGCTGCGAGCTGGCCACCCACCACACCGGCGAAATCGTCAACACCCTGCGCCTCGGCGAGGCCGATCTCGGCCTGTCGCTGCAAGACCCGCGCCATCCCGGCATCCTGGCCGAACCGATCGCGCAAGGCGTCATGACGGTGATCGCGCCGCCGGGCAGCTGGTCGGCGGCGGACGGCGCGGCGCCGCTGGCGGCCTCCGGCCTGCACGGCGAGTTGATCGGCTACACCGACGACGACCCGCTTGGCGCCCAGGTCGATGCCGCTTGCGAGGCGGCCGGCGTCGTCCCGCGCGTGCATACGGTGGTGCAGACCTACCAGATCGCCCGCTCGCTGGTGGAGGCGGGCGGCGGCATGGCCGTGGTCGATCCGTTCACCGCCGCTTCCGCGCGCGGTCGCGTGCAGAGCCGGCCGTGGTCGCCGCACATTCCCGTCCAACTGTTCCTGCTCACGCCGGCGCACGCGCCGCTGTCGCACGGCGCGCGCCGCCTGGCCGACAGCATCGCCATGGCCGCCCAAGCCTTGCTCGAATAGACTTTATTATTTACTCCGTGGCAAAAATGATACAAATGCCATTCCGTAAAATCTTCCCGCCTGTCATCCTCCCGCTTTCGCCGCCGCTCGCATAAGCTTGCATCAGTGCCCGCCTCGGCGGCGCATGACAAAAAGTTATGGCCGCAAAAGCTATTTTCATTGGCTGGCGGTAAAGTCGAGCGGCTAATCTGGGTTTGTCGGACACAGCGCGATGCACGCACATCGCCGGCCGGCAGACTCGATCGATCGCAGGACCATCAAAGGGAGAGGCCGTGAAGCTGAAGAAACTGGCGCACATGATTGCGCTGATAGGTGTGGTGGCCCCGGTGGCCGGTCCGGTGTGGGCGCAAGGCGGTGACGCCACCATGCAACGGGTCGAAATCACCGGCAGCAGCATCAAGCGCGTGGCCAAGGAGGGCGCCTTGCCGGTGCAGGTGATCAACTACGACACCATTGAAAAGCAGGGCATCACCAGCACCGAGCAGCTGATCCGCACCTTGTCGGCCAACGGCACCGGCGCCGACAATATGACCTCCGGCAACAACGTGTTCGGCGCCGACGCCGACCGCGTCAGCGGCGGCGCCTCGTACGCGTCGCTGCGCGGGCTCGGGCCCAACAGCACGCTGGTGCTGCTCAACGGCCGCCGCATCGCCACCTACGGCGCCAGCGGCAAGTCGGTCGACCTCAACGCCATTCCGCTGGGCGCCATCGCGCGGGTGGAAATCCTCAAGGACGGCGCCTCGGCCATCTACGGCACCGACGCCATCGGCGGCGTCATCAACTTCATCCTGCGCACCGACTACAAGGGCCTCGAAGCGTCCTACACCGGCAACTTCACCGAGGCCGGCGGCGGCGCCAAGCGGCGCCTGTCGCTGCTCGGCGGCGCCGGTTCGCTGCGCGAGGACGGCTTTAACATCATGGGCAGCGTCACCTACGACAACGACCAAAAGCTCAGTTCGCGCGACCGCTCGTTCGCCAACGGCTTCCAGCCCGAGCGCGGCCTGTCGCCGGACACCACCGGCACGCCATATGCCAATCAGTTGAACGGCGCCGGCACGGCGCTCGGCAACGGCTTCAAGGTACCCGGCGATAACACCACCTATCTGCAGGCCAACCCGCTCAGCTTCCAGGGCAAGTGCGACTCCATCCCCGGCATGTCGCAATACCAGACGGCGCTGTGGAAGGACGTCACCGCCGCCACCCGCAGCACCTATTCGTGCGCCTACGACTACGGCGCCGATTATGTGATCAGCTTCCCGGTCGAGCGGCTCAACGCCGTCTCGCGCGCCACGCTGCAGATCAATCCCGACCACAAGGTGTTTGCCGAAGTGCTGTACGGCCACACCAAGGCCACGGCCGAGCTCACGCCGGTGCAAATTTCCACCACCCTGGCCAACGGCGGCGTCTATCCGGTCGGCGGCGCGTATTACCAGGACCTGTCGCCGTACGTGGCCGGCTACGACAAGACCAAGCCGATCTCGTACAAATGGCGCGCCAACGACTGGGGCTACCGCACCCAAGAGAACACCACCGACAACGCCCGCCTGCTGCTGGCGGCCGAGGGCGTGTTGATGGGCAAGTGGGATTACCGGGCCGGGGTCTCGCACGGCCAGAGCAAGACCAAGACCAAGCTGATCGACGGCTACGGCTACACCAGCAAGATCTATTCGGCGCTGGGCACCGGCCTGATCAATCCATGGCTGACCGCCGGCCAGTCGCAGACGCCGGAAGCGATCGCGCTGATCGACTCGACCCGTTTCCGCGGCGATTTCCAGCACGGCACGACCAAGCTGACCCAGATCGACGGCAACATCTCGGGCGAGGTCATGCAACTGCCGGCCGGCGCGGTGTCGATGGCGCTCGGCTTCGACCTGCGCCGCGAAGGCTACGACTTCGGCCAGTACGTCGACGCCACGCAAATCCTGCTGGCGCCCGGCAACGCCGGCCTGAGCAACGCCTCGCGCGACATCAAGGCCTTCTACACCGAGTTGCTGGTGCCGGTGACCAAGGAGCTCGAGCTGCAGCTGGCCGTGCGCCGCGACCACTACAGCGTCTTTGGCGACACCACCAATCCCAAGGTATCGTTCCGCTGGCAGCCCAACAGCTCGGTGCTGTTCCGCGGCTCGGCCAACAAGGGCTTCCTGGCGCCGAGCTTCACGCAACTGTACTCGGGCCAGCTGACGCAGGAACTGCCGAACGGCATCATCGATCCGATCGGTTGCCCGGCCAACCCCGGCAATCCGCTTTACTGCGCCATCCCGCGCCTGGAATACCTGACCGGCGGCAATCCGCGGCTCAAACCGGAAACGTCCAAGCAGGGCAGCCTCGGCGTCGTCATCGAACCGGTCAAGGGATACTCGGCGTCGGTCGACTACTGGGCCATCAACACCGTCAACCGCATCCTGAACCGCACGCCGCAAGTGGTGCTGGCCAACGCGGCGGCGCTGATCGACAACATCAAACGCAACCCCGACGGCACCATCGACTACGTGCAAGCCGGCTGGATCAACGCCGCCGGCGCCAAAACGCGCGGCGCCGACGTCAGCCTGCGCGGCGAGGGCAAACTCAGCAGCTACAACTGGAACTTCGTGCTGGACGGCACCTACACCAACAGCTTCAAGTTCGCCGAATTCGAGGGCCAGGAGTACAAGGAATACGTGGGCAACTTCTACACCCGCGATATCTACCTGCGCTGGAAGCACAACGCCAGCATCAGTTTGGCCAAGGGCGACTGGAGCGCCATGCTGATCCAGAACTACAGCACCGGCTACAAGGACCAGTTGCCCAACGGCGGCAAGACGGCGCCGCCGCCGGGTTTCGATCCGAAGGTCAAGGCCTACACCAAATATGACTTGTCGGCCACCTACAGCGGCATCCGCAACACCACCATCACGGTCGGCATCCAGAACATCCTCGACACCGATCCGCCGTTCACGGCGCACAACGTCGACGAGGTGGTCGGCGCCGGCTGGGACCCGCGCGTGGCCGACCCGCGCGGCCGTTCGCTGAGCGTGCTGTTGAAATACAAGTTCCTGTAATGACAGGGAGCTTCACCCGGCGGCGGTTCGGCAATCTGCTGGCCGCCGCCGCGCTGGCCGGCGCTGCAACGACGGCCGCCGGTGCGCCATCCACACGGAGGAAAGCGATGAGACTGATCAAACCGGGCAGGTTGCTTCCGGGCGATCTGGTCGGCATCATCGCGCCCGGCGGCCACACCAACGACACGGCACTGGAGAAGGCGGTCGCCAACGTCGAATCGTTGGGCTTGCGGGCGCGGCTGGGCGACAACGTCCACTACGTCTACGGCAACTACGCCGGCACGGTGGCGCAAAGGCTTGAGGACTTGCACCGCATGTTCCTCGACCCCGACATCAAGGCGATCTGGGCGATACGCGGCGGCTCGGGCTGCATTTCGCTGCTGGAGCACATCGATTACCGCCTGATCCGCGCCCATCCCAAGGTGCTGGTCGGTTATTCGGACATCACCTGCCTGCACTTGGCCCTGCTCAAGCACGCGGGACTGGTGACGTTCCACGGGCCGGTGGCCTCGTCGACGTTTTCCGAATACGCCACCGAACATCTGCGCAACGTGTTGATGACGCCGCACGACAACTACACCATCGCGATGTCGGCCGAGAACGCGCGCATGGCAGAGGAGCAGGCCAACTACCGCATCCGCACCATCCACGCGGGCGTCGCCACGGGCCGGCTCATCGGCGGCAACCTGTCGCTGTTCAGCGCGCTGGCCGGCACCCCCTACGCGGCCGACTTCACCGACGCCATCCTGTATCTGGAGGACGTCAACGAGGAACCGTACCGCATCGACCGCATGATGACGCAACTGCAGCTAAGCCAGGGCTTCCGCCACGCCGCCGCCGTCATGCTCGGCATCTTCGAGCAATGCGAAGGCGTGGACGGCGAGGGCGCGCTGTCGCTGGACGAAACGCTCGACCAGCACCTGTCGCCGCTGACGCGCCCGGCGGTGGCCGGCTACTCGTTCGGCCACATCCGCCACCAGTTCACGATGCCGGTCGGCATACGCGCGCGCCTCGATACTGCGGCGCAAACGTTGACGTTGCTGGAGGCCGGCGTGACGTGATAGTATCGATACACGATACAACCGACGCCATGATAAAGTCATTTCGACATAAAGGACTGCAACGTTTCTTTGAGACGGGCAGCAAGGCTGGAATTCAGGCGGCACACGCGCTCCGTCTGCGCCTTCAACTCGCAGCCCTTGACCAAGCGGTCCGCCCGGAAGACCTGTCGGCGCCGGCGTGGGGACTTCATCCGCTAAAAGGTGACCTCAAAGGGCACTGGGCGCTCACGGTCAACGGGAATTGGCGTTTGATTTTCGCTTTCGAGGGCGTCGACGCGATCCTTGTTGACTATCTCGACTACCACTGAACCTTTATGGAGGTTGCCATGACTCGTATGCACAATCCGCCCCATCCCGGTGAGGTGCTTCGCGAATACCTGGGAAGCGTGACAATAACCGAGGCCGCCGCCCGTCTCGGAGTAGGACGGGTCACTCTTCAACGTGTCGTCAGCGGCGCCTCGGGTGTTTCAGCCGACATGGCATATCGGCTGGCGATCGCTTTTAATACCAGCCCCGAACTGTGGGCCGGGATGCAGCTTCAGTACGACTTGCATCAAGCGGGAAAAATCAAACGACCGAACGTTGAACGGATCGCGGCATAGGCCACAAGACGCTTGAAGCAAGCGGCAATGTTAAACTGCGGTCCTAGCGCAACCCCAACACCTATCCGATGCACCCATCCCAAGATAGCAATCAGGCCCGGAGCGAATTACGCGCCTGCGCCTTGCAATGCCTGCTCGAAGCCGACCCCACCAAGAAAGTGGCCAGCGTCGCCGCCATGGCCGCCGCCTCGGCCGCCGGCTTCTGCCCACCGGACCCGCATGCCACGCCGCAAGCGAGCGCCGCCATTCCCGGCCGCCCGTCGAAGCCGGACCTGGTGCCCCCGCGCCAAGTGGGCCGCCGCGCGATGAACACGCTCGAAGGGCGCGCCATGCTGATCCACGCGCTGGCCCACATCGAATTCAACGCCATCAACCTGGCCCTGGACGCCCTGTGGCGCTTCCCGAATCTGCCGACGAGCTATTACACCGACTGGCTGAAGGTCGCCGACGAGGAAGCGTTGCATTTTTCTTTGCTGGTTGCCCACTTGGGTGCGCTGGGTCACACATACGGCGATTTCCCCGCCCACGACAGCCTGTGGGAGATGGTCGAGCGCACCACCGGCGACGTGCTGGCCCGCATGGCCCTGGTGCCGCGCACGCTCGAAGCGCGCGGCCTCGACGCCAATCCACCGCTGCGCGCCAAGCTCGCACAGGCGGGAGACCTGCCGGCCGCCCACATCCTCGACATCATCCTGCGCGATGAAATCGGCCACGTGGAGATCGGCAACCGCTGGTACCGATACCTGTGCGCGCAAGCCGGCGTCGAGCCCGGCGCCGCCTACGCCGACCTCGCGCAACGCTACCGCGCGCCGGCGCTCAAGGGCCCGTTCAACATCGAAGCACGCCTGCAGGCGGGTTTCACGCCCGAGGAAATCGCGGCAATGAGCGGCTTGCAAGAGCGCGTGTAGGAGCCCACACCGGCCCGTTTGTAGGAAGAAGATGACGCCGCCGATTGCCTAAAACAACGCCCCGATTGCCCGATCCAATGGTGCGAATCATGCATCCCGAATGCGCTTAATATTAAGACTGTCTCATCAAGAGGCCGCCTTATAAAACCAGCCATTTAGGACGCGAAAAATGAACGACCTTAGCCAAGTAACACTCTCCCGGCGCGAGCTATTGATCGCGGGGGCTTTGTCGGCGACGGCGAGCGCCGTGCCATCGATGGCCGCCGCCCAGGCCGGCAATTCCAGCGCCTCGGCCGCACCCGCCATCGCCCCGGTGAGCGCTAAAGTGTCGCTGACCGTCAACGGCGAGGCGCGCCAGCTCGAACTCGACACCCGCACCACCTTGCTCGACGCGCTGCGCGAGCACCTGCACCTGACCGGCACCAAAAAGGGCTGCGACCACGGCCAGTGCGGCGCCTGCACGGTGATCGTCGACGGCCGCCGCATCAACTCTTGCCTCACCTTGGCCGTCATGCACGAAGGCGCGAAGGTCACCACCATCGAAGGGCTCGGCACGCCGGCCAAGCTGCACCCGATGCAGGCCGCCTTCGTCAAGCACGACGGCTACCAGTGCGGCTACTGTACCCCCGGGCAAATCTGTTCGGCTGTTTCAGCCCTGGAGGAAATCAAACAGGGCATCCCGAGCCACGTCAGCCCCGACCTGACCGCGCGCCCGCTGCTCAACGCCGCCGAGCTGCGCGAACGCATGAGCGGCAACATCTGCCGCTGCGGCGCCTACTCCAACATCATCGACGCCATCAGCGAAGTCGGAGGTGCGGCATGAGAGCCTTCACCTACGAACGCGCGCAAACGCCCGCCGACGCGGCGGCCGCGGCGGCTAAGGCGCCGAACGCCAAGTTCATCGCCGGCGGCACCAACCTGCTGGACCTGATGAAGCTGGAGATCGAAACCCCGGCTCACCTGATCGACGTCAACGGCACCGGCCTCGACAAGATCGAGCCGACCCAGCAGGGCGGCCTGCGCATCGGCGCCATGGTGCGCAACACCGACCTGGCCGCCGACGAGCGCGTCCGCCGCGACTATGGCGTGCTCTCGCGCGCCTTGCTGGCCGGCGCCTCGGCGCAGTTGCGCAACAAGGCCACCACGGCCGGCAACCTGCTGCAGCGCACGCGCTGCCCGTATTTCTACGACACCAACCAGCCGTGCAACAAGCGCACGCCCGGCAGCGGCTGCTCCGCCATCGGCGGCCACAGCCGCAACCACGCCATCGTCGGCGTCAGCGACGACTGCATCGCCACCCACCCGAGCGACATGGCCGTGGCCATGCAGTTGCTCGACGCCGTCGTTGAAACGGTCAAGCCGGACGGCTCCACCCGCAGCATCCCGATGGCCGAGTTCCACCGCCTGCCGGGCAAGACCCCGCATCTGGAAACAGCGCTCACGCCGGGCGAGTTCATCACCGCCGTCACGCTGCCCAAGCCGCTCGGCGGCAAACATTTCTACCGCAAGGTGCGCGACCGTTCGTCGTACGCGTTCGCGCTGGTGTCGGTGGCCGCCGTGGTGCAGGCCGACGGCACCGGCCGGGTGGCCATCGGCGGCGTCGCCCACAAGCCATGGCGCATGCCGGGCGCCGACGACAGCCTGCCGCGCGGCGCCAAGGCCGTGGCCGCCCAGCTGCTGGCCGGCGCCAAGACCACCGACGAGAACGCTTTTAAAATCACCCTGGTTCAGCGCACGATCGCCTCTGTGCTGGCGGAAGCAAAGAAAGCGTGACGCCATGAAATTCACCACCCCCGCCACCACCAACCCGATCGACCAGCTCAAGCACGTCGGCAAGCCGCTCGACCGCATCGACGGCCCGTTCAAGACCACCGGCACCGCGCCGTACGCCTACGAGCAGCACGAGGCCGCGCCGAACGCCGCCTACGGCTACGTGGTCGGCGCGGCCATCGCCAAGGGCCGCATCGTCTCGATGGACCTGGCCGCCGCCAAGCGCGCGCCCGGCGTCATCAGCATCGTCACGGCGGACAACGCCGGCAAGCTGGGCAAGGGCAAGATGAACACCGCCAAGCTGCTGGGCGGACCGGAAATCCAGCACTACCACCAGGCCGTCGCGCTGGTGGTGGCCGAAACGTTCGAGCAGGCGCGCGCCGCCGCGCAACTGGTCAAGGTCAAGTACGCGGCCACCAAGGGCGCCTACGACCTCGACAAGGAAAAGGGCAAGGGCGTCCAGCCCAAGGACAAGGACTCGGCCGATTCCAAGGTCGGCGATTTCGACGGCGCCTTCGCCGCCGCGCCGGTGCGCCTCGACGCCACCTACACCACGCCGGACCAGTCGCACGCGATGATGGAGCCGCACGCGTCGATCGCCAAATGGGACGGCGACAAGGTCACCGTGTGGACCTCGAACCAGATGATCGCCTGGGGCCAGGGCGACGTCGCCAAGACGCTCGGCATCCCCAAGGATAAAGTGCGGCTGGTCTCGCCCTACATCGGCGGCGGCTTCGGCGGCAAGCTGTTCGTGCGCTGCGAGGCCGTGCTGGCCGCGCTCGGCGCCAGGGCGGCCAACCGCCCGGTCAAGGTCACCTTGCAGCGTCCCTTAATGTTCAACAACACCACGCACCGGCCGGCGACGATCCAGCGCATCCGCATCGGCGCCAGCCGCGAGGGCAAGATCACCGCCATCGGCCACGAAAGCTGGTCCGGCGACCTGCCGGAAGGCCAACCGGAAACGGCGGTCAACCAGACCAAGCTGCTGTACGCCGGCGCCAACCGCATGACCAGGATGCGCCTGTCCGTGCTCGATCTGCCGGAAGGCAACGCCATGCGGGCGCCGGGCGAGGCGCCGGGCCTGATGGCGCTCGAGATCGCCGTCGACGAGCTGTCCGAAAAACTGAAGATGGACCCGGTCACGTTCCGCATCATCAACGACGTCACGCACGACCCGGCCCAGCGCGAGCGCAAGTTCTCTCAGCGGCGGCTGGTCGAATGCCTGCGCACCGGCGCCGACAAGTTCGGCTGGAGCAAGCGCAGCGTGCAGCCGGGCCAGGTGCGCGACGGCCGCTGGCTGGTCGGCATGGGCGTGGCCGCCGCCTTCCGCAACAACATCGTGATGAAATCGGCCGCCCGCGTGCGGCTTGACGCCAAGGGCGTGGTCACCGTCGAGACCGACATGACCGACATCGGCACCGGCACCTACACCATCATTGCCCAGACGGCGGCCGAAATGATGGGCCTGCCGATGGACAAGGTGGTCGTCAAGCTGGGCGACTCCGACTTCCCGGTCTCGGCCGGCTCGGGCGGGCAGTGGGGCGCCAACAGCTCGACGGCCGGCGTCTACGCCGCCTGCGTCAAGCTGCGCGACGCCATCGCCACCAAGGCCGGGCTCAATCCCGCCGAAGCCGAGTTCACCGGCGGCTCGGTGCGCGCCGGCGGGCGCGCGGTCACCTTGCAGCAGGTCGGGCAGGGCGGCGAGATCGTTGCCGAGGACACCATGGAATACGGCGACCTGGACAAGAAGTTCCAGCAATCGACGTTCGGCGCGCACTTCGTCGAAGTCGCCGTCGACGCCTACACCGGCGAAACCCGCATCCGCCGCATGCTGGCCGTGTGCGCGGCCGGGCGCATCCTCAATCCGAAGTCGGCGCGCAGCCAGGTGATCGGCGCCATGACGATGGGCGCCGGCGCCGCGCTGATGGAGCACCTGGTGATCGACCGGCGCGGCGGCTTCTTCGTCAACCACGACCTGGCCGGCTACGAGGTGCCGGTGCATGCCGACATCCCGCACCAGGAGGTGATTTTCCTCGAGGAGACCGATCCGGTCTCCTCGCCGATGAAGGCCAAGGGCGTGGGTGAGCTGGGCATTTGCGGCGTCGGCGCGGCGATCGCCAACGCCGTCTACAACGCCACCGGCGTGCGCGTGCGCGACTACCCGATCACGCTCGACAAACTGATCGAAAAGATGCCGTTGAGCGCCTAGACGGCGGGGCGCCGGGGACCGCTGGTTCCCGGCGTCGCCCGCGCCTGTTGCGGTCCGGCGCTCGTAGGGCTCCTACCATTTCCTAGATGAGCTCGACCAATTCCGAATACCCGCCCCGACTGCCTGATATCCACCGCGATCCCTTTGACCGCATGCTGATCGCACAGGCGCTGTGCGAGCCACTGCGCTTGCTTAGAGAATTGTGTCTTGGCATCATGAATATTTACCGTTTTCATATGACCTCACCGTTTGCCTTAGTCTAGTCCAGTCCACGTTGCGCCCCATGCAATGTCTTACGTCCTCGTGGGTAGCACAGTCCTTGTACTACAATGCATGCTTCTCCACACTGAAAGCACCGCATGGAATGGCTATTCGACCCCAACATTTGGGTCGGCCTGTTTGCACTGATCGTCCTTGAAATCGTCCTCGGGGTCGACAATCTGATTTTCATCGCCATTCTGGCCGACAAGCTCGCGCCCGAGCAGCGCGACAAGGCCCGGCTCGTTGGCCTGAGCCTGGCGATGCTCATGCGCCTGGGCTTGTTGAGCGTCATGTCCTGGCTCGTCACGCTGACCGAGCCGCTGTTTTCCGTGGCCGCGCTGAGTTTTTCCGGGCGCGACCTGATCCTGCTGCTGGGCGGCTTCTTCCTGCTGTTCAAGGCCACGATGGAACTGCACGAGCGCGTCGAGGGCAAGGTCCACGTCCAGGGCGGCTCCAAGGTCTACGCCGGCTTTGGCGCGGTCGTCGCCCAGATCATCGTGCTCGACGCGGTCTTCTCGCTCGACGCCGTCATCACCGCCGTCGGCATGGTCGACGAGCTCGGCGTCATGATGGCCGCCGTCGTCATCTCGATGGGCGTCATGCTGCTCGCCTCCAAGCCGCTCACGCGCTTCGTCAACGCCCACCCAACAGTCGTCGTGCTGTGCCTGAGCTTCCTGTTGATGATCGGCCTGAGCCTGATCGCCGAAGGCTTCGGCTTCCACATTCCGAAGGGCTATCTGTACGCCGCGATCGGCTTCTCGGTGGTGATCGAGGCGCTCAACCAGCTGGCGCGCCGCAATTTCGTCAGCCGCGAATCGCGCATTCCGCTGCGCGACCGCACCGCCGACGCCGTGCTGCGCCTGCTGGGCAACAAAAAGCGCGTCGCCGCCGGCGCCGACGAGCCCGATACCGCCGACACCGTCACGCCGGACGCCTTCGAGCAAGAGGAGCGCAACATGGTCAGCGGCGTACTGAGCCTGTCGCAGCGCTCGATCCGCTCGATCATGACGGTGCGCTCCAACATCTCCTGGATCGACCTCGACGCCGACACCGCCACCATCCAGGGCCAGATCCTGGAGACGCCGCACAGCTTCTTCCCCGTCAGCCGTGGCCAGCTCGACAACATCATCGGCGTCGTGCGCGCCAAGGACTTGATGGCCAACCTGGCGCGCGGCGTCGAGATACCGCCCGAGCACATCCGCGCGCCCATCATCATGCCCGAGGCCAGCGGCGTGCTCAAGATCATGGAAACGCTCAAGCGCTCGCGTGGCCAGCTGGTGCTGATCGCCGACGAATACGGCACCATCCAGGGGCTGGTCACGCCGATCGACATTCTCGAAGCGATCGCCGGCGAGTTCCCCGACGAGGACGAACAGCCCGACGTGCAGCAACAGGGCCCGGGCTGCTGGCGCGTCGCCGGCACGGCGGATCTGCACTATCTGGAGCAAGTGCTCGACACCGAGGCGCTCATCAGCGAGACGGATGACTACACATCGCTGGCCGGCTTCATGCTGGAGCGTTTCGGCACCCTGCCGGCCGTGGGCGAGTCGGTGGAAGTGGACGGACTGCGCTTTGAAGTGACCGAAGTGGTCGAGCGCCGCATCGCCACGGTCATGGCCACCCGCATCACGTAGGGCGGATTAGCGCAGCGTAATCCGCCACTGCGTGGGTTTCGACGGCTCATACATTGGCGGATTACGGCGTGCCGCCTAATCCGCCCTACGTGTTTCCAAAGCAGGCCCGTAATACCGAACCGCCCCCTCGGGCACGATATCAACCCGGTCCAACATCAACCCCGGGTCCATCGCATACAGCTTCAACACGTGCCTGCCCGCCGCCAGCGGCGGCGACGGCAGCGCCTTGACCGCCGTATTGCCAAGCACATTAAGCTTCCACTCGCTGCTGCGACCTTGCGTCCTGAAATCGAGCACGCCCAGCGGCCCGTCACCGAGCCGATAGGCGAGCCTCAGTTGATTGGCCGACGTCAACGGATGCGTCGGCAAGGCCACCACCTCCACCCCAACCGTTCCCGACGTACCCACCTCGAACCCGATCACCAGCGGCTCCACAGCCGCCGCCTGACCGGCATCGACCGAAGGCGCCGACAAGCTGCTGCGCAAAACCGCCCCCATGCTGCCCAATTCCCCGATCCTGCTCCAGCCGGCATGCGGCGCCACGCCGGCCACCGCGATGGACGTCGTGCGCGGCCGCGCCGCGGCACCGCCAGCGGCCAACGCCGGCGCCGGCTCCCCGTCGGCCACCCGCGGCCACGCCGGCTCGGCAAACACCGGCAAGCGCCGTGGCGCCATGTCCATCATGTAGCGCCACTTGCCGTCGGCCAGGGCGTTGTATGCCGCAGTATCGTCGACAATGGCCTGATGCGCCCGCCGCGCCTCCAGCACATACCGCGCGGCCAGCGCGCCGGTGTTGCCCTCCAGCGCGGCCAACTCCAGCTTGAGGACACGCGCGTTCAAACTGGCGCTGGCGCGCACCGGATACAACACCAGCTCGAAAAACGCATCCTTACGGTCGGCCGGCACGGTCCGCGCCAGCGCCTCGGCACGGGCTACGATGGCGTCATAACGCGCCAGCCGGCGCCGCGCCTCGTCACCACCCGACGACATATAGGCCGTCGGCCGGTTGGGCGTGGTCGGCTCCGTCTGGCCGAAGCCCATGAATTCAGGCCGCCGCTCCCACGCCAGCGCGTAGTACTCCATCAGAATATCTGCCATCGGACCGGCCAGCGCCGGGTCGAACTGCCGCGCCAACCAGTCGCGCAGATGGAGCCGGGGAGGGCGGTCCAGCAAATCGTTATCGAAGGCCAGGTCCAGAAAATACTGGCTCAAATACTCCAGCGGTTTGATGTCGCCGACGTTGGCCACCCACAGTTTGCGCGCCCCGGCGTGGCGGGCGCGTTCGAGCTGCTCGCGCACCAGGCCAGGATGGGTGCTGCCGAGCCACAGATAATCGTGCGGCCGGCCCCAGTACGACAAATGGTAATACAAGCCGGCGCCGCCGCCGCGCGCGGCCTCGGTGGGTGTGCTCAACTGGCTGATGTAGCCGTAATTGTCGTCCGGCCAAATCAGGCTGATGTCGTCGGGCACCTTCAGTCCTGCCTTGTAGATGTCGAGCACTTCCTTGTACAAGGTGAGCACCTGCGCAATGCGCTCCGGCGGGCGGCCCTGGGCCTTCGATAGCAACTGGCGCTGGATATCGATGACGCGTTCGACCCCGTCGCGCGCCTCCGCAATGGTCTTGGCGCCTTCCATCGCGCTGTCGTGGACGCCGCGCAAACCGACCGACATCAGCGTTTCGAACCCCTTGACCTGCTGGACCCGCTCGTCCCAATACGCGGTCATGCGCTCGCCGTTGGTGAAGAAATTGAACGGCCCGTTGGCTTTCACGTCCCATTCGCGCACGTTGTTGCGCATCATCGGCTCGGCATGGGAGGTGCCGACCACGATCGCGTAGTCGCGCGCCATTTCCGGATTGCCGGCGAGCTGATAGAAAGGCTTGGTCGAGTCGTGCATCGCCGGCCATATCGTGTTGGCCTTCAAGCGCCACAGCAGCTCGTAGATCCTGGCGTAGGTGGCGGGGCCGATGTCGCCGGTGGCGGGGTCGTAGGTCTTTGCCGCCCAGGGTTGCAGCCCCCAGTCCTCGTCGTTGAGGAAGATGCCACGGTATTGCACCGACGGCCCGCGCGGGAAGACGGTAGCGTCGTCGACGGCCACCACGGCGCGGCGCCGTGGCGTTACGTCGGCCCACCATTCCCAGGCCGAAACACCGAGTTCGCGCGTGAGGTCGACCACGCCGTAGACGGCCCCGCGCGGGTCGGAACCGGCGATCATCACATAGCTTTGTTTTTTCGAGCGGAACACGAGCCGCTTGTGCCGCTCCCACTGGCCGCGCAGGGCGGCCAAGTCCAGGCCGTCGCGCTTGGCCAGGCGGCGCAGCAGTGGCGAGTCGTAGGCGCCGATGATCACGCAGGTCCGGCCGCAATCGTCGAGGTTCGATGACAGGCGCGGCGCCTTGCCGCTCAGCGCCTGCAGGTCGCGGCCAAGCATGCGCGCCGCCAGCGCGTAGGTCGGTTGATCGTCGTGGACAATGGCCGCGACGTCGCCACCGTCACGATACAGCGCCAGCTCCCCGGCGCTTGCTGCTCCGGACAGCAAGAACAACAAAGCGAACAGGCCGGCCGCCCACACCACGGCCCTCCAGAGCACCTCGATGGCCAAGGTCATGGCCAGGCGTATGGACCCGGCTGCCGCCGTTGCCATCGCCGCGATCGCGGCCATTCCCAGCCTCGCGGCGGCCGCCGCCTTGGTTCTGGCCGCCATCGAGACGGTCATCCAGGGCGTCGTCATGGCCGTGCCGGCGCCCGCCCGTCTGCCGCCGCCGCGCCCGGCATGATCTCGAGCGGCACGCCGCCGCGCGCGGTCCGCAGATTGACCAGTTTGACCGGCTCGAGCGCGTTCTCCGCCTTGCCGTCGGTCGTCACCGCCAGCGCGATCGTGTTGGCGCCGTTCGGATTCAGGATGCCGGGCGGTATGGCGAAGGTGCGCTGCGGCCCGACGTGGGCGATGAACTGGCCCATGTTCCAGCCGTTGACGAAGATGAGCGCGCGGTTCTCGCGCTCCGAGCGCGGCCGGGTGGTGTCGCCAAACGCCAGGCCGAGTTCGATGTCGTGCCCGCGCGGCAGGTCGAGGTCGAACGTGGTGCGCAGCCAATAGGTGCCGGGCGCCGGCGGCGCGTCGGTTGGCGCGGCCTTTTCCCAGCCGGCGTCGGCATTCTTGCCGGCGGCAGCCGGCAGATACCAGCCCTGGCGCTCGCCGAACAGGCCGCCGTTGTTCATCGGCCCGCGCACCACGTCGACGATGTCCTCGCCGCCCTGGTTGCCCTGGATGCGCCACGCGATCGGCACCGCAAAGCGCGAGCCGCCGCGCGAGGTGAGCGACGCCGAAATCAAGCCGCGCGCCTCGCGGTGGTAATCGTCGGCCATCAAGTTCCAGTTGTGCGAATTGTTGCGCACCATGACGGCAATCACGTGCCGGCCCTTGGCCAGCTTGTCGCCCAGCGCGAACTTGACGCTGTCGGTGGTCTCCGGGAAGGAGCGGCCGACGTCGAGTTCGTGCTGGCCGATGAAGCGGCCGTCGATCCACACCTGGATCATGCCGGCGCCGCCGGCGCCGTAAAACAGTTCCAGTTGATCGGCCCTGGCGTCGGCGATGTCCACGCGGCCGCGATACCACACGTCGCCGTGATGGAAGCCGTAGTCGCTCATCGACAAGGTCGGCTGGCCGCGCTCCGGCATGGTCCAGGTCTGCGCCGCCGAGGCGCGATTGTCAGCCTTGATCCACGCCGCATCGTCGAAGTCAGGCCGGGCCTCCGGGCTGTCGGCGCGCCGCGTCCAGGCGGTGGCCGCGAGGTCGGGCAGCTTCACCGCCGCCGGCCCCTGGATGGGTGCGGTGCGCATGCCGCCGTCCGACTGCGCGGTCACGGCGAGTTCCTCGCCATTGAAGCTGACCGACGACACCGGCGGCCCCCAAATGCGCAGCTCGCTTGCCGCGCTGGTGTCGCCGGTGAGCGCGAGTTTGCCGCCGGCCACGCTGGCGGTGCGCACCAGCGCCGGGCTCAACTCAAGAAACTGGCCGGCCGGCGTTTTCTGCGTCCAGAACGCGACGCTGTGCTTGTTGTCGGCGAGCAGCAAGAGCAGGGGCGCGCGGCCGCCGCCGGAAATGCGCACCCGCGCCAGCCCATCGTGCGCATAGCTCAGTTTCAGCATGCCGGCCTGGTAGCGCGACGCCACCTTGCCTTCCAAAACCTCGACCTTCGGCGCGCTGGCGTAGCGCAGCACCGTCTCGCCGGCTTCGCCGTCGCGGCCGTGCAGCAGCGCGATATCGTGGTCGCCGTTGGCGAAATGGGTCTGCAACTCGGACGTCGAGTAGACCAGTTGCTGGCGTTCGAGCTTATAGTCGGCCAGCAGCATCTTGGCGTCCTGGCCGTTCAGGCGCAGCGGCACGTTGAAGGTGCCGTCGCGCGTTGACAGGTCGAAGGTGAAACGGTCGTCGGTGAGCAAGTCAGACGGGCTGTGCACCGCGAACAGGATGTGCGTGCCAAGGTCGGGATTGACGTTGTGGTAGACCTTGACCTTGTCGGACGAGGTCTTGATCTCCGGCCCCTTGTCCATCTTGGCCAGCGCCTGCTCGGCGGCCTGGACGAACATGCCTTGCTGCTTCAGTCCGTAAGCCTTGGGCCGCAGGCCGCGATCCTCGGAAATCGGCGCGCCGTAATCGTAGGAGGTGTAGACGACCGGCCCGGCCAGCCAGCCCCACGAGGTGCCGCCGAAGGTCATGTAAATGTTGTGGATCGTGATCCGGTTGATCAGATTGGTGCCGTAGAACACCCGCTGATAGCCGGTGCCCTGGCGCTCGGCGGTGCAGTTGTAGGTGCCGTTCGAGCCCCAATAGTCGAACCAGCCACCGCCCAGTTCGGCGGCGAAGCCGGGCGTCATCGGCGACGACAACGCGCCGATCTTCGGCCCGTTCTTGCCGTAGATGCCCCAGTCCGGCGCCTTGTTCGGCCCGGACGCGTCGGCGTGCACGTTGCAGGTGCCGCCCGGATAGCCGTCGAAGGCGTACATGTCGGTCGGCCCCGGGTTGGCCCATGGCGCGCTCGAGTTTTTCGGCGTCCAGTCCGGCAAGCGGCCGGCCGCGTTGTGGAAGAACGGCACGCTGATGCCGTCGGCGCGCGCCTTTTTGGCCAGGTGCTCCATGTGGCGCACGTGCTTGGGCTCGACCTTGCCCAGTTCGTTCTCAAGCTGGTAGGCGATGACGTTGCCGCCGCCGGTGGTGATCTGGTGGCGGGCGATGATGGCGTTAATCTGCGTCATCCACTCGTCGACGGCGGCCAGGTAGACCGGATCGTCGGTGCGCGCCTCGGCCCGGTTGCGGAACATCCAGCCCGGATAGCCGCCGCCGGTGAGCTCCGCGTTCACATACGGGCCGGTGCGGGCGATCACGTACATGCCTTCCTCCTCGGCCATTTCCAGCGCGCGTTCGACGTTGCGCACGTGCGAGAAATCATAGACGCCGGGCGCGCTCGAGTGGTAGCCCCAGTCGAAGTAGAACGCCACGCCGTTAAAACCGAGCGCTTTCATCTTTTGTATCACGTCGCGCCACAGCGATGGATTGGGCAGGCGGAACGGATGGATCTCGCCCGACCACACGACCACGCGCTTGCCGTCGATGAGCATCGAGTGCTCGTCCCAGGCGACCTTTTTGGGCTGGCCCTTCGCTTTGGTGGCCAGCGCCAGCGCCTTGCCGTCCTCGGCGATGACGGACGCTTGCTCGACGATGCCCGACACCCCGCCAAGTTGTTTGGCGGCGCTCCAGCCGCGCAGGCCGTCGCCGCTGTCGGAATACCAGCGGCGCCCGCCGGCGGCGTCGCCGAAGTAAAGTCGCCAGTGGCCGTCGGACAGCTTGACCAAGGAATGGCCGCCCGAGGTGGCGCCCCATTTGGCCCAGTCGCCTTGCTTGTCGAGCTTCCATGGTCCGGCCAGCGCGCTGGCGGTGGCTGTTTCGATCAGGCCGGTGGCGGCGTTGCGGGCGAGGGCGGTGTAGCCGGCGTCGGTCACCGCGACGACGGTGTCGGTGAAATGTTCTGGCAGTCCTTGCAGGGCTTGCGGGGCCGACCAGGCGCTGAAGTCGGCGTTTGGCGTCAGGAGATAGCTACCGCCGCCGGCCCGCGAAACGATCGCCTTGAGTGTGCCGTCCTTATCGCGCAGCCATTTCGGCGCCACGGCCCGGGCATTGCCCGGCAGCGCGAGCGGCACGTTGCGCACGAATTGCCAGTTCTTCAAATCGGCCGAGCGGGTAAGGCCAAGCTCGGCGCCGCCGGTTGCGTACAACACATAGTAGTGGCCGTCGCTGTGGCGCACGATGGCCGGATCACGCACCAGCCCGGCGGGCGGACGGTAGGCGTCCGAGGCCAGCGACGTGAAGGTGGCGCCGTCGATGGAGGAGAACAGGCTGAGCCAGTTGTCCGATGTGCGATTGAAACTGGCCATCAGGAACGCGGAGGCGTCACCGGCGGCGTTGCGCGTTACGCCGGCCTGGCGTGCGGCGTCGGACGCTTGGGGAATGCCCAGTTCCTGGGCGGCGCAGCCCAGCGCCAGGGCTGCGCCGCCGATGCCGGCGATGGTTTTTTGAGCGATGCGTGTGAAGTTCGGCATGGACCTGTTTCAATGAGGTAAGAGCCCCACATCATAAGTCCATACGGCGCCGCGGCGGCATGCCCGTCAATCAACAAGTTGAGCGATTGTCTGGGACCGAGTTTCGTCCTTGCAAGCGACTTGGGCGCTTCGCGGTGCGCGACTCCATCGGCGTGATGAGCCGCCCGCTCGACATCGTTACAGCGATTTCAGGAACGCCAGCAGCGCGTCACGGTCCGCCGCCGACAGGCTCTCGAAGCGCTGGCGCGAACGGTCGGCCTCGCCGCCGTGCCACAGGATCGCTTCGGTCAGGCTGCGCGCGCGGCCGTCGTGCAGGTAGCCGACCTTGCCGCCGCCCATCACCTTGTCCGTATACCCTATGCCCCACAGCGGCGCCGTGCGCCACATCGGGCCCTTGGCCTGGCCTTCGGCGAACTTGTCGGCCAGCCCCGCGCCCATGTCGTGCAGCAGCAGATCGGTGTACGGCCGTATCGTCTGGTTGCGCAACTCGGCGAACAGATGCCCCGGACCGGTTTTGATCTCGGCCGTGTGGCAGGCCACGCAACGCATGCCGTCGAACAGCCTGGCCCCGGCGGCGACCTGCCGCTCGTCGACGCGGTGCTCGTCAAGCGGCGCCACGCCTTTGGGGAAGCCGCTCGACACGCTGCGCTGCGCCGGCACGGCCACCAACGCCAGATAATTGCTGATCGACTGCAGGTCGGACTCGGAAATGCCGGCCTGCACGGCGCCGGCCGCGCACGCGACCGGGCCGTTGATGCAGGCGCGGTTGCGGTACACCGGCGAAGTGACCGCCATGTCGAGCAGCAGCGCCTCGGCCGACTGCTGGCGCAGCGTGGCCTTGGCCGCCTTCCAGCCGAAACGGCCGACCCGCACGGCGCCGCTTTCGGGATCATAGACGTAGTTGGCCACGCCTTTGACGCCGTCCGCGTCCGGCGTGGCGCGCGCCTGCGCCAGGATGGTGGCCTCCGGTATGGCCTCGAGCAGGCCGGCGCCGATCATCGGTTGCGCCGCGCGCAGCGAGTACAACTCCGGCGTCGGTCCCTCGAACGCCAGCGTCGGCTTGCGCAACTCGACCAGCGTGCCATCGGCCAGCTTGACCTGGCGCGTTTCAAAGCCGGCCACGCGCACACCGTTGCCCCAGTTTTGCGCCTTGCCGCCGGCCGACACCGCGTTCATCTGCACGGCCGTGCCGTATTGCGGGTGCGGCAGTTGCTCGCCCGCCGCGCCGGTGGTGGCGACGCGGACCGCCATGTTGTCGAGCCGCTGGTTGAGCGCCGCCGGCGCCGCGCCGCGCCCGTTGTTGACGTGGCAGCCGATGCACGCGGACTGGTTGAAGCGCGTGCCCTGCAAGCCTACCGCCGGCGCGCAGCGGTCGTTGCCCGGCTCGTTATGGTCGCCGGTGGTGAAGTTGGTGTGCACCAGGCGCCGGCCCTCGACGAAGCGCTGCATGTTTTGCATGCCGATGTTGTTGTGCGGCTGCTGGAACATGAACAGGCCGTTGTCGGAATAGTTGTACGACACCGAGCCGGCGCCGCCGGACAGGGTTTGCTCCGGCAGCGGCACCGAGTTCAGGCGCGGCTGCACGCCGTACCACGGTTTGAGGCCGGCGCCGACCACGTAGATCCATTCATAGGAGTAGTAGCGAATGCCGCCGTTGTCGCCCTTGGCCGCCAGCGACTCGACGGTGGTGAACATCGACGGCGATACTTCAATGACGTCGCCGACCACCAGCGGCCTGGCCTTGACGTCGCTGCCGTTGGGGAAACCATTGGCGTCGAGCCCGGCGTGGCCGGGATAGTTGGCGACCCGGATCGTGCAACCGTTGTTGATGCCGCCGGCGCTGGCCAGCTTGCCGCCTTCCGGATAGGCCACCGGCTTGCACAGGGCCACATTGTCGTCGACCAGCTGGCCGGGCGCCATCCAGCCGTAACCGGTCACGCCGGGGCGGTCAAAGCCACGGAAAAACGCCACGCCACCCTTGAGGAAGTCGACGGTGGTGTACTGGTTCACCGTCAGCGTCGGCTTGGTCACCCCGGCCACGCGGCTGTTGTCGATGATCTCCACGCCCCAGGTGCGGTTCTTGAAGTACTGCGGCACGAAGGTCAGGTAGTTGCCCGGGCCCTTGTCGCGCGCCAGGCCGGTGACCGGATCGACCGTCTCGTTGGGGCCGTAGCCGATCTCGTTCCAATCCTCGCCGCGCTCGCGGCCGTGGCGCGCCAGCCCGCGCGCGCCGAAGCGGGTCACCAGCGTGCCGTCGGCGAGCGTGAATTGCAGCGTCTCGAGCGGCTGGGCGGCGGCGGGCAGGGGCGTCCAGCCGGCGCCGCCGGCCGGGAACTTGAGCGCCGACGTGGCCGACGCGGCCAGCGTGTTGTCGCTGCCGGGCGTCTTGAACTCGACCTCGTAGAGCGAATAGCCGTACTGGCTTGCGCGCGCCACGCCCTGCAGGCGCACATAGCGGGCGTCGATGCCCAGATTGAAGAATTCTTCCGTGCCGCCCTGGCCGTTGGCGACGGCGCGGCGCTGGCTCCAGTTCTGGCCGTCGTCCGACACCAGCAGGTTGTACTGCTTGCCGTAGGCGTTTTCCCACTGCAGCTTCATGTAGCCAATCGCCATTTTGGCGCCGAAGTCGAACTGGATCCACGCGCCGTCCTCGAAGGCGCTGGCCCAACGGGTGTTGGCCTTGCCGTCGATCGCCATCGGCGCCGACTGCCCGGGGTTTTCGAGTTTGGACGAAGTGGCCAGCAGCGGCTTGACCGCCACGCCGGGCTGGTCCGGGTCGTTGGGCGCGGGGGCGGGGGTTGGCGGCTCGTCAGGCGCAGCGCTCGGCGCGCCCGAGAACGCCTGGATTTCGATAATGGAATAGCCGTACTGGGTCGCGCGCTTGACGCCCTTGACGCGCAGATAGCGGCCCTTGCCGTTCAAGCCGGTCAAGTCTTCGGTGCCGCCGGCGCTGCTATCGACCGTCTTGATGGTGGTCCAGCCGCTGTTATCGTCCGACACCTGCAGCAGATACTGGCTGGCGTGGGCGTTTTCCCAATCGACGCGCACGCGGGTGATGACTTCGGTCTTGCCGAAGTCCAAGGTCAGCGACTGATCATCGGAAAACGCGCTGCCCCAGCGCGTGCCGCTGTCGTGGTCGATCGCGGCCGACGCCGACAGGTCGCCGCGTTCGGAAGAACTGGCGCTGGCGCCGACCGGCGTGAGCGCGACCTCCGCCGACGGCGCCGTCGCCCCGCCCTGGATCTTCATCGCGCCGAGGACGCGCGGCGCGGCTGTCGCCTGGTCCTCGCCGCCACCGCCGCCACAACCCGCCAGCAGGGCGCCTAGCACCAGCGGCAAGGGCAGGCAGCGGACGGGCAGGCTGCGCGGACGTGGCAGGCGGGGGTGGAGGCGTTGCGGCGAGCAGTTCATTCCGGTCCTTTTTTTAGGGCCGGCCACGTGGCAAGGCGCCCGCCCGGATCGAGTCCAAGTGGGCAACGCGCGCGTTGGGCACGGCTTGTCGGTTACAAAAAATTCCTTTTGGGAAATGTCGACGAAGATATCCCGTGGCACGGCGCCTGTCAAGCGCTGTCGCCGCCGCCCTTGGCGGGGCGGCGCTACCGATAGCTGCTGTTACTTTCGGTAGTGGGGTGGGGCATGTTGGATGGGGCGGATTGGGCAAAGCGTAATCCGCCGTGTGCCGCCGTGTGTGGCCGGCGGAGCCGAACGCCTTACGCTGGCGGCAAGCTCTCCGGCCAATTATGCCGGCTTCGTTACAGCAGCTGGGTCAAATCGATATACAACTGGTCCGAGGTATAGACGTACTCGACGAAAGTGTTGACGTCGTTGGCGTAAAAGTCCTTGACGATGACGCCGTCGTCGACCGAGCCGTCGGCCCAATCGGCGGCGCTGGTGAGCCACAGGTCGTTGCTGCCGTCCTGGCGCAACGCCACCAGGTCGGCGGCGGTAACGCCGGTAAATTGAATGTAGTCGACACCGCCGCCGTAACCAGGCGCGCCGGTTTCAGTGCCACCGTCGTTGATCGTATCGTTGCCGCTGTTGGCCAGGTGGACATAGGTGTCGTTGCCGCCACCGCCGTTCATGCGGTCGAGCCCATTGCCGCCGACGAGCAGGTCGTTGCCGTTGTCGCCGCTGCCGCCGGCGATGAAATCGTTGCCGTCGCCACCCCACAGCCGGTCGTTGCCGTTCTGGCCGACCAGCGTGTCGTTGCCGCCGTACCCAAACAGCTCGTCGTCGCCGGCGCCGCCCTGGATGACATCGATATAGCTGCTGCCGTAGACGATGTCGTTACCGCCGAGCGCGTTGTAGCCGTGCCCGTCGGTGCCGGCGGTGGGGGCGCCGAAGGTGCTCATGTAGAACGTTTCTCCGTTGTTGGTGCCAGTAGCGTATGTCATCAATGCTCCAATTCAAAGTTGTCCAGGACGGATAGTTGGTAAATCGCTTATGTTAAGGATTAAATAAGCCAGACCATATTGCCACTTAGAACTAATTCCAGTCAACAACATTTTTAAATTGATATCTTTTTTTGATTTTGGTGCAGGAATCGCCGCCAACTTGGCACCACCGAGGCAAGAAACACCCGGCGCGCTTACCGCGTCGCGGCCAACGCCACGGCGTCCTCGCCGGCCGCGATGCGCATCGGCGCCGCCGGATCGGTGGCGGCGCGCCACACCGCCTCGGCCACCTCGGCCGCGCGGGTGATGGCCGTCTGCCCGGCCCACGCCGCGAAAACGCCCTGCGCCATCGCCGCGTAGGCCTGCGGGATGGCGCCGTCCATGCGGCCCTGCGCGTTCGCGCCGAAGCGGGTATCGGGCGCCCGGCCCGGCAGCACCAGGCGCGCGCGCACGTTAAATTGCTCCAACTCCAGGGCCAGCGATTCGGTGAACGCGTTGACCGCCGCCTTGCTCGCCGTGTACACGGACAACAGCGGCAGCGGCACCAAGGTCACGCTCGAGGTCACGTTGACGACGACGCCGTCGCGGCGCTGCCGGAACTGCGGCAACACCGCGCGGGTCATCGCGATGGTACCGAGGGTGTTGGTGTCGAACACTTCGCGCGCGCTGTCGATCGAGGTGCCTTCCAGCGCGCCGAGCATGCCGACGCCGGCGTTGTTGACCAGCACGTCGATCGGGCCGGCCGCCGCCAGCGCCCGCTCGATGCTGGACGCGTCGGTCACGTCGAGCGCGATCACGCGCAGGCGCTCGGAGCGGGGCAGGATATCTTCGCGCTGGGTGCGCATCGTGGCGACCACGTTCCAGTCGCGTTCGAGGAAGTAGCGAGCGGTGTCGAGGCCGAAACCGGACGAGCAGCCGGTGATGAGGACGGTTTTCATGGTAACTCCAGTTGTGGGTGGGAGTGCTCCACTATAGGTCCACGCGACCGGACTTGCTATAATCAAAAGTCTTTAAATCGTTCGCGTTAGTCCGGATATGATTGATCCATTGACAGAAGTCGTTGCGCTGCTCCAGCCGCAGGCGCGCTACTCCAAGCTGGTCGGCGCTGCCGGCGCGTGGCGCGTCGACCGTTCCGAGGCGGGCCAGCCGTTCTATTGCGTCGTGCTCGACGGCGGGTGCCGCCTGACGGTCGGCGAGGACGACCCGGTCGTGCTGGCCCGGGGCGACTTCGTGCTCATTCCGGCCGCGCGCGCCTTCATCATGGCCAGCCTGACGGGCAGTGCGTCCGATGACGCGGCCACGCGGCCGGAGCCGCTGGCCGACGGCCAGCTGCGCCTTGGCGATCAAGGCGGGCCGCCGGACACGCAATTGCTCGTCGGCCATTGCGACTTCGGCTCGCCGGACTCGGCACTGCTGGTCACGCTGCTGCCAAGGCTGGTCCATGTGCGCGGCGAGCGCCGCCTGGCCACGCTGGTCGAACTGGTGCGCGAGGAGTCGCGCGCGCTGCGGCCCGCGCGCGACGCCGTCCTCGCCCGCCTGATGGAGGTGCTGTTCATCGAAGCGCTGCGCTCGGCGGCCGGCACCGCCGCCTCGCCGGGACTGCTGCGCGGCTTGGCCGACGACCGGCTCGCGGTGGCGTTGCGGCACATGCACCAGGACATGACCCGGCCGTGGACGGTGGCGCAACTGGCCAACGCGGCGGCGATGTCGCGCTCGGCGTTCTTCGACCGCTTCAACCGCGCGGTCGGCATGGCGCCGATGGCCTACCTGCTGGCCTGGCGCATGGCCTGGGCTAAGCATTTATTGTCGCGCGGCGAGGGCGGCGTGGCCGAGGTCGCGCGCCAGGTCGGTTACGGCTCGGCCAGCGCGTTTAGCGTCGCGTTCGCCCGGCACGTCGGCCTGCCGCCTTCGCGCTATGCCGTGGGCGGCACGATCTAAATCAAGGCCGCGGCCACCTGCTGCGCTACCGTCTAAGACTGTGCCTATCGGACGGGGGGCGTTTGCCATGGACATGCGGATCGACAACGGCTTTCAGGCCCGGATCAGTTTGACACGCTGGCTGGCGGCGTGGCTGGCGGTCATCTACCACGTGCGCTTCCTGCTGTTCGCGGCCTATCCGGACGTGTCCGGGAAGAGCTTGATGTTGACGCTCTTCTATTTCGTCACCAGCCTGGGCCACGAGGCCTTCGTCATCTACATGGTCGTCAGCGGACTGGCGCTGGGCGGCCCGTCGGTGCGCCGCTGGCGCCGCGGCGTCGATCCGCGCGCCGATCTGCTGCGCCGCGCGACATGGTTTTACTGCCTGCTCACGCCGGCCCTGCTGCTGGGCGGCGCCTTCGACCTTATCGGCAGCCGGGCGCTGGCGCGGCCCGACGTGTACGCCTATTTCGACATGTTTTCCCCCGCGCTGGACCTGGCCGCGTTCGCCGGCAACCTGCTGATGCTGCAGCGCTTCGTCGTTCCCGGACTGGGCAGCAACGCGATGCTCTACCTGCTGGCCTACGAATGCTGGGCCTACATCACGCTGGCGGTGTGGTTCGTGCTCGGCAAACGCCACCGCGCCCTGGGGTGGGGCGGCGCCGTCGCCCTGGCAGGCCTGGGCGGCGCGCTGGCGCCGGAGTTCCTCGGTTACCTGCTGTTGTGGATGATGGGCGCCGGCGTCGGCTGGCTAGGCTACAACACCGGCGTGCGCTTTCCGCGGCGCTATGGCACACCACTGTTCGTGGCGGGCCTTTTGCTGTCGCGCTGGTGCGGCGCGCAGGTCGAGCAGCTGCCCGAGGCGCTCGTGCCGGCCGCCCGCATCGCGCTCGACCTGCTGTTCGGCGCTAGCTTCGCGCTGCTGACCGTCTGCTGGCTGGCGGCGCCGGCGTTCAAGGCGCCGACGCCGCTGCAGCGCCGGGCCGCGTGGTGGCTCAACCGCTGGTTCAGCGGCGCCAGCTTCGTGCTGTTCATCACGCATTTCCCCTTCATGATGTTCATCGTCGCGGTCGCCTCCAGCCTGTTCCACGTGCCGATCGGCGGCCAGCCCGGCGCGTTGGCGTTCGCGCTGTTCGGCGCCACCCTGGTGGCCATCTACGCCTATGCGTACGCGTTCGCGGCCGTGGCCTCACGGCTGGCGCGCGGCCCGCGCCGCAAAAAAATTGTGAATAAATAATGTGACAACGTCGCTCCAGCGCCTGTAAAATGCGCGCTCATACGTGAATGGTGCCCTCCCGCTTGTCGGCTGGAGGGTGAAACGGGAAGCCGGTGACACGCGCGATTTTCATCGCGCGCCAGTCCGGCGCAGCCCCCGCTGCTGTAAGCCTGACGACTTTGACCGAACGCCACTGTGCTACGCACGGGAAGGCAGGCCAGGGAAGGATGACGGCGAGCCAGAAGACCGGCCAGTCACGATTTATTGCGCAAAACCCGGGGTGTGGTTTTGCCAGATAGTTGTTCGTCGCTTATTTAGCTTAGACAGGCCTTCGCACGCCGCCGCCGTGCGCGGTTCCGTGCGCGCCGCGTTGGTTGGCGCGCATCGACCCGCGTACGCCTTGGCGATGCGCCGCGCCGTCGCGAACCCGACCTCCGGGACCTCCCGGCAATTGAACGCATCGACGCTTCCATGACCTATACCCATCCCCATCGCCATCCCCGTAACACCTGTTCCCCGAGCCTGCGTCCGCTGGTGGCGGCCATCGCGCTGCTGGGCGCCGCTGGCGCCAGCGCCCAGCAGCCGCAAGCGCTGCCGACCGTGACCGTGACCGGAGAGGCTGGCGCCGACGGCCTCGGCTTGTCGCGCCAGGGCGGAACCGCCAGCCGCCTGAACCTGCGCGCCGACGAGCTGCCGGCCAGCGTCGAGTCGCTCACGGCGGCCACCATCGCGGCGCGCGGCGACGTCCAGGTCAGGGACGCCATCACCCGCACCACCGGCCTGACCGACATCAGTTCGCCCGGCAACGGCATCGCCTATTCGGCGCGCGGCTTTAGCGGCAACGACGCCGTCGCCATGCTCGAGGGCGGGCAGCGGCTGCTGGTCGGCTCGGGCACGGCGACCTATCCGTCCGACCCGTGGGGCTACGAATCGATCGAGGTGCTGCGCGGACCCGGTTCGGTGGTCTACGGCAGCGGCACCACCGGCGCCACGATCAACGCCGTGCGCAAGGCGCCCAGCCGCGCCACCTCGTACGAGGCCATGGCCGGCGCCGGTGGCGGCCGGGCGCTGCGCGGCGGCGTCGGCGCCAGCGGCGCGCTGGGCGGGCAGGGCGCGTTCCGCGTCGACGCCTACGCCGACCACAGCGACGGCTTCATCGACCGCGGCCAGGCGCGCCACGCCAAGCTGCTCAGCGCGATCAACTACGCGCTCACGGCCAACGTCGACCTCGACCTGCAATTGGACCATATGCAACAAAAGCCGCAACGCTACTTTGGCACGCCGCTGGTCAACGGTGCGCTGTCCGGTGCGCTGCGCGGGCGCAACTACAACGTCGGCGACGCCGACATCGATTTCGTCGACGACAAGGCGGTGGCGCGGTTGACGTGGCGCGCCACGCCGGCACTGACCATCAGCGACGAGCTGGCCTACATGAAGGCGCGCCGCAACTGGCGCAATGTCGAACTGTATGTCTACGAGCCGCTGGCCAACGTGGTCCAGCGCAGCGACTACATCGCCATCAAGCACAACCAGGAGCAGACCGGCAACCGCCTCGAAGCGCGCTGGGACGGCGGCGCCCACCGCGTGGTGGCCGGCTGGGAGGTGGCCTCGATCAATTTCACCCATACCAATAATTCGCCGTACGGCGGCGCCTCGACGGTGGCGCCGGCCGGCTTCGATCCCGGCGTGTTCGACAGTCCCGATCCGCTGCGTCCCAACTTTGCCACCGACACCACCACCAACGCCGTCTACGCCGAGGACGCCTATCAGCTCACACAACAGCTGATGCTGCTGGCGGGCGCGCGGCACGACCGCTACAAGGTAGCACGGGTCAGCCTGCAGGGCGCGGCCGGTTTCGACACGCGCCTGGACTCGACCGCCGCCCGGCTCGGCCTGACGTGGCAGCCGGTGCCGGGCACGTCGCTGTACGGCCAGGTGAGCACCGGCAGCGATCCTTTGACCAGCCTGCTATCGATCAACCTGGCCAACAGCCGCTACAAGCTGACGCGTTCGCGCCAGGTCGAGGGCGGCATCAAGCAATCGCTGGCCGGCGGCAAGGCCGAGTGGACGGCCGCGCTGTACCGCATCACCAAGGACGACATCGTCACGCGCGACCCGGCCAATCCGGCGGTCTCGATCCAGGGCGGCTCGCAGTCCTCGCGCGGCGCCGAGGTGACGGCCGGCGCGGCGTTGACGCGCGCCTGGCGGCTCGACGCCAACCTCGCCTGGACCGATGCCCGCTACGACGCGCTGATCGACAGCGGCAACGTCTCGCGCGCCGGCAAGCGGCCCGCCGACGTGCCCAAGGTCTCGGCCAATCTGTGGCTCGGCTACCGGGCCGACGCCTGGCGCGCCGGCGCCGGCGCGCGCCATGTCGGCAAGCGCTTCATTGACAACGGCAACACGCAGGCGTTGCCGGCCTACACCACGCTCGACGCCACCCTCGGCTGGAGCGTCAACCGCAATCTGCTGCTGCAGCTAAACCTGCGCAACCTGGCCGACAAGCTTTACGCCAGCACCTCGTACAGCGACAGCCAGTACCTGCTGGGCGAACGCCGCCACGCGGAGCTGACGGCGCAGTGGCGTTACTGATCGGCCGCGCCATGGGCTCGTGGAAACGGCAGTTGCACCTGCTGCACCGCTGGCTGGGCATCGGCGTCGGCCTGCTGGTGCTGCTGTGGTTCGGCTCCGGCGTGGTGATGATGTATGTACCATATCCGGCGCTGACGCAGCAGGAGCGCATGCAATGGCTGGCGCCGCTGGACGCCGATGCAATCGACCATAGCGCGTGGGACGCCTGGCTGGCCACCGGCCAACCGGGCGTGCCCGATGAAGTGCGGCTCAACACGGTGGCGGGCCGGCCCGTCTATCACTTTCTCGCCGCCGGCCGGTGGCGCTCGGTGCGGGCCGACGACGGCACCTTGCTGGCGGTGACTGCGGCGCTCGCCGAAGCGGGCGCGCTCCCCGCCGCCCCCGGCGCCGGTAAGCCGAGCGCGGCGCTGGTGGAAGCCGACCAGTGGAGCCTCGGCCGCTTGAACGCGTACCGGCCGCTGTACCGGATCGACGCCGGCGATCCGGCCGGCAGCGTGCTGTACGTCTCCAGCCGAACGGGCGAACTGGTGCGCGACACCACGCGCGCCGAGCGGGCCTGGAACTGGGCCGGCTCGGTACTCCACTGGATCTACTTCACGCCGCTGCGCAGCCACAATGAGCCGTGGCGGCAGGTCGTCATGTGGAGTTCGGCGGCGGCCCTGCTGCTGGTGATGCTCGGCATGGTGCTCGGCCTGCAACGGCTGCGCTTGCGGCGCCGCTACAAGGGTGGCAGGCGTTCGCCATACCGCGGCTGGCAGGGCTGGCATCACTGGTTGGGCCTGGGCATGGGAACGCTGACCATCACCTGGCTGTTGAGCGGCTGGTTGTCGGTGACGCCGTTCGGCTGGCTGGCATCGCCCGGCATCACGGACGTCGACAAGCTGGCCTTCGCCGGCGGCGCGCTCAGCCGCGGCGACCTGTCGGTGGCGGCGGCCGACCTGGCGCGCATGCATCCCGGCGTGCTGGAGCTCGAATGGCGGCGGGTCGACGGCAAGCTGTACTTGAGCGCGCTCGATCGCCAGCAACGCCGGCTGCTGGACGCGGCCGACGGCCGCGCCGTGTCCATGCTGCCGGAGGCGGTGGTGCGGCATGCGGTGCAAGCGGCGCGTCCGGGCGCGGCGTTGGCGGCGGTGGAGCTGCTTGCCGGCGCCGACGCGTATTACTACAGCCACCATCAGACGGCGGCGTTTCCGGTGCTGCGGGTGCGCTTCCGGCTGGACGACGGCGCCACCTTCTACGCCGATCCGGTTGAAGGACGCCTGGTCGCCTACGCCGACCGCAACAGCCGATGGAACCGCTGGCTGTTCAACGGCATGCACCAGCTCGACTTCGCGGCGATGGTGCGCGCGCGCCCCGCATGGGATGTGATGGTGGCCACCTTGTGCGCGCTGGGCGCCGCGCTGGCGACGACCGGGGTGGTCCTGGGCTGGCGCCGGCTAAGTCGCGGCGGCGTGATCCGTCGATACGATGAATGACGGCCGGTCGGCGAAAGCGCCATTCGATCCGAACGAGGGGCCCCGCCGATCCAGCTCCGCCACGGGAGCAATACATGGAACCGACCTGCCAGCGATACGGATGCGTGCGCCGATTGGCGCACTCTTAACGCAGCAGTTATTCAAGAGGTACATTCTATCGTGCTTAATTGACAACCATATTAAACTCTTGTGGCGCCAATCACGGCGCGTTTAACAATCCAGGAGGCCGTATGCGTAAATTGCTATTCACTATCGTGATATCCCTCGCAAGCCTGTTCAGCGGTGCCGCACAAGCTTACCAATACACCTATGTCAGCCGGATGTTCGACGTCGAATTCAATTCATACCAGGGAGGGCCGGGCGGCGGAGGGCAGGTGACGATACAACCGAGCTTCATCCTCGCCAGTATTTACAGCCCGACCTTGCTCGCCGCCGGTGCGTCGTGGGTGCCTGGCACCAGCCTCAAGATGGAACGTTTTGTCGACAATATGGTGGTTCAGACGTTGACCTTTCCGGATGTGAATGCCGACCCGGGCATGCCGCCGGGTTCCGTCTGGAATCCGAATTACGCGGTCAACTTCAGCATAGGCGCGGTCGACGCGAATGGCTTGCCGACCGTGTGGGACATCAGTCTGCAGCGACAGTTGAATACGCCGACCGGCCGGGAGGATCTGAACAACTTTTTCATCTCCAACGTTGGCGACAGCGTCTCTGGCGGGTACCAGGGTTTCGCCGAATTTAGCGGCGCCAGCGGCGCGCCGGGGACCTGGACCATGGGCGTGGCCGCCGTACCCGAGCCGGAAACTTATGCCATGCTGGTGGCCGGCCTCGGCCTGGTCGGCGCCATGGCGCGTCGTCGCCGCGCGCGGCGCCACGCATGAACGCCGCTTGATCCGTGCCGCGCCGCCGACAGTGACGTGGCGCAAGGCGGCGCAGCCCGGCGCGCTCGGCAGCGCTTTCGCGGGGACGGTTATTTAGAACGACGCAAGCGCACGGCGCCCACGAAACCCAAGCCGGCCAGCATCAGCGTCAGCGCGCCCGGTTCCGGCACCGGCGACGCGCTGGCAAAGCTCAGGTCGTCCATCACGTACGAGGCCTGGAAGGCGCTCGAGACGACCACCGCGTCGACCGCGCCGCGCCAGCCGGCGCTCAGGAACGCCGGCGACTCCGACAGCGCCAGCGTGGTCGAACTGGCGACCAGCAGGCCATTGGCGTACAGGTCGAAACGCACGCTGCTGTCGCTGTAACCGGAGAACCAGGCGCCGTCGAAGACGGTTGGCACGCGGAAACGGATGGTGCTAACGCTGGCGCCGCCGTCGGTCCAGTCGGTCGTCACGCGGCCCTGGCCGGAATGGGCCGTGAAGGGCGCCTGTTCCCCGGTGAACACGGACAAGCCCGAGCTCGACCAGTCCAGTCCGCCGTAGTTGGCTGGCACGGACGCGTAACCGTTGGGGCCGACGATGTCGTCGAAGGTCAGCACGGTGGCCGACGCGAACGGCGCGCACAGCGCGATGGCGGCGCCGGCGGCAAAATTGCGGAAGATAGTTTGCATCGAATTCCTTTGTATGTGATGTTGAAGGCCGCCGTTGGAGCGGCCCCGTGCGCGTCAACCCCGGCCCAGCGCCGGGTCGCTGACGGTGTGGCGTCCCGTTTCGACGCGCCCGGCGAAGCGGCGCAGGTAGTCCGGCTGGCCCGATACCGTCGCGCTCAAGTCGTACCAGTAGCCGTTGCCGGCCACCGGAATGCGCACGGCCAGTTCCGTGCGCGGCGCCAGCGTGTGGAGCTGGCGCCACGGCGCGTAGGCGTTCGCGTTCAGGTTGAAGGTGCACGGCGCGGTGCCCAGGTTGACCAGGCGCAGCACCAGCTCACCGGTGCCGGCGTCGCACAGCACCTGCACGTCCGGCCGCGGCTGGCCGGCCGCGACCGCGCGCAGCGCGCTGCCCGTGTAGTGGCGGTGGTAGCCGTTCGGCCCCAGCACCCACAGGTCGTAGGCGCCGCCGACGGCCGGGGTCCAGGCGTCCTCCAGCGCTTTGCCCGGCTCGACGGTGTAGCGGCGCGGCACGGCCGCCAGGTCCTTGCGGTCGTAGACGTGGAACACGGCGCCCTGGCGACCGGTGTTGATGAACGTGAGCGCCACGCGCGCGGCGGCCATCGTCGCGCCGGGCCGCACTTCGCAGTTGGTCGCCAGTTCGTACGGCAGCGCGCGCGAGGGCCGCGTGCCGACCGCCTGCACCGGCATTTGCGGCGCGGCCGGCGGCGTGATTTGCGCCAGGCGCTGCTGCGCGGCGCGCAGCGCGTCGGCCTGGCCCTTGTCGCGGCGGCCCTGCAGCGCCGGCAACGGCTCGGTATTGGGCGTGGCGAAGTTGAAGGCGCTGGTCAGGTCGCCGCAGACGGCGCGGCGGAACGGGCTGATGTTGGTCTCCTTGACGCCGAAGCGCGCCTCCAGGAAGCGCAGCACCGAGGTGTGGTCGAACACCTGCGAATTGACCCAGCCGCCACGGCTCCACGGCGAGATGACGTACAGCGGCACGCGCGGGCCGGGCCCGTAGACGCGTCCGTCCGCCGGCGGCTGGCGCGTGCTGCCGGCCGGCTTGCCGTGCGTGTAGTACTCGGGCGCCACGTCGGCGGCCGGCAGCGTGGTCTTGCCGGCGTAGCCGCCCTTGCCGTCGGGCGAGGGCGCCGACGGCGACGGCACGTGGTCGAAATAGCCGTCGTTCTCGTCAAAGTTTACGATCAGCACGGTCTTGCTCCAGACCTCGGGATTGGCCGTCAGCGCGTCGAGCACCTCTTGCAGGAACCAGGCGCCCTGGACCGGGCTCGACGGCCCCGGGTGCTCGCAGTAGATCGACGGCGCGTTGATCCACGACACTTGCGGCAACTTGCCGTCGCGGATGTCGCGCTTGAACGCGTCCAGGTACTCTTCCGGCCGGCTGCCGGGCAGGGTGTTGGCGATGCCCTTGTAGAGCGGATTGGCGGCGTTGTCGGTGGCCGCGTCGTAGGCGTGGTAGGGCAGCGCCTGTCCGGTGTCGGTGTACGGCTGGCCCGGCGCGCCGCCGCTCGAGACGGGATAGCCCGAGGCGAGGTTGGCGCGCCTGAATTGCCGGAACGCGCCGAGCATGTTGTCGCCCCATTCATCGGGCATGTTCTGGTAACTGATCCAGCGCACCCCGGCCGCCTCGAGCCGCTCGGCGTAGGTGGTCCATGTGTAGCCGGTATCGACGCCGCCGGCGACGCCATCGATGGCGTCCCATTCGTTGGAGACGAAGGCCGTGCCGGTCGGCACCGCGCCGTTGGTGCCGGTCAGGAAGAACGAGCGGTTGGCGTCGGTGCCGGTGTGCATGGCGCAGTGGTAGGCGTCGCACACGGTGAAGGCGTTTGCCAGCGCGAAATGGAAGGGAATTTCGCTTTCCTTGAAGTAGCCCATCGAGATCGGTTTCTTGTAACGGGGCCATTGGTCCATGCGGCCGTTGTCCCACGCTTGCTGGCTATCGTTCCAGTCGTGCGGCGTGCCGTTGGCGCGCTGGGCGTTGCCCATGCTGCCGTCCAGGTGGAACGGCATCATCACGTTGCCGTTGGCCATGCGCTGCTGCCAGACGTTGCGCCCCTCGGGCAGCGGAATCGGGAAGCGGTCACCAAAGCCGCGCACGCCGGCAAGCGTGCCGAAGTAATGGTCGAAGGCGCGGTTTTCCTGCATCAGGATCACCACGTGTTCGACGTCGCGGATGGTGCCGGTCTTGTTGTTGGCGGGGATCGCGAGCGCGCGCTGGATCGACGGCGGGAAGGCCGCCAGTGTGGCCGCGGCGATGCCCGTGCGGGCGCCGCTGCGCAGGAAACTGCGTCGTGTGGTCATAGCGTTTTTCCGGAGACGTTGGAAGGGGGGGGCGCCGACACGAACATTGGTCGTGTTGTCTCGTCGCCAAGGTTTTACAATGTCGCCAGAATAAATCGCCTGTGTGACGTGGCAATGACAGCGCGCCGGCGCGGCCGGATTTAGCGCCGCCGGCGGGCTGCGGCGGACGGCCCCCATGCATATCGCAAGCGTGCGCGCACGGCCGCGAAAATCTGTTATATTAAGGCAACTTCTCCTCCTTGCCACCGGCCTGTTCGTCGTCCAGTCCCGCTCGGCGCCAATCTGCGAGCCCGCTCGGCACACGTGTTCCCCAACCCGCATCGCGCCTTGCTTGAGTACTTGAAAAGGCGCCTATGCATAAGACCGGATATGACACAGAGCAGCCCGCGCAGGACGGCGCGCGTCCCGCCCCGGCGGGCGGCCACAGCGAGCACAGCCGGCAAGCCAGCCTGCTCAAGACGGGCGCGCTGCAGGACGCCATTTTCAACAGCGCCTATTTCTCCAGCATCGCCACCGACGAGCGCGGCGTGATCCAGATCTTCAACGTCGGCGCCGAGCGCATGCTCGGCTACAAGGCGCTCGACGTGGTCAACCGCATCACCCCGGCCGACATCTCCGACCCCGCCGAGCTGATCGCCCGCGCCGCCACCCTGAGCGAGGAGCTCGACACGCCGATCGCGCCCGGTTTCGAGGCGCTGGTGTTCAAGGCCTCGCGCGGCATCGAGGACATCTACGAGCTCACCTACATCCGCCAGGACGGCAGCCGCTTTCCGGCCATCGTCTCGGTGACGGCGCTGCGCGACGCGCGCGAGCACATCATCGGCTACCTGCTGATCGGCACCGACAACACCACCCGCAAGCGCTTCGAGCGGGCGCTGGAGGACAAGAACATCGAGCTCGAGCACGCAAGCCGGATGAAATCGGAATTCCTCGCCACCATGTCGCACGAGCTGCGCACGCCGCTCAACGCCATCATCGGTTTTTCCGAGGCGCTGCGGGACGGCCTGATGGGCCAGACCACGGCGCAGCAGCACGAATCGATCGACGACATCTTCACCAGCGGCCAGCACCTGCTGTCGCTGATCAACGATATCCTCGATCTCTCCAAGGTCGAGGCGGGCATGATGGCGCTCGAGCTCGAGCCGGTCGACCTCGGCAGCCTGCTGCGCAACAGCCTGACCATCGTGCGCGAGCGCGCCGCCGCCCAACGCATCGGGCTCGAACTGGACCTCGGCGACGGCCTCGGCGTGGTCCAGCTCGACATGCGCAAGACCAAGCAGATCGTCTACAACCTGCTGAGCAACGCCGTCAAGTTCAGCGCCAGCGCCGGGCCGGTGCAGCTGAGCGCGCGCCGGGTGCGGCGCGCCGCCGTCGGCGTGCTCGAGGGCGACTGGCCCACGCACCGCTTCGCCCAGGCCGACAACGAGTTCGACGACTTCGTCGAGATCCGCGTCAGCGACCACGGCATCGGCATCTCGCAGGCCAACATGGGGCGCCTGTTCCAGGCCTTCAGCCAGATCGACAGCAGCCTGGCGCGCAAGTTCGAGGGCACCGGGCTGGGGCTGGCCATGGTCAAGCAGCTTGCCGAGCTGCAGGGCGGCACGGTGGCCGTCGCCAGCGCCGAGCGCCAGGGCTCGCGCTTTGCCGTCTGGCTGCCGCTGCGCGCCGCGCCGCACGCCACCGCGTCGGCGTAAGGGGAAGGCCATGGCCACGATCTTGATCATCGAAGACAACCCCGCCAACATGAAGCTGGCCACGCTATTGCTGCGCAACGTCAACCACGCCGTGCTGTGCGCGGTCGACGCCGAGGCCGGCCTGATGGTGGCGCGCCGCGAGCTGCCGGACCTGATCCTGATGGACATCCAGCTGCCGGGCATGGACGGCCTGGCCGCCACCGCCATCCTCAAGCGCGACCCGCTGACGGCCGCCATCCCGGTGATCGCGCTCACGGCGATGGCGATGAAGGAGGACCGCGAAAAGAGCCGGCAGGCCGGCTGCGACGCCTACATCGCCAAGCCGCTCAGCTACCGCCAGCTGTACGCCACCATCGACGCCCTGCTGGCGGATCGGGCCACGCCATGAGCGCCCCCCGCATCCTGATCGTCGACGACGAGGAGCAGGCGCGGCGCCTGCTGACGGTGCTGCTGCGCCCGGAGGGCTACGAGACCGAGAGCGTGGCCAGCGGCGAAGAGGCGCTTAGCGCGGTGGCCCGTTCGGCGCCCGACCTGATCCTGCTCGACATCATGATGCCCGGGCTCGACGGCTACCAGGTGGCCGCCATCCTCAAGGCCGACCCGGCCACCGCAGCCATCCCCATCATCATGATCACCGCGCACGGCGAGCGCAACTCGCGCCTGGCCGGGCTGTCGGCCGGCGCCGAGGATTTCCTCGCCAAGCCGATCGACCGCGCCGAGCTGTGGCTGCGCGTGCGCAACCTGCTGCGCCTGGCCGCGTTCGGCGTGCCGCAGGACCCGGACGTGGCGCTGGCCCAGCAGCTGGCCGCCCGCAGCGCCGACCTGCTGCGCTTTCGCACGGTGATGGACGCCACCGCCGACGCCATCATGCTCATCAGCCGCGACAGCATGCGCTTCGTCGAGGTCAACGCCGCCAGCTGCGACATGCTCGGCTACACCCACGCCGAGCTGCTCACGCTCGGGCCGGTGGCGCTGGGCGCGGTGCCGCGCGAGGCGCTCGAACAGCTCTACGACACCGTCATCGCCGGCGACGGCGACAAGCGCCTGGTCGAGACGGCCCTGTACTGCAAGGACGGCTCGCTGCTGCAGGTCGAGGTCAGCCGCCAGGCCATGTTGTCGGGCAAGGACTGGATCATCGTCAGCGTGGTGCGCGACATCACCGAGCGCAAACAGACGCTGCAGATGCTGCGCCACCAGGCCAGCCACGACGCCCTGACCGGGCTGCCGAACCGCAACGCCTTCTACGACACGCTGCGCAAGACCGTGGCGCTGGCCGACCAGCAGGGCTGGAAGGTGGCGGTGATGTTCATCGACCTCGACCACTTCAAGGCCATCAACGACACGCGAGGCCACGCCGCCGGCGACCAGTTGCTGATCCACTTCGGCAACCGCCTGACGGCCTGCGTGCGCGCGCGCGACACGGTCGGGCGCCTCGGCGGCGACGAGTTCGGCCTGATCCTGCTGATGGAGCAGGACCATCTGGGCGCGGCGCTGGTGGCGGCCAAGATCCGCGACACGCTGCAGGTGCCGTTCAGCCTGCAGGGCGACGAGGTGCTCATGAGCGCGAGCATCGGCATCGCCATCCATCCCGACGACGACGGCGACCAGGCCGAGACGCTGGTCAAGCATGCCGAAACGGCCGCCTCGCAGGCCAAGCAAGCGGGGCGCAACACCTGCCGCTTCTTCACCGCGCAGATGAACGCCGAGGTGCGGCGCCGCCAGGAGCTCGACGGCGCGCTGCGCGGCGCCATCGCGCGCGGCGAGTTCGAGCTCCATTACCAGCCCAAGCTGTCGCTGGCGAGCGGCGCCATCGTCGGGCTGGAGGCGCTGCTGCGCTGGAACCGCCCGGGCCACGGCCTGGTGTCGCCGGCGCTGTTCGTGCCGGTGCTCGAGGAGAGCGGCTTGATCGTGCAGGTCGGGGCCTGGGTCATCGACGCCGCCTGCCGCCAGATGCGCGCCTGGCAGCAGGGCGAAACGGGGCCGGTGCAGGTCTCGGTCAACGTCTCGGGCCGGCAATTCGTCGAGGGCGACCTCGAGGCCGACGTCGCCCGCGCGCTCGACGCCCACGCGCTGCCGGCCGGCTTGCTCGAACTCGAGCTGACCGAGACCTCGCTGATGGTCAACACCGAGCGCACCATGGGTTGCCTGGCCAACCTGCGGCGGCGCGGGGTCAAGGTGTCGATCGACGACTTCGGCACCGGCTATTCAAGCCTGGCCTACCTGCGCCGCTTCCCGGTCGACAAGCTCAAGATCGACATCGCCTTCATCCGCGACGTCACCACCAATCCGGAGGACGCCGCCATCGTGCAGGCGATCATCACCATGGCGCACAGCCTGAACCTCGAAGTGGTGGCCGAGGGCGTGGAGACGCCGGCCCAGCAAACCTACCTGCTGCGCCAGCATTGCGACCAGATCCAGGGCTACCTGGTGAGCCGGCCGCTGGCCGCCGCCGACATCACCGCGCTGATGGCGCAGCGCCGCGCCGAGGGCGGGGCGCCGGCGCCGGCGTTGGCGCCGCAAACGCTGCTCATCGTCGACGACGACCCGTTCACGCTGGCGCTGCTGGCGACCGAACTCGGAGCCGAGCCCTATCGGGTGCTGTGCGCGCAATCGGTGGCCGAGGCCTTCGAGACGCTGGCGCGGGAGGACGTGCAAGTGATCCTGTGCGACCAGTCTATGCCACAGATGCCGGGCACGATGTTCCTGGAGCGGGTGCGGGTCATGTACCCGGCCACCTTCCGCATCATCTTGTCCGGCAAGGCCAGCCTGGAGGAGATGATGGCGGCCGTCAACCAGGGCGCGGTCGACCGCTTTTACCCCAAGCCGTGGAACCACGAGGCCTTGCTCGAGCATGTGCGCCAGGCCTTCCTGCATCCCCGGCTGGCGTCGGCGCAAGCGGCCGGCGCGCCGGTCACGCTGACAGCCGTATCGTAAAACGCGCGCCGCCGCCGGCGCGGTTCGACGCCTCGATGCCGCCGCCGTAGGCCTGCAGGATCGACTGGCACAGCGTCAGGCCCAGGCCGACGCCGTCGACACCGCCGGCGCGCGCGCCTTCGCCGCGGAAGAAGCGGTCGAACAGGAACGGCAGCTCGTCGTCGGCGATGCCGGGCCCCTGGTCGGCCACCGTCACCAGCACCGCGTCGGCGCCGGCGGCCAGCACGACGTCGATGCGCCCGCCCGGCGGCGAGAACTTGACGGCGTTGTCGAGCAGGTTGCGCAACACCAGCGCGAGCGCCGCGCCGTCGACGTCGATCGGCCGCGGCAGCTCGTCGGCCAGCACGATGTCGATGCCGCGCGCGCCCGCCCGTGGCGCCACCTGTTCGACCGCTTCGCGCGCCAGCGCCGCCAGCGACACCAGGGCCGCGCCGCGCTCGTGGCCGCGCTCCTGGCCGGCGTCGATCCGCGCCAGCATCAGCAACTCCTCCACCAGCGTCGTCAGGCGCTCGACCTCGTCGAGGCAGGAGCGCAGCGCGGCGACGTAATCGCCGCTCTCGCGCGGGCGCCGCAGCGTGATCTCGATCTCGGCGCGCAGGCGCGACAGGGGCGAGCGCAATTCGTGCGAGGCGTCGGCGGTGAAGCGGCGCTGGGCGTCGAAGGCGTGCTCGATCCGTTCGAGCATCGCGTTAAGCGTCGTCACCAGGTGCCCGACCTCGTCGTCGCCGCCGGGATGCGGCAGGCGCCGGTGCAGGTTGCCGTCCTCGATCACGCGAGCCTGGTCGACGATGTTCTCGATGGCGACGAACAGCTTGCGCGTCAGGCGCGCGCCGGCCCAGGCCAGCGCGGCGAGCAGCGCCACGGCCATCAACGCGAACAGCATCGAGGCCGAGCGCAGGATCTGGTTGACGTCGTCGAGCGAGCCGGCCACCTGCACGGCGTAGCGTTCGCCGTGCGCGCGCGCCGGCAGCGACACCATGCGCAGCGGCTCCTCGCTGGTGTCGGGCAGGGTGTCGAACACGGTCTGGCCGGACGCCAGCTGCAGCAGCAGCCGGGGTGGAACGGGCAGCTTGCCCGAGCCCAGGTTGGCGCTGCGCGCCAGCACGCGCCCCTGGCCGTCGATGATCTGCACCAGGCGGTCGAGCCGCGCCAGCGACGGCGGCGCGCTGCCGGTGGCCGCCTCGTGCACGTGCACGGCCCCCGCGCCGCCCTCGGCCAGCATCGCCACCTCGGCCTCGGCCAGCGCCAGCAGGGCGCCATCGAGCTGGCGGTTGACCGATTGCGTCAACACCCACCAGCCGCCGCTGGCGGTGGCGCCGACGGCGACCAGGATCGCCAGCAGGTGCACCAGCACCAGGCGCCGGCGCAGGCTAAGCATCGCCGCCCTGCGGCGCGGCCAGGCGGAAGCCGCGCCCGCGCACCGTCGCGATCAGCGCCGGGCGGCCCGGCGGATCGACCTTGCGGCGCAGGTTTTTCATGTGCACGTCGATCAGGTTGTCGATCGCGATCAGGTCGGCCTGCCACACATGCTCGGCCAGCCGCAACCGGCTGACGACGGCGCCAGGATGGCGCATCAACAGTTCGAGGATGGCGTATTCCTTGGGGGTGAGGTCGAAACCGGCGCCGGCGCGGCCGGCGGCGCGCGTGGCCGGGTCGAGCCACAGGTCGGCCACCACCAGGCGGGCGGGCCGGGCGCGCCCGGCGCGGCGCAGCAGGGCGCGCACGCGCGCCAGCAGCTCGTCGAAGACGAAGGGCTTGGTCAGGTAATCGTCGGCGCCCGTATTGAGGCCGGTGATGCGGTCGGCGACGGCGTCGCGCGCCGTGAGCATGAGGATCGGCAGGCGGTGGCCGGCCTGCCGCCATTCGGCGCACAGGGCGACGCCGTCCTGGCCGGGCATCATCCAGTCGACGATGGCCAGGTCGAAGCGCTCGGGCTCCTGGGCGCAGGCCTGCGGCGCCGAATGGGCGAGCACCACCACGTAGCCTTCCTCCTCCAGCCCGCGCGCCAGCAGGCGCGCCGCCTTGTGATCGTCTTCTACCAACAGAATGTGCATGGGACTTCCTCGACAAGGGGCGAAGTATAGCAGCGCCGCCGCGCGCGCTTCCTGAAGAAGAATTCAGGATGCGGTGCAGCATAATTTCGTACCATAGCGACCGCCGCTCCACACCCGCATTCACATCCGATTCACACCGCCCGTCACCGGGTGGAGGCCGCGCCGCGCCCGTCCGCCGGGCCGCGCGGCGCCAGGGAGAACACCATGAAAAAACCATCGCTGCGCAAAGCGCTCGTGCCGGCCCTGCTGGGCATCGCCGCGTTCGGACTGGCAGTCTGGGGCCTGCTCGCCGCGCGCGCCGGCCAGGCGCCCGCCAATGGCGCCGACAGCGCCAATGCCACCATCGTGCACGAGGGCGACGTGCTGCTGATACCGGAGCGTTCGCCGCTACGGCGCTCGCTGGCGGTCGCGCCGGTCGCCGAGCAAAGCATCGAAGTGCCGTTCACCTTGCCGGCCGTGGTGGAGGCCGACCCGGCCCGCCTGGTCAAGGTGCTGCCGCCGCTGGCCGGACGCATCGTCCGCCTGCAAAAACAGCTGGGCGACCAGGTCAGGGCCGGCGACGTGCTGTTCGTGATCGACGCGCCCGAGCTGGCCCAGGCCGGGGCCGACCTCGCCAAGGCGCGCGCGGCGCTGACCCTGGCCGGCCACAACCTCGAACGCCAGCGCGAACTGGACAAGTCGGAGCTGGCCGTGCGGCGCGACCTGGAACAGGCGCAAAGCGACTACGCGCAGGCGGCCAGCGAGGCGGCTCGGGCCGGGGCGCGGCTGCGCCAGACCGGCGCGCGCGCCGGCGCCACGGCGGCCGACGGCACGCTGGCGGTGCGCTCGCCGATCACCGGGCGCGTGGTCGACCTGGCCGCCGCCGAAGGCGCCTACTGGAACGACGCCACCGCGCCGCTGATGACGGTGGCCGACCTGTCGCGCGTTTTCATCAGCGCCAACGCGCAGGAAAAGGACCTGGCGCGGTTGTACGTCGGCCAGCGGGCCAGCGTCAAGCTCGACGCCTATCCGGCGCCGCTGACCGGCAAGGTGCGCTACGTGGCCGACATGCTGGACGCCGACACCCGCACCGTCAAGGCGCGCCTGCCGTTCGACAACCGCGACGGCAGCCTCAAGCCGGGCATGTTCGCCGAGGCCACGCTGGCGGCGCGCCCGCATCCCGGCATCCTGGTGCCGATGGCGGCGGTGCTGCAGGGCGGCTTTTCCAGCCACGCCTTCGTCGAGGTCGGCCCGTGGCGCTTCGCCGCGCGCGACATCCGGCTTGGCGCCCAGATCGGCGACCAGGTCGAGGTGCTGGCCGGGCTGAAGGCGGGCGAGCGCATCGTCGTCAAGGATGGAGTGCTGCTCAATGATTGACCGTCTCGTCACCCTGTGCTTCAAGCGGCGCGGCATCGTCGCGCTGATCTTCCTGCTGGCGACGTTGTACGGCGCCTACTGCTGGACCGAGCTGCCGCTGGAAGCCTATCCGGACATCGCCGACACCACCTCGCAGGTGGTCACCCAGGTCAACGGCCTGGCCGCCGAGGAGGTCGAGCAGCAGATCACGATTCCGCTCGAACGCGAGATCATGGGCACCCCTGGCATGCACGTGATGCGCTCGAAGTCGACTTTCGGCCTGTCGCTCATCACCGTGGTGTTCGAGGACGGCGCCGAGGATTACTGGTCGCGCCAGCGGCTGCAGGAGCGCATCGCCGCCGTCAGCCTGCCGTACGGCGCGCAGCCGGGGCTCGACGCCCTGACGTCGCCGATCGGCGAGATTTACCGCTACACGCTCGAATCGAAGACGCGCGGCCTGCGCGAACTGTCGGAGCTGCAGCGCTGGAAGGTGATACCGCGCCTGAAGCAGGCCTCCGGCGTGGTCGACGTCACCAACTTCGGCGGCTTGAGCACCCAGTTCATGCTGGAGTTCGACCCGCTCAAGCTGTCCAAGTACCACCTGTCGCTGGCGCAGATCACGCAGGCCATCGCGGCCAACAACGCCAACGCCGGCGGCAGCGTGATGACGCGCGGCGAACAGGGCCTGGTGGTGCGCGGCGTGGGCCTGATCCACAGCCTCGACGACCTGGGCAACATCGTCGTCGCGCAGAAGAACGGCGTGCCGGTGCTGGTCAAGGACCTGGGCAACGTCACGCTCGGCCACCAGGAGCGCCATGGCGTCCTGGGCAAGGACCACGTGTCGGACACGGTGTCGGGCATCGTGCTGCTGCTTAAGAACGAAAACCCGTCGCGCGTGATCGCCGGCGTGCACGAGGCGGTGCGCGAGTTGAACGAACACGTGCTGCCCAAGGATGTCAGGCTGGTGCCGTACATGGACCGCAGCACCCTGGTCGACGCCACCGTGCACACGGTCGGCAAGACGCTGGTCGAAGGCGTGGTGCTGGTGACGTTGGTGCTGGCGCTGTTCCTGGGCAGCGTGCGCGCGGCGTTGATCGCGGCGGCGGCCATTCCGGTGTCGCTGATGATCGCCTTCGTGCTGATGCACCATTTTAAGATCCCGGCCAACCTGCTATCGCTCGGCGCGATCGACTTCGGCATCATCGTCGACGGCGCCATTTTCGTGCTGGAGGCGGTGCTGCAGCGGCGCGAGGAGCAGCCCGAGGGCATCATGAGCGCGGACGACGCCACCGGCGCCGCGCTGCAGGTGATGAAGCCGACCTGCTTCGGCATGCTGGTCATCATGGTCGCCTATCTGCCGCTGTTCGCCTTCCAGCGCATCGAGTACAAGCTGTTCTCGCCGATGGCGTTCGCGGTCGGCTTCGCGCTGCTGGGCGCCTTGCTGATGACGGTGATGCTCATTCCCGGCATGGCCTTCCAGGCATTCCGCAAGCCGCGCAAGATCTTCCACAACCCGGTGCTGCGCTGGCTGCTGCCCCGTTACGAAGCGCTGCTCGGGCGCCTGGTGGGGCGCAGCGCGCTGGTGCTTGGCCTGGCCGCCGCCACGCTGGTGGCGGTGGTCGTGGTGGGCGGCGCCATCGGCCGCGATTTCCTGCCGTCGCTCGACGAGGGCTCGATCTGGCTGCAGGTGACGCTGCCACCCGGGATATCGCTCGACAAGGCCACCCGCATGGCGGACGCGCTGCGCGAGGCCACGCTCAAGGAGCCGCAGGTGGCGCACGTGGTCACGCAACTGGGCCGCAACGACGAGGGCACCGACCCGTTCACGCCGTCCCACATCGAATGCGCGGTGACCCTGCGTCCGTATGCCGAGTGGCCGTCCGGCATGGTCAAGCAGGACTTGGTCGACAAGCTGTCGGCGCGCTTTCGCGAGCTGCCGCGCACCGAGGTGGGTTTCTCGCAGCCGATGATCGACGGAGTGCTCGACAAGCTGGCCGGCGCCCACAGCGATCTGGTGGTCAAGGTCTACGGCGAGGATTTCCGCGAAACGCGCAAGCTGGCCGGCGCCGTCGAGCACCTGCTGCGCGGCGTGCCCGGCGCCGAGGACGTCATCATCGACCAGGAGCCGCCGCTGCCGCAGGTGCGCATCGACGTCGACCGCGCCGCCGCCGCGCGCCTGGGCATCAACGTGGCCGACATCATGGCGCTGATCCAGACCGGCATCGGCGGCAGCCCGGTCACGCAGGTCTACGTGGACGACCGCAGCTACGACGTCGCCGCCCGCTTCAGCGGCGGCGCCCGCAACGACCCGCAAGCCATCGGCGGACTGACGCTGACGGCCGCCAACGGCGCCCAGGTGGCGCTGGCGCAGGTGGCCCACATTGGTCTCGCCGAGGGCGAGACCACCATCACGCGCGAGATGAACCGGCGCCACCTGACGGTGCGCACCAACCTGCGCGGGCGCGACCTGTCGTCGTTCCTGGCCGAGGCACAGGGACGCATCGCGCGCGAGGTGCCCTACGATCACGCGCGCTACCAGATCACCTGGGGCGGGCAGTTCGAGAACCAGCAGCGCGCCCAGGCGCGCCTGGCGGTGATCGTGCCGGCGGTGCTGGCGCTTATGTTCGTGATGCTGTTTTCGGCGTTCGGCAACCTGCGCCAGCCGGGGCTGATCCTGCTGGCGGTGCCGTTGTCGCTGCTGGGTGGGTTGGTGGCGCTGCAATTGCGCGGCATGACCCTGAACGTGTCGTCGGCGGTCGGCTTCATCGCCTTGTTCGGCGTGTCGGTGCTCAACGCGGTGGTGATGCTGTCGAACCTGAACCGCTGGCGCGCGCTGCTGCCGGACGATCTGCGGGCCGCCGTCATCAACGGCGCGCGCGAGCGGGTGCGCCCGGTGCTGACCACCGCCACGGTGGCGGCGCTCGGCCTGGTGCCGGCGGCGCTGGCCCATGGCCTGGGCAGCGACGTGCAGCGCCCGCTGGCGACGGTGGTCGTCGGCGGGCTGGTGACGGCGACGGTGCTCACGCTGGTGCTGCTGCCGGCGCTGTACTACCTGATGGAACACTACTTTGCCCGGCGCGCACGCGCCGGCGGCAATCCGGCCGGGGAAGCGGTCAAGGGGGAGGGCGCATGAACAACACCTTAGCAGCACAAATTGCCGCCCTGTTGTCGGCGGGCGCGTTGGCCGGCTGCGCGGCCGGTCCCGATTATGTACGTCCGGCCGCGCCGGTGGCGCAGCGCTACACGGCAGCGCCGCTGGCGGCGGAAACCGCCGCCACGCCGGTCGGCGGCGGCGCGGCCCAGCGCTTCGTCGAAGGAGGCGAGGTGCCTGCGCGCTGGTGGACCAGCTTTGGTTCGGAAGAATTGAACCAGCTGGTCGAGGCGGCGCTGGCGGCCAACCCGGACCTGGCGGCGGCCGAAGCGGCGCTGCGCGTGGCGCAGGAAAGCGCCGCCGCGCAACGCGGCGCCTATTTCCCCGGCGTCGATCTGCATGTGTCGCCGACGCGCCAGCGGGTGGCCGATCCGCTCTCGAGCCCGACCGCCTCGGGCGCCAACCTGTACACGCTGCATACGGCGCAACTGAGCGTCGGCTACGCGCCGGACGTGTTCGGCGGCGTGCGGCGCCAGGTCGAGGCGGCGGACGCGCAGGCCGACGTGGCCCGCTTCGAGCGCGAGGCGGCCCGCGCGACGCTCATCTCCAACCTGGTGGCCGCCGTCGTCGGCGAAGCGGCGCTGCGCGCCCAGCTCGACGCCACGCGCGCACTGGTGGACATGGCGCGCGCCCAGCTCGACGCCACGCGCAAGCAGCGGCGCGCCGGGCAGCTGGGCGCGGCCGACGAGGCGGCGCAGCAGGCGCAGGTGGCCCAGGTCGAAAGCGGCCTGCCGCCGCTGGAAAAGCAGTTGGCCCAGCAACAAGACCTGCTGGCCGTGCTGGCCGGACGCCTGCCGGGCGAGGGCGTGCCGCAGCGGGTCGCCTTCGACAGCCTCGCGCTGACGGAAAATTTGCCGCTCAGCCTGCCGGCGCGGTTGGTCGAGCGGCGCCCGGACATCCGCGCCGCCGAAGCGCGCCTGCACGCGGCCAGCGCGCAGATCGGCGTCGCCCAAGCGGCCCGGTTGCCCAATATCGCGCTGACGGCCACGCTGGGCAGCTCGGCGCTCGACGCCGGCACCCTGTTCAAGGCCGGCACGGGTTTCTGGAGCATCGGCGCCGACCTGCTGCAGCCGGTGTTCAAGGGCGGGGCGCTGATGCACCAGCAGCGCGCCGCCGAGGCGGCGTACCAGCAGAGCGCCGCCCAGTATCGCGCCGTGGTGCTGCTGGCGTTCCAGGACGTCGCCGGGGCGCTGCACGCGATCGAGGCCGACGCCAGGTCCCTGCAAGCGGCGGCGGCCAGCGAGCGTGCCGCGCGCACCAGCCTGGACATCGCGCAGCGGCAGTGGCGGCTGGGGGCGATCGGCTATCCGGCCGTGCTGCAGGCCCGGCAGACGTATCAACAGGCCGCGATCGCCGTGATACCGGCCCGCGCCGCGCGCTACGCCGACACCGTCGCCTTGTTCCAGGCGCTGGGCGGATAGGGCGCGATGCCGCTTACTCGAACTGTATCCTGGTGATGTAGTAGGCGCCGTAGGGATTGGCCTGCCCCTGCCAGCTGATGCCGTCGATGGTCTTGCCTTCGACGTTCAGTTCCTTGAGGGGTATCTCGACCTGGGTCCAGGTCTTGGCCTTGGGCGCGATCGCGACCGCCGAGTCGACGGCCTTGCCGTCGACCATGGCCTTGATCGACAACTGCTGGCCGCCGGCGGTGCCGCCGTTGATGCTGAAGGTCAGCTTGTCGTAGCCGGCGGTTGAAAAGGGGTCATGGTGCAGCGCCAGCGCGCTCCACGCATCGCCTTCGACCCTGACCGGCTTGGCCCCGCCGACGGGCTTGGCCAGTTCGACCTTGGCCCAGCTCCAGTTTTGCCAGCCGTTCGCCAGGCCGTCCTCGTAGACGATGAACGGCTTGCCCAACGCTTGCGCCGCCAGCGGCGGGGCCAGCACCGCTGCCGCCAGGCCCGCCACGGCCGTGATGAAAGCACGACGTGTATGCATAATCCAGTCTCCTTATGGGTGTCATTTTTTTTGTCCTTAAAATGTACCGTCGGGAAACCAGTTTTTCAAGCCATCCATGCTTTTTGCCGGCGTGTTTAGCGGCCGCCACGCAACGACGGCCGCGGTCCAGGCGCGTTTCCGGCGCGCGCTCAACGGCCCATGAAAGGAATCACGCCGAACACCAGGGCGGCAACCAGCATGACCAGCGAGGCGGAGACCGCCCACATCAAGGTGTAGCGCTGGTGATCGCCGAACTCGACCTTGGCCATGCCCACCAGCAGGTAGGTCGACGCGACCAATGGGCTGAGCAGGTGGACCGGCTGGCCAATGATCGAGGCGCGGCCGATTTCGGCGCCGGTGATGCCGTAGACGGCGGCCGCCTTGGCCAGGATAGGCACGATGCCGAAGTAGAACGCGTCGTTCGAGATGAAGAACGTGAACGGAATGCTCAGCACGCCCGTGACGATGGCCAGGTACGGCCCCATCGACGCCGGAATGGCGGCGATGACGCTGGCGGCGATGGCGTCGACCATCTTGGTGCCTTGCAGGATGCCGACGAAGATGCCGGCGGCGAAAATCAGCGACACCACCGGCAGCACGTTGGCGGCGTGCGCGGCGATGCGCTCCTTCTGGTCCTCCAGCTTCGGATAGTTGATCATGATGGCGATCGCGAAAGCGATCATGAACAGCACCGGCAGCGGCAGCGCGGCCATGACGAGCATGCCCATCAAGGTCAGCGTCAGCAACAGGTTGAGCCAGATCAGCTTGGGACGGGCCGTTTGCGGATCGGTCAGGCCGATGTCGTCGTCGGCGACCGGATCCGGGGCGCCGTGCAGGTGGACCACCTTGCTGAAGGCATTGCCCTGGTCGGCGCCGGCGCCGCGCACGCGACCGGAATGGCCGGCCAGGCCGGCGTGGCCGGAGCCACCGGCGTGGCCGGCGCCGCCCATGGCGACCGGCATGCCGACCGACGCATTGGCCGCGTTGACCTGCTGCAGCTGCGCCACGCCGGTGTAGGCCGCCTGCTCCTCGACGGCGTCGGCTTCACGCGCCGCCTTCACGGCCTTGGCCGACTGCGCCGGCTGCAACTCCACCACGCCGAGGCGCTTGCGTTCCTTGCGGCCCAGCACGTAGGCCACGAACAGCACCCAGCACACGCCGGCGATCATGGCCGGGATCATCGGCACGAAGATCTCGCCCACGTCCACGCCCAGCGCGCTGGCGGCGCGGGCGGTCGGCCCGCCCCACGGCAGGATGTTGAAAACCCCGCCGGCCAGCATGATCACGCAGGCCATCACCAGCCGGCTGATGCCGAGCCGCTGGTACAGCGGCAGCATGGCCGAGACGGTGATCATGTAGGTGGTGGCGCCATCGCCGTCGAGCGAGACGATCATCGTCAGCGCGGCCGTGCCGACGACGATTTTCATCGGATCGCCCTTGACCAGTTTGAGGATGAGGCGCACCACCGGATCGAACAGGCCGGAATCGATCATGATGCCGAAATACAGGATGGCGAACATCAGCATGACGCCGGTGGGGGCGAGCTGTTTGATACCGGCGAGCATCATCGGCCCGAGGCCGGCGCCGAAGCCGCCGATCAGGCCGAACACGATCGGCACCAGGATCAGCGCGACCAGCGCCGGCAGGCGCTTGGTCATGATCAGGAACATAAAGACAACGACCATCGAATAGGCTAGCACGGTCAACATTTGATTCTCCCAGGTATTACGTCTCCAGCAGGGGCGCCGGCGTTATAGTGTTTTCGCATAAGTGGCATACGATAGGCGAATACTATAAACGTCCAAAGCTTTCATTTGACTTTCAGTGCGGGGCATATCGTTATTGATAAATCATCCATCTTCATGCATATTGCATATTTAATAAATTGACGTCCCTCCAACCAATAGTCACAAAAACTGCAATACGGAAATATATATGGCGGACAATCAACGGTCGGCCTTACAATCGTCGGGCGGTTTTAACTCCAAGCAAGCCATGAACGTGACGCCCCAGACCTTTATCCTGTTTTCGCTCGGCGCCGACGTCATCCTCTGCGCGGTGTTGGTATTCATGTGGTGGCGCCATAGCGACGAGAAACAGGCGCTGGCGTGGGCGATCGGCCAGATCGCGCTGACCGCCGGCACCGCCGCCTGGTATCTGGCGCCGCACGACTGGCCGCGCCACGCGCTGGCTGCCGTCACGCTGACGGCCAGCGTGGCCGGCTTCTGGGCTGGCACCGAATACTTTCTCGGCAACCTCAACCGACGCCATGTGCGCGTCGGCGCCCTGAGCGGCCTGCTGGGAGCGGCCGCCTTCTATCTGGCATGGACCCGGTTCGGCCTGTCCGTAACAACGGTCACCGCCTTCACCTACGCGGCGCTGTTCCTGTGGGTCGGTTACCGGCTGGCCAGCAACCACAACCACTATCGCCTGCTGGGCCTGCTGCTGGTCGCGCGCGGCGTCTTCAACCTGGCCAACGCGCTGCATCTGGTGCCGCCGGTGATCGAGGCCTGGTTCATGTGGTCGTTCCTGGTCAAGGCGGGCTCGCTGCTGTGCCTGATCCACGCGGTGCAGGAAAAGATCCAAAAGCGCTACACCCACGCCATCGACAGCCTGAGCAAAGGCTTCCTGGTCTACGACCGGGACGGCCTGATCCGTTCGGCCAACGAAAGCTGCGCGCGCCTGCTGGGCAGCGCCGGCGTCAAGCGACTGATCGGCACCCATGTGGCCGACTGGGTGCCCGGCGTCGGCCATGCCGGCGTCGCCGCGCACTTCGAGCGCTTCGCCGGCGCCGAGCGCTATCCCCACGTCGAAACGCTGGTCGTCACCGCCCACGACGGGCGCGAGATGCCGGTCGAGCTGATCGCCTCGCCGCATTACGAGCGCGGCCAGCTCCACTGCATGATGCTGGTGATGGACATCACCGAGCGCAAGAAGAACGACGACCGGCTGCACCGCGCCGCCCACTACGACAGCGTGACCGGACTGCTCAACCGCCACGGCTTGTCGCTGCGGCTCGGCGAGGCGCTGGCGGCGGCGCGCGCGGCCGGCCACGGCTGCGCCGTGCTGTTCATCGACATCGACAAGTTCAAGCGCGTCAACGATTCCTTCGGCCACGCGGCCGGCGACCAGATGTTGCGCGAGATCGCGCGCCTGCTGCAAGGCTTGCTGGAAGAGGGCGACCTGCTGGCGCGCTTCGGCGGCGACGAGTTCGTCATGGCGCTACGGGCGCCCGCCGGCGCCGCCGGCCGCGCCGACGCCTGCGGCCAGCGCATCCTGCGCGCGCTCGGCGACGGCTTCCAGCTCTCGCCGCAACACGTCACGGTCTCGGCCAGCATCGGCGTGGCCTGCTTCCCCGCCGACGGCGGCGACGCCGACACGCTCACCCGCAACGCCGACATCGCCATGCACGAGGTCAAGAAGACCGGCCGCGGCGAGCTGCGTTTTTTCGACCCGGCCATGAGCGCCTACGCGCGCGAGGCGCTGGTGATCGACGGCGCGCTGCGCGGCGCCATCCACGCCGGCGAGCTGCGGCTGGTGTACCAGCCGATCATCGACGCCGCCACCGGCCGCATGGACAAGGTCGAGGCGCTGCTGCGCTGGCACAGCGTCACGCTGGGCACGGTGGGCCCCGACCGCTTCATCCCGGTGGCCGAGGACAGCGGGCTGATCATCGAGCTGGGCAGCTGGGTGCTCGACGAGGCCTGCCGCCAGCTGGCCGCGTGGCGCGCCACCTTGCCCGAGCTGGCAGTCAGCATCAACGTCTCGGCGCGGCAGTTGCTCGACCCGGCCTTCATCGGCCTGGTCGAGCGGGCGCTGGCGGCCAACAATCTGGCGCCGCGCCAGCTCGAGCTCGAACTGACCGAGCGCGTGCTGATCGGCGACGGCGCCCAGGTGCGGGTGGCGCTGGCGCGCCTGGGCGAACTGGGCGTGAGCATCTCGCTCGACGATTTCGGCACCGGCTACTCGTCGCTGAGCTACCTGACGCAGTTCCACATCAACACGCTCAAGATCGACCGCTCGTTCGTCACCAACATGGTCGACAGTCCGCGCAGCAACGCACTGGTGGCCACCATCATCGCCATGGGCCGCAGCCTCGGCCTCGAACTGGTGGCCGAAGGCGTGGAGACGGCCGCCCAGGCGCGCGCGCTCGGCGCCATGGGCTGCCACCACCTGCAGGGCTACCACCTGTCGCGTCCGGTCGATCCGGAGGCGCTGCTGCTGTTCGCCGCCGCCCGCGCGGCCACCGCCATGGCGGCGCCGGCGGCGGCCGGCTAGTCCATGCCGGTCTTGCCCGGCGCCCAGTAGGCCTTGCTCTGGCGCCGCCCTGCGCTCACATCCAACTGGCGCAGCAGCCGGCCCATGCGCTGGATCGAGCCGGCCTTGCCGGTCAAGACCACAGCCGCCTCCGGATGGGCGCGTAGCAGCGTCGTCATGCGCGCCTCGAGCTCGGGGAAATGAGCGTCGCCGTCAAGGCGCACGCTGCGGTGCGGGTAATGCAATTGCAGATGATCGACCGCCGCCGCCATGTCGGCCGCCGCCCGCACTTCGAGCACGCTCACCACCGTGGGTGCGCAGGCGTGGTTGGCCAGCGCGCGCGCCAGCCCGAGCGAGGTTTCATCGCCGAACAGGATGACCAGCGAGGCCGGTCGCTCCAGCCTGACCGAGCCGCGCGGACCGAACACGGCGCAGCTGTCGCCCTTGCGCAAGCCGCGCGCCCAGCGCGTGCCGGGCGTATCGCCGTGCAGGTAGACCAGGATGCGGGTGCGGCCGGTGTCGGCGTCCCACTCGATCGGCGTGTAGGTGCGCTGCATCCATCCGCCCAGCTGGATCTGGATCTTGTCGCCCGGCGTCCAGTCGACGTCGCGCAGCGCGTCGCCGCCGAGCGTGACCAGCCGGAAGGCGTGGCCCAGCTCTTCGACGTCAAGCACGTCGGCAGGGCGGGTGAACAGCTTGAGCACGGTCGACTCGATCAGGCCGGCGCGGCGTGGGGGCGGGAGGGCGGTATTGTGCATGGGGTGGTGTCAGTCATCGGTTGCGGTGGGCCGATGACGCGTGGCGGCTGGCGGCCCCATCGGCATGGGACCGGCGGCCCCATGCCAGGGTAGGCGTATCGCGCGGCGAAATATTGTAAAAGATTTAGCTGGCGGCGCGCCCGCCGCCAGCGGCGCGCTCAATACCGATAGGCGGCGGCGACGTTGAGCGTGCGCTCGGCGTTGCGGTAGCAGAATCTGCCGTCGCAATCGAGCAGCAACTGCTTGTCGAGCACGTTGTTGACGTTGACCGACAAGCGCCACGCCCCCAGTTCGACGCCGAGCGCCGCGTCGACCAGGCCGAAGGCGCGGTTGGTCAGCCCCAGGTTGGCGTCGTCCTGGTAGGAGCGCGCGCGCCCGAAGTAGCGCGCGCCGAGCCCGGCGTCGGCCGGCACCGCGCCGCCAAGCTTGAAGCCGTACTTGAGCCAGGCCGAGGCGCTGTGCCGCACCGCGCCCGGCTGCGCCATGCCGCGGTCGCCGTTGTTGCTCTCCTTGATCAGGGTGTCGAGGTAGGTGTATTGCGCCACCAGGCTCAGATTGCGCAGGATGTCGGCGCGCGCCTCCAGTTCGACGCCCTGCGAGCGCACCGCGCCGCTTTGCACCAGCGACTGCGGGTCCTGCGCCGCCGAGGTCGTCACGTTCTTGCGTTCGAGCCGGAACACCGAGGCGGTATAGCTGGCGTTGGCGTCGGCCGGCTGGTAGCGCAGGCCGGCCTCGAGCTGGCGGCCGGTGGACGGTTTGAGCGGTGCGTCGTTGATGTCGCGGCCGATCTCCGGCGCGAACGAGGTCGCGTAGCTGACGTACGGCGCCCAGCCGGCGTCGAACAGGTAGACCGCGCCGAGCCGGCCGCTGGTCTTGCTGGCGCTTTGGCGGTAGGCCTCGGTGGCGGTACCTTCCACCGGGCGCCTGATCGTGCTCGAATTGTCCGCGTGGTCGCGCCGCAGGCCGGCCGTGACCACCCATTTATCCCACTTGACCTGGTCCTGCGCGTACAGGCCGATCTGCTTGAGCGGCGAGCGCTCGTAGCGCGGCGACGCCGCGGCCACGGGCGTTTCGCGCGCGCCGTAGAGCGGGTTGTACAGGTCCACGGCGGGCATCGGCGAGATGGCGTAGGGGAAGCTGTCGTTGGTCATGTTGTCGCTGTAATCCAGGCCGAACAGCACGTGGTGCGCCACGCCGCCGGCCGCGAACGCCGCCCGCGCGCGGGTGTCGACCTGCAGCCCGCGCCAGGCCGAGCTGCGCGGGTAGAACAGGCGCGTGATGGTGCGCCCGTCGGCCTGCAACACGCGCGGGAAGACATTGGTCTCGTCGCGCTGGAGCCGGGTGTAGCGCAGGTTTTGCGACACCGTCCACGTGGCGTTGAAGCGATGTTCGAACTCGTAGCCGAGCATGCGGTTTTCACGCCGCCAGCGGTTATCCCTGCCGCCCAGGTTGAGGCCGGGATCGGGCTGGCCCAGCGGGCCCGGTTGCTGCAACTGGTTGGCCCAGGCATAGGATTGGTTGTCCTCCTGGTATTGCGCGAGCAAGGTCAGGCGCGTATCGGCGTCCGGCTGCCAGGTCAGCGCCGGAGCCACGTAGAGGCGGTTGTCGGGGTCGACATCGAAACGCGTGCCCGCCTCGCGGCCCAGCATCGTGACGCGGTAGGTCCAGCGGCCGTCGACGTCGAGCGCGCCGCCGACGTCGGCTTTGATCTGCTTGCGGTCGTAGGTGCCATATTCGACGGCGAGCTCGCGCACGGCCGCCGTCGACGGCCGTTTCGAGACGGCGTTGATCATGCCGCCCGGCGGCGACTGGCCGTAAAGCACGGACGCCGGCCCGCGCAGCACCTCGAGCCGTTCCAGCCCGTACGGCTCGATCGGCGCGGCGTAGGCGCGCCCGGAGGCCAGCAGGCCGTCGCGGAAGATGCCGGCCGTGCGCAGCTCGAAGCCGCGCAGCATCGAAAACTCGTCCACCGACCACGGCTTCATGTTCGGCGTTACGCCGGCGGTGTAGCGCAGCGCCTCGTCGAGCGTTTCGACCTTGCGGTCGGCCAGTTCGTCGGCCGTGATCACCGACACCGATTGCGGCGCCTCGATCAACGCGGTGTCGGTCTTGGTGGCCGTGGCGGCGCGCCGGGCGACGTAGCCGTCCACATGGCCGATGGCCGTTTCGCGTTCGGCGCGCACGTGGACCTCGGGCAGCGCGGCGGTGGCGGGCGGGCGCGGCGCCGTGGCCGGCGCCGCGCCTGGCCTCAGCACATAGGCGCCGGCGCCCTGGGCCACCGCTTCCAGGCCGCTGCCGGCAAGCAGGCGCGAGAGCGCCTCGGGTGGCGCCAGCGTGCCGCGCACACCGGCGCTGGTCTTGCCGGCGGTCAGGGCGCCATCGGCGGCGACGTAGACGCCCGATTCCGCGGAAAAACGGGCGATGGCCGCGCTCAGCGGTCCGGCGGCGATGTCGTAGGGGCGCGCCGCGGGGTCGGCGGCGAGGGCAAAGGCGGGCAGCGCGGCCAGGGCGGCGGCCAGCGCGTGGCGGGAAAAGTCAAGTCTCATGCGTGCTTTCGGAAATGGAGTGGAAAAGCTGTCTTCACTTTCCATACCGAGTCGCGCGCAAAAAAGGGAACCGGCGCCGCAAATTATTTTTCCGCGCCGTCGCGCGCCTCGACCGTGACCCACCACGGCAGCACGGCGCGCACCCGCACCGGCAAGGCCGCCTCCAGCATCGCCAGCGCGCGGTCCGTGTCGCCCAGCGGGAAGCCGCCGACCACGCGCAGGCCGGCGATCGACGGATCGCAGCCGAGGTGGCCGCGACGGTAGCGCGACAATTCGGCCAGGAAGCGCTCCAGCGGCAGGTCGTCGGCGACCAGCGTGCCCCGCGTCCAGGCGTCGCGGGTGGGTGCAAGCGGGTCCGGCGCCGACATCTCGACCGGCGAAAAGCTCGTTTCCTGGCCGGCGGCGACGACCTTCGGCGAGGACGGCGCATCCACCGGCGTGACCTCGACGCGGCCTTCACTCACGCCCAGGCGGGTGCGGCCGGCCAATTGCCGCACGGCGAACCGCGTGCCGAGCGCGCGCATGGCGCCCTCGCGGCTGCGCACCACGAACGGACGCGGCGGCCGCTGGTCGTCGGCATGGGTATCGACCAGGATCGCGCCCTGATGCAGCACCAGCAACCGCAGCGCGCCGTCGAAGCGGGCGTCGACAACGGTGTCGGTGTCGAGCCACAGCCGGGTGCCGTCGGCCAGCACGGCCTCGCGCCGCTCGCCCACGCCGGTGCGGTGGGACGCGCCCAGGCCGGCGAGCACGGCCCGCACCGGATCGCGGCGCGCCGCTTGCCAGCCCAGGCCGGCGGTGGCGGCGGCCAACACCATCGTCTTGATCAGTTTGCGGCGCCCGCGCAGCCGGCGGGCCGCGTCCAGCGCCGAACCGGCGGCCTCCGGTGCTTCCCTGGCCAGCGCAAAGCCATCGCTGATGGCCTCCACCCGCGCCCAGGCGAGTCGGTGGGCGGCGTCGGCGGCCAGCCACGCCCGCCAGCGTTCGCGCTCGGCGTTGTCGATGTCGCCGGCGCGCAGAACCGCGTACCACTCGGCCGCCTGTTCCAGCGCGGCGTAGGGGATGTCGCCCTGGGTGCCGCCCTGGGTGTCGTCCGGGGTGTCGCTCCGGATGTCGCGCGGGTTGTCCTGGCTGGGGTTCAGGCTTGGCTGCATGCGCTGTCCGCTTTCCTCACGGCCGCGCGCCGCGGAACGACGCGCCGGCCGCCAGGCAGTGCAGCATCGCCTGCGCCATGTATTTCTTGACCATGCGCTCGGAGACGGCGAGTTGTTCGCCGATTTGCGCGTAAGTCATGTCGTGCAAATGCGCCAGCAGGAAGGCCGCGCGCGGCTTGTCGGCCAGGCGGGCAAGGATGCGGTCGACCTCCATCAGCGTCTCGATGACGATGGCCTGGTGCTCGGCGGACGGGTGGGTCGCGTGCGGCCGTTGCGCGAGCGCCGCCAGCCAGGCGCTGGCGATCTCTTCGCGCCGCCAAAAATCCGCCACCAGCGCCTTGGCGATGGTGGTCAGGTAGGCACGGGGATTCTGGTTGGGGTCGAGTTCGCGCGGGCGGACCAGCAGCCGCAGGAAAGTATCCTGGGCCAAATCATCGGCGGTGAATGCGCACCCCAACTTCTTGCGCAGCCACGCCTGCAGCCAGCCATGATGGTCGGCATACAGCGTGTGCAGCGGTTGCGGTTGCGCGGTGATGGTGGACCCCGCCATACGATGTCGCCTCAATACATGAGAATAATTCTCATTATTATATCGCCATGCGCCGACGCGGGGCAAGCGCGGTTGGGTGCGTCAAAATCGGTAGGCCAAATCGCACGGCGCGTTTATAATGGTATGTAATTACGTGTTACGTAATACGTTACGATATATTTGGAGGGGGTGGCATGGGCAGGACTGGTTTGGACAAATCCGATGTGAGGGTGGCGCGCGACAGCCTGATCGCCCAATCACAATATCCGTCGGTCGATGCCGTACGCATCGCGCTGGGCAACACCGGCTCCAAGACCACCATTCACAAGTACCTCAAGGAGCTGGAGGACGAGGAGGGCGGTGCGCCCGCCAAGGCCACGGTGAGCGACGCGCTGCATGATCTGGTGGAAAGGTTGGCGGCCCGCCTGGCGGAAGAGGCGGACGTGCGCGTCGAACGGATGGCGCAGGAGTTCGCGCATAAAGAGCAGGCCCTGTCCGCCGCCTGCCAGGCGGTCGAACAGCAGGTGGCGACCTTGGCCGCCCGACTTGCCGAGAGCGAGCAACATCGCAAATCGCTGGAAGAGGGCCAGCGCGAGGCGCGCGGCGCGCTCGAGCAGCATCGGCGCTCGGCCGACGAACAGCGCAAACAGGACCAGCAGCGCCACGACCGCTTGATGAAGCAAGCCCAGGCCGAAGCGCGTGAACACCAGCTCGCCGCGAACGCCAGCCAGGTCGAGATCGTCAAACTGGAGCGCGAATGCGCGCGCCTCACTCTGGAGGCGGCGCACGTGAAACAGTCGCTGTACGAGCAGCTGACGCAGGGCCGCAAGCTGGAGCAGAAAATCGAACTGCTGCAATCGGCCCATGTGCACGCCGGCGATATCGAGCGCCAGCTCGCCGGCAAGACCGCGCAGGTCGAGCTGCTCGGCGAGCAATTGCAGGCGGCAAACGCAAAGCTGGAACCGGCGACGGCGTTGGCGCGGGAACTGGAGCTGGCATTGGCGCAGGCCAACGCCAAGCTTCAGGCGCAGCAGCAGATAGGCGAACAGTTGCAGGGCTATTTGGACAAAATGGCCCCGGGGCGCAAGACAAAAATCGTGAAGTAGGGCACGTTTGAATTACCCGCAGTTGGACGGGCGGGTAGCGCCGTTTAACGCCGTCACGCGAACGGCACCTTGCGCCGGCAGTCCAGCAGCCAGTCCACGCTCCGGTCCGCCCCGATGGCTTTGGCCACCGCCTCGGCGGTGGCGTCGTCGATGAGCGGCGGCTCGGCGGGGTGGCTGGCGACCCCGCGCTCGGCGCTATCGAAAACCGCCGCCGCGAGCGGGCCGTTCGGGTACATCGGAAAATATTCCTCCGGCGGCAGATAGACCCCGACGACGAGCCGGTCGACGTCGGCGCGCCGTATCAACACCATCGAACAGATGGTGACGCCAAGCGGCGCGGCGGTGGGGCTGGTGACGACGAAGCGGTTGGACCGCCCGGACCGCGAGGCCTCGCCGCGCATCACCAATTTGCCGGACGCGCGGTCGTAGCATCGCATGTCCAGGCGGTCGACGCGCGTCAGGATATTTCCCAGCAAGGGGTGGCGGGCCAGCACGCCGGCGTCGTCGAGCGGATTGTCGAGCAGGGCGAACGGGCGCGCGACCGTGCCGTCGATATTAATTTCGGGAGCCACGCCGCAGATCGTCAGCGACTCCAGCGCGGCCATGTCGCGCAGCGGCTCGAGCGTGGCGATGCGGTTGCCCGCGCAGTTGAGCCGTTTGAGGTGGACGGCCCCGGCCAGCGGCAGCAGGCTGTCGATGTGGTTGCCGCTGATATCGAGCGTCTCGAGCGACCCGAGGCCGGCGAGCGGGGCCAGGCTGGTCAGGCTGGCCCTTGGCGCGATCAACGAGGTCAGCGTGGGAAATTTTTCGATTCCGCTCAAGTCGCGCAGCGTTGGCGTGCTCAGTTCGATGGCCTGCAACGGCGCGTCCAGCAGGCGCGGCAGCGGCTCGAGCGACGAGAAGGTGTCGCCGAAACAGTCGACTACCGAGAGCTTGGTTATGCGCGCGGCCGCGCGCGCCGCCGTTTCGGGATCGATGTCGGCCTGCGCACGCTGGGCCAGTTCCGCTACTTGCAGGCCGATGCTGTACAGAAGCACGCGTTCGTCGTGCAGCAGCGTCGGGTCGTCGCGGCGCGCCCACCAGGCGGCAAAGTCGCTCGCCCCGGTACTCATCGCGGGCAGTCGATCACGATCACATTGCCCAGTACCGCGGGCGCGCCGGCACGCAGCACCAGCGTCATCTGGTAGTCGCCGGCGGGCAGGTTGAACGTCAGCGAGCGCGTTGCCGTGCCGCCGGCGGGAATGCCATCGCATTGCAGCGCGCGGCTGGCGCCGACGCCGTCCGCGTCGAGGTCGAAGGTGTCCTGGTACGGCTCGGCGTCCTCGTCGCCGATGTTCCTTTCCTGCCAGGAGACGGTGAAATCCTCCCCCGCGCACGGATCGACCGGGTCGGTGACATAGGTGGTCTGGTCGTCAAAAACGATGCTGGCGGGCATGGCTGGCTCCTGGCTGGGGGATGACCCATTCTAGGCAACGCCACGATGCGGTGGAATCCCGCGTTCGCGCTATGGGCGCCGGCCCGCCCGGTCCAGTTCCAGCGCCAGCGTGACGACGGTTCCCCGCCCGGGACCGGGCTCGACGCGCAGCGTGCCGCCAAGCTGCTGGGCGCGCGCGGCCATGTTGCGCAAGCCCCGGCCACCGGACTCCGGACTGTGCCGCAGGCCGACGCCATCGTCGGCGATGCGCAGCACCAGGCGCCGGTCGCGCACCACCAGCGACAGCTCGACCTGGCGCGCGGCGGCGTGCTTGGCGACGTTGGTGAGCGCCTCCTGCGCCGTGCGCAACACCTGCAGCGTGGCGTGCGGTCCCAGCTGCAAGCTGTCGCCGGGCAGCTCCATGCTCCAGGCGCACTGCACGGCGATCGCCTTGAGCTCGGCGCCCCAGCGGAACATGAAGTCGCCGAACGCCACCTGCAGGTCGTGGTCGTCGGGCGCGAGCGCCTCGAGCGCCAGGCGCATGTCGGCGATGCAGGCGCGCAGCGACGAGGCCATCTCGGTGGCGTCCATGGCGCCGCGTTCGACGCGCGAGAGCGATGTGAAGAGCTTGGAACCGAGGCCGTCGTGGATTTCCCGCATGATCAACTTACGCTCGCCGGCGGCTGCGTTTTGCCGCTCCAGCTCGGCCATGCGGTCGAAGTTGGCCGTCAGCGCGCGCTCGCGGTCGGCGATGCGCGATTCGAGCGTGTCGTTGAGCTCGCGCAGCGCGCGCACGCTGAGCACGAAGCGCGCGCACAGCAGCACCCCCATGGCCACCAGCACCAGGTCGGCGCCATAGTGCAGCAGGAAATAGCGCTGGCCCACCCAGGCCGGCGCGAACGGCGCCAGCCACTGCGGCTGCCACACCATCAGGTAGTCGTGGATGCCGGTCAGGGTCGCCACGGCCAGCGCGAACGGCAGCACGAACGATAGCGGCGAGCGCTGGCGCCGCGCGGTGACCACCGACATGACCACGACGGCGATGGCGATCGGAATCAGGCCGGCCGTCCACAGCCGGTTGACCGCCTCGTCGCTGTCGATGCCGCTGGCCAGGCGCCAGAGGGGACCGGCGGCCCAGTAGGCCAGCAGCGCGCGCTCGCTCCAGCGGTTGTGCAGGCCGCCGAGGCGGCCACTGAACAGCGCCAGCACCACGATGAAGCCGCCCGTGCTGGCCAGGTACAGCAGGCGCCACCATTGCCAGCGCTCGGGCGGCACCGCCTCGATCACGAAGGTGAGCGTGCGGATGCCCCACATCAGCGCGGCGATGCCGAACCAGCCGTACAGCACCTCCTCCGGCAAGCGCCACCAGATCAGCAGCATCAGCATGGCGACCACCAGGCAGCCGCCGACGGTGAGCTCAGGCATCGTGTGCATCCAGAAGTAGCGCCGGTCGAACTGCGGGCGCAATTGCGACAGCGGTCCGACCCGCGGCGGCGCCACGTTCATGGCCGTCTCGCCGGCCACCGGGCTGGCGTGGATGGCCAGCTCGTGGCGCCCCGCGCCGACGTAGGCGCGCGGCAGCACGATCAGCGCCGGCCGCTCCCAGCGCACGTGCAGGGACGCGCTGCTGACGGGGATGTCGCCGACCAGATGGCCGTCGAGCCAGACCTGGCCGCCGCCATACAGGTAGGGCAGCAGCACGCCCCAGAATTCCCCGGGCGGCTCGGCCACGTCGAAGTGCATGCGCAACCAGGCGCCCCGCGACGGCTGGCCGCGCGAGAGCGGCAACGTCGTTGCCCGCCAAGGCGCCGTGGCCGGCGGTGGCGCCGTCGCGTCGGACTCGACCATCATGGCCCGCCCGATCTCGGTGACGGCGTCGTCCGGCACCGGTTCCAGCGCCAGCGACAGCAGCCCGAGCGCCGAGCACGCCAGCGCCAGGCCGCACAGCCGCCACCACCTCATAGCAACCCCAGTTGCGTGGCCTCGTAGACGGCCTCGGTGCGCGAGTGGACCGCCAGCTTGCGGTAGATTTTTTTCACATGAGCAACGACCGTGTGCGGCGAGATACCCAGCAGTTCGCCCACCTTCTCGAAGCTCAAGCCCTTGGCCGTCAGCTTGAGCAGTTCGATCTCGCGCGGCGTCAGGATCGACGCCGACGCCGGCTGGCCGGGCGGCGCGCCGGCCGGCGCCGGCGTGCGCATGCGCGCCAGCACGCGGCGCGCGATGCTCGGCGAGATCGGCGCGCCGCCGCCGCGCAGCTCGTGGATGCCGGCGGCGATGCGCTCGGGGCCGACGTCCTTGAGCAGGTAGCCCGTCGCGCCCGCCTCGAGGGCGGCGAAGACGTGGTCGTCGTCGCTGAACATCGTCACCACCAGCACGTCGCAGTCGGGGCAATGTCGCATCACGTGGCGGATGACGGCGATGCCGTCCATGTCGGGCAGGCCAAGGTCGAGCAGCACGACGTCCGGCGTACTGGCCGAGAGCACGGCCAGCGCGGCGGCGCCGCTGGCCACCGCGGCGATCAGGTGCAGGCGCTCCTCGGCCAGCAGCGCCGCCGAGAAACGGTGTAGCAGTTCGGGTTCGTCTTCGACGATCAGCACGGATGTCGGCACGGGAGGAGGGTGCGTGGGCGCCATAAATTAATTCTATTACAACCGTGCGGTGGCGTCGATGACGTGTTCACGCGATTGCCAGGCGCGCCCGGCGTGTGCATAGTGGGCGCTTTTTGGGAGATTGCCATGACCACCACAGAGCAAGTGCTCGCCCGCGCCGCCGCCACCGGCCACGCCATCCTCTACTGGATAGGACAGGGAGGGCGCGATCCGCAGGCGGCGCTGCCGTCGAACCCGGTGCGCGTGGCGCACGAGTGGGCCGGCCTCGACCTGGCCCAGCAGCAGGCGCTGGCGCCGCTGGCCGAGACCATGGGCATCGACGTGCACGACCCGGCGCTGGTGCGCGAGGCTTGCGACTGCAGTGGCTTCGTCTGCTGGGCGCTGGGCTTCGCGCGCGTGCTGTCCGGCCCCGGTGGCGATGCCTGGATCAACACCGACAGCATCTGGACCGACGCCCAGGGGCCGCAACGCCGCTTCCAGCGCATCGAGCGCGCGCGGCCGGGCGCGCTGGTGGTCTATCCGCAACTCGGCAGCGGCGAGAACTACGGCCACGTCGCCATCGTCGTCGAGGCCGACGCGGACGGCCGCGCGACCCGGATCGCCCATTGCTCGGCGGACAACATCGAAACCGCGCCCCACGACGCCATCAAGATCACCCCGGCCGCCAAGTTCGAGGCGCAGCCGCGCAGCATCTACGCCTGGTGCCGCGACGTCGGCTGACGCCGGCACCCCCGGCGCGCCCGCCGCCGTGGCCCGCGCCGTCACCCTCAGCCGCGCTCGACGACCGAGATGCCGCCGCACAGGTCGGTGCGCCACGATGCCACCAGGTAGTGCGGCCGACCCATGGCCTTGGCCGCCGCCGACGCGCCCTCCTGGCCGCGATAGATCGCGGTCAGCTTCAGTTCGCAGCCAACGGCGCCCTCCGACAGGTCGACGCCGCCGCCGACGAACAGTTGCATGCCCTGGTCGTAGCCGAGGCGCTGCAGCGCGTCCTGCAGTTGGCCGCCGACATCGGTGATCGCCTGGTCGGGATCGTCGTTGAACGTCTCGAGCGCGATCGACAGCGTGACGAAGTCGAGGATGCCGCCCAGCACCGCGCCGGCCGCCGCGTGGGCGGCCGCTTCGCCGACCTCGACGATGGCCTTGAACGCGTCCAGCAGCGTGGTGCCGATGCCGGCGCTTTCGGTCGCGGCCAGGTGGGCGAACTCGGGCCGCTCGACATTGAGGTCGACGCAGCCCTGCGCCAGCGGCAGCCCGTTGATGGCCGCGTCCTGGCCGGCCAGCACGCCTTCGTTGAAGGCGTCCGCGTCCTCGCTCTGGACGTCGGCCTGGGCCGTGGCCGACAGCGCCGGGCCCTGGAAGCCATACAGAAAGCCGGCGCTCCAGCTGCGGGACTGCGGGCCCTCGACCTGGGGCGCGGTGAGATAGGGATTTTCCATGGTAAGTCTCCTTTGGTGGTTGAGAAAAAAAGCCGCGCGCGCATCACGCGGCCGGGTCGCCGTTGGGCGGCAGCGGCGGGGCGACGCCGCACACCCAGCCGATCGCCTGCATGCCCGCGACGGTGATGGTGCCGCTGTGGCCGTCGAACTGGTGGCCGGCCAGGCTGAACGGCCCGAGGTCGGCGGCGTTGTCGAGCGCCGAGCGGTCGGCCGTGGTCCACTGCGCCGAAATGCTCAGGTCGCGCGCCAGCACGCAGGCGATCGGTATCGCCGCCAGGTTGCCGGGGCCGCTGGCCGACTGCCCCAGCGAGAACGCGCCCTGTGTGAGCCCGGGCACATACCAGCCCGGCGCGCCCAGCAAATCCTGCGCCAGCCACGGCCGGTCCAGCAGCACCACGTTCATGTCGAAATCGATGACCATGCGGTCGGTGCCGGTCGGCAGGAACGATGGACCGAGGCGCTTGATGAAGTCGACCAGATCGTCCGGCTTGTCGGCCTGCGGCGCGTAGCCCTCGACCGCCTTGCCGTTCATGAAGGCGAGCAGATAGGGCATGCCGTGCACCAGCGCGTCCATCGAATCGTCCTGGCTCATGTCGAAGCCGACCCACGCCGCCGGGCTGGCCGCGCTGCACAGCGCGGCCTGGATCAAGGGCCGCACGGCGTCGACCGCCGGCGCCCACGGCGCGTAACACTCAAGCAGCACCGGCACCCGGTGGGACCGCTGGACGACGTCGACCTCGAACGTGGCGCCGCTGGTCGGGGTCGACGTGTAGCTCGACGGCGGGCGCAGCTCCGGCACCACCGGCACATCGATCCCGGCGGCCAGCGGCGCCAGCTCCATGCCGCCGGCCAGGCGGCGCGCCAGCCCGATCGCCGGCGGGCGCCACTGGCGCAGCGCGGCGCCGAACCGCGCCGGCGCGTCCGGCAACAGCTGCTGCTCGCTCTGCACGTGGATGTGCTGCCAGCCATCGGCGGCCACGGCGTCGTACCAGGTCGACGGCGTGGCCGTGACCGGCAGGAAGGTGCCCGGCCCCTCGACCGACCCCAGCCTGGCGTCGAGGCGCCGCAGCGCGCCGGCCTTGATGGTGGCGAAGGTGTCGGCCGGCGCCGCCGGCAGCGGTCGCGCGCTTTCGGCCAGCAACTGGTACTGGCCGCTGACGGTGCGCCCCGAGCGGCGGAAAAAGCCGCTGGCCAGGTCGGGCACGGCGTCGGCCAGCAGCGACATGAGTTCGAGCGCGCGCGCCGGCGACGGCGTCGCGCCGTCCGGGCCGGCCAGCGCCGCGCGCGGCAGCGGCGTGCCGAATTCGAACGCGAAGGCGAGCCGGTCGTCGCTTTGGCCCACGCGGCGCAGCACGGCGTCGTGCACCGCCGCTAGCGCCTCATCGAGGGTTGGCATATCAACCGTCTTTGAGCGGGCAGGCCGGCACGATGTCGCTCAGGAAGGCGACGATCTGCGCCCCCGGGATCGACAACGTGCTGCCGTCGAAGGTGGTGCCGAAGTGGCTCGACGCGGAGGCCGCTTCCCAGCGCGAGCCCGAGGCGGCCGAGTTGGCACTGCTGAACGCGGCGCTGCCGCCGAAGTTGATGAACCCGAGGCAGGCGCCGACGCTACCGCTGGTCGAGGACGTGCTGGTACTGGTGGCCGCCGCGCCGGCGCCATACAGGCTCTTCAAGACCTCGCCATCCGATCCCCATTCGTTGGTGGTGATGCGCACGTTGCGCACGATGAGGAACTGCTGCGGGATCATCGGGATCAATTTATCCTGGCTGTCGACCTGGCCGTCGATGGTGCCGTCGCTGATGCCATTGGCCTTGATGCCGACCGCGCGCCACCCCTGCATCGCGAACAGGTCGCTCGTCAACCACGGGCGCTGGATGGTGCACAGGATGAATTCAAGGTCGATCGACAGGTTCTTGGCGGTGTTGGCGAAGCGTTGCTGCAGCGTCGCCGCCGACGAGTCCTGCCAGCCGGCGCTGGTGCTCGAGGTGCTGTGCGAGCCGCCGAAGGCCATGAACCCGAGCGAGAAGCCGCCGCCGCCGGACGCCTTGGACGCGTGCTGCTGCCACGAGCTCTGGCTCGACGACGTCGACGCCACGCTGCTGTAGCTGGCGTAGCTGCTCTGGTCGACCGTGAGGCGCTCGACGCCTTCGTTGTCGGCCGGATCGCACCAGTTGGCGGGGATGATGTAGGAGTAGGGGATCTTGGTGGGCACGCCCGCCAGGCCCAGGTCCCAGGCCTTGTATTCGTCGATGGCGTCGTGGATGGCGGCCGCCTGGTAGGGGCGGCCGATCGAGGCGACCGTGTCGAGGGCGGCCTCGACTTCGACGGCGCCGCCCAGGTCCAGGTCGCTTTGGGCTTGCTTGACCGCGTCGATGTAGACCACCGAATCCTGCGGCCACGACTCGAACAGGATCGGGTCGCGCCGCGCCTGGTTGAAGGCCGTGTTGAAATTCGCGTTGGCCTTGCCGAGGGCATCGGCGTTCTTCAGGTAGGCGTCGTACAACGGCGTGTTGCCCAGCTTGTGGCCGTTGGCGTCCTGCACGATGAGCAGCTTCTGCGCCGCTTCGAGCCGGGCCTTTCCCTCCTCGTCGACGGTCACCTCGGCGTCGGGTCGCATCGAGACGAGCATGTTTTCGTAGGCGAAATCGAGGTGGCGCCCGGTCGGGTACTCGCTGTAGCTGTCGTCCTTGGACACCTTGAGCATGGTGCGCGAGAGCACGGCCACCTTGTAGGCCGCCTGCATCGACAACTTCATCTCGGTCGTCACGCCGGCCGGCAAGGGCGCCGCCGGCGCGCCGGCCGCCGGCGGGGTCGCCGGCCCGAGCGTGCCCGGCTTACCATTCGGGAACGTCGCCTGCAGCGAGGTGCCGCCGATCGGCGACCAGGCGCCGGCGTAATCGGCCTTGATGGCGGGCATGCCCAACACTAGTTGGGAATACACGCGCGTGTTGACAGGTTTGCCGTCCGAGCGCGTGGGGTTGCGCTGCTTGATCATGTCGATCAGTTGGTCGAACAGCGCGAGGATCGATAGGCCTGGTTCGTTTTCCATATTGGTTCTCCGTTGAGGTCACTGCACAAAAGCGAGGTGGCCACTTTACGGCCGCGGTGACCAACGGGGAATACCGCGTTTGAAGAGGCCCCTCCCGTGAACGCGGGAGGCGCGCGGCGTCAGATCTGATCCGGGTGGTAGATCGACAAAATCACAAACTGGGTGAGAAAACCCTGCATCGTGGGATTCCAGATGTCGTTATGGTCGGCCATCACGTCGGCGGTGGTGCGGATGTTCATGATCGGCATGCGGTATGGCGTCAGCCCCAGCTCGACCGCGCCCCTGGCGATATGATGGTTGGGGGCGACCTGGGCGCAGTCGGCGGCGGTATCGCAGCGCGACAGGCGCAGCGGCGCGCCGTTGGCGACCAGCGCCTTTCTGTCGTTGAAGCAAAAGCTTCGGTTGCCGGCGACGGTGGCGGCGCTGGCGCGCGCCGCGCCCGTTTCGTCAGCGGCGCCGCGCCGGCAATCGTTGGACAGTGCCGCCTGATGGGTGACGAACGGAATGTATTGGCCCACCGCCGTGTTGTTCAGGGCGCGGCCGGCGGTGTCGCCGTCGGCATAGCTATCGAACAGGGTCGACACCGCGCGGCCGGCCGGGAACGCCGTTGCCGTGGCCCAATCGGCCTGCGTGGTGATCATCACCAGATGCGGTGTTTGGCTACGGTCGTATTCCTGCGCGCGCGCGAGGTCGAACTGCGGCCGCAGCTTCATCGCTTCGAACGCGGGATTGACCAGCATGACCAAATCCCAGGGCCTGGCGGGCCTTGTCTGGCGCGTGTCGACATCGGCAGGCGGGGGCGCTTCGGTGGCGATCTGCTCGAGCAGCTTGTGCGCCACCGCCGAGTAGACGATGGCGCCGCCAAAACTGTGTCCTATCACCACCAGCCTCGAGCCCTTGTGGGCGCCGCGCAGCAGCGACAGCCGCACCAGCAGTTCATACACATCGCCATTGCCGACGTCTTGCGCGGTGTTCTTGCGGTCCCAAAAAGTGAGCTGACTGAGCGGCCACGAATACCAATGGTCGCCCTTGACCGATTCGCCACGCCAGCCGACATAAATACCCAGCACGGGCCGGGGCGCAACGCCATACGCCTTGTCGATGTCGACGGCGCGTTGCAGCACCTCGCGAAACGAGACGACGTTGGCGTCGCCGGGCGCGGCGCCGTGGTGCCAGCCGTGCACGAACACCACCACGATGCCATTGCGCTCGGCCGCCGATTGCGCCTGCCGCAGCGTGTCGACCATTTGCGCGCGGCTATAGGGGTGGCCGAATTCATCGTATTCGACGTAGGCGAGACAGGCGCTGGCGCCACCACACGCCGTCGTTGCCGCCGGCTTCGACGGGTCCGGCGGCGCCGCGTCCCCGGGCGCGTTGATTTGGTATGGCGCCAACGCGGTACGGGCTGAAAACGCCATCAGGCCAAGTGCGACGACGATGACGACAAGGAGCGCGAGCGCGAACTTTTTCATTTTCGACCTCCGGTTCGCCCTTCACGGCGTGGGCATCGCCGGCAGGGGCACCCGCCATGGTATTGGCGGACGGCGCCGCGCCGCCATCCCGCGTACGCGGTATCGGCCCGTGCGGCTTTTTCAGCGATACTCGGTCGACTTAACCAGGCCTGGGCGGCGCGCACGCCGTGCCGTCCAGGCGCTCGTCAACAGGGAGGGCTCCATGGCATATTCAAAAGACTTCTACGTCAACCGGTCCTACGACAACGCCTTCGGCGACCGTGGCGAAGACTGGTCTCCGGAGCTTGGCTTCGGCGCCAACCGCGCCCGGATGATCAAGCTGTACGACTACTACCGGGACGTGTTCAACAAATCACCCGACGTCCTGCTTTGGGCCGGACTGGGCCGAATGGCCGGCGCCGAGGTTGTCGCGGGATTGGACTACCTTGCCTCCACCGAAGGCGACACCGGCCCCATTCCTAATGAACTGGTCGGCACCGCCAAGGCCATCTTCGACGACCTGGCGTGGCTGCATGAAGCGTGGCTCGACGATCCCGAGGGGGCGGTCGAACTGGCGCGCGAGCATGACGCGCAGCATCCGGCGCAGCGCTCCTATGCGGAAGCGCTGGCCGCGTTCAACACCGGGGACGCCGCCCAAATTGCCGCAGGCAACAAGATCTTGCTTGAGATCGAACAATTTTCGGTGGTCCAGCCGCACTATGACGTGCTTGGCGGCGCATTTAGCTTCGGTTTGACCCGGACGGCGGCGGAAAACGTGCATCCGTACCATCGCAGTTTTCTCGAATCGTTTCCGACCACGGTGACCAAGGATGTGGTCGTGGCGGCGGACCGCTGGGAATGGATCAACCTCCCGGGTGGCATGTGGGAAAAGTGGAGCGCCGGCGCGCCCGAAGGCATGGACGGCTCGGAACGCTCGCGCCTGGTCAATCTGACGTTCGATCAACTGTTGCGCCGCGACTTCGCCGTCCCGGAGGCGCTGCAATCGCTGCTGCCGCCGGGCGCGCCCTAAGGCCGCTGGCGGCCGCCTGCATATCGCGGTGCGCCGCGTAGGGCCAAACCTCGCCGCCCGCGACGGTCCAACGACATCGTGGCCTACAAAACACGAAGTTAATTGCCCAAAGCCATTGATCTGAATTACTATCGCGACACATCGGATACGGAGGGATCATGGCATTGAGCATCGGTAGCGGCGCCGGCGGCGTCACCAACAGTGTGGGTGCGCAGAGCCAGATCGGGCGGATCATGGCGCAGATCAAGGGCGTGCGCAAGCAACTCGAATCGTTGCAAAAGCAATTGCGTGAAACCAGCGATCCGGAGCTGCAGAAGCTGCTGTTCAAACAGATCTTCGACCTGCAGCGCACGATTCAGATGATGGAGCAGCAGATCGCGCAGATCGAGGCCGCCGAACAGCGCAAGGCGGCGGACCGCCAGCACGACAAACACCAACCGGCGGACGAAGAAAAGGCCTAGCGAAAAACAGTGCACTGCCCCACCCACCGCCGAGCGCCCGATACAGATCGACGGCACTTTGCAGAAGACTGGTTTTCAGCTGCAAGCGTCCGCAGGCCCTTGGAAGGTTCGATTAGCGCGTCAGAGACGCTGCGCAGTGGGAGCGTCGAGCATGGCGGTCAGCGCGCCTTTCAAGGTGTGGCAGGCATGGTCAAAGGTGGGGTGGTAGGTGAGGGCGTCGACCGCATCGAATTGCTGCTTCAGCGGCATGTATCGCTCGTCGAGCTGCTGGAACAACGCTGCCGCGTGCCGGACAATGAACTCGCGCGCCGCCATGAGCGCATGGGGTTCGCGCTCCGCGATCAGGGCAAAATCGAAGATGTCGCGCCCCGTGATGCGATCACCGCGGTGCCACATCTTTTTTGCGATGATTTCGACCGACGTTTCGACCAGCACTTGATGCTCCAGGATCGTCTCGGTTTCAAATCCTGGCGTGGTCAGGTTGGGCGCGGCCACGAAGTCGATCTCGCCCTCGGGCAGGTACAGCTTGACGTAGCCGGCCGCCTCCACGTAGTCGGTGGTGATGGATGCAGCGACGTCGCTCAGCCTGGGCGTGACGAAACCTAGCGACTGCGGATCGGGAACAAAGATATCGATGTCCTTGCTGTAGCGGTGGCCGTAGCGCAGCATGAGAACGGTCCCGCCGCCGAAAGTCCAGAAGGGATGGTCGCGGCCGTGCCTGGCGATCTCGCCGATCACCTTCAGCGCCTGTGAGAACAGCGTCTCCCAGGTCCGGGGAATGCCCGGAGTGCCCGCCATCACCAGACCGTTCTGCATACTTTCCATTGTTTCGCCCACTGGCTGAGGTTTTTCATGATTTTCTTCGCGGGCACGTCGGGTGTGGCCGCCTCGGCGACGGCCTTCACCACCACCGGCAACGGCGTCTCATCGAGCAAGGCCATCAAATGGGGCTGGAACTGTTCCGGCGCCTGGCCGGAACGCAGCACCATCGACAGCATGTCCGGCGTCATCACGTCCCGGTAGCTGGTGCTGATGCTGCGCGCGGCGACCGTCAGCGCGCTTTTCAGGCCCGAGGGTTGCACGGTCTCCATGTCCAAGCCCAGAATGTCCATCACCGCTTTGAGCTTGGTGTAGCCAAGGTCCTTCAGCGTGCCATTCTCCAGCTGGTTGATCGTCACGCGCGACAGCCCAGCGAATTTGGCGACGTGCTCCTGCAGCAAGCCAGCCTGGATACGTTTGCTGTGGATTTCGCTGCCGATTTGGGCCAGGTTCATGGTCTAACTCATTCAATGTTAAGTATATTTAACATTATAGTGCGAATGCCGCCTTTTCCCAGACATTTTTGTGGGCAGTGGCGGCCGCAAATGCGGCCGGCCGGCGTGTCGTTTCGGCGCCGATTTTTGTGCTTATCTCGTGCTCGCGGCACAGCTAGGGGACAGGGGAGCCGCACTCGGCTTGGCTGGCGGGAAATGCGGCCTTCGTCATACTCATCTATGGCGAGCTGGCGGTCAACGGCCAGTTTTTCGAGCGCGAGCGATTTGCGATACCGGTGTTCCCAGCGCTGCAGGTGGCGCGACAACTGACCCTTAGCGCGGCGCGGGGCTACGCCAAAGCGGTGGTCTTCAGCGGGCCGCCATTGCGCCAGCCTGGCCATTGGCACGGCCCGATGGCGATGGCGACGCCGGCGGCGCTGGCCGCCGCCGTGGCCGCGTACCAGCGCGGTGACTTCGGCACGCTCGACGCCCCCGTCGTGGCCGGGCAAGAGCGCTAATCCGCCCAACGAATTTGGCGACATGCTCCCGCAGCAAGCCAGCCTGGATAAGCGTGCGGTGGATCTCGCCGCCAATTCGGGCCAGGTTCCTGGGCAGGGGAGCCGCCTCAGCTTGCTTGAGGATGGCGAGTATCTGGCTAACGGTAAAACGTGGCCTCACATGCAAAACTTTCAAAAATCTTAGTTTGGAAATTTCTACTTTTAAACGACATCATTTGCAGGGAGGAGTACGATAAGATCTGCCGCTACCGGCCACAGGCAAACTTTCTTCGACAAATAGCAACGAAAGCACAATAGACGATGAGCTTGTCATTTCACATTGACTACAACGGTGAGTGCGAAGAGGCATTCAACTTTTATGCGGCGTGTCTCGGAGGAAGTATCGGTACGATGCTCAGGGTCGCAGATTCACCGATCCCAGCCTCGACGACACGGCCGGCTCGCCACATTGTTCACGCAAATATTCGCATTGATGGGGTCGAGTTGGCCGGTGCCGATGTCGAAGATCGTCACTACAAGCGGCCGGCAGGCTTCTACGTTTTACTCGGTGTGGACTCTGACGACAAGGTAGATGCTTACTTCAGTGCGCTGCAGCCTCATGGACAGGTAATCTTGGCACCACAATTGACGTTCTGGTCAAGTCGCTATGCAATTGTGATCGACCGCTTCGGCGTGCCTTGGAAACTCAATCGCGGGACATGACAAGGTCCGCAATGGGAGTGGTGGAAGCGGCCGAGCTCAAACGCCGTAAAACCCCACATCTAATTTTACATAATATAAAGACAACTAATTCCCTGCTTGGCAAGAGGGCTGTAGGTACGGGCGTTAGCGTCTTTGGGTGTCAAAAATAAATTGACACTTGTCGCCAGCACGGCGATTGCGGCGGTCGCTGCCGCCCTTTCCATAAAAACCGACCAAAGCGTTGGCTTCCCTTCTTTTTCCGCTCTGTCGATACATGCCGCGCCAACGACGTGCAACGGGTCGATGTTCAATTGCATTGCAATCTTCAGGCATGTTTCGTCGTCCATGATTCTCCTGCCAGTTTTGTAGTGGCTCACGGCTGGGCCGCTGAGGTCTAGCAATCTTGCAAGGGCGGCGTCGTTTGAGCCCGTCTGATTCTGCAAATCCAACAAATATTTCACGCTTTTCATATCTTTCTCCTTGACACCGATTACACCTGTAATCTATCGTTACACCTGTAATCGTTACGTCTGTAATGTAGTACGAATCCTAGGGGTAAACCGATGGGCAGTCAATCAGTTAACGCAGCGGAATCTATCCAAATGTCACCGATCTATCAGGTTCAAGCTCGACGCAAGGGGCGTACTGATGATGCCGCATGGTTCGACATGGAAGAAATTCGTCCGTTGCCTTCTGATCAGGCTGCGCGATGCGTCAATGCGCTTAACGGTTCGGTGCCGGATTTTGTGTATCGCGCTGTGCTGGTTGCTGGTGGTGTTGATGAGTCTGCACTTCCTGTCAACGCAATGGAATCGACTGAAATGCCACTCACATATCAGATTCAAGGTCGGCGTAGGGGGCTTAGCGAACGTCGACGGGCCAATCAGGTAAACTGCGACGCCCGAACCCATGACGAATCGATATGCTCAACTTCAAAGGGATGCGCTTTCCTATCGATGTGATCCTGGTCTGCATCCGTTGATATGCGGCCTACCCGCTGAGCTACCGGCACCTCGAGGAAATGATGGAAGAGCACGGCGTGTCGGTCGATCATTCGTCAATTAACCGGTGGGCGATTCGTTTTCTGCCGCTCATCGAGAAGATGGCCCGGAAACACAAGCGTCCGGTCGGCTGCAACTGGCGCATGGATGAGACCTACATCAAGCTCAAGGGCGTCTGGAAATACCTCTACCGCGCAGTCGACAAGCAGGGCAAGACCGTCGACTTCTTGCTGACGGCCAGCGCGACATGGCCGCAGCGAAGCGCTTCTTCGACAGGGCCATCGCGGCGAACGGCGATCAGGATAAGATCGCGATGGACAAGAACTGCGCCAACAAGGCGGCGATCGATGCGATCAACACCGGCCGCGACGTCCCGATCGTAGTACGCCAGGTCAAATACCTCAACAACATCGTCGAGCAGGACCATCGCGCCATCAAGCGGGTGACTAAGCCCATGCTCAACTTCAAATCGTTCCGGTCCGCCGGCGCGGTGCTCGCTGGAATCGAGCTGATGCACATGATCCGCAAGGGGCAGTTCGAGATCGATGGTGCCGATTCGATGTCGTTCGCCGAACAATTTTTTACGCTCACAGGGATAGTCCGTCCAGTTTGAGGCGCACAGTGCCGTTCCAGGGAAAATTCCGTCGTTTGATCAACAACGCGACAGAACTCTCAAATAGTCCAAGATTTTGTCCACATCCCCGCTGGGTCAGTTTTTTGGTCGGCGCCAACAGTCATCTGTGGAAGACCAAAAACCAACGAATCTCTCACTTCATCCTCCACGATTTGCAAATTAGTGGGAATTCGTGACAATTCTATAATTAATTGGTACTATAATTGTTGCGTATTTGAAGCTGCAGCGAAGCCGATAATCGGTATTGTGTTGCGCCAAATTCTAAACCTGCGACATGTGTCCACTTAGGTATAACTCTGCAGAGTTATTAACTACACGCAGTCGAGCTATTTGGGAAATGCTGTTTACACAAAGCACGTACTCCTCACTTCGTACAACTATGGAATCGAAATGGCCAAGACTAAAGTATTTGTGAGTTATGACCACTCAGAGGACGCACACTATAAGCGCCTTCTGCAAGCATGGGATGCCAATCCGGACTTCGACTTTGAATTCGATAGTCGGGGACCGAATGTTGCTATCGACAGTGAGGAAGCTGGAAAGGTAAAGGCGGCCTTGACAACAATGATGAAAAGCGCCACTCACCTATTGGTTCTAGTTGGGGCTAAAACCGATACTAGCAAGTGGATAAAATGGGAAATTGACAGAGCTAAACAAAGCGATGTAAAACTAAAACTCGCCGCAGTTAAGTTGGCTAAAGACAATGTCACCCCCAGCGGATTGATGAACGTCGGAACTGCGTGGGCGACTAGTTTTGAGCGCGACCGGATAGTTGATGCGCTCAAAGCCGCAAAAGTCGGGTACTAAGTCTTAGCTTGAATGCCATAAAGTAGCTGAATAGCGGTTGTGTGAGACAGTCCAGTAACGCATTACCGAGGGTTTACAAAACGACGTTGCGTCAATTCATATGCCAGGTCGAAGTCTCTCTCTTCGCTTTGAGTATATATGAAGGGAGTCGATCAATGGTCAATCTTGATGAATGGTTGGAGTTGGCGCCGAAACCTGCGGCGCTTCAAATGGGCATGCGGTGGCATGTTTTCCTAAGCTACCGGTCGACCGAGCGCGCGTGGGTACTTTCTCTTTACGACATCCTTGCGCAACTGGGCTATTCGGTCTTCATGGATCAGTTTGTCTTGCGCTCCGGCGGAAACTTGGCGCGGTCACTCGAAGAGAACTTAGAAGCCAGCCAGAGCGCAGTTCTCGTTTGGTCTATTCGCAGCGAGGACTCGGATTGGTGCAAGCGCGAATATGACAGCTTCCTGACTCTTCAGACCGAACGTAATTTTCGATTTGCAATTGCGCGGCTCACCGGTGCCCCTTTGCCGCTTTTTGCACGAAACGCGATCTGGGAGGATTTTACGGAGCAGCGGGTTGGGCCTAACGGCACCGCACTGCTTCGTCTTATTTATGGATTGCACGGGCTGGCGCTTCCAGATCGAGCCATTCGACTCGCGGCCGAAATTGATCTGGAGACGAAACGGGGCCTCGCCTTACTGAGCGTGCACGCAGATGCGCAAGACGCACAAGCCATTCAGTTGCTTGCGCAGTCTGGTGGCGTGGCGTGGCGAGCCAGTCCATTGTTGCCTTGCGCCGCCGCGCAGGCACTGATATCCATACGCGCACCCGACGCTGCACTGTCCTTGTTGAACTCGATAGAGACGGCGTTTCCGCGATCCATCCGCCCGAGGCAATTGCGAGGGCTGGCTCTGGCACGTGGCGGTCACTGGAAGGAGGCCAGGGCGGCGATTGGCGAGCTTTATGCGTTGGGTGAGCGCGACCCTGAAACCATGGGCATCCATGCTCGTACCTGGATGGATGCCTATGAAGCAACCGGTGATCGGCTCCTACTGCGGCGCTCGCGTGACCTTTACGCCGAAGGATTTGAACTAGCAACGGACAACTACTATTTGGGAGTAAATGCTGCTGCCAAAAGTGTATTCCTCGATGAGCTGGATGCTGGTGCCGAATTGGCGCAACGCGTTCAGGCAATCGTTGGCAACTCGCACAAAGCCAGCGATTACTGGCATACAGCGACGTGCGCCGAAGTGCTATTGATGCAGCGGAAATTCACCCAGGCGGCGGGGCTGTACGCAATTTCGATTGCAATGACTCCAGGGCGCGTGGGCGACCACGCTTCTACTTGCAGGCAGGCGCGCCGATTGCTGAAACACCTCTCGCCCTCGCCGGAGCATGTTTCGGAGGTAATGGGCATCTTTCGCCGTGTGGTGCACATGTCGGATTCAGCTTCGGTAGTGGAATTGATCCGTACCAGCGGACAAACAGTGGTTACCTTCTGTGGGTTCTCGGCGGCTGGCTACGAAGATCGCGCGACGGTAGCGCGTATCCTCGGCGAGCAGTTGATGCGCTTTAATCCATCGCATACGACCGTATGCGCAGGAGGGACAGCCGACGGAATAGGCATGATCTACCCAATCGCGTTAGGTAGGGGGTTTCGCACCATCGGAATTGTCTCTTCTCTAGCCGAGGCCGAAGGCCTGACAATGTCAGACGAAGTCGAGGTAGTTTATGTGGTAAAGGACGACACGTGGGGCGGGCGGCATGGTAACGGGCTCTCGCCCACATCGGAAGCGATGGTGGATGCGTGCGATGAGATGATTGGGGTTGGCGGCGGTGCCATCGCTCGGGACGAGCTTAGCGAGGCGAGACGGCGCGGCAAGCGAGTCGTCTTCGTGGAAGCCGACATGAATCATGCGATTGCGGTGGCGAAGGCTGCACAGAGTGGTGAACCCGCACCCACGGACTTTCGCGGCGAGGCAGCCACACTTTTCGATACAACCATCGCCGACAAGAACTTCACGGAGAGTCTATGAAACAGTACGCGATTGTCTTTGTCCATGGCCTAGCAAAGAAACCGCCAGTGAAAAAGCTAGAGGAGATATGGCGTTGGGGTCTCGGTCGGTCTGACCCCAACAACGAAGCTTTTCCCAACCCCAATCCCGGTATCGACCTTGACGTTGAAGGGGTACTGGTTCACTTTAATTACTACGCCGACGTTTTCTATGGCGATGAGTACGAAACGGAATTCGATTCGTATTACGAAGCCGAGAGAGCGGTGGTGCAGTTAGGAAACCTTGATGACGTCGCCGGTGAACTAAAGCCGCCACGATCCGTCAATGAGCGGGAACGCCGGTTCCTTGATGAATTCGAACGCAAGATGAACGCGCAGCCGACGCCTCCTGCTCCACCCGTAGTGCTTTCTGCTCCGAGGGTCACCGAGGCAGCTCAATTGGAAATTGCGTCGTGGCTACCCGGACCAGTCAAGGAAGCTATCATCAAGAAGGCGGCGATGGAAGCCTACTACTTCCTTTTCGATAAGGAGTACCAACGTAAGGATGGCCTGCGATTCAAGGTGCGACAGGAGCTACGCAACCGCTTGCTCGGCGTGCTGCACAACGCCAGTCGCCAAGCCGAGAAGATTGTGCTGGTGACACACAGCATGGGCACGATGGTGGCCTATGATGTGCTGCGCAACTGTCACGGATGTCCTCCTGTGGAGGTGCTGTTCACCGTTGGCTCGCCACTTGGAGTTCAGGAGGTGCAGGACGAGCTTGTGGCCGAGGGCAAGCAGCGAGTGGACTTTCCTGCTGCGACGCTGCACCGCTGGATCAATGTGTACGATCCCATGGACCCCGTCTGCGGTGCCGACCCAAGATTTGCCAACGACTACGAGTCAGTGAACGGCAAGAGCGTCGAAGACGTGGAAGAGGGGAACTGGGGCAGTTGGCGCCACACAATCACTCACTACTTTGCTGGTAAACTGTTCCGGGCTCATTTGGCCAAAGCGCTAGGGGTTGAGCTACGATGATTCCTGCGAACGTGACGGTAATTGCCGCCGGCCTGAAGCATGGTCTGTATGAATGCCCTCAGCTGTGCCAGCTCGCTGAGGCGGCGCAACTAATCGCGGATGAAATAGTTGCGTCTGGTGCGCTTGTCACCAGAGATGAGATCCTTAACGTGGTTAAGGTGTTAAATAGTCACCGTCACTTCGACCACACGCACATAGTTGGTAATGCTTGGCACGCTACCCAAGGCTGCGACCCGCGCATCCAAAAGCATCTCGCTCAGGCATTAATTGAGCTGGGCGGTTTCGAGGCAGCCGATAAGTTGATCGACGAGGCGATGGAGAAGGCTGGAGTGTCAAATGATGCCGAGTTTAGAGTTCAGGTTGCGGAATATCAAGGCCTGCGAGGCCGCATCCACAAGCAGAAGGATGTGCACAGCAGAGATGTCAACTTTTTGCGAGACTCGACCGATGCATATTCGCGACAGCACGCTCTGACGGGGGCGTTCTGGCATGGGGTGAATGTCGTTGCTTTGCGACTGCTAGAGAGTCGCCGTGGTTTGCCTGAACGGCCCGGCGACTCCGTCGAGCAGGTAGCGCGCTCTGTACTCGAGAAGGCGCTCGAAGCCAACCGGCGCAATCCGTTGGATCCATGGCCGCTGGCGACTGTTTCGGAGATCTCACTGGCCCTGCATGACTTAGTGCCTAGCGAGGGCTGGTGCGACCAAGCCGAGCTATGGTTGTACCGTTTTCTCGCCCATCCCTCCGCCGGCACGTTCGAAGTCGAAAGTTACTTTCGTCAACTGCGCGAAGTGTGGATGGGAAATCCGCTTGGCGGAACCAATTGCGCTGACAGGCTCGCTGGGATCATTGAGCGACACGTGCTGCGGACACAACGGCGCTGGTCGGTCGACGCGCGTAATGTGAAGCAACTCGTAGCGCACCCCGAAGAGCTGGAGCGGAATTTCTCGGGTGAAAAGGCGTTTACTGTGGGGGATCTGCGCAAAATGCTGGACCTTTGTCCGAATATCGGTTGTGTGATCGACGCAGCCGGCATGCGCATGGGCACGGGCTTTCTCATGCCCGGCAGTGTGTTTGGGAGTCCGCTCAATTTGCTGTTCGTGACCAATGCGCACGTTATCAGCGAGAACGTGCAGGGCGCGCTGCTGCCGGCGGATGCCCGCGTGACTTTCGAGATCGAATCGATCGCTGCCCACCAGCCGACATCACACGAAATCGACAAGGTGCTCTTTACTTCAGAGCCGGAGCAGGTGGGCCGCGTGCTCGACAAGCCTGACAAGCTAGATGTCACTATCGTATCCCTCAAGACGCTTCCAACGGACGTACGAGGCTTACCATGTGCGAGCAATATTCCGCTGCCTGCGCCTACCACCAAAGCATTCGTTGTGGGGCATCCTAAGGCGGGACCGCTACAGTTCTCTGTGCACGACAGTTTGCTGTTGGATATTTGCCCCTACGAGCGTCTGATGCACTACCGCACACCAACCGAACCCGGCAGCTCAGGTAGCCCGGTGTTTAACGCGAAATGGGAAGTGGTGGCCTTGCACCACGCTGGCTCGCAAACGACCCCTCGTCTAAACGGGGTGGGTGACTATCAAGCCAATGAAGGCATTACATTGCGGTCTATTCGGCTAGCAATCGAAGCTGGGCGTCAAGCCGTTGAAATCATTTGGTAAGCTTGGTTTTTATCCCTTGGGGTTAGCAGGGAGTCAGCAGCAGTCTTATCGCGTTCGATTGATGATTGATGGAGCGAGGCAGGACATGAGGCTAATTGCGTCGCCGACCAGGGTCGCTGAACGTAACGCGCTGCTCGTCTGAAATGTCGCTTCAAGAACGGCCCGCAACCAAGTGTTTAGCTGGCGCCGCCTCTATCAACAAGGACGCCTCGGCGTGCCTGCGTTGATGCGCGACGATGGCCTGTTGCCGGTGGTGCTGGCGCCAACGGCGCCTGCTCCAGGCAAGGCCGCCGCCGGCGGCGACGCCAATGGCACGATCGTGCTTGAGCTGGGCCAGACCCGGGTGCGAATCAAGGGCCAGCCCAACGCGGCCGCCCTTGCGCAGGTGCTTGATCGGGTGCTACGATGATCGGCCTGCAGGCCGGTACCAAGGTGTGGCTGGCCGCCGGCACCACCGACATGCGCTCCGGCTTCAATGGCCTGGCTGCCAAAGTGCAGACGGCGTTGGAGGAAGATACGTTCAGTGGCCACGTGTTTGTGTTCCGGGGCCGGCGCGGCGACCTCATCAAACTCCTGTGGTGGAGCGGCGATGGCCTGTGCCTGTTGGCCAAGCGGCTTGAGCGTGGTCGCTTCATCTGGCCGCAGGCTACCAACGGTTCGGTGGCGCTGACGCAGGCGCAGCTGTCGATGCTGCTTGAAGGCATCGACTGGCGACGGCCGGAACGGACCTGGAGACCAACGTCGGCCTTGTAAACGACACAAGGCTCGCGTAAACTTGGCGCATGCTCAGCCCAGCCGACCTGCCCAACGAAATCGACGCCTTGAAGGCGCTGCTGCTCGCTCAAGATGAGGTGGTTGAAGGGCTGCGCGAACAGCTGAACACGCGCGCCGTCGAGATCGAACACCTCAAGCTGCAGATCGCCAAGCTGCGGCGCATGCAGTTCGGCCGCACGTCGGAAAAGCTGGACCACCAGATCGAGCAGCTGGAGTTGCAGCTGGAAGACCTGCAGGCCGACGAGGCCGAGGCGGTGCGCGAGATGCCGGCGGCCGACCAGGCGCCGCGAAAGAAGTCTGTGCGCCGGCCGTTGCCCGATCATTTGCCGCGAGACGAGAAGGTGTATGCGCCGCCGGCCGATGCCTGCCCCGCCTGTGGTGGCGGCCTGCGGCCGCTGGGCGAGGACGTGGCCGAGCAACTGGAGTTTGTGCCGGCGAGTTTCCGCGTGATCCGCCATGTTCGTCCGAAACTGGCGTGCTCCTGCTGCGACGCCATCGTCCAGGCGCCGGCGCCAAGCCGGCCGATTGAGCGCGGCATTGCCGGCCCCGGCCTGCTGGCGCATGTGCTGGTGGCCAAGTTCCCCGACCACCTGCCGCTGTACCGCCAGGCCGCCATCTACGCCCGCGAAGGCGTCGACCTCGATCGTGCGCTGCTGGCGAACTGGGTCGGCGCTGCCAGCGCGTTGCTGCGTCCGTTGGTCGACGCCATTCGCCGCCATGTGCTGACGGCGTCGAAGCTGCATGCCGACGACACGCCGATCCCGGTGCTGGCGCCCGGCAATGGCAAAAGCAAGACGGCCCGCCTGTGGACGTACGTGCGCGATGACCGGCCCGCCGGCGACACCACGCCGCCGGCGGTTTGGTTTGCCTAGACGCCCGACCGCAAGGGCATCCATCCGCAAACCCACTTGGCCAAGTTCGAGGGCGTGCTGCAAGCGGACGCCTACGCCGGCTTCAACGCCTTGTTCGAGGACGGCACGATCCGTGAAGCGGCTTGCTGGGTGCACGCGCGGCGCAAATTCCACGACCTGCACGCGGCGCGCGCGACGCCGCTGACCACCGAGGCCCTGCGCCGGATCGCCGAGCTCTATGTGATCGAGGCCGAGATCCGGGGCAAGCCTCCCGACGAACGACGACAAGTTCGGCAAGCCCGCTCGCGCCCTCTGCTCGGCGATCTGGAACGCTGGCTGCGCACCACGCTCGAAACGCTATCGCGCAAGTCCGACACGGCGGCGGCGATCCTGTACGCGCTCAAGCTCTGGCCGGCGCTGCTGCGTTACTGCGACGACGGCGCCATCGAGATTGACAACTCGGCGGCCGAACGCGCCCTGCGTGGCGTAGCGTAGCCATCGGCCGTGTCAACAGCGATTGAAAACTGATACACAGTGGGTCAATTCGGCGCGCAAACGAACAAAAGCGTCAACAGAGGTTACACTCGACGACATCGGAAGGCCACGTCCTTGAAGAGTTCGTTTGCGACATTTTCTTGTCCCACAGGATTGGCGATGATGCGAATACTTTTCGCGAGCAATTATTAGAGCGTCATACCATCTTACTTTGTTACCACCATGTTTGTGAGCTCCATTGGCAGTTCGCCAAGCCAGGTTAGGTGTGAACAATGGAAGCCACCGACGCTCTGAGCACCTATCCTGTCGTTGGCTTACGACTTATATTTGCTCAATCACAACGCTGAACTGCAGCAAAAGCGGGGCGATCCATGCTTTTCTCCGCATCTGCGCTGACAGGTTTGTTCCAAAAAGTAGGTTAACAGTTTAACATGAGGGGCAGAGAAATATTCCGTTGATAGAATTTTGGGGATCCTGGACACTGCTTACTTTCATTGCGATGTTAAATTGATGCGTAAAAGCAAGAATTCTAGAGAATGAACTACACGGGAAATTGTTATAAAATTGATTTGTACAACAACGCCGCGCAGGCAGCCATTTAAGCATAAGCATCACGCAAAAATAAATAAAAGGAGATATCTTGTCTTCCGATCCAAATTACACCTCAGTCTTCATATCACATTCGTCGAAAGATGCGCCTTATGCAAAACGAGTAGTTGATATTTTACTTCGAACGATGAAGTTTAACGACTATGAAATCATGTGTACAAGCCTTGCCAATCACTCCATTGTTCGAGGCACATCATATGAAAAATCGATCCAGACTGCGATATCCAATTGCGACTATTTCATTGCGCTTATTTCGAAAGCGAGTTTAAGTTCTTTTTTCTTTTCAATCGAATGCGGGGCTGCGTGGGGAACAGGAAAAAAGCCGATTGCTGCTGTGGTTCTACCAGGATTAGAGACTGAGCAAGTTCCGCGCCCCTTACAAAGTCTTCAGATAATGGAATGGTCTGATTTAGAACATTGGATGCAATTATTGCAGGAAATATCAGAGGAAACGGGATCAACGCCGATAAATAAGCGCGTTTGGAAGGGCCGCATCGAACAAATTATAACGGAGGAAAATCCATAGATTAACAACCTCCGCCACAGCCTTTTGGCTGTCAATAGCGTTTGCCCACTGATACAGGCGGGTTGGTTGCAGCGGACCTCCGTAGAGAACGTTAGAGGAACCAATGAAAACTCGGATAGTTCGCACAGATTCCTTTATGGCAATTGCATGTAAGCACACATTAAAGCATACGTGCCACAGCGCTACAAGATGTATTTGGCCCTGCGCTAGAGCTCCAGTTTGTTTATGAAGTTACTCAGTTGCACCTGGACGTCTGATATCCTTTCTGAAGCGGTTTGCAGCGATGACAGCACCTCGCTCCAGTTCTGATTCTCGACAGGGACATGCAAGACGGGCTTGCCTTCCGCTTCTGCGATCTTCGACTCCTTTATTACCCAAGGACTTTGATAGTCCAAATCGGCGAGCGTGATGACGGCGTCGCTCTCTCGAATCATCTTTTCAACTGCGGCCGCAAGCGGTTGTCCCACATTCACTGAATTTGCATTCCAGACCAAACCACCAATATCCGCGATAACTTTACCCAGCATCTGCGCGTGCTGTTCATCTTCAGATGAATAGGAAAGAAATATCTTCGGCTTACGTGGTGTCACGCTGTCCGTGGCCGGCTCAGCGCCCGAACTCTGGAGCGATTGAACCGGCTCGATATCGTCTTTTTCCGGATAATGCAGCTTCAGCGCGTGCCTCACCTTGACTGTCCGCCCGTCTTGCAATACCAGACTGGCTACCAGCATGAACGTTCCCCAGCCGCCAGAGTCAAGGCGGAAGCTGGTTTCCCGGCTTTTAACGATTACGCGCGATGGCGAGAAAGTCGGATGCAGTACCCAAGTGACCGACTCGATCATATCCAGATCGTGCTCCTTCGCATCTATCCAGCAGGACCATTTCCACCGATCCTTGCCGACATACTCCTCCGACTGCGCGATGCGATATTCGGCGGCTACGGTCATTATTCACCTCCAATTTTTCGAAGTTCAACTCCGCCCATATGAGGGGCAACGAAGTGGGAGCGCCATTCCTGACCAGCAACAGTGAGACGCACCCGGACCTTAGCACCATCCATAAAATCAGGGATATAAACAAACGCTGCTCCAGGTTCCGGGACAATGGATGTAGTACGGTAGGCGGCAGGCTCTGAACTTCCTGCTAGTAGAAGCTTGTATTCGCACCGGTCGCCAGCACTATCGCCATAGCGCTCAGCCAAATCATCGGGAACGATCTTGATCTGCACTGGATAGCCGTGCTCGCTTTTCCAAAACGAAAGCGTTTGCAAAATCTTCATCAGGACATCGACTAACGTGTTCGGCGTAAACACTGTATGCTCGTCACGGTCGCCTAAACCGCCAACAGGCAAGGCCGTATGTTGAACTCGAAAGGTTGCCTTTCCGATAGCTCTGGCATGTTGAAACTCCGAATCCACGAAGCGTGGAATGCAGGCTGTGCCATCGCGTGGATCTGCTTGCGGGGTGTACAGGGCAATCAATGCATCGGCTTCGCGGATTCTTTTTTGGATTTCCTCATCCAGTAATCGGCCTCCAAGATGTTGGCCGTCAATGACGCGTAAGCCCATTGCGTCAATGACACGACGAACTTTTTTCTCAAGATTACTCAGATCATCAGCGTGATCAGGGTGGGGCGCGTAAGTGTAGGACAGAAAAACACGTTGCACGATTTCCTCCTGCAGGGTTGTCTAATGTTAGTTTATTAGGCGTCTGAAAATAACGATCCCTTACCACTCGAAGTTCCGTGATATCGATATACCGTTCGGAGACTTTAACAGGATTATGAATGGTTTGACCAAAATTTCACTGGATTCACATCCTGTGACTATTGGAGAGACTTTTTCCTGATTTTGGAGAGCAATATTTCAGTTCTTCCGTTCAGTTTGCCCACTCTGGCCGCCACCCCCCGCCCCCGCCTGCCGTTGCCGGGCTGGATCGCAGTGTCATCGATGATGCTTTCGCACTTGTCCCGATGGAACCGGCCGTGTTGGACGGGGGAATTGCCGCCGCCGCTGAAGCCCGAAAACATCGTCTCCATCGCGGCGATGCCGATGCTAGACCTGAGCCTGTTTGGTAAGCGTCGCCCCTGCACCGTCTGTTCATAGCGAGTAGCGTCTGCCAAAGTAGTTCCCGTTACTTTTTTAGCGGGAACTACTTTGGACACTGAAGTGGAGTCGGGCAATCGTAGAGGACGGCCAAACTATTCGCCCGAGTTTAAACATCGACTCGCTGTGGCGGCATGCGAGCCCGGTGTTTCGGTATCGAAACTGGCCCAGGATCATGGCATCAACACCAACATGCTGTTCAAATGGCGGCGCGACCTGCGCGCCGGCCTGCTGATTGGACCGGCTACGAGTGAGACCATGCTGCTGCCGGTAGTGCTGAAGCCGTCCTCACCTGCAGCAAAGCCGGCCAGCGGCGCAGCTCGCGGGGGTGCTATCGAGATCACCATTGCCGATGCCACTGTGCGCGTCTGCGCCGGCGCGGACGCGGCGTTGCTGCGGCTGGTACTGCAAAGCCTGCGCGCATGATTGGCCTTCCTGCCGGCACCCGGATCTGGCTCGCCGCCGGCATCACCGATATGCGCGCTGGCATGAACGGGCTGGCGGCCAAGGTAGAGACTGCGCTGGCCGGCGATCCTTTCAGCGGCCACCTCTTCGTGTTCCGTGGCCGGCGCGGCGACATGATCAAGGTGCTGTGGTGGACTGGCGATGGCCTGTGCTTGCTGGCTAAGCGTCTTGAGCGGGGATGCTTCGTGTGGCCGCAGGCCGACAGCGGTAGCGTGGCACTGACGCAAGCCCAGCTTTCCATGCTGTTGGAGGGAATCGACTGGCGCCGACCAGAGCGCACCTGGCGGCCGACATCGGCCTTGTAAACGTCATCGGCCTCGCGTAAACTCGCTTCATGCTCACTGCCGCCGACCTCCCTGACGATATCGCTGCCCTGAAGGCATTGCTATTGGCAAGCGAATGTCGCGTTCAAGAGCGCGATGACCAAGTCGCAGGACTGGAAGCGCAGTTGAACACGCGCGCCGCCGAGATCGAGCATCTCAAGCTGTGGATCTCCAAGCTGCGGCGCATGCAGTTCGGCCGCAAGTCCGAGAAACTGGACCATCAGATCGAGCAGCTGGAACTGCAGCTGGAGGATCTGCAAGCCGATGAAGGCGAGGTGGTGAAGGCGATACCTGAAACGGACCGGGCACCACGCAACAAGCCTGTACGCAAGCCGCTGCCTGACCACCTGCCTCGCGATGAAAAGGTCCATCTGCCCACCGCCGACGCGTGCCCGTCTTGCGGTGGTGGACTGCGCTTTTTGGGCGAGGACGTGGCCGAACAGCTCGAATATGTACCGGCCAGTTTCCGAGTAATACGCCATGTGCGTCCCAAGCTCGCTTGCAGCTGCTGCGACGCCATCGTGCAAGCGCCGGCGCCGAGCCGCCCGATCGAACGCGGCATCGCCGGACCCGGTTTGCTGGCACATGTCCTGGTGGCGAAGTTCGCCGACCACTTGCCGCTCTACCGCCAGAGCGTGATCTATGCACGGGAAGGCGTGGATCTGGATCGCGCACTGCTGGCACGCTGGGTTGGTGCCGCCAGCGCCTTACTGCGACCACTGGTTGATGCCATCAGGCGTCATGTGCTGGCGGCCACCAAGTTGCATGCTGACGATACGCCGATCCCGGTGCTCGCTCCCGGCAATGGCAAAACCAAGACTTCCCGACTGTGGACGTACGTGCGCGATGACCGGCCAAGCGGCGACACGGCGCCAGCCGCAGTTTGGTTCGCCTACTCGCCGGATCGCAAGGGCATCCGTCCGCAAACCCACCTGGCTGGGTTCAGGGGCGTGCTGCAAGCGGACGCCTACGCCGGCTTCAACGCGCTCTATGAAAGCGGCGCGATCCAAGAAGCGGCATGTTGGGCCCATGCGCGGCGTAAGTTCTATGATCTGCACGAAGCGCAGCCATCAGCGCAGCCATCAGCGCTGACGACGGAGGCGCTGCGCAGGATCGCCGAACTCTACGTCATCGAGGTCGATATTCGAGGTAAGCCGCCCGATCAACGGCGACAAGCTAGGCAAACCAAGGCCAAGCCTTTGCTCGACGACCTTGAACACTGGCTTCGTGCCGCGCTTGAGAAGCTGTCGCGCAAATCCGATACCTCGGCGGCCATCCTGTACTCGCTCAAACTGTGGCCGGCACTGACACGCTATTGCGATGATGGCGCCATCGACATCGATAACTCCGCCGCCGAGCGCGCCCTGCGGGGCGTCGCTATTGGCCGCCGCAACTACCTGTTTGCCGGAGCTGACAGCGGCGGCGAACGCGCCGCCGCGATCTACTCCCTGATCGGAACCGCCAAGCTCAATGGTGTCGACGCTGAGGCTTGGCTACGGTACGTGCTCGCCCGCATTGCCGATCACCCCGTCAATCGGGTGGACGAATTGCTGCCTTGGAACTGCGTCGTTCAGCTCAATGATACTTTGCCGTTTGGCGACTCCCATTCTTCGTAGGTGATTGGCACGTTAGCGGCCATGTCCCATACCATCGAGTGATACTGGACACCTAAAGACTTGCCAACGAAGCTGGGTTAAACGGCATAATCTCAGAGAAATTATCGCGCTTGACCTTTGATGGCCAGTCAGCATCGGCAATTAGTGCCCGGCCTACGGCGACCAAATCGAATTCATGACGTTTCAGCCGTCGTTCGAGTTCGCCAAGGTCGGTTACCGCTGCACTTTCACCTTTGAACGCATGGGTAAAGTCGTTACCCTGGAGCCCCACAGAGCCGACCGTGATGGTAGGCTTGCCTGTGATTTTCTTGGCCCAACCTGCCAGATTGAGGTTGGAGCAATTGAACTCCGGCTCCCAGAAGCGGCGTGTTGAGCAGTGGAAGATGTCTACCCCGGCTAACGCCAGCGGCTCCAGTAATGCAGAAAGCTCCAATGGATTATTAGCCAGTCTGGCGTTATAGTCCTGCTGTTTCCACTGCGAAAAGCGAAATATGATGTTGAAGTCCGATCCCACGCGTTGTCTTACCGCATGTATAACTTCCCTGGCGAATCTCGTGCGGTCAATTATGTCGCCGCCATATCGATCGGTACGTCGATTGGATTGGGCCCAGAAGAATTGATCGATAAGATAGCCATGGGCGCCATGTAACTCAATTGCGTCGAAACCAATTTCCTTGGCCTTCGCTGCGGCATTGGCAAAGGCACTGATGGTGTCGGCTATGTCAACGTCGGTCATCGGCTCCGACAGCTCTTCGCCAGCTGCTGATAAACCGGAGGGGCCTTCGGATGAAGTACCAGGATTGGGACCGGAGCCAGGCACTCGAGCCATGCCCATATGCCAGAGTTGCGGTGCTATCTTGCCCCCGGCCGCATGAACTTGCCCCACCACGCGCGCCCAAGCGTCTAGGCTTTCGCTGGTGTGAAAGTTAGGAATTTGCGAGTCGTTCGACGCGCTCGGCCGGTTGATGGTCGTACCTTCTGTAATGATTAGGCCGACACCACCTTCCACACGGCGGCGGTAGTATGAAGCTACTTCATTTGTCGGTACACCGTTCGGAGACTTGGCACGGGTCATGGGTGCCATGACGATGCGATTTCCCAATGATAGATTCTTGTTGCGGAACGTCGAAAACAGCGGATGGGATGGCATCGTTATCTCCTTTGGTGTCGGTGAAATCGAAAAGATCGGAGTTCGCCGGTGGTCGCCGGTTATTTCGCGGATCCTACGGTTTCAGAAATAAACCGTGCAGACTCGCGCAGTGCTTGTTCTGCTTCCGGCAAGAAGCTCTGGAAGAAATGCCAAGCATGGGGCATCTGTGGCCAGACCTCGAGATTGACCCGCACCCGGTTCTCGGCTAAATGGCTGGCCAAGCGAATGGCATCGCTAAGCATCAGTTCGTTCTCACCGATTTGCACCAGTATCGGTGGCAGACCTGTGACGTCGGCGAATACCGGCGAGGCCAGTGGATGGTTGGGCAACGCGCCTGCGAGGAAGGTTCGGGCCAGCAGGTCCAGCAACGGCTTGGTGTTGAGCGGATCGAGACCTTCACGATTCGTCATCGACGCACCAGTGTGTTCGAGGTTGGCCCATGGCGAAATAGCGACGCCAGCAGCTGGTAACGGCAGCCCCTTATGCTTGGCGGCCACCATGACACTGACGACCATGGCGCCACCAGCAGACTCACCCGCGAAGGCTATTTTTCGTGCGGGGATACCTTGTTCCAGCAGCCATTCGTAAGCTCGCAGCCCATCGTCAATTGCAGCGGGGAAAGGATGCTCAGGCGCGAGGCGGTAGTCGGGAATGTAGACGCGGGCGCCGAGCAGCTTTGCGTAGTTGCCGCCAATACCGCGATATCCGGCCGGCTCACCGACGATATAGGCACCGCCGTGAATATAGACGAGGACGATGTCGGAATTTTGCTCATCGGGTAGCGCCAGCGTAGCCGGCACGCCACCCATATTGACCTCCTCAAACCGCACTCCTTGCGGCGGCTTCTGCTGCGCCTGAAAAGTGGTGTACGAAGCGCGCACCTGCGCCATTGAAGCGGTTTCGTCGCTGCCACTCAGGACCGGCACCAAGTTAACCAGGCTGTCTGCCCAGCCGCTCATTGCACGTGTTAATTCGTCATTCATAATCATCCTTGGTTATTTGCTTCAAATCGAAACGAATTGATATATTATCCAAAGGATTGGGGAATGTGCTTCCCTACACAGCGGCCTCGCCGCATGCCGATCCACCTAGGCTAGAAAGGCACGTCGATGGAAGTAACTAACCTGAATGACATTGCAGCCTTCGCCAGCGTGGTGAAGCACGGCAGCTATACGATGGCAGCTAAGCAATTAGGTCTGACGCGCTCGGCAATAGGAAAATCGGTCGTGCGTCTGGAGCAGCGCCTGCAGGTCCGACTGCTTAACCGGACCACTAGGAGTCTGAGTTTGACCGATGACGGCAGGGTGAGGTGTACTGTCAATAGTGGACACATCCGTTTCAAGCAGCCTGCACCTGTTTCCTGAAATTTTCAGCGAACGACGCCGGCGATACGTAGCCAAGGCGTGAGTGGCGCCGCTGGCGGTTGTAGAAGATCTCGATGTACTC
>CAUPRW010000006.1:0-192207 GCA_963513825.1 uncultured Duganella sp.
AAGCGGCAGCGCATGCGCATCGCCCAAGGCATGCGGGGTAAGCTCCCCGGCCCCCACATATTTCCCCCGCACGGCCCGGGGGGGTCGGAGCACGGGGGGTAAGTCCCCCAAGCGGCGGGGGATGAGCAGAGCCCAAAGCATGCGGTGTAATATCCGTTCCCGCCCCATAGTTCCCCCGCACGGCCAGGCGGGGACGTACCCCTGGGGGTACGTCCCCTAAGCGGCGGCGCATGCGCATCGCCCAAGGCATGCGGGGTAATCTCCCCCTCCCCCACATATTTCGTCCGTTTATTGCGCGGATCGTGCAGGCATTGTGTAGAATTTGGCTCATTATTGGCGCAAGCCATTGCCTAATTCGAAAGTTTAATCATGAAACAAGCCGTCATCAGCGGTACCGGCCTTTTCACGCCGTCGCAGTCGATTTCCAATGAAGAGCTGGTCGAGTGCTTCAACGCCTACGCGGCCCGGTTCAACGCCGAGCACGCCGCCGCCATCGCCGACGGCACCGTCACCGCGGTCGAGCCGTCGAGCGTGGCGTTCATCGAGAAAGCCTCCGGCATCAAGTCGCGCTACGTGATGGAAAAAGCCGGCATCCTCGATCCGGCCCGCATGGTCTCGCGCATCCCCGAGCGCGCCGACGAGGAACTGTCGCTGCAGGCGGAGATCTGCGTGGCCGCCGCCCACCAGGCGCTCGACCGCGCCGGCCGCGTGCCGGCCGACATCGACATGGTGCTGGTGGCCTGCTCGAACATGCAGCGCGGCTACCCGGCCATGGCGGTCGAGGTGCAGGGCGCGCTCGGCATCGACGGCTACGGCTTCGACATGAACGTGGCCTGCTCGTCGGCCACCTTCGGCATCCAGCAGGCGGTGGCGGCGGTGCAGAGCGGCCAGGCGCGCGCGGTGCTGGTGCTCAATCCGGAAATCACCAGCGGCCACCTGAACTGGCGCGACCGCGATAGCCACTTCATCTTCGGCGACGCCTGCACGGCGATGGTGATCGAGGCGGCCGACACGGCCAAGGGCTCGCACCGCTGGGAAATCCTCGACACCAAGCTCAAGACGAGCTTCTCGAACAACATCCGCAACAACTTCGGCTTCCTCAACCGCTTCGACGAGGCCGGCGTCGGCCAGCCGGACAAGCTGTTCCGCCAGCAGGGCCGCAAGGTGTTCAAGGACGTGTGCCCGATGGCGGCCGAGATGATCAAGGCCACCATCGCCGGCGCCGGCCTGGAAGTGCCGCAGGTGAGCCGCTACTGGCTGCACCAGGCCAACCTGAACATGAACCTCCTGATCAGCCGCATGGTGCTCGGCCGCGACGCCGAGCCGGGCGAGGCGCCGGTGATCCTCGACCAATACGCCAACACCTCGTCGGCCGGCTCGATCATCGCCTTCCACAAGCACTCCGACGACATGGCGCCCGGCCAGCTGGGCGTGATCTGCTCGTTCGGCGCCGGCTACTCGATCGGCTGCGTGGTGGTGCGCAAAATTTGAGGTCAGCGGCATGGCCACGCCGACGCTGATCCATCGCCGCGGGCAAAGCCCTTCGTGAAGCCGGCCCCGGACTTCCTCCAGCTCGACCACGGCGCGCCCGGGCCGCTGTATCGGCAAATCTACACGCGCTATCGCGCCGCCATCGCCGACGGGCTGCTGCAACCGGGCGCCCGCGTGCCGTCGGCGCGCGCGCTGGCGCTGGACCTGGGACTGGCGCGCGGCACCGTCGACGCGGCCTACGCGCTGCTCGCCGCCGAAGGCTACCTCGAAGCGCGCGGCCAGGCCGGCACCATCGTCTCGCCCGCGCTCACGCGCCACGCGCCGGTGGCGCCGCCGGCCCTTTCGTCCGATGCCGCCGCCGCGCTGGCCGGATCGCCGGCGCCGTCCGCCCGGCCGTTCCAGATGGGCCTTCCCGCGCTCGACGCCTTCCCCCGCAAGGTGTGGGCCGCGCTGGCCGCGCGCGCGGTGCGCGCCACGCATGCCGCCGACATGACCTACCCGTCCTACTTCGGCACGCCGGCGCTGCGCGCGGCCATCGCCACCTACCTGCAACTGTCGCGCGGCATCGACTGCGCGCCGTCGCAGGTGTTCGTCACCTCCGGCTACCGCAACTCGCTGGAACTGGCCGCGCGCGCCCTGCTGCGACCGGGCGACAAGGTCTGGATCGAGGACCCGGGCTACGCCCCGACCGCCGAGCTGCTGTCGCTGGCGGGCATGCGCCCGGTGCCGGTGCGGGTCGACGACGAAGGGCTGCAAGTGGCGCACGGCGTGGCCGGCGCGCCGGACGCGCGCGCCGCCGTCGTCACGCCCGCCCATCAAAGCCCGCTGTGCGTGTCGTTGTCGCTGGCGCGCCGCCTGGCGCTGCTCGATTGGGCGGCCCGCGGCGGCGCCTGGATCGTCGAGGACGACTACGACGGCGAATACCGCTACGTCGGCCGCCCGCTGCCGGCCCTCAAAAGCCTGGACCGCGTCGGCCGCGTGCTGTACGCCGGCACCTTCAGCAAGGTGTTGTTCCCGGCGATACGGCTGGCCTATCTGGTGGTGCCGGCGGCTCAGGTCGGGCGCTTCGAGGCGGTGTGCGAGGCCTTCGCCGCCGGCGGCCCGGCGCTGACCCAGGACATCGTCGCCAGCTTCATGGCCGAGGGCCACTTCGCGCGCCACATCCAGCGCATGCGCCGCCTGTACGGCGAACGGCGCGACATGGTGGCCGCCGAACTGACCAGGATACTGGGGCGGCACCTGCACATCGATCCGCAACCCGGCGGCATGCACCTGGTGCTGCGCATGGCCGGCCGCCACACCGACCGCGCGTTGGCCGCGCGCCTGCGGCGCGACGGCATGTTCGCGCTGGCGCTGTCCGAATGCAGCGCGCTGCCGCACGCGGCGTCGGCGCTGCTGCTCAGCTTTACCAATATCGAAACGCCAAGGCGCGCGCGCGAGCTGGCCCGGCGAATCATGGCCCAGATCGAATAACCATTCTTGGCACTTTTCGCCTGATCCATGAAACCGCACAATACGGTCATCGCAATTAACCAAGGACAACGCCATGACCGCCCGCCTCGACATCTTCAAACTCTCCCCGCAAGCCTACAAGGGCCTGGGCGCCACCAGCGCGGCGCTGCGGGAATCGAGCCTGCCGCGCGACCTGCTGGAGCTGGTCAATCTGCGCGTGTCGCAGATCAACGGCTGCGCCTATTGCATCGATATGCACACCCGCGACCTGCTGACCCACGGCGTCGCCATCGACAAGGTGGTGCTGGTGCCGGTGTGGCGCGAAGCCGAAGCGCTGTTTACCGACAAGGAGCGCGCCGCGCTGGCCTGGGCCGAGACGCTCACCCGCGTGGCCGAAACCAACGTGCCGGACGCCGACTTCGAACAGGCGGCGGCCGTGCTGGGTGAAAGGGAACTGGCCGACCTGACGATGGCCGTCGCGCTGATGAACGCCTTCAACCGCATCGGCGTCGGCATGCGGCTGGTACCGGCCGCGTTGAACAAGGCGTCGAACCAGTAGGCCACGGCGCGCCATCGAAGGCGGGGGTGCGTTGGCGCCGCCCCATGTGCTACCCTTTGGGCTGTCCCCCACCTCCAGAGGAGCCCCCCGCGCATGCCCCACAATATCAGCCTGATCACCACAATCGCAGCGGCACTGGGCTTCGGCCTGGTGTTCGGCTACCTTGCAACGCGCTTAAAACTACCGGCGCTGGTTGGTTATCTGGCTGCGGGTATCATGTTGGGACCGGCCACCCCGGGCTTCGTCGCCGACGCGGCGCTGGCCTCGCAGCTGGCCGAAATCGGCGTCATGCTGATGATGTTCGGCGTCGGCCTGCACTTCTCGCTCGACGACCTGTGGGCGGTGCGCAAGGTGGCGCTGCCCGGCGCCGTGCTGCAGATCGCCGTCGCCACGGCGCTGGGCATGGGCCTGGCCCACTTCTGGGGCTGGAGCGTCGGCGGTGGCCTGGTGTTCGGCCTGGCGCTGTCGGTGGCCAGCACCGTGGTGCTGCTGCGCGCGCTCGAGGAACGCGGCATCCTCGATAGCTTCAACGGCCGCATCGCGGTCGGCTGGCTGGTGGTCGAAGACCTGGTCACCGTCATGGTGCTGGTGCTGCTGCCGGCGCTGGCCGGCTCGCTCGGCGGCGTGTCGACCGACGCCCACGGCGCCGTCGTCCCGGCCGGCCAGGTCGACCTGTGGGGCACGCTGGCCATCACGCTCGGCAAGGTCGGCGCCTTCATCGCGCTGATGCTGGTGGTCGGCCGCAAGCTGTTCCCCTGGCTGTTGTGGCAGGTGGCGCGCACCGGCTCGCGCGAACTGTTCACGCTGTGCGTGATCGCCGCCGCCGTCGGCATCGCCTACGGTTCGACCCATTACTTCGGCGTGTCGTTCGCGCTGGGCGCCTTCTTCGCCGGCATGGTGCTGCGCGAGTCCGAGCTGGCGCACCGCGCGGCGCAGGAATCGCTGCCGCTGCGCGACGCGTTCGCGGTGCTGTTCTTCGTTTCGGTGGGCATGCTGTTCGAGCCTTCGATCGTCACCGGGCAGCCGCTCAAGCTGCTGGCGGTGGTGGCCATCATCGTGTTCGGCAAATCGCTGGCCGCCTTCGTGCTGGTGGTGCTGCTGCGCTACCCGGCCAAGACGGCGCTGATGGTGTCGGCCAGCCTGGCGCAGATCGGCGAGTTCTCCTTCATCCTGGCGGCGCTTGGCCTGTCGCTCAAGCTCATGCCGATCGAGGGCCAGAGCCTGATCCTGGCCGGGGCCATCATTTCGATCGCGTTAAATCCAGTGGTGTTCCGCCTGACCAAACCGCTGGAGCGGTGGATGGCCAAGGATGGTTCGGTGGTCTCGAAGTTCGAGCGCACCGCCGATCCGCTGGCCGAGCTGCCGATGTCGGTGCCGCACGAGCATCTGGACGGGCAGGTGGTGCTGGTCGGCTACGGCCGCGTGGGCCGCCGCATCGCCGAGGTGCTGGTCAAGCACGGCATCCCGTTCGTGGTGGCGGAGCAGAACCGCGAGATCGTCGACCAGCTGCGCAAGGACGGCATCCACGCGGTGGCCGGCAACGCCGGCGAGCCGGCGGTGCTGATCCAGGCCCACGTGGCGCGCGCCAGCATGCTGGTGATCGCCACGCCGGACACCTTCCACGTGCGGGCGATGGTGGAGACGGCGCGTTTGCTCAACCCGAATATCAAGACCGTGGTGCGCACCCACGGCGACGAGGAGGCCGAGCTGCTGCGCAGCGAATTGGCCGGCAAGATCTTCATGGGCGAGGAGGAGCTGGCCAAGGGAATGACCGAGTTCGTGGTCAATAATTTTGAGCGTAGGCCTGGTGGACATTAGGCTTTTACCCCGCCACCGTAAGAGGGGACGTACCCCGTGGGGTACGTCCCCGCAGCGGATCGCCGTGCGGGTTTGGCGCTGGCGCTACAGGCTCGCCGCCAACTCCGCGCCTTCCTTGATGGCGCGCTTGGCGTCCAGCTCCGCCGCCAGCGCAGCGCCGCCGATGGTGCGGAAACGCGGCCACGACGGATTCGCCTTGACCTCCTGCTCCGACGGCATCAACTCCGTCAGGCTGTCCTGCCCCGCGCACACGACCACGTTGTCGACCGCCAGCAGCCGCCGCTCGCCGCCGACCGTGATGTGCAGCCCATGATCGTTGATGCGGTCGTACTGCACGCCGGCGATCATCACCACGCCGTTGCGCGCCAGGACCGCGCGGTGCACCCAGCCCGAGGTCTTGCCCAGGCCCGCCCCCAGCTTCGACGCCTTGCGCTGCAATAGATACAGCTGGCGCACAGGCTCGGGCGTCACCGGCCCGACCAAGCCGCCCGGCGTATCGCCCTTCAAGCCCACGCCCCACTCCCTGGCCCAGACATCGAGCGCCAGCGGCAGCGGATGCTTCGGGTCGTGCAGCAGATACTCGCCCACGTCGAAGCCGATGCCGCCGGCGCCGATGATGGCCACACGTTTGCCCACCGGTGCCTTGTCGCGCAACACGTCGAGATACGACAGCACCTTCGGATGGTCGATGCCCTCGATCGGCGGGCGCCGCACCTTGATGCCGGTGGCGACCACCACCTCGTCGTAGCCTTCGGCGACCAGCTGTTCGCGCGTGACGCGCACGCCCAGCCGCAGCTTGACCCCCGTCAGTTCGATGCGGCGGCCGAAGTAGCGTATCGTCTCGGCGAATTCCTCCTTGCCGGGAATTTGCATGGCGATCCGGAACTGCCCGCCGATGCCGTCGCCGGCGTCGAACAAGGTCACGTCGTGGCCGCATTCGGCCGCCACCGTCGCCGCCGACAGGCCGGCCGGCCCGGCGCCGACCACCGCCACGCGGCGCGGCCGGGCCGTCGGCGCGTACACCAGCTCCGTCTCGTGGCAGGCGCGCGGGTTGACCAGGCAGCTGGCGCGCTTGTTGGCGAAGGTGTGGTCTAGGCAGGCCTGGTTGCAGCCGATGCAGGTGTTGATCTCGTCGGCGCGGCCGCGCGCGGCCTTGACGACGAAGTCCGGGTCGGCCAGGAAGGGCCGCGCCATCGAGACCATGTCGGCGTCGCCGCGCTGCAAGATGCCCTCCGCCTCGGCCGGCATGTTGATGCGGTTCGACGCCACCACCGGTATCGTCACCTCCATCCGCAGCCGTCCGGCGATGCCGGCGAAGGCGGCGCGCGGCACCGACGTGACGATGGTCGGCACGCGCGCCTCGTGCCAGCCGTAGCCGCTGTTGAGGATATTGACGCCGGCGTGCTCCAGCGCCCTGGCGACGGCCACCACCTCCTCCCAGGTATTGCCGCCGTCGACCAGGTCGAGCAGCGAGTGGCGGTACATGATGATGAAGTCGGCGCCGACCTGCGCGCGGATGCGCTTGACGATTTCCACCGGCAGGCGCATGCGGTTCTCGATGCCGCCGCCCCAGCGGTCGGTGCGCAGGTTGGTGCGCGCGCACAGGAACTGGTTGAGCAGATAGCCCTCGCTGCCCATCACCTCGACGCCGTCGTAGCCGGCCTCGCGCGCCAGCCTGGCGCAGCGCGCGTAGTCGCGTATCGTCGACTCGATGCCGGCCTCGGTCAGCGCGCGCGGCTTGAACGGCGAGATCGGCGATTTGCGGTCCGACGCCGACACCACGAACGGCTGGTAGCCGTAGCGGCCCGCGTGCAGGATCTGCATCAGGATCTTGCCGCCCTCCTCGTGCACGGCGTCGGTGACGCGGCGGTGGTTGCGCACGTCGCCCTTGAAGTTGAGCGTCCCTCCAAAGGGTAGCAACCATCCGGAACGGTTGGGGGAGATACCGCCGGTGACGATCAAACCCACGCCGCCGCGCGCGCGCTCGCGATAGAATGCGGCCAGTTTGCCGTAGTTGTAGAAGCGGTCCTCAAGGCCGGTGTGCATCGATCCCATGACGACGCGGTTGCGCAGCGTCGTGAAACCGAGATCGAGGGGCGCGAGCAGGTGGGGATATGGTGTATTTGTCATTGTGGTTCTTGGAATCAGACGTGGACGTCCGCATTACAACCCAATTCTCTAGACCCTGGCTTCTAAAGGCCCGTTCCCCGCGCGCGCCACGTGTATTTTGTAACGTGATGGTGCCGCGCTTGTATTCTGCCACCCTTTCCCTTACGCTGGAACGATGAAGCGATTCCTTGTGTATCTGTTGTTAGGTGTGACTGCCCCGGTGGCGATGGCACAAGCACCTAGGCTTGAACTACCCAAGCTGGAGGTCTCGGTCAATCGCGTGGACGCCGAACCGCGCCACATGTACGAAGTGGACGCCACCGCGACGGTGGCGGCGCCACTGCCCAAGGTATGGCGCATCCTGACAGGCTATGAGCGCATGGCCGAATTCGTGCCGGACCTCGAGTCGTGCAAGGTCCTGTCACGCAACGGCAATGAGGTGATCATCGAACAATTCGGCGTGGCGCGCTTCCTGTTCATGTCGAAGGCTATCCACCTGATCGTGCGGGCGACCGAGCAGCCGATGTCGTCGATCGATATCGCGCTGATCTCGGGCGACATGAAGCACTACGAATCGAAATGGGAATTGATACCGGTGCCCGAAACGGGCGGCACCAAAATCGTCTACAGCGGCAGGCTGCTGCCGAACTTTTATGTGCCCGGCATCCTGGGCGCGAACATGATCCGCAGCGACATCGAGCACATGATGAGCGCCGTGGTGGCGCGCATCGAGCGGCGCGACGACGCGCCCAAACGCGGCGGCGTGCAGGCCACGCCGGCCGTCCCGGTCATGCCGCCGGCGCCGGTGCCGGTGCCGGCCGGCCAGGCCGTGCCGCCGCCGGTCCGATAAGCCGGACCGGCGACGGCAGCGCCGGTGGCTCAGGCCAGATAGGCGTCGCGCGCGCGCAGCTCGGCGAAGTTCTCCAGGCTGCCGATTTTCACCAGCACCGGGTTCAGGCTCAATTTGCTCTGCATCGAGCGCCAGGCGAACTGCCACTCCTGCTCCTGCGCCTCGGCCGCGGTCTTGGTGAAGGCGGCGCCGAGCGCGGCGCGGGTGCCGTATTCGACGGCGCCGTCGATGCCCGCCCAGCTGGGCAGGGTGCGCTGCACCGCGCGGTGCAGGCGCTCGCCGAATTCCTCGGTGTTGTGGATGATCAGGCAGGCGTCGGCCGAGAACAGCTCGAACAGCTTGCGGTCCCACGCCTGCGAGAAGCTCAGGGTCAGGCAGTTCGAGGCCGGCACGAGGATGAACTGGCCCTGGGTCAGCGCCAGTTCCAGGTCTTCGCGCACGCCGTAGCGGTGCAGGGTCGGAGGGCGTTGGTAGTCGTGCATGTTGGTACTCTATTCTTTACAAGTTATTTGGCCGGTACGCGGCGCACGTGGCGGTGCGAGCGCATCGCCGCCGAGGCGATGAAGATCTCGCGCAGCAGGTAGCAGAAGCTGCCGATCAGCGCTCCCATCGCCACCACGAACATGCCGGCGATGTATTTGTCGAGCGGGGTATTGGTGATATCGCCCAAAAACAGCATGGCGATGACCAGGCAGATAAGCAGGCCGCAGGCGGTCGACAGGGTGATCGAGGCGTTGATCAGGTGCGATCGCCGGTACAGCACATCGAGCTCGTTGAGATAGACGTCGCTGTAGCCGATGTCGAGCCGGTCCTCCAGCACGCGCGAGCGGTCGATGATGCGCGCCAGCCGGTTGGTCAGCACCATCAGGTTGGTGCACACGCCCGTGAGCAGGAACACCGGCGCGATGGCCAGCTGGATGATGTGGCCGATATCGCCGATCTGAAGATTCATGATTGCCATATGCGCTGTTTTTTTATGCTTGCCGCGGTGGGCAGTCGATCTTGTTACTCAGGCCATAGTGTAGCAGCCCGCAGCGCGCGCGGGCCGATTCCGGGGCCGGCGCGCGCGTTTGTGCGCCGATTGTGCGCCGATTGTGTACGTTTGTGCGCGCCCGTGCGCAAGCGCTAGGAGAACCCGCGGGCCTGCTTGAACTGCTCGGTGGCGCCGACCAGCGCGCGCGCGATTCCCTTTTCCATCGCGCCGTGGCCGGCGTCGGGCACCATGTGCAGCACCGCGCCGGGCCAGGCCTGCTGCAAGCGCCAGGCCGACACCGGCGGGCAGATCACGTCGTAGCGCCCCTGCACGATCACCGCCGGCAGGTGGGCGATGCGGCCCATGTCGCGGATCAGCTGGTCCTCGTCGAAGAAGCCCAGGTTGGCCATGTAGTGCGATTCGAGGCGGCCCACGCCGAGGTCGAGCGCGTCCGACGGCGGCTCGTCCGGCTGCGGCAGCAGGAACACGCGGCGCCCCTCGAAACGGCTCCACGCGCGCACCGCCGGCCAGTGCACGGCCGGATCGTCGCTCATGATGCGATCGACATAGGCCTTGAGCAGGTCGCCGCGCTCGGCCGGCGGAATCGGCGCGACGAATTCCTCGTACACCTCCGGATGGAACCAGCGCGCGCCGTGCAGGAACCAGTCGATTTCCGTTTGCGTGCACAGGAAGATCCCGCGCAGCACGAAGCCGAGGCAGCGCCCGGGATGGGCCTGGCCGTAGGCCAGCGCCAGCGTCGAGCCCCACGAGCCGCCGAACACCAGCCATTGCTCGATGCCGAACTGCGCGCGCAGGCGCTCGATGTCGGCGATCAGAAGCTCGGTGGTGTTGTTGCGGCATTCGCCCAACGGCTGCGACTTGCCGGCGCCGCGCTGGTCGAACAGGATCACGCGGTAGCGCTCGGGATCGAAGAAGCGGCGGTGCTGCGGCGACAGGCCGGCGCCGGGGCCGCCGTGCAGGAAGATGACGGGGATGCCGTCGGGATTGCCGACTTCCTCCCAGTAGATCGTGTGGAGGTCGTCGACCGCCAGCATGCCGTGCCGGGTTGGCAGGACGGGCGGGAACAGGGGGGAGGCGGGGTCGAACATGGGAGGCGATCCTTTTCGCTTTGACAGCGAATTGTACCGCCAACCCGTGCCGCCAGGCGGGGACGTACCCCGAGGGGTACGTCCCCGGCTTCTGCCCGGGGTTTAAGACATGTGCTGGCCGCCGTTGATGGCGATGTTGGCGCCCGTGACGAAGGCCGCCTCGTCCGACGACAGGTAGGCCACCAGACCGGCCACTTCCTCCGGCTTGCCCAGGCGCGCCATCGGAATTTGCGGAATGATCTTGGTGTCGAGCACTTCCTGCGGGATCTCCATGACCATCTTGGTGCCGATGTAGCCCGGCGAGATGGTGTTGACCGTCACGCCCTTGCGCGCCACTTCCAGCGCCAGCGCCTTGGTGAAGCCGTGCATGCCGGCCTTGGCGGCCGAATAGTTGGTCTGGCCGAAGGCGCCCTTCTGGCCGTTGACCGACGAGATGTTGATGATGCGGCCCCAGCCGCGCTCGACCATGCCGTCGCACACCGGCTTGGTCATGTTGAACACGGAGTCCAGATTGGTGGCCATGACGGCGTCCCAGTTCGGCTTGTCCATCTTCTTGAACGTCATGTCGCGCGTGATGCCGGCGTTATTGACCAGCACGTCGACCGGGCCGATGTCCTTTTCGATGGCCGCCACGCAGGCCTGGGCCGAGTCGTAGTCCGCCACGTCGCACGGATAGGCGCGGAAGTTGTAGCCCTGGTCGCGGGTCGTGGCGAGCCATTGCTCGACCTTGGGATTGCCCGGCGAATACGTCGTCACGACACAATAGCCCAGCGCCGACAGCTTGAAACACACCGCCTCGCCCAGACCGCCCATACCGCCAGTTACCAATGCAACTCTTGCCATTATCGTCCCCTCTTCTTGGTTGACACTAACCCTGGTTCACACCAAAGTTCACACGCCGCCCCGCGACCGCGGAGGCGGCAGTTTATCGTTATCGATCTCTTATGGACGCTCGATCGCCAGCGCCACGCCCATGCCGCCGCCGATGCACAGCGAGGCCAGGCCCTTCTTGGCGTCGCGGCGGATCATTTCGTGGATCAGGGTGACCAGGATGCGCGCGCCGGACGCGCCGATCGGGTGGCCGATGGCGATCGCGCCGCCATTGACGTTGATCTTGCTCGTGTCCCAGCCCATCTCCTTGTTGACGGCGACGGCCTGGGCGGCGAACGCCTCGTTGATTTCCATCAGGTCCAGGTCGTCCGGGGTCCAGCCGGCTTTTTTCAGGCACAGGCGGCTGGCCGAGACCGGGCCCATGCCCATGATGGCCGGATCGAGGCCGGACGAGGCGTAGGCCTTGACCTTGGCCAGCACCGTCAAGCCCAGTTCCTTGGCCTTGGTGGCCGACATCATGATGACGGCGGCGGCGCCGTCGTTCAGGCCGGAGGCGTTGCCGGCCGTGACCGTGCCTTCCTTGTTGAACGCCGGACGCAGGCCGGCCAGGCCTTCGAGCGTCGAGCCGGGCTTGATGTATTCATCGGTGTCGAACACGGTCGTGCCTTTTTTGCCGACGATTTCCAGCGGCAGGATCTCGTCCTTGAACTTGCCTTCCTTTTGCGCCGCCTCGGCCTTGAGCTGCGACTGCAGCGCGAACTCGTCCTGCTCGGCGCGCGAGATGTCGTGCTTCTTGGCGACGTTTTCGGCGGTGATGCCCATGTGGTAGTTGTTGTAAGCGTCCCACAGGCCGTCGACGATCATGGTGTCGACCATTTTGATGTCGCCCATGCGGAAGCCGTCGCGCGAGCCCGGCATCGCGTGCGGCGCGGCGCTCATGTTCTCCTGGCCGCCGGCGATGACGATTTGTGCGTCGCCACATTTAATCGCCTGCGCCGCCAGGTGGGTGGCTTTCAAACCGCTGCCGCACACGTGGTTGATGGTGAAGCCGGGGATGGAATTGGGCAGGCCGGACTTGATGACGGCCTGGCGCGCCGGGTTCTGGCCGACGCCGGCCGTCAGCACCTGGCCGAGGATCGCTTCGCTGATCTGGCTTGGATCGATGCCGGTCTTGGCCAGCAGGCCCTTGATCACGTGCGCGCCCAGGTCCGAGGCCGCGATCTTGGCCAGGCTGCCGCCGAATTTGCCAACGCCGGTGCGGCCAGCGGCCACGATAACTACATCATCCATATGACTCTCCAATACGCCGGCCGGAGGCCGGCTTAGTTTAGCAACAACATTGAGCAACTACATAAATGTCGATAATACGCCTACGCCGCCAAGGCCGTGGGGGGTTTCGATTGTGCGTCGCGGCGAGGAATGGCAGGGGTTTGTATAGCAGCATCCGTGCCAGCGCCACGCGTCGCGGCCCCCATCGTAAGCGCCCGGATTTGGCGGCACTTTGATTTGTGTCAACCTTCGGGGCGACACGCCTCAAGTCATTTTGAAGAAACGGTAATAATTTGTCACGACAATAATCTGATACCGTCGAGGGTGGCGGCGCATTGCTCGCGTATCACTTTGACGAAATCGAGCACGTAGGCCTTCTGCTTTTGCGATTCGGGCACCGAGACGAACAGGTCGCTCCACAGGCCGTGCTCGCCCACCGGCTTGGCGATCACGTAGTCGTAGTCGACATAGTTCTTGATGGCCCAGTTGGGCAGCGCGGCGATGCCGCGCCGGCTGGCGACCAGCTGCAGCACGGCCACGGTGAGCTCGGCGGTGCGGCGCTCGACATGGATGTCGGCCGGCCGCAGCACTTCGCGGATCAGGTCGATGCGCGACTCGGGCACGGGATAGGTGATCAAGGTCTCGCCCGCGAAGTCGGCCGCGTGCAGCCGGCGCTGCATCGCCAGCCGGTGTTTTTGCGCCATCACGACCAAAATTTCATATCGGAATAACGGGAAAGTCGCGAAATCGGGACCGTAGGGGGAGCCGATGACCAGGTCGGCCGCGCCGCTGCGCAGCAGCTCGGCCGGCTCGCTGTGGAAGCCGGACACGAGGTCGATCTCGACCTCCGGCCAGCGTTTGCGGAACTCGTCCATGACAGGCATGAGCCAGTCGAAGCAGGTGTGGCACTCGAGCGCCACGCGCAGCTGGCCCGTGTCCCCCTGCGTCAGGCGCGCCACTTCACGCTCGGCGGACTCGATTTCCGGCAGCAGCAAATCGGCCAGCTTGAGCAGCCGCGCGCCGGTCGCGGTAAACCCTATCGGCACGGATTTTCGCTCAAAAAGCGGTCCGCCGTAGCGATCTTCCAGTAACTTGATCTGGTGCGACAGCGCCGACTGGGTCAGGTTGAGCAGCTGCGCGGCGCGCACCAGGCTGCCGGCCGAGCGCAGCGCGCTGAGCGTGCGTAAATGGCGTATCTCTAACATGGTCTATTAAAAATTTTCATGTGAAACTACAAAATCTTTCGTTTTGATTATAGACCGGAATGCCGCAAACTTTATCGCATCAATATTAAATGCGGATGACACGGATCATGACACCATCAAATAAAGCGGCCCCAGGCAACATCCAGACCCATGTGCCGGGCTTTCCACGCATCGGCGCCAGCCGGGAACTGAAATTCGCGCTCGAGTCGCATTGGCGCGGCGAGTTGCCGGAGGCCGGTCTGGAGGCCGTCGGCCGCGAGCTGCGGGCCCGGCACTGGGCGCTGCAGGCGCGGGCCGGGCTGGACTTCGTCAGCGTCGGCGAGTTCGCCTTCTACGACCATGTCGCCAACCATGTGCAGCTATTGGGCTGCGAACCGGCGCGTTACGGCTTCGATCCGCAGCTATCTCAGCTGGGTCGCTACTTCGCCATGGCGCGCGGCGATGGCGCCGGCAAACCCGCCGGGACAGCGGACGGCGCCGACGCGGCCACCGGGGTCAAAGCTGCCGACGCCGCCGATACGGCGGAGGCGGACGCGGACGCGGCGGCCGCCGCCGACGGCACGGCGGCCCACGGCTGCGACGGCCACGCCGACTGCGGCCACGCCCATGCGCACGAAGCCGTGCACGCCGGCGCCGCGCTGGAAATGACCAAATGGTTCGACACCAACTACCATTATCTGGTGCCGGAATTCACGCCGGAGACGGCGTTCTCGCTGGCCTGCGGGCGCCTGTTCGACGAAGTCGCCGAGGCCCAGGCGCTGGGCCACGCGGTCAAGGCCGTGTTGCTCGGCCCGCTGAGCTTCCTGTGGCTGGGCAAGGAAAAAGGCGGCGACGCCGATTTCAGCCGCCTCTCGCTGCTCGACCGTCTGCTGCCGGTCTACGGCGCCGTGCTGGACCGCCTGAAGGCACAGGGCGTGCAGTGGGTGCAGATCGACGAGCCCATCCTCGGCCTGGACCTGCCGGCGCCGTGGCGCAACGCGTTCGAGCACAGCTATTGGCAACTCAACCAGGTGGGCGTGCCGCTATTGCTGGCGACGTATTTCTCGCCGCTGGAGGAAAACCTGAGCCTGGCCTGCCGCCTGCCGGTGGCCGGCTTGCACGTCGACGCCGTGCGCGCCGCGCACGAGCTGAGCAGCATCGCCGACTGGCTGCCGGTGCACAAGGTGCTGTCGGTCGGCATCGTCGACGGCCGCAACATCTGGCGCACCGATCTGGACGCGGCGCTGGCCGCGCTGGCGCCCATCGTCGACAAGCGCGGCGGCAAGCTGTGGCTGTCGTCGTCGTGCTCGCTGCTGCACGTGCCGTTCACGCTGGCCGGCGAAACCGCGCTCGACGGCGAAATCACATCGTGGCTGGCCTTCGCCACCGAGAAGCTCGATGAACTGCGGCTGTTGAAGCGGGCGCTGCAAGCACGCCAAGGCAATGCGGTCGACGGCGATGGCGAGGCGGCCGCCGCCGGCGGACGCGACACGGGCCCGAGCCAGGACGGGCGCCGGGACGACACGCTGGCGCAGGCGCTGCTACGCTCGCGCGCCGCGTTGGCCGGCCGCCGCGCCAGCGCCCGCGTGCACCAGGCCGCCCTGAGCGGGCGGCTCGCCGCGCTCGGCGACGACGCCGACCGCCGGCCGTCCCCTTTCGCGCGACGCCAGGCCGTGCAGCGCGAACGGCTGCGGCTGCCCGATTTCCCCACCACCACGATCGGCTCGTTCCCGCAGACGGCCGCAATCCGCGCCGCCCGCGCAAGCTTCAAGCGCGGCGAGCTCGACGCCGCCGGCTACGCCGCCAAGATGCGCGACGAGATCGCCGACGCGGTGCGCCGGCAAGAGGCGCTCGGCCTGGACGTGCTGGTGCACGGCGAGGCCGAGCGCAACGACATGGTCGAGTACTTCGGCGAGCAGTTGCGCGGTTTCGTCTTCACGCGGCTCGGCTGGGTGCAATCGTACGGGTCGCGCTGCGTCAAGCCGCCGATCATTTACGGCGACGTCAGCCGGCCCAAGCCGATGACGGTCGACTGGACGGTCCACGCGCAAAGCCTGACCGGCAAGCCGATGAAGGGCATGCTGACGGGGCCGATCACGATCCTGCAGTGGTCGTTCGTGCGCGACGACCAGCCCCGTGCGCGCACCGCGCTGCAAATCGCGCTGGCGATCCGCGACGAGGTCGACGACCTGCAACAGGCCGGCATCGGCATCATCCAGATCGACGAGCCGGCCGTGCGCGAGGGCTTGCCGCTGCGCCGCGCCAGCTGGAACGCGTATCTGGACTGGGCCACGCGCGCGTTCCGGGTGTCGGCGGCGGTGGCGGCCGACGCCACGCAGATCCACACGCACATGTGTTACGCCGAGTTCAATGACATCCTGCCGCAGATCGCCGCGATGGACGCGGACGTGATCACGATCGAGACCAGCCGTTCGGACATGGAGTTGCTGGCCGGCTTCGGCGCGTTCCGTTATCCGAACCAGATCGGGCCCGGTGTCTACGACATCCACTCGCCGCGCGTGCCGGCGCAGGCGGAGATGGTGCGGCTGCTGCGCAAGGCGGCGGCGGTGATTCCTGTTGGTAATCTCTGGGTGAATCCGGACTGCGGCCTCAAGACGCGCGGCTGGCCGGAGACGGAGACGGCCCTGCGCAACATGGTGGCGGCCGCGCGGCAACTGCGCGCGGAGCACGCGGCCCGCTGAGCGGCGGCGCATGCCGCTTTACCCCGGCACGGCGGGGACGTACCCCATGGGGTACGTCCCCAGGCTTGGCCGCCGTGCGGGGTGTCGGCAAACTTTAACCCGGCACGGCGGGGACGTACCCCACGGGGTACGTCCCCAAGCTTGGCCGCCGTGCGGGGTGGCAGCAAGCTTTACCCCGGGACGACGGGGACGTACCCCACGGGGTACGTCCCCAAGCTTGACCGCCGTGCGGGGTGGCAGCAAACTTTACCCCGGGACGGCGGGGACGTACCCCACGGGGTACGTCCCCAGGCTTGGCCGCCGTGCGGGGTGGCGGCAAACTTTCACCCCGCCGTGCGCGGTGAAAACCCGCATCTTTAGCCGCCCGCAACGGTGCGCGCCCTCCCCATCGCCCGCTTTCCACAGTAGAATGCTGGTGCCTGCGCATGCGCGTGTGGTCAACCTCTCATACTGTCGCCCATGTCCAAGAGCCTGTTTCAAAAACCCATAGAAATCAAGATCTCCACCGTCGTCGCCGTCTCCGCCATCCTGGCGACCGCCGACGGCATCGCTCTCGACGCCGCGCTGGCCGAAATGACCGGCGGCACCACCGACTTTTTTGAAGACGACCTGACCGTCATCGACATCGCCGCGCTGCCGCCCGGCTGCGAGCCGGTCGATTGGGCCGGCATCATCGCCCTGCTGAAGAAATACCGCCTGAACCCGGTCGCCGTGCGCAACGCGCCGCCGTCCATGGCGGCCGAGATCGCCGCCCACGGCCTGAGCCTGGAAACGGCCAGCAAACCGCGCGCCGACGAGGCCGACGCCGACCCGGCCAAAACAACGGCCAAGACGGCCGCGAAGGAAGCGACGCCGGCGGCAAAACCGGCGCCAGCGCCCGCCGTGGCCAAGGCCCCGGTCGCGCCGGCCGCCGCCGCCGTCGCCACCGACAACCTGCCCGGCAACGCCGGCGTGATGATCATCGACACCCCGGTGCGCGCCGGCCAGCGCATCTACGCGCGCGGCTGCGACCTGATCATCACCGCCGTCGTCAACAACGGCGCCGAGGTCATCGCCGACGGCAGCATCCACGTCTACAACACGCTGCACGGCCGCGCGCTGGCGGGGGCCTCCGGCAACGCCGAGGCGCGCATCTTCGCCATGACGATGTCGCCGGAGTTGGTGTCCATTGCCGGCGTGTACCGCACTTTTGAAGACGGCTTCCCGGCCGAGTTTGCACGCTCCCCGGCGCAAATTCGCTTGATCGGGGACCGAATCGATATACTATCTGTCAATTCCGCGAACCGCGCCTGAGTGGCCGGCTGTTCGTCTCTCTGAAAAGGATTATTTGTGGCGAGAATCATTGTAGTGACGTCCGGCAAGGGCGGTGTCGGTAAGACGACTTCCAGCGCCAGTTTTTCCACCGGCCTGGCCATGCGCGGCCATAAGACCGCCGTCATCGACTTCGACGTCGGCCTGCGCAACCTCGACCTGATCATGGGCTGCGAACGCCGCGTGGTCTACGACCTGATCAACGTGATCAACAAGGAAGCGTCGCTGACCCAGGCGCTGATCAAGGACAAGCACTGCGACAACCTGTTCATCCTGCCGGCCTCGCAGACGCGCGACAAGGATGCGCTGTCGGAAGACGGCGTGGAAGTCGTGCTGCACGAGCTGATCAACATGGGCTTCGAATTCATCATCTGCGATTCGCCCGCCGGCATCGAGCACGGCGCGCTGATGGCGCTCACCTTCGCCGACGAGGCCATCATCGTCACCAATCCGGAAGTGTCGTCGGTGCGCGATTCGGACCGCATCCTCGGCATCATCCAGGCCAAGTCGCGCCGGGCCCAGACCGGCGGCGAGCCGGTCAAGGAGCACCTGCTGATCACCCGCTACTCGCCCAAACGCGTGGAAGCGGACGAGATGCTGTCGTACCAGGACGTGCAGGAAATCCTGCGCATTCCTTTGATCGGCATCATCCCGGAATCGGAATCGGTGCTGCACGCTTCGAACCAGGGCAACCCGGCCATCCACTTCAAGGGCACCGACGTCGCGGAAGCCTACGAGGATGTGGTGTCGCGTTTCCTCGGCCAGGAATTGCCGTTGCGCTTCGTCAATTATGAAAAGCCAGGCCTTCTGCAGCGTATTTTTGGGAGCAAGTGACATGGCCCTGCTTTCTTTCCTGTTCCCGCAAAAACAAAAGACCGCCACGGCGGCCAAGGAGCGGTTGCAGATCATCATCGCGCGCGAGCGCAACGGCCGCAGCGGCCCGGACTTCCTGCCGGCGCTGCACAAGGAATTGATCGAGGTGATCTCGAAGTACACCAAGGTCAACGCCGACGACATCAAGATCTCGCTGGACCGCCAGGGCAACCTGGAAGTGCTCGACGTCAACGTCGTACTGCCGGACGCCTGACCCCGCCGCGCGTTCGGCGCGACGCCGGCGCCTCGACCTAGGGACGTACCCCGGACGGTACGTGCCCGGTTGGGTGCGGATCCCGGAACGTCACGCCGGCGACACAATCACGCCGGCCGCACCACCCCGCCGGCGCCGCCGACCCCGGCCGTCACCAGCGTCGCCGCCACCTTGGCGCACGCCTCCACATGCTGGTAGCCGATCTGCCGGAACGCGAAAAACCCGATTCCCGCCGCCGCCAGCTGGCCGGCCAGCGGCACCATCTTGCCGGCCTGGCGCGCCACCGTCTTCATGCCGGTGCGGCGCAGCACGTGCGAGACCAGCTCGCGCGTGATCACCTTGCCGACCAACATGCCGCCGACGCCGATCGCCGCCTCGTAGGCGATCAGCTTGAACTTCGGCTGCAGCCGCTCGATCTGCTCGTCCGACAGGCCGAACTCATGGTTGATGTCGTCGATCAGCTGGGCGAACAGGCGCATGTCCGACACCACGTCGAGGCCCGGAATCGGCACCGCCGCCACCCCGGCCGACACCATCGCCCGGCGCCGCACCAGCTTGCGGCAGCGCTCGCGCACCGCGTCGATGTCGCGCGCCGTGCCGGGAACCAAGGTCCAATTCGTGTTTGTTTTGAGTCCCATCGCGCCTCCCGGACGAACTGAAATTTATTTCCAGATTTCAACTTCTTCATTGAATTCACTGTTTTTCCAGTGTACCTTGTACAAAACAAAGCGGCGCGCACGGTCCAAAAAGTCATTATCAAACAGTAAACGTTAATATCCCACGAAAAATATTTAATCATTCTGCCAATTAATTTGTGAATCTCTGTTATATTTGACGTGACATCTCTTTAACATATATTTCCTACAGGCAGCAGTATGAGAATCGCCGTACTCGACAATGACCGCAGCCAGGCCGACTTGATCTGCCAGGTTCTGACCTCCGCCGGCCACGTTTGCCACAGCTTCCAGACCGCGAAGGATGTGCTCGCCCAGCTGCGCAAGGACAGTTACGACATGCTGATACTGGACTGGCAAGTGGTCGACCTGACGGGCGCCGAAGTGATGCGCCGCGCCCGGGAAAAGCTGCCCGACAGCGCCCCCGTGCTGTTCCTGACGACCAGCTCCGGCGAGGACGATATCGTCGCCGGCCTGGCCGCCGGCGCCGACGATTACATGATCAAACCGCTGCGCCGCAGCGAGATGGTGGCGCGCGTGCAAGCGCTGCTGCGGCGCGCCTACCCGGCGCAAAACGGCGCCGAACAATTGCAATTCGGGCAATATGTCTTTGAAACCCGGCCCGGCCGCCTGCTGATGGACGGCGTGGTGTTGGACGTAACCCACAAAGAGTTCTACCTGGCGCTGTTATTTTTCCGCAACATCGGCCGGCCGTTGTCGCGCGCCTACATCCACGAGGCCGTGTGGATACGCGAGACGGCCGTGCCGTCGCGCACCATGGACACCCATGTGTCACGCGTACGCAACAAATTGCAGCTCAAGCCGGAAAACGGCTTCCGCCTGGTGCCGGTCTACTCGTACGGCTACCGTCTGGAAAAACTCGGCGCGGCGTAGGGCGGATTAGGGCAGCGTAATCGGCCGAGCGCCGCCCGCGCCGGTGCCCGCTCACGCGCCCGGCACCAGCGCGCCCGACCAGCCGCATCCAGCCATGGCCGCAGCTTCGGGGCAACATTGGGGGACATCACGGTATAATGACCGCTACTTCACCGCCCGGACCCGAAATGCAGCTGCTTGCCGTCGGCCTCAACCACAACACCGCACCGGTCTCGCTCCGCGAGCAGCTGGCGTTCGCCCCTGACCAGCTCGGCCAGGCGGTGGTGGCGGCGCGTTCGTGGTTCGAGCGCATCGACCACCGCGGCAGCGACGAGGCGGCCATCCTGTCGACCTGCAACCGCACCGAACTCTACGCGGCCAGCCAGGTGCCCGATCCGCTCGACGCCGGCGCCCATTTCCTCGCCGATTTCCACCGGCTGAACTACGCCGAGCTGCGGCCCCACCTGTATTTGTTGCCGCAGCACGACGCCGTGCGCCACACCTTCCGCGTCGCCTCCGGGCTCGATTCGATGGTGCTGGGCGAGACGCAGATCCTCGGCCAGATCAAGGACGCCATCCGCACCGCCGACGAGGCCGGCGGCCTGGGCACCTATCTGCACCAGCTGTTCCAGCGCAGCTTCTCGGTGGCCAAGGAGGTGCGCAGCACCACCGAGATCGGCGCCCACAGCGTGTCGATGGCCGCCGCCGCCGTGCGCCTGTCGCAGCGCATCTTCGACAAGATCTCCGAGCAGCACGTGCTGTTCATCGGCGCCGGCGAGATGATCGAATTGTGCGCCACCCACTTCGCCGCGCAAAACCCCAAGACCATCACCATCGCCAACCGCACGCTCGAACGCGGCGAGCTGCTGGCGCACCGCTACGGCGGGCGCGCCATCCGCCTGGCCGACCTGCAGGACAAGCTGCACCAGTACGACATCGTCATCTCGTGCACCGCCTCGTCGCTGCCGCTGATCGGCCTGGGCATGGTCGAACGCGCGATCAAGGCGCGCCGCCACAAGCCGATGTTCATGGTCGATCTGGCCGTGCCGCGCGATATCGAGCCGGAGGTCTCGCGCCTGAACGACGCCTTCCTCTACACCGTCGACGATCTCGGCAAGGTGGTGCAGACCGGCATGGAGAACCGCCAGGCCGCCGTCGCCCAGGCCGAGGCGATCATCGAAACGCGGGTGCAGTCGTTCATGCACTGGATCGACGACCGCGCCGTGGTGCCGGTCATTCAAAGCCTGCAGGAGAACGGCGAGGCGCTGCGCCAGATGGAACTCGAACGCGCCCGCAAGATGCTGGCCAAGGGCGAGGATATCGACGCCGTGCTCGAGGCGCTGTCCAAGGGCCTGACCGCCAAATTCATGCACGGTCCGCAGCAGGCGCTGCACCGCGCCCAGGGCGACGAGCGCGCCCACCTGGCCGAGCTGCTACCGCAGCTGTTCCGCGGCCGCCGTTAGCGGACTCCGCACCGCAATCGATCGCTTGCCGCGATCGCATCAACGCCGCCGCGTCCGCGCGGCATCCGCTTCACCCCTCACCCAATACCGAATACGCTATGAAACCATCCATGCTGTCCAAGCTCGATCAACTGGCCAACCGCCTGGTCGAACTCGATGAACTGCTGATGTCCGAGGGCGCCACCAGCAATATGGACGCCTACCGCAAGATGACGCGCGAGCACGCCGAACTCGGTCCGCTGGTGGCGCTGTACAACGCCTACCAGGAAGCGATCGGCGACGGCGCCGCCGCCCAGGAGATGCTGGCCGATCCCGAGATGAAGGAGTTCGCGCAGGACGAGATCGAAGCGTCCAAGGCGCGCATGGCGGAACTGGAAATCGAGCTGCAGAAAATGCTGCTGCCGAAGGACGCCAACGACGAGCGCAACATCTTCCTCGAAATCCGCGCCGGCACCGGCGGCGACGAATCGGCCTTGTTCGCCGGCGACCTGCTGCGCATGTACACCCGCTTCGCCGAGCGCAATCGCTGGCAGGTCGAGGTGGTGTCGGAATCGGCGTCGGACCTGGGCGGCTACCGCGAGGTGATCGTGCGCCTGGTCGGCAACGGCGTCTACGCGAAACTGAAATTCGAGTCCGGCGGCCACCGCGTGCAGCGCGTGCCGGCCACCGAAACGCAGGGCCGCATCCACACCTCCGCCTGCACGGTGGCGGTGATGCCGGAGGCGGACGAAGTCGAAGACGTCAACATCAACCCGGCCGACCTGCGCATCGACACCTTCCGCGCCTCCGGCGCCGGCGGACAGCACATCAACAAAACCGATTCGGCGGTGCGCCTGACCCACCTGCCGACCGGGATCGTGGTCGAATGCCAGGACGACCGCTCGCAGCACAAGAACAAGGCGCAGGCGATGAAGGTGCTGGCCGCGCGCATCAAGGACGTGCAGCTGCGCGAGCAGCAATCGAAGGAGGCGGCCACGCGCAAAAGCCTGATCGGCTCGGGCGACCGCAGCGAGCGTATCCGCACCTACAACTTCCCGCAGGGCCGCATGACGGACCACCGCATCAACCTGACCTTGTACAAATTGGACTTCATCATGGACGGCGACCTGACGGAGTTGACCAACGCGCTGGCGGCCGAGCACCAGGCCGAGTTGCTCGCCGCCCTGGGCGATTAAGAGCGGCCTAAGGCCGCGGCGACCGCGATGTGCGAAAATCACGCGACCTACAAGAACGGATAACCCCATGAACCAGTCCCGCTCCCTGCTGCTGTTTATCGCCTTCGTCAGCTTCGGCCTGATCGCCGTCGCCCTCTACCTCCAGCACGGGCTCGACATGCTGCCGTGTCCCTTGTGCGTGATCCAGCGCTACCTGTTCCTGGCGATCGGCTTCGCCTGCCTGATCGGCGCCTACACGCGGCCGAAGATCGGCGCCGGCGCCGCCCTGCTGGCCGCCATCGGCGGCCTCTATTACGCCGGCGACCATCTGTACGTGCTGGCCCACCCCGGCCTGTCGTGCGGCATCGACCCGATGGAGACCTTCCTCAACAAGATCCCCACCGCCACCTACCTGCCGTTCCTGTTCAAGGCCGACGGCCTGTGCGAGGACGCGCTGGCGCCGTGGTTCGGCCTGGCCATTCCGCAATGGTCGTTCCTGTGGTTCGGCATCTTCGCGCTGGCGCTGGCGTGGGCGCTGCTGCGCCGCGTCCCGAAATGATCGCCGCCGTCGACCAGATCGCCGCCGGCGCCACCGTCGGCGCGCTGCAAGCGCAAGCGCTGCTCGAGGCGCTCGACTACCGCGTCCTGCTGTGCCACGCGCTGGGCATCAACCGCGTCGGCCTGATCACCCAATCCGAACGCGCGCTCGACGCCGGCGAGGCGCGCCGCTTCGCCGCGCTGGTCAAGCGCCGCCTCGACGGCGAACCGGTCGCCTACATCGTCGGCCGGCGCGAGTTTTTCGGCCTGCCGTTCGAGGTGGGCGCCGCCGTGCTCATTCCCCGGCCCGACACCGAGCTGCTGGTCGAGCTCACGCTCGAACGCCTGCCGCCGGCGGGCCGCGCGCTCGACATGGGCACCGGCAGCGGCGCGATCGCCGTCGCCGTCGCGCATACCCGGCGCGACGCCGACGTCACCGCGCTCGATGTCAGCGCCGAGGCGCTGGCCGTGGCGCGCCGCAACGCCGCCGCCAACGGCGCCCGCGTCGCCTTCCTGCACAGCGACTGGTACGCGGCGCTCGACGGCACCGCGCCGTTCGACGTCATCGCCTCCAACCCGCCCTACATCGCCAGCGGCGACCGCCACCTGTCCGAGGGCGACCTGCGCTACGAGCCGGTCGGCGCGCTCACCGACCACGCCGACGGCCTGTCGGCGCTGCGCGTCATCGCCGCCGGCGCCCGCGCCCACCTCAAGGCGCAAGGCTGGCTGCTGATGGAGCACGGCTACGACCAGTCGGCGGCCGTGCGCGCGTTATTAACCGGACAAGGTTACACCGACGTCCAGAGCTGGACCGACCTGGCCGGCATCGAGCGCGTGACCGGTGCGCGGGCGCACTGACAGGCGCGGGCCCTGCGCTGTATCGTCGCTTTGCGCCACCTCCACCACTATTTGATAAACTAGCAAGCGCAATCGGCCATACCCGCTTCGCCGGCGCGCGTGGCCGATTACGGCGTTCCGCCTCATCCACCCAACGTTGTCTGTCGTCCGGCCAACGCGTTTGCCCGTTTTCGGTTAATCTCGCACCTCACAGTTTGTTTGATGCAACACGAAAGGAAGACCCAATTGTCCAATCTACTGACTCGCCGCCTTGCCCTGCTGGCCAAGCCGGAGCACCGCGCGGTGCTGGGCGGCCTGCGTGGCATCGAGCGCGAAACGCTGCGGGTTGACCAGAGCGGCCACCTGGCCGCCACGCCGCACCCGGTGGCCATGGGATCGGCCCTGACGCATCCGCAAATCACCACCGACTACGCCGAGGCGCTGCTCGAGTTCATCACCCCGGCCGAGCCGGACATCGCCACCACCATCGAAAAGCTCGACGGCATCCACCGCTACGCCTACAGCAAACTGGGGGACGAGCTGCTGTGGAGCCAATCGATGCCCTGCCAGCTGCCGGGCGAGCAAGACATCGACATCGCCTGGTACGGCAAATCGAACCTGGGCACGCTCAAACACGTCTACCGGCGCGGCCTGGCGCTGCGCTACGGGAAGGCGATGCAGTGCATCGCCGGCATCCACTACAACTACTCGCTCGACGAACGCCTGTGGCGCGTGCTGGCCGAAAACGAGCCGGCCGAAAAGCGCCTGTCGAAAAAGGGCTACCAGTCCGAGGCCTACCTGGCGACGATCCGCAACTTCCGCCGCTACAGCTGGCTGCTGATGTATTTGTTCGGCGCCTCGCCGGTGCTGTCGACCGGCTTTTTGCGCGGCCGCCCGCACAAGCTTGAAACACTGTCCGACGACACCCTCTACCTGCCCTACGCCACCAGCCTGCGCATGAGCGACCTCGGTTACCAGAACGACGCGCAATCGGGCCTGAGCCCGCACGAGAACTGCCTGGACAGTTACGTCGCCGCGCTCACCAAGGCCGTCAACCAGCCCTACGCGCCGTATGCGGAACTGGGCACCAAGCGCGATGGCGAATGGATCCAGCTGAGCACCAACGTGCTACAGATCGAAAACGAGTACTACTCGACCATCCGCCCCAAGCGCGTGATCCAGACCGGCGAGCGGCCGATCCAGGCGCTGTGCGCGCGCGGCGTGCAGTACATCGAAGTGCGCTGCATGGACGTCGACCCGTTCGAGCCGGTCGGCATCAGCGTGCAGGCGGGCCGCTTCCTCGACGCCTTCCTGCTGTTTTGCGCGCTCGAGGAAAGTGCGGCCATCACGCCGGAGGAAAGCCTGCGCCACACGCGCAACTTCGCGCTCACCGTCAAGGAGGGTCGCCGTCCGGGCCTGGCGCTGACCAACGACGACGGCGAGATCGGCCTGCGGGCATGGGGCGAACAACTGCTCGAGCGCATCCGCCCGGCCGCCGAGCTGCTCGATTCGCTGCGTGGCGACAGCGCGCACGCCGACGCGATCACGGCGCAAGCGGCCAAGCTGGCCGACGCCAGCCTCACGCCGTCGGCCAAGGTGCTGGCCACCTTGCAGGAGAACGGCAAATCGTTCGCCGCCTTCGGCCTGGCGCAAAGCGAAAAGCACGCGGCCTACTTCCGCGCCAACCCGCCAAGCGCCGGCGAAGCGGCCTACTTCGACGGCCTGGCCGCCGCCTCGCTGGCCGAGCAGGCCGAGATGGAGGCGGCGCCGCAAATCGGCTTCGACGAATACGTGGCCGCCTACCGCGCCAGCAATCTGTGCCACTCCAGCGTGGACTGCGACTAGACCTCCAACCTAAAGGGCGCCCGTGCTCACCTTCTACAACGAGCTGCACGCGCAGCACCGCGGACGCTACGAGATTTTTCGCGGCGAGATGGTGCCGTGCTTCGAGAAACCGGAGCGGGCCGATGCGGTGCTGGCGGAGCTGGGCCGGCGCGGGCTGGGGCGCATCGTCACGCCGCAGGGCGTGCCCTTGATGTCGCTCGAACGGATCCACACGCCGCGCTACCTGCACTTTTTGCGCACGGCGTGGAGCGAATGGCTCGCGCTCGACCCGGCCAACGCGCAAAAGGACGCCTTCCCCGCCGTCTGGCCGGTGCGCACGCTGCGCGACGACATCGAGCCGGACAACTTCTGCGCCAAACTCGGTCTGTACTCGATGGACAGCGGCACGCCGCTCACGGCCGGCACCTGGACCGCCGCCAAGACCGGCGCCGATTGCGCCGTCAACGCCGCGCACGCGCTGCGCTTGGGCGAGCGCGGCGCCTTTGTGTTGAGCCGCCCGCCGGGCCACCACGCCGGCGCCGACTTCTTCGGCGGCTACTGCTTCCTCAACAACGCCGCGCTGGCCGCGCAGCACATGCTCGACGACGGCGCCAGGAAGGTCGCCATCATCGACATCGACTACCACCACGGCAACGGCACGCAAAGCATTTTCTACGGCCGCGGCGACGTGCTGTTCATCTCGATCCACGCCGACCCGCGCAGCGAGTACCCATTCTATCTGGGGCACGCGGACGAGCGCGGCGAAGGCGCCGGCCAGGGGTTCAACATGAATTTGCCGCTGGCGGCGGGCAGCTCGGTCAAGGCCTGGTTCACGGCGCTGGAGACGGCCTGCATCCGCATCGGCGGCTTCGCGCCGGACGCGCTGGTGGTCTCGCTCGGCGTCGACACCTTCGCCGGCGACCCGCTGTCGCGCTTCGCGCTGCAAAGCGCCGACTACCTGAAGGTGGGCGAGCGCCTGGCCTACCTGAACCTGCCGACCGCCTTCATCTTCGAAGGCGGCTACGCCGTCAAGGAACTGGGCACCAACGTCGTCAACGTCCTCGAAGGCTACGAGACGGCGCTGTGAGTCCCCTTTAGGCGGTCAATTCGCCAAGCTGGCGCGGCGCGCGCATGGCCGGCGGGCCGGCGCGGCGCGGTGGGGCCGCCGGCGCGCGTCCCTGGCCGGCGCGTAGTTTGAAGGTATCCACGAGCCGCGCCAGGCTGGTGGCCTGGTCCTGCATCGATTCGGCCGCCGCGGCGGCCTCCTCGACCAGCGCCGCGTTCTGCTGCGTGACCTGGTCCATCTGGCCGATGGCCTGGTTGATTTGTTCGATGCCGGCGTTTTGCTCGGTGCTGGCGAACGCCATCTCCGTCATGATGTCGGTCACGCGCTTGACGCTGTCGACGATCTCGCCCATGGTGGCGCCGGCCTGGTCGACCAGCCTGGCGCCCAGATCGACGTTGTTGACGGAATCGCCGATCAACTCCTTGATCTCCTTGGCGGCCGAGGCCGAGCGCTGCGCCAGGTTGCGCACCTCGGAGGCGACCACGGCGAAGCCGCGCCCCTGCTCGCCGGCGCGCGCCGCCTCGACGGCCGCGTTCAGGGCCAGGATGTTGGTCTGGAACGCGATGCCGTCGATCACGCCGATGATGTCGACGATGCGTTTGGACGAATCGTTGATCGAACCCATGGTGGCGACCACCTGCGCCACCACGCTGCCGCCGCGCAGCGCCACCTCGGAGGCCGAATTGGCCAGCGTGTTGGCCTGCTGGGCGTTGTCGGCGTTCTGCTTGACGGTGGCGGTCAGCTGCTCCATCGAGGAGGCGGTCTCCTCGAGCGAACTGGCTTGCTCCTCGGTGCGCGAGGACAGATCCTGGTTGCCCACCGCGATCTGCCGCGAGGCCGTGCCGATGGTGTCGGTGCCGGCACGGACCTGGCCGACGATGGTGGCCAGGTTGGCGGTCATGGCGGCCAGCGCCCGCTGCAGCCGGCTCACCTCGTCGGCGCCGCGCGGCTCGATGGTGCGCGTCAGGTCGCCGGCGGCGACCGCCTCGGCCAGATCGACCGCCGCGTCGATCGGCACGGTGATGGAGCGGGTGATGGACCAGGCCAGCGCGCCGGCGGCCGCCAGCGCCAGCAAGGTGGTGGCGATCAAGAACTTCACGGCGAACCGGTACTCGCCGTTCATCTGCGCGATCAGCGCCTGGTTCTGCTTTTCCTGCAGTTCGATCATCGCCGCGAGCAGCGCGAACGAGGCGTCCTGCCGCTGCTGGACCGACTGCTGCAGGTAGCTGGGCGCCTCCTCGCGCTTGCCCCCGTCCACCAGCACCAGCACCTGTTTGAGCACGCGCAGCGTCTCCGGCAGCTCGGCCTTGATCTCGGCGAACAACTGTTTGGCCTTCTCGCTGCGCACCAGGGTGCCAAGTTGTCCGGCGTTGTCGGCATAGCGCTGCCCGGCATCGTCGATGCGCTTGCGCATGGCGGCCTGTATGGTCGGGTCCTGGTACAGGATATAGTTGCGGGCCGAGCGCGCCACCAGATTCAGGTCGAGCAGCATGCGGTTCGACAGCGCGATCTTGACATTGTTCTCGTTGACGACCACATCGATGCGTTCGCGGGTGGACGCCAGCGCCGACCAACCGATGTAAGCGACGGCGATCAGCATCAACAAAATTGTTGCGAATGCGCCACTGAGGCGCGTACCAATTTTCAGTTTGTTCATCTTTTCCTCTACGGCGGCAGGGACGCACTAGACGGCGCGCGAAGCGGTCCCCGGGTAGAAGCGGACGAATCGGCGGCCAAGGCGGATATGGGACCCGCGCAAGCGCGCGCGACAATCCAGCATAGCCCCCAACATTTCCAAAGAGCAATACCCTTACATTAATGTTGCCGCAAAAACCATCGAAACCATCGGGGTCAAGTCTGTCATTTGGACACGAGCTGGACGGTACCGCGCGTCCAGCGGATGGGCACAGCGAAACCCGCGAGCTCGGCGGCTCGCGGCGGAAGACGCGCTGCACGCCAGTCCGCCCTACGGTTTAGCCCGTGTCCAAATGACAGACTTGACCCCGATGGGGTTAATACACGTCGCGGCGGTAGCGGCCGGTTTCGATGAGGTCGTCGAGGGCGGCGCGGCCGATGATTTCCTCGAGCGCCGCTTCGACGCCGCCGGCCATGCCCTGCAGGCTGCCGCACACGTACACCACGGCGCCGTCGGCGATCCAGTCGCGCAGCGTGTCGGCCCTGGTGCGCAGGCGGTCCTGGACGTACTCGCCGCCGGCGACGTCGCGCGAGAACACCAGGTCGAGCTCCGGCAGGAAGCCGCGTGCGCGGTAGTCGCCGATCTCGTCGGCGCAGATGCTGTCGAACTGCCGCTGGCGTTCGCCGAAGACCAGCCAGTTGCGCCGCTCGCCGCCGCGCACGCGCGCCCGCAGGTGGGAACGCAGGCCCGCCATGCCGCTGCCGTTGCCGATGTAGATGCCCGGCAGCGGCTGCGCGTGCGCGTCGAACGCGGGATTGGCGACCAGCCGCACGCGCACCTCGTCACCGGGCGACGCCGCGGCCGTCAACCAGCCCGACGCCAGCCCCATGCCGCCTTCATGGCGCACCTGGCGCACCAGCAGCTGCATGCCGCCGTCGGACGGCAGCGAGGCGAGCGAGTAGCGGCGCGGCGCGATGGCCTGGCGCTGCGCCTCGCTGGCGTCGGCCGGCGCGTAGTGCCCCGGCCAGATGTCGACCAGCGCGCCGGGCCGCCAGTTGGAGCCCGCCTCCGCGCCGCCCCCGCACAAGGTGATTTCATACAGGCCGTCGCCGACGCTGCCCGGATTGAGCAGCTCGCGCTCCATCAAGCGCCAGCTGGTGTAATCGGCTTCCGGCACGGCGGCCGACAAGGCCACGTCCGGAGCGTCGGCGCCGATTAAGCCGCGCAGGGCGTGCGACCAGCGCGCCAGCGCGCCGGCGTCGCCGTTGTCGACCTCGATGATCGGATGCAGCGGCCGCGCGCCCATCACGCGCAGGCGCTGGTCCAGCGTCTGGCCGAAGCCGCAGAACTGCGCGTAATTGCGGTCGCCCAGCGCCAGCACCGCGTACTGCATGTGCGCCAGCTCCCCGGCCGCCGTTTGCAGCAGGCGGCTGAAGCGGCGCGCGGCGTCCGGCGGCTCGCCTTCGCCAAAACTGCTGGCGACGAACAGCGCGCGGCGGTACTTGCCCAGCTGCGGCGGCGTGAGTTTTTCCAGCGAGTGCACGTGCACCGGCACGCCGGCCTTCTGCAGCGCCGCCGCGCTTTGCAGCGCCAGCCGCTCGGCCTGGCCGGTCTGGCTGGCGTAGGCCATCAGCACCGGTTCGATTCCGGCGTCGGCGAAGGTCACGCCGCCGGCGGCAAATTGCGCGCGTTCGGCCTGCGCGCTGCGCTTTTGCCGTCGGCGGTTCAGGTACAACATCCAGCCGGTGATGGCGAAGCCCGGCAGCGCCAGGCTGGTAAAGAACATGAACAGGCGCCCCGGCAGGCCGAAATACGTCCCCAGATGCAGCGGATAGATCGTCGATTGCGCGCGCGCGCCGACCGCCATGTCGCGATACGGCTCGTTCTTGATGATGGCGCCGGTTTGCTGGTTGACCGACATGCGCCCGCGCGCGCGCACGTGCGGCGCGTCGTTGGCCACCCACAGGATCTGGATCGGCTGCGTGGCGCGCTCGGGCGGGCGCAGGAAGGCCATCTTCCAGTCCGGCGCGGCCCGCTCGAAGGTGGCCCAGCTCGCGCCCAGGTCGGCCTGCTCGACGGCCTTCGGCGGCTTGACGCCTTTCGCCTTGGGCGCGCCCGCCACGCGCGGCGGACGGGTCGTGCCGAGCCAGCCGTCGACCGTGTCGCGCACGACGTCGAAACTCCAGTACAGCCCCGTCAACGTGAACACCACGTATGCCGCCAGCGCCCAGGTGCCCGCCACCGAGTGCAGCCCCCACAGGAAGGAGCGCCCTTTCAGGCGCGTGTCGAAGGTGAGCCAGGTGCGCCAGTCGAGCGCGCGGCGCGGCCAGCGCAGATACAGGCCGCTGAGCGAGAGCCCCAGCAGGCAGATCGCCAGGATGCCCAGCACCACGCGGCCGACGTCGCGCGGCAGCAGCAGGTGGCGGTGCAGCGATTCCACCCATTCGAAGGCGTCGTCGTAGTGCAGCGGCGGCAGCGGCGCGCCGGTGTATGGATTGAGGTAAATCGTTTCGCCGTGTTCGGCGCCGGGCGGCGGCGCCAAGGTCACGCGCGCGGTGGTGCCAGCTTCGGTGTAGACGATGATGCCGGTGATGCGCGCCTCGGGCCGCAGCAGCCTGGTCGCCTGCGCGATTTGCGGCGGCGCCAGCACCGGCGCCGATTCCGCCGGCACGTGCAGCACGCCGGGATTGAGCAAGTCCAGTACCTCGTCGCGGAACGCGAGGATGGCGCCGGTCAGCCCGATCAGGATCAGGATGGTGCCGGCGGTGATGCCGACGAACCAGTGCAACTGGAACCAGAGCTTTTTCACAGGTCGACCTTCACGCCAAGTTTGACCAGGCGCGGCGCGCCGGAGCTCAGGCGCGTACCGGCGCCGGCCCAGTACTCCTTGCCGCCGGCGTTTTCGACGTTGAGCTGCACGCTGGCGCGCTTGCCCATGACCGTGGCCACATAGCGGGCGCCGACGGTGAACAACGTCGCGCCGCCGAGGAAGGCCTGGTTCAAGTCGTTGACCGGACGCCCGCCCGTGTAATACGCGCCGCCGTTGACCGACAGCCCCGGCACCGCGTCGAGCTCATACGACAGGAAGGCGCTGCCGGTGCGCTTGGCGGCGTTTTCGGGCAGCTTGCCGTCGTAGGCGGCGCCGATGTCGCGGAACTTCGGGTCGATGAACTGGGCCGAGGTTTGCCACGACAGCCTGCGCGTCAACCTGCCCTGCGTGGACAGCTCCAGGCCACGGAAGTGCTGCTCGCCGTCGGCGCTGTAGACGTTGGCCGTGTTGGTGTAATAGCCGGGACGATTGATCTCGAACAGCGAGGCCTGCACCAGCGTGCCGCCGGCGCCCGGCATGCGCCAGCGCGCGCCCAGCTCCTTCTGCCGGCTCACGCCCGGCGCCAGGCGCTCGTTGGCGTTGGCGGTGCCGGTCGGCGCGGTCTCGCCTTCCTCCAGCCCCTGCGAGCCGGAGACGTAGAACGACAGGTCGTCGCCGGCCTTGTAGATCAGCGCGGCCATCGGCGTGGTTTTGCTCACGTCGTAGTGGTTGGCGCCCTGGTCGCTCTTGTACTGCACGCGGCGCACGCCGGCGACGGCCTGCCAGTTCGGCGAGAACGTCATGCGGTCGATCGCGTAGGCGCCGGCGTCGCGCGTCTCCAGGCCGGCGGTGCTCGGCGTGGTCGGATACGGGCCAACGGTGTAGCTGGTGACGGGCGCCGGGTTGTACAAATTCTGGGCCGGAATCGTGAAAGTGGCTTGATAGATCGGGTCCTGTCCCTTGTCGGTGCGGTTCACGCCGAAGGTGACGTCGTGCCTGACCGGTCCGGTGTTGACCGTGCCCGCCAGTTCGGCGCGCAGCATGGTCGAATCGAGCACGCTGTGCTGCAGGTTGCCGGTGATGCGGCCGGCGCCGGTGGCGATGGCGGCGTTGTTCGTGAAGCGGAAGATCGGCAGCGCGCGGTCGCGCGCCGTCTCCGAGTGGCCGCCTTCGACCGTCAGCGCCCAGTTCTCGCCAAGGGCGTAATCGGCGCGCAGCAGCGCGTTCCTGGTCTGCGTCTCGAACCTGGCCCAGTCGGGGCCGACCAGGCGCTTCGGATCGACGGTGCGCGGCAGCGTGATGACGCCGTTGACGGCCGTCGGCAAGGTGATGCCCACCTGCTCGGTGACGCGGCGCCGGTCGTATTCCAGATCGGCGGCCAGGCGCAGGCGCGCGTTGACGCGCCAGTCCAGCGCCGCCGAGATGAAGCGGCGGTTGCCGTTGCCGACGTCGTCCAGGTAACTGGCCAGCGTGCCGCCGGCGGCGTTGACGCGCACGCCGACCTGCTGCTGCCCGCCGAAGCGGCGCGCGACGTCGGCGCTGGCCACGGCCGTGCCGTTCTGGTCGACCGTCATGCCGACCGTGGTCACCGGCGTGGCGCCGGCCCGCTTGGTGACGAAGTTGACCACGCCGGCCGGAGAGGTAAAGCCGTAGTACAGCGCGGTGGCGCCCTTCAATACTTCGACACGCTCCTTGTCCTCCATCGGTACCTGGCCGAAATTCATGATCGGCAGCGATCCGTTGAGGCGGTAGTTGGTGCGGTTTTCCACCGCGATGCCGCGGATGACCAGCTGGTCCCAGGTTTCGCCGCCGTTTTGCTGGCGCGTGACGCCGGCCGTGTTGCGCACGGCGTCATACAGGCCGCCGGCCGCCTGCAACTCCAGCACCTCGCGCGTGATGACGTTGACCGTCGACGGCACTTCCATGATGTCGGCGCCGCGGAAGCTGCCCGCTTCGACCGTCGCCGGCGCGAAGCCGTCGGCGCGCGCGGCCGTGACTTTGACCGTTTGCAGGATTTGATCGTCGGCCTGCTGCGCCAGCGCGGCCGATGGAAAGGCGGCGCACAGCGCGAGGTGGAGCGGGAGAAGGCGGAATGGGGACATGGCTAACGGCGGGAAGCAAGATGAAAGGATGCCGTTATTTTACCTGATAATGAGAATGATTATCAATTCTGCGGCGGGGAGGGGGTCTCCTGGCCGCCGGCCGCTCGCGGCGCATTACGCGCTGCCCGCCACGGCGCCCCACGTCCATGTTCGCTATTGACCGATCGCTTCCTGCGCGAGCGTTTTGTTGAGCCGCTCCGTGCCGCGCTCGGCGTATTTGCGGCACGCCTGGCGGTCGATGAAGGCGGCGTTGCCAGATTCGGCCTGTCTGGCCAGGCGTTGCCACAAATCGGAGACTTCCGGATGGCCGGAAATGAGGATGTCACAGTCCAGGGCCGCCACCATGGCGATCGATTTCTTGATGTCGGCCAGCGCGTTCGGATACACGCTGTTGCCGCTGTAGCGAAACGGCTTGGCGGCGAACGCGTTCAGGCTCTCGGCGTAGACCATCGACGCGCTGCGGCCATTCTCCGTCGAGCGCCAGGTCCAGCTGACGCCCCCTTGCCCGTGCCCCGGCGTATAGCGCGCGGTCACGGCCAACGGTCCAAGCGTGACCACTTCGCCATCGGCCACGGCGCGCGTGTTGGCGACCGGTTTGAACGAAGGCAGCTCGCCGTATTGCGGATCGCCCATGTCCGGCTGGCCGCTGCGCAGCACCGACTCGCCCCTGGCGCTGGCCAGGACGACGGCCCCGGACAGGGTTTGCAATTGGCTGATGCCACCGGCATGATCGAAGTGATCGTGCGAATTGAGGATGAACCTGATGTCCTCGAGCTTGAATCCAAGCCGGCGGATATTTTGCGCGATCATCGGCGCCGCTTCCGGGATGCCGCCATCGATCAGGATGTGCCCTTGGGGCGACGTGATCAACACGGAGGCGAGGCCGCGGGTGCCGACATAGTACGTGTCGCCGAACACCACGAACGGCTCCTGCGCCACCTTCCAGTCGTTGGCCATGGCCGCCGTCGAGGCCAGGCCGGCGACCGGCACGGCCAACACGGCCGACCGGATCAAACGCTTCATGCTTCGCATCGCGATTCCTTCAGTGGTTAAAATGTGTCCAGATACGCCGGCAGATCGCGCAGCATGGCGGCGCGCGCGCGCGGGCCGCCGGCCGACTCCCGCCGGTCGTCGAGCACCAGGCGCGCGAAGACGACGGTACGGCCGCCCTTGCTGGCCCAGCCGACGTACCAGCCATATTGCAGCTTGCTGTCTTCCTCGTTGCCGCCGGCCGGCGTCGCCAGCGCGGTCCCGGTCTTGCCCTGCACGACCCAGCCGTTGGACAGCGTCACCGGCGCCATGATGCGCGAGGTCATCTCGTACGCCCGTGGCGACAGCGGCAGCTCGCGCCGCACCATCTTGCGCAGGAAGGCCACCTGCTCGAGCGGCGAGATCTTCAGGCTCGATCCGACCCACGACAGCGACAAGCCATTGTTTTCGCCGGCGTCGCCCGAAACGTCGCGGTTGCCGTAGTCGAAGCTGTCGACGTAGCGCTGGAAGCGCTCCATGCCCAGCGCCGCCGTCACCTGCTGCGCGAACCACAGCACCGAATTCTTGAACCACAGCGTCGGATCGGTGTCCTGCCGCCACGAGGGGTTGTAGTCGGTGTAGCCGGCCTTGAACGGCATCATCGGCGTGCGCGCGTCGGTCAACACGCCGCTGTCGTAGCCCATCAGGCTAACGACGATGTTGAAGGTCGATGCCGGCGTGACGCGTTCGTCGCAGCGGCCCTCGCGCAGCAGCGAGGCGCCGCTGGCCGCGTCGGCGATCGCCAGGCAGGCAAAGGGCTGGCGCGACGCGGCCGCCGCCAGCGGATCGATGCGCCAGGCCAGCGCGGGCTGGAACGCCAGCGTGCCGACGACGATGGCGGCCAGCCCGGCCAGCGCCGCCACGCGCGTCCACAGAGCGCGCCCGGCGCCGGCCGGTGCGCGGATCTGGCCGATGCGCGCGGCCAGCTGCCGCGCGCCGGCGCTGCCGAAAGCGAGCGCCGTGTCGGCGCCGCCGCCCTGCATCCGCAACTGCGCCAGCAAGGCCGCCGCGTAGGCCTTGCGCAGCGCCGGCGGGCGCCCGCGCAGCACTTCGCGGTCGCAGCCCAGCTCCTGCGCCCACGACAGCCGCCCGCGCAGCAGGCGCATGAAGGGATTGAACCAGAACAGCGTTTGCAGCAGCAGGCCGGCGGCCAGCCATTGCAGGTCGTGCCGGCGCAAATGCGTGGCCTCGTGCTCGATCATCAACTGCCGCTGCACCGGGTCGAAGCGGCGCAGGTGCGCCGGCAGCAGCAGGCGGGCGCGGAAAAAGCCGTACAACATCGGCGAGATCGGCGCGTCCACCTCGATCACCTCGGCCTTGCCGGCCGCCGCGCCGTCGACGCGCCGGCCCGACGCCGACAGGCCGCGCAGGAAGCGCCCCGCCTTGAGCAGCCGCGCGCCCGCATAACCGAGGCCGAGCAGGTAGGCCAGCAACCATGCGCGCGCGCCGGAGGCCAACCACGAGCGCGCCGGCGGGCGCGCGTCGTCGGCGCGCTCCTCGCCGGGCGCGGACGCCGCCGCCGTGGCGGCGCCGGGCGCGGTGGCGACGGCCGCGGCGGGATTGGACAGCTCGATCGGCGGCACCATGCGCAGGCGTTCGCTGTGCGGCAGCAGGATCACCAGGAAGGCGGCGGCCACCGTCAGCTGCCCCAGCAACCACATCGACCGTTGCGACGCCAGCCCGGGCCAGCGCCGGCTCAATAGCGACAGCAGGGCCCACACGCCCAGGCCGGCGACCAGGCAGCCGCCGCTGGCCAGCAGAAAGCGGCCCATCAGCAGCTCGTCGAACGTCATGGCGCGGCGTCCGGCTCGTCCGGCCAGTCGTTGAGCAACTGTTCCAGCTGGGCCAGTTCGTCGTCATCGACCAGCTTGCTGCCGGTGAACATATTGACGGGCAAGGGGCCGTCCATCTCCATCACGCGCTGGCCGAAGTCGCGCGCGAACGCGGCCAGCGTGCCGACCTTCTCCAGCACCGCCGTGTAGACCTGCACGCCGTGCACGGTTTGCAGGCGCAGCGAACCCTTGTCGAGCATGCGCTCGAGTGTTTTGCGGGTGGACGAGAACGACCAGCCAAGCTCGCTTTCTATCTGTTGATGGATTTCGCGCGCGCTCAGCGGCTGCTGCTTCCACAGCGCTTTAAGCACGGTCAGTTCGGTGATCGAGGGGATGGTCATGGCGGGCCTTATGTGACGAGTGCCACCATTGTGCGACATTAGTCACAAAGCAGTCAATGCGCGCGCCGTTAAAATATCTACGAAAATCGCTTGCTATTAAATCGCACACTATGTATAGTTCTCACATCGGCGCTGCAAACAGCGCTAAAGCGTAGTAGATTAGCAAGCTGTCGCGACCTTTCTAGATCGCTAGCGATTAGATAGTTTGTTAGTTTTATCGTCCCAACTTAACTGAAAAGGAATTCATCATGTCGATCGAAAAAGTACTGTACCGCGCCACTGCAAAAGCCACCGGCGGCCGTGAAGGCAAAGCTGTCTCGTCCGACGGCGTGCTGGACGTCAAGCTGACCACCCCGAAGGAACTCGGCGGCGCCGGCGCGGTCGGCACCAACCCTGAACAACTGTTCGCCGCCGGCTACTCGGCCTGCTTCCTGGGCGCGATGAAATTCGTCAGCGGCCGCGACAAGATCGCCCTGCCGGCGGACGTGTCGATCGAAGGCAACGTCGGCATCGGCGCGATCCCGACCGGTTTCGGCATCGAAGTGGAACTGAAAATCTCGCTGCCTGGCCTGGACCGCGAAACCGCGCAAAAGCTGGTCGACGCCGCCCACATCGTCTGCCCTTACTCGAACGCGACCCGTGGCAACATCGACGTCACCTTGACCATTCTGTAATCGCCGCCTTGCGCGATTGACGGCCCCGAAGGCCGGCGCCCACCGGCGCCGGCCTTCTGCATTACAATCGTCGCTCCTCCCCAACCGAGATACGCAATGATTGAGTGGCATTGGCTTGGCTTTGAAGACATCCCGCGCGGCGACTGGTACGAGGTGCTGCGCCAGCGCCAGGATGTGTTCATCCTCGAGCAAACATGTTTGTATCCCGATATCGACGGCTATGACGTCGACAGCCACCACCTGATGGCGTGGCGCGAAATCGACGGCAAGCGCACGCTGGTGGCATACCTGCGCTGCCTGCCGCCCGGCTTGAAGTACAGTGAAATGTCGCTCGGCCGCGTGCTGACCACGCGCGCGGCGCGCGGCAGCGGCATCGGCCGCGAACTGCTGGCCAAGGCCATCCCGCTGGCCGAGGCGCTGCACCCGGGGCACGGCTTCCGCATCGGCGCCCAGGCCCACCTGGAAAAATTCTATGGCGGCTTTGGCTTTAAAACCGTCACCGAGCCGTATGACGAAGACGGCATCATGCACATCGATATGGTGCGCTAGAACGTCAGCATGAAGCGGGCGCCCTCGCCCACCGAGCGCGCGTAGCGCACCGTGCCGCCGTTGGCATGCACCAGGTGCCGCACCATCGCCAGGCCGATGCCGCGCCCCTGTTTTTTGGTCGAGAAGAACGGCGTGAAGATATGCGCGGCCAGCGCCTCCGGCACGCCCGGTCCGTTGTCGGCCACCTCGATGCGCAACCGGCTGCCGCGGCTCAGGCGCGCGCTGACGACCGCCCGTGGCGCGGCCTGCGCGCCGGCGGTCATCGCCTCGGCCGCGTTCTTCAACAAATTGATCAGCGCCTGCTCCAGCTGCCCCGGATCGATCATCACCTCGAGCGAGGCCGGCTCCACCGAAAACACCACCTCGCCGCCGATCGCCTGCCACTGCGGCGCCAGCAGCGCGGACAAGCGGTCGAACAACTCCACCAGCGGCACGCGCTGCGGCTGCGCCTGCGGCACCGTCGACAAACTGCGGTAACTGCCGACGAAGTCGACCAGGCTGGCCGCGCGGCGCGCGATGGCGTCGAGCGCGATGCCCAGGTCGGCGTGGATGTCGTCCGGCAGTCCGCCGCCGGCCTCGTCGAGCAGGCCGCGGGCGGTGCGCGAGAGCGACGCCACCGGCGTGAGCGAGTTCATGATCTCGTGCGTGAGCACCTGCACCAGCTCGCGCCAGGCGTTGAGGGCTTCCGCTTCCAGTTCGCTTTCGACCGGCATCAGGGCGGCCAGCCGCTGCGCCGCGCCCTTGACCGACAGCGCCGAGACGGCGACCAGCGCGCGCTCGCCGCCACGCTCGGTGTCAAAGCTGATCAACTTGCGCTGGCCGACCGGCTGCGCCGCCAGTAGCTGGTGCAAATCCTGCGGCGCGCTGGCGCGGCCCGGCGCCAGCAACCTGCGCGCGCTGGCGTTGAGCGGCGCGACCCGGCCGGCGCCGCCGGCGTGCTCGATGCGGAACAAAGCGATCGGCGCGTGTTCGAGCCGCGCCTCCAGCGCCAGCACCCTGGCGGCCAGCTCGTTATGGCGCACGCCAGGGGCAACACCGCTCGCGTCGTCCAGGCGATCCATCCGTTCCCCATCGTCCATGCGCTCCATGCGCGGCACGCGCGCGCCGAGCTTGCGCAGGCATTGCAACAGCGTGCACAGCGGAACAAGGCCGAGCAGCGCGCACAGCACGATCCGGCGCGGCACCGGGGTGGCCGACAAGGCGTCGGCGGCGACGGCCAACACCATCAGCGCGGCGGCGCTGGCGAGCACGCCGAACTTGAGCGCGCGCTCAGATGCCATGCTTGCCCAGCTTGCGGTACAGGGCGGCGCGGCTGATGCCCAGCGTTTTGGCGGCGTGGCTGATATTGCCGTTAAATTGCGCCAGCGTGCTGGCGATGGCTTCGCGTTCGAGCGCGTCGAGCGTCATGTCGCCGGCGGCCGTCGCGGCGTGTGCCATGGCGGAGGTGGCGGCGGCGGCCGATGGATGGACGTTGGCGCCATCGCCGCCGGCGCCGACGGGAACCGGCGCCGGCGCGGCGCCCAGGCCGAAATCGTTCAATTCGTATTCCGCACCTTGGCCAAGAATGGCGGCGCGCTCGCACGCGTGGCGCAGCGCGCGCACGTTGCCCGGCCAGTCGTGCCGCCGCAGGCCCTCCATGGCCGCGGCGGCCACCGCGCGCGCCGGCCGCTGGTACTGCAGCTCGTACTGCTTCAAGTAGTGCACCAGCAGCAGCGGGACGTCCTCGCGCCGCTCGCGCAGCGGCGGCACCCGGATCACGATGGTATTGAGGCGGAACAGCAAATCGGGGCGGAACACGGCCGGATCGAACAGGCGCGCCTCGTCCAGGTTGGTGGCGCTGATGATGCGCACGTCGATCGCCTCCGGCCTGTCGGCGCCGATGGGCGTGACCTCGCGCCGCTCCAGCGCCGTCAGCAGCTTGGCCTGCGCGGCCAGCGGCATGTTGCCGATTTCGTCCAAAAACAGCGAGCCGCCGCGCGCCGCCTGGAAGCGCCCGGCGCGATCGGCCCTGGCGTCGGTGAACGAGCCTTTGCGGTGGCCGAACAACTCGCTCTCGAACGTCGATTCCGGCAGCGCCCCCATGTCCACCGCCAGCAAGGTGCCGGCGGCGCGGCGCGACAGCGCATGGATGGCGCGCGCCACCAGCTCCTTGCCGACGCCGTTCTCGCCGAGCACCATCACGTTCGCTTCGGTCGGCGCCACGCTGCCGATCAAGGCCTTGAGCTCGCGCATCGCCGTCGATTCCCCCATCAGCTCCGGCGACGACGACGAGCCGTGCGCGGCCGCGCGGCGCGCCAGCGCCTGGTCGACCGCCGCCACCAGCCGGGCATTGTCCCACGGCTTGGTGATGAAGTCGCCGGCGCCGCGCTTGAGCGCCTCGACCGCCAGCGGCACGTCGGCATACGCGGTCATCGCGATGACCGCCGGCGGGCGCGCCTGCGCGCGCAACACGTCGAGCAGCGCCAGGCCCTCGGCGCCGTCGATGCAGCCCGGCGTGAAATTGAGGTCGAGCAGCACCACGTCCGGCACGCCGCGCGCCAGCAGCGACGGCAAGCCGGCGGGATCGCACAGCGTGACGACCTGGCCATAGCGGCGCCGCAGCAGCAGCTGGGCGGCGGTGGCGACGTCGGCGTCGTCATCGAGTATCAGTATATGGGCGCTCATGCAGGCATTCTAGCAGCGCGCAAGGGGCCGTGGACGAAGGCGGCGCCGCATCCCGGCCGGCGCGCAAGGCCGATGTCCGGTTCCGAACAATGGGCACTGTTCGATAGTGAACACCTGCCGCCGCCACGCGCGCCAACAGCCCGCCAATCGGCCGCAACGCGGCTCTTTTTGGCTTGGCACAGGCTTTGCTCTAAGGCCCGTATGCAGACCAAAAAAATTATCGACCAACCGTCACCGGGCTTGCCCGCCAGCGGCGCCGCCATGGATACCGTGGTGCCGCGCCGGCGCGGCAAGGCCATCGCCATCGGCGTGGCGGGCGTGCTGGCGGCCGTCGCCGCCGGCTACGCGCTGTGGTCGTGGATGCCGCGCGGGCTGCAAATCGACGGCGCCGACCTGCGCGTCGGCCAGGCCGCGCGCGGCGTGTTCGTCGACGAGATCGTCGTGCGCGCGACCGCCGAACCGCTCAATTCCGTGATCCTCGACTCGGTCGAATCGGGCCGCGTCGAGGAAGTGCTGGCCAGCGACGGCGCGCTGGTCAAAAAAGGCCAGCTGCTGTTCCGCATCTCCAACCCGCAGCGCAACCTGGAGCTGCTGGCGCGCCAGTCCGAGCACGCCGTCAGCATCTTCAACCTGTCCAACCTGCGCGTGGCGCAGGAGGCCAGCGCCAGCGACCACCAACGCCGCCTCGACGACCTGCAGTTCGAACTGGCCCAAACGCGCAAGCAGCACGCCCGCAACACGCGCCTGGCCGCGCAGGGCTTCATCTCCAGCGTGGCGCTGGAGGAGTCGGCCGACAAGCTGGAACAGCAACAGCGCCTGCTGGCATTGGAGCAGCGCACGGCGGCCACCGAGGCGCGCGTGCGCGGCGCCGCCGCCCAGCAGCTCGAAGGCGCGATCGAAGGCCTGAACTCGGGCCTCAAGCTGGTCTCCGGCACCGTCGACGCGCTGGCCGTGCGCGCGCCGGTCGAGGGCCGGCTCACCAACTTCCGCCTGCAGGTGGGCGAATCGATCGCCACCGGCAAAAACATCGGGCGCATCGACGATCCGGTGCGCTTCAAGCTGTCGGCCAACGTCGACGAGTACTACCTGAACCGCATGGCGGTCGGCCGCCACGGCGGCGTCAAGCAGGACGAGAAAAACTACGCCGCCGACATCAGCACCATCTACCCGCAGATCAAGGAAGGCCGCTTCACCGTCGAACTGGTGTTTACCAACGGCCAGCCGCCGGTGCTCAACCCGGGCCAGAGCCTCGACGCCCGCATCACCCTCGGCGAGCCGGCGCCGGCGCTGCTGCTGCCCAACGGCGCCTTCATCAACGACAGCGGCGGCGCCTGGGTCTACGTGCTCGACGCCGGCGGCCGCGGCGCCCAGCGGCGCACGGTGCGCATCGGCCGCCGCAACAACAGCCAGATCGAGGTGATCGAGGGGCTGGCGGCCGGCGACAAGGTGATCTTGTCGAGCTACGCCGCCTACGGAAATTCACCCAGGCTGCAGATTACGCAGTAAATTCACATCCACACCACCAAAAGGCAGACCCACATGCTCAAACTCGTCGGCATCAGCAAAATCCACCAGGCAGGGGAAATCCAGACCACGGCCCTGGACCGCATCGACCTGGAGATCGAGGCGGGCGAATACGTCGCCATCACCGGGCCGTCCGGCTGCGGCAAATCGACCATGCTGGGGATATTGGGGCTGCTCGATGTGCCGAACCACGGCGAATACTGGTTCGAGGGCCGCAACGTCGCCGGCTGGAGCGAGTCCAAGCTCAACGAGCTGCGGCGCGGGCGCATCGGCTTCATTTTCCAAAGCTTCAACCTGATCGAGGAGTTGACTGTGTTCGAAAACGTCGAACTGGCGCTCGAGTACAACGGCACGCCGGCGCGCGAACGGCGCGAGCGCGTCAAGGCCATGCTCGACAAGCTGGGCGTGGGCCACCGCGCCGCGCACCGTCCGTCGCAGCTGTCGGGCGGCCAGCAGCAGCGGGTGGCGATCGCGCGCGCGCTGGTGGCCGGCCCCGCCGTGCTGCTGGCCGATGAACCGACCGGTAACCTCGACACCGCCCACGGCGACGAAGTCATGCGCCTGCTGCGCGAGATCAACGCCGAAGGCACGACCGTGGTGATGGTGACCCACTCGCCGGACCACGCCGCGCAAGCCTCGCGCACCATCAACCTGCTCGACGGCCGCATCATGGTCGACGCCCTGCAAGCGGCTTAAGCGTCAGGATCACCCCCATGAACCTGCGCGATTTTCGCATCGGCTGGCGCCTGCTGGCCGCGGAGCCCGGCTACTCGGCCGCCGTGATCGTCTCCCTGGCCGTCGGTTTCGCCAGCTGCTTCCTGCTGCTCGGGTTCGTGCGCTACTCGTTCAGCTACGACCGCGAGGTGCCGCGGGCGGACCGGATCTTCCTGGTCAAAATGCTCAACAACCATTTCGAGCAAGCCTCGTGGACCGAATCGGTGCCGCTTGCCTTCCTCGAACCGGCCCGCGCCAGCGGCATGACCGACGGCGTGAGCGCCGTGGTGCCGCTGCCGGTGGGGATGAAGACCAATTCCTCGCCCCAGTCGATCGAGCTGGCGGCGGTGCACGCCGACTTCCCGGCGATGTTCGGCGTGCGGGCGCTGGCCGGCGACCTGCGCCAGGCCTTGAGCCGCCCCGATACGCTGGCGCTGACGTCCGCCAGCGCCACGCGCCTGTTCGGCGGCGCCGGCGCCGTCGGCCAGGTGGTGCGCATCGGCGGCAAGCCCTATACGGTGGCGGCGCTGGTCGCCGATCCGCCGTCCAACAGCACTTTGCTCTACGGCGCGCTGGCCGGCATCAACACCGGCGCCTGGGACGAGGCCGAGCGCAAGGTGCTGATGCCGTCGTGGGGCTACATCAACGGCGCGAAAATCTATGTGCGGCTCAAGCCCGGCGTCGACGCCAACGCGCTGCAACGGCACTTGCAGCAAGCCGCCGACGATTCGCCGTTCCGGCGCGGGCAAACCGTCGAATTCGAGCAAAAGCTCGGTGGCCGCAAAATGCGCGAGATCGCCCTCGGCGCCCTGCCCTCCATGTACTTCGACGCCGACACCGCCAACACGCCGTTCAGCGGTCCGCACGGCGACCTGCGCGGCGTGCTGGGACTGACGGCGGTGGCGCTGCTGATCCTCGCGCTGGCGGCGATCAACTATGCCAACCTGGCCACCGTGCGGGCGCTGCGCCGCCAGCGCGAGATCGCCGTGCGCAAGGTGCTGGGCGCCGACGGCAAGCGCGTGCTGGCCCAGTTCCTGGCCGAGTCGCTGCTGGTGGCGATGACGGCCACCGCCCTCGGGCTGGTGCTGGCGTGGGTGCTGCTGCCGCTGTTCGCCGACCTGGTCGACCGCCGGCTCGACGGCTTGTTCACGCCGGCCGCGTTGCTGCTCAACCTCGCGCTGGGCGCGGCCATCGGCCTGCTGGCCGGCGCCTATCCGGCATGGGTGGCGTTGCGGGTGCGCCCGCCCCAGGCGCTGGCGGGACGCGGCAGCGCCGAGACGCCGGGCGCGCTGTGGCTGCGCCGTGTGCTCCCGGTGCTGCAGTTTTCCACCGCCATGGGGCTGGTCGCCGTCACCCTGGCGGTGGCCTGGCAAACCCGCTACGCCAGCCACGCCAGTGCCGGCTTCGACCCGAACCCGCTGCTGGTGCTGGAACTGCCGGTCGACAGCGCCAATCCGGCCTCGCGCGGCCTGCGCGAGGCGCTCAAGCATCTGCCCGGCGTCGAAGGCGTGGCCACCTCGCTCGATCCGATCGGCCGCCCGTTCGCCGGCGCCCACATCAAGGTCACGCTCAAGAACGGCCGCTGGACCGGCCTGTCGATCCGCGCCGTCAGCGCCAACTTCTTCGACGTGCACGCGCTGCGTCCCGTAGCGGGCCGCCTGCTGAATGAAAAAACCGAGCAGGACGAAGGCGGCTTCGAATCGGTGCTGCTCAACGCCCGCGCCGCGCGCGCGCTGGGCTACGCCGAGCCGGCGGACGCGGTCGGCCAGATCCTCACCACCGACAGCGGCGACGGCATGGTGACGGCGACGATCGTCGGCATCGCTCCCGACCTGCGCTACGACAGCCTGCGCGACACGCCCAAGTCCTACCTGTACTTCACCAGCCAGCAAAACACCACTTTGACAGTGCGCGGGCGCGGCGACATGGCCCGGCTCGAGAACGACGCCCAGGCGCTGGCGGCGCGCTACTTCCCCAACGACGTGGTGCCGGTGCGCCAGGCGCGCAGCTACTTCGCCCAGAACTACGGCGACGACCTGCGACTGGCCAAGCTGCTCGGCCTGGCCAGCACCATCGCGGTGATGATCGCCGGCTTCGGCGTGTATGTGCTGTCGGCCTACAACGTGCGCCGGCTGGGCCGGCAGATCGTGCTGCGCAAGCTGTTCGGCGCCGGACGGCGCGACATCGCCCGGCTGGTCGGGCGCGAGGTATTGGTCCTGGTGGCCATCAGCGCGGCCATCGGCCTGCCGCTGGCCGCGCTGGTGATCCAGCGCTACCTGGCCTCGTTCACCGAACGCGCGCCCATCGGCGGCTGGACCCTGCTGGCCGGGTTGCTGGCGGCCGTCGTCGTGACGCTGGCGTCGACGCTGCGCGGCACCATCGCGGCGAGCGGCATGTCGCCCGCGCTGGTGCTGCGCGACTGATTGGAACAAGAGGAAAAAATGACACTGCGCGACTTTCGCATCGGCTGGCGCCTGCTGCTGCAGCAACCGGCCTACTCCATCGTCGTCACCGGCGGGCTGGCGGTCGGCTTCGCCGCCTGCTTCCTGCTGTTCGGCTTTGTCGCCTTTTGCCTGAACTACGACAGCAGCGTGCCGGACAACGCGCGGCTGGTGGTGGTCAAGCAGCGCATCAACGTGTTCCCGCGTCCCGAATGGCAGACCGTCGGCTACCTGCCGCTGCGCGACATCGCCCTGGACAGCGCACTGGTGGAGCGCGCCAGCATCGTGCGCACCCTCGACAAGCCGCTGCGGGCCGACGGCAGGCTGCACGCGGTCGACCTGGCCGTGGTCGATCCGGCCTTCGGGCCGATGTTCGGCATCGCCGCGGCGCAGGGCGATCTGCAGGCGGCGCTCACGCAACCCGACGGCCTGGCGCTGACGAAAGCGGCCGCCCGCAAGCTGTTCGGCGTGGCGCCGGCGCTGGGCCGCACCGTCAAGGTCGACGACAACGTGCTGCAGGTGCGCGCGCTGCTGCCGGACCCGCCGGCCAACTCCAGCCAAGCCTATGAGGCGCTGGTCGGCAGTAACAGCAGCGCCTGGCCCGAACGGGCGAGCGCCTTTGCCAACTGGTCGCGCGGCACCGTCTACATGAAGCTCAAGCCAGGCGCCTCGATGGACGCGCTCACCGCGCTGCTGCAGGACGCCACCGAAAACTCGCCGATGAACCAGCGCGTCAAGGCCGGCGCGATGGGCCGCTCGCTCAACGGCCGCAACGTCTCCGACATCAAGCTGCTGGCGCTGCGCGACGCCTACTTCGACGAAGACCTGCTCAATAGCCGTGACGCGCAACGGCACGGCCAGCGGAGCACCGTGTTCGGCATGGCCGCCGGCGGCTTGCTGATCCTGCTGCTGGCGGCGATCAACTACGTCAACCTGGCGACCGTGCGCACGCTGCGCCGCCAGCGCGAGATCGGCGTGCGCAAGCTGCTCGGCGCCAGCGCCGCCCGCCTGGTGCGCCAGTTCCTCAGCGAGGCGGTGCTGACGGCGCTGATCGCCACCGTCGCCGGCCTGATGCTGGCGTGGCTGCTGCTGCCGGTGTTCTCCGACCTGGTCAACCGCCGCCTGGACGGCATGTTCACGCCGCTGCGATGCGCGTTCGCGCTGGCGTTCGGCGCCTTCATCGGCGCGTGCGCCGGCGCCTATCCGGCCTGCATCGCGCTGCACTCGCTGCCCGGCGCGGCGCTGGCGGGGCGCGGCAACAGCGAGACGGCTGCCGGGCTGTGGGTGCGGCGCGTGCTCACGGTGCTGCAATTCGCCAGCGCGATGACGTTCAGCGCCACGGCGCTGGCGGTCGGCTGGCAAACCTGGTTCGCCAGCCACGCCTCGCCCGGCTTCGACACGGCCAACCTGATCGCCATGCCGCTGCCGGACGGCGCCGAGGGCACGCCGGCGGCCACCGCCTTTATCGAGCAGCTGCGGCGCGTGCCAGGCATTGAGGGCGTGGCCGCGATCTCGGAGGCGGTCGGCCGCGACGGCATGAAAGTGGTCAACGTCGTCATGAATAAGGATGGCCGCGAGGTCCCGATGGAGGTGAAATACATGTCGCCGAACTGGTTCGATCTGCATCGGGTGCGCGCGCTGTACGGGGCGCTGTTCAACCCCGCCCACGACCCGCGTGACATCAAAGACCTGGGCGGCGTGGTGCTCAACCAGGCGGGCGCGCTGGCGCTCGGGTATACCACGCCGCAGGAGGCGGTCGGCCAGACCATGGCCAGCGGCCTGCGCATCAACGGCATCGCGCCGGACATCCGCTTCCAAGGGTTGCGCCAGCCGCCGAAGGCGATCATCTACCGCATCCGGCCGGCCGGGGTGCTGTCGGTGCGCACCGGCGGCCGCCTGGCCGACGCCTACGACGACATCGAACCGGTATGGCGGCGCCACTTCCCCAACGACATCCTGGAGATCTCCACCCAGGACGCCGTGTTGGCCGAACGCTACACCGACGACGCGCGCCTGATGCGCATCCTGGCCAGCACCAGCGTGGTGGCGATCGCGCTGGCCGCCTTCGGCATCTATGTGCTGTCGGCCTACAGCGTGCAGCGCAGCCGGCGCGAGATCGTCATGCGCAAGCTGCACGGCGCGCGGCGTGGCGATATCGCGCTGATGATGGGGCGCGAGTTCTCGGCGCTGGTCGCCGCCGGCGCCGTCATCGGCTTGCCGTTGGCGGCGGTGGCGATCGAGCGTTATCTGGCCAGCTACACCGAGCGCGCGCCGATCGGCGTGTGGACGCTGGCGGCGGCCCTGGCGCTGGCGGCGCTGGTGGCGCTGCTGGCGACCACGCGCCACACGGCGACGGCGTTGCGCATGTCGCCGGCGGCGGCGCTGCGCGAGTGACGCGGCCGACACCGAACAACTAACAATGGCCGAGCGGCCGGACAGGGAGACATCATGGGATTGCGGGACTTTCGCATCGGCTGGCGCCTGCTGGCGCGACAGCCATTTCAATCAGCCGTCGAGCTGCTGGGACTGGCGACGGGCTTCGCCGTCTGCTTCCTGTTGCTGGGATTCGTGCACTACTCGTTCAGCTACGACCGCGATGTGCCGGAGCGCGAACGCGTCTACCTGATCAAACACCGCGTCAACTTCATCCCGCAGCCGCAGTGGCTGGAGTACACGCCTTTCCCGCTGCGCGAAGTGGCGCTGCGCAGCGGCCTGCCACTCGAGGCGAGCGTCTGGTGGCCGCGCAAGACGGCGGCGCGGCTCGATGGCCGGCTGCGGGAACTGGAACTGGTAGCGGTCGATCCGGCGTTCGAGCGCATCGCCGGCCTCTCGGCCGCGCGGGGCGACCTGGCGCGGGCACTGACCCTGCCGGACGGCCTGGCCGTCACGCGGCAAACCGCGCTGCGCCTGTTCGGCACCACCGAGGCGCTGGGCCGCACCGTGGAGATCGACCGGCAAACCTTGCAGGTGCGCGCCGTGCTGGCCGACCGGCCGGCCAACAGCACGCTGCAATTTGGCGCGCTGGTCGGCATCGGCAGCGCGCTGTGGCCGGAGGCCGAGCGCCGGCAGGCGCTGTCGAACTGGCTGGGCATCGCCGGCCGGATCTACGTCAAGACCGGTCCCGGCGTCACCGCGCAGGCGCTGCAAAAGGCACTGCAGGGCGTGATCGACCAATCGCCCTGGGGTTTCATGGCCACGCCGGAGATGACGGCGGCGCTGGCCGGGCGCAAGATGGTCGATGTCGAGCTCGGGCCGCTGGCCGACGCCTACTTCGACCGCAGCGTGGCCAACACCATGGGTACCGGCCCGCGCGGCGACAGGCGCGTGGTGCTGGCGATGGGCGCGGCCGGCCTACTGATCCTGGCGCTGGCGGTGGTCAACTACGTCAACCTGGCGACCGTACGGACCTTGCGCCGCCAGCGCGAGATCGCCATGCGGCGCGTGCTCGGCGCCACCACGGCCAGGCTGCTGGCGCAGTTCATGGCCGAATCGGTGCTGCTGTCGGTTGCAGCCGCCGCGCTGGGCATGTTGCTGGCGTGGCTGCTGCTGCCGCTGTCGTCCGAACTGCTGGACCGCCGCCTCGACGGCGTCTTCACGCCGTCGTCGGTGGCGGCCTGCCTGCTGTTCGGCGCGCTGGTGGGCGCCCTGGCCGGCCTGTATCCGGGCTGGCTGGCGCGCGGCCTGGACATGGGCGCCGCGCTGGCCCACCGCAGCGGCGAGACGACCGGCGGCGCCTGGGTGCGGCGCGCGCTGACGGCCTTGCAGTTCGCCACCGCGATGGCGACCGGCAGCGTGGCGCTGGCCATCCTGTGGCAGACGCAATTCGCCGGCGGCGTGCCGCCCGGCTTCGACCCGGCGCCGCTGCTGGTGGTGGAGCTGGACACCAACGTCAACGAGCCGGCGGCGCGCGCGCTGCGCGACGCCCTGGCCCGCTTGCCGGGCGTGGCCGGCGTGGCCGACAGCAGCAACGTGCCCGGGCGCGACGACGGCACCGGCACGCGCGGCAGCACGGTGGTCAACAGCAAGGACGGCGCCGTTGTCTCGCTGCCGGTGCAATGGGTCGGCACGTCGTTCTTCGACGTCTACCGGATCTCTCCGCTGGCCGGACGGCTGTTCGACCCGCGCATCGACGGCGCCCAGGGCCAGGGCGAGAGCGCCGTCGTGGTCAACCAGGCGGCCGTGAGGGCGCTCGGCTGGCGGTCCGACCAGGAGGCGCTGGGCCAGCGCATCGAAGGCACCGAGTCGCGCATCGTCGGCGTGGTGCCGGAGGTGCGCTGGGATTCGCTGCGCGAACCGGTGCGCCCACTGATGTACCTGCAGTCGAACAGTAGCCGCCTGCTGACGGTGCGTGCCGTCGATGCGGCGCCGGGCGCGCGCCTGGCGCTGGAGCAGGCCATCGTCGCCACCGCGCAGCGCTACTTCCCCGCGCGAGCGCCGTCGGTACGGCGCGCCGGCGACTACTACGCGCAGGCCTACAAGGAGGACTTGCGCATCGCCGGCATGCTGGCCTGCGCCACCGCCGTGGTGTTCGCGCTGGCGGCGTTCGGCATCTACGTGCTGGCGGCCACCAGCGTGCAGCGGCGCGGCCGCGAGATCGTGCTGCGCAAGCTGCACGGCGCCGGCCGCGTGGCCATCGGCGCGCTGGTCGGGCGCGAGTTCCTGGCGCTGACGGCCGCCGCGGCGGCGATCGGGCTGCCGCCGGCGGTGCTGGGCATCGAGCGTTATCTGGCGCCGTTCGCCGACCGCACGCCGCTGGGCGCGTGGGCGCCGGCGGCGGCATTGGCCGCCGCGTTGCTGGTGGCGGCGGCGGCCACCGCGCGCCACACGCTGGCGGCGATGCGCATCGCGCCGGCGCGCGCGCTGCGCGACTGAAAGCGTCAGGCGAAAAAAATGGCAGCCCCACCGGGCTGCCATTTCCATGGTGATCGGACAGCGATTACTTGACCGTCACGAGCTCCACCTCGAAGATCAACGTAGAGTTGGGCGGAATGATGCCGTTGTTGGTCGTCGTCGACGCCGCGCCGTACGCCTCCCCGGGCGGGATGACGATTTTGCGCTTACCGTTTTCCCGCATGCCTTTGACGCCGGCGTTGAAACCGACGATCACGCCCAGCGGAGAGGAGTCGATCACGAACGGCAGCAAATCTTTGACCGGGGTGACGTTGCTATCGAACATCAGGCCCTTATAGGGGGCGGCGCGGGTGCCGTCGTACACCCAGCCGGTGTAACGCACGTTGACTGTTTTACCCGTTTCGGCCAGCGCACCGGTGCCAACCACGATATCGTCGATGGTCCGAGCGGCCGGAGGCGCAACGTTCGGCTGCGTGAACGGCCCCTTGACCACGCTGATCAACTTGAGCTCATAGACCAGCGGCGAATTGGCAGGAATCGGCGGATAGGTGATGTCGCCGACCTTCAGTTCGGCGCGCGCGGCCGCGCCGTAGGCCAGGTTCGCCGGCAGCGTCGCGATACGGGTGCCGCCGACGCGCATGCCGGCAATGGCCTGGTCCCAGCCCTTGAGGACGACCGCGCCCACGCCGAGGATGAACGGCGGCGCCGACGTGTTGGTGGCCACCGAGCTTTCGATCACCGCGCCCTTGCCGTCCGTTTTGGACGCGTCGTACAGGTAGCCGATATAGGACACCGTCACCAGGTCGCCGTTTTCGGCCAGCGTGCTGCGGTCGGTGCCGACACCGGCCGGCGCATCCTTGACCTGGTAGGCCGGCTGCGGCACCACCACCGGCTCGCTTCTTTTCGAACCGCCACCGCAGGCCGTCAAGATCGCCAGGCAGACGGCAGCAACAATAATGTGAAACTTCGATTTCATGATGACCTTTGATGAATAGTTCGTATTCGTACAAGCTTTCTGGAGCAGGAGTTTAGCAGACGCCGATAGCGCCGCCCCAAGCGCTACATTCGGTTACATCTTTTAGCGGCGTTTGTGTGCCTAAATTTCCACTTGCGTGCCAAGTTCGATCACGCGGTTGGGCGGAATCTGGTAGTAGTCGGCGGCGCCGCGGGCGTTGCGCGACATGGTCACGAACAGGTGCTCGCGCCATGGCGCCATGCCCTGGCCGGGGGTCGAGATGACGGTCTGGCGGGCGATGAAGAACGACGTCTCCATCATCTCGAACGGCAGGCCGAGGCACTCGCACTGCGTGAGCACCTTGGGGATGTCCGGTTCGTCCTTGAAGCCGTAGAACACGTTGACCTGGTAGCACTGGTGTCCGAGGTCGATCACCTTGACCTGCTCGGCCTCCGACACCCACGGCTCCTCGACGATGTGCACGGTGAAGAACACCACGCGCTCGTGCAGCACCTTGTTGTGCGACAGGTTGTGCAGCAGCGCGTGCGGCACGCCGTCGCTTTCGCCGCGCAGGAAGATGGCGGTGCCGTAGACGCGCGTGGGCGGCGCCACGAACAGCGACGACAGGAACTCCTCGAGCGGAATGGCGTGCTTTTGCAGGTTCTTGAACACCAGCTCGCGCCCGCGCTTCCAGGTCAGCATGACGGTAAACAGGATAATCGCCAGCAGCAGCGGGAACCAGCCGCCGTGGAACAGCTTGAGCGTGCTGGCCGAGAACAGCAGGATGTCGATCATGATGAAAAAGCCGGTGGCGCCAAAGCACAGCCACAGCGGCAGGTGCCAGCGGTAGCGGATCACGAAGAACGTCAGCACGGTGGTGCACAGCATGGTGGCGGTGACGGCGATGCCGTAGGCGCCGGCCAGCTTGTCGGACGAACCGAAGCCGACGACGGCCATCAGCACCACCACCAGCTGCAGCCAGTTGACCGCCGGGATGTAGACCTGGCCGATCTCCGTGGCCGAGGTGTGCAGGATGCGCATGCGCGGCAGCAGGCCGAGCGCGATGGCCTGCTTGGTCATCGAGAACGTGCCCGAGATGGTCGCCTGCGAGGCGATCACCGCCGCCATCGTCGACAGCACCACCAGCGGGTAGACGCTCCAGGCGCCGAGCTGGTTGAAAAACGGGTTCGACACCGCCTCCGGGTGGGTCAGCAGCAGCGCGCCCTGGCCCAGGTAGTTCAGCGCCAGCGCCGGGAACACGACCAGGAACCAGGCCGCGCGGATCGGCTTCTTGCCGAAGTGGCCCATGTCGGCGTACAAGGCCTCGGCGCCGGTGAAGGCCAGCACCACGGCGCCCAGCGCGACGAAGGCGATCATGCGGTTTTCCAGCATGAAGTGGAAGGCGTTGAGCGGGTTGAGCGCGTACAGGATCTGCGGCGCGGCGACGATGTTGATCACGCCCATGACGGCCAGCGCGGCGAACCACACCAGCATGATCGGTCCGAACCAGCGGCCGATGCCGGCCGTGCCCTGGCTTTGCACCGCGTACAGCGACACCAGCACGATGATCGACAGCGGCACGATGTACTGCTCCAGTCCCGGCGCGGCCACCTCCAGGCCCTCGATCGCGCCGAGCACCGAGATGGCCGGCGTGATGACGCTGTCGCCGTAGAACATGGTGGCGCCGAACACGCCCAGCAGCATCAGCGGAAAGTGCCAGCGCGGCGCGGCGCGGGTGACGGAATTGAGCGCCAGCGCCATCAGCGCCATGATGCCGCCCTCGCCGCGGTTGTCAGCGCGCAGCACCAGCGTGACGTACTTGAGCGAGACGATCATCGTCAAGCCCCAGAAAATGAGCGAGATGATGCCGCGCAGGTTAAATTCGCTCAGCGCCAGCCCGTGCTCGGGATCGAAGATGGTTTTGAGGGTGTAGAGGGGACTGGTACCGATGTCGCCGTAGACGATGCCGACCGCCGCCAGCGTGAGGGCGGCGACACTGCTTTTCTTGTGTTGCTCGGTCAAGATTGCACCTGTTGTTGTTTTGGTGCATTGCACAATAGGTTAACTATTTGCAAAAGGCAAGGAGATTTTGGCATACGGCGGCATTCCAATTAGTCAATAACGCCAGTGTACGCTGCCACGGCCGCGAGCGCGAGTTTGGCGCGCTGCCGGACGCCGTTGTTGCCCCGCGGCCAGCAGGCGCCTGTTAATTGGGCGATAATACCGGCCCGCCCCCTACGCCCGCGCGCACCATGAACCCAGGTATTGTCTACGCCACCCTCGCGTTCTTCTTATGGGGGATTTTCCCGCTGTATTTCCACGCGCTGGCCGAGGTGCCGGCGCTGGAAATGCTCGCGCACCGGGTGCTGTGGTCGATGTTGTTCCTGGCCATCGTGCTGACCGCGCGGCGCCAATGGAAATGGCTGCCGCGCACCCTGGGCCAGCCGCGCGTGCTGGCCAGTTTCGTCGCCAGTGCCGTGCTGCTGTCGGCCAACTGGTTCGTCTATATCTGGTCGGTCAACAACGGCCACGTCATCGACTCCAGCCTCGGCTACTTCATCAATCCGCTGGTCAACGTGCTGCTGGGCAGGGCGGTGCTGAAGGAAAAGCTGCGCCGCGCGCAATGGGTGGCGATCGGCGTGGCCGCTTGCGGCGTGCTGTGGCTGACCTGGTCGGCCGGCCAGGTGCCGTGGATCGCCTTAATTCTAGGCGTCACCTTCGGCGCCTACGGCCTGCTGCGCAAGACGGCGGCGCTGGCCGCGCTCGAGGGCCTGTCGCTGGAAACGATGATCCTGTTGCCGCTGGCGCTGGTGTATGTGGTCTGGCTGACCCTGCACGGCCAAAACACCTTCGCCAACAGCGAGTTCGACAGCACCCGCTGGCTGCTGGCGGCGGCCGGGCCGATCACCGCCATTCCGCTGCTGCTGTTCGCCGCCGGTGCGCGCAAGATTCCGATGGCCGCGCTCGGGCTGCTGCAATACCTGTCGCCCACCATGCAGGCGCTCTTGGGCGTGTGGGTGTTCCACGAAACGTTTCCGCCGGCGCGGCTGCTCGGCTTCGCCATCATCTGGGCCGCGCTGGCGCTGTACGTGGCCGAGGGCTTGTGGGTCGGCAGGCGCAAGGCCGCTCCCCTTAAATAGTGGGCGGGCGGCGGGATTTATCGTATCCTGTCGTCCTTCCTTGCTTTTCACTGAGATTCTCAATGGCAAATTACGTCTATACCATGAACCGCGTGGGCAAAATCGTCCCGCCCAAGCGCCAGATCCTGAAAGATATTTCGCTGTCCTTCTTCCCGGGCGCAAAAATCGGCGTGCTGGGCCTGAACGGCTCCGGTAAGTCGACCTTGCTGAAAATTATGGCGGGCATCGACACCGACATCCAGGGCGAAGCCGTGCCGATGCCGGGCCTAAACATCGGCTACCTGCCGCAGGAGCCGCAACTCGATCCGGAAAAGACGGTGCGCCAGGAAGTCGAGTCGGGCCTGGGCGAAGTGTTCGAGGCGCAAGCCAAGCTCGAGGCCGTGTACGCCGCCTACGCCGAGGAGGACGCCGACTTCGACGCGCTCGCCACCGAGCAAGCCCGCCTGGAAGCGATCATCTCGACCTCCGACGGCGGCAACCTCAACCTGCAACTGGAAATGGCCGCCGACGCGCTGCGCCTGCCGCCATGGGACGCCAAGATCGGCGTGCTGTCGGGCGGCGAGAAGCGCCGCGTGGCGCTGTGCAAGTTGCTGCTGTCCAAGCCGGACATGCTGCTGCTCGACGAGCCGACCAACCACCTCGACGCCGAGTCCGTCGAATGGCTGGAGCAGTTCCTGCTGCGCTTCCCCGGCACCGTGGTCGGCATCACCCACGATCGCTACTTCCTCGACAACGCCGCCGAATGGATCCTGGAACTGGACCGCGGCCATGGCATCCCGTGGAAGGGCAACTACTCGTCGTGGCTGGACCAGAAGGCCAACCGCCTCAAGCAGGAGGAATCGACCGAATCGGCCCGTCAAAAAGCGCTGGCCAAGGAACTGGAATGGTCGCGCCAGAATCCGAAGGCGCGCCAGGCCAAGTCCAAGGCCCGCCTGGCCCGCTTCAACGAGCTGAGCGAATACGAATACCAGAAGCGCAACGAGACCCAGGAAATCTTCATCCCGGTGGCCGAGCGCCTGGGCAACGAGGTGATCGAGTTCAAGAACGTCTCCAAGGCCTTCGGCGACCGCCTGCTGATGGACAACGTGTCGTTTACGATCCCGCCGGGCGCCATCGTCGGCATCATCGGCCCGAACGGCGCCGGTAAATCGACCCTGTTCAAGATGGTGGCCGGGCTGGACCAGCCCGACAGCGGCGAGGTCGTCATCGGCCAGACCGCGCGCATCTCGCTGGTCGACCAGAGCCGCGACACGCTCAGCGACAGCAAGAGCGTGTTCGAGGACGTCTCCGGCGGCGCCGACATGCTCTCCGTCGGCCGCTTCGACATGCCGTCGCGCGCCTACCTGGGCCGCTTCAACTTCAAGGGTTCCGACCAGCAAAAGATCGTCGGCAACCTGTCCGGCGGCGAGCGCGGCCGTTTGCACCTGGCCAAGACCCTGCTCAAGGGCGGCAACGTGTTGCTGCTCGATGAACCGTCGAACGATCTGGACGTCGAAACCCTGCGCGCGCTGGAAGACGCGTTGCTCGAGTTCGCCGGCTCGGTGCTGGTGATCTCGCACGATCGCTGGTTCCTGGACCGCATCGCCACGCACATCCTGGCGTTCGAGGGCAATTCGCAGGTGACCTTCTTCGACGGCAACTATCAGGAATACGAAGCCGACAAGAAAAAACGCCTGGGCGAGGAAGGCGCCAAGCCCAAGCGCATCCGTTACAAACCGCTCACGGTCTAAGCGCAGCGGCGTCAACGCAAGAAGGCCACCTCGCGGTGACCTTCTTCACATGGAAACAACGTAGGTCGGATTAGCGCAGCGTAATCCGACACCAGCGCCGTGGCGCCACGGTTTAGAACGCGTAACGCAAACCAGCCGTCACGGCACCGCTCTTGCGACCGGTATCGATATCGTTCTTGCCGTAGTTTTCATACTCCAGCGAGACCTTGACGTTCTTGTTGATCGCGTACTCGGCGCCGACCGACGCGTACAGCGCGGTCTTGTCCTTGTCGCCGCTGACCGACGAAATGCCGCTGGTGCTCACTTCGTTGGTGTTGCGGGCCACACCGAGCTTGCCGAACAGCGCGATCTGCTGGTTCACAGGCCAGGTGCCCTTGCCGGCCAGGTAGTAGGAATGCGCATCGGTGTGGATGCCGCCGGCGAGGCCGTTCGACGAGTAGTTGTAGGTTTTCTTACCGAAATCGGTATAGCCCGCTTCAACCGCCCAGGTCGGGTCGATGTTGTAACCGCCGTAGACCTTGCCGCCAGCCTTGTAACCGCTGTGGTTGTCGCCGCTCAGCGCGTTCGGCGCGTTGAACTCGTAACGGCTGCCGACCACGCCGGCGCCGATGTAGCCGGTGCCGGCGTCGTCTGCGAAAGCGGAAGTGGCGCTCAGGGCGGCGGCGGAAGCAACTAATGCGAACAGAATTTTTTTCATGATATCGATCTTTCAGCAAAAATATTTGAAGTGGACTTGCTTGGGATCGCAGTTCTTTGAATTGCGATGTGTTCAAGATAGCACTCCAACTACCCAACGTCACGACCGAATTAGTAATAAGTGTGTCTAAGTGTAAGCCATATGTTCCATGGTATAATGACCGTCCCGCCAAACTTAAGAGAAGCTTAAGAAGCCTAAGTTTCTTGCCGCCGGGTCTTGTGTCGGGCCCCGGCGGACCAAGATGAGGGCGTTTTTCAAGCGATCATCCGGAACGTCAGGTTGATGCGCGGACCGCGCGGCGTGCGCTCCTTGTTGATGCCGTGCAGCCAGTGTTCCTGCAAGGCGCCGGCCATCAGCAGCAGGCAGCCGTCGCCCAGCGCCAGCTTGACCGTCTTCGGCAGGCGCCGGTGCTTGAGGATGAAAGTGCGCGGCGCGCCGAAGCTGACCGAGGCGACGGCCGGCCGCGGCCCCAGTTCGCGCTCGTCGTCGGCGTGAAAGCCCATGCTGTCGCGCTCGTTGCGGTAGTAGTTCAGCAGCACGCTGTTGAAGCGCCGGCCGGTGGCGCGCTCGACCGCCTGTTTGATGTGCAGCTGCAGCGGCGTGAACGGCAGCGGATGGAAGGTCTTGCCTGAATAGCGGTAGCTCGCCTCGCCATGCCAGGCCGTCAGGCGCGGTTGCATGTGCGATTTCCCCCATACCCGGACTTGCTCGTGGCGCCAATCGGTCTCGTCGAGCAGACGGCGCATGACCGCGTCCGGCGGCCAGTCCAGCGCCAGGCGTTGCTGGAACCACAGTTCGCCATCGTCGATCGGGATCGGGGTCAGGGCGGCGGCGTCGGCAAATAAGTCCATGGGCGGTATGATACCGACACCAAGCGATCGAGGAGTATCCCGTATGAAAAAACGCCAGTTCTTGGGCGGCGCCATGGCCGGCGGCCTGGCCGCCGCCGTTCTGCCGGCCGGCGCGGCCACCGCCGCCGCCCTTGCCGGCCCCGCGCTGCTGACCGTCACCGGCGCCATCGGCAAGCCCAACCGAGGCAAGCTCGATCCGGTGCGCGACCAGATGATGTTCAAGCAAAAGCTCGACTTCGACAGGGCGCACGCGTTCACCTTCGCCGCGCTGGCGGCGCTGCCGGCCATCACCATCAAGCCGACCCTGGAATACGACGCCAGGGTCCACACGCTCAGCGGACCGCTACTGCTCGACGTGGTGGGGGCGGCCGGCGCCAAGCCGGGCGAAAACGGCAAACTGGTGCTGCGGGCGGTCGATGGCTACGCGGCGTCGGTCACGGTGGCGCAGGCGCGCGCGCACCGCTACATCGTCGCCACGCACATGGATGGCGCGCCGATGGCGCTGGGCGGACTCGGCCCCCTGTGGGCGGTTTACGACGCCGACAAGGTGCCCGCAATGGCGGGCAAGCCGCTGCCGGAGCGCTTCGGTTCCTGCCCGTGGGCCTTGTATCACATCGAGGTGGTGGCCTAGGCCGCCGGGTGGTCAGGCGTAGGCTTCGGCCAGCGTCATCACGCGCGGCGCGATGGTAATGCCGATGCCGCCGAACAGCGCGGTGATGGCGGCCATGTTCGCTTCCATTTCCTCGGCCTTCCAGCCCTGGAACAGGTCGGTGCCGTCCTTCTGGAAGTGCAGGTCCAGCACCTTGCCCCGGTCCTTGTGCGTGTAGCCGCCGCTGTAGGTGTTCTTGAAGCCGAGCGCGGCCAGCGCGGCCAGCACGTCGGTCGGCGGATTGTCGGGATCGGTGGCCATGAAGACGCCGAAGGTCTTGCCGGGCGGCTTGGCGGCGATATCGACATCGTAAATCCCGGGCGCCTTCGTGACGGTCGTGCTTTTCAAAAATAACATGTTCTTACCCCTATCCAATTGGCGCCGGCCGCAGTGGTGCTGACGTTTTGTATTGTGTACTTCTGATTCTCAAAAAAAACATTCTGAGAATCAAGCTTATTGCGAATTGGTCCGTTTGTCGACAAATCCCGCCACTTATTTGTGAATTCGTACCAATAAAACTGCAACGGCGGCACTCGGGTGGGGGCAACACTGTCTAAGGTGCAATCTGGGGGCGACCCCGCAGGGCCGGGCGGGGTCGGACCCGGCAGGGTCCGACCCCTAAGTGGTGACGCGGCGGTATCGCTGGCAGCATGCGGCGGGTGAAGGTCGGCCGAGGCCGCTTGACGGTGCCTGGATGATGCCTGGCGGCGCTTGGCTCGGGTTTCGACGCCACGCTCAACGCGGCGCTTGACGCTTGCGCCGCGCCAGGGCGGCCGTCGGCGCCACCAGCGCCTGGTACAGCTCGCCGGTGCCGGCATCCCAGCCGGCCACGGCGCGCTGCTGGCGCTCGACCGTGGCCATGTCGCCGCGCGCGATCGGCCCGCTCAGCGCGGCGGCGGCACCGAGCCGGAACACATTTGCCATCGACTCCGACGCCAGCGGCTGCGCCATCTCGCGCGCCACCGCCTCCGGGATGCCGGCGGCCTGGTAGGCGCGCAGCGCGGCGTCCAGCACCGTGACCAGGTAGTTGCTGGCGAAGACGGCGGCCGCGTGGTACACGGTCTTGGCCGAAGCGTTGATCGGCACCGGCCGCGCGCCGATGGCCAGCAAGGCCGGCGTAAGCAGCGCCAGCGCGCCGGCGTCGCCCTCGACGCCGCAAAAAGTGCCGTCGAAGTGCGCCGCCACGGCCGCCGGGTCGGCGAAGCTGCGGATCGGGTGCACGCTGGCGACCAGCGCGCCGGCCGCGCGCGCGGCCTGCAACCGGTCCGACGCCAGCGCGCCGCTGCAGTGGAACACCACGCTGCCGGCCAGCGGCACGGCCAAGGCCAGGGCCGCGCAGGCGTCGCCGATCTGGTCGTCGCCGACGGCCAGCACGTGCACGGACGCTGGCTGCAACTGGTCGTAGCGCTCGACGGCGTCGCCGGCGCCGACGAAGGCCACGCCGTCGCGCGCGCTCGAGATGGAACGCGTGAGCACCTGCTGGATCGAGAAGCAGCCGTGGCGCGCGAACAGGCGGCCCAGCACGCGTCCCACGTGGCCTGCGCCGATCAGATTGAAGGTCGGCGTCATCAGAATCCCGATCCCGGCTGCCGGAGGAAGGCCGTTTCAGCGGCGGTCGAGGGGCGTTGCAGGATAGCGTTACGGTGCGGGAAGCGGCCGAAGCGCCGTATCACCTCGAGGTGGCGGCGCGCATAGTCGAGCGAGCTGGCGATACCTTTCATCGTCGCCGCCGGCGCGACCCCGCGTTCGTCGTTCTCCATGCGCGCAAACAGCGCGACGGCGCGCTCCTGCATCGCCAGGTCCTCGGCATGCTCGAAAGGCATATAGACGAACGAGCGTTGCAGCGGCGGCAGCGCCAGGTCCTGCCCGTCGTCGACCATGGCGCGGGCGGCCGCCAGCGCCAGCGCGTCCCCGGCGAAAGCGACCGGCGTACCGCGGTGGACGTTGCGGGTGAACTGGTCGAGCACCAGGATGCGCGCCAGCCGCCCTTGCGGGCCCTGCGCGTCCCACTCGAGCAGGCCGCCGGCCAGCGCCGAGTCGATCAGCACGCCGAATCGGCTGGCGATCTGGCGGTCGAAGGCGTCGTCCTTCTTGAACCATTCAGGGCGCGGCGCGTCGGCGGCCCGGCCCGGCCCGGGCTCGAACCAGAAATCGAATACGGCCTTGGCCTGCCCGTTCATCTCAGTTCCTCGCGTGCGAAAGCTGGAAGCTGTGGATGCCGTCAAAGGCGGCCAATTCCGCCGACAGCACCGCCATCGGCGCGCCACTGCGCTTGCTCAGCGCGATGGCGACGAAGCGCCATTCCTGCTGGCCGCCGTCGCTGCCGATCATCAGCGAGCCGCCGGCGATCTCGTAGCCGCGCTGCAGCGCCATCGCCCGCAGCGCCGGCTCCTGCGGCATGTAGCCGGCCTTGAAGCGCATCGTGATGGCGATCGCGTGGCGCGACGGCAGCCAGGCCTCGACCCGGGTCAGGAACACCATCGAGCCGGCGCACAGGATCGCCAGGCCGATCGCGCCCAGGTAAAAGCCGATCCCCACCATCACGCCGATCACCGACGAGGCCCAGATCGAGGCGGCAGTCGTCAAGCCGCTGATGTTGAAGCCCTCGCGCATGATCACGCCGGCGCCGAGAAAGCCGATGCCGGTGACGATGCCCTGCACGATGCGGGTCGGATCGGAGTTGATCAGGTATTGCGACACATGGCCGCCGAACCAGTGGCCCGGATAGCCGCCGATGACGGTGAGCGCGGCCGAGGCCATGCACACCAGGCCGTAGGTGCGCATGCCGGCCGCGCGGCCGTGGTACGAGCGCTCGTAGCCGACCAACAGCCCCAACGCCAGCGCGCCCAGGAGGTTGAGCAGGATCACGGCGTTGGTCGCCAGCTCGGCGTGCGACCAATAGGCCCTCAGAAAATCGATGGCGGGCATGGTTGCCTTTATTTGGGTTCTTTTTTTACCAGCTGCTTTTCAAACGCGACATCGAGCTTGCTGACCCGCCGCGGAGGGCCGGGCGAGATGCCGTTGACGAAAGCGACGAAATCGTCAAGCTCCAGCGGTGGGCACAGCGGCGGCAGGCCGGGGCCCTCGGTCAGGAAGAAGTGGCCGCTGCCGGTGCGCGACATCGAGTATTTGGCGTTGCCGCTGCGGACCTTGAGGCGGTCGACGGCCGACGTGGCCCGGGTGGCGCGCCCGCTCACAGCGGCACCGTGCGGTTTTCCAGCCACGCCAGCGCGTCGCCCGACAACAGCGGAAGCAGGCGCGCGCGCACCGTGGCGTGGTAGTCGTTGAGCCAGCGCTTTTCGTCATCGCGCAGCAGCGACGGTTCGACGCAGCGGGTGTCGATCGGGCACAGGGTGAGCGTTTCGAACTCGAGGAAGTCGCCGAATTCGGTCTGGCCGGCGGGTTGGTTGAGCACCAGGTTTTCAATCCGGATGCCCCATTTGCCCGGACGGTAAAGGCCCGGTTCTATCGATGTGATCATGCCTGCTTCCATAGCGGTGTGCGGCTCCGGCATCGCCGATGGCGAAATCGACTGCGGGCCTTCGTGCACGTTGAGAAAATAGCCGACGCCGTGACCGGTGCCGTGGCCGAAATCGAGCCCCTCGGCCCACAGCGGCGCGCGGGCGATGGCGTCGAGCATAGGGGATTTGGTCCCGCGCGGGAAGCGCGCGCGCGACAGGGCGATCACGCCCTTGAGCACCAGCGTGAAGTCGCGCTTATGTTCGGCACCGATGGCGCCGATTGGCACCACGCGGGTGATGTCGGTGGTGCCGCCCAGGTATTGGCCGCCGGAGTCGATCAGCAGCAAGCCGTCGCCTTCGATCACCGAGTGATGCGCCTCGGTGGCGCGGTAGTGCATGATCGCGCCGTTGGCGCGGAAGCCGGCGATGGTGGCGAAGCTCGGGCTGACAAAACCCGGCCGGCGCGCGCGCGCGGCGGTGATGTGCTGGTCGATGGCCAGTTCGGTGAGCGGCGGGTGGTGCGGATCGGCCAGCGTCTGCTCCAGCCATGTGAAGAACTCGCACAGCGCCGCGCCGTCCTGCCCCATGGTCGCGCGCACGTGGCTTGCATCCTGCTCGCTCTTGGTGGATTTGGCGAAGGTAGTGGGATTGACCGCCTCGATCACCTTGACCCCGGCCGGCACGTGCTGGCGCGTGCCATGGGTAACGCGGCGCGGATCGACCAGCAGGGTGGCGTTGGCCGGCAAGGCGGCCAGCGCGCCGGCCAACGCGCCGTAGGGCGCGACGTCGATTTCGTCACGCGCCAGTTGTTGACGCAGGTCGGCGGCGATTTTGCCGTCGGCGACAAACAGCGTGGCGGCGACCGGCGTCACCAGCGCGTGCGTCAGGAAGACCGGGTTGAAATTGACGTCGGCGCCGCGCAGGTTGAACAGATAAGCGATATCGTCCAGCGTGGAGATCACATGACGGTCGGCGCCGAGCTGGCGCATCGCGGCGCGCAACTCGGCCAGCTTGGCGGCGCGGGTTTTCGAGGCGTACGGCGGCAGGTGCTCGTACACCGGCGCGACCGGCAGCGCGGGGCGGTCGGTCCAGATGGCGTCGAGCAGATCGTCATCGGTGCGCAGGGTGACGTCCTTCGCCTCGAGCGCCTGGCGCAGCAGGCGGGCGATGGCCAGGCCCAGCACGGCGCCGTCGACGGCCAGCGTTTGCCCCGCTTTCAGGTTGGCGGCCAGCCAGTCGACGTACTGCACGCTGGCGCCGGAGGAGAGCTTCATCAACTCGATGGTGGTGCCGGCCAGCTCGCGCTCGGCCTGGGTCCAGTAGCGGGCGTCGGTCCAGACACCGGCAACATCGGCGGTGATGACGAAGGTGCCGACCGAGCCGGTGAAGCCGGACAGCCATTCGCGCCCCTTCCAGCGGGCCGGCAGGTACTCGGACAGGTGCGGATCGGCCGACGGCACCATCAGCGCGTCGATCCCGCGCTCGCGCATCGCCGCCCGCAACAGCGCCAGGCGCTCGATGATGTGGGAGGTGTCTGAAGTATCCATGGTGGGTCGAATCCGATGCGCCGCCACAGCGGCATAGCTTGTCGCTATGATACCGCGATTGCCCCGGCGCCGGTTCGCGCTCACGCTTGGGCCATCCAGGGTGAGCTGTCGCATCGTCTCGCCGTTGTTGTTCAACATGCCGCCGCCGAACGGCCACTCGATCACTCGACCACTCGTCCACTCGTCCACCGAGCGCCTGAAATTAAAATATTAAAACGCCGAGGGTGGCCAGATCGTCCTGATGCGCTGGCGATTTATCCGACGATCGATATTTTGGTGAACACCTGCGCACATATGAGTTCAGCGGTCTATTCACCACGCCGGACGAGAATAAATATGTTTGAAGTAAATGTACGGAGTGGCGTGCGCCTGACCCGCACCCATATGAAAGGCAGGCTGGCGCGCAGCCACGGCGGGGATAATATCTATTTGCGACGAAGTGGCGGTGATGCCGATGGCGCTTTACATTACCAGTAAGGCGACGCCATTATCGATATCGCGCAGCCTGACATAATTAACCAAAGGCACGAAAGCGACCGTGAACTCAATGCTGCCCGGCCCGACGGATGCATAAAGCTTGAAGGTTTTATCTCGTCGGTGCATCCGGATTTTCGTACATGGATGCCGAACACCATTTTATCGCGCTGAATCGGCCGTCATCGCCGATTTACCGTCTGGCCAAGTCGTGTGAAGTGGCCAATATGGTCGCTGTCCTTGCCAGCGAGCGCGCGGCGATAATCAAATGGCGCCGCCATCGGCGCCGAGGGCGGGACCGTGCCGAGCGTCGCCTGAAGCGTCGTCGCCTGCGATAAAACGGGTGTCCAAGGCCAGCCACCGGGCTAATCATGCCAGTTATTGGCACGTATTCGCCAATTTCCGGCACGCGCCGCTCAGGATTCGTAACGCCGCAACCCGTCCAGGTCAAGAATGCGGATGCCGCCGTAATCGACGCGCAGCAGGCCCTGTTTCTCCAGCAGATGCAAAGCTTGATGCGCGCGCTGGCGCGAGGCACCGGAAAGAAAACCCAGTTCCTCCTGCGAGATTTGAATCAGTTTTTCCAGTCCGGGATAAAGGTGGGAATTAAACATCGAAGCGAGCGCGCGGGCCACGCGCGTATCCGGATTTAAAAGGCGGTCGTTTTCGACCATGCCGATAAACTGTCCCAGCCGCTCATTTAACTGATTCAATAAGAAACGCGTGAACGGTAGGCTTGAATCGAGCAGCCACATGAAAGTGGCGGCCGGCATGCGCGCGATGCGCGCGTCGCGCAACGCCATCGCATCATATTTAAGTATTTCGTTCTTTAATATCGAGCCTTCGCCGAACCAGCCTCCGGCCGGAACACCGGTGAATGTGACGCTTTTTCCAGAGCGAGAGAAGTTATTCATCTTGACCAAGCCGTCGATGATGCCGATCCAGTTCTCCACCATTTCGCCCTTGCGGCACACATAACCGCCTTTGGGCACGAAAGTTTCAAACGTGTCCGCCTCGACGCGCGCCATTTGCTCGGGCGTGAGGCCTTGCGTCCATATTGCCGAACGTAAAGCTTCTTTCAATGAGGTTTGATATTGCTCAGACATTATTGCGTCGCACCATGGAAAGTTCTGTCAATTGTCATCGAAACGACAACACGGGCCTTTGCGGCAGGCTAATATCATCACACAAGAAGCGGTACCCAAGTACCAAAAAAGCAACCGGAGACAACTGGTGCAAAACAATCAAGAGACTTTCCCTCGCCGCTTGCTCGCGCACGGCCAGGTCCGGCCCGGCAAGCCCGCCTTCCGCGAAAAACATCTGGGCATCTGGCAAAGCTGGAACTGGGCCCAGGTCAACGACGAGGTGCGGGCGCTGGCCTGCGGACTGGCGGCGCTGGGCTTCGGTCGCGGCATGAACCTGGCCATCATCGGCGACAACCGCCCGCGCCTGTATTGGGCCATGCTGGCGGCGCAGTGCCTCGGCGGCGTGCCGGTGCCGCTGTACCAGGACGCCCCGGCCGCCGACATGGCCTACGTGCTGGAAAACGCCGAGATCCATTACGCCATCGTCGAAGACCAGGAGCAGGTCGACAAGTTGATGGAACTGCAAACGTTGTACCCGCATATACGGCACATCGCCTACGACGATGAACGCGGCATGCGCCACTACCGCCAGCCCGGCCTGCAATCGTACGCCGGCCTGCAGCAGCTCGGGCGCGCGTGGGACAAGGAGCATCCGGGCGCGTTCGACACCGCCGTCGACGCCGGCCAGGGCGGCGACAACGCCATCATCCTTTATACATCCGGCACCACCGGCAAGCCCAAAGGCGTGTGCCAGACCCACGCCGCGCTGATCGCGGCCGGCACCGGCGGCGTCGGTTTCGAGAACCTCACCGACGCCGAGGACATCCTGTCCTATCTGCCGATGGCGTGGGTGGGCGACTGCCTGTTTTCGTTCGCGCAGGCGATGACGGCCGGCTTCACCGTCAATTGCCCGGAATCGGGCGACACCGTCATGACCGACATGCGGGAAATCGGCCCCACTTATTACTTCGCCCCGCCGCGCGTGTTCGAGAACATGCTCACCACCGTGATGATACGGATGGAGGACGCGGGCGCCATCAAGCGCGCCATGTTCCATCACTTCATGGCGGTGGCGCGCCGCAGCGGCGCGGCCATTTTGGACGGCAAGCCGGTGGCGCTGGCCGAGCGCCTGTCGTACGCGCTGGGCCGGGTGCTGGTCTACGGACCGCTGAAAAACGTGCTCGGACTGTCGCGCGTGCGGGTCGCCTACACCGCCGGCGCCGCGATAGGACCGGATCTGTTCCGCTTCTATCGCTCCATCGGCGTCAATCTGAAGCAGTTCTACGGCTCGACCGAGACCTGCGCCTACATCTGCCTGCAACCGGACGGCCAGATCAAGTTCGACAGCGTCGGCCTGCCGGCGCCGGGCGTCGAGGTGAAACTGGCCGACAACGGCGAAGTGCTGGTGAAATCGCCAACACTGATGGATTGCTACTACAAGCGGCCCGACGCCACCAGCGAGGCGATCGACGCGCAAGGCTACTTCCACACCGGCGACGCCGGCCTGTTCGACCAGGAAGGCCACCTGAAGATCATCGACCGGGCGGCGGACGTGGGCAGGATGAACACCGGGGCCATCTTCGCGCCGAACTACATCGAAAATAAGCTCAAGTTCTTCCCGTTCATCAAGGAGGCGGTGGCCTTCGGCCATCGGCGCGACGAGGTGTGTGCCTTCATCAATATCGATATCGAAGCGGTGGGCAACTGGGCCGAGCGGCGCGGCATCGCTTATTCAGGCTACACCGATCTGGCCGCGCATCCGCAGGTGTATGGCCTGGTGCGCGACTGCATCGAGCAGGTCAACGCCGACCTGGCGGCCGAGCCGATGATGGGCGATACGCAAATCCACCGCTATCTGGTACTGCACAAGGAGCTCGATCCCGACGACGACGAGTTGACCCGCACCCGCAAGGTACGGCGCAAATTCATCGCCGAAAAGTACGCGGTGCTGATCAAGGCGCTCTACACCGGCAAGGCGACGCAGTACATCGAGACGCAGGTGAAATTCGAAGACGGCCGCACGGGCCTGGTGGCGGCGGAGCTGAAGATAGAACGCTGCAAGGCCTTCCCCGCGGTCCAGGCAGCGGCATGACGGAGAGCGCGACCATGCAAATGAACGAACCAGAGGCCCATTTCGGCGCCGACAATCTCCCGGGCCAGGACGGCGCGCGGCGCCTCGTCGGCGACGTGATACTCGACCTGAAAAACATCTCGCTGTCGTTCGGCGGCGTCAAGGCGCTCACCGACATCTCCTTCGACGTGAAAAAGCACGAGATCCGCGCCATCATCGGCCCCAATGGCGCCGGCAAAAGCTCGATGCTCAACGTGATCAACGGCGTCTATCGTCCGCAGCAGGGCGAGATCGTGTTCCACGGCCGGCACCGGAAAAACATGGACTGCCACGCGGCCGCCAAGGCCGGCATCGCGCGAACGTTCCAAAACATCGCGCTGTTCAAGGGCATGACGGTCCTCGACAACATCATGACCGGCCGTAACCTGAAAATGAAGTCCAACTTCCTGATGCAGGCGCTGTACTGGGGGCCGGCGCGGCGCGAGGAGATCGCCCACCGCGTCAAGGCCGAGGAGATCATCGACTTCCTCGAGATCCAGGCGATCCGCAAAACGCCGGTCGGGCGCCTGCCCTATGGCCTGCAAAAGCGCGTGGAGCTGGGCCGCGCGCTGGCGGCCGAGCCGGAGATCCTGCTGCTCGACGAACCGATGGCGGGCATGAACGTCGAGGAAAAGCAGGACATGTGCCGCTTCATCCTCGACGTCAACGACCAATTCGGCACCACCATCGTGCTGATCGAGCACGACATGGGCGTGGTGATGGATATCTCGGACCGGGTGGTGGTGCTGGACTACGGCCGCAAGATCGGCGACGGCACGCCCGACGAGGTGCGCGGGAACCAGGACGTCATCAACGCTTACCTTGGGGTTGACCACTCATGAACTTCTTCTTCGAGGTGCTGATCGGCGGCCTGCTCTCGGGCGTGATGTACGCGCTGGTGGCGATCGGCTTCGTGTTGATCTACAAGGCTTCCGGCGTGTTCAATTTCGCCCAGGGTGCGATGGTGTTCTTCGCCGCCCTCACCTGCGTGGGCATCATGGACAAATTCGGCGTGCCGCTGTGGATGGCGATCGCGCTGACGGTCGTGGTGATGATAGTGCTCGGCGTGGCGATCGAAAAAGTGGTGCTGCGGCCGCTGGTCAACCAGCCCGAGATCACGCTGTTCATGGCCACCATCGGCCTGGCCTTCTTCATCGAGGGACTGGCACAGCTCATGTGGGGCAACCAGGTGCACAAGCTGGAGCTGCCGATCGAGGACGTGCCGTCCGAGTACCTGATGGAGCACTTCAACCTGCTGGTATCGCAGTTCGACATCATGGCCGCCGCCGTGTGCGGCATCCTGGTCACCGCCCTGGCGCTGCTGTTCTCGAAGACCAAGGTGGGCCGCGCGCTGCGCGCCGTCGCCGACGACCACCAGGCCGCGCTGGCGGTCGGCATTCCGCTGCAGCGCATCTGGGCCGTTCTGTGGGCGGTGGCCGGCATGGTCGCGCTGGTGGCCGGCCTGCTGTGGGGCGCGCGCAACGGCGTGCAGTTCGCGCTCACGTTCGTCGCGCTCAAGGCGCTCCCGGTGCTGATCCTCGGCGGCTTCACGTCGATGCCGGGCGCGATCGTCGGCGGCTTGATCATCGGCGCGTCGGAAAAACTGGCCGAGGTGTATATCGGCCCGCTGGTCGGCGGCGGCATCGAAGGCTGGTTCCCGTACGTGCTGGCGCTGATGTTCCTGCTGGTGCGGCCGGAAGGGCTGTTCGGCGAAAAAATCATCCGCAGAATCTAAGGGGTCTTTATGCTCTACCGCGAAGCAGGACAATTCAAGACCAGCTATCAGGCCGACAGCCAGATCTTCCCGATCCTGCAGGACCGCGTGGCGATGCTCGCGCTGCTGGCCGTCGCCATCGTCGTGGTGCCGCTGGCGGCGTCGCCGTACGCGCTGTCGGCGATCCTGATTCCCTTCCTGATTTTTTCCCTGGCCGCGCTGGGGCTCAACATCCTGACCGGCTACGCCGGCCAGCTATCGCTCGGCACTGCCGCGTTCATGGCGGTGGGCGCGTTCGCCTCGTATAACTTCGTCGCCCGCATTCCCGGCATTCCGGTGCTGGTGGCGTTCGTATTGGGCGGCTTGAGCGCGGCGCTGGTCGGCATCGCCTTCGGCCTGCCGTCGCTGCGCATCCGCGGCTTCTACCTGGCCGCGTCGACCTTGGCCACGCAGTTCTTCGTGGTCTGGTGCCTGACCAAGATCCCCTACCTGACCAACTACAGCGCCTCTGGCGTGATCACGGCGCAGAAAATCGTCATCCTCGGCTACCAGTTCGACACGCCGGACCGCAAATACCTGCTGGTGCTGGGCGTGGTGGCGGTGATGGCGCTGCTGGCCAAGAACATGGTGCGCTCCAATGTCGGCCGCTCGTGGATGGCGGTGCGCGACATGGACGTGGCGGCCGAGGTGATCGGCTTCCGGCTGATGCGCACCAAGCTACTGGCGTTCGCCGTCAGCTCGTTCTATTGCGGCGTGGCCGGCGCACTGTACGCCTTCGCCTACCTCGGCACCGTCGAGCCGGAGGCCTACAACCTCGATCTGTCGTTCCGCATCCTGTTCATGATTATCATCGGCGGCGTCGGCTCGATCCTCGGCTCCTTCCTCGGCGCGGCCTTCATCGTGCTGCTGCCGGTGCTGCTCAACATCCTGGCGCACAGCCTGTCGCTGCCCAACAGCGTGGCGTCGAACCTGGAGCTGATGGTGTTCGGCGCCCTGATCATATTTTTCCTGATCGTCGAACCGCACGGTCTGGCGCGTTTGTGGCAAATCGGTAAAGAGAAACTGCGTCTGTGGCCCTTCCCGCACTGAACGTGGTCATGATCGTCGTACCCAGAGGAGACAAAAAATGAAAAACCTGAAAGCCGTCGCACTCGGTATCACCCTCGCTTCAGTCATCGCGCCCGCGCTCGCGCAGCCGGCCGCCGGGCAGTATGTCGCCCTGCCCTCGTACCGCGTCGGCCCTTACGCGGCGGGCGGCTCCGGTTTCTACGGCGGCATCATCGACTACTTCAACCTGGTCAACCTGTCGGGCGGCGTCAACGGCGTCAAGGTCGTGTGGGAGGAGTGCGAGACCGAATACAACCCCTCGCGCGGGGTCGAATGCTACGAGCGGCTCAAAACCAAAAACGGCGGCGCCACGCTGGTCGAGCCGCTATCGACCGGCGTCGCCTACGGCGTGCTCGATCGCCTGCCGACCGATAAAATCCCGATGACGATGATCGGCTACGGCCGCTCGGACGCGGCCAACGGCAAGGTCTTCCCCTACGTCTTCCCGCTCATCACCAGCTACTGGAACCAGGCGGCCGGCATGATCAAGTACCTGGGCGATAAAAACGGCGGCATGGACAAGCTCAAAGGCAAAAAGATCGTCCACCTGTACCACGACTCGGCGTTCGGCAAGGAGCCCTTGCCGGTGCTGGAGGCGCTGGCGCAAAAGCACGGCTTTGAGCTGATCAAGATCCCCGTCACGCCGCCGGGCAGCGAGCAGCAGTCGCAGTGGCTGCAGATCCGCCAGGCCAAGCCGGACCACGTGATCCTGTGGGGCTGGGGCTCGATGAACGCGGTGGCGATCAAGACCGCGCAGCGCAACGGCTTCCCGCGCGAGAAAATGCTCGGCGTCTGGTGGGCCGGCTCGGAGGAGGACACCGTGCCGGCCGGCGACGCCGCCAAGGGCTACAGCGCGATGACCTTCAACACGCCGGGCAGCTACCCGGTGATGGACGAGATCAGCAAAAAACTCTACGAAACCGGCAAGGGCAACCTGTCGGACCGCGCCCGCATCGGTTCCGTCTACCACATGCGTGGCGTGAGCGCGGCCATCCTGTGGGTGGAGGCGATGCGCACCGCGCAGGAGAAGTTCGGCAAGGGCAAACCGGTCACCGGAGAACAGCTGCGCTGGGGCCTGGAGAACCTCAACGTCGACGAGGCGCGGCAAAAAGCCATCGGCGCGCTCGGCATGCTGCCGGTGGTGAAGACCAGCTGCGACGACCACGAGGGCTCGGGGGCCGTCAAGGTGCAGCAGTGGGACGGCAAGAAGTGGAACGCCATCACGCCGAACTGGGTGGTGGGCGACAAGGCGCTGACCCGCAAGCTGCTCGAGGATAGCTCGGCCGGCTACGCGGCCGAGAAAAAAATCACGCCGGCCTGCGCCAAATGACGCCCTACCTGTCCGTCAACAACGTGGAAGTGATCTACGACCACGTGATCCTGGTGCTCAAGGGCGTCTCGCTGCAGGTCCCGCAGGGGAAGATCGTGGCGCTGTTGGGCGCCAACGGCGCCGGCAAGTCGACCACGCTCAAGACCATCTCCACGCTGCTGCGCGGCGAGCGCGGCGACGTCACCAAGGGCGACGTCCAGTTCAAGGGCGAGCGGGTCGACCAGCTCACGCCCAATGAACTGGTCAAGCGCGGCCTGTCGCAGGTGATGGAGGGACGCCACTGCTTCGGCCACCTGACCATCGAGGAGAACCTGCTGACCGGCGCCTACACGCGCAGCCTGTCGCGCGCGCAGCTCAAGGAGTCGCTCGAGAAGGTGTACCACTACTTCCCGCGCCTCAGGGAGCGCCGCGCCAGCCAGGCCGGCTACACTTCCGGCGGCGAGCAGCAGATGTGCGCGATCGGCCGCGCGCTGATGGCCAAGCCGTCGATGATACTGCTCGACGAGCCGTCGATGGGCATCGCGCCGCAAATCGTCGACGAGATCTTCGGCATCGTCAAGGACTTGAACGGCAAGGAGAACGTCTCCTTCCTGCTGGCCGAGCAAAACACCAACATCGCGCTGCGCTACGCCGATTTCGGCTACATCCTGGAAAACGGCCGCGTCGTCATGGAGGGCGCGGCGGCCGACCTGGCCAGCAACGAGGACGTCAAGGAGTTCTACCTGGGCGTCTCCGGCGCCGGGCGCAAGAGCTTCCGCGATATGAAATTTTACCGCCGCCGCAAACGCTGGCTGGCTTGAGGACACCGCACGCATGAATATCAAGAAAGCCAAGACCCTATGCCGCTCCCTGCCCGGCGCCACCGAGGACATCAAGTGGGAATGCAATCTGGTGTACTCGGTCGGCGGCAAGATGTTCGCCATCACCGAGGCGGTCGACAACCCGACGGGCATCAGCTTCAAGGTCGACGACGACCGCTTTCTCGAATTGACCGACCGCCCCGGCATCGTCCCCGCGCCGTATCTGGCGCGCGCCAAGTGGGTCTATATCGAAGACCTCAAAGCCATCGGCGACGCCGAGGCGGCGGCCCTGCTCAAACGCGCGCATGAGCTGGTGTTTTCAAAACTGACCAAAAAACTGCAGCGCGAAATCGGAGAATCGCAACCATGACGGACACCCTCGACAGCCTGGAAGCACGCCCGCCCGAACAACGCGAGCGCGAACTGATGGCGCGCCTGCCGCTGCTGGTGGCGAGCGCGCAGGCGGCCCCCGGCTGGTCGCGCATCCTCGCTGGCGTGAGGGCGCCCGACATCACCAGCCGCGCGGCGCTGGCCAGCCTGCCGGTGACGCGCAAGTCCGAGCTGCACGCGCTGCAAGCGCTGCAGCCGCCGTTCGGCGGCTTGAACACGACGCCGCCGGGACAGCTCTCGCGCATCTACATGTCGCCCGGTCCCATCTTCGACCCCGAGGGCCGGGGCCGCGACTGGTGGCGCTTCGGCCGTCCGATGTACGCGGCCGGGGTGCGCGCCGGCGGCCTGCTGCAAAACTGCTTTTCGTATCACTTCACGCCGGCCGCCTTCATGGTCGAAGGGGGCGCCGCGCGCATCGGCTGCACTGTCATCCCGGCCGGCAGCGGCCAGACCGAGATGCAGGTGCAGGCCATCAGCGCGCTGCGGCCGGACACCTACGTCGGCACGCCGTCGTTCCTGAAGATCATCATCGAAAAGGCGCGGGAGATGGGCGCCGACATCGGCAGCATGACCCAGGCGCTGATGGGCGCCGAGGCGCTGCCCGAATCGCTGCGCGAGTGGTTCGCCGCCAACGGCGTGCCGCACGTGCTGCAAACCTACGCCTCGGCCGATATCGGCAGCATCGCCTTCGAAACGCGCAGCGGCGACGTGCGCCATCCCGGCATGGTGGTCGACGAGGACGTGATCGTCGAAATCGTCCGTCCGGGCAGCGGCGTGCCGGTGGCCGACGGCGAAATCGGCGAGGTCGTCGTCACCGTGTTCAATCCCGATTATCCGCTGATCCGCTTCGCCACCGGCGACCTGTCGGCGGTGCTGACCGGCGTGCCCGATTCGCCGTGCGGGCGCACCAACACGCGCATCAAGGGCTGGCTGGGCCGCGCCGACCAGACCACCAAGGTACGCGCGATGTTCGTCCATCCGTCGCAGGTGCACGAGGTCACGCGCCGCCATCCGCAAATCGTCAAGGCGCGCCTGGTGGTGTCCGGGCGCATGGCGCAGGACGTGATGACGCTGCACTGCGAGGTGGCCGACCCCGGCGCCGTCAACGAGGCGGCCGTCGTCGAATCGATCCGCGAGCTCACCAAATTGCGCGGCGAGGTGCGCCTGGCCGCCATCGGCACGCTGCCCAACGACGGCAAGGTGATCGACGACGTCAGGGATTACACGTAGGGGTGCGGCAAGGGCTGTGGTGGAATAGCAACGACAAGCGGGGCAAGGGGATATGGCGGATAATAGCGCTCTTCCACATGTTTTTGAGCCGAAGAAGACCATGCAAGACTTCCACCACAACCGCGCCCGCGCCCTGCTGGAGAACGCGGAAGAACTGTTCAACAAAGAGACCGTCGATGGCGCCGTCACCGCGATGGCCGACACGCTCAACGCCCGCTTCAACCATCCGGACAGCGAGGAGTTCCCGCTGGTGCTCGGCGTGATGGGCGGCGCGGTGGTCTTCACCGGCAACCTGCTGCCGCAGCTGACGTTCCCGCTCGAATTCGACTACATCCACGTGAGCCGCTACGGCGACGACGACCAGGGCGGGCAAGTGGTGTGGAAAGTGGTGCCGCGTTCGAACGTGGCGGGGCGCGTGGTGATCGTGTTGGACGATATCCTCGACGAAGGCGAAACGCTGGCCCACGTCAAACAGCGCCTGCTCGACATGGGCGCGGCCGAAGTGGTGCTGGCAGTCTTCGCCGACAAGGCCATCGGCAAGCCCAAGCCGGTCAAGGCGGACATCGTCGGCATCACCATCCCCAACCGCTTCGTGGTCGGATTCGGCATGGACGCCTACGGCTACTGGCGCAACCTGCCCGGCCTGTGGGCGATCCAAACGGAATCGTAGGGTCGATTAGCGAAGCGTAATCGGCCACTAGCCGCCGAAGGCCCAAAACTACGGCTGCAGTCCCCAGGTATCGACGAATTTGCGGATGCCGTTCGGATGTTCCTTCTTCCACGCCTCGAACTCGGGGCGGTAGGATTCCTTGTACCGCAAGATAAGCAGGCCGGCCTCCAGCTGGTCGGCCCTGGCCAGCTGCTGCAGCGCGACCAGGCCCGGATCGGTGATCGTCCCGCCGCCGTTGGCCGCCAGTTCATCGGCCACCTTCAGCGCATCGCGCCAAGCGGCAAGCTCGATGGCGAACGGCGCGGTGGTGGCCTTGTCCTCGCGATCCTTCACCAGGATATTCGCCTCGCTCAATCCCGCCATCATCCACACCGCGCCATCGGGCTTCTTACGCGCCTCGGGATCGCGCAGCGACGGGTCGAGCGTGACCGTTTTTTTTCCGGTGGCCGGATCGATGCGCGCGCTCGCCTTGCGAAACAAACCGAAAGGGGTCAGCGGTGTGCCGGCCTTCTCGCGCATGTGCGCCAGCTTGCCCCAGTTGGGACTTTGGCTAGGCTGGGCGGCGATCCCGCCGAACAGCGCCTCCTCGGCGGCGGCGCGCTTGCCCTGCCACGCCAAGGCATCCGACAGGAAGCGCCAGCCCTGGCTATTGAGCGGTTCGACCGTCACGCCTTTGCGGAACAGCGCCTCCGCCTCGGACCACTTTTTCTGCGCGAAGTAGCAATCGCCGGCGAGAATCCAGGCGGTCGAAAACAGCGGATCGGCCTGCGCGGCGCCCAGGTATTTTTCGCGCGCCTCGTCGTATTTGCCGTCGACGAACAGCACCTCGCCCTCGGCCTTGAGCGCCGCCGCCTCCGGCGTCGGCTCGTGCAGCGTCACGGGCGTATGGTCGCCGAGCATGCGCATCACTTCCAACGCGACGGGGTTGCGCGGCTCGAGCCCCAACGCCAGTCGCGCGAAGTGTTCCGACTGCGAGCGCAACGTCGCCTGCTGCGCGGCGTCGCTCTGCGCGCCCGCTTGCACTAACAGCGCATTGGCCACCATCGATGGCGGCAGCGACGATGCGGGGTCGGCCTTCATGGCCGCGTTGTAGGCGCGCAGTGCATCGACCGGCTTGCGCCTGGCCAGCGCCAGATCGCCTTCCTTCACCAGCGCGGCGGCGGCGTCGTTGATGGACATCTGGGCCGATGCCGCGGGCGCCAGGCCGAGCAACGCAAACGAGAAGCCCAGTGACCGGGACAGCGCGCGCAATTTGTTCATCACATTCGATCCCATCTGTCAAAAAGATTGAATTTATTATAACTGTTTCCGCGACAATAAATAATCAACTCGATGACCACACCGATGATGGCTTGAGTGGCTTGAGGGTCAGTGCCGACATTCGGACATTTCGAAACTTCCCAGCCCCAAAAAGGTTCCCGATTTTTTCTATTTGTCCGAATGTCGGCACTGACCCTCTCCCGGGGGGGGGGCGAAAGGACGGGGCGCAAAATTCGTATTAGGAAATAAGTATTTATTCGTTTGTCATATACCGGTCGGGCGGTAGCCTAGCTTCATCGATAAAAGCTAGGCAAACCATGACTACCCTCCTGTTGCGTTCCTCAATCCTGCTCGCCGGACTGCTCGGCAGTGCTTACGCGTCGGCCACCAACGGCTACTTTTCCACCGGATACGGCGTCAAGGCGCAAGGTATCGCCGGGGTCGGCATCGCCTTGCCGCAGGATGGCTTGGCCGCCGCGACCAATCCGGCCGGCACGGCCTACACCGGCAACCGCGCCGATGTAGGCGTTACGCTGTTCCACCCCGACCGCGGTGCCGATATCGGCGGCAACAACGCCGGCCCCGGCGTGAGCCTGGACGGCCACAACGACGGCAACGACAGCAAGCGCTTCCTGATCCCCGAAATCGGCTATGTCCGCCAGCTCGATGCGCGCTGGACGACGGGCGTGGCCGTGTACGCCAACGGCGGCATGAACACCGATTACGCACGCAATCCCTTCGCCGCGTTTGGCGCGACCGGAGCGGCCGGCGTGAATCTGGAACAGTTGTTTGTCTCGCCTTCGCTGGCCTACAAGCTGAGCGCCGACCATGCGGTCGGCGTGGCGCTGAACTTGGCGTACCAGCGCTTCGAGGCCAAGGGCATACAGATTTTCGCCGGCAATGGCGCGTCGGCCACGCCGGCCAGCTTCTCGGACCAGGGCAGCGACACGGCCACCGGCTGGGGACTGCGGATCGGCTACACGGGCAAGCCCACGCCGGCGTTGACGCTCGGCGCGACCTATGCCGGTAAAACCCGCATGGGTCGTTTCCACAAATATCGGGGGCTGTTTGCGCAGCAGGGCGACTTCGACGTGCCTGCCAACTACGGCGTCGGACTGGCTTGGCAGGCCACCCCGGCGCTGACGCTGGCGGCCGACGTGCAGCGCATCGAATACAGCGGCGTCCAGGCGGTGGGCAATGCGCTGTCGTCGGGCGCGCGGTTCGGCGCCGACAACGGACCGGGGTTCGGCTGGCGCGACGTGACGGCGGTGAAACTGGGCGCCAGCTACGAGGCCAGCCCGGCATGGACGGTGCGCGGCGGCTATTCCCACGTGTCGCAACCGGTGCCGTCGTCCGAAACGCTGCTCAATATCCTCGCACCCGGTGTCGTGCAGGACCACCTGACGCTGGGCGCCACGGTCCGCCAAGGCGCCGGCGAATGGAGCTTCTTCCTCAGCCATGCCTTCGGCAAAACGGTCAGCGGCGCGATCCCGGCCAATTTCGGCGGCGGCACGGCCAGCGTGCACATGGCACAGAACAGCGTCGGCCTCGCCTACGGCTGGAAGTACTAGCCGCAACGTTAGCGCAGCGCAATTCGTGAGGGTCAGTGCCGACATTCGGACATCGAGGAACTTTCAGATCACCCAAAAGTTCCCGATTTTCGCGATATGTCCGAATGTCGGCACTGACCCTCCCGGTTTTACAGGGCCAGGCGGGCGCGGGCGGCGTTGTATTCGGCCTTTAAGCGGGCGACCATTTCGGCGGTCGTGGGGACGTCGTCCATCAGGCCGACGCCTTGGCCGGCGCCCCAGATGTCGCGCCAGGCCTTGGCGCTGCCGGAACCGAAATTCATCGAGCTCTTGTCGGCCTCGGGCAGCGCGTCGGGGTCGAGGCCGGCGTTGATGATCGATTTTTTCAAGTAATTGCCGTGCACGCCCGTGAACAGGCTCGAATAGATGATGTCGGCCGCCGACGATTCGACGATGGCGTCGCGGTAGTCGTCGCTGACGTTCGATTCCTTCGTCGCCAGCCAGCGCGAGCCGATGTAGGCGAAGTCGGCACCCATCGCTTGCGCGGCGAGGATGGCGTCGCCGGTGGCGATGGCGCCCGACAAGGCGATCGGGCCGCTGAAGAACTTGCGCACCTCGCCCACCAACGCGAACGGCGACAAGGTACCGGCGTGCCCGCCGGCGCCGGTGGCCACCAGGATCAGGCCGTCAACGCCCGCTTCCAGCGCCTTTTCGGCGTGGCGGATCGAGACGATGTCGTGCATGACGATGCCACCGTAGCTGTGGATCGCGTCGAGCATTTCCTTCGGCGGCGCGCGCAGCGAGGAGATGATGATCGGCACCCGATGCTTGACGCACACTTCGACGTCGTGCGCGAGGCGGTCGTTCGATTGGTGCACGATCTGGTTGACGGCGATCGGGCCGACGCGCTGGCCCGGATTGGCGATCTGGTAGTCGGCCAGTTCCGCCTGCAGGTCGGTCAGCCAGACGTCGAGCATTTCCGCCGGACGGGCGTTGAGCGCCGGGAACGAGCCGACGATGCCGGCCTTGCACTGCGCCGCCACAAGCGCGGGGCCGCTGGCGATGAACATCGGGGAGGCGATGACGGGAAGTGACAGATTTTGCAACGCTGCGGGCAGGGCCATGGCGAACTCGCTGGTGGATTGATCGGGTGTCGCTGATTATAGAGCGTAAATAGTACGATCGTGCCAAAAATAGGTGGGAGGCTCTAGAAGTTTTTGCAATCGGCCCAGCCACTACACATTAAGTAAGTACTCACCATCGACACGGGCCGCCAATGCCCTGACCAATTGGCCGGCCGCCCACGTGGCGACCTGCTCTGGGGTCTGATGAAGAAAGCGCGCGTTGGCCGTCACGAACACCGGCATCGCGAGCAGTAGCGCCGGGATATCGGCCAGCGCGATGCGCTGCCGCTCCAGCAACAAAAACTTGAGCAGCACTTTGACGGCGTTCTGCGCGTTGCGCACCGGATCGGCCTCCAGGTAGTCCAGCCGCGACCGTGCCCGCGCCAGCGCGCCGGCCACGTCCCCGAACGGCCTGCCATGGCCGGGAATGACCAGCCGCACATCGAGCGCGGCGATGACGTCGAGCGTGGCGCGCGCCTCGGCAAAGCCGGATTCGCCGTCCAGTTCGGGAAAGATCACCCCGAAACCGTTCTCCCACAACGCGTCGGCCGACACCAGCACGCGCTCGCCCGCACAGTAAAAAATCAACGAATGCGGATCGTGCCCCGGCGCGCCCAGCGCCTGCCACGCCATGCCGGCCAGCGTCAGCACCTCGCCCGGCGCGACGGTGGCGTCGAACGTGAAGCGCTCGCAGCGTTGTCCCGTGGCCTTGAAGCTGAGCGCGTCGACGTCCCAGTTGGCCACCTTGTCCGCCTCGGCGACCGGGATGGCGACCCGGCTGCCGTAATGCGCCTGCAAGGCCGCGTTGCCGCCGCAGTGGTCGGAATGCAGGTGGGTGTTGAGCACCAGGTCAAGTTGCCGACCTTGCAAGGCATGGCGCACCAGCGCCAGCGTTTGGTCCGCATGGGTCAGGTAGCCGGTGTCGATCAGCGCCGTGTCGTCGCGGCCCAGCAACAGTACGTTGTTGGACGACAGCCAGCCCCGCTCGAACACCCGGATCGAGGCCGGCAGCGCGTTCATGCAAGAAAATCGTCGTCGAAGCGCACGGTCTGCTCGCGCTCGCCGATGGCGACCCACACGGCGCGCTTGTAGTCGTCATCCGCCTGCGACCAGTTGACGATCTCGTCGATGGTGCGCAGGCAGCCCACGCAATAGCGCCGCTCGGCGTCCATTTTGCACAGGCTGACGCACGGCGACGGCACCGGCACGGCCGGTGCCGGTCCATCAGGCGCGGTTAAGTTAGTTGGTTCACTCATGCCGCCATTATGAACCGAACACGCTTGACTTGGGGAACATGAGGCCTATACTACCATCCATATAGATGGTAACCAGATGGAGACGTATGGCTAAGCAAGAACTAAAACTGAAGACCGCCGAATCGGAAAAGATCACGATCAACCTCGGTCCCATCGACCTGGGGCAGATCGATTTGCTGGTGCAGGAGGGGTTTTACTCCAATCGCACCGATCTGATCCGCACGGCGATCCGCAATCAGTTGAACGAGCACGCCGACGTGGTGAAACAAACGGTGGCGCGCAAAAGCCTGGTGCTCGGAATGCAACATTACACCCGCTCCGATCTTGAGGCGGTACAGGCGGCCGGCCAGCGGCTGCAGATACAAGTGCTTGGTTTGGCCAGCATCGCCAGCGACGTTTCCGTCGAACTGGCGCTGGCGACCATCGATTCGATTTTCGTTTTAGGTTCGCTCCACGCCAGCGCGGTGATCAAAACCGCGTTGGCCCAACGAATCCACTAAAGGACAAACATGAAACTTCCGTTTATGTCGAGCGTGCGCAGTGCCGCGCAAAAGCTCATCAACAAGGGCGCCACGGCCGCCGTGCAAAAAGCCATGCAAAGCATGATTGAATTGCAGCAAAAACAGCAGCAACAGCGCACGGCCTCGCCGCAACCGGGTACGCCCGGCACGATGCATGACATTAACCCGCCGCCCGATTACGTGGCGCCGGGATCGGCATCGTCGAAGGCGCGGTCGGCGCCGCAAGCGGACACCGCGCGCGTGACGCCGGAACCGGCGGCCACGACGTCGGCCAAAGCGGCGGCCAACACGGCCAACACGGCGACGAACACGGCGGCCAACGCGCCCTTCCAGTCCGCCCAATCGGCCATGCCCAATCCAGCGACCGACCCGACCGGGTACGCCCAGGACATGCTCAACCGCATGGGCATCAAGATCGACATCCAGGCCAATATCGACCGCGCGATCGACATGGGCTCGCTGCAGCATCCATCGCCATCGGCGCCACTGCCGGAGGGCGCCAAGTTCATCAGCGGCAGCTACGCCAACCACGCCGGCAGCCGCAATTACAAGCTGTATGTGCCGTCGACCTATACCGGGCAGGCCATGCCGCTGCTGGTGATGCTGCACGGCTGCACGCAGAACCCCGACGATTTCGCCGCCGGCACGCAGATGAACCAGGTGGCCGAGGAAATGGGCTGCTTCGTCGCCTATCCGGAGCAGACCGCCGGCGCCAACCACTCCAAGTGCTGGAACTGGTTCAACGCCATCGACCAGCAGCACGGCCAGGGCGAGCCGTCGATCATCGCCGGCATCGCCCAGCAGATCATCGACGAGTACCCGGTCAACGAGCGGCAGGTGTATGTGGCCGGGCTGTCGGCAGGCGGCGCGATGGCGGTCATCGTCGGCACGCTGTATCCGGAACTGTTCGCGGCGGTGGGCGTGCATTCGGGCTTGCCGTTCGCGTCGGCCCAGGATCTGCCGTCGGCGCTGAGCGCGATGAAGCGCGGCGCGAGCAACGCGCACAAGGCGGGCAACGGTTCGCAGCCGATCATCGTGTTCCATGGCGATAGCGATACGACCGTCAATCCGCGCAATGGCGAGCAGGTGATGGAGCAGCGCCTGCACAGCCACAAGGGCGCGCCGTCGATCCAGTCGGGCAGCGTGCCGAACGGTTATCGCTATACGCAGACGACGCACACCAAGGCCGACGGCTCGCCGCTGGGCGAGCATTGGGTGGTGCACGGCGCGGGCCACGCGTGGTCCGGCGGCAGTTCGCACGGCACGTACACCGATGCCAAGGGCCCGGATGCGAGCCGGGAGATGCTGCGGTTTTTCCGGACGGTGAGCTAGGTCGCGGTTCGGGGTGGGTTTTGCGCCGCGTGGGGTGGGTTAGCTTGGTGTATCGGCCGGGGAGGCGCGGCGGCGGCTCGGCGATGGCGGATTACGGCTTCGCCTAATCCGCCCTACGTAGTTTCGGGCTTGGGATTGTCGGCGATGTGCTTTTTCAGGCACGCGGGGCACCAGCAACTGGCGCCCGGCGCCGACGGCACCGGCAGCGACGCCGGCATATACGTGCACCAGCAGGGCTGGGCGGCCGTGGCCGGATCGGCGTCCACCATGGCGCACGAGAATTGCGCGCCGCAACGCGAACAGGTGCTCATAGGTCGGCAAGTTGGCTGGTCATGCGGTCCAGCGTATCGGATGATCTCGGAAAATACAACCGGATAGCCCTATAATGCGTAACTGATCGCAGCAGCCGCGGCCGCAGGCTGTAAAATTGCACAAAATTTTTAACCGGACTCGCCATGACCCAACTGACTAACCTTAACTTAGGCATGAATGACGACTTGACCGCGGTGTCGCCGCAGATCAAGGCGCAGATCCTGGCTGAGGCCCTGCCCTATATCCGTAATTTCCATGGCAAGACCATCGTCATCAAATACGGCGGCAACGCGATGACCGACGAGCGCCTCAAGCACGGCTTCGCCCGCGATGTCATTTTGCTCAAACTGGTGGGCATGAATCCGGTCGTGGTGCACGGCGGCGGTCCGCAGATCGACAACGCGCTGAAAAAAATCGGCAAGCAAGGCACCTTTGTGCAGGGTATGCGCATCACCGACGAGGAAACCATGGAAGTGGTGGAGTGGGTGCTCGGCGGCGAGGTCCAGCAGGACATCGTAATGTTGATTAATCACTACGGCGGCCAGGCCGTGGGCCTGACCGGCAAGGACGGCGGCCTGATCCGCGCCAAGAAGATGGCCATGCCGGACAAGGAAAATCCGGGCCAGTTCCTCGACATCGGCTTCGTCGGCGAGATCGACGCCATCAACCCGGCCGTGGTCAAGGCGCTGCAGGACGACGCCTTCATTCCGATCATCTCGCCGATCGGCTTCGGCCAGGACGGCCAGGCCTACAACATCAACGCCGACGTCGTCGCCGGCAAGATCGCCGAAATCCTCAAGGCCGAAAAACTGATCATGATGACCAACATCGCCGGCGTGCAGGACAAGCAGGGCAATCTGGTGACCGACCTGTCGGCGCGCGAGATCGACGAAATGTTCGCCGACGGGACGATTTCGGGCGGCATGCTGCCGAAAATCTCCTCGGCGCTGGACGCGGCCAAGTCGGGCGTGAACACGGTGCACATCATCGACGGGCGAATTGAACACTCTTTGTTGCTCGAAGTATTGACCGAACAGGCTTTTGGAACTATGATCCGGTCTCACTGAAAAAACGGCGATGCACTTCGCGCCGCGTTTTTTAGTGCATCGCCACACCAGTACGCCCTTTTAGCTCAGTGGTAGAGCACTCCCTTGGTAAGGGAGAGGCCACGTGTTCAATCCACGTAAAGGGCACCACGTTTCAAGCTTCCCCTCCGCAGCACCCTCCCCCCGCCGTTTCGCCGATTTCCTAATAAATCCGTTGCACCGTCATGCCCCGTTGGCGCAGCAGTTCGGGCACGCTGCCCTCGCCGACCAGATGCAGGATGCCGATCGCCGCGATGCTGTTGTTTTCACGCCCCATCAGTTGGACCATGCTGTCGGCCAGCGCCGGGTTGCGCCCGTCGAGCAGCACCTTGCGCACGAAGCGGCCCGAGAAGCTGTCGTCGTCGGCCGCCTTGGCCGCCAGCGCGTCGAGCGCCTTGACGTCGGCGTGGCGCCAGGCGTCGGCGATCTCGCGCGCCTGGTTGACCTGGTCCTTGTCCTCGATGCCGGCGATGGTCTCCTGCAGGAACAGCAGCTGCTCGGCCGGCGGCAGATTGCCGAACAAGCCCATTTGGCCATCGGGCGTCTCCAGCTCGACGATCTTCTGCCCGCGCTCGTGCGCCTGCTTTGCCAGGTGGGCGTCGACGGCCTGCCCGGCGTCGTAGCCCTGGACCGCGAACTCGCTCACCGTCAGCAGGCTGGCGAGCAGCCATGGCTTCATCGCCGCCACCGTCTGCGGCTCGATCTTGTACTGCTTGAGCAGGCGGTCGAGCCGCGCGCGCCATGGCGCCGACAGCGCCGGCGCCGCCGCCCCCGGGCCGATCAGGCCGAACTTCTGCACCGCCGCGGCCAGTTTTTTCGGGTCGCCCAGCGGATCGATCTCCAGCGCCAGCACCGGCGCCGCCTTCAGGATGCCGACCACGCGCGGCTCGAGCGGGTAGAATTCCTTCGAACCGACGTGGATGGTGCCGAACAGGTAGAGCGCGTGCGCCCCCTGCTGCACCTTGAACAACGCGCCGCGGTTGGGAGCCTGCGCCTGCGCCGGCTCCGCCGCCCGCGACGGGCCGAGGGCGAAGCAGAACAAACTGCAGAACATCACTATAATCTGGCGTCGCATGGCTTCCTTTGTTGATTGGTCTCCCGTGAATATTACCCGCAACTCCCCGGTCTGGTTGTTCGATCTCGACAACACGCTGCACAACGCCTCGCACGCCATCTTCCCGGCGATCATGGCCAACATGAACGTCTACATCGGCCGCGTGCTCGGCGACGGCGTCACGCCGGCCAGCGTGGAGGTGGTCAACGCCGCGCGCACCAACTACTGGCGCCGCTACGGCGCGACGATACTGGGACTGGTCAAGCACCATGGCGTGATTCCGGCCCACTTCCTGCACGAGACGCACGCCCTCGCCGGCCTGACGGAGATGATCCGCGCCGAGCGCGGGCTGCGCCAGCTGATGCGCCGCCTGCCGGGCCGCAAAATCCTGCTCACCAACGCGCCGCACCGCTATTCGACGCAGGTGCTGCGCCATCTGGGCCTGCAGCGCGAATTCGGCCACCACGTGTCGGTCGAATCGATGACGGTGCACCGGCAGATGCGGCCCAAGCCGTCCAAGCTCATGCTGCGCAAGCTGATGCGGCGCCACCGCCTCACGCCGCGGCGCTGCGTGCTGGTCGAGGACACGCTGGCCAACCTGCGCAGCGCCCACGCGCTGGGCATGCGCACCGCCTGGATCACGCAGTACCTGACCATCGGCGACACGGCCGGCCTGGCGCATCCCCAAAAACGGTTAATTCGCCCCGCTTACGTCGATGTCAAAGTAAAATCTGTCAAGAATCTGCCGGCGCGGCTGCACCATCTGCGCTGAGCGGTTCCCCTCTTCGACCGACACCTAACGCGAGACCACATGGCAAGCACACCGCCCGGCCAGCGCCGCATGGACATCCTGCGAGCGCTGGCGGAGATGCTCGAACAGCCCAAGGGCGACAAGGTCACCACCGCCGCGCTGGCGCGCAAGCTGGGGTTTTCCGAGGCCGCGCTGTACCGCCATTTCGCCAGCAAGGCGCAGATGTTCGAGGGGCTGATCGAATTCATCGAGTCCACCGTCTTTGGCCTGATCAACCAGATCGCCGAACGCCAGTCCGACGGCCTGACCCAGGCGCGCGACATCGTCGGCATGCTGCTGCAATTTGCCAGCCAGAACCCGGGCATGACGCGGGTGCTGATCGGCGAGGCGCTGGTCAACGAGGACGAGCGCCTGCAACTGCGCATGAACCAGTTCTACGACCGCGTCGAACTGGCACTCAAACAGGCGTTGCGCCACGCCGTCACCGAGGGCCGCGCGCAGGAGGGCGAGGTGGCGGCGCGCGCCGGCATGCTGGCCAGCTTCGTCATCGGGCGCTGGCACCGCTACGCCAAGAGCGGCTTCAAGAACAACCCGTCGCAGGACGCGCCGCTGCAAATCGCGCTGCTACTATCGTAAGCCCACATGAACGCTGAATGTTTCGCACTGCTGGACGACGCCAGCCCCGCTATCGGCCCGGAAGGTCCGCAGGGCGGCGGCTCCCGCTCGCGCCTCTACACCGGCCACCTGACCACGCTGCGCTGCGACGACATCGGCCAGTGGCCGCACACGCTCGAACGGATGCGGGAGGCGCTGGCGCGCGGCCAATACGCGGTCACGTTGTGCGCCTATGAGCTGGGCGCGGAGCTGCTCGACATCGACGGACGGGCCGCGCGCCAGCCGGGCGGCGCGCCGCTGGCGACCATCATGCTGTTCAAGGAGCGCACGCTGCTGACCAGCGCCGAAGTGGGCGACTGGCTGGCGGCGCGCTCGTTCCCGATCGACCGGCCGGCCGGCATCGCCAACGTCCGCGCCAACATCGACCGCGAGGCCTTCGAGGCCGCGCTGGCGCGCATCCACGACTACATCGAGGCCGGCGACACCTACCAGGTCAACTACACCTACCGGCTGCGCTTCGACGCCTTCGGCAGCATCCACGCGCTGTACGCGCGCCTGCGCGGGCGCCAGCCGGTGCCCTATGGCGCTCTGGTGGGGCTGGAGGACGGCTCGGCCATCCTGTCGCTCTCGCCCGAGCTGTTCGTGCGCCACGAGGATGGCCTGCTGACGGCGCGGCCGATGAAGGGCACGGCGCCGGCCGCGCCACTGGCGCAGGCGGCCGAGAACATCCTGCGCGCCACCGTGCTGGCGGCCGATCCAAAGAACCGCGCCGAGAACCTGATGATCGTCGACCTGCTGCGCAACGACATCGCGCGCGTGGCGCGGACCGGCAGCGTGCAGGTGCCGGCGCTGTTCGAGGTGCACCGCTACAGCAGCGTGCTGCAAATGACATCGACCATCACCGCCCTGCTGCGCGGCGACGCCACGCTGGGCGGCATCTTCGACGCGCTCTATCCGTGCGGCTCGATCACCGGCGCGCCCAAGCACCGCACGATGGAGATCATCGCCGAACTGGAGCCGGACCCGCGCGGCATCTACACCGGCGCCATCGGCTGGTTCGACCCGGCCCCGGATGGCGAGGTCGGCGACTTCTGCATGTCGGTGCCGATCCGCACGCTGGCGCTGCGCGCGCCGGACGGCACGGGGGGCCCCGAAGGCGTGCGCGCCGGCGAGATGGGCGTCGGCGCCGGCATCGTCTTCGACAGCGACGCGGCCGGCGAGTACGCAGAGTGCCAGTTGAAGGCGCGCTTCCTGACCGGCCTGAAAAACGAGTTCGAGATCTTCGAGACGATGTACGCCACGCCGCAGGACGGCGTGCGGCACCGCGCGCGGCATCTTGAGCGGCTGACGGCATCGGCCGCCTATTTCGGCTACGCGTGGGACCAGGCGGCGGCCAACGCCTATGTGGACACGGCCTGCCGGATGCTGGCCGACGAGGCGCACGATCCGCTGGCCGCGCCCAGCGCCGCGTACCGCCTGCGGCTCGCGCTCGGCGCATCGGGCGCGTTCTCGGTGCAGCATGCGCCGCTGGCGCCGCTCACGCAGCCGGTGCGGGTGCTGCTGGCCGACGACGCCACCGCCTCGGACGACCTGTTCCTGCGCCATAAAACCAGCATCCGCGCGCGCTACGACAACGCCTGGCGCGACGCCGAGGCGCGCGGCGCCTTCGACACGCTGTTCTTCAACGAGCGCGGCGAGCTGACCGAGGGTGGCCGCAGCAGCGTGTTCGTGCGCGTGGACGGGCGCTGGGTGACGCCGCCGCTGTCGTGCGGCGTGCTACCCGGCGTGATGCGCGCCGTGCTGCTGGAAGACCCGGCATGGGCCGCGACCGAGACGGTGGTCACGCGCGCGATGCTGGAGCGGGCAGACGACATCGTCGTCTGCAACGCGCTGCGCGGCGCGCTCAAGGCGACGCTGGCGTAAAAATAGCGGCACCGCGACTGGCGGTAAGGTGATTTCGTATGGCGGATTACGCTGCGCAAATCCGCCCTACGAAACGCTGGGTGACGGGTGCTATAAATCGACGATCATCTCGAACCCGCCGTAGATCATGCGCTTGCCGTCGAAGGGCATGGTCTTGGGGTCCATGTATTCGGCCAGGCGCGGGTCTTTCATGACCTTTTCGTTGACCTCGTCGCGCTTGGCGCGCGATTCGTAGACGATCCAGGAAAACGCCACCACCTCGTTTTCCTTCAGGTCCACGCTCAGCGGGAACGACGTGACCTTGCCGGGCGGTACGTCGTCGCCAATGGTCTCGCGGAACTCCAGCGCGCCAAACTCCTTCCAGACGGCGCCGCAGGCCAGCGACATTTTTTTGTACGCTTCAATATTTTCCTTGGGTACAGGAATCACAAATCCATCGACATATGCCATGACTGTCTCCTTGTTTTTGGGTGAGCAATCAGGTTAGTCAAGACGCGGCGGGAAGACAAGCGGCACACCTTAGCCCAGATCAACGAACCGTCGCCGGTACGCGCCTGGCGTGGTCGACGCCAGCCGGCGGAAATGATGCCGCAGCGATTCCTCGGAGCCGAACCCGGCGCGCTCGGCGATGCGCGCCAGGGGCACGTCCGGCACCTCCAGCATTTCCTTGACGATCGCCACCCGCTCGCGGATCAGCCATTCGACCGCGCCCAGCCCGGTCGCCTGCTGGAACTGGCGCTGCAAGGTGCGCGGACTCATCGCGGCGCGCTCGGCCATGCTGGCGACCGTGTGCGGCAGCTCCGGATGACTGCGCAGCCAGTCCATCAGCTTCGACAGCCGGCCCTGGCCGCCCGGCGCCATCGGCCGCGGCAGGAACTGCGCCTGCCCGCCCTCGCGGTGCGGCGCCACCACCAGCCGCTGCGCCACCAGGTTGCCGATGCGCGCGCCGTGGTCGCGCCGCACGACGTGCAGCAGCATGTCGAGCCCGGCGGCCGAACCGGCGGCGGTGATCACCTGCCCGCTATCGACATACAAGTGGTCCGGCTGCACGTCGATAAGTGGATAGCGTTGCGCCAGCCGGTCGGCGTAGCGCCAGTGCGTGGTGGCGCGCTGGCCGTCGAGCACGCCGGCGGCGGCCAGCACGAACACGCCCGAGCAGATCGAGCACAGGCGCGCGCCGCGTCGGTGCGCGGCGCGGATCAGCTCCAGCAGCGCCGGCGGCGGGGCTTCGTCGGCGTCGCGCCAGCCGGGGATGACGATGGTGTCGGCCAGCGCCAGCAACTGCGGCGCGTAGGGCGCCTCGATGGTGATGCCGCCGGCGGCCCGGATCGGTCCGGGCTCGACGGCGCAGACGGCGAAGTCGTACCAGGCCACGTCCAGCTCGGGACGCTCGAGGGCGAACAGTTCGACCGTGCAGCCGAACTCGAAGGTGCAGAGCCGGTCGTAGGCCAGCGCGACGACAAGATGTTTTTTCATGGCGTGATCTTAACGCGGAATGGCCGTTGCGCCACTGCCAGCGGGGACGGCGCGCGCCCACAATTGCGTTACCGTTTGATCCGCCGTACAAGCGCTGCCGACGGAGCTTGCATGGCGGATTACGCTGCGCTAATCCGCCCTACGTCGCATTCATCTATTCAGGAGGTAACTTTGTCTATCCCATCCCTCGTCAGCGCCGTTCCGGCCGCCGCCAGCGCCGCCGCCCTGGCCCACTTCGAAGCGGGCTTCGCCTACGAAACCGATTGCTGGGACGTGCACGATGCGCTCGCCGGCGGCAAGCCCGATTTCGTGTTGTTGGATGTGCGGGGAACGGAGAAGTACGCGGCCGGCCATGTGCCCGGCGCGCTCGATCTGGCGCACCGCAAGATCGTCGGCGCGAAGCTGGCCGACTTTCCCGTCGATACGCTGTTTGTCGTCTATTGCGCCGGACCGCATTGCAACGGCGCGGCGCGCGCGGCCGTGCGGCTGGCGCGCCTGGGCCGGCCCGTCAAGCTGATGGCGGGCGGCGTCACCGGCTGGCTCGACGAGGGCTTCACCCTCGCCACCACGCCGGGCTGATTACATCGCCAGCGCTTTTTCCACCGCGCCGACCAACTGCTTGTCGTCCGGCTTGACCTTGCTGCCGAAGTTGTCCACCACCTTGCCGTTGCGGTCGATCAGGTACTTGTGGAAGTTCCACGCCGGCGCCTTGCCGGTGGCCTTGATCAGGTTGGCGAACAATGGATTGGGTTCCTTGCCCGAGACCACCGTCTTGGCGAACATCGGGAACTTGACGCCGTAGGTGTTATAGCAGAAGTCGGCGATTTCCTTGCTGCTGCCCGGCTCCTGCTGGCCGAAGTCGTTCGACGGGAAGCCGAGCACCACCAAGCCTTTCGGGGCGTATTTCGAATACATCGCTTCCAGCCCCTCGTACTGGTTGGTGAAGCCGCAGTAGGAAGCGGTGTTGACCACCAGGATCACCTTGCCCGCGTATTGGCACAGGTCTTGTGGCGCTTCATCCTGCAGGCGCTTGAAGGTTTGCTTGAGGATGGCCGGGCAGTTGGCTGGCGCCGTGGCCGCCGGCGCGGCCGATGCCGCCGGCGCCTGCGCGAACGCGGAGGCGGCCGCCATCAGGGTCAGCGAGGAGGCAGTGCATAACTGGGCAAATGTTTTGAGCATGATGGCGGGCTGGAGTGAGTGAAAAAATCATTCTATGTCAAAAATGGGCGGCACGCGTAGGGCGCATTAGCGCAGCGTAATGCGCCAGGCGCCGTCGGCGGCTCTTGGCGGATTACGCGCTGCGCGCTAATCCGCCCTACTTATCCATGCCGCCCAGGCAAATGTATTTGACAACCAGGAACTCGTCGATGCCGAGATGCGAGCCTTCCCGGCCCAGCCCCGATTGCTTAACGCCACCAAACGGCGCCACCTCGTTCGAGATCAAGCCGGTGTTGACGCCGACCATGCCGCACTCGAGCCCCTCGGCCACGCGCCAGATGCGGCCGATGTCGCGCGAGTAGAAATAGCTGGCCAGGCCGAATTCGGTGTCGTTGGCCAGCGCGATGACCTCCTCGTCGGTCTTGAAGCGGAACAGCGGCGCCAGCGGACCGAAGGTTTCCTCGGTGGCGACGATCATGCTGTCGTTGACGTCGGCGATGACGGTCGGCTGGAAGAAGCTGTGGCCGAGCGCATGGCGCTTGCCGCCGGTGAGCAGGCGGGCGCCCTTGGCCAGCGCGTCGGCCACGTGCTGCTCGACCTTCTTGACGGCCTTCTCGTCGATCAGCGGGCCTTGCGTCACGCCCTCTTCCAGGCCGTTGCCGACCTTGAGTTTTTCGACGGCGGCCACCAGTTTTTCGGCGAATTGCTCGTACACCCCGTCCTGCACATACAGGCGGTTGGCGCACACGCAGGTCTGGCCGGCGTTGCGGTACTTGGAGGCGATCGCGCCTTCGACGGCGGCGTCGAGGTCGGCGTCGTCGAAGACGATGAAGGGCGCGTTGCCGCCCAATTCCAGCGACAGCTTTTTGATCGTCGCCGCGCTTTGCTCCATCAACAGGCGGCCGATGGCGGTCGAACCGGTGAAGGTGACCTTGCGCACGATGGGATTGGACGTCATTTCGCCGCCGATATCCTTGGCCGAGCCGGTCAGCACGCTGAACACGCCCGGCGGCACGCCGGCACGCTCGGCCAGCGCGGCCAGCGCCAGCGCGCTGTACGGCGTGGCCTCGGCCGGCTTGAGCACCATCGGGCAGCCGGCGGCAAGCGCCGGGCCGGCCTTGCGGGTGATCATGGCGATCGGGAAGTTCCACGGGGTGATGGCGGCGCACACGCCGATCGGCTCCTTGGTCACCAGCAGGCGGCGGTCCGGCCATGGCGAGGCGAGCGTTTCGCCGGAGACGCGCTTGGCTTCCTCGCCGAACCATTCGATGAACGAGGCGCCGTAGGCGACTTCACCGCGCGATTCGGCCAGCGGCTTGCCCTGCTCGGCCGTCATCAGCAGCGCCAGGTCGTCGGTGTTTTCCAGGATCAGGTCGTTCCACTTGCGCAGGATGGTGGCGCGCTCCTTGGCGGTCTTTTTGCGCCAGGCCGGCCAGGCGGCGTTGGCGGCGTCGATCGCGCGCTTGGTTTCGGCCGCGCCCATCTGGGGCACGGTGCCGAGTTGTTCGCCGGTGGCGGGATTGGTGACGGGGTGGGTTTCGCCGTTGTCGGCGTCGCTCCAGGTACCGTTGATATAGGCTTGCTGGCGCAGCAGCGTGGGGTCTTTCAGTTGCAGCATTGGTCGTCCTCCTTGTGCAAAGGGTGACTATGCCACATCGGGGGTGGGCGTGTTTTTATGTTGGCGGGACGCCGGCTTTCACCCCGCACCGCGGCCAGAGGGGACGTACCCCCGGGGGTACGTCCCCATCCTCCGGGGTTTGGGTTCGCCTCTCATACCACCGTGAACGACGACAGGTCCGGATGCGGCGGCGGAAAGCTCAGCTCCATGCCCTCGAGCGTTTCGAGCAGCAGGCTGGCGATCACCAGATTGCGGTGCGTCTTGGAGTTGGCCGGCACGATGTACCACGGCGCGTGCGGCTTGTCGGTCTCGCGGATGGCCTGCTCGTAGGCCCTCTGGTACTCGTCCCATTTTTTGCGCTGCTCGATGTCGGTGGGCTCGAACTTCCACTGCTTGTCCGGATCGTCGAGCCGCTCCTGCAGCCGCTCGCGCTGCTCTTCCTTCGAGATATGCAGGAACACCTTGACGATGACGGTGCCGGTTTCGGCCAGCATGCGTTCGAAATCGCGGATCTGCGCGTAGCGGCGCTTGCACTCCTCGGCGTCGATCATGCCCTGCACCTTGGTGATGAGCACATCCTCGTAATGGCTGCGGTTGAAAATGGCGATCTGCCCCTTGACCGGCACGTGCTGGTGCACCCGCCACAGGTAGTCGTGGGCCAGCTCCTCGTCGGTCGGCGCCTTGAAGGCCGCCGCGCTCACGCCCATCGGGCTCACGCCGCTGAACATCGCGCGCACGGTGCCGTCCTTGCCGGAGGTGTCCATCCCCTGCAGCACCAGCAGCACCTTTTGCTTGCGCTGGGCGTACAACATGTTCTGCAATTCGGCGATGCGCTTGATCAGCGCGTCGGTGCGCTTGATGTCGAGCGCCTTGCCCTTCGATTTGCTCAATTCCGGATTGGCGGCGCGGCTGGAGAAGGCGTGGTCGCCAGCGTCCTCCTCGCGCAGTTTTTGTTTGGCGGAGGCGCGGAAATGCTGGCGGGCGTTATGGGTCATGGCGGTCGATTCGATTTATATGATTTAGCTAGAATATCATTTCGCCGCCAGTTCGGCTGCCCGGTAGCCCCACCACGCCGCTTCCTCGAACACCGAGAAGCCGGACAGGTCGGCGTGCGCGAACAAAATCGGGCCGTCGACCTCGCGCAGCGCCTTCATGCCGGCGTTGGCGCGGAAGTTCGGCCACGGCGCGGCCATGGCGTGGCCGCGCAGGGTGATGTCGACCCGCTCGACGCACGAGGCGAATTGCGCGCCGTAGGCGGTTTTAAGGTCTGCGCTGGCCAGCGCCAGCAATTGCTCCGGCTTGGCAGCCACCATCCATTTGCGCGCGCTGCCGGCACTGCGGTCCGACAGCGCGATGTAGGCGCTGAAAACCGTCTTTTCCGGCGGCCGCACGCGGATGTCCTGGTGGGTGGAGACGACATAGCCCAGTCCCGGTTCGCTGTAGACGACGTTGTCCCACGACAGCGGCGGCGAGTGCTCGCCCTCCTGCAGCTCCCGCGGGAAACGCTTGAGCAGGAAATTGGCGACCATCCACGGCGCGTATTCGGGAATATGTTTGGCCGGATCGAAACCGTAGCCGGCGATGTTTTCCACCACGCGCGCGGCCACGTACACCGGCATCGCGCAGATGGCTTTGCGCGCGCGCACCAGGTAGGTGACCGGCTTGCCGCCCTCGAGCCTGAAGCACAGCGCCTCGACGCCGTCCGCCGTTTTTTTCAGCGATACCACGGTGCCGGCCACGCGCTTGACGCCGGAGGCGCGCTCCATGCCCTTGGCCAGCGGTTGCAAGCCGCCCGGCCACGTCAGCCAGGTGCCGTTGGCGGCGTTGGCGGCCTGTCCCCAGCGGCTGCAGTAGTAATGCAGGCCGGCCCAGGCGGAGACCTTGTCGTAGCGGGTGCCGTAGTCGTCGCGGCAGCAGTAGTTCAGGTACCAGTGCAGGGTCGGCGAGCGATAGCCGCTTTGCTCGAGCCACTGCTTGAGGGTGATGCGGTCGAGCGCCTGCCATTGCGGGTCTTCCGACGACATCACGGTGGGGAACACGAACAGGCGGCGGCCGTCGGCGCCATGCGTCTGACGCAGCCGCTCCACCTCGGCGAAAAAGCGCGCGTGTTCGTCGATCTCCCATTTCGGCACGCCCTCGGTCGGCATGAAGCCTTCCTGCCACTGGCCGTTGTACAGCAGCCGCTCCTCCGGCGCGTGCAGGATGAAGCGCTCGTCGTAGTAGGGCTTCTCTCCCAGCGGGTCCTTCTGGATGATGCCAAGGTCGGCGAGGATCTCGCGCACATGCACCGATTCCGGCGACGGCAGCGGCAGGTAGTGCGCGCCGGTCGGATATTCCAGGTCGCCGAAGGCGCCGCCGGCGGCGTTGCCGTGCGGTTGCGGGCCGTCGATCATCAGCATGTCGGTCTTGCCGAGCTTTTTGAGCTTCCACGCGGCCGTCAGCCCGGCCACGCCGGAACCGAGGATGGCGACGTCCGTTTGCAGCACCTCGGACGGTGGAGGCAGCGGCTTGTTGTGCAGGTCGCGCAGGAAGTGGCCCTCGTCGCGCCCCGGATAGTGCAGCGTCGACGTGATCTCCTGCCAGCGCTGGAAACCGGCCACGCTGCCCGCCGCCGCCAGGCCGGTGGCGCCGGCCCACACCAGAAAGGAGCGGCGCAGCATCAGCGTATCACCCGCCGCCAATCCTGCTCGAACTCGTGCACCAGCGACTGCGTGTTGAGCCGGTTCGGCTCCATCGGCAGGCGCTTCATATCGGGCGGGAAGATGAACATCTCGCGCGTGGTGTCGGCGTTCAGGTAGCGCATTGGCAGGCGGTACTCGGCGGGCGGCGTGTACTGCGCCTGGGGCGTGGCGAGTATGAAGCCCCATTCGCCGAACGACGGCACGTAGGCGTGGTACGGATAGGTCTTCATGCCCACTTCGCGCAGCGTGGCGTCGATGGTCCAGTAGGCGTGCGGCGCGAAGAACGGCGACGTCGATTGCACCGTCATCAAGCCGTTGGCCGCCAGGTGCTTGCGCACCATGCCATAGAACGGCACCGAGTACAGTTTGCCGAGCGCGAAGCTGGACGGATCGGGGAAGTCGACGATGATGGCGTCGAACATGTCGTCGTTCTCGCGCAGCCACAGGGCGGCGTCGGCGTTGACGACGCGCACCCGCTGGTCGCTGAACGAGCCGCCATTGAGCTTGACCAGCTCCGGGCGGTTGGCGAAGGCGCCGGTCATGGCCGGGTCGAGGTCGACCAGCGTGACATGCTCGATGTTCTTGTAGCGCAGGATCTCGCGCAGCGCCAGGCCGTCGCCGCCGCCCAGCACAAGCACCCGCTTCGCCCACGGCAAGGGCTGGAGCACCGGATGCACCAGCGCCTCGTGGTAGCGGTACTCGTCGCGCGACGAGAACTGCAGGTTGCCGTTGATGTACAGGCGCAGGTCGTCCTTCCAGCGGGTGACGACCAACCGCTGGTACGGCGTGGTGGTGGCAAAGACGATTTCATCGCCGAACAGGCCATGCTCGCCCCAGTAAGTGAGCTTGTCGGCCGAGGCGAAGCCGGCCACCAGCACGAACATCACGCCGGAGGCGCGCAGCATGCGGCCGGTGACATTCTTGAGCTCTGTGCGGAACACGCGAATTGTCCACAGGGCGACGCCGACGTTGAGCATGCCGAACAAAAAACCGGTGCGCACCAGGCCGAGCGTCGGCGCCAGCACCAGCGGGAACAGCAGCGACACGGCCAGCGCGCCCAGATAATCGAACGTCAGCACCTTGCTGACGATTTCGCTAAAGCCGGTCTGGCGCGCGTTGAGCGCGCGCATCACCAGCGGCACCTCCATGCCGACGAAGGCGCCGATCAGGAACACCATCACGTACAGCATGGTGCGGAACGGCGCCGCCATCCACGAAAACGTCAGGAACAGGATGGCCGCCGACAGGCCGCCGACCAGGCCGACCGCCAGTTCGATGTCGACAAAGCGGGCCAGCACGTCCTCGTCGAGCACATACTTGGAAAAGTGGGCGCCGACGCCCATGGCGAACAGGTAACAGCCGATGACGGTGGAGAACTGCAGGATGGAGTCGCCCAGCAGGTAGCTCGACAGCGCGCCAGCGATTAATTCGTACGCCAGGCCGCAGGAAGCGACCACAAACACGGACAATATCAGAATCTTTTTGTTCATTTGGCTCTTTTGCACTAATATGCATCAGCGTTAGTAACTTAACCACAGGTTCAACACTTTACCCCACTGAGAGCGCGCCGTGCCCGCCATCCTAAACTATCTGATCCACCTGTTACTGGCCGCCGTGCTGCTGGCCGTGTTTTTCGTCGTCTACACGCGCACGACGCCGGCCAACGAAGTGCTGCTGATCCGCCAGGGCAACCAGGCGGCGGCGCTATCGCTGGGCGGCGCGCTGATCGGTTTTTCCATCACGGTCGGCTCGGCGCTCATGCATACTGCGAACTACCAGGAGTTCTTCGCCTGGGCCTTCGGCGCGATGCTGGTGCAGGTGCTGGCGTACGCCATCACCACGCGCGTGCTCAACATGTCCAAGGACCAGATCGAGGCGAACAACACGGCGTTCGGCGGCCTGCTGGGCGCCATCTCCATTTCCATCGGCGTGATCAACGGCGCCTGCATTTCCTAATTTAGCCAAACCAAAGCGAGGACCATCATGGGCATCGGCAGCTTTATCAAAAAGCAGTTTATCGACGTATTGCAGTGGAACGAGGAAGTCGACGGCGTGCTGGCCTGGCGCTATCCGATGCAGGATTTCGAGATCCAGAACGGCGGCGTGCTGGTGGTGCGCGAGTCGCAGATGGCGGTGTTCGTCAACGAGGGCCAGGTGGCCGACGTGTTCGGCCCCGGCACCCACAAGCTGACCACGCAAACGCTGCCGATCCTGACCAACCTGAAAAACTGGGACAAGCTGTTCGACTCGCCGTTCAAGTCGGATGTCTATTTTTTCAGCACCCGCGTGCAGACCGGTCGCAAATGGGGCACGCCGCAGCCGATCACGATCCGCGACAAGGACTTCGACATGGTGCGCGTGCGCGCCTTCGGCATGTTTTCCTACCGCGTGGCCGATCCGCGCCTGTTCTTCAAGGAGATCAGCGGCACGCGCGAGGTCTACACCCGCGACGAGGTCGAGGAGCAGCTGCGCGGCATCCTGATGGCGACCATGGCCAGTTCACTCGGCTCCGCGCAGGTGCCGTTCCTCGACATGGCGGCCAACCAGGCGCTGATGGCGCAGCAGGTCAAGGGCGACCTGGGCACCGCGTTCGGCCGCTATGGCATCGGCCTCGATGAATTCAACGTCGCCAGCGTCAGCCTGCCGGAGGAACTGCAGGCCGCGCTCGACGAGCGCATCTCCGCCGGCATGAAGGGCGGCATGAGCGCCGACAAGATGGCCGGCTTCACGCGCTACCAGGTGGCAAGCGCGATCCCGATGGCCGCCTCCAACGAGGGCGGGCTGGCGGGCATCGGCGCCGGCCTGGGCGCGGGCATGACGGTCGGGCAGATGATGGGGCAGGCCATGGCCGGCGCCGCGGTGGCGCCGACGGCGCCGTCCGCTCCCGCCGCGCCGGCCGGGGAGTCGATCGAAAACCGTTTGGAGAAGCTGAAAGGACTGCTCGACAAAGGCTTGATCTCGGCCGCCGACTACGACAGCACCAAGGCCGAACTACTGAAAAAACTGATCGGCTGATAAGGACACATGCAAATCGTTTCCTGTCCCAGCTGCGGCGCGGAAGTCAAATTCCGCTCGCACGCCTCGGTCATGGCCGTCTGCGAATACTGTGGCACCAGTGTGCTCAAGGACGCCGACTCGGTCAAAGACCTGGGCAAGATGTCGTCCGTGCTGGAGGACTATTCGCCGATCCAGATCGGTACTTCCGGCACTCTCGACAAGCGGCAGTTCACCGTCGTCGGCCGCATCCAGCTGCGCTATTCGGCCGGCATGTGGAACGAGTGGTACCTGCTGTTCGACGACGGCGCCACGTCGTGGCTGGGCGATTCGTCCGGCATGTACACCATCACCGCCGAGTACAAGGGCAACGGCATCACGCCGCACGAGATCAACGTGCCGGCGTTCGAACAGCTGCGGCCCGGCGCCAGCTATGGCATCAACGGCGCGCCGTACATCGCCGCCGAGGTCCGGCTGGCCGATTGCACCGGCGGCCAGGGCGAGCTGCCGTTCAAGGTCGGCGCGGGCTACCAAAGCAAGGTCGCCGACTTCCGGCGCGGCACGGAGTTCATCACGCTCGACTATTCCGATTCGCCGCGCCCGATCATCTACACCGGCATGGCCGTCACGCTCGAGAGCCTGCGCATGCAGCTGCTGCGCGACGACGACACCATACAGCGCGCGGCGGGCCGCTATCGCGGCAAGCTCGATGCGCTCGATTGCCCGTCCTGCGGCAGCGCCATCAAATATATCCCCGGCGTGACGACCACGCTGGTGTGCCCCGCGTGCCAGACACAGATCGACGCCGCCGGCCCCGAGGCGGCCGTGCTGGCGGCCGGCGAGCGCGTGGCGGCGGCCGCGCCCACGCTCGATCTGGGCGCCACGGCGAAGATCAACAACCAGGACTTCACCATCATCGGCATGATGCGCCGCATGGACGACGAGGGCACCGAGTGGAGCGAGTACCTGATGTACGGCGCGCGCGCCGGCTTCTCGTGGCTGGTGGAGACCGACGAGGGCTGGACCGGCGCGACCGTGATGGCGGAGTGGCCGCTGGCCTACGCGCCGGGGCAGCAAAGCGTGGTGGTCGAGCGCACGCAGTACGCGCGGCTGTACGATTACGGCTCGGAGGTGACCTTCGCCGCCGGCGCCTTCAACTGGCGCGTGGCCGTCGGCGACCACACGCACGTGGAGGAATTCCAGGCCGGGCAGATCCGCTTGGCCTGCGAGACGAGCGGGCAGGAAATGACGTGGTCGCGGTCGGCGCCGGTGGCGGTCGACCAGCTCAAGGCGTGGTTCGGCGACCAGTTCCAAGGCAGCGCGACGCCGGCAAAGACGTCCGGTGGCAAGCCCTTCGTCAACAACCGCCATCGCAACGCCGCCAAGTACATCATCTGGTTCATGCTGCTGATTAACGCGATACCGCTGCTGACGAATTTTTCCGGCACCTGGTTCTTGAGCGCGATCGGCGCGCTGGCGATCTACCTGCCGGCCGTATTTTTGGATAGCAACGACAAATCATGACGAAATTTTTCATCTACGCGGTCATCGTCACCATCTTCACGGCCGGCAGCAGCTGGTCGCGCATGCTCGGCGGCGGGGGCGGCAGCGGCTACCGGGGCAGCACGTGGAGCTCGCACACGGGCGGCGGCGGCGGCAGCTTTGGCGGCGGTTCCGGCGGCGGTGGCCACAAGTGAAACGCGACCCGCATCCTGCCGCAGCGCTGCCGGTGGTCCATCGGCCGGTGGGCATCCACGTGCTGGCCGATCTGAACGGCATCGATGCTGAAAAACTATGCAGCTGCGCGGCGCTGGAGCAGTTGCTGCGCGACGCGGCCGAGGCGGCCGACGCGCGCGTGCTGCACAGCCATTTCCACGGTTTTGGGGAAGGCCAGGGCGTGACCGGGGTGGTGCTGCTGGCCGAATCGCATATCTCGATCCATACATGGCCGGAGTGCGGCTTCGCGGCGGCCGACATCTTCATGTGCGGAAACGCCAAGCCTGAGTTAGCGCTCGCTATCATTGAAGCCGCGCTGGCTCCAGCATCGCGCCAGATTAATACGGTGCGGCGGGCGCCACCCGTCAGTTGCTGATCAGTTCATCCTGGCGGCGCTTTGGCTGGCCGTCATCGGTTTAAGCGGGATGTCGTTGAACATGCCCGCCTTCGGCGCCACGGTGACGGCGGTCCTGTCGTCGACGACGGGCCGCGTCATCTCCAGCTTTTGACCACCGGTAGCGCAACCGGCAAGCAGCGCCCAGCCGGTTAAAAAAAATGCCGTTTTCATATTATTACCCCATCGATATTACTTTTGCTGTTTTATCCACTGCTAAAGCAGAAGTAACAATAACCGATAGCATCGGATAAAAAATCAAAAAACAGTCTTAAACGGAAAATAAATTGGAAATTAGCAACGGCGTTATTGTTTTACCAACTTCGAATGGCGCATCAGCCACGGCAGGAAGACCACCGGCAAGTCGATGATCGCATGGGCGATCATGCAGGCCACCAGATCTTGCTGCCAAAGATAAAATCCTGTCAACAGGCTGCCGGCGATCAACACGCCGACCAAATGGTCCGCGGACCACGCGCTCAGATGGGCCAGCACGAACACGGCAAGCGGCAGCGCGGCGGCCAGCCACATGTTGCCTGTCATCTCGTGCAAGCGCGCGATCGGATAGCCGCGGAAGACGATTTCCTCCGTGATGCCGGCGGTTAAAACCGCCGCGTAGCGAAACCACAGCGGCGTCGACGTCAGGCGCTTCAATCCCGCCGCCGAGCCTTCGGCCATCGGGGACTTGCCAGCGCGAAGGCTGAAGTGGACCGACGCGGCGGTGATCGACAGCATCGACAGTCCCAGCGCCGCGCCCCAGGCCCACGCCTGATAATTGCCCCACACAATGCCGATGCTTGCCAGCGGCCGCCGCTCCCATCCGAGCACCAGCGCCAGCAAGGCCAGACAGCCGCCCCAGGTGAGCACCAGATGGCGCCGTTGGTCGATCGCGCCGGCCTTGTCGCCGTGCTTGTAAAACGCCAACAGGGGGACGACGCCAAGCGCGAGCAACAGACCGACGACGGAGACCAAGGGGATGCCATTCATGAGCGCTTTCAAAATCGAGCAAGCGCCGATGGTGACACGCAATAATTAATAAATCAATATCAACCGGGCTGCGCGTTGGCCATCGCCCCGTCCCGTTGCGCCACCTCGCGCGCGGCCGGCCGGCCCTGCACGAGCGTGACATAATCGGTGATCGCTTGGTGCGGGGGTAGCAGCTCGAAGGCCGTCATCCACCCCAGCGCCCCGCCCCACAGCACATCGAGCGCCGTGAAGCGCGGCCCCAGCATATATGGCCCCTGCGACATCTGCGTGGTGAATGTGGTAAAAACGTCGTCGAACGTGCCGTAACCTGTCGTCTTCTTGTCTTGAACCTCGCGCTTGAGCCAGCGGTCGACGAGTGCCGGCTCAAGGCAGCTGCCATAGAACGCCATCCAGCGCAGATAGGGACCGCGCAACGCATCGCCAAGCGGCGGGGCCAGTCCTGCGGCCGGGAATAAATCAGCAAGATAGATGTAGATGGCTACCTGTTCGGTGATGATGGCATCGTCGTGGCGAATCGCGGGCACCTTGCCCATGGGGTTGACCGCCAGGTAGGCAGCTTCGCGGTTCTCGCCCTTTTTCATGTTCATCACGTGCAGCTGGTAAGGCGCGTTGAGTTCCTCCAGCAAGGTGATGACACCGGTGGAACGGGAATATGGGCAATGGTAGAGGGTGATTGGCGAAGTCATGTACGTCTCCTTGAATGAAGGGGAAAAACGCCACGATAGCCGCTGCTATCATGGCGGTCTTGTAAAAACGCGAAGGCGACATGACAACCAAGTTCACGGTCGAGGACCGCTACAAAGGCGTGGTGCATCCGGCGGCGGTAGGCAAGGTGTTTCGCCTCGAACGCTATCTGCCCGAGCCCGATCTGGCGCCGTTCGTCGAGTATTTTTGGCTGGTGGCGTGGCAGTTGCCGCCGGACGTGGTGCACGTGCAGCGCACCCTGCCCTCGCCCTGCATCCACGTGGTGTTTGACAGCGGCCGCAGCGGAGTGTTCGGTGTGATGACGGGCGCTTTCGAATATATCCTGCGCGACAGCGGCCGCGTGCTCGGCACGCGCTTTCGGCCGGGAGCGTTTCGGTCCTTCCTCGGGCGGCCCGTGGAGTCGATCACGAACCGGGAACTGCCCTTGTCGTCATTGTTCCGCTGCGACGACGCCGAGGCCGAACGCGCCGTGCTCGGCGCGCCGGACGACGCCGGCATGGTAGCGGCCGCCAGCGAGATCCTGCGGCGCGCCCTGCCGCCGCACGACCCGAACATCGAGCGCGTCGGCGCCATACTGCAAACCGTCAAAGAGCATCCCGACATCACGCAGGTGGGGCACCTGGCGGATCGGCTGGGCACCAGCGTGCGCCGCTTGCAGCTGCTGTTCAAGGACTATGTGGGCGCCACGCCGAAGTGGGTGATCCGCCGCAACCGGCTGCTCGACGCCGCCGACCAGCTGGCCAACGGCAACGACGTCGACCTGGCCACGCTGGCGCAATCGCTGGGCTATTACGACCAGTCCCATTTCACCACCGACTTCGAAAAACTGGTGGGCAAGCCGCCGGCCGATTACCGGCGCAGTTGCAGGGAGTTAGCAAAATAACGCCTCGCCAGGCCCGAAACCATGTTGGACCCGGCGCCGGTCGAGGATATCGACGCGCTGGCTGCGCGCTGCAGGCGCGCTCGAAAGACGGGCGCGGCTGACGGCGGCGGTCGAAAGCGTGGCCGATCAACCCGGCGGGCTGAGGTGGAATGCGTTACACTGCGTGACCCGCCCCCGCCCCGGCCCTCCCCAGCCCGGTAAGCTTGAGTCCAAGCGCCCCTCACCCCACCCTGGAAGAACGTTGCCGCATGAGCATCTCCGCCTTTATCCGCGACAACATGACGGACATCCTCGCCGAGTGGACGACCTTCGCCGAAAAGGCCGCGCCGCCCGAGGGCGAGATGAGCAAACTGGCACTGACCGACCACGCGCAACAAATCCTGAGCGCGATCGCGCTCGATATCGAGACGCATCAAAGCCAGCAGCAGCAATTCGACAAATCCCAGGGCGAGGACCTCGACCTGGGGCCGGAGGAAAGCGCGGCCGCGATCCACGGACGGCTGCGGCACGCGAGCAACTTCTCGCTGTTGCAGCTGAGTTCGGAGTTCCGCGCGTTGCGGGCCACGGTGCTGCGGCTGTGGCTGCCGCGCGTGGCGCAAATGTCGGCCACCACGATCAATGAAATGGTGCGTTTCAACGAGGCCATCGACCAGGCGCTGGCCGAGTCGATCGTCACCTATTCGGCGCGCGCCGACAGCACCCGCGATTTGTTCCTGGCCGTGCTCGGCCACGACCTGCGGGCGCCGCTGGCGACCGTGGCGCTGGTCGGCGACCTGCTGGCCATGGCGCACACGCCGCCGGAGCAGGTGGCCGCGCTGGCCGAGCGCACCAAGCGCAGCGCGAAGCTGATGAGCTCGATGGTGACCGACCTGTTGGGCTTTGCCCGCCTGCAAATGGGCGCCGGCATGCCGACCGAACGCACCGTGCTCGAGGCGGCCGAGGTGTGCAAGACGGCGCTGGCCGACGCCCAGGCGATGTATCCCGGCGCCCGCATGGCGTTCCATGCCGAAGGCGACCTGCGCGGCGCGTTCGACAACATCCGCTTGCAGCAGCTGGTGACCAACCTGCTGATCAACGCGGCCCAGCACAGCGACCAGGGCACGCCGGTGAGCCTGGCCGCGCGCGGCGACGACGACGCCATCACGCTGACGGTGACCAACATCGGCCCGGTGATCCCGGCCGAGTCGCTGCGGACGATTTTCCAACCACTGGTGCAGCTGGAACCGGAACCCGGCCACGACGCCCGTCCCCGGACCAGTCTGGGCCTGGGACTGTTCATCGCGCAGGAAATCACCGCCGCGCACGACGGCACGATCAGCGTCAGTTCCGACGACGTCGACGGCACCGTGTTTACGGTGCGCTTTGCGCGCGCCGCCTGACCGGCCGGCGCGCGCCAGCCTGCCTTACCAGTCTTCCTTCTTCGGTTCGGCGGCGGCCGGCGCCGTGGCGGCGACGGCCTTGCGGTCGCGCGCCTTGGGCTTGTCGGCCGCCGGCGCGGCAGGCTGGTCGGCCGCTGCCGTCGCCGCAGCCGACGCGGCGGCGGGCGCCTTGGCGCTGACCGCCTCGCGCAATTGCAAGGCGCCGGGCTTGACGCCGTCAAGCTTGGAGGCGACGTTTTCGAGCGTGCCGTACGACAGCTTCGGCGTGACCAGGTCGATGACCACCTCGCAGCAAACCGATTCCATATTGCCCAGCGACTGGCCGGTCTGCGGGTCCTTGATCTCCTTGCCCTGCAGGTAGATCTTGTAGCGCCCGCCTTGCACCACGGCGCTGCCGCCCTGGCTGAGCACGACGTTCATGCCGTCGCGCTCGACGACGCTGATCGGGAAGGTTTGCAGCAGGATCGCCTCGGTCGAGCGTTTGACGATGTCGGCCTGCATGTTGCGCAGGGTCGCGCCCTCGTCGACGCCGGCGCTCATCGTCGTCGGCGCCACCGACGGCGCCGTGCCCTGCAGCGTGGCCGATTGCAGGATCTGGCGCGTGGCCAGGTTGATCATGCGCTGCGACACCGACCAGCCGCCCGAGTAGCTGACCAGCTCGCGGTCCGAGGTTTGCAGCTTGCGCACGTGCTTGTCGTAGCCGAGGTCGTTGACGACGCCGACCCACACCAGATCGGCGCTGAGCGCCTGGCCCAGCTTGGCGAAATCGGTGTTGACGGTCTTGCCTTCGCCGATCATGTCGAGCTCGTTTTGCAGCTCGCCTTCGAACTGGCGGTCGAGCACGGTGAAGCGGCCGCTCTGCGACAGCGCGTCGATGATTTGCTGGCGCAGGCCGCCCAGCACCTCGGCCGCCGGCACCGCGCGGCCGCCGATGACGAAGCTGTTGCGCTCCGAGCGCAGCGGCGCGACGACGATCTTGATCTTGCCGCTGTCGGCGGGCGCCTTGAACTTGGCGATCTTGGCCGCGATGTCGACCGTGTACAAACCGCCCTTGGACGCCGGCGGCGTCAGCTTGACCACCTTGAACGACGACACCACGCCCTTCGATTGCGTGACGATCTGCTCGGCGAAGTGGCTGCCCTGCACGGTGGCGGTGGCCTTCAGGCTGTCGCTGCCGCCCGAGGTCTCGACGTCCAGATTGGCCGTCACCTGCGAGAACGTGTTCAGGTTGGCGGAGGTGGCGTCGACGGTGGTGCCGTTGACTTGCTGGATGGCGCTTTTGAGCGCCTCGTTCACCGCCGCGCCCGGCGTCATGCCGGTGCCGCTGGCGCTGGCGTCGACCTGCTCGACCTTGCCGACATCGGGCACCTGGGTCAGGTTCGGGCCGGCCGGCGCGGCGGGCGCGGCCGGCGCCTCCTCCTTCTTGCCGCATGCGGCCAGGCCGAGGCACAACATGCCGATCAAAGCGTATTTCTTCATGGTCTCAACGTTTCTCGAATATAAAAAAGAGCACGACGCGGCGCGCCGTGCCCTGGCATCGGTGGCCGTGGCGGCCGCTTACAGCAGCGCGGTGGCGTCGTTCGCTTCCTTCGGCACCGGGATGTTGTTCGCCTTGGAGAACTCGATCGCCAGTTTCAGGGTGCTGCCGAGGTTCTTGATCGAATCGGGCAGGCTCTTGGCGACATACAGCGCCGAGTTGGCCGAGCCGCCCAGCGACGACACGCCGGGCTTGAAGCCGGAGACGTCCTTGCTCATGCCGACGTACTGCAGCACGCCCTTGGCCAGCTCGCCCACGCCGGCGGCGAACTGCTTCTTGCTGGCCGCGTCCATTTCCACTTTTTTGCCCTTGAGGGCCGTTTCAAGCGCGGCGCTGCTGGAGGTCTGCACGGCGCTCGCCTCTTCCAGCGAATTCTTGGTCGCGCCCTCGGTCAGGTTCTTGGCCTGCACCGACGCTTTTTCAGCCTCGTCCTTCAGTCCGACGGCGGCCAGCATGCCGGCGTCGGCGCGCATCACGCTCTGGGCGCCGCCGACGTAGCGCGAGACGATCTGTTCGGCGCTCGCGCCGCCGCCGCCGCCCGGCAGCGACTTGGTCAAACCACCGAGTTGCGCGGAGGCGATGCCCGATACCAGCACCAGTGCGACGGCCGAGATGGCTTTGACGTAAGAACTTTTCATGATTGCCTTTTCTGTGAGATGGGAACGTCGATGAAACAGGTCGGCGGCGTATCGACGATCAGCCGCCAACGCCCTGCATTAATGGACGCCGTTGACGTTCAGGCGGCTGACGATTTCCTTGGCCGCCAGCAGCGAGGCGTCCTTGAGCGCCTTGGTGGTGGCGATGGCGTTGTCGGGGGCGACGGCGAAGTACTGCACCGGCGGCACCGAGGCCACTTCGCGCGGCAGGTTGCCGCTGACGTCGAGCACGCGGCCGGTGACGGTCACGGCCACGCGCTGCATGCCGGTGGCCGGATCCTGCGCCGGCAGGCCGACGTCGAAGGTGGCCACCACGAACAGCGGCACGCCGGCCTTGCGCAGCGATGTCACCAGCGCGCGCATGGTCGACGGCGCCAGGTCGCTGCCTTTGGAAAAGTCGGCGTTGACGGCCTTCATGTCGCCGTCGGCCAGCACGAAGTCGGGATCGGCCACGACAAAGCCGGATTGCGAGAACACGCTGGTAACCGAGGTCTTGTGGCTGGCCATCGACAGCATGCGGTAGGAGGTCTCGTCCTGCTTGCGGTTGGTGCTGCCGCCCGTTTCCACGTTGATCGACTGGCTGGCCGACACCTTGCTGGTCTTTTGCTGCGACGCGTTGGTGCTGATCGAATTGGCCTTGATGCTCTCGCCTTCGGCGCCGCGCGTGCTGCCGCTGGCCTTGACGTCGCTGTCATACTTGACCTCGGCGCGCTTGACGACGCGGTCGTCGAACGATTTGACGGCGCCGACGTCGCGGCCGAGGAACACATACACCATCTGCGAATTGCCGGCCGGGCCGGACTGGCTGGCCTTGCTGGCGCCGCGCAGCGCGATGCGCAGCTTGGTCACGTTCAGTTCGGTGCGCACCGATACCGAGTACTTATGCAGCACCGGCTGGTCCTGTTCGCTGAGCATGGCCGCGCTCATGATGTACTTGTCGAGATTGGCTTCGACCTGCGGGCGGATACCCTCGAAGTTTTCCGACTCGGCCTCGCCGGCCTCGGCGAAGTAACGTTCGATCGAAGCCACCTGCGCGGCGCGGTAGGCGCGGTCGACATCGGCCGGCATCAGGGTGGCGCCGTAGCTGACGGTCGCCACGCCCTTGGCGGTGACCACTTGGGCGAACGATGGCAGCGCCAGCAGCGCGGTCACCAGCATCAACAGTATTTTCTTCATTTGCTAGCCTTTAAAATGGCGCGGGATGCGTCGATTTGCTTGGTAATGTCTTTGTTGGCGGCGGCCGTGACGATCCATTTCGAATCGGGCTGCACCAGGGCGTCGGCGAACTTGAGGAACAGGCCGCGGATGGCCGCCTCGTAGGCGGGGAAGTCGTCGAGGTCGGTCTGGTTGGCCGGCACCACCTTGACCTCGCCGTTCTTCAGGTCGGACAGGAAGAAGTCGGTGTTGAGGGCCGGTTCGAAGAAGCGGACGTTGCCGTAGACGCCGTACACGTACGAGGCGCCGACGTTGTTCTCGCCGCTCTTGATCTTGGCGAACTTGTTGAGCTTGACGTCGAACAGGTAGTCGCCCTCGCCCACCTTGAGGTCGAGCGCGTCGCCGTTGTCGAGGCGGAAGGACATCGTGCCGAGCGCGTGGCCCAGGCCGGTCGGCAGCAGCGACACGCCCAACTTGGCCGACAGGATGGAGCCGAAGGCGTCCGAGATCATCTGGCCGGCCAGCGCCGGATTGTCGCGCAACCCGGCCGGCATCACCGCCATCGCTTCGGGCGCGACCTGGGCGCGGCGCACCTGGATGGTCCGGGTGCCGGGCGCGGGCAGGCGGGCGGCGGCCAGGCGGCGGGTGAACTGGGTCAGCAGGCCGCCGCCGTCCTCGCGCAGCATCAATTCGCGCACATGGGCCTCGATCGCGGCCGGGGTCGGCGGTTGCGCCGAGGCGTCGAACACCACCACGCTGAGCGGATAGCTGCGCACCACGCTCTTGCTCTTGTAATCGAAGATCAGGGCGTCGGCGCGCAGGCTGACGAAGGTTTTGTAATAGTTGCCGATGCGTTCGGTGGACACGGTCTCGCCGTTGAGCAGCAGCACCGCCATCAACACCTGGTCGGCCCCTTTGAGGTTGGCCAGCGCCGCGCGCGGGGCGTATTCCAGGGTCGGGTGCTCGGCCGCGTAGGCGCGCTCGATGGTGATGCGCGAGAGCGAGCGGGCGTCGCCTTCGAGCTTGAGCGCCTTATCGATGCGGGCGGCGTTGGGGAAGCGCTCGCCGATGGTGGCGTAGTCGCCGGCGAAGGAGAAGCCGGCAAAGGTGATCGCTTGCGCGTGGGCGAGTTGGGGCAACAGCAGTTGCAGGCACAGCGTCGCCAAACACAGCGGCAGCCGGCGGGCGGCGCGGAAAAAGGATGACAAGCGGTCTCCAAAAATAGTCGTCGAGGCATGAAAATTTCAGTGCGCGCACTTAAATTTCCAAGAAGCAAACAATTTATTGGAGGGAATTATTGCAGAAAATAATCATTGAAAACTCACCAATTATCACTTTGACATTATTTCGTTTGAGAAATTGAAAATCGGTGCGGCACGGTGGCGGGCGGGGCTAGGCCTCATCGGACAAGCGGGCCGCCTGGTCGAGCCAGCGCGCCACCACCGCCGGTTGCGCCGGCCAGAAGCCGGCCGCCAGCTGGTGGTCAAGCTCTTCAGGGACCAAGCTAGATTGCGTGCTGGCCGCGCTGCCGGCGGCGGTCATCGTCCCTCACAGAACAGTGCCGGCGGCGCCAGGCTTACACATCCGTAAGCTGACCAGCTTACCCACCTCGCGCTAACATTGGACCGGTCAACGAGGGAGTCATCAATGAAAATTCGTCCGGGGTTTGCCGGCATCCTGCTATGCGGTGCGATCTGTTGCGCGGCCCGTGCCGCCGACTGCCTGAACTACGAGCCCGACACGGTGACCCTGGTGGGCGAACTGCATCGGGCCACGTTCCCCGGCAAACCGGACTTTGACAGCATCGACCACGGCGATGAACCGGAAACCGGCTTCTATCTGTCGCTAAACCCGGCCATCTGCACCCGCGGAAAAAGCGCCGGGGATCAACAGGCGCACGACGGCGTTCAAGAAGTTCAACTGGTGCTGACGCCGGAACAGTACGCGGCGCTCAGGCCGCGGCTCGGCGGGCAGGTGGAATTGCAGGGCCGCTTGTTCGCCGCTTTCAGCGGCCATCACCACGCCGACGTGCTGCTGCGGGTGGACCGGGCGCCGTCGAACTAATCGCCAGCGGCCTCGGCCTTTAACGCTTCCGCGTGGCTCCAGATGGCCTTGAAGATGTCGTTGTACTTTCCCATTTCCTGCTCGTACAACGAGGTATTGGTGAACAAAATGACGCCGACCTTCCCGGACAGATCGGTGAGCATGTCGGTTTTCAGGCCGGGGTCGGACCCGCCATGGCCCATCCTGGTGACGTTGAACATGGATTGCCAGAAAATGCCGGAATTCTTCTGATCGAGTTTGACGTTGTCCGGCTTGTTCGAAGCGCCGTACTGGAAACGCAGCATTTCCGCCACCGACTTCTGATCGAGGATGCGGGCGCCACGGTACTGGCCCTTGTCGAGCAGCGCAATGAACAACTTCGACAGGTCCGCGACCGAGGTGCGCAGGCCGCCGTCGGGATAGGTCGTCAATGCATACGGCGCAATGGGCACGCTCATCCCGTTCTGGGAAATATACAAGGTCGAGTGCTTTTGCACCGGAATTTCCGACAGCGACCAGCCGGTGCTGTCCATCTTCAAGGGCGCGAAAATAAGTCGCTTGGTGTACCGGCCCAACTTTTCGCCGGTCGCGAGCTCGACTATATAGCCGGCCAGACCGGCGCCGATGTTGGAATATTCGCGGTGGGTGCCCGGTTTGACGTCGAGGAAATTTTCGGCGGCGTAGTGCTTCCCTTGCGGCGTGAAGTAGCTCCTTAAAAACCCGCCCAGGTCCTCCGGCGTATCGCCACCGTAATGATAGGTGCCCTCATAGACCGACCAGCGGTCGGTGATGCCCGACGTATGCGTGGCCAGCTGCCGCAAGGTGATCCGCTCGGCGCGATGGCGGGGATGGACAAGCTTGAAAGGAAGATAGGCGTTGATGTCCTCGTCGAGCGAGAGTTTGCCGTCCTGCACCGCGCGCATCATGGCCACGCCCGTGACCGTCTTGCTGATGGAGCCGACGTTCATCACCGTGTCGGGCGTGAAGGGCAGCCCGCGCGCCTTGTCGGCGTAGCCGTAGCCCTTGGACCACACGACCTGCTGATTGACAACGATCGCCGCGCCAAGCCCGACAATGCCGGCCTGGCGCATTTTCTTGTTGATCAACTCGTCCAACTGACCGGCGGCGGCGGCCGTCGGGGGCGGCGCTTGCCCATGGACGGGTAGGGAAAACAGCATCGCTGCGGCGACGGCGATGCCGGCGACAGTGCTCTGGAAGCGCATGGAAATTCCTCTCGCCAAACTAGATGACAGAACTTACATCCGGTAATCTAACATTGAACGGCGCGACCGGAATTCAAGCGGTGTCGATATACTTGAACCGGCCCAAAAAAAAAGGCAGCCGAAGCTGCCTTTCCGTTGTGTTGCTGTGCGTTGCTTAGTGCTTGGCGCGCAGTTTGGCGATCGCGGCCAGCTGGCCGATCGCGGCCGCCAGTTCGGCTTGCGCTTTCGCGTAATCGATACCGGAGGTATTGTTCGCCAGCGCTTCCTCGGCGCGTTTCTTGGCCGCGACCGCTTTGGCCTCGTCCAGATCCTTGCCGCGGATCGCGGTGTCGGCCAGCACCGTCACGGCGCCCGGCTGCACTTCCAGCAGGCCGCCGGCGACGAAGACAAATTCTTCCTCGGCTTGACCTGGTACCTGGATGCGGACCGCGCCCGGACGGATGCGGGTGATCAACGGCGTGTGCTTGGGATAGATCCCCAGCTCGCCCTGTTCGCCCGGCAACGCGACGAATTCGGCTTCGCCGGAGTAGATCAACTCCTCGGCGGAAACCACGTCAACGTGAATAGTATTTGCCATGTGTGTCCTGTCGGGTTAGCTGCGGCCCCGCCGGGGCGGGACCGCGCTCAACGATTAGTTGAGTTTCTTGGCTTTTTCGATTGCTTCTTCGATCGTGCCGACCATGTAGAACGCTTGTTCCGGCAGATGATCGAGTTCGCCCGAAGCGATCATTTTGAAGCCCTTGATCGTGTCCTTGAGCGAAACGTATTTACCAGGCGCGCCGGTAAACACTTCAGCGACGTGGAACGGCTGCGACAGGAAACGCTGCATCTTACGTGCGCGGGCGACCAGCAGTTTGTCTTCCGGCGCCAGTTCGTCCATACCCAGAATCGCGATAATGTCGCGCAGTTCCTTGTAGCGCTGCAGGGTGCCCTGCACGGCGCGCGCGGTGTCGTAGTGCTCCTGGCCGACGACCAGCGGGTCCAGCTGGCGCGAGGTCGAGTCCAGTGGATCGACCGCAGGGTAGATACCCAGCGAGGCGATGTCACGCGACAGAACGACGGTCGAATCCAAGTGACCGAAGGTGGTCGCTGGCGACGGGTCGGTCAAGTCATCCGCTGGAACGTAGACGGCCTGGATCGAGGTGATCGAACCGGTCTTGGTCGAGGTGATGCGCTCTTGCAGGCGGCCCATCTCTTCGGCCAGGGTCGGCTGGTAACCCACCGCCGATGGCATACGGCCCAGCAGTGCGGACACTTCGGTACCGGCCAGGGTGAAGCGGTAGATGTTGTCGACGAAGAACAGAACGTCCTTGCCTTCGTCACGGAACGCTTCGGCCATGGTCAGGCCGGTCAGCGCGACGCGCAGACGGTTGCCTGGTGGTTCGTTCATCTGACCGTAGACCATCGCCACTTTGGAGTTCTCTGGATTTTCCAGATCGACCACTTTGGCGTCGGCCATCTCGTGGTAGAAGTCGTTACCTTCGCGGGTACGCTCACCGACGCCGGCGAACACGGACAAACCCGAGTGCGCCTTGGCGATGTTGTTGATCAGTTCCATCATGTTCACGGTCTTGCCGACGCCGGCGCCACCGAACAGACCGACCTTACCGCCTTTGGCGAACGGGCAGACCAGGTCGATAACCTTGATACCGGTTTCCAGCAGGTCCTGCGATGGCGACAGTTCGTCGTATGCAGGAGGCGTGCGGTGGATCGAGGCGATCTGGTCGTGGGCGACCGGGCCGCATTCGTCGATCGGGTTGCCCAGCACGTCCATGATGCGACCCAGGGTCGCTTTACCGACCGGCACCATGATCGGCTTGCCGGTGTTCTGGATCATCATGCCGCGGCGCAGGCCGTCGGACGAACCCAGAGCAATCGTACGGACCACGCCGTCGCCCAGCTGTTGTTGTACTTCCAGGGTCAGCTCGGAGCCTTCCATTTTCAAGGCATCGAATACCTTAGGCATCGCGTTGCGGGGAAACTCAACGTCCACCACAGCGCCGATACACTGAACGATTTTGCCATCAGCCATGTTCGTTCCTTCTATATAATTTAATTCGTTTAAACCGCAGCCGCACCGGCGACGATTTCGGAGAGTTCTTTGGTAATCGCGGCTTGGCGGGTCTTGTTGTAGATCAGCTTCAATTCGCCGATCACACTGCCGGCGTTGTCGCTTGCCGACTTCATCGCCACCATGCGCGCCGATTGCTCGGACGCCAGGTTTTCCGCCACCGACTGGTACACCAGCGCTTCGATATAGCGCTCCAGAAGTTCATCGATCACGCTTGCCGCGTCCGGCTCGTAGATGTAATCCCAGTTGTGATTACCCGCGTCGGCTTGCATCTTAGCCGCTGGCAATGGCAGCAACTGCTCCACCACCGGCTCTTGCTTCATCGTGTTGATAAACTTGGTGTAGCACAGGTAGACTGCGTCGACCTCGCCGTTCTGGAATTTCTCGAGCATGACCTTGACCGGTCCGATCAGTTTTTCCAGGTGCGGCGTGTCGCCGATCTGCGTTACTTGCGCAACGACAGGAACGCCTACGCGATTCAAAAACCCCAACCCTTTGTTACCGATGGCCACCGCGGCAATTTTGTTGCCGGCTGTTTCCAGCTCACGGGTTTTCGACGTCACCATGCGCAAAATGTTGGTGTTCATACCGCCGCACAGACCCTTGTCCGTGGTGACGATGATGAAACCAACCTTCTTGGCCGTTTCCTTTTGCTCTGTTGCCAGGAAAGCGTGCGTGTATTCCGGATTGGCGGTAGCCAGATTAGCGGCGATATTGCGAATCTTCTCACTGTAGGGACGGGCGGCGCGCATACGGTCCTGCGCTTTGCGCATTTTCGATGCGGCAACCATTTCCATCGCCTTGGTGATCTTCTTCGTATTCTCTACGCTCTTGATCTTGCCTCGTATCTCTTTGCCTGCTGCCATGAGTCCTTACTCCTTCTGCGCTGAGGGCGGTCCCGGCTTCAGCCGGACCCCCCGTGCCGCTTAAAATGCGCCGGATTTCTTGAAGTCGGCAACGGCGGCGGCCAGCGTTGCTTCGCCGTCCTTGTCCAGTTGCTTCGACGATTCAATCTTCGACAGCAGATCGGCTTGCTTCGTCTTCAGGTAGGCGTGCAGGCCGGCTTCGAACGCCAGCACCTTCTTGACCGGCACGTCGTCCAAGTAGCCCTTGTTGACCGCGAACAGCGAAGCGGCCATCAGCGAGATCGACAGTGGCGAATACTGGGCTTGCTTGAGCAGTTCGGTGACGCGCGCGCCACGGTCGAGCTGTTTGCGGGTCGATTCGTCCAGGTCCGAGGCGAACTGCGCGAACGCGGCCAGCTCACGGTACTGCGCCAAGTCGGTACGGATACCGCCGGACAGGTTTTTGATGACCTTGGTCTGGGCGGCGCCACCGACGCGCGACACCGAAATACCGGCGTTGATCGCAGGGCGGATACCCGAGTTGAACAGCGACGTTTCCAGGAAGATTTGACCGTCGGTGATCGAAATCACGTTGGTTGGCACGAAGGCCGACACGTCGCCCGCCTGGGTTTCGATGATCGGCAACGCGGTCAGCGAACCGGTCTTGCCGGTGACGGCGCCGTTGGTGAAGGCGGACACGTAGTCGGCGTTCACGCGGGCCGCGCGTTCCAGCAGGCGCGAGTGCAGGTAGAACACGTCGCCAGGGTAGGCTTCGCGGCCTGGTGGACGGCGCAGCAGCAGGGAAATTTGACGGTATGCAACGGCTTGCTTCGACAAGTCATCGTAGACGATCAGGGCGTCTTCACCGCGGTCGCGGAAGTATTCGCCCATCGTGCAGCCCGAGTAGGCCGAGATGTATTGCATCGCCGCCGATTCCGACGCGGTCGCTGCGACCACGATGGTGTACTCGAGCGCGCCGTGCGTTTCCAGCGAGCGCACGATGTTTTTGATGGTCGAGGCTTTTTGACCGATGGCGACGTAGATACACGTCACGCCCTGGCCCTTTTGGTTGATGATCGCATCAACGGCCACGGCCGATTTACCGGTCTGGCGGTCGCCAATGATCAGCTCGCGCTGGCCACGGCCGATCGGTACCATCGCGTCGATCGATTTCAGGCCGGTTTGCATCGGCTGCGAAACGGACTCGCGGGCGATCACGCCCGGTGCGATCTTTTCGATCGGCGAGGTCAGCTTGGCGTCGATGGCGCCCTTGCCGTCGATCGGCTGGCCCAGCGCGTTGACCACACGGCCGCGCAGCTCGGGACCGACCGGCACTTCCAGAATGCGGCCGGTGCACTTGACCGTGTCGCCTTCGGAGATGTGCTCGTAAGCACCCAGAATCACGGCGCCGACGGAGTCGCGCTCCAGGTTCATCGCCAGACCGAAGGTGTTGCCTGGGAATTCCAGCATTTCGCCCTGCATCACTTCCGACAGGCCGTGGATGCGGACGATACCGTCGGCGACGGAAATAACCGTGCCTTGGTTGCGTACTTCAGCGCCGCCATCAAGGCCTTGGATACGGCTCTTGATCAGCTCGCTGATTTCAGATGGGTTGAGTTGCATACTAACTCCTAAAAGTGTTTCTCTCAGCTTGCGCGAGGGGAAGAATCTGTTCTAAGCGGGTCCGCCGGCTTGCGCCTCAGGCGGCCAGTGCCATACGCATCTGCGACAGCTTGGCGCGGACCGAAGTGTCCAGCACTTCATCGCCGACGACCACGCGCACGCCACCGATCAACGCCGGATCCACGGTCACGACCGGGTTCAGCTTGCGGCTGAATTTCTTTTCCAGGGTCGCGACCAGTTCGGCGACTTGAGCGGCGCTCAGCTCGAAGGCGCTGGTGATCTCGGCGTCCGCGGCGCCTTCCGTGGCGTTTTTCAACGCCTGGAATTGCGCGCCGATTTCCGGCAGCAGACTGATACGACCGTTGTCGACCAGCATTGCCAGGAAGTTGGTCGCTTCCGGGGTCAACGGCGACTTCACCAGGGCCGTAATGGCGGCGCTCACGTCGCTGGCCGAGGTCTTCGGATTGCGGGCGAATGCTTGCACCTCGGGGTGGGCACCGATCTGGGCCAGTTCGGCCACCAGTTCGGACCACGCCGCGAGGTTGAACGATTCCTTACCTGCTTGGGCTACGCGGAACAAAGCTTCCGCGTAGGGACGGGCGACGGTTGCGTTTTCTGCCATGATTACAGCTCGACAGACAGGCGCGACAACAGATCGGCGTGGGCCGAGGCGTTGACTTCGCGCTTCAAGATTTGCTCGGCGCCCTTCACAGCCAGGTCAGCCACCTGAGCGCGCAGCGTGTCGCGCGCCTTGGCCAGTTGCTGATCGGCATCTGCCTTGGCTTGCGCAATGATGCGGTCCGCTTCGGCTTGTGCATTCGCTTTGATTTCTTCGGCGACCAGTTGCGCGCGCTTTTCGGCGTCGGCAACACGTTGCGAAGCTTCTTCGCGTGCACTGGTCAGTGCTTCGGCGGCGCGCTTTTCAGCGACAACCATCGCAGCCTGGCCCTGGTCGGCCGCGGCCAGACCATCAGCGATACGCTTGGCACGCTCATCCAACGCTGCGTTCAGCGATGGAAATACGAACTTCATCGACACCCAGACCAACACCGCGAAGGTGATCATCTGGCCGATGAGAGACATATTGATGTCCATACCTTTGCTCCTAACTAAAAGTTTCTCCTAGGGTGGAGCGGATTACTGAGCGGACAGAACGGCAGCCAGGAACGGGTTGCTGAAGGTGTACAGCAGGGCAACGCCGACGCCGATCATCGAGATCGCATCCAGCAGACCAGCGATAACGAACAGCTTGGTTTGCAGTTGTGGCATCAGTTCTGGTTGACGGGCCGACGCTTCCAGGAATTTGCCGCCCAGAATTGCGAAACCGAGTGCGGTGCCGATAGCGGCCAGACCGATGATGATTGCTGCGGCCAGAACGGTCATGCTTTGTACTTGTGCGATCAGAGCTTGCATTGAAATTTCTCCTAAGATTTTAAAAAAGACTACAGATACTAAAAAAGATAAAACGATTTGTTGTTAGTGCTTCTCAACCGCAAGGGCCAAATAGACAACCGTCAACGCCATAAACACAAACGCTTGCAGGGTCACCACCAGGATGTGGAAGATAACCCAAGGACCACCCAGCAGCCACTGCGCCCACCATGGCAGCAGAGCGATCAGAATGAACAGCAGCTCGCCGGCGTACATATTGCCGAAGAGTCGCAGCGACAGCGACAGTGGCTTGGCCAGCAACTCGATCATCTGGAAGATGAAGTTGACCGGCGCCAGCACGATGGCCATGAAGCCATGGGCGTGGAACGGGGCGGTCAGCAACTCTTTACCCCAGCCGCCGAGACCCTTGGCTTTGATCGAGAAACCAATAATGCACAGCATGACGCCGAACGACATGCCGAAAGTATGGTTGACGTCGGCCGTCGGCACGACGCGCAGGTAGTGCACGCCGGCGTAGCCGAGCAGCTTGGGCAGCAGGTCGACCGGCAGGAAGTCCATGGCGTTCATCAGCCAAACCCAGCAGAAGATGGTGATCGCCAGCGGGGCGATGACCTTGCTCTTGGCGTGGAAGGCCGAATTGACCACCTCGTTGACCAGCTCCATGACGGCTTCGACGAAATTTTGCAGCTTGCCCGGCACGCCGGCGGTCGCCTTGCGCGACGCCATGTAAAACACGCCGAGGAAAATCAGTCCCAGAATGGCCGAAACCCAGAACGTGTCCAGGTTGTACATGCCATCGGCACTTTTCAGGTGGGTCAGGTGATGCTGGATATACTCAATTGAGGTCGGCGCAGCTTGTTGATGCGCTCCTGCAGCGTTTTCTGTGGTCATAAAAGTTTAGATTTTGGTGATTAAATTGCTAGCAGTGAGAACCAGTACGCCAAGGTTGCCACCGCGAAACCCAAGATCAGCCATAACCAAGAGGCCGACTGAAACAGCGCCAGTGCCACAACGAACAGCACTACCGTGATAAATATTTTCACTACTTCGGCCCGCACGTGCGACCGGAAAGCTTTTTTGGGGTCATTTGTTCCGCCCGCAACAATCATCGCGTACATCAGACTCCCGATGACTGCGATTGCTCCGCCATAGGCGGCCGACCAAGCTTTGAGTACTCCACCCAAGTTCCAGGCGAGCAAGGCGAATCCAGTGACGATGGCCAACTGGAGGGCGACGACTTTAAACATCGGCTTGGAATGACTCGTTGATTTACTCACTGCCGAGCTCCAAAAAAAGCCGATAAAACCCAAAGACGCGTGATTATATGTGTCTTTCATGTATCACGTCAAACATTGCTGCACCGCAGCAGAGCATTTTGTGCGCGAAAGAGACGCTTTTATAAACATTTCCAAACGCTTTGCACCACTTTGGAACCAGTTGGAAGTTTGGTGGTTTGTTGATTTCCCAGCAAAAATTTTCCTGGCCCGGGCTGCCAACGTCGTCCGAAACACGTAGGGCGGATTAGCGCAGCGTAATCCGCCGTGCACGATCCGTAGGCGGCCCGAAGACGGCGTGGCTCCGCGAAGGCACACCTTACGCGCGCAATCTTGCTAATACACCATCAAGTATGTCAAGGTCGGCAAAGTCGATGATCATTTGGCCACGACCCTTGCTGCCCATTTTGAACACCACCGGCGTGGCCAGCTTGTCGGACAGTTCTTCCTCCAGGCGCACGATGTCGCCGGATTTCTCCTTTTGACGCGCCTCGGTTGGCGAAGCCTTTTGTTCTTCCAGGGTCCGCGCCACCAGTTTTTCCGTCTCGCGCACCGACAGGCGTTTGGCGATGACCATGTTGGCCAAATTAATTTGCGAGGCGGCATCGACCGACAACAGCGCGCGCGCATGGCCCATGTCGATATCGCCGGCCATCAGCATGGTTTGCACCGCAGACGCCAGATTCATCAAACGCAGCAAGTTCGACACGGCGCTGCGCGAGCGGCCGACGGCGCCGGCGGCCTGCTCGTGCGTAAAACTGAAATCGGTGATCAAGCGGTGGATGCCTTGCGCCTCTTCCAGCGGATTCAAATCCTCGCGCTGCATGTTCTCGATCAGCGCCATCGCGGCGGCGGCCTGGTCGTCGACGTCGCGCACCAAAACGGGGAGCGTCTCGAGGCCGGCGATTTGCGCGGCGCGGAAACGGCGTTCGCCGGCGATGATCTCGTACTTGATCTCGCCGGTGGCCTTGTTGGTGCCGACCGGGCGCACCAGGATCGGCTGCATGATGCCCTGGCTCTTGATCGAGGCGGCCAGTTCCTGCAGACCGCCCTCGTCCATGCGGGTGCGCGGCTGGTATTTACCGGCCTGCATTTGCGTCACGTTCAATACGGACGGCGTGTTGGCGTCCGCCGTGGTCAGGTCGACGTCGCCGCCGAGCAGCGCTTCGAGGCCGCGACCGAGGCCCTTGAGTTTTTTGGTTGCCATGATGTGGGAATCTTTACGTTACATTTTTTTGATGCGCGCGACCATCTCGGCGCCGAAGGCGATATACGCCTGCGCGCCCTTCGACGATGGATCGAACGTGACGCCGGGCAAACCATACGACGGCGCTTCGGCCAGACGCACGTTGCGCGGGATGATGGTTTTGAAGACCTTGTCGCCGAAGTGCTGCTCGAGCTGCGCCGACACCTGCTGCGACAGCGTCATGCGCGGATCGAACATCACGCGCAGCAGGCCGATGATCTTCAGGTCCGGGTTGAGGTTGGCGTGCACCTTCTTGATGGTGTTGACCAGGTCGGACAGGCCTTCGAGCGCGTAGTACTCGCACTGCATCGGGATGATGACGCCGTGCGCGGCGCACAGGCCGTTCAAGGTCAGCATCGACAACGCCGGCGGGCAGTCGATCAGGATGAAGTCGTACTCCTTGTCGACGGCGGCCAGCGCTTCCTTGAGGCGGCGCTCGCGGTTGTCGAGCGCGACCATCTCCACTTCCGCGCCGGCCAGCTCGCGGTTGGACGGCAGCACGTCGAACTTGCCCGGCTCCGAGCGCTGGCGGGCGGTGGCCACGTCGGACTCGCCCAGCATCACCTCGTAGGTCGACGCCGGCAGGCCGGCCTTGTTGATGCCCGCGCCCATGGTGGCGTTGCCCTGCGGGTCCAGGTCCACCAGCAGCACGCGCTGGTTCAGCTTTGCCAGGCCGGCGGCCAGGTTGACCGTTGTTGTTGTTTTACCAACTCCGCCTTTTTGATTCGCTACGCAGAAAATTTTTGCCATGTAGTTCTTATCGATCTCTTTTTGGTTTCGGACGCCGAGGTCGCGTTGAGTTAAATTTTTTCGGTTAATTATTTATACCGTTTAAACTATATAAACGATTTATACTGTTTATACGGCATAAACGATTTATACGATATAAACGATTTATACAGTTTCTGCCTCGATGAACACAAGATGGCGTTCCGCCTCCAGTCCCGGCACCGTCAAAGGCTCCAATTTGCGCACTTTCCAGGGCTCCGGAAGCCGTTCTCTTTCGTCCTCCGGCGCCGTTCCCTTCAAGGCGATGAAGCGTCCGCCCTCTTGCAGCAGATGGCCCGACCAGTTGACGAAGTCCGACAGGTCGGCAAAGGCGCGCGAGGTGATGACGTCGAATTTTGTCTTCACTTCCAGCTGCTCGACGCGCTTGGTGTACACCGTCACGTTCGACAGGCCCAGTTCGGCCTTCACCTGGTTCAAAAACGCGGTCTTTTTGTGCACCGTATCGATCATCGACACCTTCATATCCGGACGGCTGATCGCCAGCACCATGCCCGGCAAGCCACCGCCGGCGCCCACGTCCAGCACGTTTTTCGCGGCGGCGAAGGCGGGCACGGCGGCCAGCGAATCGAGCAAATGCAAGGTCACCATCTGCATCGGATCGCGCACCGACGTCAGGTTGTAGACCGAATTCCACTTGTTAAGCAACGCCAGGTAGTCCAGCAGCTGCTCCACCTGATCGTCCGCCAGCTCCAGCTTTAAGTCCTTGATGCCTTGTTTTAAAACATCCGCGACAACCACACGGTCAAACACCTTCATTGCACCGCCTCGTCTTTCTGCGCGTTTTTGTCATTCAGGAAGCCGCCAAAACCGGCCTTTTTCAGGTGCACCAGCAACAGCGAAATGGCCGCCGGCGTCACACCGGAGATGCGCGAGGCCTGGCCCAGCGTTTCCGGACGCTGCGCGTGCAGCTTCTGGCGCACTTCGACCGACAGCGCGGTGATGTCCAGATAGCTGAAAGCTTCCGGCAATTTCAGGTTTTCGTAGTGCTCGTGGCGCTCCACTTCCTTGGTCTGGCGGTCGATATAGCCCGAATATTTGAGCTGGATTTCGACCTGTTCGCGCACCGCGTCGTCGCTCACGCCGGGGCCGGCGAGCTCGCGGCCGTCGATGCCGGACAGGCTCATCAGCTTCTCGTACTCGACGCCGGGACGGCGCAGCAGGTCCGCCAGCGAGTACTCGCGCTCGATCGCCTGGCCGATGACGCGCTCGGATTCGGCCGCCTCGAGGATGCGTGGATTGACCCACGTGGAACGCAAACGCTCCAGTTCCAGCGCCACGGCTTCGCGTTTTTTCTCGAACGCTTCCCACTGCGCGTCGCCCACGCAGCCCAGTTTGCGGCCGATTTCGGTCAGGCGCATGTCGGCGTTATCCTCGCGCAGGCTGAGGCGATACTCGGCGCGGCTGGTGAACATCCGGTACGGCTCCAGCACGCCCTGCGTGACCAGGTCGTCGACCAGCACGCCCAGATAGGCCTCGGAGCGGGCCGGCGTCCACGCCTCCCTGCCCTGGGTTTGCAGCGCCGCGTTCAGGCCGGCAAGCATGCCCTGGGCGGCAGCTTCCTCGTAACCGGTGGTGCCGTTGATCTGGCCGGCGAAGTACAGGCCGCTGACGGCCTTGGTTTCCAGCGATGCCTTAAGGCCCCGCGGGTCGAAATAATCGTATTCGATGGCGTAGCCGGGACGCAGGATGTGGGCGTTTTCCATGCCCTTCATCGACCGCACCAGCTCGATCTGGACGTCGAACGGCAGGCTGGTGGAGATGCCGTTTGGATAGAATTCGTTGGTCGTCAGGCCTTCCGGCTCGAGGAAAATCTGGTGCGATTCCTTGGCCGAGAAGCGGTGGATCTTGTCTTCGATCGACGGGCAATAACGCGGGCCGACGCCTTCGATCACGCCCGTGTACATCGGGCTGCGGTCCAGGCCGGCGCGGATGATGTCGTGCGTTTTGTTGTTGGTGTGCGTGACCCAGCACGGCATTTGCGCCGGATGCATGGCGGCGTTGCCCATCACCGAGAACACCGGCACCGGATCGAGGTCGCCCGGCTGTTCGGTCATCAGCGAGAAGTCGATGCTGCGGCCATCGATGCGAGGGGGCGTGCCGGTCTTTAAACGGCCCTGTGGCAGCTTTAATTCCTTCAGGCGGGCAGACAGCGAGATCGCCGGCGGATCGCCCGCACGGCCCGCAGAATAGTTCTGGAGGCCCACGTGGATCTTCCCGTCGAGGAAGGTCCCGGCCGTCAGCACGACTGCGGGCGCCAGGAACTTGAGGCCGATCTGGGTGACGGCGCCGACCACGCGGTCGCCCTCCACCATCAGATCGTCGACGGCCTGCTGGAACAGCCACAGGTTGGGCTGGTTTTCCAAGCGCGAACGAATCGCTGCCTTGTACAAAATACGGTCGGCCTGGGCGCGCGTGGCGCGTACCGCGGGGCCTTTGGACGAGTTCAAAATGCGGAATTGAATACCCGCTTCATCGGTGGCGATCGCCATGGCGCCGCCCATCGCATCGACTTCCTTGACCAGGTGGCCTTTGCCGATACCGCCGATGGAAGGGTTGCACGACATCTGGCCCAGGGTCTCGATATTGTGTGTCAAGAGCAAAGTCTTCTGCCCCATGCGGGCGGAAGCGAGGGCCGCCTCGGTACCGGCGTGACCACCGCCGACGACGATGACGTCGAAATTAGTTGGAAATAACATGATGGGATTTGGTAAAAACGAAGGGATCAAGCTCCGATTATAAAGTCTTTTAAGAGCTGCGACTTTTTTAGGCAAAATATTTTCGGCGATTTTGCGGCATTGTTCCACGTGGAACAATGAAAAAAGGGACGCATCAGCGTCCCTTTTTGGTTCCACGTGAAACAATCTACCAGCGTATCCAGCTGTCGTAACTGGTCTTCAGGATCAGGATCGAGACCACCACCAGGAACAGTTTGCGGACAAACGCGCTGCCGTGCTTCATCGCCAAACGCGTGCCGATGATGGAACCGGCGATCTGGCACACGGCCATCATCGCGCCCAGTTGCCAAATCAGGTGCCCGCTATAGCCGAACCAGACCAGCGCCGACAGATTGCAGGCAACGTTGACAATCTTGGCTACGGCGGACGCGCCGAGGAAGTCGAAGCCAAAGATGCGCACGAACAGAAACACCAGGAAGCTCCCGGTGCCGGGGCCGAAGAAGCCATCATAGAAACCGATGCCGGAACCGATCAGCAGCGCCAGCGTTTGTTCCTTGCGCCCCGTGTGCAGCGGCGCGTGCACGCTGCCGAAGTCCTTCTTGGCAAAGGTGTAGATGGCGACAGCGAGCAGGACGATCGGCAAGGCGGTGCGGAAAAAGTCGGGCGAGACCTTGGTGACCGTGTAGGCGCCGAAGAAGGAGAAAATCAGCGCGGCGAAAGCGGCCGGCGCGGCGACCGTCCAGGCGATGGCGACGCGGCGTGCATAGCTGACGGCCGCCACGCTGGTGCCGGCGATGCTGGCGAGTTTGTTGGTGCCGATGATGGTGGCCGGCGCCATGTTGGGAAAGACCGAGAACATCGCCGGTAGTTGGATCAATCCCCCGCCACCGACCACCGCGTCCACCAGACCGGCGCTGAACGCCGCCACACCCAACACCGCATACTCAACCATGTTCCGCCAATCCAATCGATGCTCGCCAAAGCTGTATTGTACGGAAGAAATTGCTGCGGGTTGATGCGGATGCGGCATGACGCATGCTTACCCCATTAACGGCGGGGACGTACCCCAAGGGGTACGTCCCCAGTGGTACGCGCCGTGCGGTGTGGAAACAAGAGCTTACCCCATTGACGGCGGGGACGTACCCCAAGGGGTACGTCCCCAGTGGTACGCGCCGTGCGGGGTGAACACGAGCTTACCCCATTGACGGCGGGGACGTACCCCAAGGGGTACGTCCCCAGTGGTGCGCGCCGTGCGGGGTGGAAACAAGAGGCGCCAGATGGCGCACACGGAGCGGGTAAAAGCAGCACAAGCCACGCCGCCTCGGGTAAGCTTCCACGTGAAATCCACCACCTCACGGATCCCAGCCATGAACGATTTCCCCTCCTTCGCATTCAGCACGGTCGCCCACGTCATTTCGGAGGTGGGCGCCGCCGCCAAACTGGGCGAGCACATCACCCAACATTTCCCCGCCGCCAAACGCGCCCTGCTCGTTACCGATCCCGGCTTCCTCAAAACCGGACTGGTCGAAGCACCCGCCGCCAGCCTGCGCGCCACCGGCATCGACGTCGCCATCTATTCCAACGTGGCGGCCGACCCACCCGAACATGTCGTCCTCGACGCCGTCGCGGCCGCACGCGCCCACGGCACCGACATCGTCATCGGACTGGGCGGCGGCAGTTCGATGGACGTGGCGAAACTGATCGCGGTCCTGGCCGGCAGCGACCAGGAATTGGCGACCATCTATGGCATCGGCAACGTCAAGGGCTACAGGCTGCCGCTGGTGCAAATCCCAACCACCGCCGGCACCGGTTCGGAAGTGACCAACATCGCCATCGTCACCACCGGCGCTACCACAAAAATGGGCGTCGTCGCGCCGCAACTCTATGCCGATATGGCATTGCTCGACGCCGAACTCACGCTGGGCTTGCCGCCCAAGGTCACCGCCGCCACCGGCATCGACGCCATGGTCCACGCGATCGAGGCCTACACCACCCGCCACAAAAAGAATCCGATGTCCGACCTGTTCGCCCGCAAGGCGCTGGGCCTGCTGTCGGCCAATCTGCTCACCGCCTGCGAAGACGGCCGCAACCTGGCCGCGCGCCAGGCGATGCTGCTCGGGGCGATGCTGGCGGGACAGGCATTCTCCAACGCCCCGGTGGCGGCGGTACACGCCCTCGCCTATCCGATCGGCGGCACGTTCCACGTGCCACACGGCTTGTCGAATTCCCTGGTGTTGCCGCACGTGCTGCGCTTCAACTTGCCCGAGGCGGCAAGCTTGTACGCGGAACTGGCGGAGATCGTCGTGCCGCAGGCCAGCGGCAGCGTGGAGGCGCGCGCGGAAGCGTTGGTCGTTGCGATGCAACAAATCGCGGCCATTACGGGAATCGAGCGGACCCTGCAGCAGGTCGGCATCAAGGAAGCGGATCTGGACCGGCTGGCCGACGACGCCATGCTCCAGACCCGCCTGTTGGGAAACAACCCCCGCGCCGTCACGCGCGACGATGCGAGGGCGATCTACACAGCCGCCTTCTAGCGGCCCGGCTTACTGCGGCACGTCCACCGTCGTGCCGCTGACGGTGATTAAGTTGCCCGCTGCGGGCGCGGCGACGAAAGGCGGCACATTGGCCACCGTCATCGGCGTTGCCGCGTCCGGGCGGGTGACCGTGCGCACCACCTGCGACGGCGGCAACGGCACGGCCGGATTGCGCAGGTGGGCCATCATCGCATCGAGCGCGCGGAACAGGTAGATGTGCAGCGGCACGATGTTCTGCGGGAACACGCTGGTGAAGGTGTCGAAGTGGTTGGCGTTCAACACCTCGATATAGCGCAGATTGCTGGCCGAGCCTTCGGCCAGCGCGTTCAACCCGAGATAGGAGCGCGAGTTGAAGTTGACCACCATCAGCGTGTCGCTGCGGCCGGCGGCGATGATCGCCGGCTTGCCGTGCAGATTGCCGGTCGCCACCACCTCCTGAGCCCCCGAACGCACACGCGCGCTTTGCTCGGCCAGGGTGCCGGTCAGCGCGTTGCCGTTGACGGGGTCGACGCCGGTGGCCAGCGCGCGCAGGCACAGGAAGCCGTCGAGCGACTGGTCGACAAGATTGGTGCTCGGTGACACGCCCAGGTTGTACGCCTTGGCGCCGCCGACCGACGCCTCGTAGATCGGCGTGCCGATGATGCCGTTCTGGGTGGCGAAGCTGGCCGCGCGTTGCGCCGGCGTAAACGGCACCGGCAAGCCGGCCGCGTCGACAGGGGCGAACGTGAAACCGCACAACTGGTCGGTGACCGAGAAGCGGCCGTAGGCGTTGGCGTAGGTCACGGCGACCAGCACCGTCGTCAACGCGTGCGACGCCTGCAACACGTCGGAGTCCGGCAGCCAGCCATAGGCCCGCAGCCGGGCGCGCGCGTCCGCCTGCTGCGCCGGCAGGTCGGCGCCGGACAGCAAGCCCTTGGCGACCAATGCGGTGCAGCGCCCGGGCGCGGCCGCCGTCGAGGCGATGCAGGGCTGGTATAGCGCGGCGTAGGTCGAGTAATCGATCAGCCACTTGCCCTGCCCCGCCACCGGCGCGCCGTTCTGGCGGATCGTGTAGCCGGTGGCGGTCCTGGGCTGGATTTGCGGCTCGTTGGCGGCCACGCCGTCGATCAGGCCCTTGGTGTCCTGCTCGGCCGCCAACAAGGCCGAGGCGGCGCCGTTGGAGATGCTCGAGCCGATCGTGATCGTGTTCGACGGCTTGAAGCGGACGACGTGGTGCACGTTGTCCTTCGAGTACCTGCCGTACTGCTCGTTCAAGATGTAGAACGCGAACTCGACCGCCTGCAAGGTATGCTTGCCCCAGTCCTTTTCCGGATTCTGTTGCGAGTGCGCATGCTTGAAGGCGATGCGTCCGGGCCGGCTGGCGGCGAAGGCGGCGCGTTCGGCGTCGCTGATGTTCGGCGCGAAGTTGGAATTTTTTCCGGCGGCCGGGCGCGGGGCGCGCACGCCGTTCTGCAGGTTGACGCTGTCGTCGTCGAAAGTGTAGAGGCCCGTGCCCGAACCCTTGTCGCTGTAGGCGACGGCGCATTTGTTTTTCAGGCCCCATTCGCCGGAGGTGCCGATGGCGCCGTACACGCCGCGCGAGCCGCTCGAGGCGCCGGTGATGATGCAAGGATTGTTGACGTCGAAGCTGGCCGGCACCTGGACCATCAGCGTGACGTTCTGCTTGCCGTCGCCGTCGTCCGCGTAGGCGATGAACTCGCTGCCGGCGATCTTGCCCTCGCTGGTCGTCGGGTTGCCGGAGACGTCGACGTTGGGGCCGTACAGCCTGCCATAGCCGGCGGCCGGGTTGATGTCCTGGATGGCCCGGTAGTTGGCGTAGATGGCGTTGCGGCGCAGTTCGGCCGGGGTCGGATTGAGCGGATCGGCGTAGGCCGGCAGGGCACCGCCCAGGCCGGTCGCTCCCAGCCCGGCGGTCAGCAGATCGTCGCTGACGCCGTCGTAGGTCTTGGCGGAGATGGTGCCGAGATAACTCGGACGCTCGTTGACGTCGTGGTCATCATCGTCATGACCATGATGGCCACAGGCGCTGAGCGCGATGCCGGCCAGCGCCAGCACGATTTTCTTGGTTTGCATGTCATCCTCTTTCTTTCAGAAAGTCAAAAACAACGGACGGACTACCCCCACTCCGGCCGGCGGCCAGACAAAAAATTTACTCTCGATTCGGGAAAAACGCCGGACAGAACGTCCGGCGTCTGTGCTACATCATGCAGGCTTCTTGTTGCCCAATTTGGCGACGATTTCGCCAATGATTCCGCGGCGGAATAACAACACGCAGACGATGAAGATCAGGCCGATCACCATGGTGACGGCCTCGCCGATGGTGTTGAACCATTCGATGCCGGTGACCCGGGTGAGGTAGATGCCCCAGTCGCCCAGCTTGTTTTCCAGCATGATGATGATCACCGCGCCCAGGATGGGGCCGGCCAGGGTGCCCATGCCACCCACCAGGGTCATCAGGATCACCAGGCCCGACATGGTCCAGTGGACGTCGGTCAGCGTCTCGAAGCCCTGCACCAGCACCTTGGTGCCGCCGGCCAGGCCGGCGAGCGCCGCCGACAGCACGAAGGCCAGCAGCTTGTACTTGTCGACGTCGTAGCCGAGCGAAACGGCGCGCGGCTCGTTTTCCTTGATCGCCTTGAGCACCTGGCCGAACGGCGAATGGACGATGCGCACGATCAGCATGAACGCCAGCACGGCGATGGCCAGCACGAAGAAGTACAGCGTGGTGTCATTGGACAGGTCGAGCATGCCGAGTACTTTTCCACGTGGAACGCCTTGCAGCCCGTCCTCGCCGCCGGTGAAGTCGCCGGCGCTCAGTGCGCCGAAGAACACCATCTGCGCCAGCGCCAGCGTGATCATCGAAAAGTAGATGCCCTGGCGGCGGATCGCCAGCCCGCCCATGACCAGCCCCAGCAAGGCCGCCGCGGCCACGCCAGCCAGGATGCCCAGCTCCGACGGCAAGCCCCACACCTTGAGCGCGTTGCCGGTGACGTAGCCGGCGCCGCCGAAGAAGGCGGCATGGCCGAACGAGAGCAGCCCGGTGAAGCCGATCAGCAGGTTGAAGGCGCAGGCGAACAGCACAAAGCACAGCAGCTTGGCCAGAAACACCGGATAGCCGACGAACGGTGCCGCCAGGGCGATCGCCAGCGCGATCGAATAACCAATTTTCTTGTCCATCGTCCCTCCTATTTTTCTTTACCGAACAAACCAGCGGGACGGATCAGCAACACCACCACCATCACGAGGAACACCACCGTCGACGAAAACGGCGCGTAGACGACCTTGGTCAAGCCTTCGATCACCCCCAGGCCGAGGCCGGTGAGAATCGAGCCCATGATCGAACCCATGCCACCGATCACCACAACGGCGAACACGACGATAATGAGGTTCTGGCCCATCAGGGGCTGCACCTGGATGATCGGGGCCGCCAGCACCCCCGCAAAGCCCGCCAAAGCGACGCCGAAGCCGTAGGTGAGCGTGACCATCAGCGGCACGTTGATGCCGAACGCCTCGACCAGCTTGGGATTCTCGGTGCCGGCGCGCAGATAGGCGCCCAGTTTGGTCTTTTCGATCACGTACCAGGTGGCCAGGCAGACGACGACCGACGCCGCCACCACCCAGGCGCGGTAGTTCGGCATCACCATGAAGCCGAGGTCGGTGGCGCCGGCCAGCGCGTCCGGCACCTGGAAGGGCTGGCCGGAGACGCCGTAGAACGAACGGAATACCCCTTCCAGCAACAAGGTGATGCCGAAGGTGAGCAGCAGCCCGTAAAGATGGTCGAGCTTGTACAAATGACGCAGCATCGTTTTTTCGATGACGATGCCGAACACCCCCACCAGCAGCGGCGCGAGCACCAGCATGGTCCAGTAGTTCAGACCGAGATAAGTCATCCCCATCCAGGCCACGAAGGCGCCCATCATGTACAGCGCGCCGTGGGAGAAATTAATAACGTTGAGAAGGCCAAAGATGACGGCCAGGCCGAGCGACAGCATCGCGTAAAAAGAGCCGTTCACCAGCCCCAGCAGCAGCTGGCTCATCCATACGCTCAAGGGATAGCCGAAAATTTCCATGAGATCACAGTCAAAAGAGCGCCTGGCCGGACGGACAGACGGAATACGAGGACAAGAACAAGGTCGACGACGGGGTCGACGGCAAACAAGCGGCCGGCGCCGCGCCACGCGGCGTGGCGGCGTGCCGGCCCTGTGCACAACTCAGCTTATTTCCACAGGCTGCATTTGGTTTCGGCCTTGGTGGCGTACGCCTGGTCGCCCGGAATGGTGGCCACGACCTTGTAGTAATCCCACGGATACTTCGATTCCGACGGTTTTTTCACTTCCATCAGGTACATATCGTGCACCATGCGGCCGTCCGGACGGATCACGCCGTTCTTGGCGAACATGTCGTTGATCTTGTTGGCCTTCAGATAGGCCATGACCTTGTCCGAATCGTCGGTGCCGACCGCCTTGACGGCCTTGAGGTAGTTCGCCGCGGCCGAGTAGTCGGCCGCCTGCAGCATCGACGGCTCCTTTTTCATCTTGGCGAAGTAGCGCTTGGACCAGGCGCGCGTGTCGTCGTTCTGGTCCCAGTACCAGCCGTCGGTCAGGTACATGCCTTGCGTCAGGTTCAGGCCCAGCGAATGGACGTCGTTGATGAAGATCAGCAGACCGGCCAGCTTCATCTTTTTGGTGATGCCGAACTCGTTGGCGGCCTTGATCGAGTTGATGGCGTCGCCGCCGGCGTTGGCCAGGCCGAGGATCTGCGCGCCCGACGACTGCGCCTGGAGCAGGAACGACGAGAAGTCCGACGCCGACAACGGATGCTTGACCGAGCCGAGCACCTTGCCGCCGGCCGCCTTGACCACGTCCGAGGTGTCCTTTTCCAGCGATTGGCCGAAGGCGTAGTCGGCCGTCATGAAGTACCAGTTCTTGCCGCCCTGCTTGACGATGGCGCCGCCGGTGCCGCGCGCCAGCGCGATGGTGTCGTAGGCGTAGTGCACGGTGTAGGGCGTGCACTCCTCGTTCGTCAAGCGGGCCGAGCCGGCGCCGATCGAGATGAACACCTTTTTCTTCTCGGCCGCCACCTTGGCCATGGCCAGGTTGGCGCCCGAGTTGGTGCCGCCGATGAGCATGTCGACGCCCTGCTGGTCGAACCATTCGCGCGCCTTGGAGGCGGCGATGTCGGCCTTGTTCTGGTGGTCGGCGGAGATGAACTCCACTTTTTTTCCGGCGATGACGACGCCGGCGTCGGCGATCGCCATTTTGATCGCCTCGGCGCCGCCGGCGCCGTCGATATCCGTGTACAAGCCCGACATGTCGGTGATCATGCCGATCTTGATGGTGTCGCCGGAAACCTGGGCTTGCGCGGCGAACGACAGGCCCAGCGCGCAGACGGCGGTGGCGGCGAGGGTGATGGCTTTGAGTTTCATTTTGTCTCCGTTCGAATAGTCGTGATATAGATTTGTATGGTCACAAGAACGATGAAATAATTTTCTACACGCCAAGTAGCTCGGTCAGCACCGGCATCTTGTCGCTCAATTCGGATGCAACAAAGGTCTCGACGATCTGACCGTGTTCCATCACATAAAACCGGTCCGCCAGCGGCGCGGCGAACCGGAAATTCTGTTCCACCATGACGATGGTGTAGCCCTTCGATTTGAGGGTGGTGATCATGCGCGCCAGGCCCTGCACGATGACCGGCGCCAGGCCCTCGGAAATCTCGTCGAGCAGCAGCAGGCGCGCGCCGGTGCGCAGGATGCGCGCCACCGCCAGCATCTGCTGTTCGCCGCCCGACAGGCGGGTGCCCTGGCTGTGCTTGCGCTCCTCGAGGTTGGGGAACATGGCGTAGATTTCCTTGATCGACATGCCCTTGTCGCCGGTCGCCAATTGCGGCGGCAGCAGCAGGTTTTCCTCGGTCGACAGCGAGGCGAAAATGCCACGCTCCTCGGGGCAATAGCCAACGCCGAGGTGGGCGATCTTATGCGTCGGAAAACCGATCGCCTCGACGCCGTTGATCTTGATCGAGCCCTTGCGCGCGCCGGTCAGGCCCATGATGGCGCGCAAGGTGGTGGTGCGGCCGGCGCCGTTGCGGCCCAGCAGGGTGACCACTTCGCCGGGCTGCACCGTGAGGTTGACGTCGTGCAGGATGTGCGATTCGCCGTACCAGGTTTGCAGGTTGGAGATTTGCAGGGCGGCCGTCATCAGTGGGCTCCTTCCAGCACCGCCGCTTCGGTGCCCATGTACGCTTCCATCACTTGCGCGTTGCGCGAGACCTCGGCGTACGTGCCCTCGGCCAGCATGGCGCCACGCTGCAGCACGGAGATCTTGTCGCAGATGCCGGAGACGACTTTCATGTTGTGTTCGACCATCAGGATGGTGCGGCCGGCCGAGACTTTTTTGATCAGGTCGGTCACGCGGTGCACGTCCTCGTGGCCCATGCCCTGGGTCGGCTCGTCGAGCAGCATCAGCTCCGGCTCCATCGCCAAGGTGGTGGCGATCTCCAAAGCGCGCTTGCGCCCGTAAGGCATGTCGACGGTGACGGTGTCGGCGAACTCGGTCAGGTCGACCTCGGCGAGCAGCTGCATGGCGCGATCGTCGAGCTTGCTTAACGCGCGCTCGCTCTGCCAGAAATGAAAGCTCGTGCCCAACTGGCGCTGCAAGCCAATGCGCACATTTTGCAGCACCGTCAAATGCGGGAACACCGCCGAAATCTGGAACGAACGGATCACACCCATGCGCGCGATCTGCGCCGGCTTGGCGGCCGTGATGTCTTTTTCGTTGAACAGGATCTGGCCCGAAGTGGGCACCAGGAATTTTGTGAGCAGATTAAAGCATGTTGTTTTACCGGCGCCGTTGGGGCCGATCAGCGCGTGGATATGGCCGCGCTGGACTTTCAAGTTGACATCATTGACCGCGGTAAAACCTCTGAACTGCTTGGTCAAGTTCTTCGTTTCCAAGATAACGCCGGACATCCTGTCTCCCTTGCTTTTATGGTTCAAGGTACTAAATTTTTTTAGATCATACAGAGTAAAAAAATAGCTAACAATACAGTATAACTACTAGTTACTTTTGATCTAACGCTAAGAAGCGGGCCTTTTACTTCCAGGCTAAACGGATCATTTCTGAAGCTTTTTCGGCGATCATGATCGTTGGAGAATTGGTGTTACCGGACGTGATAAACGGCATGACCGAGGCATCCACAACGCGCAAGCCGGCCACGCCGATGACATGCAATTGGCTATCGACGACGGCGGTCGGATCGTCGGCGCGGCCCATCTTGCAGGTGCCCACCGGATGGAAAATCGTGGTGCCGATTTCACCGGCGGCGATCGCCAGTTCCTCCTCGGTGCGGTAGTGGATGCCGGGCTTGTATTCCTCCGGCGAGAATTTTTTCAGCGCCGGCGCGGCGACGATACGGCGCGTCAACGTCAGCGCCGCCGCCGCCACCTGGCGGTCCTCGGCCGTGCTCAGGTACATCGGCGAAATTTTCGGCGGCGCGTACGAATCGGCGCTGGCGATGTGCACATGGCCGCGCGAGGTCGGACGCAGATTGCACACGCTGGCGGTAAAGGCCGGAAACGCGTGCAGTGGGTCGCCGAATTTTTCCAGCGACAAGGGCTGCACGTGGTATTGCAGATTCGGCGTCGCCTGGCCGGCGTCCGAGCGCGCGAACGCGCCCAGCTGCGACGGCGCCATCGACATCGGTCCGCTCTGGAACATCGCGTACTCGAGGCCGATCTTCATCTTGCCGAACCAGTTGGACGCCATCGTGTTGAGGGTGCGCGCACCGCCGCCGAGCTTGTAGACCATGCGCAGTTGCAGGTGGTCTTGCAGGTTTTCGCCGACGCCGGGCAGGTCGGCCACGGGCGCGATGCCATGTTGGAGCAGGCGCGCCGCCGCGCCGATTCCCGAGCACTGCAAAATCTGCGGCGAGCCGACAGCGCCTGCGGCCAGCACGGTTTCGCGCGCGGCGCCGGCCTGGTACAAGGTGCCGCCGCCGGTGAAAATCACGCCCTTGCAAACCGGCCCCTGGTCGGTCGGTTCCAGCTGCAGGCGTTCAACATGGCAGCCGGTCATGATCGTCAGGTTAGGCCGGGCCGAGATCGGTTTCAAAAACGCCTTGGCCGTGTTCCAGCGGATGCCGCGCTTTTGGTTGACGTCGAAGTAGCCACAGCCGGCATTGTCGCCGCGATTGAAGTCGTCCACTTTTTCGATGCCGGTTTGTTCGGCCGCGTCGCGGAAGGCGTCCAGTATCTGCCAGGACAGGCGTTGCTTTTCGACGCGCCACCGGCCGCCGGCGCCATGGAACTCGGAGGCGCCGCCATGGTAATCCTCGCTCTTTTTAAACAGCGGCAGCACCGCGTCCCAGCGCCAGCTGGCGTCGCCCGTCAACCCGGCCCAGCGGTCGTAATCGCCGGCCTGGCCGCGCATGTAGATCATGCCGTTGATCGAGGAACTTCCACCGAGCACTTTGCCGCGCGGGTAAAGCAGGCTGCGTCCGCCGAGGCCGGCGTCGGCTTCGGTGCGGAACATCCAGTCGGTGCGGGGATTGTCGATGCAATGCAGGTAGCCGACCGGGATGTGTATCCACACATAATCGTCCCTGCCGCCGGCCTCGATCAGCAAAACCTCGACGTTTCGATCCGCGCTGAGGCGGTTCGCCAATACGCAGCCAGCCGAGCCTGCTCCAATGATGATGTAATCGTAGTCGCCCGCTGATTCCAAAAACTGCTCCTCCAAGGATGGCTGGTTATGCCGGGGCGTTGTGCTCTCTCGGCGGTCTCAGGCTTAGTCTACGCTGCGTTGATCTCCGATAGCAATATTTCAACCAGTTTGGCCGCCGGCATGGGTCGCGCGCGCGCGACGCCGGTGCCGCACCACAGCGACATCAATTCGGTGTCGCCACGCTTGGCAGCTTCAGCGCGGATCGGCGATGTTAGCGCGTTTTGAATCGGATAAGCAGGCAGTTGGGCTTCCACCGGCCGTAGCTCGTCCATCAACCGGTTGACCAGCCCACGCGCGTAGCGTCCGGAAAAACTGCGCGTGAGCCGGGTCGGATGATCGCCGGCGGTCAGCAACCGTTGTTTATAGTGCGGATTGATGCCCGATTCGTCCGCCACAAGGAACGCGGTTCCCATCTGCACCGCCTGCGCGCCCATGTCCAGGGCGCGCTTGATATCGGCCCCATCCATGATGCCACCGGCGGCGATGACCGGGATATCTACAGCCGCCACCACTGTCGGCAACAGCTCGAAGGTTTTTAAGGTCGCATCTTCCTGCGCGCCGATGAAAGTGCCGCGGTGGCCGCCGGACTCGGTGCCCGAAGCGATGACCGCATCGGCTCCCCTTCCCTGCCAGGCGATCGCTTCCTCGGCGCGGGTGATGGTGCCGATCACAAAGATGCCGGCATCATGCAAGCGCTGGATTTGCTCGACGCTCAGGATGCCGAAAGTAAAACTGGCCACGGCCGGACGCAGCTCAATCAGCGTTTCAAACTGCGCGTGGAAGTCCTCGCACCATTTGGTCGGCATCGGCAATTCGGTCCAGCCGAGCGACGACCACAGCGGCCTCATCCATTCAACAGCCTGGGCAACCTCGGACGGATCGGGCCGGGGCGTTTCGAGCACAAAAAAGTTAAGGCAAAAAGGTTGGTCGGTCAGCGCGCGGATCTGTGCGGTTTCCTCGCGGATGGCGGCGGGAGACAGCAGCGAACAAGCAAGCGAACCCAGCGCTCCGGCGTTGGAAACGGCAGCGATTTGCGCAGGGGTATTCGGGCCGCCAGCGGTTGGGCCCTGAATGATGGGATGCGGAAAAACCGAAGTCAGCATGAAATTCCTCACTAAAAGAGCCACTTACCCCTGTGGATAAGTCTATGGATATCCACAGGCACGATATGTGAGTAAACAAAAAATTTCTGTGGGGCTGTTTTTTTATCCCAAAACAGTTCCCAGGCCATACACGGCTTACGAGTGTGCTTATGAAGTTCGTAAACGGCTGATTTTAATCCAAAATAGGGACTTATCCACAGAAAAGTGTCCGCGTTAACAACTACTACTATTTTTATATCTACTTCTTTAGAGTAAACCATAGTTCGCGCGCCGCGAAGGAAAGCTGAAAAACCGGGACGCAAGCGCCCACCCAGCCGAAAGCTATTGAAGACGTAGGGCGGATTAGACGGAACGTCGTAATCCGCCATCGATGAGCCGCTAACGAAGCTTGTCGAACAAGGCATCGGTCATACCTGCCACCAACCCGCCGCAACCAAGCGTCGCTGCAGACCATCCGAATGCTGTTTTGGCACTAAAAACCCCGTAAAACCACCCCGCCTGTGCATAACTGACTGGATATCCACAGGATTGAATGTGTGTAAGCACGAAGTTCTCCAACAGCCGCCTTTTTATACAGATTTGCTCCGCAGATCGTACAGCGCTTATGCAAGCGCTTATCTTTCGCGTAAACCAATGATTCGTAAACGTATACAGAACTTATCCACAGCTAAACGCTCGTTTACTATCACTACTATTTTTATATATATTCTTTGTAAATTACTAAACCATGAAAAGCGAAAACCACCCCAAAACTCGAAAAACCGCAGATTTCTGACGAAATCTAAGGCCTTTTTCGTGGGTAAAGCTCCGTTTACAACGCAAAAAACGCCTTAAAATCGACCTTTTTTCGCTTCGCACTGTGGAGAACTCGCTAAAAATCCACAGCCTCCATCTGAAAAACAGGAAAAAACCATGCGTTTAGGCATCATCAGTGCGTTGGCTGAAGAACAGCACGGTCTCATAGAGGCCCTTGAGAGCCCCTCCAGGCGCGTTCATGGCATGAGGGAGTACACGACCGGGAAACTGTGGGAAATCGACGCTGTGTGCGTTTTATCGCGTATAGGCAAGGTTGCAGCGGCAATGACTGCCGCGATCCTTGTGGAAAAGTTCGGAGTTACCCACATCGTCTTCACCGGCGTCGCTGGAAGTGGGGATAAAAACGTCAAAGTGGGGGAAATGGTCGTCGCCGAAGCGTTGATCCAGCATGATTTCGATGCCAGTCCGTTGTTTCCGGCTTTTGAGATACCGCTGACGGGGTTGTCCCGCTTTGCAACGGACGTCGCTCTGACGGATAGATTGGCTACCGCAGCGGCCAAGACCACGCGCGTGCATCGGGGGTTGATCGCCAGCGGCGACCAGTTCATAGGAAAACTGGCCCAGATCCAGGCGATCAAAACGGCGCTGCCTGATTTATTGGCAGTTGAAATGGAAGGTGCCGCAGTGGCGCAGGTGTGTTTCGAGCTTGGCATCCCGTTCGCGGTGATCCGAACGATCTCGGACAATGCCAATGACGACGCGGCGGTCGATTTCATGCACTTCATCAAAACGGTAGCGTCGCGCTACGCGTTCGAAGTCATCAAGAATTTTTGCAAAGCTACGTAGGGCGGATTAGCGCAGCGTAATCCGCCAAGCGCCGTCGGCGGCTCACGGCGGATAACGCGCAGCGCGTCAATCCGCCCACGAGTAAATTACGCCTCCAACGTCATCAAACTAGCGTTACCCCCCGCCGCCGTCGTATTGACGCACAGCGCCCGCTCAGCAAGCAGACGCCACAGAGGGATAGCCTCGCCCTTGTTGGTGTCGATCAAGCTCACCAGCGCCCCGCTACGGGCCGCCAATTGGCCATACAGCTCGCCCGCCAGCATCGATTCCACCAACGCGACTTGGAAATCGCCCTCAAACGCGTTCAAATTGGCGATCGAGCGGACCCTGTCCTTGACGGCGGCCGGCAAATCGCCCGGCAGGAGTTGCGCCGTATCGCCGGCGACCAGCGCGGTGTTTCCCGTGGCCACTACGGCCGCAAGCTGGTTCAGCAGCCCCTCTTGCGTGCCCGCCGCGCACACCACCGCGCCGCGTGGCACCAGCGCCAGTGTATTGCGCTCGCCGGTCGGCCCCGGCAGCGTGGTCACGCTGCCGAGCAGCGTCGTGCGGCTATAGTGCGATGCCAGGCTGGCGATGCCGTCGAGGCCGTGCTTGTTGGCCCAGGCGGCCAGCGCGTCCAGCGCCGGCGAGGTGATCCGCTCGTGTTGCGAAGCCGTGCTGGCGCCGCGCTGCAGGCGCTTGAGGTACAAAGGTCCGCCGGCCTTGGGGCCGGTGCCCGATTTGCCTTCGCCGCCGAACGGTTGCACGCCAACGACGGCGCCAACGATGTTGCGGTTCACGTAGATGTTGCCGACATGCGCGTTCGAGGCGATGTAATCGATAGTCTCATCAATGCGCGAATGCACGCCCAGTGTCAGCCCAAAACCACTTTCGTTGATTTGCTGGACCAGCTTCGGCAAATTGGCACGCTTGTAGCGGATCACGTGCAACACCGGACCAAAGACTTCGCGCGTCAGTTCCGACAGCGAGCGGATTTCCAGCACCGTCGGCGGCACGAAGGTGCCGGCGGTGATCACATCCGATGGCAAATCGAGCGAGAAGTAGTTCAGCGCCGTTCCCTTGAGCTTGTTGATGTGCGCCAACAGGTTTTGCTGCGCTTCGGCGTCGATGACCGGGCCGATGTCGGTCGCCAGCCGGTCCGGGCAGCCGACCTTGAGCTCGAGCATCGCGCCCTTGAGCATTTTGATGGTCTTGTCGGCGATCTCTTCCTGCAGGAACAACACGCGCAGCGCCGAGCAACGCTGGCCGGCGCTGTCGAAGGCCGACGAGATCGCATCCTGCACCACCTGCTCCGGCAACGCCGACGAATCGACGATCATGGCGTTCTGGCCGCCGGTTTCGGCGATCAGCGGGATGTCGATGTTTTCCGCCGCCGCGCGTTTGGCAAGCGTGCGGTTGATCAACTGCGCCACCTCGGTCGAGCCGGTGAATATGACGCCCTTGACGCGCGGGTCGGCCGTCAGCGCGGCGCCGACCACTTCTCCGCGCCCGGGCAGGAATTGCAGTGCGGCGCGCGGAATGCCGGCCTGGTGCAGCAGCTCGACCGCGCGGTGCGCGATCAGCGGCGTTTGCTCGGCCGGTTTGGCCAGCACCACATTGCCGGCCGCCAGCGACGCCGCCACCTGCCCGGTGAAGATCGCCAGCGGGAAGTTCCACGGGCTGATGCAGGTGACCGGACCGAGCGCGAGCGTGTTGGTGGCGTGGACCACCTCGGCCGCGTAATAGCGCAGGAAGTCGACCGCCTCGCGCAATTCGGCGATGGCATTCGGCAGCGATTTGCCCGCTTCGCGGATCGCCAGGGTCATCAATTCCATGGCGTTCGCCTCGAACAGGTCGGCGGCGCGGTTGAGCGCGGCGGCCCGTTCGGACGGTTCCGTGGTTTGCCAGTCCATGGCGAAATTGCTCGCGCTGATGAGCGCGCTATCGACGTCGGTGATGGTCGCCTCGACCAGTTTGCCGACGATATCGCCGTGCTGCGCCGGATTGCCGACGTCCTGCACCGGCTGGCCGACGCTCACGCCGCCGGCCAGCAACGGCGCCGCGTACCAGGTGCGCGGCACGGCCAGCGCGGCGGAAATTTCGCGCAGCACATCCTCGTTGGCCAGGTCGAAGCCGGACGAATTTTTGCGTTCGGCGCCGAACATTGCCTGCGGCAGCGCGATGCCGGGGTGCGGCAGCCCGCCCTGCTCGCGCGCCTGGGCGACCGGGTCCTGGATCAGCGAGTCGATCGGAATCGCCTCGTCGACGATCTGGTTGACGAACGACGAGTTGGCGCCGTTCTCGAGCAGGCGCCGCACCAGGTAGGCCAGCAGCGTTTCGTGTGTGCCGACCGGCGCGTAGATGCGGCAAGGCTTGTCGAGGTTGTCCTTGCCGACGACCTGGTCGTAGAGCGACTCGCCCATGCCGTGCAGGCACTGGAATTCGTAATCGGTCACGCCATCGCGCTTGGCCCAGGTGTAGATGGTCGACAAGGTTTGCGCGTTGTGGGTGGCGAACTGCGGGTAGACCACATCGGTCGCGGCCAGCAGCTTTTGCGCGCACACCAGGTAGGACACGTCCGTGTACACCTTGCGCGTGTAGACCGGGTAGCCGCTCATGCCGTCGACCTGGGCGCGCTTGATCTCGGCATCCCAATACGCGCCCTTGACCAGGCGCACCATGAATTTGCGGCCGCTGCGCTTGGCCAGGTCGATCAGGAAATCGATCGCGAACGGGCAGCGTTTTTGGTACGCCTGCACGACAAAGCCGATGCCTTCGAAACCTTCCAGCTCCGCGTCGAAGGCCAGCGCCTCCATCAAATCGAGCGACAGTTCGAGGCGGTCGGCTTCCTCCGCGTCGATGTTCAGGCCGATGTTGTAGTGCTTGGCCAGCAGCACCAATTGACGCATGCGCGGCAGCAGCTCCTCCATCACGCGGGCGCGCTGGGCGCGGCTGTAGCGTGGATGCAGCGCCGACAGCTTGACCGAAATGCCGGGGCCGTTCTTGATGCCGCGGCCGTTCGAGGCCTTGCCGATCGCGTGGATCGCCGTTTCGTAGGAAGCGTAGTAATTCTTGGCGTCGGCCTCGGTCAGCGCCGCCTCGCCCAGCATGTCGTACGAGTAGCGATAGCCGCGCGCCTCGTTGGCCTGGCCGTTCTTGATCGCCTCGTCGATGGTCTGGCCGGTGACGAACTGGTTGCCCAGCATGCGCATGGCCAGGTCGACGCCCTTGCGGATCAGCGGCTCGCCGCCCTTGGAGATGAGCTTGGTCAGCGCCGAGCCCAGGCCGGTCTCGCTGTTGGTGCCGACCAGCTTGCCGGTGATCAGCAAGCCCCAAGTGGCCGCGTTGACGAACAGCGACGGCGACTCGCCCAGGTGCTTGCGCCAGTCGCCCTTGCTGATTTTGTCGGCGATGAGGCGGTCGGCGGTGGCATTGTCGGGAATACGCAACAGTGCCTCGGCCAGGCACATCAGTGCCACGCCCTCGTCCGACGACAAGGAAAACTCATGCATCAGCGCGTCGACGCCGGAGGCGCGGGTGCGCTGTTCGCGCACCGAGCTGACCAGTTTGTGCGCCAGTTGCTGCGCTTGTTGCAGGCTGGCGGCATCGTTGTTTTTAATCTGCTCCAACAACCATTGAACAGCGTCCGCTTCGTCCCGGCGATAGGCCGCCGTCACTGCGGCGCGCAGGGGAATCGGGTCGCGCAGGACTTCGGATTGTAAGGCTGCAAAGGGGGTGAAAACGCTGGAATCTGCTGCTTGCATGTATGACTCTCGGAATGGGAATTTTGGAGCGTCCACTTACAAAAACACGCTCTACAAGCGGGTAGCTTGCGAGCGTGAATTGAGGTTGAATCGTGGTCTCGAATCGTGAACTGCTGATGATTCGATTGTAAAGTGAATTCTTCGGGATTAATTCCGGTATTACAGGGGACTAGCAATAGATTGTTTTTAGTGAGACAATTTAACCAAATAATATTTATTTGGGAGTTCCCGGAAATGTTAGACAAGATCAGTAAGAAAATCTTGATGGAATTGCAGAGCGATGGCCGCATCAGCAACGTCGAGCTGGCCGCGCGCGTCAACCTGTCGCCGGCGGCCTGCCTGGAGCGCGTGCGCAAGTTGCACGAGTCCGGCTATATCATGGGTTACACCGCGCAACTCAATCCTCAGTTGCTCGACGTCTCGCTGCTCGTCTTCATCGAAGTCGTGCTCGATCGCACCACCCCGGAAGTGTTCGACGCCTTCAAGCACAGCGTGCAGGTCATTCCGGAAGTGCTCGAATGCCACATGGTCGCCGGCGGCTTCGATTACCTGGTCAAAGCCCGGGTCAAGGACATGGCCGCCTACCGCGAATTCCTCGGCAAAACGCTGCTCCAGAAAGGTGTGCGGGAAACCCACACTTACGCCGTGATGGAAGAAGTCAAGAATACCACCAAGTTACCGATAAAGTAGTATGTAGGAAATAAATAGTCGGGACGCGACGGCGCCGGTACAACGGGGGATAAATGAAGCTTTTGCAGCAGAAGTTGGTGCAACGTGGATTATGGTTGTTGGCGGCGACGGCGGGCGGCACCTGTCTCGCTTATCTGGTTGATGCCATGGCCGGCGACAAGGCCGCGTTGATCTTCACGGCCGCGCCCGCGGCGCTGGCCGGCGCGCTGATCGCCGCGTGGGCCGCGCGCCAGAACAGTGACGAGGGCGGCGTGCGCCGCTTTGCCCAGACCGTCGGCGAGGAAATCGACGCCATCATGATCGGCGCGGCCGAAACGTCCTACTTCGTTGATTCCGTCAAAAAGAAAATCGAACTCGATGTCGGCACCGCCGGCGGCATCGTGCACAGCTCGGCGCAAAACGCCGCGACCACCGAGCGCATTGCCGCCAACGCCGAGCGCGCCGCCAAGATCGCCGCCCAGGTGCGCGGCGAGACGGTGGCCGGCCGCGGCGAGGCCGACCATGGCCTGCGGCGCATCCGCGCCGCGCGCCAGGACGCGCAGACGGCCGCGTCGGTCATGACCGACCTGCAAACCAATTCCCGCAAGATCTACGGCTTCACCGAGGCCATCAGCGAGATTTCCGCCCGCACCAACCTGCTCGCGCTCAATGCCGCCATCGAGGCCGCGCGCGCCGGTGAACAGGGGCGCGGTTTCGCCGTCGTCGCCAGCGAGGTGCGCCAGCTGGCCTTGCGCACCAAGGAAGCGACCGACGAGATCAGCACGATGGTGCGCGAGATCAACCAACAGGCCGAACAGGCCGCCACCGGCATGACCTCGCTGGCGGCGCAGGTGAGCGAAGCGGCCGGCAACGTCGAGACGGTGCACGGGCTGCTGGGCAATATCGAGCGCTCGTCGGGCGTGTCGGAGGACGAGATCGGCGAGATCGCGCGCGCCTCGCGCGAGCATGTCGCCACCACCGAGGATATTGCCGCGGCGATCGCCAGCATCCGCGACAGCCTGTTGTCGACCGAAAAGGAGTTGCCGCGCGCCGCCAGCTCGGCGATGGCGCTGGCCGAGCGGGCCGAATTGATCACCGGGGCGTTGGGCGAATCGTCGATCGCCACCTCGCACGACGCCATCCGCGACGCCGCGCAGCGGGCCGCGCTGGAGGTGGGCCGGATCTTCGAGGCGGCGGTTTCGTCGGGCAAGATCACGCGCGACGCGCTGTTCGACCGTTCGTACACGGCTATTCCTAACACCGATCCGCCCAAGCACAAGACGAGGTTCGATGATTTTACCGATCGCGCGCTGCCCTCATTGCAGGAAGCGCTGCTGGTGGCCATGCCGCAGCTCGCCTACGCCGGTGCCGTGGATAACAACGGCTATTTCCCCACCCACAATAAGAAGTTTTCGCAGCCGTTGACGGGCAATTACGATGTCGACATCGTCAACAACCGCACCAAGCGGATATTCAGCGACCGCACCGGCAAGCGCTGCGGCTCGAACACCAAGCCGTTTTTGCTGCAGACCTACAAGCGCGATACGGGCGAGGTGATGCACGACTTGTCGGCGCCGATTTACGTCAACGGCAAGCACTGGGGCGGATTCCGGATTGGCTACAAATCCAGCACCAGGCACTAAAGACAGGTAGGGCGGATTAGCGCAGCGTAATCCGCCAATGGCCGCGCAGTCGAAACGCCAACACGACCGAGCACGCAGCAAAAATCAAGCCGTATCCTTCTTCGGCGCGCTACCCGGCGCCGTGCGCGCCGCCACCTGATTCATCCCTTCCAGATGCATGCGCAGCCACTTGTGCGCCGGACTGCGCGCATCGCGCTCATGCCACAGCATATCGAGGTGCACCGCCGGCAGCTGGAACGGCAACTCCTTGGCGATCAGCGCATCGGTCATGCCGGTCGACGCGATCAAATGCCTCGGCAACACGGTGATCAAATCGGAGTTCGCCACCACCCGTCCGGCCGTGAAGAACTGGTTGACCGTCAACAGAATCCGCCGCTCGCGCTGGATCTGCGCCAGCGCCTCGTCCACCAGACCATGCGCCCGCCCCGAAAAACTCACCAGCAAGTGATTGGCCTTGCAATAGTTATCCAGATTGAGCTCAACCTTGGCCAGTGGATGGTCGCGCCGCATCACGCACACGTAGTGCCCCGAATAGAGCCGCTCGTGGCGGATCGGCGAGCCCGTCTCATACGACAGTTGCGCCGCCACGCCCGGGAAGAAACCGACCGCCAGGTCGATATCGCCGCGCAGCAGCATCGGCCGCGGCTCGCGCGTGGTCAGCGGCACCATGCGCACGTTGACGCCCGGCGCCTCGCGTTCGATCGAGCGCATCAGCGACGGCAGCCAGAACGCGGCGGTGGCATCGGCCATGGCCATGCGGAAGGTCGCGTGCGCGGCCGAGACGTCGAACGTTTCCGGCGCCACGGCCGCCTCCAGGCTGGCCAGCGCGCTGCGCACGGACGGCCACAGCGATTCGGCGCGCGGGGTCGGCTTGACGCCGTAGGCGGTGCGGATCAGCAGCTCGTCGCCGAGGCTCTCGCGCAGCCGTTTGATGGCGTTCGAGACGGCGGGCTGGGTCATGGCCAGGTGGCCGGCCGCGCGTGTCAGATTTTGTTCTGTCATCACGGCGTCGAAGACGCGTAACAAATTCAAGTCCAGCGTCAAAAAGCTCATGTTGGCTCAGGTCGTAAGGTGGTGGGGACAGTATCGAGAAATATGGATTTCTCGTCAATCATACGCTATCCCATTCACAAAACGGATAATTGTTATCGTGGAAGTAAATTGGATACTTATGTTGCGCTGCACTATAGTTACGCTGATTCTAAATGCACCGGTCTATCATGTCTACCATCATCGCAGTACTCCAGGATTTTTCGTTTATTGGCGCTTTGCAGCTGGCGCTGGCCATCGTTGTGGCCGCCGGCCTGCTGGTGCTGTTCAAGCCGCTGCTGCGCGGCTGCGCGCGTGCCGCCGTGCTGGTGGTCAAGCCGAAGTTGACCAAGGAAGAACGGCTGCAACGCCGCCAGATGCGCGATGCGATGATGCTCAAGCGTATGCTCAACACCAGCGAATGCGGCGCCAGTCACGCCGCCGAGCTGCGGGCGATGGCTTCGCGGGCTTGATTTAGTGAACCTGTGCGCCGTTCGCGCACCCCGCACTGCCGGGCGGGGACGTACCCCTTGGGGTACGTCCCCTAAGTGGTGACGCTGGCGTATCGCTAAAAGCACGCGGGGTTGGTTTTAATGCTCGCCCAGCAGGGCGGGCTTGAGCGAGTCGTCCAGCGGCTTGTCCCCCAGCCAGATCTTCAGCACGGCGTTGTAGAACGCCACCTCCGGCATCGCCTCCCCCAGTTTTTTCCCGTTCAGATAGCACTGCGTGCCCTCGCCCGGTAGCCAGTCGAGCAGCAACTGGTCGCCTTTTTTGAGCGCCGGGATCTGCGCGAACACTTCGCCGAACTTCATCGTTTGCGGCAGGATGCGGGTGCGCTCGGCCTTGTCGGTGTTCGCGCTCAAGCCGCGCATGAAGGATTTGCCGAAATCGTCCGAATCGACCTTGCGCAGCATGGTCAGGCTCACGCGGCGCGGCCCGGCGCTGGCGAGGATGTCGGCGACCGTGGTTTTCTTTTCAGCCAGATACAGGCCGATGGCGTAGATTTTGAAGACGAGCCGGTTGCGCAGGCCGGCGCCGTTGAGCTTGAGCTCCTGGCCGGCGACGACGGCGGTGTCGTCGAATTTGACCCCGGCCACGTCGACGGCGGCCAGCGCGGGCAGGTGCGGGCAGGCCGCCAGCAGCGCGCCGGCCGCCGCCTGGAGCACCCGCCGCCGCGTCGCCATCAGGCTTTAGCGGCCTGCAACTGCTCGAATTTGGCGCGCAGTTGCTCTTCGCTCTCGCGCCAGGCGGGATTGAAGGGGATGCAGCTGACCGGACACACTTGCTGGCATTGAGGCTCATTGAAGTGGCCGACGCACTCGGTGCATTTGTCCGGGTTGATTTCGTAAATTTCCGCGCCCATGTAGATCGCGTCGTTCGGGCACTCGGGCTCGCAAACGTCGCAATTGATACAGTCGTCGGTGATCATTAAAGCCATGACAGCACTCGCTTATTCAGTCTGGGTGGCCGCGATTTTCTTTTGCAGCCAGCGGTCGACCGATGGGAAAACAAACTTGGAGACATCTCCGCCGAGCACGGCGATTTCGCGCACGATGGTGCCGGAGATGAACTGGTACTGGTCGGACGGGGTCAGGAACAGCGTTTCGACGTCGGGCAGCAGATAGCGGTTCATGCCGGCCATCTGGAACTCGTATTCGAAGTCCGACACCGCGCGCAGGCCGCGCACGATGACGCGGGCGTCGTGCCGGCGCACGAAATCCTTCAGCAGGCCGGAGAAACTTTCCACCTTCACGTTCGGGTAGTGGCCCAGCACTTCGTTGGCGATGGTCAGGCGTTCTTCCAGCGAAAAGAAGGGTTTCTTGTTCTTGCTGTCGGCCACGCCAACCACCAGCGTGTCGAACAGACCCGATGCGCGACGCACCAGATCCTCGTGACCACGGGTCAGCGGATCGAAAGTTCCCGGATAAACGGCTACTACCATTGCGGCTCCCTGCAGTGCACCAATATAGAACGCGCATTATGCCTGAAATTCAGGGTTTGCCTTAATATCGGGCAGTTATGCCCTGCTTAGTTGCAACTTAGTTGTAACTAAGCCACTGATTCACGCAACTTGAGCAAATGGAAGAACACCATGCCCGCCTTGTCGGCGCGGATCACTTCCCATTGTGCCATCCAATCGGGAACCGCGTCGGGCGCGAATTCCAACGCGGCGCCCGATTCGGCGTACACCAGGCCGCCGGCCTGCAAAATCCTTGTGCACTGCGGCAGGCAGCGCTCCAGGAATTCCTGCTGGTACGGCGGATCGAGGAAGATCAGGTCGTATTTCTGGCCGCGCGCGGCGGCCGACTGCGCCACCGCCAGGGCGTCGCCGCGCATGATCTGCACGTTGTCCGCCTTGAGCTTGGCCTTGATTTCGTCGAGTTGGCGCACCACCGGCACGTTCGAATCGATCATCGTGACCGAGCGCGCGCCACGGCTGGCCGCCTCGAAGCCGAGCGCGCCGCTGCCGGCGAACAGATCGAGCACCTGGGCGTCGGCCCAGTTGGCGTCGCGCTGATGGTTGATCCAGTTGAACACCGTCTCGCGTACCCGGTCCGGCGTCGGCCGCAGGCCCTGCGCGCTCAACACCGGCAGCGGCGTGCGTTTCCACGCGCCCCCGATGATGCGCACCTGGTTGCTGTGCTGGGGACCGTGGACCGGGACTTTGGCGGGTTTTGCGGCTTTGCTGGCTGGCTTCTTGGGCATGTGGCTGTGTTCTAAGTCATTGATTCAACAGGGGCCACTATACCATATGGGCTTGCCGCAGCCGGTCAGCGGGCCTCCGCCGCCAGGCTGCGGAAGTCGTTGATCCAGCCTTGCATGCGTTTTTGCGCATGCGCTTTTTGCTCCGGCGTGGCGATCTTGATCACGGTCAGGATCAGTTGCAGGCTGCCCTTTTCCGACTCTTCAAAGAACTGCTTGTTCTCGGAATTTTCCAGGCGGTTGAAGGAATCCTTGATCAGCTTGTTAATCAGCGGAATCGTCGCCTCCTTGCTCAGCTTGTCCTGCTGCACCTTGCGCACCAGCGTCAGGATGGCGTTTTGACGGCGTTTGCGCTCGTTGAGCCAGATTTCGTTGTTCAGCGGACGCGCGTCCGAGGCCTGGCGGATCTGCGCTTCCTGTTCCGACGAGAAGTTGCCGAACCACAGCTCGAACTGCTCCATCGATTTTTTGTAGCGGAATTTCTGTTGCGCCTCCTTGTCGCCCTTCATGTTCTTCTTGCGGAAGTCGTCAAGGTTGGAGGCGAATTTCTTCTCCAGCGTGTCGATCTGCTCCGGCTCGAGCGAAGTGGCCAGCTCGGCCAGTTCCGGCGCCGCTTTCAACAACAGCTTCTGGGTGCGGTCCTTGACGTCGTCGAACGTGGTTTGCAGGTCGGCGGCGGTGGGGTTGCCGGCCAGCTGCTTTTGCGTCGTCTGCAGGATCTGGATGTAATCGTTGAGCTGGGTTTTACGGTGCCAGCTGAACAGTTTGTCGATTTCCTTTTGTACAAAGCCCTTTTGATCGGAGTTCAGATCGACATAGCCGTCGAGCCACCAGTACAGCAAGGTGTCGCCGTTGTTGTACGCCAGGCGCAGCGAACTGCACGCCGCCAGCACGGTCATGAGGGCGATCAGGAAAAGGCGGCTTAGCGTCCGGCCACCGTTTTGGGACATGTTAGACTTTTGCATTTACTCACTCACTCTATCTGGCTTCTTATGAACGTCGTTATTCTCGCCGCGGGTATGGGCAAACGCATGCAATCCGCGCTGCCTAAGGTGTTGCATCCACTGGCCGGCAAGCCATTGCTCTCGCATGTGCTCGATACCGCGCGCAGTCTGTCTGCCAGCCGATTATGCGTTATTTACGGACATGGGGGCGCTGCCGTGCAGGAACTGCTGGCCAGGCAGCCGGAACGGGTCGCCACCGCGCTGCAGGAGCCGCAGCTGGGCACCGGCCACGCCGTCATGCAGGCGCTGCCGGAACTCGACGATAGCGTGCCGACGCTGATCCTCTACGGCGACGTGCCGCTGACCACCGCCGCCTCGCTGCGTGCGCTGGTCGAGGCCGCCGGCAACGACAAGCTGGGCATTTTGACGGTCGAGCAGGACGATCCGTTCGGATTGGGCCGCATCGTCCGGGAAAACGGCGCCATCGTCCGCATCGTCGAGCAAAAGGACGCCACCGAGGCCGAGCGCGCCATCAAGGAAATCAACAGCGGCATCATCGTTGCGCCGACCGCGCGCCTGAAAAAGTGGCTGGCCGCGCTCAAGAACGACAACGCCCAGGGCGAGTACTACCTCACCGACATCGTCGCGCTGGCCGTGGCCGATGGCGTGCCGGTGGTCTCGGCGCAACCGTCGGCGCAGTGGGAAGTGGCCGGCGTCAACAGCAAGGTGCAGCTGGCCGAGCTGGAACGCATCCACCAGCGCAACGTTGCGTTCAAGCTGCTTGAGCAGGGCGTGACCTTGATGGATCCGGCGCGCATCGACGTGCGCGGCGAGTTGATATGCGGGCGCGACGTCACCATCGACGTCGGCTGCGTGTTCGAGGGCAAGGTCGAGCTGGGCGACGGCGTGCGCGTCGGCGCGCACAACGTCATCGTCAACGCCCGCATCCTGGCCGGGGCGCAGATCAAGCCGTTTTGCCATATCGAGGAGGCGGTGGTGGGCGAGGTGTCGGTCATCGGACCGTATGCGCGGCTGCGTCCGGGCACGGTGCTGGCCGAGGATGTTCACGTTGGGAACTTCGTCGAAATCAAGAATGGGCAAGTGGCCGCGCACAGCAAGGCCAACCATTTGGCGTACATCGGTGATGCCACCATCGGCTCGCGGGTCAACATCGGCGCCGGCACGATTACCTGCAATTATGACGGCGTGAACAAATCGCGCACGGTCATCGAGGATGACGCTTTCATCGGCAGCGACAGCCAGCTGATCGCTCCGGTCACCGTTGGCAAGGGGGCGACCCTGGGCGCCGGCACCACGCTGAGCAAGGATGCGCCGGCCGGCAAGCTGACGATATCGCGTCCGCGCCAGGTCACGATCGAAAACTGGAGCCGTCCGGTCAAGAAGCCGAAATAAGCGATGTGGAGGTCTTGTGGATAAGCGTGTGGATATCCACTGGAGCAAGCCGGGATAACTATCCCGGCTTTTTTTTGCTTTATGCGCAAGCAAACCCGCACGGCCAGGCGGGGACGTACCCCGTGGGGTACGTCCCCTAAGTGGTACCGCATGCGTATCGCCAAACGCACACGGGGTTGAAGTCCTCGTGTGGATAAAGATGTGGAGAAGCCACCTGATAAGCCGTGCAGAACTCACGTATAACCCAGGGAAAACCTCCGAACAACTCCTATCCGTTCCGCTTAATCTTCGCTGTAACCCGCCCCAACCCTCACGCTAGTCAAAATTGTGAACAACCCTGTGGAAAATCCGGTGTACAACACGGGATATCTTTTAAGTGTGGATAACACTGGGTACAACCCGGTGCAAATCCCGTGAGCAAGCTGTGCAAAGACCGGTAAAACTATTCGCGCCCGGCCCAGACTGTGAATAAACCTGTGCGCAACTTGCGCATAATCACTGGACAACCCTGCTTAAACCGCGATCCGCGTCTCGAACTTGCTGCGGAACGTAGAAAAGTACGCCTTCACATTCCGCACATTGGCCTGCGTGGCGAACAAACGATGCGCCAGCGCGTGATAAGCCGGCATATCGGCCACCTGCACGATCAGCACGAAGTCCGGCCCCGGCGCCACCCGATAGCACTGGAGCACCGCGTCTTCCCCCGCCACATGGGCTTCGAACTCGGCCATGCGCTCGGCCGCCTGCACATCGAGCGAAATCTCCACGATCGCCGTCAAGCTGGGCCCCACCTTCTCCGGCGCCACGATCGCCACCTGCCGCTGGATAACTCCGCTTTCCGTCAAGTGCTTGACCCGCCGCAAGCAGGTCGGCGGCGACACGTGAACGGCCTGCGCCAATTCGCTGTTGGTTTGTGACGCATCAACCTGCAACAGGTTGAGAATGCGACGATCTATCTCATCCATAAAAATAATCGGCCTAAATGAAATAATATTTCATGATATCGAAGTGATGAAATATTATTTCATAATATGATCCAATAAGAAAGCATATTTCAACGAGGCTGCACTACGATGGCCTCCTCACCTAACAGCAGAGGTTTCTATGTGCGGCATCGTCGGCGCGGTAGCGCAACGCAACATCACCCCTATCCTGATCGAAGGCCTCAAGCGCCTGGAGTACCGCGGCTACGACTCCTGCGGCGTCGCCCTGCACGTGGATGGCCAGCTGCAACGCTCGCGCAGCACCTCGCGCGTGGCCGACCTGGAAAAGCAGATCGACGAAGCGCACATGAAAGGCTTCACCGGCATCGCCCACACGCGCTGGGCCACGCACGGCGCGCCGGCCTCGCACAATGCCCACCCGCACTTTTCGCCATCGGCCGAACAGGCGCGCATCGCCCTGGTCCACAACGGCATCATTGAAAACCACGACGAACTGCGCGCCGAACTGACCGCGCTCGGCTACGTCTTCCAGAGCCAGACCGACACCGAGGTCATCGCCCACTTGGTCGAGCACATGTACAACGGCGACCTGTTCGACACCGTCCAGCACGCCGTCAAGCGCCTGCAGGGCGCCTACGCCATCGCCGTGTTCTGCCGCGAGGAACCGCACCGCGTGGTGGCGGCCCGCCAGGGCTCCCCGCTGATCGTCGGCGTCGGCCAGGGCGAGAACTTCGTCGCCTCCGACGCCATGGCGCTTGCCGGCACCACCGACCAGATCATCTACCTCGAAGAGGGCGACGTGGTCGACCTGCAGCTGGGCCGGGTCTGGATCGTCGACGCCGACGGCAAGGCCGCGCAGCGCGACGTCAAGACCGTGCTGGCCCACACCGGCGCGGCCGAGCTGGGCCCATACCGCCACTACATGCAAAAGGAAATCTTTGAGCAGCCGCGCGTCATCGGCGACACGCTCGAAGGCGTCACCGGCATCATGCCGGAGCTGTTCGGCGACGGCGCCTACAACGTCTTCAAGCAGATCGACCGCGTGCTCATCCTCGCCTGCGGCACCAGCTACTACTCGGGCCTGACGGCCAAGTACTGGATCGAATCGGTGGCCAAGATCCCCGTCAACGTCGAGATCGCCAGCGAATACCGCTACCGCGACAGCGTGCCGCATCCCGACACCCTCGTGGTGACGATCTCGCAAAGCGGCGAGACGGCCGACACCCTGGCCGCGCTCAAGCACGCGCGCAGCCTCGGCATGGAGCACACGCTAACGATCTGCAACGTCGCCACCAGCGCCATGGTGCGCGAGTGCAAACTGGCCTATATCACGCGCGCCGGCGTCGAGGTCGGCGTCGCCTCGACCAAGGCCTTCACCACGCAGCTGGCCGCGCTGTTCCTGCTAACGTTGTCGCTGGCGCAGATCAACGGCCGCCTGACCGACGCCGAGGAAGCGCAGCACCTCAAAGCGATGCGCCACCTGCCGGTCGCCATTTCGGCCGTGCTGGCGCTCGAGCCGCTCATCATCGCCTGGGCCGACGACTTCGCGCGCAAGGAAAACGCGCTGTTCCTCGGGCGCGGCATGCACTACCCGATCGCGCTCGAAGGCGCGCTCAAGCTCAAGGAGATTTCATACATCCACGCCGAGGCGTATCCGGCCGGCGAATTGAAGCACGGCCCGCTGGCCTTGGTCACCGAGGAAATGCCGGTCGTCACCATCGCGCCGAACGACGCGTTGATCGAGAAGCTCAAATCGAACATGCAGGAAGTGCGCGCGCGCGGCGGCCAGCTGTACGTGTTCGCCGACGTCGACTCGCGCATCACGCCGGGCGAAGGCGTGCACGTGATCCGCTTGCCGGAGCACTATGGCTTGCTGTCGCCGATCCTGCACGTGGTGTCGTTGCAGTTGCTGGCGTATCACTCGGCGCTGGCGCGCGGCACGGATGTGGATAAGCCACGCAATTTGGCGAAGTCGGTTACCGTGGAGTAGTTTCGCAGCGGTGTTCTGACTAGATGTGGCTAATAACAAAGTCGACCACAAAATAATAAAGTCCACCACAGAATAATAAAGTCTACCACAGGCCCCTCACGTATGAGATCTTGGACTAAGTGCTGCTGTGCGCGACAAGGCTTTGTTGCATAAATACGCGGCGCGAAAGTCTAGCCCGGGAAGCTGTGAAAGAACAACGGCCACCTCATTGAGGTGGCCGTTGTTCTTGTGCTGGCTGTGCGAAAAGTCCTCAGGCTCGTTTCTTCCTGTCGCCAGAGCCATGGCACTGGGATTGACGCCCACCTACTGGCGGGCGACACTGCATTTCTTTCCGCTCAAATATACGAAGATGACACGTTCCCCCTTTCCGGTGCGGGCCTTGCAGGCCTTTGATCGCAGCTACGACACAACGCGCCAGGACAGCGCTCTGGCGGCGCGCGGAGAGTTCTTGGAAAAATTCCCCCTTGCGCAGTTGGGGGCCCTGCGCCTGCAGGATTACGTCATCGGGACACAACAAGCGACGTTTTGCGCCTACGTCGAAGCGAGAACCTGGCAATGGGCCAATATTCGTGGGGCGACTGCCCGCAAATTTGGCATCTACCATGGGCGTACCAAGAGTGATCCTCGACACTCCTATCGCTTTCATAAAGACTTTGGTACACCGCAGCAGGCCTTCCGCGCCATCAAAGCGGAGTTGCTAAAGCTGGTGAAACTGGGTAGCGCGAAGAGACTGGACTTTGCCGCGATTGACGGCGTGAAACTGTCGCCTATGTTTCGTGCCAAGATTCTTAGCCTGTACTTTCCCCAACGCTTCATCAACATCTGCAGCAAAGACCATTTGAGGCAATTCGCCGGCTATCTCGGCCTTCCCGAAGAGTTGCCTGCTAGCCAATACCAGCACGAGATCGTACGCCTGAAACAGGCCAACCCGCGTTGCGTGCAGTGGAGCAATCCCAAATTCATGGCCTACCTGTACCAGACCTATCGCCAAGCGGGCGCGCCGGTACCGAAAGCCCAGCGCAAAGTACCAGAGCGTCCATCACGTCCGGCCGACTTCGAACAGATCCAGGCGGACCGGGATCGGATCGGCAAGCTGGCCGAGGCGTTTGCGCTGCGCTGGGAGAAGCGACGTTTGATTGCGGCCGGCATGGACAAGCAGGCCGACCGCATCCGCGATCGCAGAGCCTATCCTCGCGATGGCTATGACTTCCTTTCTTTTTCCAGTCCGTTGCAGCGGCGCTATATCGAAGTGAAAGCGGTTCGGCAAACGGCGCCTGGCGTCTGGCGCTTCTTCCTGTCCGAAAATGAATACGTGAAGTCACGCAGCGACTCCACACAGGGACATTACTTCTTCTATTTGGTCCGCTTCGACGGCAAGGGCCAGCCGATTGAATGCAAGTCCGAGGAGGCTGGAGCACTGCTGCACGACTCCAGGATGCAGACGGCGGTTTTCAGGATCGAATGCGCGCTCGACTTCTGAAGTTGGCGGGACGCTGTCATTCGACCAGATAGATTGACCACCCGTTTGATCGCGTGAAGATCCTGGTTGATTATGTTGTTGAGGTAGTTGAGCATACGAATCAGAATCGGTTGCGCGAAAACCTAGCGCCGCGAATTGATCATCGATCAGTTGCTAGACCGCAGTGATACTGTATTGCTCAGCAAATTCAAAATGACCCGAATAGAGGTCACCAGTGACCTGTTCCAGGTCAAATTTGAACTCGAATAGCTCATTTTTGAGCTATTCGAGCTCATCACTTGTTGACTATAGTCTGCATAGCGCCTTTACCTAAAGGAGAAACTCGCCAAGATGAAAGGATGGCAGTACAATCATTTTCCTTTCGATCATGGTTATCCTAAAAATGGCTGTGGGTCATTTTTTCGTCGCGTCGCATGGTTACAGCCACATTTTTTCCTAAGAGTCTCCCGAACGAAACGATTAGTTCGCGCATTGGTCGCTATCACATCCTCTCCGGCAATCGAACCTCCAAGGTCACCTTCAAACAACTGGGCTTTCCGGTGGGTGCTGTAGATCATATTGTCTCGCCATATCTTGAAGCCATGGCTTCGCGCCTGCCTGGCGACGCGGCCACGAATTTCTTAACACTGATTAGGGAAAATACGCTCCTTCCCCTCTTCAAGCCGTTTCTGGGCAAGAGGGCCAACGCCGATGACAGCAGCGATATCCCAAGTCGCTTGCCACGCTGGGTTGTTGGCAGTCATGGGGAATCTTATCTCTGCATCCGGTGCGTAATGGAAGCAAAGGAGGAGTTCGGGTTTGGGTACTGGATCAGGTCGCATCAAGCACCCGGTGTCTCGGCCTGCTGGAAGCACGGATGCGAGCTGTTGCGCAGTTGCTCACATTGCGATTATCCATTTCAGCACCAGGGAAAGTGTTTATCTGCACCTTGGCACCCTTGTAGGCATTGTGCTCTTGAGATTGAGCAGATGCAGGTAACTCCGGCGACGGAAAGCGAAAATAGCTATGCACGCTATGCCCACGATCTTCTCAAGCTAGATATGGATCCGATCCCCCCCGATCTGCTGAGCAGACTGTATCGCAGGCGCATTCAGGAGTTGGGTTTTGTGCTCGGATCGGCGACGGCGCGGGATGGAAATCCTAGGATGACAGCGATGAGGAAATTTACCGAAGATCTGATCCACCTCTTCGGTGACGAATTCATCTCCAAAGTCGATAAGGCATACGCGAGCGGGCGAATACGCTTCTGGCTTCGCTTTTCCGTTATCGATGGCGTATTGGATATGCCGTTGTCGCGGCATATCCTTCTTGGAATGCGGCTTTTTGGTACGGCCGCAGCGTTTCATGCAGCGGTACTTCGAGCAAGCAAAGAGGAAGCGGCTGCCATCTTCACGAAAAAAACGACGACGTCTGCCGATGATGTCGTGCTGCGCGATCGGCATCGGGCGCGCATCGTGAAAGAGCTAAAACGACATGGTAGCCTGCAGCTCAAAGATCTCTGGCGAAAGGCGCTGCGCGCAACCTCCTGGCTGTTTGAAAATGACAGGAAATGGCTTGAGAAAATGCTTTTACCGGGATCGCAAGTACAGCGAGATGGTGGCAAGGAACATGAAGATCTCAGCGATAAGGACATGCTGTATGCTGCGCAGCTAGAGGCTCGTTCGCGCGAGTTGCTGGCAAAGGAAGGCCGGCCTGAACGCATCACGATTGAGCGCCTGTTTGAAGCCTTGCCAATCTCGCCAGGTAGCTATTCTGTGCGGAAGAAAGAACTGCCATTGCTGGCGCACCAGGTCGGGCTGTCCAGAGAGTCGACCTGGTGCCTGAGGGCCCGGCGCATCTTATGGGCGATAGGCCACATGCAGGACATGGACATGAAACCATTGCGTTCTGCGATCCCTTCCCTTTCTTCGGTTTCCTACTATGCTGTGAAGCGGATCCTGGAGTTTTCGCATTGGGACATCGATGCGCTTGCAAGCAGGGGCCTCAATATTCCGGCTGAGCTTGCACGTGTGGGGATCACTCTCGCCTGGCAGGGCCCTGGCGTGCTATCGGCAAAAGACGTTGGTGGCAGGGCCTACACATCCCAAACAGGGCGCCGTCGTAACCGTGACACCTCGCTCTTGCGAGCCGGTAGCAACGTGCCCGAGGATTTGACGGATACATACCGTAAGGTGGCATGATGCGCGGGCGAAAAATAAAGACGCAATCGGATGTGGAGCGCTACATCGCTCAGGGCTAACGTCGGCCGCTCTACAGGTGTGTGCGGAATCAATCGATTCTTACAGATGTCGCCGGGTAAGGGCTGTCGTGCTGCGCATGCGCGAAGCAGGAATACCGTTGGTTCGCTGGCAGGTGCTGAGACAGGCTGGATTGAGGGAACCGTTACCGGGCTACTCGGGAACTGAGCGTCTCGTCTGGTAAACTCGGAGGGAAAAAATGGACAACAGACATGTGGCAGGACATGCAGAAATTTCGGCACGCAGAGTGAGAAATTCGGGAATTATAAGCCAGCATGAGACTTGAACATAGTAAATTTGAATGTTTGCTTTATGGATAAGCCGTTGTCGTACAGGCTGTGGTCGATGTACTTGTGCAAAATGCCGTGCTGAAGCGGAGACAGTTGGGTTCCGCCCCGCCCCGATGCCAGCGACTGCGGGGGTGAGACGATGGGCAACCCTGTGCTACCCGCTCGAACTGTTTCAGCGAGTCGTTACGGTAAATCTCGAAACCCAGCGTGTGGTGAAGGGGCTGTCTAGATTCGAGCTGTAGGCGGACCGTAGCGTCGCCGTTGGCGGGAGACCATCGAGCTGCCCCTTGGTCAACTGGTGAGCCACACCTTGAAACGCGACCAGATGCTCGGAAACGGTCGAGCCTTCACCTGGGTGGCCGGGCTGGAAGCGTAGCCCTCCCCTATGGAAGCGACTCCAGGTTGGGCATCCCTTAGCTGGCTGTAGTGCGCGGCTTTGGCTCTCTTGTCTCGGCGAAGTTCAGCTTCAATCTGGGTGTTCGACCAGGCACCGGCCTCCAGCACGCAATTCCGCTGGATCACATAGTGGGACCGGCACTTCTGGTTCCAGTTACCCACGGAGGGGTGAAGCGAGATGGATTCGCCGTCGAACGTCATGCGCCAGTCGGTCGGCGTGAACGGCGTCACCACGCGGTCGCCGCAGCCGCAGCAGCACAAGTGAACCGCGGTCGCGTAGTCCATCGAGATGTACAACACACCCGGCTCCAGCTCGCGCGGGACGTTGCGGACAAAGCGATGATCCAAGGTTTGATGGCGCATCATGACTGGTCTCCGTTGAGCAACATGCCGCCGTCGGTCGTATACGTGCTGTGATGCTCGTTCTCCAAATCGCGATAGAACCCGCGGAGCTTCTTCCACTTCACGACCGCCAGGCACGCGTTCAAGGCGTTCAGGTCCGCTACCTGAATGTTGGAGGCGTACACGTCCTGACCGCCGCCGCCCGCGAAGGAGATGCGGCCCGCGTGGATGTGACCGCGCTTCGCCGGTGTGCTCGTCGTCACACGCAAGATGCCGCCGAGGCTGCCGTTAGAGAGCTCCAGCCCCATCCCGACGTCAATGAATGGAACGCCGAGCGCCTCCAGCTTGGCAACCACGGCGCGCTTCTCCTCGCCCGCGTCCATGCTGATGAATGCAAACGTGATGCCGTCAAGCAGGCCCAGCGTCTCCTCGCTCATCTTGACGGGGTGCGCCACGATCCCTCGATGCATCCGTCCGTAGATGCCTTTTAGGTATTGCACCTTCTTCGGGGCATCCCGCAGCTCCTCCAGCGAAGGCGCCCCCGGCGCGCGGAACGCGTTATGCGACAGGAAGTCGTCATCATCGAACAGCCGAATCTCCTTTACCGGCGTTTTCGCAACCAGGTCAAGAATGTAGCTGCCAGTGCCACCAGTGCCCAAGATGGCCACCACCTCATTCTCCAATTTGCTGGCGAGTGCCCCTAGGCCGACCCGGCTCGACGCGGTATCGAGGTAGTTGAAGACGCTGTGTTCGCCTTCATCATCAGCGCCGCGAATCAACCGTGCGCTGATGCCGGGCTGCAGGACGGCCGCCGGGCCAGCCAATATGGTTGCGTAGGTGGACATCTTAGCGTAGTAGTCCGGGTAGCCGCAGTCGTCCGCGCCTGGCCAACATTGGCTGCCGTTATCAAGTAGAGGGAAAAGCCAAACGGCCGTCGACACCTGTAAGGAGCAGATTTAGGGATACGCACCCTCTGACTTATCGTCGTAAATGCGCTGATCAGCTTCGCTTTGCCAATGAATACGACGTTCAAGATCTACCGCATGCTCTGCTCAGACGGCAATCCCCCCGCCAACCAACGCGAATTCGATTCGGTCGCGCTGATCGGCGAAACCAAGCGCTAAAACACTAAAGCGCCAGGTCGCCGGTGCTAGGGACCGCTCGGCGGCGGCTCTATCGGCGTTGGCGGCTGCTCTATCGGAGGCGGCGGTGGATCACCCGGCGTCGGCGTCGTCACCGCTTGCACCAGCACGCTGATGGCGGCGCTGGAACAGTTGGCCGGCGCGGCCGCCGCGCACAGGCGATAGCTGCCGGTATAGCTGCCGGGCGTCACGTCGGCGGCGACGCTGATCGTGCCATCGGCGCTGAAACCGATCCCGGGCACGCTCATACTCACACGCCACGTCACTCGCCCGATCTGATCCATGTACACCGCCTGGCCGGAAATCGTATCGTTGGCCAGGATCGATGCGCCGACGTCGCCTTGCCGCAGCAAGAAGCTGTCCGCCTGCGCCAGCATGGTATCGAGCACCGCCACCGTCAGCGGCGCGCTGGCGCAAACGGCCGGCTGCGCGCTCAGGCAAGCGGTGTAGCTACCCGCATACGTGCCGGCGGCGGTGTTCGCCGCAACGCCGATGGCGCCGTTGGCGCCGACGTTGATGCCGCTGGCGGCGAAGTGCCCGCTGAACACCACCTGCCCGGCCGGCACCGCCCGGCCATTGGCGGCGACGCGCGCGAGCAGCGTGGCAGCCGGCGCGCCGGCTCCCGCATTGAGCGACACGCTGGCCGTGCCGGCCGTCAGCGTCGGCGCCACCGTCAGCGTGAGCGGCGCGCTGGCGCAAACGGCCGGCTGCGCGCTCAGGCAAGCGCTGTAACTACCCGCATACGTACCGGCGGCGGTGTTTGCCGCAACACCGATGGCGCCGTCGGCGCCGACATTGATGCCGCTGGCGGCAAGGCTCCCGCTGAACACCACCTGCCCGGCTTGCACCGCCCTGCCATTGGCGGCGACGCGCGAGAGCAGCGTGGCGGCCGGCGCGCCGGCTCCCGCATTGAGCGTCACGCTGGCCGCGCCGGCCGTCAGCGTCGGCGTCACCGTCAGCGTGAGCGCCGCGCTGGCGCAAACGGCCGGTTGCGCGCTCAGGCAAGCGCTGTAACTACCCGCATACGTACCGGCGGCGGTGTCCGCCGCAACGCCGATGGCGCCGTCGGCGCCGACGTTGATGCCGCCGGCGGCAAAGCTCCCGCTGAACACCACCTGCCCGGTCGGCACCGCCCGGCCATTGGTGGCGACGTGCGAGAGCAGCGTGGCAGCCGGCGCGCCGGCTCCCGCATTGAGCGTCACGCTGGCCGCGCCGGCCGTCAGCGTCGACGACACCGTCAGCGTGAGCGCCGCGCTGGCGCAGGCCGTCGGCACGGCGAGCGCGCACACCCGGTAACTGCCGCCGTAGGTGCCGGCCGGCGCATCGGCCGCCGCGCTGACCGAGCCGTTCGCATGGATGACCGCCACCGCGCCCAGGCTGCCGCTGACCGTCACCAGCCTCGGATCGGCCGCCCCGCCGTTGAGCGTATCGTTGGCCAGCAGCGCGGCCGCCACCGAGCTCTGGCCCGGCGCCAGCGCCAGGCTATCCGCCTGCGCGCTGATCGACGCCGGCGGCGCCGTCACCGTCACCTGCAACTGCGCGCCGGCGCAATTGGACGGCGCGCCGACCAGGCAAAGCCGGAAATTGCCGGTGTAATTGCCCGCCGCGGTCCCCGCCGCCACCGATACCGACGCATCGGCATTGACACTGAGCCCGGCGGCGGCGAATTGCCCGCTGGCCGTCACCATGCCCGCCTCGATGGCGCCGCCGTTGAGCCGCGCGCCGGCCAGCAACTGGCCGGGCGCCGTACCGCGGCCCGCCTCGAGCTGCACGCTGACCGTCTGCGCGGCCAGCACGAACTGCGGCGCCTGCACCGTCACCTCCACCGTCGTGCCGGCGCAGGTGGCCGCCGCCGCCGCCAGGCAGATCCGGTAGCTGCCCGCGTAACTGCCCGGCGCCACCGACGCCGCCACCGTCACCGCGCCGTTGGCCGTGACGGCCAATCCCGGCGTCGCGAAGCCGCCGCTGACCACCACCAGCCCCGCCGCCACCGGCTGTCCATTCGCCGTGTCGTTGGCCAGCAGCGCGCCCGCCGCCGTCATCTGCCCCGCCGCCAGCGCCAGCCGGTCCGGCTGCGCGCTGATGGTGCCGGGCAGCGCCACCGTCACCGCCGCCGGCGGCGAACAGCTGCTGGCGGTCGGCAGCTGGCAAAGTTTGTAGCTGGCGTTGAGCACCGCGCCGGGCGACGCACCGGCCAGCACCGTCACCAGCCCGTCCGCGTACGCCAGGTAGGGCGTATCGCTGGCAAACACCACCAGCACCTGCGCCGCCACCGGCCGCGCGCCATTGACGGTATCGTTGGCCAGGATATTCAGGCTGCCGCCCGGCGCCAGCACGGCGCTGTCGGCGCCGGCCTTGAACTGCGCCGGCGGCTGCGCCATCGGCACCGGCTGGCCGCTAAAGCGCTGGTTGCACGCCGTGGCGCGCGTGCGCACGGTGGACTTGGGCAGCGATGACGCCTGCGCCGCGCCCTCGGCATCGACCAGCCACGGCAAGCCTTGCGGACCGACCGACAGCTCGCGCGCCGCGCCGCCAGCCGGCTTGAACGCCAGCGTCTTGAAGTCGAAGCGCCGCACGCCGCCCATCAGGTCGACGATCATCACCGAGCCTTCCGGCCCGATGCCGATGTCGCGCGCCGACACGCCCTGCGCGATGCAGCTGTTGCCGGTGCAGCGCAGCACCTGCTGGTCCGGCGCGATCATCCACAGCATGGTGTTGCTGACCGGCGCCACCTTCAGCGCTTTCGGGAAGGCCTCGCCGTTGGCGTCGCGCGCCAGCGCAAACACGCCTTCCTGCGCCGCGTAGCGATAGATCTGCCGGGAGTTCGCCTCCACCGCGAACACGCCGCCGTTCTGCGCGATGGCGATGTCGCTGGCCTTGAAGTCGGCCACCACGTGCCAGCCGCGGTCGAAATAGGACACCTCCTGGCCGGCGTTCACCAGCCACGGCGTGGCGCCGGCCGCCGTCGCCACGCGCCGCGCCGCGCCGGTGCTGGCCAGCACGAAGCGCTGGTCGTCGGGGTTGTAGCAATACAGGCCGCCCTCACCGCCGACCGCGAACACGCTGCCGTCGCCGCCGACGCCGATGTCGATGAAGCGTCCGTCGACGCGCGTGTACACCAGCGGCTTGTTGGAACTCGCCAGCACCGAGGCCGGCGGCGCCGGCACGAAGCTGAGCACCGGTGCCGCCGGTTGTTGCGCGGCCGCCTGGCGCGCCACGCGCCGTTCATCCTCTTGCAGGAAAAAGGCCGACGCCAGCACCTCGCCGGCGGCGCCGATGGCCCACGGCGCGCCGTGCGGTCCGACCGCGATGCGCAGCGCCTTGCCGGTGGCCGGCTTCCATTGTCCTTCGCGCGCATCGAGCCAGTAGATGTCCAGCTGCGCCGTGGTCGCGTAGACCGTGCCTTCCGGTCCCACGCCCAAACTGGCGGCGCGGATGCCCGGATGCGAGCGCCACGCGTCCGCCGGACGCGAGTGCACCTCGCCGTTGGCGTCGATGATCCACGGTTCGCCGTCCTTGCCGGCCGCGATCGCGACCGCGCCGGCGCTGTCCGGCAGCAGCTGCCACTGGCCGGCGCCGCCCGCCAGCACGGCCAGCTGGCCGTCGCTGCGCAAGGCCCAGACGTCGCCGCGCGGGCCGGCGGCGATATCGGCCGCCTCGAAGCCGGCCTCCTGCCAGAAGCCGCGCACCTGGTGCGCCACCCGGCCGCCGCGCAGCACGGCCCACACCGAGCCGTCCGCCGCCACAGCCGCGCGCGCGGCCTGGCCGGGCAACATGCTCCAGTTGTTCTTGCCCTTCCATTGCCACAGGCTGCCGTCGCGGTCGAGCGTGAGCACCGTGCCGTCGGCGCCGATGCTCACGCCGTCGGCCTGGCCGCGCACGCGCTGCCAGGCCAGCAGCCGCGTAAACAACGCCGGCGGCCGCGCCGCCGGCGTCGCCGCGTCGAACAGGTCGCTGGCCAGCACGCCGCCGTCGGCGCCGACAAACCAGGGCTTGCCGGCCGGCCCCAGCGCCACCTGGACGATGGCGCCGGCGCCATCGGCCGCCAGCGCCTGCCACGCGCGGCGCGCGGGCTCCCAGCGCCACGGCGCGCCGCCGTCGTCGATCAGCATCGCGCCGCCGTCCGCGCCGAGCGAGAGCGACCGCAAGCCGCGCCCGCCCGGCACGTCGCTGCGCTGCCAAGCCGTGCCGTCGTAGCGGGCGATGCGGCCGTCCGCGCGCCACAGCCACGGCAAGCCATGCGCGTCGGTCAGCGCGCGCGTATAGCCGGCCGCGTCGGCCGGCCACGGGCGTGCGCTGGCCGGCTCCTCGCGCCAGCGGCCGCCCTCGCGCCACAGCAAGGCGCCGTCGGGCCCGGCGGCGATATCGTCGATGTCGGTGCCGGCCGGCGACCACCAGCTGCCCGAGCGCAGCACATACAACTCGCGCGCCGCCGTGATGCCCCACACGCTGCCGTCGAGCCCGGCGCGCAGCGCCGCGAACCGGCCGGGCAGGCCGGCCCAGCTGCCGTCAGCCTGGCGCCGGCGCCGCCACGGACGGCCGTCGCGGTCCAGCGCCAGCACCGCGCCGTCGGGCGTGATGACAAGCTCGCGGGCGTCGCCGCGCACCGGTATCAGGCCGTCGGGCGCCGCCGCCGAGGCCGCCAACGCCCAGCCCAGCAGCGCCAGCGCCGCCAGCCGGCGCAACACAGAGCGGCTCACCAAGGCGGCCCCGCTCAGTAGAACAGGAAGTTCAGGGCGTCGCGCAGGCGGCCGCCATGGGTGGTGCGCGTTGTCCAGCTCGGCGTTTCCAGGTCGCCGGAGCGGAACTCGCGGAACAATGCGCTCTCGGACAAGGTTAACGCCACGTGCGCCATGCTGGGCAAGGGGCGGTACCACATCGTGTACTTGTCCTGGAACTCCGCCTCCACCCGGTCGAAGTTGCTGTAACCCTTGCGCTCTTCCTCGATCACCGCCTGGTCGCGATAGGTGTACTGCGGCCGGCGCGGCGTCAGCAGTATCATCACGTTCTTGTGATAATCGCGCTGGGTGTTGTGCGAGGTGAGGTACTGCACCAGCGGCACCTCGCGCAGGCCCGGCACGCCGCTGTTGTTGGCCGACTTGTCGCGCTCCGACAGGCCGCTGAGGATGATGGTCTCGCCGAAGCGCATCACCACGTTGGCGTTGACGATGGTCTTGGTGGTGTCGAGGCGGAAGTCGAACACCACGTTCGAATTCGGGTTGGTCAGGAAGGTGCGCTCGGCTTGCACCTGCAGCTTGATCAAGCCTTCGGGCAGGAATTCCGGCGTCACCGTCAGCTTGACGCCGACCTCCTTCTGCACCTGCACCGAACTGCCCTGGCCGTTCGACACGGCCGCGCCCACCACGTCCACGCCGGAGAAGAACTGCGAGGTCTGGCCGCCCAGCGCCACCAGCGTCGGCCGCGCCAGCACTTCGCTGTTGATCTCGGTGGCGTTGGCGATGTTGAGCGAATAGGTCACGCCCGGCACGCCGATCAGGCGCGTGATCGACTGGCTGTCGGTGGTGTTGGCGCCGGTCAACGCGTCGAACACGCGGCTGGTGGTCTTGGCCCACGCCGGCGTGCCCGAGCTGTTGCCGAACTGAAGCTTCAAGCCGTCCAGCAGGTTCACGCCCATGGTGTTGCCGTTGTCTTCCTCGGTCGAGATGATGATCACGTCGACCAGCGCCATCTGCTTCTCGATGAAGGCGCCGGGCAGGCGCGCGCCCGGCTGCGCGCCGAACTGGCCCGGCATGCCGCCCGGCGGCTGGCCGTAGGGATTGCCGCCCTGCTGGCCCAGGTTGGCGCCGGCCGGCAGCGCGCCATAGGGCGACGCCGCGCCGGTGTTGGCGCCGGCCGGCAGCGCGCCGTAAGGAGACGCTTGCGCTTGCGCCTGCGGCTGGAGGCCGGTGTTGGCGCCCTGCGGCAGCGCGCCGTAGGGCTGCGCCGGCGCCGGATACTGCGCCTGCACCATCGGCATCGCGTACGACGCCTTCCAATCGTCGATGCGCTTGGCGACGAAGGCGCTCTGCGCGCCGCTGCCGTTTTGCTGCCGCAGTTGCGCCAGCGCCTGCTCGGCGCCCGGCGTGTCGGCCGCCGCGGCGGCGACGATGGCCTTGGCCCGCAGCACGCGCGGCGAATATGCTTCCTGCTCGTCGGCCACGGACTGCAAGGCCTGCAGCGCCGCGTAGGCCGTCTTCGGATCCTTCATCTGATACGACGCCAGCGCCAGATCGTACAGCAGATCCGGATCGCGCTTGTCGTACAGGGCCGCCTCCATCAGGTAGTGCTGGGCCTGCGCATATTCGCGCCGGTCCAGGTGCAGCAAGCCACGGTAGTGCATGGCCGTGTAATTGCTCGAATCGAACTGCACCGCCATCGCGTAGCCCTGCTCGGCCAGGGCGAACAGCGCGCCCTCGCCCTCGAGCGCGCGGTAGTGATACGTCAGCGCGTTGAAAAAGTGCAGATAGGAGTTGTTCAAGTCGGTCTTGAGCGCCAGGTTGAACAGGTCGCTGGCCTTCTTGAATTGGTGCGCATCGAGCGCGCGGACGCCTTCGGCCGCCACCTGGCGCGACGCCGACGACAGGTTGGCGTGCTGCAGCGCCGCGCTCAGCCCGCCGCCGCTGCGGTCGATCGCCAGCGGCGTGAAAGCGCCGGCCTGCTTCTGGCCCGGCGCCGCGCCGGGCGCGGCACAGCCGCCCAGCGCCAGGCCGATTGCCGCGGCAAAAACTACGTTGATCTTCATCTCGGTCCTATCCTCAATTGCATTCAGGCAGTTTGTGCAACTCGGCCACGACGCTCGGGTAGTTGCTAGCGTTGACGTTGGGGTAGATCGCCATCAGCTGCTCGGCCACCAGCGCGGCCGACTTGCCGCTCGACGATGCCTGCTTGACGCGGTCCGACAGGGTATTGGTGAGGATGTTCTCGGCCACCTTCAGCGCCAGCTGGCCCGACGCCGTGCACGAAGGCTGCGACGGGAAGCCATTGCTCTTGCCCGCAAACCGGGCCATGATGCCCTTGGACTCGGCCGCCACATAGCAGGCATACGCGCCCTGGGCGTCGTTGACCACCACCTTGGCGAAGCCGCACACCTCCATGCCGATGCCGCCGGCCAGGATGGTGGCGCCGCCGGCCGCCAGGCACTCGGTCGACTTGGCTTCATTGAAGATCTTGGTGCTCAGGTTGATGGCGTTGCCGGGAATGCTAGCTGAACGGCTGACCACGTTCGCCAGTTCCTTCGGAATGTCGCAATAGAAGCCATCCTGCGCCCAGTTGAAGCACTGCTCGGCCGACGCCGCTTGCGCGCCGCCGCCGGTGTTGCCGTACTTGATGACGGCATTGCTGATGAATGACGCGCCCTTGAAGTACTTGTCGACCGGGAAAGCCTTGCGACCGATGACGCCGCAATTGGCGTTTAACAGGTTCCAGGCGTCCTGCGCTAGATTGGCGACGGCGTAGCCGACAATCTCGCCGTTGCGCACCACTTCGCGGCCGATGATCTGGCCGCCCTGCTCGACTTCGCGGCCCACGGTCACCGCCACGCTGGAGGTGGTGTTGGCGATCTTGTTGCTGACATCGACCGTGGTGTGCGCCACATCGTTGGAGGCCGAGACGATGGCGGCGGCGCCGGCGCGCACGACGTTGTCCACGTTCTCGACGATGGACTTAAAATTGAAGCCCTTTGATGGCAGGGTGGTGATGCGGTCCCAGATCCAGCCGCGGTTGTCGTCCGGGCCCTGGCCCTTGTACACCACCAGGTTGCCGTCATCCTGCAGGGCGACGAAGTAGCGCCCGATCGGCCCGCCCGCCTTGTCCGGCACGCAGCCGATGTAGCGGCCCTGGTCGGCCGCCGACGATCCCTCGTAGGTGCAGAAATGACCGTCCGGCTGCAGCACCATGAAGTATTTTTTCTTGGTGTCGAAGCTTTGCGGATGCTGGTACCAGCGGCGGTTGGCGTCGCTGGCCTTGGACGGGTGGTCGGTCTCGTACACCACCAGGTTGGCGTCGGCCTGGAAGGCCAGGATGTAGCGCCGGTTATTGGAAATCATGTAGTCGCCAGGCTTCAGGTAGTCGCCCAGGCGCAGCACGCTCAGGCCGTTGGCGGAACGGGGCGCGGGCACCATCAGGTTGTAGGTCGGCAGGTTCGGCGAACGGCCTTCGACGCGGCCGTAGTTCATCCAGTGGGTGTACAGCTTGCCGACGTCGTAGCCGAAGGCTTGCTTGAGGTCCGGATAGCGGTCGGCATAGAAGGTCGTGTCCAGATTGGCCTGCCTGGCGGCGACGGCGGCGTTCGGCGCGCGGCCCTGCGGCATGCCGTAGGTCAGCCAGTGCTCGACCAGGCGCGGCACGTTCATGCCGATCGCGGCCGGCAGTTCGGCGTTGTTGGCCAGGTAGAAGTTCGGGTCCAGCGGCGCCATGTTCGGATCGGCCATGTAGGTGCCGGCCGCGCGCGTGTCGCGCTTTTCCTTCATGCCGGCGTCGTACCAGTGGCGCAGCAGCGCCGCATAGTCGTAGCCGAAGGCGCGCTGCAAGTCCGGATAGCGGGCCCGATAACCGCCGATGCTGAAGGCGGGCGAGGCGTCGCGGCCCTCCTTGAGGCCGTTCTGCAGCCAGTGCTGCTGCGCCGCCTGCGCATCGCTGCCGAAGGCGCTTTTGAGGTCGGGATATTTGTTGAGGTAGAAATTGGCGTCGAACACGGCCAGTTTCTGCGCGTCGGTCTGGGCGAAGGCGCTGGCGCCGTGCATCAGGACCACCACGGTGGCGGCGGTCCGCAGGGCTTCTCGGAAGAACATGGCATGGCTCCTTGAGCGTAACGTTAAGTGGGGGAGATTTGCCACCGATCTTCCGGGCAAAAACTTGTCCACTTGCCTATCCGTCTCATTTTTTGATGATTAGAGTTGCATGCAGGATTGATTGTTGCAAATCAGATACAATAATGAGTCTATATTCATGCCGTCCCGTCAATGAAGCCTTCTTCAAGCCCTCAATACACCGCTGTGACCCGCAGGCACCTGGCCGCCCAGCGGCAGCGCTACGCCCTGCCGCCCGCGCTTGGCGCCGACCCGGTGATGGCGATCAACCACTTCACGGTGGTCAACGAGGCGCCCGGTTTGCAGGCCCAGGCCTGGCGCGAATACGTGGGGCGCATCATGGACGTGCCGGTGTCGCGCAGCCAACGCAAGCACGGCTTCCGCGGCGACATCACCACCTATGTGCTCAAGGATCTGATCTTCCTCGACACCCGCACCGACGCCGTGTGCCAGGTCCGCAGTCCCGGCAACATTTCGCGCGACGGCTTGCGCGACTACGTGTTCCACGTGGCCATCGAAGGGATTATCGAAACGGAGGTGGGCAACGGCGCCCGCAAGGCGGCCCAGTTCGTGCCGGGCATCCTGGCGCTGGACATGAACCAGGCCATGCGCATGGTGCGTCCGGCGGCGGCGCGGGTGCTCGCTTTCTTCCTGCCGCGCCGCGTGGTGGAGGCCGCCATTGCGGACGCCGAGTCCCTGCACGGCCGCGTGGTGAACTACAGCTCGCCGCTGACGCGGCTGCTGTTCGACCAGTTGATGGCGCTGTGCCGCACCTTGTCGACGCTGCCCCCGTCCGAGCTGGACGCGGCGCTGCGCCGTTGCGGCGACCTGATCCTGGCCGCCTTCGTCAAGCAGACGCGCCTCGAATCGGGACAGCGCGCCGCCGTGCGCGCCGCCTGGCAGGACAAGATCCGGCTCTACATCGACGCCAACCTGTATCGCCGCGACCTGACGCCGGAGCATATCCTGCAGACCTTCCCGCTGTCGCGGCCCAGCCTGTACCGCCTGTTCGAGGCCGAAGGCGGCCTGGCCGCCTACGTGCGCAATTGCCGCCTGCGCGAGGCGGCCAACGAACTGGTGCTGGCGCCGGAGACGGCGATCGCCGAGATCGCGCGCGACCTGGCGTTCCAGAGTCCGGCACACTTCAGCCGGGTGTTTCGCAGCGGCTACGGCATGTCGCCGCTCGATTTCCGCGCGATGCGGCTGGACTGGCTGCGTCCGTGAGGTTGAACGTGTTGTTGCCTGCCAAAACCACCGTGAGCATCAAGCTACCGGCCAGGCCCAATCCCATCCAGAGTTGATGTAACCAGGGCGCGCGCGACCTGAACAGGCTGATCAAATATGCGATCAGTAGCAGCATCGTGGGGATCATGCCGAAAAAGTAGATGGTGCCAACGCCGGGCGGTGGATGGGCGTTGGCGTCGGCCGCCGCGACGGCAAGCAGCGCTCGGGGGCAGGTTCCTTCGAGTCTTTGGAGTAGCTCATATTAGCGCCTGCGGCAACACGCTGGAACACGTGTATTCCGGCCCCGGCGCCAGAGAAACTTGCGCGCCCCAGCGCTAGAAAGCGCTCTTGACGACGCCGCCATCGACCCGCAGCGCCGCGCCGGTGGTCGCCGACGCCAGCGGACTGGCCACATAGGCCACCAGCGACGCCACTTCCTGCGGCGTGCCGAAGCGCTTGATGAGCGAGGTCGGACGCACGTTGTCGAAGAACTCCGCTTCGATCTGCTCGAAGCTCTTGTCGCTGGCGCGCGCCATGTCTTCGACGAAGTCGCCAACGCCGCGCGACTTCGTCGGCCCCGGCAGCACGCTGTTGACCGTAATGCCGGTGCCGGCGACCGATTCGGCCAGGCCGCGCGAGACGGCCAGTTGCGCGGTCTTGGTCATGCCGTAGTGGATCATTTCGGTGGGGATCTGCACCGCGCTTTCGCTCGAGATGAAGATGATGCGGCCCCAGTTTTTGCGCTTCATCTCGGGCAGCACCAGGCGCGCAAGGCGCACGCCGCTCAGGACGTTGACGTCGAAGAACCGCCGCCAATCCTCATCGGGAATATCCTCGAAAGGCTTGGGCTCGAAGATGCCGAGGTTGTTGACGAGGATGCTGATGCCCGGATGGCGTCGGACCACTTCCTCGGCGGCGTCCGGCCCGCTAAGGTCGCCGGCATAGCCGTGGATGGTGCCGTGCGTTTCGTCACGTATGCGGCTTACCGCGTCGTCGACCCCGGCCTGTGTCCTGCCATTGACGATCACGCTGGCGCCTTCGCGCGCCAGTGTGGCCGCGATCGCGTAGCCGATGCCGGCCGTGCTGCCGCTGACGAGCGCCAGCTTGCCGTTGAGTTGCAAGTCCATGTCGATTCTCCTTGGTTGGGCGCGGCACCGGCCGCGCGAATCGGCCGCGAGCGGGTGTCGGCCGGGCCTTGAAAACATAGCATACCCAAACGGGGACCCGCTCGAAACACCCTATCGGGTAGAAACATGTCAGGCGATCGAAGCCCCTGCCACCAGCGCCCAATGGCGCGCGCGGCGCGGCACCGCGCCATTACAATAAGCCATCCACCGACGGAGTTCATCCATGCCCACTTTTACACCCGACCAACTGGTCACCGAGGTCAACCCGGTCGAATGTTCGACCGAACCGAACCGAACCCTCTGGATCAGCGAGGCCGGTGAACTGACGCAGTTCGGCGCCTTCGTTGAGGTGCTCCAGCCCGGCAGCCGATCGTCGATCAAGCACTGGCACAACGCCGAGGACGAAATGGTCTATGTCCTCGCCGGCGAGATCACGGTGATCGAAGGCGCGTCCGAGATACTGCTGCGCGCCGGCAGCGCCGCCACCTTCCGCGCCGGCGTCCAGGTCGGGCATTATCTGGAGAACCGCAGCGCGTCCGAAACACGCTGCCTGGTCGTCGGCACGCGCGCGCCGGTCGATCGCATCACCTACCCGGACCACGACCGCGTTTGCCTGCGGGACAGGTCGCTGCCGGACGACATCTGGACCGACCTGGCCGGCCGGCCCGCGAGCAGCCCCTATTCGCGCAGGACGGGGTCAAGTCTGACATTTGGACACGGCCTCGGCGAAAGCTCGCCGTTATTGTCGTGCTCGGGTCCAACTGTCAGAGTGGACCCCGATGGTAGGTGACCCCGATGGTAGGGCGCGCTTGACTGTTTGTGACGGATGTCGCATGATTGCTATATTCGTCGCATAACAAGGTCCGCAGTGCCCCTTTCCCTTCGCATCCTATCGCGCGTGTTGATCGCGCTGTGCCGTCAGGGCGTGGCGTCCGTGCCGGTGACGATGCTGCCGTGGCTGTTGGCCGGCGTGGCCCCGCTGCCCTGCGCGGCGCAGGACCCGGAGGGCGCTTCGGCCACCCAGAGCGTGACGGTGACCGCGCAGAGAGCGGCGGTCGTCAACAAGCTCGACAGGACCGTCTACGACGTCGCCAACAGCCCCCGGGCGGCCAACGGCAGCGCGCAGGACGTGCTGCAGGCGACGCCGGAGGTGTCGGTGTCGGCCGACGGCCGGATCGCGGTCAAGGGCGGTGCCAACGTTACCGTGTTGATCGACGGCAAGCCGACGGCGATGTTGTCGGGCGACGAGCGCGCGTTGGCCTTGCAGACCATGAGCGGCACCGATATCGCCTGCGTCGAGGTGATCACCAATCCGTCGGCCGCCTACAACGCCAACGGCGGCGCCGTCGTCAATCTGGTGATGAAGCGCAACCGCAAGCCCGGCGCCCACGCCCAGCTGCGCGGCAGCGCCACCGACCAGGGCCTGTGGAACCTCGGCGCGTCCGGCGACGCCACCGCGCGCGATATCAGCGTGCGCGGCAACCTCGCCTACCGCCACGACGGCAACCTCAAACAGCGCCGGTCGGCCATCGACTGGATCAATCCGGCCCTCGGCCAAACCGGACAAAGCGTGCAAGCGTCGGAGGTGTTCGTGCGCCGCGTCGTCGAGAGCGCCGGCGCTGACGTCGACTACCGCCTCGGCGACTCCGACAGCGTCAGCCTGTCGGCGCGGCATAACCAGCGCCGCTCGCGCCCGCTGCTGGATGTGCTCAACGAAAATCTCGCCGGCGCCGACCGCACCATCTTCCACCGCCTCTCCGACGGTCCGAACGAGCAGTCGGACCATAGCGCCAGCCTCGGCTATAGCCGCCAGGACCGGGGCGCCGCGCTCAAGGCGATGGTCCAGCGCAGCGGGACGAACGGCCTGATCGACAAATCCTACAGCGACGCCTACCTCGAGCCGGCGCGCGCCACCGTCTACAGTCGCGGCGCGACGAGGTCGACGCGCCGCCTCGACCAGGCCACCGTCGACTGGACGCGCGCCGCCGACCTCGGCCAATGGGGCATCGGCGTCGACGTGCAGGACGAGGTCAACGACCTGTCGAACTATCAGGCGCTGATCGACCGCGCGACCGGCACGCAGACGCCGGACCCCGACACCACCAACGCTTACCAGGTCGCGACAACCTTGGGCGCGGCCTATGTGACCGACCGCATCCGGCGCGGCAAGTGGGAAGCGTTGCTGGGCGCACGCTTCGAGCGCATGGCGTTGCGCGTGCATCCTGCGCGGGGCCAAACGCGCAGCACCCGCTGGCGGGCGTTCAATCCCAGCCTGCACCTGCAATACGCGGCCAGCGACAAAACCGACCTGACGTTGAACTACCGCCGCAGCCTTCAGCGGCCCGATCCGCGCGACCTCAATCCGTTCACCACCTATGTGGACGCGCAAAATCTCAGTGGGGGCAACCCCGGCCTCGGTCCGCAACGGTTGACGTCCTGGGAGGCCGGCGCCAACGTCGACGCCGGCCGCGTGACAGGCCGCGCCGGCGCCTTCCACCGCGCCAGCCGGGACACCGTGGTCGACGCGCGCGAATTCACCGCCGGCTATGTGCTGGTCACGTCGCGGCGCAACGGCGGGCGCGCCCGCTCGGCCGGCGTGACCGGCGCGCTCGACTGGGCGCCCGACACCGCGCTCAAGCTGGGCGTGGATGGCGGCCTCTATCAGGTGGCGCTATCCACGCCGGACCTTGGCGCCGCCGTGCGCCAGCAAGGCGTGTCCGGATACCTGAACGCCAGGGCGGCCTACAAGGCCGGCGCCGACGATATCTCGCTTGACGCGCACCTGCTGTCGTCCGGCATCACGCCGCTGGGCGGCTACGGCGCGACCAGCACGGTCAACCTCGGCTGGAAGCGCGAGCTGGGCAAAACACTCACCCTGACCGTCAACGCCAACGACATTTTCGATGGCAGCCGGCGCAGCTATCGCACCGACGCCGCCACCTTCCGCCAGAGCGGCTTCGATCACTTCGTCGCGCGGCGCCTCTACGTGGGCTTCGTCAAAAAATTGGAGTGACGCCGGGATGGCGTAGTATGGGACCGGTTTCCCCCTGGAGTGTCGATACATGAATCCGCTCATCTACTCGCTTTGCCAAAAGCCCGTCATCGGCGTGGCGCTGTTCGCTTCAACCATGTGCGCCTTCCCGCCGTTGTTTGCGGATCAATCCCTTCCGCTGCAACAAGGGGGGGCGAGCGTCGTCAAGCAACTCGAGGTGACGGTGGGCAAGCCATACTTCCTCGATATCGGTTTTGCGTTTCCCTCCGCGGCCTCGCACAGGAATGACGAGGTGGCCGGATCGCGCTACGACGACAATTGCGCGCGCGACTACGCCGACATCCCCTTGGCGCGGCGGGAAGGCCTGGGGCGTCCGATTCCCATCCACGTGCTGGTGCGCGACAGCGGCGGCGCGGTGACGATGGACAAGGTGTTCAACTCGCTGTGCATCGTCGCCAGCCGGGCGGGCGCAAAGACCAGGACCGTCGGCCGGATCGATCTGGCGGCCGGCAACTACACGATCGAAGTGGACAATGTGGCCGCCCAGGCCGGGCTGGACGGCGTCAAGACCACGGTCTCGCTGGTCGCCGGCCACGGCAAGTAGCCGGCCGCGACACCTTACAGCGCCGGCCACAGACCCCGCACCGGACTGACCGCCTCGAGCAGCGAGGCCACATGCGGGATCGTCGACTCCGCTTGCCATTTGCCGACGATCTGCACATTGATCGGCAGCCCTTCGGCGCTGGTGCCGAAGCGCATCGCCAGGCCCGGCAGACCGGTGACGTTGAGCGGCACGGTCGCGCTTGCAAATAGGTCGCGTCCACCGTGCGGCCGTCGATGACGAAGCTTTCCTGGCCATGCTTGTGCGCGGGGATCGGCAGCACATGCGTGATCAACGCGTCGTAGCGCGTGAAGTAATCGGCAAAGCCGTCGCGCAGCCGCTCGGCCACCTGCTCGGCTTCGATGTAATCGTCCATCGACGTGTCCGGCAACGACAACATGGTCCGGGCCATTTTATACAGCTCCTCCGGACCCCGTCCCGCCGTCGCCGCCGCGAACGCAGGCTTCATCTCCATCACGTGCAGCTTGTTGAACACGTCGAGCGCGAAGTCGCGCTCCAGCGCGGCGATGCCGACCTGCTCGACGACCACGCCGAGCCCGGCCAAGGCCGTCGCCGCCGCCTTGACCGTGGCCGCCACTTGCGGATCGACCGGTCCGAAGCCGGGGCCGACCATCCAGCCGACGCGCAGCGCACGCGCCGGCGCCAGGCCCAGGCCGGCATCGAAGGCGACCGTGCTGCTGGCGAACGCGTCCTGCCCGTCCGGGCCGGCCAGTTGCGAGAACGCCAGCGCGATGTCGCGCACCGAGCGCGCCATCGGTCCCACATGCCAGAAGCGGCGCGGCGCGCGCGGCCAGATGCCCGTCATCGGCACGCGGCCGTCGGTGGCCTTCATCGACGTGATGCCGGTCTGCGCGGCGGGCCCGCGCACCGAGATCGCCAGGTCGGTGCCAAGGCCGAGCGGCGACATGCCGGCCGCGATGGCGGCCGATTCGCCGCCGCTGGAACCGCCCGGCGTGCGGCTCAGGTCCCACGGGTTGTTGGACGCGCCCGAGAGCAGGTTGTCGCTCTCGATCCAGTACGAGAATTCCGGCAGGTTGGTCTTGGCCAGCAGGATGGCGCCGGCCGCTTTCATGCGCGCCACGCTGGTGGCGTCGGCGCCGGGCGTGCGACCCTTGAAGATCGGCGAGCCGCGCTGGGTCGCCACGCCGGCCGTGTCGATCGAATCCTTGACCGTGAAGGGCACGCCGTGCAGCGGGCCCAGCGGCGCGCCCGACAGCACGGCCGCCTCCGCAGCCCGCGCGGCCGCGAGCGCGTCGCTGGCGATGGTGACGATGGCGTTGACGCGCGGATCGACCGCTGCGATGCGGTCGAGGTGCGCTTGCATGACCTCGACCGGCGACACCGCCTTTGTGCGGATCAGTTCGGCGAGGGCGGTGGCGTCTTGGTCGTCAACAGCATTCAGATCGGCCCGACTTCGTACGCCATCAATTCATTTTGGGGAAATTTTGAAAACTCAGCCGCCAAGCAATTCCAGCGACCGGATCCTGGCCGCCGCCACCGAGATCGCGCAGGCGCACGGCTATGGCCGCCTGAATGTGCGCGCGCTGGCCGAGCAGGTCGGCATCAAGGCGGCCAGCCTGTACCACCATTTCCCAGCAAAGCCGATCTGGCCGCGGCCGTCGCCCGCCGCTATTGGGAGGACTCCACCGCGACTTTGGAGGCGCTAGCGGCCGACAGCGGCGATGCGCGCGTGGCGCTGCGCCGCTATCCGGAAACGTTCCGCCGCTCGCTGGAGAACGACAACCGCATGTGCCTGGGCAGCTTCATGGCCGCCGAATACGACGATTTGCCGGAGGTGGTGCAGGCCGAGGTGCGCGGTTTTGCCGACGTCAATGTCGCGTGGCTGGCGAAAACGCTGGCGGCGGCCGGGCTGTCTGGCGCGGACGAGGCCACGCGGCGCGCCGAGGCCATTTTCGCCGCCATTGCCGGCGCGCAGTTGATGGCGCGCGGCCGCGCCGATATCGCGCTGTTCGACGCGTTGATCGAGACGTATCAACGCGCCGGTCTCTTGCCCGCGTAAGGCTGGCCCCCGTTACGCACGTTACATCAGGTAACAGCTTCGTCGGCACGACGCTGTTAATCTGCATTCATACTTTCAACGGGGAAGGATGTGGATCATGGACGCGTTTGCAGGTAAATCCAGCTTGGCGGTGTCGTCGTCATTGATATTGAGCTTGCTTGTGCTGGCGGGCTGCAACAAGCCGGCCGACACGCCGCGCGTCGATGGCGCGGCCGCCGTGGCGCCGGCGCAGCCGGCGCCGTACGTGCCGCCCACCGCCGACCAGCTGGCGCAGATGGTGGCGCCGATCGCGCTGTTCCCCGACAAGTTGGTCGGCCAGGTGCTGGCCGGCGCGACCTATCCGGACCAGATCGGCGCGGCCAACCAGTGGCTGGCGCAAAATCCGACGCTCAAGGGTGATGCGCTGCAGACGGCCGAAGCCGGCCAGCCGTGGGATGTCAGCGTCAAATCGCTGACCACCTTCCCCGCCGTGCTGGGCCAGATGGCGTCCAACATCGAATGGACCACTTCGCTTGGCGAGGCTTACGTCAACGACCCGGGCGACGTGATGAACGCGATCCAGCTGTTGCGTGCGCGCGCGCAGCAGTCCGGCAATCTGAAAACGTCGCAGCAGCTGAAGGTGACTACCGAAGTGCGCGCGACGGCGCCGCCCGAGTATGTGCAAAGGTCGGCGTCGGAGCCGCCCGTCTACGCGGGGCCGCCGGTTATCCACGCGCCGCCGCACATTATCGTCATCGACTCGGCGCAACCGGATGTGGTGTATGTGCCGCGCTACGATCCGGCCGTCGTCTACGGCGCGCCGGTGCCGGTGTACCACAACTGGGTGGACCAGTCGCCGTCGTACTCCGGCGGGGAACTGGTGACGACGGGCGCGCTGTCGTTCGGCATTGGCGTGCTGGTGGGCGCGGCGGTGAGCCACCATCATGATTGGGGCTGGAATTCTTGGGGCGTCAACTGGGGCGGGCCGGTTGCGCGGCCCGGCTACGATGGCGGCTGGCACCGGCCGGCCGTGCTGTACAACAACGCGACCTATGTGTCGAAGTCGGTCACGGTGGTGAACCACGTCAACAACGTCAACGTCGTCAACAATAATTATCGGACCGCCGGCACGGTCAACGAGGTCAGGAACGTTAGCAATGTCAGCAACTTCAATACGGTGAACAATGCTAACCACGTCGTCGATGTCAACAACGTCAACCATGTGGTCAACAACGTTGTCACGCAAACGCATAATGTCGCCGTCAATACCCCACCGCCGCCGGCGCAACGCAATGGTGTGATGAGCATGCCGCACTTCACCGCGCACGACGCGGCGCCCGGCGCGCCGGCACGGCCGCCGGTCGCCATGCCGATGCATGTCGCGGCGCCACCTCACATGAACCAACTTGCGACGCTGCCACACAAAGGGCCGATGCCCGCCACGGTCCAGCGCGAGCAGGTGCGTCATGAACCGCCGCCTGCCAATCATGCGTCGCTGCCCGTCATGGTCCAGCATGAACAGCGCGATCAGGTGCGTCACGACGCGCAGCCTGCAAAGGCGCCGCCGCCCGCGGCCATTCAACTTGCGCATCAGGATCGCGCGCCGGAGCATGCGCAGGAGGGCCTGCCGCATACGCCGATGCACGCGCCGTCGCCCGCACCAAGCGCGCAGTTGGCTGGCCGCGAGGCCGGCCGCCCTGATTTTGCCCCGCCGCAGGCGGTGCACCCGAACGCGGTGGCGATGCATAACCTGGCCGCGCATGCCGCCGCGCCGCAAGCGAGACCGCAGCCGCCGGTCAGGCATGTCGAAAAACACGAGCAAACCGCCCACAACCACGACAAGCACGACGGGCCGGAAAAGCACGGCTAAAGCACGGCTAAAGCACCTCGCGGTCTCCCCTTTTTCCCCGTCTCATCGGTTCCCATGCCGCCGGATAACAGCCGGCGGTATGGATGGGGTATCCCATGACCCCGCACAAACCTTCACCTATCTTCCGACCCTAGCATGTATTGGATGTCCCCCACCGCCACAGGCGGCCAATAACGTGTTCCACAAGAAGATTCAAAGGAGATAGGTATGTCACACGATTACATTTCCAATTCCGGTGCCGCCAGCGGCGACGCCGCCGTCGCCTCGTCGGCCATGTCGGCGGTGTTCGCCGATGTGCGCCAGGAGGTCGACCAGGGCGCGGTCGCGCCGCTGTTCGGCGCGGCCATGGCCAATGGCGCCGGCGCGCCGGCCACGGCGCCGGCGTTCGCCTCGTCGGCCCAGTCGGTCGCCTTCGCCGTCAGCGAGCAGGCGGCCGAACAGTCGGCCGTGCGCGCGCTGGCCGGCGCCTCGCCCGAGCCCGAGCTCAGCGGCAACGGTTTCACCTACCGCCACAACTGGGGCGCGCGCCGCGGCCAGTGGACGCTGCGCCTGAACTGGAGCGCCGTCAATCCGCGCTCGCGCGTGATGGTGTCGATCGCCGAGGGCGCCGCTGGCGGTCCGGACGCCGGCAAGTTCATCGGCTCGGCGCGCTACACGGTGCACAACGTAGCGCCGCGCGCCGGCGGCGTCGACATCTGGGTCAACATCGAGTGGAGCTCGGACATCCTGCTGTACGTCGACTACCTGGTGGTCAACCCCTAACCGCGCCACCGACAAGGAGAACGACCATGTCTTCAAATAACGAGATCGACAGCGGCGCCGTCACGGCGCCCAGCTTTGACGGCCCGCTCGCCACCGACCCGTCGGGCCAGGCCACCGTGTACGGCCACGTTGGCGCGGCCGCGCCGCAGCCCGCGCTCAGCGGCACCGGCTTCACCTACCGCCACAACTGGGGCGCGCGCCGCGGCCAGTGGATATTGCGGCTCAACTGGGGCTCGGTGAGTCCGCAATCGCGCGTGTTCGTGTCGATCGGCGAAGGCGCCGCCGGCGGCCCGGATGCCGGCAAGTTTATCGGCTCGGCCCGCTACACGGTGCACAACGTGGCGCCGCGCGCCGGCGGCGTCGACATCTGGGTCAACGTCGAGTGGAGCGCGGACATCCTGCTGTACGCCGACTACCTCGTGGTCAACCCGACCGACGTGACGATACGCACCGTCAGCGTCACCGTGCAACGCCACAGCGCCGTCACGCTGACCGACGCCGACGCCGACCGCATCCTGGCCGATATGGGCACGGTGCTGCAAAGCTCGGATTCGCCGACCGACGTCGCCACCCGGGTGCGCTTCGTGCGCAACGGCGCGGTCGGGGTGTTGCCGGCCAACGTGCCCGGCACCATCCAGACGCAGGCCGACTGGAACACGCTGATGGCCGCCGGCACCGGCGTCAAGGTGGTGCAGGCGATCCGCTGGTGCGGCGGGCCGGGCGGCTCGATCATCGGCTGCGCCCCGGTCGGCAACCCCAACGTCAACCTGGCCGTGGTGCGCTTCACCGCCAACCAGGAGGGCATCCTGTGGGTGCACGAGTACGGCCACAACGCCGGCAACGGCCACCGCAGCGACGACACGAGGGCTATCATGTATCCCAGCATCGGACCGGACCACAACGTCGTCAACGCCACCGAGTCCGGCCGCTACCTGAGCGGGCCGGTCACCATCACCGGCGCCGTCATGCCGGCCTCGGCCTGCTGCGGCGGCGATGCCGACACGCCGCCGGCGGACGTGCGCGAGTTCGTCGCGCGCCACTTCATCGAGGGCGTGCCTTACCAGCTGGCGTCGCAGTACACCGAGGCCGACGCCGAGGTGCTGCTGCGCATGCTGGTCGACGAGCCGGCATCGCACGAGGAGTTCCTGCCCGAGATCGTCACCACGCTGTGCTTCATCGGCAGCGAGGCGGCGGTCGCGCCGTTGATCGACTTCGTGCGCGGCCCGGGCGCGGGGCGCGCCGTGTTCAACGCCAAGAACGCGGCCTTGATCCACCTCGGCGACCTGGCCCACGCCACGGGCAGCCAGGCCGCGCTCGAGTTCTTGGCCGAGGTCGCCGGCGGCGCGGACACGGCCAAGGTGCTGGCGGCACCGCAGGCGGCGCTGGCGCTGACGGAGGCGTCCGGGGTTGACGCGCCGGACGCCGACGCGCTGGCGGCCGAGCTGGCGGTGTCGGCGACGTTCGGGCTTGCACTGGCGGGCACGCCGCAGGCCGAGCAGGCCATCGAAGGGCTGGCCGACGCCGACGTGCCCGCGGCCGTCAAGCAGGCGGCGGCCGAGGCGGCCGAACTGGCGCGCACGGTGCGCGCCCACGGCCAGAAGGAGTACTACCGGATCAAGGCCGATCATTAGGATCATCCGCAGCGCACCGGACCCCGACCCCGACCATGGCGCGGTCAGCGGCCGGCGGTCCGGGTGGCGGGCTGGCGCATTTCGTCGATCAGCGTGCAGGCATCCGTCGCAAGGTCGAAAGGAACCACGTCGAGGATCAGTCCATCGTTAAGCCGGAACGGTGGCAGCACCCGGTCGAAGCCGCTCCATTTGGGGTAAATCAGCACCAGCCGGCCCCGGCCCCCGAGGTATTTATGGCCGTATGCGAAGAGCTGATACATATCGCTTTGCGCCACGCCGGCCTTGGGATCGTCGTTGCCGTTGTCGTAGACGGCATGCTGGTCGATCAACTTCCATTTGGTATCCATCACGCACAGCCGCACACCGTCGCGGGCGAGCACCAGATCGGGCTTGAGCTGGAACGCCCTGGGCGACTCGGAAAGCGATTCGCTGCGGGACTGCGTGTGGACGGCGATGTTTTCCGGTGCCAGCCGGCGCTTCAACACCTGGGCCACGTATTTTTCAAACAGCTTTTCCATCGGGAACAGGAAGGAAATTCCGCCGTGCTCGCCCTTGAGTGAAAACGGGCATTGTTGATCGAGGATCAGTTTCAGCCAAGGTAGCAGCGGCTGGTAATGCGCCAGGTCCCTGCCGCGGCGCCACTTGCCGAAGTCGGCCCGGTGGTTGGTCGACAGCGGCACGCCATGGAAGCCGTGCAGCAGTTCGCGCGCCAGCCGCTGGTTGTCCGGGGTGCGGCTGGTGCGGCACACTTTGGCCAGCGCGGCGTGGATGAGACGGTTTTCCGCGCGGTCTTCGGAAAACAGGTCGTACTCGATCCGGAACAGGTGGCGCCGTCCCGGCGGCAATTGCATCTGCTGGACCGCGCGCAGGCGTCCGCGCAGAAAGCGCTCCTCGGCCTCCACCCGTTCGTAGTCGCGGCGCACGCCGCGCCGCACCACGGCCGCCACTTGCGCGAGGAAGCGCGAGATCAGCGCTTCGGTCAACGGGCCGGCGCGCGACATCAGCCGGGTATCGGTCGTCTCCAGAAACCGCAGATCCTCGACCGCGCCCAGCATTTTCCACAACAGCGTCCGGGTCGCGTCCACATCCTGGGCGCCCTCGGACGTCTTGGGAAGGATTTCGACCTGCGTGCCGTCGGGTGCGGTGATGACGCCGACAAAATTTTTCACCCGCAGCGCCTTTTTTCCCTCGAAGCGCGCCGTTTCGATGAAACGATCTTGCTTGTCGTTCGAGAAGGCCAGGTTTTCGAAGAAATCCCACGCCGCCTCGCTGGCGATGCCGCACACGTCCGCCGAGGCGCACGCGCGCGCGCCCTGGACCATCACGCCGAATTCGCGCAGGTGCAAATCATCCATTGGGGGTGGCTGCCGCGTCCGCTGGCTGGCGCTCGGCCTGGCCGTAGACGGCCAGGTAGGTCGCCGCCTTGCGCAGCCTGTCCAGATCGCGCCGATAGGCCTTGCCCGCCGGGGCGAAGCCCAGCCCGGCGGTCGGCTGCGGTTGGTAGATGCCCGAGTTGCCGAGGATTTTGCAGATCTTTTCCCAGTCTTCGAAAAAGTACTCCTCAAGCAGGGGCAAGACCTTGTTGCTGAAAATGAGCGCCAGGTCGGCGAGCGTCGAGTCGCCGGTCAGATCCATGAAGAACGAGTGGCCGATCGTGTGTTCGCGGTCGTACAGGTGTTCGATGCGCTGGTTGATGGTCTTGAGCAAGCGCACGAGGTCGACGCCGCCCAGCGTTTTCACTTTCAGCAAGTCCGGCTCGGGCATCATTTCGATGAAATCGAAACGGCGCCGCAACGCGGTGTCGACCACGGCCAGCGAGCGGTCGGCGGTGTTCATGGTGCCGATGATGTACAGGTTGGCGGGGACGCTGAAGCGCTCGTTCGAGTACGGCAACTGGACTTCGGCCGTCTCGCGCCGGCCGGCGCGCTTGCCCGGTTCGATCAAGGTGATCAGCTCGCCAAACACACGCGACATATTGCCCCGGTTGATTTCATCGATGATCAGCACGTACGGCTGGCCGTTGGGGGCGAGCGTGTCGCCGGCGAGCACGCGCTGCTTGATCAGATCGTACTCGGACTCCTCCGCCGCCGACAGCGTTTCGCCCGGCGTCGCCGCCAGCTCGTCGCCGACCTTGTCCTTGAATTCCAGCAGCGCCCTGAGCGCGGCCCAGTAGACGGTGCCGTTGGCGCCGCCGATGACGTCGGTAACGGCCTCGGCGATCGTCTTGTCGCCGAGGTCCGCCAGCGTCGGATGGGCCTTGTACAGCTTGCCCATCCTTTTCCGGCTCGCGCTATGCAACATGGTCTTGCCGGGATGGGTTAGCTGCAAGGAGCCGGCGGCGCTGATCGATTGGATTTCCAGCTGTCCGCCCCTGGCGCTCTGCAACGGGTAAGGCAGCGCCGCGGCGATCTGCGTGATGAACGCGTCGTACAGTTCGTCGAAATCGACGCCGGCGTCCGCTTGCGTCGCGTCGGGCTGCCGGTACATGGCGGTGATGGCCAGTTTCTTGAAGATGCCGTCGCGCACCTTGTAGCCCAATTGTTCGTTGACCACCTCGGCCCTGATGCCTTCGATGAAGTCCTCATAGCTGAAACTTTGGTGGAAGGTGACGAACGCGATCCTGCCCAGCGCCCGCAGCGCGTCGAAACGCTTCTTGCGCGCATCGAAGTCGCCCTCGGGCTCGGGCACGGCTTCGATAATGGCCAGCGCCTCGCTGATCGTGCGGTAGGTCTTACCGGTGCCGGGCGGGCCATACAGAATGCGGTTGAGCGCCTGCGCCGGCTCCGGCGGAGCTGCCGCGTCGACGTCGATCTCGTCGTCCGGCCCCCCTTCGGCCGCCCCGCTGTCGGCCGCCGAATATTGGCTCGGGGCCAAGCCGGTACCTTCGAGCCGCGCTCGCCCGGCGTCGTTCAAGGCGTAGCCGTCCAACCATGCCGCGATTTGCCGCAGCTCCGGCGTATCGCCCTGCTTCATGGTCGGCGCCGCGGCCGATCCACGCGCCTGCTTATTGACGCGTAACAGCATGTTCTGTTTTTCCTGTTGAAGATGGAACGCCGGCCAACCCTTTTTGTTGCCTCTGACTTTTTTGCCGATTCGGATATCGATATAGGGGCCGTCCTTGCCGCCGGTGGTCCAGTGGTCGGCCATCGGAAAACGCCGTTGCAGTTCGGCGATCACGGTTTCGGTCCACTGCCGTTGCGGGACTGACATGCGTTGCAGGAAAATTTGTGCATCCTCGTTCAAATAGTTGGCTTGCATATCACTTTCCGATTGATGGTTGCCGCGTATGGTGCCGACTGAATGTCGGCCTTACGCAGGAAATGTTGCTTTGAATCATTTAACCATATTCCGGGATAGGCCGCACGACCAAAAAGTGATACGACAGCGCGCCGCAGAAGGCGATGCCGGCGCCGGTCAGCAAGGCCGGCACGAACGACCACGTCTGCGCGATGTAGCCGGTCAACACCGGCGCCAGCGCGCCGCCCAGGAAACCACCGAAATTTTGCAGCGCGCCGAGCGAGGCGATGCGGCTCGGCGGCGCCGCCACCGTCGCCAGCGACCACGCGCAGGCCGACGACGCGTTGGCCAGGAAGATGACCACCGCGATGCAGGCCACGGCCACGACATTGCTCTCGACCAGCGCCGCCGGAATTGTAAACACCACCATGCCCAAGGTGGCCACCACCACCGCGTTGCGCCGTCCCGCCACCGGCGACGCGGCCGCGCGGGCGACGCGGTCCGACGCCCAGCCTGCCACCAGCGCGCCGGCGAAGCCGCACAGGAACGGGATCGACGACGCCAGGCCGGCGTACGCCAGGTCCATATGGCGCTCGGTGCGCAGGTAGCCCGGCAGCCAGGTCAGATACACCCAATTCAGATAGACCGAGCCGAAAAAGCCGAACATCATGCCCCAGGTGGTGCGGTGCCGGAACAGCGCGCGCCACGCCGCGAAGCCGCTCGGCGGCGCCGCCGGGATGCCCGCACCGGCCTGCAGCGTGGCATGGGCAGGGGCGGGCGCGCCGTCCTGCTCGCCGCCGGGCGCGGGCACCTTGACGCCGTGCGCGGCGCCCGCTGGCGCCACCACCGGCCCGTCCAGGTAGGCGCGCTCGTCGGCGGTCATGCCGGCGCGCACGGGATCGCGGTACAGGCCGATCCAGACCACCGCCGCCACCAGCCCCAGCGCGCCGGTGGCGAAGAACGCCCAGTGCCAGCTGGAGGCGGCGATCAGCGGCGCCAGGCACAGCGGCGCGAGCGCCACGCCCAGCGGCGAGGCCGAGTTGTAGACGCCGGTCGGCGTGCCGCGCGCGGCCGGCGGGAACCAGTTGCCCACCACCCGCGCCGCCGCCGGGAACTGCGGCGCCTCGCCGATGCCGAGCGCGATGCGGGCCACGACGAACCAGCCGAAGGTGGCGGCCAGGCCGCCGGCCGCCTGCGCCAGCGACCACACCACCAGGCCGATGCCGAGCAGCCAGCGCGGGCCGACCTTGTCGACCAGCGCGCCGACCGGCAACTGGCACAGCGCGTAGCTCCACGAGAAGGCCGACAGCAACAAGCCCATCTGGCCGAGCGACAGGCCGAGGTCGGCGCGGATGTACTCGTTGGCCACTGCCAGCGTGGCGCGGTCGAGATAATTGATGACACCGCAGACGACCAGCAACACGAGCGACAGTGTCTGGCGGCGGCCGATGCGGGCGGACGGGGTGTTGGCGGGGATGGTGGTCATAGCAATGCGCCTTGCGCTGTTATTGTGAAAATGGTGCGACGGCAAAATTGTCGCACGCCGGCCCGCTCAGGACCGGTCATCGATGCGCGCGAGCAAATCGGCCCGCTCGCGGTCGATGTGGAAGCCGGCCGCGCCCGAGGTCATGCCGGCCGCCGCCAGCGCGAAGCTGGCCAGCTGCAGCCCCGACTCGACCGCCTCCGACACCACCTCGGTGGCGCCGGCCTGCTTGAGCGCGCGCGCATGCTTCTCGTCGCGCGCCCGCGCCAGCAGGCACAGGGCCGGATAGTGGCGCCGCAGCGCGCCGACCGCGTGCAGCGCCGCGCGCGGATCGTCCATCGTCAACACCACGCACGCGGCCTCGTTGACGCCGAGCTTGCGCAGCAGCTCCGGCAGCGACGCGTCGCCGGAGAACACGCGGCCATCCTTGCGGGCCTTGCGGGCCGCGTCGACCAGGCGGCGGTCGCGTTCGATGGCGACGTATTTGATGCCCTGCCGCTCCAGCACGTCGGCCAGCATCTGGCCGACCCGGCCGAAGCCGCCGATGATCACGTGTCCGCCCAGCTGGCCCGCCGGCGGCGCCTCGCCCTCGGTGTCGGCCGAGGCGCGCGCGGCGCGCCGGGCCAGCGCGGCGCCGGCGGCGGCGGCGCCGGGCGCGAGCAGCATGCTCATGCTCACTACCAGCAGCAGGAAGCGGCTGGCGTCGGCCGTCAGCAGCCGGGTGCTGACGGCGTAGGCGAGGATGATGAAGGCGAACTCGCCGCCGTGCCCCAACAGCAGGCCGGCGCGCAAGGCCGCCGCCCAGCCGAGCGGCGCCAGCAGCAGCGCCACGACCAGCGCCTTGATGGCCAGCAGTCCCAGCACCGAGGCCGGCAGCAGCAGCGGGAACTGGGCCACCAGGCGCAGGTCGACCTCCATGCCCACCGCCATGAAGAACAGTCCCATCAGCAGCCCCTTGAACGGCTCGACGATGATCTCGACCTCGTACTGGAACTCGGTGTCGGCCAGCAGCAGGCCGGCCAGCAAGGCGCCCAGCGCCAGCGACAGGCCGCTGGCGGCCGTCAGCGCGGCGATGCCCAGCGCCAGCAGCAGGATCAGCGCGACGAACACGTCCGGCTGGCGCTGCACGGCGGACGAGGCCAGCAGCGGCTTGGCGAGGCGCCGCCCCACCGCGTACAGCAAGGTGATGGTGGCGGCCGCCTTGGCCACGGCCAGCGCCAGCGTCCAGCCGAGCGCCTCGCCGCCGCCGCCGGCCAATCCCTGCACCAGGATCAGGGCCGGCACCACGGCCAGGTCCTGCAACATCAGGATGGCGAAGCACTTCTGGCCCAGCGCGCTCTTGAGCGCGTGCTGCTTGCTCAGCAGCTCCATCGCCACGGCGGTGCTCGACATGGCCAGGGTCAGGCCGATGGCCATGGCGGCGGCCGGCGAGTTGCCGAACAGGTAGGCGAACAGGCCGATCGCGCACGCGGTCAGGCCGACCTGCGCGACGCCGGTGCCGAACACGTCGCGCCGCAGCGACCACAGGCGCGACGGCGAGAGCTCCAGCCCGATCATGAACATCAGGAATACGATACCGAGCTCGGCCAACGATTTGATGCGCTCGACGTCCTGGAACGTCACCAGCGCCAGCCAGGCCGGGGCGCCGGCCCAGTCGGCGATGCCGTGCGGGCCGAAGGCGATGCCGATCGCCAGGAAGCCGAGCATCTGGTTGATGCGCAACCGTTGCAGCACCGGCACCAGGATGCCGGCCAGCGCCAGGAACAGCAGGACTTCACGGAGGTTGGAGGCGGACATGCGCGGGTTGGGGGGCAGTGGCGATGGTCCGAGTGTAGAGGCTGCGCGCGCTGGGCACAAGGGCGGCCGGCCCACCTCAACTGCCGCAACAACGCCCGCATCTAAATCAGGTAGGGCGGATTAGCGCAGCGTAATCCGCCAAGCGCCGTCGGCGGCGCATGGCGGATTACGGCGTTCCGCCGAATCCGCCCTACGTGTCGTCGCCGGTGTCGACCACCACCCGTCGCGGCCGGCGGACTTGGCGGCGTACAGGGCCGCGTCGGCGCGGCTGATGGTGTCGCCGATGTCGTCGTGCGGCGTGAGCTCGGCGACGCCGAACGAGGCGGTGATGGCGAGCCCGTCCGTCCATTGCGCGCTTTTGATGGCGGCGCGCAATTTCTCGGCCAGCACGCGCGCCTGCTCGGCGCCGGTGCCGGCGCAGATGATGAGGAATTCCTCGCCGCCCCACCGCACCAGCTTGTCGCTCGAGCGGATGCCGGCCGCGACCACGGCGGCGAAGCGGCGCAGCACGGCGTCGCCGACGTCGTGGCCGTGGGCGTCGTTGATGTGCTTGAAGTGGTCGATGTCGGCGAACAGCACCGACATCGGCGCGGCCGCGATCGCCGGCGTGCCCATCAGCGCGGCGCGCAAGCCCTGGCGGTTCAGCGCGCCCGTAAGCGGGTCGGTGTTGGCCTGCTCGGCGAGCTCGCGCGCCTCTAGCTGCAAGGCCTGGTTGACTTCGCTAAGCAGCGTCAGCCGTTTGCGGCTGTGGCGCAGCTGGCGCCGCAGTTGCAGCGACGCGGCCACCGGCCAGGCCACCGCGCACAGGATCCACGCGCCCATCAGCAACATGTACAGGCGGTCCTGGCTGATCCATTTTCCGTGGAAGCGGATCGCCCGCAGATCGATGACGTGCTCGCCGCTGGCGTTGGTCGCCCCGGTCATCAACTCGACGCGGGTGACATTGTCCAAGCTCGTGCCGGACCGTGCCAGCGGGATTTTCTTGAAGTCGATCCACCAGCTCGCCGTGTGCAGCACGTTGAGCGGAAAGCGCGTGGCGCCGGCGGGCGGGACCGGGAACTCGACTTCGTTGATTTTTTGCGACATCCAGTCGTCCAGGCTCGACACGCCCGGCTCGAAATTGGCCAGCATCAGGCGCATCGTGTGGGGGCCGGGGCCGGCGTAGCCGACGTCGATGCTGACCGAGTCGAACTGCGACAAGTCCAGGCCGCTGGCGCCGCGCGCCGTCGTAAACAGCAAGCGGCAGTTGGGCCAGTCGATCCGCCGCGCCAGCTGGCAGCGCATGCGCAGCGCGCCGTTCACGCGCTCGAGCGTGGCCACGCTGGCGCCGCCGATGACCTGGTCGCCCAGGGCCTCGACCGGCGCCTTGCTGGCGGCCGACAGCTCGACCACCCGCTCCATGCCCAGGTGGTGCCAGGCGATCAGGCCGGCCGTGACCGCCATCAGCGCGGCGGTGGCGCGGCGCATGACGACCGGCGCGTGGCCGCCGCCTTGCGCGTCAGGCAAGGCAATCCGCCAGCCGCGCGACTTCCACCCAGCCGTGCTGGTCGAAGATCGGGCAATCCTCGGCGATGCGCACGGCGGCGTTGAAATCGGTGGCGGCGATCAGCGCGTAGCCGGCCAGCGAACTGCCCGACAGCTTAGGGCCGAGCAGGCGGCTGCTGACCTCGACGCTGTTGTGGCTCAGGCTGCCACGGTCGAGCAGCGCGCCGCCCAGCGCCGCGCGCCAGGCCGCCCACCGTGCCGGGTCGTGATCCGCCGCCGCCGGCGTGCCGCCGTGAGCGCCACGGTAGACGATCAGAAACCGCTCCATGTTGCCTCCTTCGTAGCCCATGCGTGCCGGCGGCGCCGTCGTGCGTTGGCGCCGCCCTGGGGGATAACCTTAGCAGAAGGCGGTCGGCGGCGACGCACCGCTGGCCGTCACAACTCCACTTTCATGCGCGCCACCACGCTGCGCCCGGCCCCCGGCGTGACGTACAGATTGCCCCACGAGGAGGTGTAGTAATCGCGGTTGAACAGGTTGTGCACGTCGAGCGACAGCCGCACCGCCTGGCTGGCCTGCCAGTAGCCCACCAGCTTGGCGGTGGCGTAGGCCGGCAGCGCATAGGTGTCGGCGGTGTTGCCGGAACGGTTGCCGACGTAGTTGGCGCCGGCGCCGACGCCGTAACGGTCGCCGTTGTCCAGGACGGCCTCGCGGATGGCCAGCAGGCCGGCGCTCAAGCGCGGCACGTTCATCAAGCGGGTGCCGGCGGCCAGGGTGCGGTCGCGCGCCACGCGGGCGTCGTCCCACGCGAAGTTGGCCGCCACGCGCCAGTGGGCGTCGAGCTGGCCGTGGACGTCGGCCTCGAGCCCGCTGCTCTTGACCTTGCCGGTGGCCACCGAGTAGCCGGGCACGTCGCTGGCGGTCAGCACATTGGTCTTGGCGATGTCGTAGACGGCGATGGTGGCGCCGAGGCGCTGGTCCGGCGTCTGCAGCTTCCAGCCGGCTTCGTACGAGGTCGAGCGCTGCGGCGCAAAGGCGTTGCCGGCGATGTCGGTGCCATTGTTGCCGCGGAACGATTTGGCGGCCGACACGTACAGCGAACTCCAGGCGTTGGGCAGGTAGGTCAGGCCGGCGCGCGGCGAGGCGGCGCTCTGGCGGCGCGCGGTGCGGGTGGCGGCGACGCGGTTGTCGAGCTCCTGGCTGTAGCGGTCCCAGCGCAGGCCGCCGAGCAGCTTCCACCGCTCCGACAGGCTCAGCTGGTCCTGCGCGAACAGCGCCGCGACGCGCTGGCGCTCGTCCGAGCTCGACGTGCGGTTGCCCAGCGCCGGCGCCGGCCGGCCGTAGACCGGGTTGTCGATGTCGAGCGGCGTGTTGGCCGAGCGCAGGATCTCGGTGTTCATCCACAGGCGCGAGGCCTCGGCGCCGACCAGCAGCGTGTGGCCGACGGCGTCGGTGTCGAACTTGCCCTCGAGCTCGCCCTGGAGCGAGACGTCGCGCGACGGCAATTGGCGCCACGTGGCCTGGCGGTTGAGCGTGCGGTTGTCGGCCGCCAGCGAGGTGGCCTCGGTGTAGCGGCCGTCGAAGGTGCTTTGCTTGTAGCTGGCGCCGGCGCGCGCGCGCCACTGGTCCGACAGCGCGCGGTCCAGGGTCAGCTGGTGGGTGTCGCTGGTCAAGGTCATGTTGCCGTCGGACGGCTCGTTGAGCACGCGGTCGCGCGGCAACGTGCCGAGCACGCCGCGCACGTTGACCACGCCGCGGTCGAGCGGGGTGTCGCTGCGCAGGAACTCGGCCTCGTAGTTGACGCTCGTGCCGGCGTCGGGGCGCCACGTCAGCGCCGGCGCCACCAGCGTGCGCTTGTTGCCCAGCAGCGTGGAGCGGCTGTCGCCCTCCTCGGCCATCAGGTTGACGCGGTAGGCCACGGTGGCGCCGAGCGCGCCGGTGCTGTCGACGGTGGCGCGGCGCAGGCCCGAGCTGCCCAGGCTGAGCTCGGCGGTGTGGCGCGGCGAGAACTTCGGCTTCTTGGTGACGATGTTGATGGTGCCGCCCGGCTCGCCGCCGCCGTACAGCGCCGCCGCCGGTCCCTTGAGGAATTCGAAGCGTTCGACGGTGGCCGTGTCGCGTGGCGGGTTGTAGCCGCGCGAACCGGCAAAGCCGTTGATGAGGAAACCCATGTCGGTGCTGGAAAAGCCGCGGATGCCGAAGTTGTCCCAGGTGCCGCCGAAATCGTTGAGCCGCGAGATGCCGCTGACGAAGTCGACCGTGTCGGCCAGGCGCAGCGCGCCGAGGTCGTCGAGCTGCTGCGGGCCGATCACGCGCACCGATTGCGGCACTTCGCGCAGCGGCGTGTCGGTGCGGGTGGCGCCGCTGGCGCGCGACGGGTTGTACAGGTCGCCGGCGCGGTCGGCGACGACGGTCACTTGCGGCAGCGGCGCGTCGGCGGCCTGCGCGCTTGGGGCGGGATCGGCGGAACCGGTGGCGGGCGTGCCGGCGTTGGCGGTGGTGGCCTGGGCCAGCGGCAAGGTGGCCCAAAGGCCCAGCGCGAACCAGCGCGCGGTGGAACGACAAGACATGAATATCCATAAATAATGAAAGAAGATTCACATTATAAATGATAATCAATCGCATTAACGGCACCCTTCGGCCGACTTTCGCGATTTCTGCTATTTTGTGGCACGCACATTCGAAAGGCTATTTATGACCGACCTGTCCCGATTCCCGATCACCAACAAGTGGCCGGCCACGCATCCCGACCGCATCCAGCTCTATTCGCTGCCCACGCCCAACGGCGTGAAGGTGTCGATCATGCTGGAGGAAACCGGGCTGCCGTACGAACCGCACCTGGTGAACTTCGAGACCGGCGACCAGCTGTCGCCGGAATTTTTGTCGCTCAATCCGAACAACAAGATCCCGGCGATCGTCGATCCGAACGGCCCGGACGGCAAGCCACTGGCGCTGTTCGAGTCCGGCGCGATCCTGCTGTACCTGGCGGAAAAGAGCGGGCAATTGCTGCCGGCCGACGCCGCCGGGCGCTATGAAGCGATCCAGTGGCTGATGTTCCAGATGGGCGGGATCGGGCCGATGTTCGGCCAGCTCGGCTTCTTCCACCGCTTCGCCGGCAAGGAGTACGAGGACAAGCGTCCGCGCGACCGCTATGTGGCCGAAGCGAAGCGGCTGCTGGGGGTGTTGAACGGGCATCTGGCGACGCGGCACTGGCTCGCCGGCGAGCAATATACGATCGCCGACATCGCCACCTTCCCGTGGGTGCGCAATCTGATCGGCTTCTACCAGGCGGGCGATCTGGTCGGTATTGACGACTTCCCGCATGTCACGCGCGCGCTGGCGGCGTTCGTCGCCCGCCCGGCGGTGGCCAGGGGGCTGGAGATTCCCAAGCGGACGTAGCACGCGGCGCGAATGTCGTCAGCCGTAGGGCGGATTAGCGAAGCGTAATCCGCCGTGCGTGCGCGGCCGGCGGCTTGCGCATAGGTCGCGTCGGCGCATGCATGGCGGATTACGGCGTGTCGCCTAATCCGCCCTACGCGACCCCGCGACCACGCGGCTCAATACTTGACGAACTTGGTCTCGTCCGGCCCGACGCCGGCCAGCTCGACCTGGCGCGCCGGCAGCGGCCGCGCGCCGCCGCGCGCTTGCACCCGCGGCACGGCGCCGCGGGTCGCCGCGCCGCCATGGGCGATCTTGAAAAAGCTCATCGCCTGCTGCAACTCTTCGGCCTGGCTGCTCATCTGCTCGGCCGTCGAGGCCAGCTCCTCCGAGCCGGCGGCGTTTTGCTGCGTGGTCTGGCTCAGCTGCGCGATGGCGCTGTTGATCTGCGCCAGGCCCGACGACTGCTCCTCCGAGGCGGCCGTGATCTCCTGCACCAGCTCGGACGTTTTTTTGATGTTGGGCACCATCGCCCCCAGCATCTGGCCGGCCTGCTCGGCCAGGCTGACGCTGCTGGTGGCGACCTCGCCGATCTCCTGGGCGGCGATCTGGCTGCGCTCGGCGAGCTTGCGCACCTCGGCCGCGACCACGGCGAAGCCCTTGCCGTGCTCGCCCGCGCGCGCCGCCTCGATGGCCGCGTTCAGCGCCAGCAGGTTGGTCTGGTAGGCGATGTCGTCGATGATGAGCACCTTGGCGGCGATCTGCTTCATCGCCGACACCGTCGAGCGCACCGCCTCGCCGCCCTCGGTGGCCTCGCTCGCGGCGCGGCTGGCCATGGCGTCGGTGACCTTGGCGTTGTCGGTGTTTTGCGCCACCGACGCCGTCATCTGCTCGACCGACGCCGAGGTCTGCTCGACGCCGGCGGCCTGTTCGCTGGCCGCCTGCGCCAGCGAATTGGCCGTCGCGCTGACCTCCTCGGAGGCGGCCGCCAGGCCCTCGGCGTTGGCGTTGACCTCGGCCACCACCTGCGCCAGCTTGGCGACGGTGTTGTTGGCGTATTTTTTGAGCTCGCCGAAGGCGCCCTCGTACGGCTGGTCGATGGTCTGCGTCAGGTCGCCCTCGGACATGGCGCCCATCACGCGCACCACGTCGTCAATGCTGGCGCCGGTGGTGGTGGCAAGCTGGTTGAGGCCCTCGCCCATCTCGCGCTGGAAGCCCTGCAGCCCGGCGAGCTCGACGCGCGCGCCGAAGTTGCCGCGATTGGCGGCCGCCACCACGGTGCGCTGGCCGTCGATCACCTGGGTCAGCTTGGCCACCATTTGCTTGATGTTGAGCAGCAGGGAGCCGCGGTCGCCGGGCTTGGTCCGCACCTCGCCGGAGAGGTCGCCGTCGGAAATGCGCCGCATGACCTCGGCCGCGTAGCCCGGCTCGCCGCCGAGGCTCTTGACCAGGCCGGCGGTGATCAGCCAGGCCAGCACGACGGCCGCCAGCACCGCCGCCGCCGACAGCGTCATGATCAGCACGCGCGTGCTTTCGTAGTTGGCGCTGGCTGTGACGCGCTCCTGGTCCATCAGCTCGCGCTGGAACTTGACCAGCGACTCGAGCGAGGCCAGGTAGCCGTTGTTGATGGCGACGAACTGCTCCTTCATGTAGGCCAGCGCCTTTTTCGGATCGCTTTTGATCAGGTCGTATAGCTCGTTATATGCCGGGCTCAGCACGCTATTTTTGTCGGAGATTTCCTTGAACAGCTCGCGCCCCTTGGGCAGCGTGAGCAGCTTGTCGAGCTTGGCCAGCGCCTCGGCCACCTTGATCCGGTTGCCCTCGGCCACGGCCTTGTACTTCTCGCGTTCCTCGTCGCTGGTGGCCAGCAGCATGCTGCGCAGCTGGCGGCCGTTGTCGAGCGTGCGGATGGCCGCCTCGTTGGCCAGCAGGATCTTCGGATAGCGGTCTTCCATGATCAGATCCATGTCCTGGTCCATCGCCGCCATGCGCGTCAGGCTCATCACCGCCAGCACCAGCAGCAGCACCACGACCGCGCCAAAGCCCAGTGACAGCCGGACCGCGACCTTCATATTTGCAAACATAAGTTCTCCTAAAGCGGGTGCGTCGCCCGGCCGTGCGCGGCACCGTGGCGACAAAGCGTGAAAAAACGGGAAGGAAGGGCGGAGCCAGCTTGCTGGACACTTGCGGCATACAAGTGGCGTTTCAGGGCGTTGTGTGCTGGGGCTTGGACTGGACAAACCGTTTCGTGCCGTGCCCACAAGGGGCGAGAGGAGCTGACCAACACCATCGTGACCACATTCCCTTTCGAAATGCGTAAAAACCCAAGCAAAGGTTGAGTTTTATCATGTCACGTCGGAGTGACGTGTGGCAAGTATTTTCAGGGTGCGCGCGCCCCTTAGGCGCGCCGGCGTTGCTTTCCGCCACGCCGGGGCGCCGACGTGGCACCGCCGGCGGCGCTTGCGCGATGCAAGCCGCCGCGCCAGGCCAGCAAGGCCAGTCCCGCCGCCAGCAACATCGACGTACCCGGCTCGGGCACCGGCGCCGGCGCGCCGCCGGCGCCCAGCACATAGCTAAAGCCGTAGTAGCCGTCGCGCAAGGTGAAGCTCACCAGCAGGTCCAGCGCGTTGGCGCCGATCGCGCCGAGGTCGAGCACATGGCCGTTGAAGACGCCGTCGGCCTGCGCGCCCGACGAGAAGCCGCGCGTGTACAGCGGCACGCCGGCGTTGCTCACGGCGAAGGTGAAATCGAGCGTGGCCGCCTGCGCGAACGGCAGCACCAGGCCGAGCAGCAGATGTTCGCCGGGCGTGAACGGCATCTCGAATGTCGCCGTGCCGGCGAAGGGGAAGAACGTGGCCGCCAGCGTGCCGGCACCGATTACGCGCGCGCCGGCGAAGGCGGCGGCCACCTCGGCCGAGGCGGCGATCAGCGGCGCCACCGAGGCCGCCGTCGGCAGCGCGCTCGCTTGCGAGATGACGACCGGCGCCGCGCTTTGCCCCGGGCCCTGCCACGCGGCGTAGGCGGCGCCGCCGGCGTTGGCCGCCGTGTACGCCTCGGGCGTATATTGCCCGACCGGTTGCAGCGCCTGGCCGCCGGTGGCGACCGTCACGCCGAGGGCGGCGCCGGTGTAGCGGCTGCGGGCGGCGAGCTCGCTGCCGACGCCGTAGGCGCGCGCGTGGGCGCGCGCCTCGGCCGGCTCTGCCGGCGACGGCGCCGGCGCGCCGGCGGCGCGCACCACGCTGGCCTCGGCCACGGCCGACGACGCCCCGGTCCAGCCGAAGCGCCCGGAACCGGACGTGGCGAGCGCGTC
>CAUPRW010000007.1:0-191080 GCA_963513825.1 uncultured Duganella sp.
CCTCAAGGAACGGTTCTCACGCGAGTGTACCTTGATCAAGGCTTGCTCGATAAACGCATCAGAATACACTTTACTCATATCGCCTCTTAAAAAGTGAGGCGACAACTAGTCTGACACAGGGGGAATGTCAGACTTGACCCCGACGGGGTTAGTTTTTGGCTTTGACTTGGTCGCCGGCGACCACCACCGTGAGCTTGGCCGGGTCGACCGCTTTGCGGAAGGCGGCGTTGACGTCCGCCAGCGTGGCGCCGCGCAGCTTGTCTTCGTAAGCCTTGCTCCAGCCGTAGGTGCGGTTCAGGTAGAGGTTGCGCGTCCAGCCGGCCGCCACCACTTCGTCCTTGGAGCGGTTCTGGATGCGCTGCTGCAGCAGGCCCGATTTGGCGCCCGCCAGCTCGGCCGCCGTGAAGCCGTCCCTGGCCGCGCGCGCCAGTTCGTCCTTGATCGCGGCCTGCAGCCTGGCCAGGTTTTGCGGGGCGGCGATGGCGTCGATGCCGAAACTGCCGGCGCGGTCGATCTCGCCCGGCTGCAGGCTGCTGCCGCCGCCGTACGAGAGGCCGTCCTTTTGGCGGATGCGGTCCATCAGCCGCGATTTCATGCCGCCTTCGCCGAAGATGTAGTTGGCCAGGTCGAGCAGCGGGTAGGCGGGGTCGTTGACGTTGAGGTCGACGTTCAGGCGCGCCGTGTAGAAGCCGTTCTCCTTGTCCGGCGCGTTGAGCACCTTGACCAGCGGCGCCTTGTCCTCGTTGGCGCTGGCGATCGGCGCGTAGGCGACCTTGCTGTCCCAGCCGGCAAAGCTCTCTTCGATCGTCTTGGCGATCAGCGCTTTGTCGAAGTCGCCGACGATGGCCACCTCGCCGTGGTTGGCGCCGTAGTATTTGCGGTGGAACGCGACTACGTCCTCGAGCTTGAGCGCCTTGACCGCCGCCAGTTGCTCGTCGACCGTCATCGGCGCGCGCACGTCGCCTTTCGGGTAGTGGTTGAAGTACTGCTCGACCTCTGTGCGGGCCAGCGTTTCGGGCTCGTTGCGCGACGCTTCGATCCCGACCAGCCATTGCTGGCGCAGCTGCTCGAATTCCGCCGCCGGGAAGCTGGCGTCGCGCAGCACGTGCGCCACCAGCCGCAAGGCGCCGTCGAGGTTCGGACCGGTGGTGTCGAAGCGGTACAAGGTGCCGGAGATCTTGAGCTTGGCGAAGGCGTCGGCCAGCTGCTCGCGCGTGAACTTGTCGGTGCCGCGCATGAGCATTTCGTTGGCAGCCTCCGCCACGATGGCGGTGCCGAACAGGTTCTTCTCGTCGCCCCAGTGCAGCTGCAGGTTGACCGAGACGGCCTCGCCACGGTTCTTCTTCGGCAGCAGCGCCGCCTTCAGGCCGCCGATGGTTTTGATCTCGGTGCGGGCGTTGATGTTGTCCTGGCTCGGGTCGAACACTTCCGACGTCAGCACGCTGTCCTTGCCCTTGAAGTCCTTCATCACGTCGGCCACCGGCGGCGCGGCGGGGATCTCGGCGCGCTGCGGATTGTCCTCGGGGACGAAGGTGCCGACGGTGCGGTTGTCGCGCTTGAGGTAGCGCGCGGCGGCGGCGCTGACCTGCTCAGGCGTGACCGTGGCCAGCTGGTCGCGGTCGCGGAACAGCAGGCGCCAGTCGCCCAGCGCGATCTCCTCGGACAGCGCGACGCCGACCTTTTGCGGATCGTTGAGCGACTTCTCGATGCCGTTGGCCATATTGCGGCGCACGCGCTCCATTTCCTCGGCCGTCGGCGGCGTCTTGGCAAAGCCCTCCACCGCCGCGATCAAGGCGTCGCGCACCGGTTCGAGCGGCTCGCCGGCCTTGACCACGGCGCCGATCAGCTGCAGCCCCGGCGCGTAACCGGTGTGGCCAAAGCTGAACACCTGCGCCGCCTTGCCCGTTTCGACCAGCGCCTTGTGCAGGCGGCCGGTTGGCGTGTCGCCGAGGATCTCGGACATGAAGCCCAGCGCGTCGCTGTCCTGCTGCAGCGCCGACGGGATCTTGTAGCCGAGGACGACGAGCTGCATGTCGCCCTTGCGCCGCACGACGAAACTGCGCTCGCCGTCCTGGGTCGGTTCGACCGTCCAGAAAGGCGGCAGCACGCGCTTCGGTTTCGGGATGGCGCCGAACGATTTGGCGATCCACGCCAGCGTTTGCGCCGGGTCGAATTTGCCGGCCACCAGCAGCACCGCGTTGTCCGGCTGGTAGTAGGTGCGGTAGAACGCCTGCAGGTTGGCGATGCGGACGTTTTCGATGTCGCTGCGGTTGCCGATGGTGTCGCGCCCGTAGCTGTGCCAGTCGTAGGCGACGCTTTCCATGCGCTTCAACACCACGCTGAACGGGCTGTTCTCGCCGCTTTCGAACTCGTTTCGCACCACCGTCATTTCGGAGTCGAGGTCCTTGCGGGCGATGTGCGAACGGACCATGCGGTCGGCCTCCATGTCGAGCGCCCATTTCAGGTTCTCGGGACTGGCCTGGAATACTTCGTAGTAGTTGGTGCGGTCGAACGAGGTGGTGCCGTTGAACTCCATGCCACGGTCGGCGAACTCCTTGGGGATGGCGGGGTTCTTGTCCGTCCCCTTGAACATCATGTGTTCGAGCAGGTGGGCCATCCCGGTCTCGCCGTAGTTCTCATGGCGCGAGCCGACCAGGTAGGTGACGTTGACGGTGACGGTCGGCTTGGACGCGTCCGGAAACAGCAGCACTTTGAGGCCGTTCGGCAAGCGGTATTCGGTGATGCCTTCGACCGACGGGCCTTTGACGACGCCGGCGGGGAGCTTGACGGCGGCGGTGGCCGGCACGGTGGCGGCGGCCGGCGCGGCGGCCCAGGCGCTGCCGGTGGCGGCGAAGGACAGGCCGCACAGCAGCATGCTGGCGACGACGGCTTGTTTCAGACGGCTGTTGTTCATGGTGTCTCGCGAAAAACGAATGAACAGGCAGCATAGCCCCACCCCGCCGACGTGGGTAGGGGCTGGGGATGAATTTTTCTGAGGGTGGGCTTAAGCCTTAAGCCGGAGGGGGTACCGATTTTTACCCCGCACCGCCAACCGGGGACGTACCCCATGGGGTACGTCCCCAGGCTTTGCGGGGTGGCTTACTTTTCCGGCACCAGGCAGGCGTCGACCATCTGCAGGTCGTTGTCCTTGGCGAAGGAGATCACGAAGTGGTACGCCAGCGGCTCCAGCGCGCGCAGCTTGCCGTTGACCACCACCGACTTGACGCCGTTGACCACCGTCGGCGTAACATAGGGCGAAAATTGCAGGTGCGAATCGCGTCCGCCGCCGTAGCCTTCCGGCTTGAAGCAGGACATCACCCCGCACAGGCGCTCGGCCCAGTCGCTGGGACGGAACTGCCTGCCATTGCTGGTGAGGCCTAGGATGAAGAACGATTCCTGCTGTTCTGCCGGTTTTTGAACTGACTCTGCCATGGGCGGGGGCTTGTGCGTAGATACTTGTTGGTAACAAGAATGCGTGGAAAGTCCCGGCGGCATACGCCGGGCGGATATCATTCTAGAAGAATCTTACGTATTATATCTTATAGAAGACCTAAATACGTAAGTCGTTGATTTCAATCGACCTTTTCCCGCGAATAACCACTTTGGTGCGGAAAGCCGTGCTTTCCGCACCAAATCAATGCCGCTATTGTACCCTGCCCCGGCCCGCTTTATGGCGTCCCGCCGAGCCAGGCCGCGCCCGAGCACAGCAATAACAACATCATCCACAGCAGCAGGGCGCGCCACACCAGGCCGACCGTGCTTTGCAGCGCGCGGATGCCCGGCTCCTCGCCAGGCAGCATGTCCGGCTCCATGTCGCTGACGTCGACCGTGCCGGCGTCGACCAGCACCACCTTGGCCGCGTTCTCGGCCGGCGTGCCCAGGCGCACGCCCATGGCGCCGCCGCCGGCCGACAGGATGATGCCGATCGCCTTGTCGCTCCAGCGGTGGGCGAAGTTGCGCCAGGCGTAGATGGCGTCCTCGAAGTTGCCGACCACGGCGAAGGCGACCGCCGTCAGCCGCACCGGGATCCAGTCGATCCAGTAGAACGCGCGCGCGGCGAACTGGCCGAACGCCTCGTTGCGCATGTGCTCGGGCTCGTTCCAGGCGCGCGCCAGGTATTCGGCGACGCGGTACATGACGGCGGCGGCCGGGCCGAGCGGCATCAGGAACCAGAAGAACACGCCGAACACGCTGCGGTGCGTGGTGATGAGGGCCTTTTCGACGGCCACGCGCGAGATCTCGGTCACGTCCATGCCGATGGTGTCCTGCCGGGTCCACTCGGCCAGCAGCGCGCGGGCGGCGGCGTCGTCGCCGGCGTTGAGCGCCAGCTGGATCGAGGTGAAATAGTGGCTGTAATGGCGAAAGCCGAGCGTGAGGTAGACCACCAGCACGTTCCACGCGAACGCCGCCAGGAACCAGTCGTAATACTTGAGCACCCAGTAGATCAGCGCGGTCGGCACCATCAGGATGGCCATCATCAGGAACCAGCCGAGGCGGCCGTGGCTCGAGTGGCCGGCGTTGAACCAAGTCTCCATCCGCAGCGCCAGGCTCTTGATCTCGGCATAGATCGGGTTGTCCGCACGCAGCGGTTTCATTTGCTCGAGCAGCAGCGCGCATAAAATGGAAAGAAATGTCATTAATGGTCCTTTTTAGGTCGGCGATGCCTTGATGCCCGCTACGATAACCCACCGTGGTGGGAGAATCAAACTTATTAGTTCTGATACGAAAGCGCGGCGCCGGCACGCATCGACGCCGGCGTCAGGCGCGCAGGAAATGGAACAGGTTGCGCAGCATGCCGGCGGTGGCGCCCCAGATGTAGTAGTCGCCGTAGGGCATGGCGTAAAAGCTGCGCAGCGCGCCGGCCAATTGGGCCGACTGGCGCTGGTGGTTCAGGCCGTCCATCAGGAAGGCCAGCGGCACTTCGAAGATCTCGGCCACCTCGGACGGGTCGGGCCGCATCTCGAACGGCGGCGCGATCAGGCCGACGACGGGCGTGACCCGGTAGCCGGTGCCGGTGAAATAGTCGGGCATGGTGCCGATGACGTCGACGTGGGCGCGGGCCAGGCCGATCTCCTCCTCGCACTCGCGCAGCGCGGTGTCGACCGGGCCGCTGTCGTAGCTTTCGGCGCGGCCGCCGGGAAAGCTGATCTGGCCCGGGTGGTCGGTCAGGTCGGGGTTGCGTTGGGTGAACAGGATGGTCAGGCCGGTCTCGCGCAGCACCAGCGGGATCAGCACCGAGGCGGCGGTGGCCGGCGAGCCGTCCGGGCGCCGCAGGTGGCGCTCGTCCGTGCTCTCGGGGGTCCAGTCGGGCTGCTCGGCGAAACGCGCGCGCAGCCACTGCGGCACCAGGCGCTCGCGGGCGACGGCCGGCTCGCCGGCGATGGCGTCGATCGGCAGCAGTTTCGGGTCGAACAGTGGTTTGGCCAACGCTGTCTCCATATAAAAAAAGGGCACCCCGTTAGGTGGTGCCCCTTCATCCAAACACAAGCGCTGCGATTAAGCGGCGGTTGCTTTCGCCGCTGGGCGACGGTTTGGCAGTTTTTCCTTGATACGTGCCGATTTACCGGAACGATCACGCAGGTAGTACAGTTTAGCGCGACGTACGTCACCGCGGCGTTTCACTTCGATCGAAGCGATCAGCGGGGAGTACAGCTGGAACGTACGCTCGACGCCTTCGCCGGACGAGATCTTACGAACGATGAAGTTCGAGTTCAGGCCGCGGTTACGACGGGAGATGACGACGCCTTCGTATGCCTGGGCGCGCTTGCGGGTGCCTTCGACCACGTTGACGTTGACGATCACGGTATCGCCAGGGGCGAATTCAGGGATCTTCTTGCCCAGACGAGCGATTTCTTCTTGCTCGAGTTGTTGAATCAGATTCATTTTAAGACTCCAAAAACCATCGTGCTGGCGCGCAATGAGTGCTGTTCAAACACTCGCCCAGTAGAGGATGGGGTTAAACACGCGGACGACATGTCCGCTAGCTTCTACAACAACAGGTTTTTATAAACCTGCCAAAAATTTCTCGTCATGCTTGGTCAGCAGGCCGCTCGCGCGGGCGCTCTCCAGCAGATCGGGGCGCTTGCGCGCGGTCGCCTCCAGCATGCGCTGGCGGCGCCATTTTTCGATCTCGGCGTGGTTGCCGCCCATCAGCACCGGCGGCACGCCCACGCCTTCGTACGTTTCCGGCCGCGTATAGTGCGGCGAATCGAGCAGGCCGTTGACGAAGCTGTCCTCGATGGCCGACGCGTCCGTGTTGAGCACGCCGGGAATCTGGCGGATCACGGCATCCATCAAGGCCATCGCCGGCAACTCGCCGCCGGACAGCACGAAGTCGCCGAGGCTGATTTCCTCGTCGACGCAACGGTCCAGCAAACGCTGGTCCACCGCCTCGTAGCGGCCGCACAGGATCACCAAGCCCGGCTCCTGCCGCAGTTGCATGACACGCTGGTGCGTCAACTGCTTGCCCTGCGGCGACATGAACAACACGCGGGGCGCGGGCAGACCGGCGTCGGTCTGGCGCTGCTTCGCCGCGGCGAGCGTCGCTTCCAGGGGCTTGGCCAGCATCACCATGCCGGGGCCGCCGCCATAGGGGCGGTCATCCACGGTGCGGTGATTGTCGGTGGTGAAATCACGCGGATTCCACAACGACAAGCCACATTTATTCTGTTCGAACGCGCGCCGGGTGACCCCCGACTGCGTCAGTGCGGCGAACATTTCGGGGAACAGGGTCACGACATCGAATTGCATGGCGGGCCGCCCTTATGTTCTTTAGTAATCAAGGCCCCAGTCGACGGTGATCTTTTTCGCCGCCTTGTCCACCTTGATGATGAACGCATCGACAAATGGGATCAGGCGCTCCTGCGCCGCAACCTCGGGATTAGAACCTTCAGCGACGGCCGCAGTGATGCGCAAGATCGACTGCGGACCGTTGCTCATCATGTCAGTCACCGTACCGAGGTGCTCACCTTGCAAATTCTCTACATCCAGACCGATCAACTCGGTCCAATAAAACTCGTCATCGGACAAGGCCGGGAAACGACTGCGCGGAACCGACACAGCCGCGCCCTTGAGCGCTTCCGCGACGTCCCGATCGGTCACTCCCACCAGCTGCGCGACCACATCGCCGCCATGCAGTTTGCACTGCTTGACATCGACATCGTGCAAGCTTGGCTTGTCGATCCACCAGGTTTTTACCGACAGGAGCGCATCCGCATCTTCCGAGAAAGGACGTATCCTCACCCAGCCAGCGACGCCGTAGGCACCGAAGACAAAGCCTACCTGTGCCAAATCGTCGGGGACTTGCACCCCGGATGCATTCTTATCGGTCAAACCAGCGGCCAGACTTAGGCTGCTTTGTTCGACGCTACCAGGCGAGCGACGGTAGGCGACAGTTGTGCGCCGACCGATTGCCAGTGAGCCAGACGGTCAGCGGTGATGCGCAGTGGCACTTCGCCACCCTGCGCCATCGGGTTGTAGAAACCGATGCGTTCGATGAAACGGCCATCGCGGCGATTGCGCGAGTCGGTTGCAACGATGTTGAAGAACGGACGCTTCTTGGCGCCTCCACGAGCTAAACGAATAACGACCATAATATTTCCAAAAAGTGTGCTAGGACGGAAAAAGCCGCAAATTATAGCGCGCTTTGCCGCGAAGCAGCAAGCGTTAATGAAATAATCGGGCGAATTGGGGTAATCGAAGATTATCCCCCGTTCCGGCGCACGGGGCAATAGCCACAGCGATAAAAAGGTGGGCCGGGCCGGTATTATGACCGATACTGCCTGCTTTCCGGCTATTTAATCGATAACCATGACAAATCCATCCGCCCGCACGTCGCCCGTCCGCCACAAAAGCAAGACCCTCGCCGCCCTGCTCGCCTTTCTGTTCGGCGGGCTCGGCCTGCACCGCCTGTACCTGCGCGGCGCGCGCGACCCGTGGCTGTGGGCGCACCTGGCCAGCCTGCCGCTGGCGTGGGTGATCGCGCGGGGCGCGCCGGACGCCGACGGCTTCTATAAGGTGCTGCCGATCATGGTTTCCGGCCTGGTCGGCTTCCTCGAGGCGCTGGTGCTGGGGCTGATGTCGGACGAAAAATGGGACGCGCGCTTCAACCCCGCCTCGGGCCAGCAATCGGACTCGCGCTGGCCGCTGGCCATCGTCCTGGTGGCGTCGATGATGCTCGGGGCCGGCAGCCTGATTGCCACGATCTCGCGCTTATTTGACTTACTGTACACTGGCGGTGCTTATGGATAACAAGAGGAGACCCATGATGAACCACCGTTCCATCCTGCTGGCGCTGACGCTGGCCGCCCTGACGTGCACCGCGCAAGCCCAGAGCACCAAACAAGAATACAACGCCGAAACCAAGCGCATCGCCACGCGATACGCGGACGACAAAAAGCTGTGCGCCGAGGAAAGCGAATCGAGCGCGCGCATGCAATGCCTGCGCGATGCCAAGACCGAATTCAACAAAGCCAACGCGCAAGCGAAGGCCGACCACAAGGGCGGCTCGGCCCAATCGTCGGGCCACTGCGTCGACTGCGGCCGGGTCACCTCGGTCGTCGTCGGTGAGAAAAAAGGCGAAGGCGGCGCGGTCGGCATGATCGCCGGCGGCGTCGCCGGCGCCCTGCTCGGCAACCAGGTCGGCAGCGGCGGCGGGCGCAAGCTCGCCACCGTGGCCGGCGCCGCCGGTGGCGCCTACGCCGGCAAAAAAGTCGAAGAGCAAGCCCGCTCGAGCAAGCAATGGACCGTCAACGTCGAATACGAAGATGGCAAGCGCAACAGCTACAACTTCGACCAGGATCCCGGCATGAGCAAGGGCGACCAGGTCAAGCGCTCGAACGGCGGCATCGTCCGCCGCTAACCCACAGGCGAGGGGGTCAAGTCTGACATTTGGACACGAGCTGAGCCACATCCTTGAGGGTCAGTGCCGACATTCGGACACGGTCTGGACCATACGATGGTTGTGTTCGTGTCCGAATGTCGGCACTGACCCCCAAGGGGGTGGTTGTTAGGGCGACCAGTTGAATCGCACGCCGTCGCTGCCGTCCGCTGACGGTCCCGGGCTGTCCGCCACCACCTGCCCGCTCCGCGCGTCGATGCGTAGATAGCGATTGTTGGCGAGCGACATCAACACCAGCTCCCCCGTCGGCGTTTCCATCCACTGGAAACTGTGGGCCACGCCCGGCTTGCCGGCCTGCAGGCTGACACCGCCGCCGGCGTCCACCGCCACGTAACGCGTGCCGGACGAGAGCGCCACGCGGCCGAGCCCCATGTCCTCCACCTTGAACAGAGTCGGCGCGGCTGCCGTCAACCGCTCCCCGCTGGCGGCCAGGCCGTTTCCGGCGCCATGCGAGGCCAGGCGGATGGCTTTGCCGAACGGAATGGGACGCATCAACCCGCGCGGCATCGGCTCCAAAATATCGACGCTGTCGAAATCGGCGTACCCTCCCGCCACGCCGGCGACGTTGTAATGAAATAGCGCATACCGCACGCCCTGGAATGTCTTGAGCTGAAACACCATCGCCCAGGCGCCGCCGATGTCGACGAAATGCTTGCCGTCGACCGAATAACTGAACCTCGCCTCCTCGGTCAAAAAATCACAGTCGGCGCGCAGCCAGATGCGCCTGGCCTCGACCGGAACCCGCGTGGTCCGGCCGCTGGCCTGGTCAAATAGCGCGAGGCTCGTCCCTTCGGCCGTTTTTTCGACGCCAAGCGTGGCATAGGGCAAATTGAGCAGGCCGAGGCCGGCGATGTCGCCCTCTTTCATGCCCGCGAGATCGAGCGCCACGGTCGGCGACGATACCGGGCCAATCGCGCGCTGGGTCAAGCTGTTGCGCGCGTCCCAGAACGATGTCGCCGGCAAGGCGTGCAGACGCAGGAAACCGGACCGCTCGGCCAGCGACCATTTGTTATCGACCGGCGCATGATTCCACTGCCAGATCGGCTTCAACCTGGCGCCGGAAAAGTCGTCGCTACGCTCGTACGGCACGTGGATCGGCTGCGGCGCGGCGGTCTTCGGCTTGACCCATGTGCGCGGCGTGCGCCCCGGATTTCCTGGCAGGCCGAAATAGGGCCAGCCGTCCTTCCACGTCACCGGGGACAGCCCCGTGAGTCGTCCCACCGAGTTGTAGTCCATCATCGAAAAGCCCCACCACTCGCCCGCCGGCGTGAGCACGATGCCGCCCTGGTGCAGCGTGGTCGCGTCCCCAGGCCCCGGCTTGGGACGATCGATGACAAAGGGCGGCTTGTTGTCCTTGAGGCGGTTGCCGCGCGCCAGACCAAAACCCTCGTCGCGGCTGATCGCCCGATTCACCTCGTAGGGACCGTAGACGTGGTCGGCGCGCGCGGCGGGCATGCGGAATCCACCCGCATAGTTGGCGCTGAGGATGAAATACTTGCCGTCGATTTTATAAAAGTGCGCACCCTCCCCCATGCCATCGTCTTTGCCGAACAAGGTTTTCTCGGAGCCGGGCACGATGTCGGTCAGCTCGTCGTTGAGGCGGGCGACCTGCATGGTCTGGTGCCCCCAGACGGCGTAGGCTTTGCCATCGTCATCGAACAACACCGACAGATCGTGCAGGCTGCGCCGCATTTCATGGTGTTTCCACGGTCCGCGCGGATCGGTCGCGGAGTAGACCTGGGTGGCCCGACGATTGATATTGGTGAAGATGTAGAAAGTGCCGTTATGGAAGCGCAGGCTGGGCGCCCAGATCCCCTGCCCGTAGATCTCCTTGCCCTCCTCGAGCCGGAACGCCGGGCCGAAGTCCAGCCTGTCGGTGGCGTAGCTGAGGAATTCCCAATTGACGAGGTCCTTCGACCGCAGCACCGGCAAGCCGGGCATCGCGTGCATGGTGGTGCCGGTCATATAAAACCAGTCGCCAACGCGGATCAGGTCAGGATCGGAAAACTCGTCGTAGAACAGCGGATTGGTGAAGGTGCCGTTGCCGTTGTCGGCGGTCCAGGTCGATCCCTTTGAAAGGGACGGCGCCGGTTCGGCGGCGAGCACCGACTGCTGGCCCGACGCGGCCACCACACACGCCACGCCGACCAACCATGCGGCTACCCGACGAAGTTTTCGCTCGCCCGCCATCGATGCATCCTTCATATTGTCCCCTCCTGTGCGGCTCTTGGGCCGGTGATTCACATTTCGAAATGTTATGCGCAATCATTTTACAGGGTTAATTCTCGAGCGCGGCTTTTCACCGGCTCGGCCGTTTGGAAGATCCGGGTGCCTATGACACAATGTTGTCCAGCCCATCATCAGGAGATACAGTGACCGCCCCCACCTTCCCCGCCCAGTGGCAAGCGCTCGTCGACCAGGCCGCGACGGCGCTGCGCGCGCTGGCGCTCGACGAATCGGCCAAGGAAAAATTCTGCAACGACCCGCTGCTGCGCCCTTATATGCACAAAGTGTCGCAACGCTACGTGGCGGGCCGGACGGTCGCCGAGGCGCTGGCGCGGGTCGAAAGCATCATCGCGCAGGGCCACGCGGCCTCGGTCGAATACATGGGCGAGAGTGTGCGCGACGAAGCCTTCGCGATGGCCGAGACGGAAGTGTTCATGGAGCTCACGCGCGCGGTCGGCCAGCGCAACCTGAACTGCTCGATCTCGCTGGACCTGTCGCATGTGGGGTCGATGGTGGACCTGGAGCTGGGCTACCGCAACCTGCGCCGCGTGGCGTTGGCCGCGGCGCAGATCAATCGCGAAGTGATGATCTCGATGGAAGGCGCCGACCGCGCCGACGACATCTACGCCGTCTACGCGCGGCTGCACAGGGAGGACGGCTTGCACAACGTCGGCATCACGGTGCCGGCCAAGCGCCACCGCACGGCGCGCGACTTGCCGGAATTGATGAAGATTCCCGGCCGCATACGACTGGTCAAGGGCGCGTTTCTGGAGCCGGCGGAGATTTCCTACGACCGCAACAGCCCCGAACTGGCGGCGGCGTATCGCAAGTATGCGGGCGAGCTGCTGCTGAGCGGCCACAAGTGCTCGATCGCCACGCACGACCGCTCGATCCAGGCGGACCTTAGCGAGCTGATCTTGAAAGAGCGGATCGATCCGCGCTGGTATGAATTCGAATCGCTGATCGGCCTGGGCACCGAAAACATCGCCGGGCTCAAGGCGCGCGGCTTCCCCACGAGGGAGTACGTGGTCTTCGGCGAAGAGCATTTTCTCTACGTGCTCAACCGCATCGCCGAGGAGCCGGTGCGGGTGTACCAAGCGATTGTGGATGTGATGGGCGCGCGGGCCTGATTTCAACAAGGAGACGAAAATGTCGGAGTTCACCCATGTCAGATTCACGCTGGCAGTCCTTGACCTGGCCAAATCGACAAACTACTACACGTCGGTTCTCGGGCTGGAGATAGACTTCACGGCCCCGGGCTGGACGTTCCTGTCGCGCGGCAGCTTTCGGGTAATGCTCGGCGAGTGCACGGATGCCGTTGCGCCGGAGCGGCTTGGGGACCATTCCTGGTACGGGTATGTGACGGTGTCGGACGCCACCGCTGTCTATGCCGAGTACCAGGCCGCCGGCGTCGAGTTTACGCAGCCGCTGGCGGACAAGCCGTGGGGCATGCGCGAGTTTGGCGTGCGCACCATCGACGGCCACCGGATCATGTTCGGCCAGGAGCTCTAGTCCAACTTCGATAAATCAGGCGATTTCGACGTAGGCGACCAGACTAGCCGGGGGAGGAATCGGCAAACCATCCTCCCGCATTCCACTCAGGTGAAAGGCTATCGCCTCCCGCATCGAAGCTTCGACCTCCGCGAGAGTGTCGCCGGTGGTGACACAGCCAGGTAAGTCGGGCGCATAAGCCGAATAATTACCCTCTGCTTTTTCGATAACAATTGCGTATCGCATATGATTTCACTTTCTCAAACCTGCCTGCTTAAGGATACTATCGTAAGTCCCGGGGGCGATATGGCGCAGGCGATGGCAAATTCACCGTGATCGCGAGAAATCGTCAGTGCAGGCGGAATTCGACCAGTTTTGAAATAGCTGCTTCCGCCTCGCGTACCGAGCGGGCTGATGGCCGCGCGCCGGCAGCGACCGCCCAGGCAAGCACCCAATGGCCGGCCATGATCTCCTCTGCGGCCGTATGCGCTTGCAGCATGCGGCGTGCAGCCTCATTCATGCGTTTCACGGCATAGGCTTTGCGGGTGTTTTTGATGGGGGCGATAACGATGGATTTCATGGCAAACCTCACTGTGAACACTCTCGTTTTACGCAATGCGTACGAAAATGGATTCACTTCCAGTGAAGAACCCGTTGCCACTGTTACGCGTGCAGGCCGATTATGCTTCGCTGCCAAGTCCTCCGGCAGGCGACGCTCCTTCGGTGGGCTCACGGGGCGGATCAGCGGGCCTCGCCCGCCAATCCGCCATACGTGATGCGCGCTTAGAACTGATCCTCGCTCAACGCCAGCACGCCGGCGCTGCCGTCGATGATGGCGGTGCGCAGACTCGACGATTGCGACAGGCTGTGGTCGGCGAAGAAGCGCGCGGTGGCGATCTTGGCCTTGTAGAAGCCGGCGTCGCCTTCGTTGGCGTCGAGCTTGCGCTGCGCGATCACGGCGGCGCGCGCCATCTGCCAGCCACCGAGCACGATGCCGGCGAGCTTCAGATACAGCACGCTGCCCGAGAACACGCCCTTGATGTCGCTCTTCATGTTGGCGACGACATACTCCACCACCGCCTCCAGGTCCTTGCTCCCGGCCGACAGCTGCGCCAGGATCGCCTTGAAGTCGGCCGAACCACCGGCTGCCAGGTCCGCCTCGGTGGCGCGGATGCGGGCGATCAGGTCCCTGGCGACGGCGCCGCCGTCGCGCACCGTCTTGCGGCCCACCAGGTCGTTGGCCTGGATCGCCGTCGTGCCTTCGTAGATCGTCAAAATCTTGGCGTCGCGATAGTGTTGCGCCGCGCCGGTTTCCTCGATGAAGCCCATGCCGCCGTGCACCTGCACGCCGTCGCGCGCGACGTCCTGCGACAGCTCGGTCGACCAGCCCTTGATGATCGGCACCAGATACTCGTACACCGCCAGATTGGCCTTGCGCGTTTCCGCATCGGCGTGGCTGTGCGCCACGTCGCTAAGGCCGGCGCCGTAGTAGGCCAGCGCGCGCGCCGCCTCGGTCTGGGAGCGCATCGACATCAACATGCGGCGCACATCCGGATGGTGGATGATGGCCACCGGACCGGCCGAGCCGGCCAGGTCGCGCGACTGCACGCGGTCCTTGGCGAAGGCCACCGCCTTCTGGTACGCGCGCTCGGCCAGGCCGATGCCCTGCAGGCCGACGCCGAAGCGGGCCGCGTTCATCATGATGAACATATATTCGAGGCCGCGGTTTTCCTCGCCGACCAGCGTGCCGATGGCGCCGCCGTGGTCGCCGAACTGCAGCACGGCGGTCGGGCTGGCCTTGATGCCGAGCTTGTGTTCGAGCGAAACGCAATGGGCGTCGTTGCGCGCGCCGAGCGAGCCGTCGGCGTTGACCAGGAACTTGGGCACGATGAACAGCGAGATGCCCTTGACGCCGGCGGGGGCGTCCGGCGTGCGAGCCAGCACCAGGTGGACGATGTTGTCGGTGAAGTCGTGCTCGCCGTAGGTGATGAAGATCTTGGTGCCGAACACTTTATACGTGCCGTCGCCCTGCGGCACGGCGCGGGTGCGCACGGCGGCCAGGTCGGAGCCGGCCTGCGGCTCGGTCAGGTTCATGGTGCCGGTCCACTTGCCCGACACCAGGTTTTCCAGGTAGATCGATTTCTGTTCGTCGCTGCCGGCCGTCAACAGCGCCTCGATGGCGCCGTCCGACAGCAGCGGGCACAGCGCGAAGGAAATGCTGCCCGAGTTGAGCATTTCGATGCAAGGGGTCGCCAGCAATTTCGGCAAGCCCTGGCCGCCGAACTCGACGGGATGCTGCACGCCCTGCCAGCCGGCTTCGCCGAAGGCTTTGAACGCGTCCTTGAAGCCCTTCGAGGTCGTCACCTGGCCGTCGTGCCAGTGGCTCGGTTCCTTGTCGCTCGGGTGGTTGAGCGGCGCGACGACGTTGCTGACGAACTTGGCGTTTTCCTCCAGGATGGCTTCGGCCGTGTCCGGGGTCGCGTCTTCGTTGCCCGGCAGCGCGTTGACGCCGGCCAGGTCGGCCAGTTCGTTCATGACGAACAGCATGTCTTTCAGGGGTGCTTGATAGGGCATGTCATGTCTCCAAAATTGAATTCTTTGCGGATCGAGAGCAACCCCGCATCCATTTGCCTCGACGCTTGCTTCACCGCTTAGGGGACGTACCCCGAGGGGTACGTCCCCGCATGGCCGTGCGGGGTGCGCGCTCCAGGCCAAAAAAAAGCCACGGCAATCCGGCGGAGCCGGATCAGCGTGGCCTTGACGCGTCGGGCGCTATCAGCCCAATTCCGCCACCAGCTGCGGCACGATTTCGAACAGATCGCCAACGATGCCGTAGTCGGCAACGGAGAAGATCGGCGCTTCCGGATCCTTGTTGATGGCGACGATGGTCTTCGAATCCTTCATGCCGGCCAAGTGCTGGATCGCGCCGGAAATACCGACGGCGATGTACAAGGTCGGCGCGACGATCTTGCCGGTCTGGCCCACTTGCCAGTCGTTCGGCACATAGCCGGCATCGACCGCCGCGCGCGAGGCGCCCATGGCGGCGTTCAACTTGTCGGCCAGCGGCTCGAGGATCTTGAACGCCTCGCCCGAACCCATGCCGCGGCCACCGGAGACGATCACCTTGGCGGCGGTCAGTTCCGGACGGTCCGACTTGGCCAGCTCGCGGCCGACAAAACTCGACTTGCCCGAGTCGCCAACGGCGGTGACGGTCTCGGTCGCGGCCGAGCCACCGGTGGCGGCGGCGGCGTCAAAGCCGGTCGAGCGCACGGTGATGACCTTGACCTTGTCCGACGATTGCACGTAGGCGATGGCGTTGCCGGCGTAGATAGGACGCTCGAAGGTGTCCGGCGAATCGACCTTGGTGATTTCCGAAATCTGCGCCACGTCCAGCTTGGCGGCCACGCGCGGCAGGATGTTCTTGCCGTAGGCGGTGGCCGGAGCCAGGATGTGGCTGTACGCGCCGGCCAGCGCCAGCACCTGCTCGGCCACGTTCTCGGCCAGGCCGTCGGCGAAGTGGGCGGCGTCGGCGACGATGACTTTGGACACGCCGGCGATCTGCGCGGCGGCGGCGGCGGCGACGCCGGCGTTGGAGCCGGCGACCAGTACGTGCACGTCGCCGCCGCACTGGGCGGCCGCAGTCACGGTGTGGAGGGTGCTGCCCTTCAGGCTAGCGTTGTCGTGCTCGGCGATGACTAATGCGACCATGATTTATCCTTTGTTTACCCCCCGGCAAGGCGGGGGTCGTACCCCGTGCGGGGTGCGACCCCGGGTTCCGCCCGGGGTTGAAAATGTTTTTAGATGACTTTGGCTTCGGTGCGCAACTTGGCGACCAGGGTGGCGACGTCCGGCACCTTGATGCCGGCCGAGCGCTTAGCCGGTTCGACGACCTTGAGCGTTTTCAGGCGCGGGGTCACGTCGACGCCCAAGTCTTCCGGCTTGGTCACGTCCAGCGGCTTTTTCTTCGCCTTCATGATGTTCGGCAGGGTCACATAACGCGGCTCGTTCAGGCGCAAGTCGGTGGTGACGATGGCCGGCAGCGTCAGCGCCAGCGTTTCCAGGCCGCCGTCGACTTCGCGCGTGACGGTCACTTTGCCGTCTTCGAGCACCACTTTCGAGGCGAACGTCGCCTGCGGCCAACCGAGCAGCGCGGCCAGCATCTGGCCGGTCTGGTTGGAGTCGTCGTCGATCGCCTGCTTGCCCAGGATGATCAGCTGCGGCTGCTCCTTGTCGGCCAGCGCCTTGAGCAGCTTGGCCACGGCCAACGGCTCCAGTTCCACCGACGTCTCGACCAGGATGGCGCGGTCGGCACCGATCGCCATGCCGGTGCGCAGGGTTTCCTGGCACTGCGTCACGCCGCACGACACCGCCACCACCTCGGTGACCTTGCCGGCTTCCTTCAGGCGCATCGCCTCTTCCAGCGCGATCTCATCGAAAGGATTCATCGACATTTTGACGTTGGCGATATCGACGCCGGTGCCATCGGACTTGACGCGAACCTTGACGTTGTAGTCGACCACGCGTTTGACGGGTACCAAGACTTTCATAGCTGTGCCTTTGGGAAAATGTATAAGTGTTCGGGACTAAATGTGGGCTAGATTATATGAGAAATCCTCCGCACACAAGAAATTTAAGCACGATCGTGCGATTTTTTCCTAGTGCAAATCGTCTAAAAAGCACATTTTCAGACGATCGGGATGCGGGGAATCAACAGGAGGAGGATGGCGGGCGCTTACTTGCGCTGCATCAAAAAGACGAATTCGCGGCCGGTTTGCACGTGCGACAGCAGCGCATTGCCGGTTTGCTTGGCGAAAGCCTGGAAGTCGCGCACGGAACCCGGATCGGTCGCCATGATGCGCAGCACTTCGCCACTTTGTAACTCGGACAAGGCTTTTTTAGCCTTAAGAATCGGCAGCGGGCAGTTCAACCCCCGCGCGTCGAGTTCCTTATGGAATTCCATGATTTCGTTTTCAAGTATCGTGTCGGTCATCAAGAACCCGCTGGTTTGTTAAGCACTTTCGCAATACTACTCCAATTTGTAGCAGTTGACGCGCTGCACCAAAATAGTTCATAGCGCGTTGCAAGTCCGCAACGTAAACTTGCGATTTCACAATAAGTCTGCTTAAACAACAACGGCCCGCGCTTGACACGCGGGCCGCTTCAATGCTGCATTACAGGCTTGGTTGCAGGCTGCCAGTCGCTTTAGGTTGCTTTACGCGCGTTGTCCTACCCATGCGGCAACACCTGCCAGCGCCGCCGGCAAGCCGCTTGGATCGGTGCCGCCGGCCTGCGCCATATCGGGGCGTCCGCCGCCTTTTCCGCCCACTTGTTGTGCGACGAAGTTGACCAGCTCGCCCGCCTTGACCTTGGACGTGGCGTCCGCCGTCACGCCGGCGATCAGGCTGACCTTGCCGTCGGCAACGCTCGCCAGCACGATGGCGGCCGTCTTCAGCTTATCCTTGAGCTTGTCCATGGTCTCGCGCAGGCGGGCCACGTCGGCACCGTCCAGGGTCGCCGCCAGCACCTTGATGCCGTTGACGTCGACCGCTTGCGTGACCAGCTCGTCGCCCTGGCCCGAGGCCAGCTTCGACTTGAGCGCGGCCAGTTCCTTCTCCAGCGCCTTGACGTGGTCCTGGACCTGGCCGATGCGGACGGTCAGTTCTTCCGGATTCGACTTCAGCGCGGCGGCCGCTTCCAGCAGGCGGCGGTTCATCGATTGCACCAGCGCCAGCGCGCCCTCGCCGGTCACCGCCTCAACGCGGCGGATGCCGGCCGCGACGCCGCTCTCCGAGATGATCTTGAACAGCCCGATGTCGCCGGTGCGCTGCACGTGCACGCCGCCGCACAGCTCTTTCGAGGTGCCGATGTCGAGCACGCGCACTTCGTCGCCGTACTTCTCGCCGAACAGCGCCATCGCGCCATGCTTGACGGCGTCGTCGAACGACATGTGCTGGGCGCGGGTGGCGTGGTTTTCCAGGATCTCTTTATTGACCTTGGCTTCGACTTCGGCGATCTGCTCGGCCGTCAGCGGCGCGTTGTGGCTGAAGTCGAAACGGGTTTTGTCGGCGTCGACCAGCGAGCCCTTTTGCGCCACGTGGCCGCCCAGCACTTCGCGCAGCGCCTTGTGCATCAGGTGCGTGGCCGAGTGGTTGCGGATGGTGCGCGCGCGCTTGCCCTGGTCGACGTCGGCGCTGACCGCGTCGCCCACTTTGAGCGAGCCGGCGGCCAGGGTGCCGTGGTGGCCAAACACGTCGGCCTGGATCTTGAGCGTGTCGTCGACGTTGAACGCGGCGGCGCCGGCCGTGATCGTGCCCTGGTCGCCGACCTGGCCGCCCGATTCGGCGTAGAACGGCGTGGTGTCGAGCACCACGATGCCGGACTGGCCGGCCGTCAATTCTTTGACCGACGTGCCGCCCGTGTACAGCGCCACGATCTTGCTGGTGGCGTGGCTCAGGTTGTCATAGCCGACGAACTTGTTCTTTTCGCCCGAGTATTCGACCTTGCTGTCCTTGACGGACTTGCCGCCCTTGCGCGACAGTTCCTGGCTTTCCTTCAGGGCGGCATCATAGCCTTCCTGGTCGAAGCTGATGTTGCGTTCGCGGCAGATGTCGGCCGTCAGGTCCGGCGGGAAGCCATAGGTTTCGTACAAGGTGAAGGCGGTGGCGCCGTCGATGCCGGTGCTGTCCTTGGCCAGCTGGGCTTCGAGCACTTTCATGCCGGTTTCCAGGGTTTCGCCGAAGCGCTCTTCCTCGGCCTTCAGCATTTGCGCGACGCGCTCCTTGGCTTCCTCGAGCTCCGGATAGGCGCCGCCCATCTCGATGGCCAGGTCGGCCACCAGCTTGTAGAAGAACGGCTTGGTCTGGCCCAGCTTGTGGCCGTGGCGCAGTGCGCGGCGGATGATGCGGCGCAGGACGTAGGCGCGCCCTTCGCTGCCGGGAATGACGCCGTCGACGATCATGAACGCGGACGCGCGGATGTGGTCGGCGATCACGCGCAGCGACTTGTTTTCCAGGTCGGTGGCGCCGGTCTCGCGCGCGGCGGCCTTGATCAGGGCCTGGAACAGGTCGATCTCGTAGTTCGAGTGTACGTGCTGCAGCACGGCGGCCAGGCGCTCCATGCCCATGCCGGTGTCGACGCACGGCTTGGGCAGCTTGTGCATCACGCCCGCTTCGTCGCGGTTGAACTGCATGAACACCAGGTTCCAGATTTCGATGAAGCGGTCGCCGTCCTCGTCCGGCGAGCCCGGCGGGCCGCCCGGGATGTCGGCGCCGTGGTCGTAGAAGATCTCGGTGCACGGGCCGCACGGGCCGGTGTCGGCCATCTGCCAGAAGTTGTCCGACGCGTAACGCGAACCCTTGTTGTCGCCGATGCGGATGATGCGCTCTTTCGGCACGCCCACTTCGTTGGCCCAGATGTCGTAGGCCTCGTCATCTTCCATGTAGACGGTGACGGTGAGCTTGTCGGCCGGCAGGCCGTAGACCTTGGTCAGCAGTTCCCAGGCGAAGTTGATGGCGTCGCGCTTGAAATAGTCGCCAAAGCTGAAGTTGCCCAGCATTTCGAAGAAAGTGTGGTGGCGCGCCGTGTAGCCGACGTTTTCCAGATCGTTGTGCTTGCCGCCGGCGCGCACGCAGCGCTGCACGGAGGTGGCGCGGGTGTACGGACGGCTGTCGGTGCCGGTGAACACGTCCTTGAATTGCACCATGCCGCTGTTGGTCAGCAACAAGGTCGGGTCGTTGCCAGGTACCAGGGAGCTGGAACGGACAATCGAATGACCCTTGGATTCAAAAAACTTGAGGAATTTCTCGCGGATTTCAGTTGATTTCATGTCGTGAGCAGGGTAGCTGGCAAATGCAAAGAGTTGATTATATATGACCGCAAGAGCGGCAGGGTCTTGGCCGCTAAGGCAGACTTGCGCACCCCGGGCGGCAATTTCCGCGCGGTTCGGCGAACTGAAGCACTGAAGGTGGGAAGGGATGGGCGTTCCTGGCATGTCCGGTGGCGTCGCGCCCGGTGCAGGCGTGGGTCACTTATCGAAATATGGAGCGAACGCCCCTCGCAACTCTTGAGGAAGTGAATCGAAGTCGATACGTTGGTTCTTGATTTCAGCGCGTAGCCGTTCAGGGCCGCCAACCGCCTCAATTGTCCGCACGACAAGATCGCCGGCTAGCGCCCGCAGTATATGATCGGGCACGTTGCCGGTCTTGTCGGCATTCGGGTCGCGCACCCTGAAAGTCTCGGTCGCATCGTCCCCGCCGCATTTGCTGCCCTTTAGCGTGAAAACCGCCCCGGCGTCCCAATACTCGTACAGCCGCCTGTCGGACTCAGGATGGCGTCGTTTGAAATAGCCAGTGAGGATGTAGTAGGTGGATTCGGCGTCCTTTGCCCGTCCGACTATCCAGACGCGCGCCGTGTGCACTGCATTGTCCTCAAGCTGCCCGCACCTGGCACGAAGATCTTCGGGGAACGGTTCCAGCTGAATCCGCTCAAGGGGCAAACGCAGTCCCAAGGCAGGCACGGTTAAAAAACGTGGCGGCTTGTTGCCGCTTGTCGCGGCGGTCGTTGTACAGATGGCAAATAGGACTGCAATGGCAAGGCCTTTGGAAAGGATGGACGGCATGCTGGCCCCTCACTGCGGTATGTTTGTCTGCTCATGCGCTGAACGAAACTCGAAAAAATCCGGTTTCCGGTATGAAGGGATAGTCGCGTGGATTGTCAGGCGGCAGTTTGCCAAGGCTCAATGCAGGCCAGAACATGTGGTCAAGCGAAGCCCGGCCCGATCAAATCGATGCGATCGGTGCAAAAACCATCGACGCCCCAGGCCAGGATCTCCCTGGCGCGCTCCGGCGTGTTGACGGTATAGCAGAACAATCCATAGCCGGCGGCCTTGATGTCGCGCGCCAGCGCGGCCGTCAGGTGCTTGTGGTTGGTGTGGATGGCGACCGCGCCCAGTTCGCGCGCCTGGGCTTGCCAATCGCCGGGGATGCGGTCGAGCAGGTAGCCGCGCGGCACCTCGGGCGCGGCGGCGCGGGCGGCGGCCAGCGCGTCGAAGCTGAACGAGGACAGCAACGGCACGGCGGCCGGGTCGCCGGCGGCGATCTCATCGGCGTAGTGTTCGCGCGTGACGGTGGCCACCCAGCGCCCGGTTTCGGTCTCGACGCCGTCGGCCGGCTTGATTTCGACGTTCATCCAGATGCGCTGGGCTTTGCAATAGTCAATGAATTGAGTGAAGTACGGCACCGGTTCGTCTTGGAACTGGGGGCCGAACCAGCTGCCGGCGTCGCGCGCGGCCAGGTCGGCGGCGTCGGTCTCAGGCACGCTGCCGCGTCCGGCCACGGTGCGGCCGAAATCGGGGTCGTGCACGACCATGCCGATGCCGTCGCGCGAGAGCATGACGTCGAACTCGACGGCGTGGAAGCCGTAGGCCAGGCCGGCGCGCAGGCCGGCGATGGTGTTTTCAGGGGCGAGCACGCCACCGCCGCGGTGGGCGACGATTTTGGGATATGGCCACATGTCGATACCTCGATTTAGTATAAAAGCAACACCAACACTATCATGATTGCGCCCCAGCCTCTAAACTGACGGCCTGATCGCCAACTCAAAAGGTTACCCATCATGACAGCTCACAAAGCCCTTAGCCACCTCCGCGTGCTCGACCTGAGCCGGGTGCTGGCCGGACCGTGGTGCTCGCAGAACCTGGCCGACCTCGGCGCCGACGTCATCAAGATCGAACGCCCCGGCGCCGGCGACGACACCCGCGCCTGGGGCCCGCCCTACGCCAAGGACGCCGACGGCAACGACACCACCGAGGCGGCCTACTACCTGGCCGCCAACCGCGGCAAACGCTCCGTCACGGTCGACATCGCCAGCGCCGGCGGCCAGGCGCTGCTGCGCGAACTGGTCCGGCATTGCGACGTGGTGCTGGAAAACTACAAGGTCGGCCAGCTCAAACGCTACGGCCTCGACTACGACTCCCTCAAGGCCATCAAGCCCGACCTGGTCTACTGCTCGGTGACCGGCTTCGGCCAGGACGGCCCGTACGCGCACCGCGCCGGCTACGATTTCCTGATCCAGGGCATGGGCGGGCTGATGTCGGTCACCGGCGAGCGCGACGACCTGCCCGGCGGCGGCCCGCAAAAGGCCGGCGTGGCGCTGACCGACCTGATGACCGGCATGTACGCCACCATCGCCATCCTCGCCGCCCTGACCCAGCGCGACCGCGACGGCAGCGGCCAGTACATCGACATGGCGCTGCTCGACGTGCAAGTGGCGATGCTGGCCAACATGGGCAGCAACTACCTCAACAGCGGCAAGCCGCCCAAGCGCTGGGGCAACGCCCATCCGAACATCGTGCCATACCAAACCTTCGCCTGCGCCGACGGCTACATCATCGTCGCCACCGGCAACGACGGCCAGTACCAGAAGTTCGTCGAGGCGGGCGGACGTGGCGACCTCGCCTTCCACGAGCGCTACGCCACCAATCCGCTGCGCGTCAAGCACCGCGACGAGCTGGTGCCGCAGCTGGCGGCGATGGTGCTGGCGCACGGGCGCGACTTCTGGATCGACAAGCTCGAGGCGGTCGGCGTGCCCTGCGGCCCGATCAACAACCTCGACGACGTCTACAAAAACCCGCAAGTGCTGGCGCGCGAACTGGTGATCGAGGTGCCGCACCCGAGCGCCGGCCACGTCAAGCTGGTGCGCAGCCCGATGCGCCTGTCGGGCGCGCCGGCCGACGACGCGCCGCTGGCGCCGCCGCTGCTCGGCCAGCACACCGACGAGGTGCTGGGCGGGCTGCTCGGCCACAGCGCCGACGAGATCGCCGCCCTGCGCGCCAACGGAATTATTTAGGAGAGTCAATGACCACCACCCCCACCGTCACGCTGCAAGACATCGACGGCCACAACTTCGAAGCCTTCATGGAGATGGAGCTGCCGCCGCACCAGCGGGAGTTTTTGGCCAGCAACGCCTTCTCGATCGCGCAAGCGAAGTTCTACGCCGATTACATCGCGCGCGGCATCTATTGCGACGGCGCGCCGGCCGGCTTTTTGCTGTACGACCGGCAATCGAACGACAACCCGGGCGAATACGGCATCTACCGCTTCATGGTCGATTTCCCGCAACAGGGCAAAGGCATCGGCCGCCGCGCGATGGCCTTGCTGCTCGACGAACTGCGGGCCAAGCCGGACGCGCGGCTGATCACGATCTGCTACAAGCCGGACAACACGGCCGCGCGCCGCTTCTACCAAAGCTTCGGCTTCGAGGAAACCGGCCTGGACGAGATCGGCGAAATGATCGCCGTGATCCGCGTCGCCGCGCGATTGCCGTGATCCGCGTCGCCGCGCGATTGCCGCAATCCGCGAAGCCGCGTAGCTCCGTAGGGCGGATTAGCGCGCAGCGCGTAATCCGCCACGGGCCGCCACCGGCCCCACCACAAGCCGCCGACGGCGCCCGGCGGATTACGCTGCGCTAATCCGCCCTACGCGCACGTCGGCATCTGTTAGTATTAATCAACTAAGCGAGCCCTCCCCCGATCGGACATGGACAGCCCCCAGCATTCCGCACACAGCCACCAGACGGCACATCCGCCCCAGGCAACGGCCACCGGCGCCGAGCTGTTTTTCGCGCACAGCCCCTACTTCGCGTTCTCGATCGGTGAAACCGGCGCCCTGCTGTGGCTCAACGGCCACACCCGCACCATGCTCGGCCCGGCCGACGAGGCCGGACCGGCCGCCGCGCTGTACGCCACCTGGTCGCTGCCGATGCTCAGGGACGAGGCGCTGCCGACGGCGCGCGCGCGCGGCTATTGGCGCGGCGAGCTCGAGCTCGTCAGCGCCGCCGGCATCCCGCACATGGTCACCCAGACGGTCGAGTGGCGCCGCGCCACGCCGCACGAGCCGGGCGCCTACCTGTGCCTGTCCTATCCGCTCGACGACTACGACGTGTTCGAGTCGCGCCTGCGCTTCAAGCACCTGTTCGAGGCCCATCCGCAGCCGATGTGGGTGTACGACCTGCAAACGTTGCGCTTCCTGGTGGTCAACGCCGCCGCCGTCGACCACTACGGCTACACCGAGGCCGAGTTCCTGCAGCTGACGATCAAGGACATCCGCCCGCCCGACCAGCACGAACGGCTCGAACGCAACCTGGCCCGCGCCCCCGTCAAGGGCGCCGAGCGCGCCGGCACCTGGACCCACATCAAGCGCGACGGCAGCCGCATCGAGGTCGAGATCTCGTCGCACTCGGTGACCATCGCCGGCCATCCGTCGCGCTTTGTCGTGGTGCACGACGTCACCGAGCAGCTGCACATGGCCGCCGAGCTGCACGCCTCGCGCGAACTGAAAAACCTCGTCATCAACCACCTGCCGCACCAGATCTTCTGGAAGGACCTCGACGGCACCTACCTGGGCGGCAACGCAGTGTTCGCGCGCGCGGCCGGGCTGGCCAGCACGACGCAGGTGCCGGGCAAGCGCGACGCGCAACTGCCGTGGTCGCACAACGCCGACGCCATCGTCGCCGAGGACCGCGCCATCGTCGCCACCGGCACGCCGCAAGTCGACCGCGAAGACCACATGACGCTGGCCGACGGCACGCTGCACTGGTTCCTGATCAACAAGCTGCCGTTCCACGACCGCCACGGCAACGTCATCGGCGTGCTCGGCACGATCGAGGACATCACCGAGCGCAAACGCAACGACACCATGCTGCAGCTGCGCGGACGCGCGCTCGACGCCAGCGTCAACGCCATCGTCATCACCGCGCACGGCCCCGGCGGCGACCTGATCGAATACGCCAACCCGGCCTTCGCCCGCCTGTTCGGCCACAGCGGCGACGACGCCCGCGGCCGGCCGCTGGCCCAGCTGCTCGGCCACGACGCCGACAGCGACGACGGCCAGGCGCTGCGCGAGGCGCTCGGCGCACGCCAGGAGGTCACGCTGCTGCTGGGCGCGCGCCACCGCGACGGCGCGCCGCTGTGGACCCAGCTGCACCTGGCGCCGGTGCACACCGGCGGCGGCGACGGCGCCATCGGCCACCACGTGTGCGTGCTCACCGACCTGACCGAAACCATCAACTACCAGGAGCAGCTCGAGCACCAGGCCAGCCACGACGCCCTCACCGGCCTGCCCAACCGCGCGCTGTTCGGCGACCGCATGGCCCAGGCCATCAGCTACGCCCAGCGCTACGGCCACAGCGTGTGGGTCGCGTTCATCGACCTCGACAACTTCAAGCTGGTCAACGACAGCGAGGGCCACCACGCCGGCGACGAGCTGCTGTGCACCATCGGCGCGCGCCTGAGCGCCTGCCTCGACGACGGCGACACCGTCGCCCGGCTCGGCGGCGACGAGTTCCTGCTGCTCATGCCCGACACCGACGGCCGCGCCATGGCGCTGCTGCTCGAGCGCGTGCTCGACGCCGTCAGCGCGCCGGTGGCGCTGGGCAAGCAGCTGTTCACGGTCACCTGCAGCATCGGCGTGAGCGTGTTCCCCGACGACGGCGCCGAGCCGCAGCAACTGCTCAAGCACGCCGACATCGCCATGTACCGCGCCAAGGAGGCCGGCCGCAACCAGATCCAGTTCTACGAGGCGGCCATGCACAGCCGCATCGCCGAGCGCACCATGATCGAGGCCGAGTTGCGCCACGCGCTGCCGCGCAACGAGCTGCGGCTGCACTACCAGCCCAAGGTCGACCTGCGCAGCGGCGCGGTGGTCGGCATGGAGGCGCTGCTGCGCTGGCACCATCCGGTGATGGGCATGGTGTCGCCGGCGCGCTTCATCGGCGTGGCCGAGGAGACCGGCATCATCGTGGCCATCGGCCGCTGGGTGCTGCGCACCGCCTGCGCCCAGAACAAAGCCTGGCAGGTGGCGGGGCTCACGCCGCTGCGGGTGGCGGTCAACCTGTCGGCGCGCCAGTTCCGCGATCCCGCGCTGGCCGGCGAAATCCGCGCGGCGCTCGCCGACCACGCCCTGGAGGCGCAGTACCTGGAACTGGAGCTGACCGAGAGCCTGATGATGCACAACGTCGGCGAGGCGGTGGCGACGGTCGAGCAGCTCAAGCGGCTCGGCATCGCGCTGTCGATCGACGACTTCGGCACCGGCTATTCGAGCCTGGCCTACCTCAAGCAATTCCCGGTCGACTACCTGAAGATCGACCAGTCGTTCACGCGCGAGATGCTCACCGAGCCGAAGGTGGCGGCGATCGTGCGCTCGGTGCTCGCGCTCGGGCACAGCCTGGGCTTCAAGGTGATCGCCGAGGGCGTCGAGACCGAGGCCCAGCTGGCCTACCTGCGGCGCCACGGCTGCGACGAGATGCAGGGTTATTACTTCAGCCGGCCGCTGGCGCCGGACGCCTTCGCCGCGCTGCTGCGGGAGGAGCGCGGGCTGGCGCCGGCGCCGGCCGACGCCGCGCGCGCCACGCAAACGCTGCTGCTGCTCGACGACGAACCGTCGATCCGCGCCGCGCTCAAGCGCCTGTTCCGCGTCGACGGCTACCAGGTCCTCAGCGCCGAAACGGCCGAGCAGGCGTTCGACCTGCTGGCCATGCACGACGTCCAGGTGATCATCAGCGACCAGCGCATGCCCGGCATGAACGGCACCGAGTTCCTCAGCCGGGTCAAGAACATGTATCCGGCCACCATGCGCATCATCCTGTCCGGCTTTGCCGACCTCGAATCGGTGCTCAACGCCATCAACCGGGGCGAGATTTACCGCTTCTACACCAAGCCCTGGGACGAGCAGACCTTGCGCGACAACATCCGCGAAGCATTCCAGTACCACCGGCTGCTGCATGCCGGCGACGATGGCCTGGACGCGCCGGACTAGCCGCCGGGGCGCGCGACACGGTACTTGCGATCAAGGCAACTCCACCCGCGCCGGGCGGCTACAATCGCCGCCATGAACCCACCTCGCCCACGCCGTTGGCCGGTGCTGCTGCTGGCCGGGCTGTCGCACCTGGTGGTGCTGCACTGCTTCCTGCAAAGCCAGCGACTGCCCCGCACGCCGCGCGCGCCGCGCGACGCCATGCTATGGCTGCTGCCGGCGCCCGTCGCGCCCGGCCCGCGCGTGCCGGCGGCCGCGCCAGCGCGCGACAACATCGCCTCCGCCGCCGCGCTGTCGCCTCCCGGGCCGCGCCGCGCCGCATCCGTCCGCGCGGACCACCCCGTCGCCACCAGCGCCCTGCCCGCCCCCGGTCGCGCCCCGGACTCCGGCCCCTTCGCGGCCGCGTCCCCGGCCGCCGACGGCGCGACGGGCCCGGCGGCCTTGCCGGCAGACCCGTTCGCCCAGCCGGCGTCGCCGGCCGCCCGCGCCGACCGTCTGCTGGCGCGGACCCAGATCGACGCCGGCAAGATCGACCAGGAGTTGCGCAAGACCTTCCCGGTGGCCGAACCGCTGCCGCCGCCTGACGGCATGCTGGCCAAGCTGCGGCGCGGCTTCGACGCCGCCCACGAGGCGGTGCCGCCGAAGTGGTATCAAGGCGCGAGAATGGTGGAGCTGGGCGGGCCGGACGGCCCCAACAAAAGCCGCACCTACAAAATCATCACCGCGCTCGGAACGTATTGCATCAACATATCGCCGGAGGGCCGCAGGTCGTACAGCAACTGTCCGCGCTAGTGTCCTGAATTCAGGACACTGGTTATTTCTCCGCCGCCGCCAGCGGCGCCAGACGGCGCAGGCGCAGCGCCGCGACCAGCGCCACCGACAGCGCCAGGCCCAGCACCGCCACCACGCCGGGCCAGCCATCGCGGCCCCACATGACGCCGGTGGCCGAACCGATCACGCTCGAACCGAGGTAGTAGAAGAACAGGTACAAGGCCGACGCCATCGCCTTGTTGGTGGTGGCGCGCCGGCCCACCCAGCTGCTGGCGACCGAGTGCGTGGCGAAGAAGCCGTAGGTGAACAGCGCCACGCCCAGCACGATCAGCGGCAGCCGGTTCGACAAGGTCAGCAGCAAGCCGGCCAGCATGATGGACATCACCGCCCACAGCACGTGGCGGCGGCCGTAGCGGTCGGCCAGCCGTCCGGCCCAGACCGAGCTGTAAATGCCCAGCAGGTACAGGAACGAGACGGCGCCGACCAGGCTGTGGCTCAGGCCGAACGGCGCGTCCAGCAGCCGGTAGGCGATGTAGTTGTACAGGCTGACGAAGGCGCCCATCAGCAGGAAGGCGAGCGCGAACAGCCACGGCATGCCGCGATCGGACAGGTGCAGTTTGAAGCCGGACGCCATCGCGCGCCAGCCGCCGCCGGCCGGCACGAAATGGCGCGACGCCGGCAGGCTGCGCCAGAACTCCCACGCCGCCAGCAGGCCGGCCACGCCGACGGCGCCGACCGCCAGGCGCCACGAGAAATGGTCGCTCAGCACCGACGTCACCACCCTGCCGGCCATGCCGCCGAAGGCGCTGCCGCTGATGTACAGGCCCATCGACAGGCCCAGCGAGGTCGGCTCGATCTCCTCGCCCAGGTAGGCCATGGCAATGGCCGGCATGCCGCCGAGCGCCACGCCGAGCAGCGCGCGCATGGCCAACAATTGCGGATAGTTCTGCGCGAACGCCGACAATATCGTCATCAGCGCGGCGACCGCCATCGCCGCCACCATCAGCGGCTTGCGGCCGAGCCGCTCCGACATCGCGCTCGAGGCCACCAGCGACAACGCCAGCGCGGCCGTCGAGACCGACAACACCATGCTGCTCTGGGCCGCGCTCAAGGCGAATTCGTGCGACAGCAAGGGCATCAGCGGCTGCACGCAGTACAGCAGCGCGAAGCAGGAAAAGCCGCCGAAGAACATCGCGCGGTTGCTGCGCTTGAACTCGGCGCTGCCGGCGGCGATGCGCGGCGCGGGGACGTATTGTGTTCTCGATTCCGGCAAGGCCGAAGCCGACGGCGACAGGGACGCGGTGTTGGAGGACATGAAGCGGTTCCGATGTAAAACACGATGAAGCCATCTTAGGATTGCACAATACGACTGTCCAATATATATTTAAGTCGTTAGTCATACTTTAAAACGATAACAGGCGGGAACTTGGAATTACGTCATTTGCGCTACTTCGTCGCCGTCGCCGAGGAACTCAGCTTCACCCGCGCGGCCGAGCGCCTGCACATCGGCCAGCCGCCGCTGAGCCACCAGATCCAGATGCTGGAGGCGGAAGTGGGCGCCCAGCTGCTCGAACGCAGCAAGCGCTGGGTGCGGCTGACGGAGGCGGGCAAGCTGTTTCTCGACGATGCGCGCCGCGTGCTGGCGCTGTCGGAACAGGCGGTGCGCACGGCGCGCCGGGCCGAGCGTGGCGAGGTGGGGGAATTGCGGGTCGGCTTCACGTTCTCGACCCCGCTCACGCCCTTGTTCGCGACCGTCATCAACCGCTACCGGCGGCGCTATCCCGGCGTCACGCTCAGCCTGTACGAGCGCAACACGCTGGCCCAGATCGACGCGCTGGCCGACCGCGAGCTCGACCTGGGGCTGGTGCGCCCGCCCGAATCGACCTTGCCGGAAGGCGTGGTGACGACCGAGCTGCGGCGCGATCCGCTGGTGATGGTGCTGCCCGAGGACCATCCGCTGGCGTCCAGGCCGACGTTGAGCATCAAGGATCTGGAGGGGCAGCCGCTGGTGATGTATCCGAAGACGGCCGGCACCGGCATCCATCCGCAGATCTTCCGGCTGTGCCGGGCGGCCGGCTTCGAGCCGACCATCGCCATGGAGGCCGGCGAGGCGTCGACCATGGCGGGGCTGGTGGCGGCGGGTTTCGGCATCGCGGTGCTGCCGAGTTCGTTCGACATCATCCGCCTGAGCGGCGTGCTGTATCGCTCGCTGGCCGACCGGGACGCCACGACGGCACTGCTGCTGGCGCAGCGCAAGGATGACATCTCGCCGCTGGTGGCGGCGTTCCGGGCCATCGCGCTCGAGGCGGCGCAAACGGGATGAACGTGACGAGGACGGGTTCGGCCTCCTCCAACACGGCGCGCCCCGTGGCGACCGACGAGCCGTATCGCCGCTGTAGCGGTGGTTCGACTGATACAGCATGTGCTGGCGCGCGCCCGCTTGTGCCTTGTCGCGGCCACGCCGCGCTTCTAGACTGGCGGCATCCTCCACGCTGCCACGCCCGCCATGACCGAACTGCTGCCCCTTGTAAGCTATTGCTTCGTGATGTCCGCCACGCCGGGGCCGAACAACGTCATGCTGGCCACCACGGGCGCCAATTTCGGCTATCGCGGCGCCCTGCCGGTCATCCTAGGCATCCAGGCCGGCATTTTTGTGCAGACCATACTGGTCTGCGTCGGGCTGGGCAACGTGTTCGTCGCCTACCCGATGGCGCAGCAGGTGCTGCGGATCGCCGGCGCGCTGTACCTGGTGTTTTTGGCCTGGAAGCTCGCCGGCGCCTCGGTCGCGCCGGGCAGCGCGCCGAAGGCCGTGTCGTTCGCGCAGGCGGCGCTGTTCCAGGCGCTCAATCCCAAGAGCTGGCTCAAGGCGATCACCATGGCGTCGGTCTTCATGCCGGCGCAGAGCAATATGCTGGCCGGCGCGCTGCTGGTGGCCGTGATCGGCACCGTGGTGGGCATGCCGTGCAACGCCATGTGGGCGGTGTTTGGCGTCTCGATCCGTAGCGTGCTGAAAGCGCCGCGCAACCAGCGCCTGTTCAATCTGGCGATGGGGGCCATCCTGCTGGTGCTCGGCGTGATGTTTTTACGCTAGACTGGCACCCATGTTCGCCATCGACCGCTCCTCGCCCATCGCCCTGTCCAGGCAGATCGAGACCGCGTTGCGCCAGCAGATCGCGCAACTGGTCCTGCCCGGCGGGACCAAGCTGCCGTCGATCCGCCAGCTCGCCATGCAGCTCGCCGTCAGCACCAACACCGTGGTGGTGGCCTACGACAGGCTGGTGGCCGCCGGCGTCGTCGATACCCACGGCACGACCGGGTTCTTCGTCCGCGCGCCGGCCGAAGCCCGCGCCATCCCCGACGAAGTGGCGCTGGAGGCGGGCCACGAGCAGGAGCCGGTCTGGCTGGTCCAGCAAGCGAACGACCAGCGGCCGGGCGTGCTGCTTGCCAGCAGCGGCGCCTTGCCGCCCACCTGGCTGCAGGACGCGCTGCCGGCCGCCGCCGTGCAACGCGGCCTGGCGCGCAGCGCGGCGGGCATGGCCTCGCGTTGTCCGCCGCAAGGGCTGGCCGAGCTGCGCGAGCAGATCGCCCTGCTGCTGCGCGGGATCGGCATCGCCGCCGAAGCGGGCCACATCCTCACCACGTTCGGCGCCACCCATGCGATCGACCTGATCTGTCGCACCTTTCTGCAGCCCGGCGACACGGTGCTGGTGGAAGATCCCGGGTACTTCCTGATGTTCGGCAGGCTGCGCCAGGATGGCGCGCGCCTGGTGCCCATCAAGCGCCGCCCCGACGGCCTCGACCTGGACGAACTGGAGGCCGCCTGTCGCGCGCACCGTCCGCGCCTGCTGTTCATGCAGACGGCGCTGCACAATCCCACCGGCTGGAGCAGCAGCGCCGCCAACCTGCACAAGGTGCTCAACATGGCCCGGCAGTATGGTTGTCTGATCGCCGAGGACGACGTGCACGGCCATTTCCAGCACGGCCACAGCACCCGGCTGGCGTCGCTGTCCGGGCTGGACGGGGTGGTCTACTACTCCAGCCTGTGCAAGGCGCTCAGCCCGGCGCTGCGCATGGGCTACCTGGCCGCCGCGCCCGCCCTGCTCAAGCCGCTGATGCGCACCAAGATCCATGCCATCATGACCTTGCCGGCGCTGAACGAATACGTGCTGCTGGAGGTGCTCAAGGCCGGCAACCTGCGCAAGCACCTGGACCGGCTGCAGCGCAAGATCATGGTGGCGCGCAACGCCAGCACGCGGCAATTGAGCGCGGCCGGCGTGCTGTTCGAGCAGCCCGGCGACGCCGGCATTTTCCTGTGGGGTTCGATGCCCGAGGGGCTGGACGTGGACTTGCTGGTGCAGGACGCCTACCGCAACAAGATCCTGCTGATGCGCGGCGCCGCGTTCTCGGCCGACGAGACGCCCGACCAGCACATCCGCTTCAACGTCGCCTTCAGCCAGCATCCGCGGGTGAGCGCCTACCTTGAAGAACGCCTGCGCGCGATGGCGGACGCGCGTTCGAGCCTGGCCCGCGCCAGGGGCGGCGCGGGCGTCGGCGGCAAGTACCGGTTATGAGTAGTCGGCGTCCAATTCGGAGCCGGCATAATTTTCCAGTTCGGCGAACAAGGTTTTCATCGCCGTGCGCCCCTTGATGTGCTGGATCACGGTGCAGGTTTGGCGATAACTGTCGATGCGGTCCAGCAGCACCGGATGGTGCTGGAGCGGCACCTTGGCCACCAGCGCCGCCCAGCCCTCCTCGTAGTCCGGCTTGTTCTTGCGCACCGATTTGACGAAGCGCTCGAACTCCTTCTGGCCGGTGCGCGCCACCACCCTGCCCCCGCCCTCGATGGCGAAGATGATGGCCAGCGCGATGACGCCCTCGGCGTTCAGATCCGTATCGCTGACCGGCCCCTCGGTGTTGTGCCGCCGCAGCCAACCGGCCAGCCGCACGATGGCCTGCACCTCCTTGCGCTGCCGCAGCATGACGTTGTAGCGGTCGGCGCCATTCCAGTTCTGGTTCGGGTCGGTCTGGCACAGCTCGATGAACAAGTCGCGCAGGCGCCGCGCCGAATACACCGGATCGGTATCGTACTCGCCGACCAGGGTGTCCTCCGGCAAGGCCGACAACTCCTTGATCATGCGGAAACCGATCTGGAACGCGTGCTCGGCGCCGTGCTCGACCAGGTAATCGAGCGCGTCGAGGTCGGTCTCGTTCGGGATCGCATGGTCGAGCCCGAGCGAGACGCCGCCCACCGTCAACTGCAGCGCCTTCTGGATGCCCTCGGCGGTGCGGTCGTTGGTGAACTTCTCGGCCACCATGGCCGTGATGCCGGTGAGTTCATCGGCCAGCGCGTAGGCGGCCTCGTCGTCCGGATGGGTCGCCAGTTGCTGGATCGCGCGCGTCAGGCGCGGCAAGTTCTCTACTACGAGTGCTGGCAGCATGGATCAGTATTCCATCACGAGAAAATGCCGGTGCCGACGCTGCGGCGCGAGCCGGCCTTGGCGCTGCGGGTCGACGGCACCTGCTTGCGCAAGCGGTACAGCAATTCCTTGGTGGAGCGCTGCAGGAAGGTCGGTTCGTCGTCGGGGTCGTCGCTGAACTCGGCGTCGGCCAGGTCGGCGCTGTGGCGGAACTCGGGGAACAGCTCGAACAGCGAGCGGTCCCAGCCGTCTTCCGACGCTTGCGCCAGGGCGATCGCCAGCGGCACGACGTCGTTGTCCGACGAGGTCTGGCCGGTCAGGTACGGGCCCTTGGCGATGATCTCGCCGGCCACCTCGAGGATTTCCTTGGGCGCCATCGAGAACAGGATGGCGAAGATGGTGGCGCCGTGGTCGGTCGCCGAGGCCGCCTGCAGCAGTTCGCTGCGGCGCTCCTCGTCGTCGGTCGAGAACACCACGCCGTGCACGTGCGCGAACAGCGATTCGGCGATGCGCTCCGGGTCGTCCTCGATCAGGTCGTCCTGCCAGGTGGCGGCGAAAAAGGCCAGGCTGTCGGCCCAGGCCTTGGGCGGCACCAGCAAGGTCGCCAGCGACATCTTGCCGCCGTCGAAGCCGGCCATGTGCAGCGCCGTCACCTGCGGCGGGATGTTGCTCAATACTTCCACCACCGCCAGGTCGCCGAACTGGTCGGCCGCCTCGGCGAAGGCTTGCTCGGCGTGGCCCAGCGAGCCGGCCAGGACCAGCTCGGTGACCTGCTTGCTCAGCGCGGGCAGGTTGCTTTTGTTTTCGTCGGACATGGCTTAATCCTCCTTGTCGAACATTTGGGCAAAGTCGTCGGTCGCGTTGTCGTCGTCGGCGACGTCGTCGCCGTCGTCGTTGGCCGACAGTTGTTCCAGCGACTGGTCGTCGTCGTCCCACTTGCGCGGGTTTTTAAACAGGAAGGCCGTGATGATGGCCTGGCGCGCCAGCTCGGGCAGGTTTTCCTGCAGCGCCGCGTACATCCGTTGCGCCGCCTCGCCTTTGCACGAGGCCATGGCGAACACGCGGCCGGCGTCGCCGAACTCGTAGTCCTGGGCTTCGGCCAGCAAGCCTTTGGGGTCGCTGAACTCGAGGTGGTCGACCAGCGCGAAGGCGAGCATGTTGACGTCCTCGATGCCGCCGCCGCTGGCGTATTCGGACACCAGCGCGTCGATCATGCGCTGGTAGTTCTTGCGGTCGGGCGGGTCGCCCAGAATGCCTTCGATCTGGCCTTCCAGTTCGCGCGATTGATAGGCGAATTCGGGGTGTACTTTTCTCATTGCTTGCTTTCGGTTTTTTGGGTGCTGTCTGTGATCCGCCTTCGCTTACGCGGGCGGTAGCGTCGTGCCGTGCAGGTTGAACACCGAACGCCATAACTGGTACGCTTCCGCTTCCGAGTCGATGATGATGCGGTGGTTGACGCTTTGGTTGTACTCTTCGCGCTTGACCGGGTCCGACAGGATCTCGTAGGCTTTGGTGATGCTCTTGAAGCGCGCCTCGGCGCCGGGCGCCTGGTTGCGGTCGGGGTGGAAACGCATCGCCAGCGAGCGGTATATCTTCTTGATCTCGTCTTCGGTGGCGTTGGGCGCGATCCCCAGCGTGTTGTAGTGATTTTCCATTTTGGAAACTCCGCGGCCATGATGCCGAAACAATTAAAGGCGAATTATACCCGCCGCACCCGCGCCGGCCCCGGCCGGCGCGCCGCAATGCGGCATTTCCCCTCGGGCGACGGAGGGGATACGGTAAAATGTCCTTACACGAACTCTTGCAAAGCCTACTTTTCCGATGAGCCACGACAAAAACAGCACCGCGCCCGCCTTACCGTCCAACTTTTTGCGCGCCATCATCGATCACGACCAGGCCGCCGGCGCCCACGTGCGTCCGGGCATGCCCAGCGTGATCACGCGCTTCCCGCCGGAGCCGAACGGCTACCTGCACATCGGCCACGCCAAGTCGATCTGCGTCAACTTCGGGCTGGCGCGCGACTACCAGGGCCGCTGCAACCTGCGCTTTGACGACACCAACCCGGCCAAGGAAGAGCAGGAATACGTCGACACCATCATCGACAGCGTCAAGTGGCTGGGGTTCAACTACGACTACCCGGCCGCCGACGGCGGCGTCGAGCACCACCTGCACTACGCCAGCGACTACTTCGACCAGCTCTACGCGATGGCCGAGTACCTGATCGACAAGGGCTACGCCTACGTCGACAGCCAGTCGGCCGAGGATATGGCGGCCAATCGCGGCAATTTCAACACGCCGGGCAAAAATTCGCCGTTCCGCGACCGCCCGCGCGCCGAATCGCTGCAAATCTTCCGCGACATGAAGGCCGGCAAATACGCCGACGGCGAGCACATCCTGCGCGCCAGGATCAGCGAGGACGCCATGGCCTCGCCCAACATGAACATGCGCGACCCGGCCATCTACCGCATCCGCCACGCGCACCACGTGCGCACCGGCGACGCCTGGTGCATCTACCCGATGTACGACTACACGCATCCGATCTCGGACGCGCTGGAAAACATCACCCATTCGCTGTGCACGCTGGAATTCCAGGACCACCGGCCGTTCTACGACTGGCTGCTCGAAACCCTGGCCGAGGGCGGCTTCTTCACGCTGCCGCTGCCGCGCCAATATGAATTTTCGCGCCTGAACCTGACCTATGTGGTCACCAGCAAGCGCAAGCTGCGCCAACTGGTCGAGGACGGCATCGTCAGCGGCTGGGACGACCCGCGCATGCCGACCATCGTCGGCCTGCGCCGGCGCGGCTACACGCCCGAGGCGATCCAGCTGTTCTGCGAGCGCATCGGCGTGACCAAGTCGGACGGCTGGATCGACATGAGCACGCTCGAAGGCTGCCTGCGCGAGGACCTCGACCCGAAGGCGCCGCGCGCCACGGCCGTGCTGCGTCCGCTCAAGCTGATCATCGACAACTATCCGGCAGGCCAGAGCGAGGAATGCACCTCGCCGGTCCACCCGCACCATCCGGAAATGGGCGTGCGCACCTTCCCGATCACGCGCGAGCTGTGGATCGAGGAAGACGATTTCATGGAAGTGCCGAGCAAGGGTTACTTCCGCTACTACCCGCCGGTCGACGACAAGCCGGGCAGCCGCGTGCGCCTGCGCCATGGCTACGTGACCGAGTGCACGGGCTTTGACAAGGACGAGCACGGCAAGGTCGTGGCCGTGCACGTGAACTACTTCCCGGATTCGAAGTCGGGCACGCCGGGCTCGGACAATTACAAGGTCAAGGGCAACATCCACTGGGTGTCGGCGGCGACCGCCTTGCAGGCCGAGGTGCGCCTGTTCGACCGCCTGTTCACCGACGCCCAGCCGGACGCCGGCGGCAAGGACTTCCTGGCGCTGCTCAATCCGAACGCCAAGGAAGTCGTGACAGCGTATCTGGAGCCGGGCATGAGCGCGGCGCAGCCGGACCAGCGCTTCCAGTTCGAGCGGCATGGCTACTTCGTGGCCGACCGGATCGATTCGAGCGACGGCAAGCCGGTGTTCAACCGCATCGTCACGCTCAAGGACAGTTTCGTCGCGAAATAAGCGGTTGCTGTGACGCCAGCGTCGAGGCAACAGCACGCGGGGAGCGCCAAGCAATCATCTCCCTGCAATTTTTACAAAATGACTTGACTATCATCAGTAATATTTTCTATATTCGGGACGGGTAAACATCACGAAGATTGCTTGAAAGGCAATTAAAAATGGAGGTACTGCTGGCGCAGCGGCAAATGTTCTCCCCGCCCAGATCGGTCTGGTGGGCCGGCATCATGCTGTCGCTGGGCGTGGGCGCCTTGTGCTACGTGGCCGCCTACAAAATGGTCGAGTACGACGCCGGCGAACGCTTCAAGCACCAGGCCCGCAACGCCCAGTACCACATCCGCTCCCGCATCGACACCTACGCCGACGTGCTGCGCGCCACCGCCAGCTTCTTCGACGCCAGCGACCGCGTCGACCGCGAAGCGTTCCACCGCTTCGTCGGCGGCCTGAAACTGGCGACCCAGTTCCCGGCGCTGGTGAGCATCAACTACGCCCCCCTCATCACCGACGCCGAGCGCGAGTCCTTCGAGAAATCCGCGCGCCACAGCGGCGACGGCAAGCCCAACGGCTACCCCGACTTCGGCATCCAACCGGCCGGACGCCGCGCCGACTATTCCGTCATCACCATGATCGAGCCCATCACCGCCTTCCGCTGGCGGGTCGGCCTCGACATCACGCACAAGCCGGCCGTGGCCAAAGCGCTGGCCTACGCGCGCGACACCGGCGAGATCAGCACCTCCGGCAAGCAGATCGACATGGACAGCTTCGGCCAGGGCGGCGGCATGGCGATCCGCCTGCCGCTGTACCGCAAGGACATGCCGCTGACGAACGTCGAGGAGCGCCGCGCCGCCTACCGGGGCTCGGTCGGCATCGGCTTTAGCCTGCCGCGGCTGGTGCAGCTGGCCCTGGACCAGTTGCAGGTGCGCGACGTGCGCCTGCGCCTGTACGACGGCGGCGAGGGCGCCGACCGCGGCGCGGCGCTGGCGGCGCCGGCGCTGTTGTTCGACAACAAGATCAACGGCGACAACAAGCTGCGCGCGTCCGACCAGTTCTCGCTGGTGCTGCCGCTGGCGTTCAACGGCCGCCAGTGGCATGCCCATTTCAGCGCGCCCAAGGCGGCCTGGTCGAGCCGCTTCGACCTGTTCCTGCCGTGGCTGGCCATGTCGAGCGGCTTTGTCGGTTCGCTGCTGTTTTATCTGCTGATCCACACGCTGTCGTCGTCGCGCATGCGGGCGATCAAGATGGCCAAGATCATGACCAAGGAATTGCGCGACAGCCAGGCCAAGCTGCAACAGTCGCACCACAAGCTGCGCCGCCTGGCCGCCCATGCCGACCAGATCAAGGAGCAGGAGCGCAAGCGCATCGCGCGCGAGATCCACGACGACCTGGGCCAGAACCTGCTGGTGCTGCGCATCGAGGCCGACATGCTCGCCACCCGCACCCGGCACCGCCACCCGCGGCTGCACGCGCGCGCCAAAAGCACGCTGAGCCAGATCGACAGCACCATCAAAAGCGTGCGCCACATCATCAACGACCTGCGCCCGAACGTGCTCGACCTCGGGCTCAACGCCGCCGTCGAATGGCAGATCGCCCAGTTCCGCCAGCGTTCGGGCATGGTGTGCGAGCTGATCGAGCATCAGCGCGACATCCGCATCGACGACCACTGCGCCACGGCCTTCTTCCGCGTGCTGCAAGAGTCGCTGAGCAATATCGTCCAGCACGCGCACGCCAGCCTGGTGCGGGTGGAGTTGCGCCAGGCCGGCGGCATGCTGAGCATGACGATCACCGACAACGGCGTCGGCATGCGGGCGAGCAACCGCAACAAGGTCGGCTCGTTCGGCCTGGTCGGCATCGAGGAGCGCATCAGCCTGCTCGGCGGCGTGTGTTCCATCATCGGCAGCCCGAACGCCGGCACCACGGTCGCCATCTCGGTGCCGATCGACCACGTGCCGCCGCCCGCCAACGACGACCTCAACGACGCCACCGACGCCGGCCACCTGGCCGCCAACGCCACCGCGTGAGCGCCTTTCGCCCGCGCCGGCTAGGACAAATCCGCGGCGGGTAGGAATTTCCTCAACAACATTGATAAATATCAAACAGGCTCAAGCGAAGTCGGACAAGAATCGATCGTTCGCTGTGTTTCTTAACCTGTCTCAATCACGAGGAGATGTACATGAACGTCATCCACGCACTGGATCTGGACCCTATCAAGGTCAAGCTGATGCACAAAGAATCCGGCGAAGGCTGGTCGCCGGAACGTGCCAACGCGGTCGAGTTCGAATACCGACGGTTCCTGACGCTGATGAAAAAATTCCCCAACGAGCAGACGGCGCCGCTGGTCGACGTCGACACGTTCTGGCACTACCACATCCTCGACACGATGAAATACGCCGCCGATTGCGAAGCGGTGTTCGGCTACTTCCTGCACCATTTCCCGTATGTCGGCATGCGCGGCGAAGCGGACGAAGCGGAACTGGCGCGCATCGGCCGGCGGATGAAGGAGCTGTACGAAGCCGAATTCGGCGAAGACTACCTGCGCGCCAAGCCCGCCTTTTGCGGCTCGCCGGATAAGCCAGCCAATGCACAAGCCAATGCTTTCTGCGGGTCGCCGGACAAGCAAGCGAACGCGTTTTGCGGCTCGCCCGACAAGCAAGCCTATGCCTTCTGCGGCTCGCCGGAAGAAAAAGTCGCCTTTTGCGGCAGCCCTGAAAAGGTCCTCGCCGCCAAAGCGCCTACCCACCCCAACCTCTACAGCGAACGTCCACGGCTGAGCTAAACGTAGGGCGGATTAGCGCGCAGCGCCCAATCCGCCGCGAACCGCCAACAGCCCCGGCGGATGACGCCAAGCGAATCCGCCCAACCTACCCCGCCGGCGCGCCACCCTCACAAAAAATAATCCCGTCAAGCAAGCAGACTGATTAAATAAGTGGCATACTTCCAACTCCACCGATGTTGGGAGCCCATCATGGCAGTCAATTCCGTCGCCTCAAGCAACACCACCGTCCAAGCCACGCCACCGCGCCAGCCCGATCCAGTCCAGGCCGCGCCCAAGCCCGCCGAGAAGCAAGCCCCGCCGGCGCCGCCCCCGCAGCAAGCGGCGCCGGCGCCAACCGTCAACTCGAACGGCCAGCGCATCGGCACCACCATCAACACCACCGCATAACCCGGTCCACACCGGCACCACAAAAAACAACGGCGCGTCACCGAAAGGTACGCGCCGTTGTTTTTTGCGGGTCGGCGATCAAGCCGCCATCATTTCGCGCAGTTCGCGAATGCTGAAATCGCTGATTTCGTGCATGCGGATCAGGATGGTCGCGCCGATCGGCAAGGTGTTGTGACGAATCTTGCTGATGACCGGCGGCGCCACTTCCAGCGCGCGCGACAACGCTGCGTCGTTCTTCAATTGCAACTTTTCAATGATGGCGTCGAGGACGCGATTCGGGTTGTAAGTTGGCGAGGCGGTGATTTCTTTGATAGACATAGTATTTAAAGTAGGTTCGTGACCGTTTTCGCAAAAAAACGACACATGGGTAAATAAAATTTTTAGCTCAATTACCAGTGAAGCACTACCAAACACAGACTTTTATGCCGGTTTTTAGTGCTTAGCCGCCATAATACACGTCTTAGTTAACGAACGGCTAACCTGGCCTGACTTTTTGTGAGATTTTGATAGATTTTACACCCATTTCTTATGCTAGGAAGAAAATTGTTGTAAAAAAAGGTATAGAACCTTGTAAAAGACGCTTGCGGAGTCAGTTGGCGCGGCGCAGGCCGACGGCGAGGAAGCACCATTCGACGGCCATCAAGGTGGCCAGTTGCGCGATGGCGCCGGGCAAGAGCATGGGGGAAGCGGCGCCGACGTCGCCGGCGTTCGAGGCGGAACGCCAGCCAAGGTGGCGACGGATTTCCTCCGGTGCCGGCGGCGGCCTGCGGTCGCACTCGCGCAGTTGCATGTAGGCGCGGACCTGCTCCTTGGTGGGATGCAAAGTGGCTGGCATACGCGGGCTCCTCTTAGAGATGATCACAATATCGCATCAAGCGGTGATTTGTTTGATGCGCATCAAGCAAGTCATCTTGATAGTTTGACACAGAAAGCTGACGGCGGGCTTGCATTGGTTTAAGTCCGTGTCTATTTTTACACCTTTTTACATGGCAACTACAAGCGCCACGCCGCCGCTATGTGCGCATATCAACGTATGGGGTCAAGCAAACGACGAAGTCCGTGGGCGGATTAGCGCAGCGTGATCCGCCGGGCGCCGTCGACGGCCCATGGCCGATGACGGCGCCGCCAACGCGCCCAACGAAAATCGCTTCACTTAGCGGCATCAGGGCCTGGCCGTCGTTTAAAATGGCGGTTTTCCTGGCCTTGGCCGGACCATCCACCGCACTCCAACAACACGAAGGCCCCATGACGTACGAAGAATTCCTCGACGAGGTAACCACCCTGCTGCACGAGATCTACGATCTCGACGACGCGGCGGCCATCAAGCTGGTGGTCGACGCCCAGGCGGCCGATTATTTCGTCGCCCACGACGACAAGGAAGAGCTGCGCACGGTCGAACAGGCGAAGAAGGACGCCGCAGCCCTGTACGAGGCCAAGCAGAACCGCAACCAGACCCAGCGCAAGCAGCTGTTGCGCAAGGCGCAGCAGAAGAAATAGAAATGCCGGGGACCGGGGCGGCGCCGTCCCGGCGGCCCGCGCGGCGCGCTACGCCATCGTCGCGGGAATGACGGCGGCGGCCATGCCGGCCAACATGCCGGCCACGGTCGGATAGCGCAAGCGCACGCCGAGCTCGCGCTTGATGCGGCCGTTGCTCAGCCGGCGCGATTCGGACATGAACGACAACAGCGCCGGCGTGATCACCTGTTGCAATTCGGCACGCGGCAAGCGTGGCGGGCGCGCCATGCCGAAGGTGTCGGCCACGGCGTCGAAATACTCCGCCATCTTCATGTCGCTGTCGTCGACCGCGTGGTAAATGCGGTTGGGCGAGCCGGCAAACAGCGCGCGGGCGATGATCAGGGCCAGGTCGTCGGCGTGGATATGGTTGGTGTAGACATCCTCGGCGGCCAGCAAGGCCGGCGTTCCCAGCTGCAAACGCTTGACCGGCAGCCGCTCGGCGCCGTAAATCCCCGGCACCCGCAAGATCGCCAGCGCCGAACCGCTGCGCAACGCCCAGCGCCGCAACACCGCCTCGGCGTCGACCCGGCGCGTCGCCCGCGGGTTGCGCGGTGCCACCGGCCGGCTCTCGTCGAACAACGCTCCGCCGCAATCGCCATACACGCCGGTGGTGCTGACATAAACCATGCGGCCTTGCTCAGGTAAAATGGCGGTCAGGTTGCGCGTGCGCCGGTCCAGCGCGCCGTCGGCCGGCGGCGGCGCCAGGTGCACCACATGGCGCGCCAGCCCGGCCAGCCGGCGCAGGCTGGCCGGGTCGTCCAGATCGGCCACCAGCGGCACGGCGCCCAGCGCGCGCAGTTCGGCGCGCCGGCCGGGCTGGCTGGTGGTGGCGAACACGCGGAAATGGCGCCGCAGCAGCGGCACCAGGCGCATGCCGACGTCGCCGCAGCCGATGATTAGCAGACGCGGCCGGTTGAACGCGCGGGCATGGAGTTCGTTATTGATTAGTTTGATGTTTTTCATCTGAAGGATTGTATGACGTTTCAAATCACTGTACAGCCCAGCGGCCACCGATTCAGCTGCGAGGAAGACGAAACCGTGCTCGCGGCGGCCATCCGCGCCGGCGTCGGCCTGCCCTACGGCTGCAAGAACGGCGCCTGCAGTTCCTGCCGCGGCAAGGTCGTGTCCGGCTCGGTCACGCACAAGGCCCACCAGGAACGCGCGCTCAGCAAGGAGGACGAGGCGGCCGGCCACGCGCTGTTCTGCTGCGCCACCGCCCACACCGACCTGGTGATCGAGGCGCGCGAAGTGGCCGGCAGCGACGACTATCCTATCCGCAAGATGCCGTCGCGTGTCGCTACCATGGAAAAAGTCGCGCCCGACGTCATCGTCATGACCTTGCAGCTGCCGGCCAACGAAACGCTCAAGTTCCGCGCCGGCCAGTACATCGAATTCATGCTGCGCGACGGCAAGCGCCGCAGCTACAGCCTGGCCTCGCCGCCGGACCAGGACCAGCCGCTGGCGCTGCACATCCGCCACCTGCCCGGCGGCCTGTTCACCGACCAGGTGTTCGGCACCATGAAGGAGCGCGACATCCTGCGCTTCGAGGGCCCGATGGGCACCTTCTTCGTGCGCGAGGACAGCGACAAGCCGATGGTGCTGCTGGCCTCGGGCACCGGCTTCGCGCCGATCAAGGCCATCGTCGAGCATTTGCGGGCGCAGGATTCGCAACGCCCGATGACCTTGTACTGGGGCGGACGCCGCCCGCAAGACCTGTACATGGACGCGCTGTGCCGCCAGTGGGAAGCGATCCTGCCCAACTTCACGTACGTGCCGGTGGTATCGGCCGCGCTGCCGGAGGATAACTGGAGCGGGCGCACCGGCTACGTGCACGCGGCCGTCATGGCCGACCTGCCCGACCTGTCCGGCCACCAGGTCTACGCCTGTGGCGCGCCGCTGATGGTCGACTCGGCGCGGCAGGACTTCACCGCCCGCTGCGGCCTGCCGGACGAGGAATTCTACGCCGACGCCTTCACCACCGAAGCCGACATCAACAAGCCGTAACAGCATCCACCGGCGGGCTTTCCGGGATGCGGCGTCCCGGGACCCGCATCCGCGAAAGCCCCAATGTCAGACAGTACCGCCCCCACCAGCACCGCCACCAACGGCTTCAGCGTCCTGCGCCACCGTAACTTCACGCTGTACCTGAGCGCCCGCACCCTCGCCACCCTCGCCGTCCAGATGCAAAACGTCGCCATCGGCTGGCAAGTGTATTCGATGACGCACAACCTGTTCGACCTCGGCCTGATCGGCCTGGCGCAGTTCGCGCCGTTCCTGCTGCTGATCCTGATCGCCGGCCACGCCGCCGACCGCTACGACCGCCGCAACCTGATCGCCATCGCGCTCGCCGCCCAGCTGCTGTGCGGGCTGACCCTGCTCGCCTTCACCATGGCCGGCCTGGGCACCGTGTGGCCGGTGTTCGCCGTGCTGGTGCTGTTCGGCAGCGCGCGCGCCTTCATGGGGCCGGCCACGCAAGCCATCCTGGTCAACCTGGTGCCGCCGGAGAGCTTCAGCAAGGCCGTCGCGCTGAGCTCGTCGAGCTTCCACGTGGCCGTGATCCTCGGGCCGACGCTGGGCGGCCTGTTCTACCTGGCCGGGCCGAAAACGGTTTATCTCATTTCATCGGCGCTGCTGGTGGCCGCCGTGGTGATGATGTGCATGGTCAAATCGGTCAAGCAGCCGAGCAACCGCGAGCCGGCCACCTGGCACACGGTGCTCGAAGGGCTGCGCTTCGTGCGCTCGCGGCCGGTGGTGCTGGGCGCCATCTCGCTCGACCTGTTCGCCGTGCTGTTCGGCGGCGCCACGGCGCTGCTGCCGGCGCTGGCGCACGACGTGCTGCACACGGGCCCGACGGGCCTGGGCATGCTGCGCACCGCGCCCGGCGCCGGCGCCGCGCTGTGCTCGATCGCGCTGGCGTTCTTCCCGATCACGCGCCGGGTCGGGCTGTGGATGTTCGGCGGCGTGGCCGTGTTCGGCGCGGGCACCATCGTGCTGGGCGCCACGTCGACCTTCATGGTGGCGCTGGTGGCGCTGTTCCTGATGGGCGCCGGCGACATGATCAGCGTCTACGTGCGCCACCTGCTGGTGCAGTACGAAACGCCGGACGCCATCCGCGGCCGCGTAAGCGCGGTCAACTCGGTGTTCATCGGCGCCTCCAACGAGCTCGGCGAATTCGAATCGGGCGTGACGGCCGGCTGGATGGGCCTGACGCGCGCGATCCTGTTCGGCGGCGCCGCCACCCTGGCGGTGACGGGCCTGTGGGCCTGGCTGTTCCCGGTGCTCTCGCGCATGGACCGCTTCCCGCACGAGGACAAGAAATGAACCTGCTGCCCAAGATCGCCCACAGCCGTCCCCACCTGACCCTGGCCATCGCCATCGGCGCCGCGGCGCTGCCGCTGTTGCCGGGCCATTGGCGCTGGCTCAGCCGCGTGCTGACGGCCTGGGACGTGACGGTGTGGACCTATCTGGCGACGATGGGATGGATGATGCTGCGCGCCGACCAGCACGACATCAAGCGCGCCGCCTGCCGCCAGGATGAAAAGGGGCCGGTGATCCTGGCCACCTTGTCGATCGCCGTGATGATCAGCCTGGCGGCCATCGTCTCGCAGATGACCACACTCAAGGACGCGCCGCACGCCGACCTGGCGCTGCACTACGGCTTCGTGATCCTGACCTTGACCGGCTCGTGGTTCATGGTCGGCGTGATGTTCTGCTCGCACTACGCCCACCTCTACTACACCGACGTCGGCGGCGAGCCGCCGCTGGGCTTTCCGGACCGCCACCTCAAGCCGAACTACTGGGACTTCCTGTATTTCTCGTTCACGATCTCGGTGGCGGTGCAGACCTCGGACGTGACCGTGCACAGCCGCCGCATGCGCAAGGTGGTGCTGGGACAGTCGGTGCTGTGCTTCTTCTACAACCTGGCGATCCTCGGCCTGTCGATCAATATCGCCGCCTCGCTCATCAATGGTTAGGCAGGGTTCGCTACTTAACGGGAACCTAAGTCAAAAAGGAGTAATATTGAATCGCAGTTCAACAACAAAGGAGCAAGCATATGCAGATCAATATTAATTCCGACAAAACCATCGACCGCAACGCGGGTCTGGACGAGCATGTGCAAACCGTCGTCAACAACGCGCTTCACCGCTTTGGCGAGCAGATCACCAGCGTGGAAGTGCACCTGAGCGACAACGTGGGCCAAAAATCCGTGGACGGCGACAACCGCGTCCTGATGGAAGCGCGGGTTACCGGATACAAGCCGATCGCCGTGAGCGACCACGCGGCCACGCTGCACCAATCGATCGGCGGCGCCGCCGACAAGCTCAAGCGCGCGCTCGACAGCGCCCTGGGCCGCCTGCACGACAAGGACAAGCGCCACGCCGCCGATCCGGTGGCGGCCACCGCCGACACCGACGAAGACGAGTAACACCACCGCGTACGAACGCCATCGCGTAGGGCGGATTAGGCCGAAGGCCGTAATCCGCCATCGCCGAGGCGCCAACGGCCACGGCCTCGGCCGCGGGCGATCAAGCCACACCGCCCCCGGCGTCGTAGCTCAACAATTCCCGCAAATACCGCAGCCCCTGCAGCGACCGGCTGCCATACCACGACAGCATTTCGCCATCGACCAGCAGCACCGGCTTGCCCAGCTGTTTTTCGAGGGCATACGCATGCGCCTCCGTAAACCGATACGGCTCGCTCGACAGCAGCACGCCGTCGACGCCGTCCATCAATTCCGGCGACCACTGGAAGCGCGGATAGCGCGCCTCGCCCATCTCCGGCACGCGCCAGCCGATTTCCTCGAGCATGCGGGCGATGTAGGTGTCGCGCGAAATGGTCATCCACGGATCCTGCCAGATACAGTACAACATCGTCTGCGGCGGACCCTTCGGCGCCGCCCGCAACAACGCGTACTCGGCCTCGAAGGCCGCGCACCAGCGCTCGGCCGCCTCATCCTTGCCGAACACCCCGCCCATCAAGCGCGCCAACGCCAGGTTGTCGCGCGGGCGCAGCGGATGTGTGACGACGATGTGGGGGATGAACTCGGCCAGCGCGTCGACGGTGGGCTTTTCGTTCTCGTCGATATTGACCACCAGATGGGTCGGCGCCAGCTTGCGGATCTTGTCGATGTTGACGTCCTTGGTGCCACCGACCTTGGGAATGTCGGCCACCGTGGCGGCAGGATGGATGCAAAAGCCGGTGCGTCCCACCACCTGCGCCGCCAGGCCGAGATCGCACAACAGTTCGGTGATCGACGGCACCAGCGAGACGATGCGCGCGTTGGGGTCCGCCGGGTGTTCGGTGCCGAGCGCATCGATATAAGCCATAAGGTTTTCCGTGTTGATCGCAATGCCAACATTGAAGCACCGCGCGCCACAACACGCAACAAGCGCGTGACCGCACCGGCGCGTTTGGGTATGATGATTGAGTAACAGAAAAATGCTTGACAGCACAAATCGCTGCGCCATTGAAAGATTATCTTGAAACAAATCAGCACCTTCGGCGCGTCCGGCCACCAGATCGGCGACTTGCAGTTGCTACGCAACGCCGACAACGCCGGCGCCATCGTCAAATTGCTGGCGCCCTGCCCCGTCATGCGGCTCGAGGCGGACGAGGCGGTCCAGGACAGCAACCAGGCGCGGCTCTACATCGTGTTGCGCGGCGCGCTGTCGGTGGCCACCGACACCCGCACCGGCATGGCCGACGGCACCGTCAGCAAGATCCTGCCGGGCGAGAGCGTCGGCGAGCAATCGGTGCTCGACGAGGAGGCCAATCTGTCGAGCATCACCGCGCTCGAGCAAAGCGACGTGCTGGTGATCGAGGCCAGGCTGGTGTGGCAATTGATCGATGAATCGAACGTGCTGGCGCGCAATCTGTTGCGCCTGTTGTCGTTCCGCATACGCGCCGCCAACGCGCAGCTGCGGCGGCGCCAGAAGCTCGGCGAGTTCTACCGCCAATTGTCGATGATCGACGGCCTGACCGGGCTGTACAACCGCGCCTGGCTCAACGACCTGCTGCCGACGATGATCGCCACCGCGCACGGATCGAACTCGCCGCTGGCGCTGATCATGATCGACCTCGACCACTTCAAGCGTTTCAACGACAGCCACGGCCACCTGGCCGGCGACCAGGCCTTGCGCACGGCCGCGCAGGTGCTCAGCGGCGCGCTGCGGCCGACCGACTTCGCGGTGCGCTACGGCGGCGAGGAAATGATGGTGCTGCTGCCGGACACGCACGCGACGGTGGCGCTGGCCGTCGCCCGGCGGCTGTGCGAGCGGATGCGGCAGGCGGTCGTGTTTGGCGACATGCGCGCGCCGCTGCCGCACGTGACGGCCTCGTTCGGCGTCGCCATCCTGCGGCCGCAACAAAGCGAGCAGGACTTGATCGCCGCGGCCGACGCCGCGCTCTACAAGGCCAAGGAACTGGGCCGCGACCGCGTCATGCAAGAAGCGCCGGCTGGAGCGCCCGGGCAGCTGGCGACATGATCACGTCGGGTGGATTAGCGGGCCCGCCGTGAGCGGCCACCGCCGGCGCCGCTAAAACGCCGGCAACATCGACTCACCCCGCGCCGTCCGCCGGTTTGGCCAGGCGCGAAGCGATGAAATCGTCAAAGCCCTTTTGCACCAGCTCGTACGTCTTATCGATATTGCCGGCGACCTCCCCGCCCAGCACCTTCAGTCCGGCCAGCACGTCGCGCGCCTCGCCGAAGCCCTGGTCGACGCCCTTTTTCAGCGTATCGACGAACTTATTGAGCAGCACCTCCTCGTCCACGCCGGGATTTTGCTGCTTGAACGCATCGTAAAATGCGGTCGACAACGATACAATGCGGCTCGCGGTGCCTTCCGGCGTATTATCCTGCGACACGGCGTTCTGGATGGCGTTCTCGCCGAACTGGTCCTTGAGCGCCTCGTTGATGCCGGTCAGCGCGGTTTTCAGCACCACCGACATCGGATCGTTGGAGGAATTGAGCGACACCGTCAGCGAAGCTTGTACGATGGAAGCGTTGAGCTGGGCCTTGGCCTTGGCGCCGACGGACATGGTGCCGTCCTCCCTGGCCTGCACGTCTTTCGCCTGGACCGGCGCGGGCTGCTTGCCGGCGGTGGTGCCTGATGTAACGGATACGGGAGTGGCCATGATGTTGCTCCGGTTGGAATACCTTTGAATTATCGGCAGTTTTCAAAATAACTGTAGCCCCCCTGAATGCGTTCTATGACCACACAGACTTTCCTCTGGCACGACTATGAAACCTTCGGCGCGCAAACGCGCCGCGACCGCCCGGCGCAATTTGCCGCGATCCGCACCGACGCCGACCTCAACGAGATCGGAGACCCGATCATGTTGTACTGCAAGCCGGCCAACGACTTCCTGCCCGATCCGCAATCTTGCCTGATCACCGGCATCACGCCGCAGCAATGCCTGGAATGGGGCGTGCCGGAGCACCGGTTCGCCAACACCATCGAGCAGGCGTTTTCCAAGCCGGGCACCATCGGCGTGGGCTACAACACGATACGCTTCGACGATGAAATCACCCGCTTCATGTTCTGGCGCAACCTGATCGATCCGTACGCGCGCGAATGGCAAAACCAGTGCGGCCGCTGGGATCTGCTCGACGTGGTGCGCATGACCTACGCGCTGCGCCCGGACGGCATCGTGTGGCCGAAAAAGGCCGACGGCAAGCCCAGCTTCCGCCTCGAGGACCTGGCCAAGGCCAACGGCCTGCTGCACGAGGCCGCGCACGACGCGCTGTCTGACGTGCGCGCCACCATCGCGCTGGCGCGGCTGATCAAGCAACAGCAGCCGAAGTTGTTCGACTTTTGCTTCGCGCTGCACAAGAAGGACCGCGTCGCCGACGAGATCGGCATGCACCTGGCGCCGCAACTGCGCGCGCCGTTCCTGCACGTGTCGGGCATGTTCCCGGCCGAGCGCGGCTGCATCGCGCTGGTGTGGCCGCTGGCCACGCACCCGACCAACAAGAACGAAGTGATTGTTTGGGACTGCACCTACGATCCGAGCGAGCTGTTCACGCTGGACGCCGACACCATCCGCACGCGCATCTTCACGCGCAGCGACGCGCTGCCCGAGGGCATGACACGGTTGCCCGTCAAGAGCATCCACCTGAACAAATCACCGATGCTGGTGTCTAATTTGAAGACCTTGTCGCCGGCCATGGCCAGCCAGTGGGGCATCGACCTCGAGCAAGGCAAGGCCTACGCGGCGCTGGCCGCGGCCGGCCGCAACATGGATATCGAATGGGAGCAGGTGTTTTACCGTCCGCCGGGTGCCGAGCTCGATGTCGACGAGGATTTATACAACGGCTTCATCGGCAAGGAGGATCGCCGCCTGCTCGAATCGCTGCGCAAGGAGACCCCGGCCAAGCTGGCCACGGCGTCGCCGTCGTTTAGCGACGCGCGCCTGCCGGAGCTGCTGTTCCGCTATCGCGCGCGCAACTTCCCGGAAACCTTGAGCGAGCCGGAAATGGAGCATTGGGAGCAGCACCGCGCCGCGCGCTTTTACGACGGCGCCGGCGGCGCGCGCAGCATCGACCAATTCTTCGGCGAGATCGACCATCTGCAACAGGACGCCGACGAGCGCGCCGAGCAAATTCTCACGGAGTTGTACGAGTATGTGGAGCTGATCGCGCCGGCGCAATGACGGGCGGGGGCGCGTCCCGTCTCAGGCGGGCACGGCGCTGCGGGTCGATTCCACCCCGCACGGCGCGCAGCCTGGGGACGTACCCCAAGGGGTACGTCCCCGCCGTTCCGGGGCAAGGCAGTCGAACGGGGCCGCTCGCCCCGCACCGGGACGTCTACCCCCGATGCAAATTGATGGCGTCGCGGGTTTCCAGCGCCACGCGCCGCGCGGCGGCGGCGAAGTCCTCGCCCGCCTGCGGCGCCGCATACAAAATCGCCCGCGACGAATTGATCATCATGCCGGCGCCGGCGGCCGTCCGGCCCGACTTGACGGTCGCCGCGATATCGCCGCCCTGGGCGCCGATGCCCGGCACCAGCAACGGCATGTCGCCGACGATGGCGCGCACCTGCGCCAGCTCCTCGGGGAACGTCGCGCCCACCACCAGCGCGCACTGGCCGTTGGCATTCCACTTGCCGGCCACCAGCCGCGCGACGTGCTGGTACAAAGGCACGCCATCGACATTTAAAAACTGCAGGTCCGAACCACCCGCGTTCGACGTGCGGCACAACACGATGATGCCGCGATCGGCCCATTCCATGTACGGCTCGACCGAATCGGACCCCATGTAAGGACTGACGGTGACCGCGTCGGCGCCATAGCGGTCGTAGGCCTCGCGCGCGTACTGGCGCGCGGTCGCGCCGATGTCGCCGCGCTTGGCGTCCAATATCAACGGAATATGGGGATAATGCTCGCGCGCATAGGCGCAGATCTTTTCCAACTGGTCTTCCGCGCCGAGCGCGGCGAAATACGCGATCTGCGGCTTGAACGAGCAGGCCAGGTCGGCCGTCGCGTCGATGATCCCGCGGCAGAAGTGGTAAATACCTTGCGGGTCGTTCTGGAACTGGGCCGGAAGCTTGTCCATGTCCGGGTCCAGGCCCACGCACAGCAGGGAGTCGTTGGCCGTCCACGCGGCAGACAATTTGTTAATGAAATTCACGACGCACCTTCTATCTGTTGCAAACCCTCTATTGTAACGCGCGCCCGTCGGGCTGTTAAAATTTGCGCTCCATCCCAGAAAGCCCAGAAAGCACTCCTATGAAATTATCCCAAAAAGTCGCGATCGTGACCGGCGCCACCCAAGGCATAGGCTTGGCGTGCGCCCAGCGCCTGATCACCGAAGGCGCGCAAGTCATGCTGGTCGATATCAAACCGGAGGGCGAGCAGGCCGCCGCCGCCCTCGGCGAGCGGGCACGCTTTTTCGCCGCCGACGTCAGCCAAAAGGCCGATGTCGACGCGCTGGTCGCCGCCACCATGGCCGCCTTCGGCCGCATCGACATCCTGGTCAACAACGCCGGCGTCACCCACGCCGCCGATTTCCTCGATGTCACCGAAGACGATTTCGACCGCGTGCTGCGCATCAACCTCAAATCGATGTTCCTGTGCGGTCAGGCCGTCGCGCGCGAAATGGTCAAGCAGCAAAGCGGCTGCATCATCAATATGTCGAGCGTGAACGCCGAGCTGGCGATCCCGAACCAGGTGCCGTACGTGGTGTCGAAGGGCGCGATCAACCAGTTGACCAAGGTGATGTCGCTCAACCTGATCCCGCACGGCATCCGCGTCAACGGCATCGGCCCCGGCACCATCCTCACCGAACTGGCCAAGAAAGCGGTCATGTCCAGCCCCGAGGCACGCAACACGATCTTGTCGCGCACGCCGATCGGCCGCTGCGGCGAGCCGGAGGAAGTGGCGTCGATCGCCGCCTTCCTCGCCAGCGACGACGCCAGCTACATGACCGGTCAAACGCTGTACGTCGACGGCGGCAGGCTGGCGCTCAATTACACGGTTGCCGTCAAATAAATGGCGTTAAAAATGGAGATATTCGATTATTTGATGTCTGGTATCTGAAACAACAATTAGACACATATCTGGTGGAGTCCCATAATTACACCTGTCTCCACTATTCTCCTCCAAGAAAATAGTTTTAAGCCCGCTTTAACCAGCGGGCTTTTTTTTATCCTTTTTTCGCCCGTATTATTTTTTGTCATGGCGGCGTCACATAGCCACCCTATACTGGTCACATCTTAAGTACATGCAACCGATAGGCATGACTGAAGAAAGGTGCGCCGGCAACCCGGCGCACCACTCCCCAATTCCTGCAGCGCGTGGTATCGTCTGGTTCATGATCAAGCAATTACTTCTGACCGACTCCCACGCCAGGCTGCGCTACCGAACCGCCCTCTTCCTGTATTTGCTGATTTTAATTTTCGGCTCGATTCCCGGCGCCCGGCAGGATATCGGCGAGGTCGCCTCGGGCATCTGGTTGCACTCGACCGCCTATGCCGGCCTGACCTTCCTGCTATTTACAGGCGGCAAAGGCGGCGCGGCGCAACGCGCCGGCAAGGCCATCCTCACGATCGCGGCGATGGGCGCGCTGGACGAACTGGTGCAGAGCTTCTTCCCCTACCGCCACGGCGCCGTCTCCGACTGGCTGGTCGATTGCAATGCCGCCGTGCTCACGTCGCTGTTCATGTGGGCCTTGTGGACGCGTTTCCGAGTCCAGCCGCTAAGTTGATATCGGCGTTGATGTTCGCGTTGGGGTCGGCATCGGCATCGGCGCGAATGCCGTTTCCGGCGCCGATCGCCGACTCCACATCCAGTCGCATTTGCTGTAATTGCTCGCCTTGGGCCACGCGGACCAAACCGTGCAACGCATGAGTGAGCAAATGCCGGCAGCGGGGATCCTGCTTTTCCCCACAGGCTAAAGTGATTAGCTCTTCGATAATAGTGTCTGTCACGCGTGTCAACATATCGATGTCCTTTGAAGTGATACCGAACAATTATTGCGTGTGGGTAGCATGTTTCAATTGATGTACATCAATTGTGAAGCCTTAGGCCGGAACAAAAAATAAGCGCGTCCCTCTCACCCAAGTGGCTGGCCACTTTGATCAATTAATGGGGAGGCAAAAAAATGAACAGCACTAAGCGCAGCAAATGGATGGCGGCGATCTGCATCGCCGCACTGGCCGGGTGCGCGTCGGACCAATGGTCCAACGGCGCGTCCGGCAGCGGCAACAGCGGCTATACGGCGCCGGGCAGCACCGCCGCGAGCGACCGCGCGGGCACGAGCAGTCCCAGCAGCACAGGAACCGGTGAAACCGCCAGCAGCACGGCCGGCACTGCCAGCGGCGGGACCGGCATGGGAAGCAGCACAAGTTCTGGCGGTACCGGCAGCATGGGCAGCAGCGGTATGGCAGGCAGCGGCACGGGAAGCATGGGTGGCACGGGCACGGGCACGGACAGCGGCGGCACCAGCGGCAGCGGCAGCGGCAGCGGCAGCGGCAGCCAGGGTAGCGGTGGCGGCAGCATGGCAGGCGGCTCAGGCACGACGGGCGGCAGCTCGGCGCAAACCGCGTACGGCACCGTGCAGGCTATCGACCAGATGCAACGCCAGGATGCGGGCATGGGGGCGATCGGCGCGGCGGCGGCCGGAGGCACCACGTCAGCGTCGCCGTCGGACCGGGTCTACCGCGTCACCGTGCGGATGGATGACGGCAGTAGCCAGCTGGTGGTGGTCGACTCGATGCCCGGCTACAAGGTCGGCGACCGGGTTCGCTACAACAACGGCATGCTGACGCCGTATTAATACAGCTGCTCGACCTGATAGCCGCGCCGCTTGAGCAATTGCGGCAGTCCATCGTCGCCAACCAGGTGCAGCAGGCCGACGCCGACGAAGGCGATTCGGTCCTGTTGCATGATGCGCTCGATATTGGCGACCATTTCCGGATTCCGCTTACCCAGCAGCACGCGCTGCATGAAGCCGGCGGAAATGGAATCGCCGGTCGTGGCCGACTGCCACGCCGCTTTGATGCCCGGCGCGTCGGCCGAGCTCCAGGCATCGATCAACGCCTGCGACCGCTTCAGCGACGAACCGTTGGCGAGGTCGGCCAAGCTTTCCACCAGGTACTGCTCCTGCTGGCGCGCATCCAATGTATCGAACAGCCCCAGCTGGTACTCGGCGCTTTCCAGCTCGTGCACGGTTTTCTCCTGCTTTTGGGCGGCGGCCAGCAGCGCGTACTCCACCGCCTGGCTGCGCTGGAATCCATGCAAGTCGAGCTCCGCGCCCACCAGCAGATTGGCGATCAGCCAAGGCTTGTAGTGCTGCACCGATTGCAGCGACAAACCCGCCTTGGCCAGCGCCTGCACCATTTTTTTCAGCGTGGCCGGGCTCAAATGATTTTGGACCAGATCGCCATCGGGGTAACGGCCATGGCGGGCCAGCGCTTTCTGGAACGGCGCATCCTGCCGGATATCGAGTTCAAGCACCAGGGTTTTGGACTCGAGCAGCGCCTTGGACGCTTCGGCGTCGAGCGGGTAAAAACCATCTTTTCCCACGTGGATGGTGCCGAACAAATAACTTGTCTTGCCATCGTGGCTGATCCGGTACAGCTGGCCGCGGCGCTGCGCGGACGGGTCGCTCACGCCGGCGGCGTGCACCGCCGAAGCGATCAAACCGAGCACCAGGGCAAACAAAATGGCAAGTTTCGAAGGCATGCGAATTCCCGACGATAGCAGGAGATGCCATCGAAATAACATTAATTAAGGAGAAGGGGAGCAGCTCGGCGCGGCGCTTTACTGTTTCCAATAGTAAATCAGGAAAGCGCTGGAGAAAAACAAATTGTGAAATCCGGAGCGCCTTTAGGCAAATTCCACACACTTAAATAGCAGGGAAATAATAAAAACGCTGTCGAAATATAACGATATTGGCGCTTTATCATCGGCGCCGTTATACCCACAAGCGCCGCAAGGGCTTCATTGAATAAGGCCGGTGCGGCCCGATATGCGTCACATGATTCCATTTTCCATACTCGACCTCGCGCCGATCGCCGAAGGCGGCAATGCCTCGGCCTCGTTCCGCAACACCCTCGACCTCGCCCAGCACGGCGAGCGCTGGGGCTACCAACGCTACTGGCTGGCCGAACACCACGGCATGCCGGGCATCGCCAGCGCCGCCACCGCCGTGGTGATCGCGCACGTGGCCGGCGGCACCTCGACCATCCGCGTTGGCGCCGGCGGCATCATGTTGCCGAACCACGCGCCGCTGGTGATCGCCGAGCAGTTCGGCACCCTGGAGGCGCTGTTCCCTGGCCGCATCGACCTGGGCCTGGGCCGCGCGCCCGGTTCCGACCAGACCACCGCCCGCGCCCTGCGCCGCACGCTCGAGACCGACGCCGACGCCTTCCCGCAAGACGTGCTGGAGCTGCAAGACTACCTGTCCGACACGCCGCGCCAGCGCGTGCTGGCCGTGCCCGGCATCGGCGCCAAGGTGCCGCTGTGGATACTGGGCTCGAGCACCTTCGGCGCCCAGCTGGCCGCGCACATGGGTCTGCCGTTCGCCTTCGCCTCCCACTTCGCCCCGCAAATGATGATGCACGCGCTGGAGCTGTACCGGGCCAACTTCCGTCCATCGGCCCAGCTCGACAAACCATACGTCATGCTCGGCTTTAACGTGTTCGCCGCCGACACCGACGAGGAAGCGCATTTTCGCGCCACGTCGATGCAGCAAGCCTTCGTCAACCTGCGCACCGGCAAGCCGTCGCGGCTGCAGCCGCCGCAAAAAGGCTATCTGGAGGCGCTGGGGCCGCAGGAGCGCGCCATGCTCGACTCCGTGCTCTCGTGCAGCGCCATCGGCGCGCCGGAAACGGTCAGCCGGCAATTGCAGGCCTTCATCGCCCGCACCGGCGCCGACGAGCTGATGATCACCTCGCAGATCTTCGACCACGCGCACCGGCTGCGCTCGTATGAAATCACCGCCGAGGTGCACCAGGCACTGCAACGCGGCGACGGCGCTTAAAGGCCGCCGGCGGCCGGATGGGCGCCAATCATCGGTCCATCCGCGCCCCGTCAGCGCCGAACGGCGCCCGTCGACGCCCCTGCTCAGCAGCATTTTGCGATCACCGGTAGAATTGCCGGCTGCAAAATGAAGGAGCACCACGTGAGCCAGTCCCACGCCCAGCACGATCTATCCCCCGGCATGGTCTGGCTGTTCGCCACCGCGACCGGCCTCATCGTCGCCAATCTGTACTACGCCCAAACGCTGATCGGCCCGATCAGCCGCGCCACCGGGCTCGCCCCGGGCGCGGCCGGCCTGATCGTCACGCTCACGCAACTGGGCTACTGCCTCGGTCTGCTGTTCATCGCCCCGCTGGGCGACCTGGTGGAAAACCGGCGCCTGATCTTCATCGCGCTGCTGACCACGGCCGCCGCGCTGCTGGCCGCCTCGGCCACCAGCAACCCCCACCTATTCCTGCTGGCCGCGTTCTGCATCGGCCTCGGTTCAGTGGCGGCGCAGATCGTCGTCCCGTTCGCCGCCCACTTGGCCCGGCCGGAAACGCGTGGCCGCACGGTCGGCACCGTCATGAGCGGCCTCATGATGGGCATCATGCTGGCGCGCCCGGTCGCCAGCGTCATCGCCGACGCGTTGAACTGGCACGCCGTGTTCGTCATCTCGGCCGCGACCACCGCCGCCCTCGCCTTCCTGTTGCGCGCCAGGCTGCCGCAGCGGCATCCACGCTCGGCGCTGCGCTACTTCCAGCTGCTCGGCTCGATGTGGCAATTGCTCAAGACCACACCGATCCTGCGCCGGCGCGCCGCCTACCAGGCCTGCATGTTTGGCGCCTTCAGCCTGTTCTGGACCACGGTCTCGCTGGAATTGACGGGCCCGTATTTTCAGCTCAGCCAAACGGGGGTGGCGATTTTCGCGCTGGTCGGCGTCGCCGGCGCGATCGCCTCGCCGATCGCCGGCCACCGGGCCGACCAGGGCAAGAGCCGCTCGACCACGTTCATCGCCTTCACGCTGGCCGCCGTCGCGTTCGCGCTGCCGTTGCTGGTCCACGCCGGCCGGCTGGTCGACCTGGGCGTGCTGGTGCTCGTCTCTATCCTGCTCGACATGGGCGTCTCGGCCAATCTGGTGACGGGGCAGCGCGCCATTTTCGCCTTGCCGGCGGAAATCCGCGCCCGCCTCAACGGCCTCTACATGGCTTTGTTCTTCATGGGCGGCGCGATCGGCTCCTCGCTCGGTGGCTGGATGTACGCCGCGCACGGCTGGCACGGCGTGCTGCTCGCCGGCCTGCTATTCCCGCTGGTAGCGCTCTGCATCTTCGCCACCGAACCCCGCAGTCGGGGTCAAGTCTGACATTTGGACACGAGCTCGGCTGTAAATCGGGCTCCAGGCCGCTATTTCCTTTTCATCGTGCCATCGGCACCGTATTCGATCTCCTGCACCAGGATCGACCGCCGATGGTCGCCGCCGCCCGGCAGCACGTTGTCGTGGTAGAACAGCAGTGTTTTACCATCGCGCTCCAGGATCGCCTGGTGGTTGGTCGATATCTTGAGGAAATCGATCAAAACGCCACGGTATTGAAACGGCCCCAGCGGCGAGGCGCCCGTCGCATAGACGATCTGCCCCGGCCAGCCGGTCGAGAACGAAAAATAATACACGCCCTTGTGCTGATGCAGGAACGGCGCCTCGCCATAGGCCGTCTTGGCCGGGAACTTGTCCACCACCACATCGCGGATGCCGCCGACCGTGCTCTTCATGTCCGGCGCCAATTCCACCACCTTCGGCACCCGCGTGCCGAAATACATGTAAATCCGCTGGTCCTGGTCGATGAACACCGCCGGGTCGATCGGCTCGTCGCCGGCGTTGGCGTCGCGCGGCGTCTCGACCAAGGGCTTGCCGATCAAATCGACGAACGGCCCCATCGGATTGTCGGCCACGGCCACGCCGATCTGCTTGCCGCCCACGGGCGCGAAGAAATAATATTTGCCACCCAGCTCGACCGCCTCCGGCGCCCACGCCTTGGCGTCCGCGCTGGCCCATTTGAAGATGCTGGCCGGTAGCGTCGGCCCGTGATCCTCCCAGTGCTTCAGGTCGCGCGAGGTCAGCACCCGCCACGAGGTCGAGTCCCAATACTTGCCCGAGTTGTTTTGATCGTCGGTCGCGTAGACCACGTATTTGCCGTCGAAAAAGTGCGGCGAGGGGTCGGCCGCGAAGTTTTTCGTCAGCACGGTTTGCGCGCCGGCGCAGGCGCCGGCAGCCAGCAGAACGCCGGCGAGGATGGTTTTCATGGTGTCTCCAATATTTTTATTGCGACCAATGCTAAAACTGATAACGGCCGCCGAGCTATAACATTATTGAAACGAACCATGAAAAAAGCAGCCGTCAAGGCTGCTTCCAGTCGGGCGGCCAGCGCTTACCTGGCGTTGCGCGGCTTGGCGAAGGCGTCACCGGCCTGCCACTCGGGCAACTTGGGGCTGTCGGCGATCACGCGCCCCAGGTTGAGCGTGTACTGCGCCATCTGCACCATGCCCGACAGATCCCAGCCCGCGTCGTATTCGTCGCTGACCTGGTGGTAACGCTTGCCATACGCGTCCGCCTTCGCCTTGGAGCCGGCCGGATCGTTGATGTAGTCGCGGCCGCCCTCGATCGAGAACGCCGGCACGCCCTGCTTGGCAAAGCTGAAGTGGTCGCTGCGGAAATAGCCGCCGGCCAGATCCGGCTCGGCGTGCGCGATGCGCATGCCCATCGCCTTGGCGGTGGCCGCGGCCATTTTGCCCAGCTCGGTGCGCTCGCTGCCCTGGGTGCCGATGTCGCGCGTCGCGCCAACGAAGTTGAGGCTGTCCAGATTCAGATTGGCCGCCGTCCTGGCCAACGGCCACAGCGGCGCGCTGGCGTAGGCGGCGCTACCCAGCAAGCCCTGCTCCTCGGCCGCGACCCACAGGAACATCTGGCTGCGCCTGGCCGGCGCCCGCACCGCCTGTTGCGCCATCGCCAGCAAGCCGGCCGTGCCCGAGGCGTTGTCGACCGCGCCGTTGAAGATGGTGTCGACGCCGTCGCCCTCCTTGCCCTGCCGGCCCAGATGGTCGTAGTGGGCGCTGTAAATGACCACTTCGTCCTTGAGCTTGGGATCGGTGCCCGGCACCACGGCGGCAACGTTGAATTGCTCGATCTTGCGCACGGCGGCCTTCATCTCGCCGCTCAGCCTGGCGGCCAGCGGCACCGGCTTGAAGTCCTTGCTTTCGGCGGCGGCGCGCAGCGCGTCGAGATCCTGGCCGGCCGCCTTGAACAGCGCGCGCGCCGTGTCGTCGGTCATCCAGCCCTGCAGCTCGGTGCCGAGCGTACCGGCGGCCAACTGGAAGCGCTCCACGCCGGACCAGCTGTTCTGGATCACGCTCCACCCGTAGGACGCGCTCGGCGTCGTGTGGATCAGCAGCACGCCGGCGGCGCCCTGGCGCTTGGCTTCTTCGAATTTATAGGTCCAGCGGCCGTAGTAGGTCAGGCCCTTGCCGTTGAAACGGTTCGGCTCCGCGGCAGTCGGCTGTGGATCGTTGACCATCGCCACCAGGATCTTGCCCTTCAGATCGGCGCCCTTGAAATCATCCCATTGCTCGTCGGCCGCGCGGATGCCGTAGCCGACGAACACCAGGTCGGCGTTGAAGCTGTGCGCGGCGGCCGCGTCGCCCGGCGCGAACACCCAGTCCGGTCCCGCGCTGATCGGCAAGGCCTGGCCGCCGGCCTCCAGTTTGAGCGAGCTCTCGGCCGGCAGCGTCTTGACGCCGGCGATGCTGACGGCCTGGCGGTAGCTGTCGCCGTTGCCGGGCTTGAGGCCCAGCGCCAGCGCCTGCGTTTCCAGATAGGAGACGGTCAGGTCGGCGCCGCGCTGGCCGGTGCCGCGTCCTTCGAGCAGATCGCTCGACAGGAAGGCCAGGTGGGCGCGCAGCGGCGCTTCCTGCACCGCGGGGGCGGTTTTGCCGCCGGCCGCGTGCGCGGGGAAAGCCAACGCCAGGCTGATGGCCAGGGCGGAGGCGACGAAGGATGGGGTCATTTTTTGCATGATGTCCTGATAGCGTCAATGTTGGATGCGACCCGCCCGGAAAACCGCCGCGCGTTGTCGCGCGCACATTGTAAGACATTTGCCGTGGCCGCCGGCCGCGCGGCCCGGCGCGGCGGCGGCGCGTTAAAATGACGCCATGACCGACCGCGAACACGCCTTTGCCCCCGCCAACCGCCCAAGCCACGATGGCGCCCCCGCCGCCGGCCACAGCGGCGGCCGCGCCCCTGGCGGCGGCGCCGGACCCGATGCCGACCCAAGCCTCGCCCCAAAATTGGCCCCAAGTATGGCCCCAAGCACGGCCCCAAGCATGGCCGCAAACACGGCCCCAAACACCGCGCCAAACACGGCCGCCGACGCGCGGCCCTACATCGGCCGCTTCGCCCCCTCGCCCACCGGTCCGCTGCATCTGGGCTCGCTGGTGGCGGCCATGGCCAGCCACCTCGACGCCAAAGTCCATCAAGGACGCTGGCTGGTGCGCATCGAGGATGTCGACGGCGACCGCAACGTCGCCGGGGCCGACACGCACATCCTCGCCTCGCTGCAACGCTGCGGCATGGCCTGGGACGGCGAGGTCACCTGGCAAAGCCGCCGCACCGCGCTGTACGACCAGGCGCTGGCGCGGCTCGGCGACCTGGTCTACCCGTGCGGCTGCTCGCGCAAGGAAATCGCCGACTCGCAACTGGCCCTCAACGGCCGGCAGGCGCAGGCGCTGATCTACCCGGGCACCTGCCGCCACGGCCTGGCGCCGGGCAAGCAGGCGCGCGCGCTGCGGCTCAAGGTGCCGCGGGCGCCGCACTGCGTGATCGGCTTCGACGACCGCTGGGCCGGCCACATCAGCCAGGACCTGACCGACGAAGCCGGCGACTTCGTGATCCGCCGCGCCGACGGCTTCTGGGCCTATCAGCTGGCCGTGGTGGTCGACGACGCCGACCAGGGCGTGACCGACATCGTGCGCGGCGCCGACCTGCTCGACTCGACGCCGCGCCAGCTCTATCTGCAACAGGCGCTCGGCCTGCCCCGCCCGCGCTACCTGCACGTGCCGGTGGTGCTCAACGCGCTGGGCGAGAAGCTGTCCAAGCAAACCGGCGCCGCCGCCTTCGATAACGGCGCGCCGCCGGCCACGCTGCTACAACAGGCGCTGCTGCCGGCGGCGCGTTTTCTCGGCATGGCGATCGCGGCCGACACGATCGACGCCTTCTGGCGCGCCGCCACGCCCGCGTGGGCGCAACTGCTGGGCGGGCGGCCGGCGGCGCGCTAGGGCGACAAACCCGTGCGCCGCCCCGCCGCCCTTTTCATCTACACTCAAGGTATGGAAGTCGAACTCAAACTACTACTGGCGCCGGCCGACAACGAGGCACTGATGGGCGATGCGCTGCTCGCCGGCGCGCCCACCCGCACGCGCCACCTGAGCGCGCGCTATTTCGACACGCCCGACCTGCACCTGCTGCGCCACGGCGCCGGCCTGCGCGTGCGCCGCGACGGCGACGAATGGATCCAAACCATGAAAGCCGGCGGCGGCGCGCAAAGCGGCTTGCACAGCCGCCACGAATGGGAAGGGCCGATCGACCGCGCCTGGCCGCGCCTGGGCCGCCTGCGCAAGCTGATCGGCGACGCACCCGAATGGCAGGCGATCCTCGATCTGCCCGACCTGAAGGACCGGCTCGAATCGCTGTTCGTGGTCGAGGTCGAGCGCCACAGCTGGGACCTGGAAATCGAAGGCAACCACATCGAAATGGTGCTCGACCACGGCCACATCGAACGCCACGGCCGCCGGCTCGACATCAACGAGATCGAACTGGAGCTGAAGGAAGGCGAACCGGCCGCGCTGTTCGCGTTCGCCCTGCAACTGCACGAGCGCGTGCCGCTGCGGCTCAGCAACACGAGCAAGGCCGAGCGCGGCTATTCGCTGTGCCGCCAGACCGGCAGCGCACCCTACCGCGCCGAGGCGCTGCGGCTCGATCCGCACGCCACCGTCGGCAGCGCGCTCAAGGCCATCGTCGACAACTGCCTGCAGCACGTGCAGCGCAACGAGGACGCCGTCATCCACGGCGACGATCCGGAAACGCTGCACCAGATGCGCGTCGGCCTGCGCCGCCTGCGCTCGGCGCTCAAACTGTTCGACGACGTCGCCCCGTGCCCGCCCGCGCTGGCGGCCGACATCGCCTGGCTAGGCACCGAACTGGGCGCGGCGCGCGACGCCGACGTGCTGCTGATGTCAACGCTGCCGCGCGTGCAATCGAATCCCGGCGGCAAGCACGGCCTGCTGGAACTGCAAGCGCTGGCGCTGGCGACGGCGCAAACCCGCCGCCAGGCGGCCGCGCAGGCGCTGCTGTCGCCACGCTACACGCGCCTGCTGCTGGAGATGGGCGTGTGGTCCGAGCATCTCGCCACCGACGTGCCGGACAGTCCGCTGGCCGGCTTCGCGCGCGCGACCATGCAGCGCCTGCACAAGCGGCTCGTCAAGCGCGCCAACCGCATGGACGAGGACGACGCGGCCGCCATCCACCGCGGCCGCATCGCCGCCAAGCGGGCCCGCTACGCGCTCGAGTTCTTCCACACGCTGTTCCGGCAAAAAGCCGCGCGCCACTATCTGAAGACGGTGGCGTCGATACAGTCCGAGCTTGGCGGGCACAACGACCTCGTCATCGCCGACCACCTGCTGCAGGACATGGCGCGCCAGCAGCCGGAGGCGGCCGACGCGCTCGCTTACGCGCGCGGCTACCTGAGCGCCTTGCAGGCGCAACAGCCTGTCGATCTCGACGACATCCGCGCCACGCTGCACCGGCTCAAGTTACCGGGTTAAACACCCCGTCCTGCCGATCCGCCCCGGTGCCGCCATGGGGTGCGGGTCAGCGCCCCGCCCCACCCGCCGCCGGCACCGGCTTCGACGTCACCGTCCACACCAGCGTGCCGGCGCATTTGGCCAGCGCCACCGCCGCCAGCGCCTGGTCGGCGTCCTCGCTGGCGAGCGGATACTCGCGCGTGCCCTCTACCTTGAAATGCAACTCGGGCATGGCCGAGCTGGCCGTCTTCGACAGCACCGGCAGAAAACCGCGCTCGGCCAGGATCTTGCGGCACGGAGCGATGCCCTTCAAATCGGTCGATTCAAGCTTGATGCTGAACACCCAGCGCTCGGCCACGCCGCGCGCGGCCAGCACCGGGTCCGGCAACATCAGTTGCGACGGCAAGGTGGCCGCGCCGGCGGCGACGCCGAGCAAAGAGGTGGCCAGCAAGGCGGCACGGCAGGCGGCGCGCACAATGGCGGGAACAATACGGCGGGACATGGGCATTCCTCGAAGTCAAGTCAAGCCGCCATGGTATCAGCCCATCAGAATCGGGTACAAGGTCGCCACCAACAGCAGCGCCATGACCACGTTAAAGATGCGCACCGAACGCGGGTCCTGCAACAAGCGCCGCATGGCCACGCCGAACAAGGCCCACGCGCCCACGCAAAAAATACCGATGACGCCGAACACGCCAGCCAGTTGCGCCACGTCGCCGATGACAAAGCCCGGCGGCAAATAGGTCGTCAGCGCGCTCACGGCCATGACCCAGCCCTTGGGATTTACCCACTGAAACGCCGCCGCGCCGAAAAAACCCATCGGTTTGGAGCGCGCGGCCTGGTCCGCGCTCATCGGCGCCGCGTGCGCCAGCTTCCACGCCAGCCACAACAGATACAAGGCGCCGGCGTATTTGAGTATCAGCTGCAGCATCGGAAACCGCACGAACACCGCGTGCAATCCCAGGCCGGTGGCGAAGATCATGAACGCGAAACCGCAGCAGATGCCGAACAGATGCGGCAGCGAGCGCGCGAATCCATAGTTCAGCCCGGAGGCCATGATCATCGCGTTGTTGGGACCGGGCGTGATGGAACTGACGACGGCGAAGGTGCACAGGGGCAGCAGTAAATCGGGCGACATGGTTGTTTCCAGTGGCAATCAGATGAGGCCATTGTAGACGCAAGTGTGCTGGCCTGTACCAGTACACTTTCACAAACCGTGCGCCCCTGTGTATTGGTCACTTGGCCGGTACGACCCTGGCCCTGGCCGCGCCCTTGACCGCCAGCCGCACCGGCTTGCGCTGGCGCCCCAGCAGTTTGTAGAAACTCTCCAACTCGCGCCGCACCAGGTCCTGGCCGTTCTCGATGACGAAATCCTGGAACGACGCGGCCACCTTGGGGATCGGCTGGCCGCTCAGGTGCATGATGTGCCAGTCCGCCTCCACCGGATTTTCCTGCATCGGCAGGATCGCCAGCAGGCCGGCCTCGAACTCCAGGCCGCACGCGTGCACCGACAAAAAGCCCAGCCCCAGCCCGGCCGACACCATGCGCTTGATCGCCTCGTTGCTCGACACCTCGGAGCCGAATTCGGCCGGATGGCCGGCCTCGCGCAACAGCTTCTCGACGGCCGTGCGGGTGCCGGAGCCGCGCTCGCGCACCATCAGGTTGGCGGCCATGACATCGTTGAGCGTGATTTTTTTCTTCTTCATCAAGGGATGCCCCGGACTGGCCACGAACGCCATCGGATGGCGCGCGAACTTGGCCGCGTTGGTGCGCAGCTCGCGCGGCGGCGTGCCCATGATGGCCAGGTCGATCTCCTGGCGCGCCAGCATGTTGACGATCTCGGAGCGGTTGCCCACCTGTAGCTTGAGGCGCACGTCGGGACGCTCGATCGTAAACGGCACCAGCATCGGCGGCAGCAAATGCTCGGCCGTGGTGACGGCGCCGATGCGCAGCGTGCCGCTGGTGACGCCCTGCAGCGCCGCCAGCTCGTCGCCGGCCTGGTCGAGAAGGCGCAGGATGCGCTCGGAAAAGGTGGCCATCACCTCGCCGGCGGCGGTCAGCTGGATGGCGCGCCCGACCTTGCGCGTGAGGGCGATGCCGGCGATGTCCTCGAGGGTGCGCAACTGCAGCGAGACGGCCGGCTGCGTGACGTGCATCGCCTCGGCCGCGCGCGAGACGCTCTCGTGGCGGGCCACCAGGACCAGCGATTGCAGCTGACGGAAACTGGCGTGATACATAAGCTCTCCCTTATCAATTATCGAATAACTTTAATTTTTCTTTTGTAGATTCTACCGTTATATTTGCGTCAATAGCGCCCCAACCCACCAACCAGCACTGTTAGCGAGAACCACATGAGCATAGACGTGATCTTCCTCGGCCTCGACGGCGTACTGTTCGACACCGAAGCGCTGCACCTCGCGGCCTGCAACAACGCCTTCGCCAACGCCGGCCTGTCGACCCGCTGGAACCTGGCGGCGCTGCGCGGCGCCGCCGCCACCCACGGCTATGCGCGCGCCATCGGCACTGCCATCACCCGCGACACGTTTGGCCGCGACAAAGCCCGCGCGGCCGAACTGCACGCCGAAAAACATCGCCATTTCCAACTATCGATCACCGCCAAGGCGCCCACCGCGCTGCCGGCGGCGCTAACGTTGATCAAGGACGCCACCGCCGCCGGTTGCAAGATCTGCGTGCTGACCGACATGCCGGCACCGGCCACCTCCGCGCTGCTGGCCCACAGCTTCGGCGCGGACGTCAACAGCGTGTTCGCCGTCGTCACCGGCGGCGCCGCCTTCGACGGCGCCAGCGGCACCGGCCCCTATGCGCGCGCGCTGCACGCCATGGGCGTACATCCGGGCGACGCCATCGCCATCGACACCGCCGTGCCCAGCCTGCGCGCCGCCGGGGAAGCGGGCCTGTGGACGGTCTCGGTCGCCCCCTACGGCGCCGACGTCGTGCGGCCACGCCAATTCATCACCTTCGAAGCGCTGAGCGAGCTGCGCTCGAGCCCCTACACCCCCGACCAGCAGCAAAGCCAGGCCCAAAAAAACCTCGCCGCATAAAACGGTGATCACGTAGGGCGGATTAGGCGGCACGCCGTAATCCGCCAAAGCCACCAGCCCAAACAGCACCACAACCTGGAGAAAAAAAATGGAAACGATCGTCATCGTAGGAGGAGGTGCGGGCGGACTGGAACTGGCCACGCGCCTGGGCGACAACCTCGGCGCCGCCAAGCGCGCCCGCATCGTGCTGGTGGACCGCTCCCCGGGCCACTTCTGGAAGCCGCTGCTGCACACGGTCGCCTCCGGCAAATGCGACCCGCAAGTGACGGAACTGGCCTTCGCCGCCCAAGCGATGGAGCACGACTTCGAATTCATCCAGGGCGAAGCGCTCTGCGTCGACCGCGCCCACCGCACCATCACGCTCACCCCGCGCGGCGGCCGCCACGACGACGGCGTCTGCCGCACCATCGGCTACGACACGCTGGTGCTCGCCCTCGGCGCCGTCACCAACTTCTACAACGTCCCAGGGGCCGCCCGCCACGCGCTCACGCTCGACAACGTGGCCGACGCCGAAGCCTTCCGTCGCCGCTTCGTCGACGGCTGCATCCGCGCCGGCGAGCGCAAGGAGCGGCTCAACGTCGTCATCGTCGGCGGCGGCGCCACCGGTGTCGAACTCGCGTCCGAACTGAGCAACAGCGCCCGCGCGCTGGCCGATTACCGAGTGCACGCGCTCGACCCCGAGCGCGACATCGGCATCACCATCATCGAACGGGGCGACAATCTGCTGCCGCACCTGCACCCGCAGCAATCGCAGCGCGCCGCCGGGCATCTGCGCGCGCTCGGCATCGACGTGCGCACCGCCACGGCCGTCGCCCACGTCACCGACAAGGCGGTCATCGACAGCGGCGGCGCCGCCCACCGCGCCGACCTGACCTTGTGGGCGGCCGGCGTCGAAGCGCCGGAGCTGTGCGCCACGCTCGGCCTCACGCTCAACCACATCCGCCAGATCGTGGTCGACGCCAACCTGCGCGCCGCCGGCGACGACCACATTTACGCCTTTGGCGACTGCGCCAGCTACGTCTGCCCGGTCAAGGGCGCGGCGCCGCCGCGCGCGCAGGTCGCCCACCAGCAGGCGATGTTCCTGGCCGAGCTGCTCTCGCGCGGCGGCGACGGGCCGCGCAACGGCTTCCGCTACCACGACTATGGTTCGCTGGTCTCGCTCGGACCGCAGGCGGCCGTTGGCGTGTTGACCGGCGCCGTCACCGGCACGAGCATTCGCGTCGGCGGCGCGGCGGCCAGCCTGCTGTATGAGCTGATGTACAAAAAGCACCTGCTGCAGCTGCACGGGGCGTTCCGTGTCGCGGGCCACACGCTGGTCGACTGGTTGCGCGCCAAGGTCGTGCCGCCGGTGCGGCTGCACTAGCGGGCGCGAACCCGCGCGGACAGGGGGCGGTTGCGGTCACGCCCGCGAACCCGCACTGCCAAGCGGGGACGTACCCCTTGGGGTACGTCCCCTAAGTGGTGACGCGTGCGTATCGCTAAACGCTGGCGGGGTTAAACGGCGCCGGCCGCAAAAGGCGTTCTATAATCAGCACATGACCACCATCAAACCACTGGGCCGGGACACCACCGCCATCGCCCCGGCATCGCGCGCGCCATCGACGCCCGCCACCACCGACGCCTCGGCCGCGCCGGCAAGCGGCGCGTCCACCAACGTCTCGCTCGGCGCCGCCGATCGCGAAGCCCGGCACCCCAAGGCCGTCGTCTGGGAAAACCGCACCCGCAGCACCTCCAGCACCCTAATGGCCCGTAACTTCGCCGACGAACCGCTGGCCGGACGCCTCAAGGGCCTCGGCGGCGAACTGCTCAAACAAGTCGCCTACGACGGCGAGGACTTCTCCCAGTCGATCCAGCAGGCCCCGGGCGGCGTGCAAGCCGATACCTACGACATGCTGGTATCGCCGTCGCAGGTATCGCAGCACGGCATGGGCGACAACCGCATCGGACTGACCATCACCACCCGCAGCGGCGTTTCGGTGGAACTGTCGCTCGACGCCGGCGACAACAGCATCGCGGTCGAAGCAAAAAGCAGCGGCAAACTGACCCAGGTGGAGCGCGAGGCGCTGGGCAAACTGTCGGAAGCGTTCCAGAAGGCCGTCGACGGCATGACCGAAGATCCACCCCGCGTCGATCTGGCCGGCCTGACCCAGTTCGATGGCGCGGTGCTGGCATCGGTCGACCTGAAAGGCGAGATCAAACTCAACCCCAAGGAAACGCAGCGGCTCCAGTTCCATGCCGACAGCGCCAAACGCACAATGAGCTTCAGCGGCCCGGCCGGCGCGGCCAATGTCGGCGTGGACTTGAGCCAGCCGGCCACCTGGGGCGGCAAGGAGCAACAGGCCAAGGCGCTGAACCGCTACCTGCAGCAGGTCGACCAGGCCGGCATGCGCGGCCAGGTCAACGGCGCGCTGCTCACCATGTTCAAGGACGCGCTGGTCGACATGAACAGCGACTACGGCACGCCGCCGGCGGCGCCGCGCGACCTGGCGCTGACCGACCGCGATCGCGCCACGACGACCGGACTGGCCGATTTCACCGCCTCGGTTTCGCAAACCGAGGTCGCGTCCAATCCCGCCAGGTCCACCGAGAAGGACAGCTTCGACTACGAACTGTCGCAAAAAACCAAAGTCTCGGGCCGCGCGCGGATGGACCTGGCGCTGTCGCAGCAACAGCAGTCGCACCTGAGGGCGCGCTACCACGCACCGGTGTCGGCCACGGCGAAGCTGGCGCTGGACCTGGAGCCGAACTCGCAAAACTACAAATACATGATGATCGACGAATCGGCCAGCAGCACCACCAGCATCGAGTACGACCAGGGGAAACTGGTCAAGGCGTCGCTGGAAATGCAGGCGAGCCGCTCGACGCGCGTGCTCGAGTACATGCTCGGCAAACTCAAAAGCGATCACACCACGCCGTCCGGCAAGGCGGCCACGCGCGACCTGCTGCCGGCGCTGGACAGCGTCGACGACACACCGTCGATGGACGACTACGCACGCGCGCAAACGCTGGCGGCGGTCAATGACTCGATTTTCCTGCAGTCGAATCCCGACGCCATATCCGGCGCGCCGGCGGCCGGGATGAACGCATGAACACCCCCGAGCACTTCGTCCTGCTGGCCAAATACAACGCCGACATGAACCGCAACCTCTATGCGGCGGCCGGGCGGCTGCCGCCGGGGGAATTGACGGCGGACCGCAAGGCCTTCTTCGCTTCCATCTCCGGTACCTTGAACCACCTGCTCGCCGGCGACACCATCTGGCTCAAGCGCTTCGCCACCCACCCCGCCGCTTTTGCGGCGCTGGCGCACATGGACGCCATGCCACAACCGGCCGGCCTGGCGCACACCTTCAGCGACGACCTGCCGACGCTGCGCCAGCAGCGCGAGCGGCTCGACGCCATCATCAACGCGTGGGCGCCGCAGATCACCGCCGCCGACCTGGCGCACACCTTCGAATACCGCAGCACCCGCGGTGACGCCTACCGCAAGCATTTCGGCGGCGTGCTGGCGCACTTTTTCAACCACCAGACCCACCACCGGGGCCAGGCCAGCACCTTGCTGACGCAGGCGGGCGTCGACATCGGCGTCACCGACCTGCTGCTATGGGTGCCGGACCTGTAGGCGGCGGCAACCCGCGAGGCACGACAGTGCATCACAATCCTCAAAAAAGTGATCGCTCGGGGCCATTTTCCCCGGTAACATCACTGATACGCATGACAACCATGCGCAATAGCCGGTTGTGGACGGGCGGCGCGTGACTTATACTGCACTGCAGCAATCGGCATTTTCCACCAATTTATCAGACTGTTTTACCGGGGAAGGTCATGTCTCTCGCTTACCGCGCCACCGCCGATTTCGCCAAACTGAACCACCCGATGCGGGTGCCGCTGTCGGCGGAAATCCACTCCCGCCCCTTCCTGCAACTGCAGGCGCCGGAAAGCCTGACCCATTTCGCGCTCTATGTTCAGCAGGACCAGCCCTCGCAAAAATACCACCGCGGCACGCAGCACCAGATTTTGCAGCAGCTGTGCACCCACTACGGCGTGGCCGTGCCGCATCCGCAGGCGCGCTACTTCTTCCACGACTTCGGCCGCTTCCGCCTGAAGTGGGAATGCCACACCGAGTTCGCCACCTACACCTTCGTCGAGCGCGGCGACCCGGCGCTGGACCTGCGCGGCGCGTTCGAACGCATGCCGCTGCAGCACGTGCCGCAGGAGTGGCTCGCCAGCCTGTATGGGAAGATCATCGTCGCCTCGCACGTGGTGCTGCGCAAGGGCGACGCGGCCGGCGCCGACGAGCAGGCCATCGCCGAACTATTCCAGGGTAAATCGCTGGTGGGCAGCAGCGTTGGCAGCGGCGCCGAGGTATGGACCGATTTCCTGATCCAGCCGGACGGCTTTAGCCGCTACATCGTGCGTGACCTGAACCTGCGCGAGTTCCAGGCCGGCCGCCTGGTCGGGCGCCTGCTGGAAATCGAAAACTACCGCATGATGGCGCTGCTCGGACTGCCCCACGCCGAAGCGTCGCAGCCGCAGTTGAACGGCATCGAGAACGAACTGGCCGACCTGACGGCGACGCTGGTGCAGGCCGACATGCCGCCATCGCTCGACGCGCGCGCCACCGACGAGCGCGAGGAGCAGAACCTGCTGCACCGGATCACCAGCCTGGCGGCGCGGCTGGAAAAACTCTCGGTCAACAACAGCTACCGCTTCGCCGCCTCGCAGGCGTATTTCAGCCTGGTGCAGGCGCGCATCCACGAGTTGCGCGAAGTGCGCATCTCCGGCGCGCCGACGCTGGCCGAATTCATGGGCCGCAGGCTGGCGCCGGCGATCCACACCTGCACTTCCGTCTCGCAGCGGCAGGAGGCGCTGGCCAAGCGTATCGCCCGCAGCAACGACCTGCTGCGCACGCGCGTAGGCATCGAGCAGGAGCGCCAGAACCGCAAAATCCTGCAATCGCTCGACGCCCGCGCGGCCCAGCAACTGCGGCTGCAGCAAGCGGTCGAAGGCTTGTCGGCGGTGGCCATTTCGTACTACACGCTGGGGTTGATCGGCTACGCCGGCAAGGCGATGAAGGCCGGCGGCCTGCCCGTCAATCCGGACATCCTGCAAGGGGTGGCGGTGCCGGTGGTGATCCTGGCGGTATGGATGGGACTACGGCGCGTGCACAAACAACTGGTGGCGCGCGGCGCGCCGCACGCCCAGCGCCACCCGGCGTAAAAAAAACGCGTCAAACCCGTAGGGCGGATTAGCGCAAAGCGCGTAATCCGCCAAGCGCCGCCAGCGGCCCAGAACAAAGCACGCGCAACAAAGCACGCATAACAAAACGCACCTCAAGAAAGCCGTAAACGCGTCGACGACAGCTTACCGACACCGGCACCACCGCCCCCCTCCACGGTAAACCGCCCCACCTGCGCCAGCAAAGCCTGCGCCTGTTCCCGCATGCTCGCCGCCGCGGCGGCGGCCTGCTCCACCAGCGCCGCGTTCTGCTGCGTCATCTCGTCCATCTGCCCGATCGCGCGGTTGACCTGCTCGATGCCGGAGCTCTGCTGCTCGCTCGCCTGCGTGATCTCGCCCATGATCTCGGCCACCTTCTGCACGCTGGCCACCACCTCGCTCATGGTCTGTCCGGCGCGGTCCACCAGCCGCCCGCCCTCGTCGACCTTGCCGACTGAATCGTCGATCAATGCCTTGATCTCCTTGGCCGCCGACGCCGAACGCTGCGCCAGGTTGCGCACTTCGGACGCCACCACCGCGAAGCCGCGTCCCTGTTCGCCGGCGCGCGCCGCCTCCACCGCCGCGTTCAGCGCCAGGATATTGGTCTGGAAGGCGATGCTATCGATAACGCCGATGATATCGACGATCTTGCTCGAACTGGTCTTGATCGAGCCCATGGTCTCGACCACCTGGCCGACCACATCGCCGCCGCGCACCGCGATGCCGCTGGCCGCCACCACCAACTCGTTGGCGTGGCGCGCGCTGTCGGCATTCTGCCGCACGGTGCTGGTCAATTCCTCCATCGAGCTGGCCGTCTCCTCCAGCGCGCCCGCCTGCGCCTCGGTGCGCGCCGACAGGTCGGCGTTGCCGGCGGCGATCTCCTGCGCCGCCACGGTGATGGTGTCGGTCGACAGGCGCACGTCGCCCACCAGTTGCGACAGGCTGCCGTTCATCTGGCCGAGCGCGTCGAGCAGCTGGCCGGTCTCGTCGCGCGCGTGGTTCTCCACGCGCGAGGTCAAATCGCCGGCGGCCACGCGGCGCGCCAGCGCCACCGCGCGCTCGAGCGGCTCTGCGATAGAGCGGCCCAGCGCGAACGCCAAGGTACCGCCGAGCAGCAGGATCACCACCGCCAGCGCGATCATCAGGTTGCGGCTGGCGACGTTGATTTCTTCGATCTCCAGCGTGGCCTCGTCGATCTGGCGGCGCTGCTCCTTGAGCAAAGCCTCGGCCGAAAGCAGATAGGCGGCGCTCACGGGCGTGTAGACGTCGCGCATTTGCTGTTGCGCCTCTTCGATCTTGCCGGCCTTTTTAAGGGCCAGCACGGCGTCGCGGGTGCTGAGGAATGCCTTGCGGCGCACGCCCAGTTCGGTGAACAAGGCCTTCTCGGCGTCGCTGTCCATGCGCGCCTCGACCAGCTTTTGCAGTGCGCTGGAGGCCTCCGACGAAGCCTTGATGCCGGCGGCGAAATAATCGCCCAGGCTGGCGTCTGTGCTGACGATGATGGCGGTTGTGCGCGGCACGGCCGCGAACATATAGCGGTACCAGTCCTGCAGATAGCGCTCGGTGGCCATCGGCTCGTCGATCATGTGGCGGGTGGCGGCGGCCACGCTGTTGAGACGCGTGACGCTCACCACGATGGCGACGAGCGACAGCAGAAGTATGCCGGCAAAGCCGAACAGCAGCCGGCGCTTCACACTGATGTTGTTAAACGATTGGAACATCCGGCCCGTCCTGTTGAAAACGCCGCGAAGTTGCAGCAACGGAACCATGATAGCGCCAAATAACGTCGTAAACGTTACATTGTTACTCTTAAACAACAGTTATCATAGACAACAAGTAGCGCGGAAAACCGGCGATTTGTCAGGCCGGCGGCGCGCCGGGCCGACTGAATCGATCGGCCAGGAAGTTGGCGATGCGCTGCTGCGTCCCCTCCAGGTACGGGATGTTCATATGGTCCGAATCGGGCACGATCTCGTCGGCGTGCAGCGTGCCGAGCTTTTCCACCAGCAGGTCGGTGTGCGAATGCGGCACCACGTCGTCGAACGCCGCGCGCAGCACATAGGTGGGCGCCTTGAGCTGGTGCGCGTACTTGACCGACTCGAATTTGTGTCTTAACACGTACTCCACCGGCAGCGTCCTGAATTTGCGCTTGGCGATCGCCAGGATCGAATCGTAGGGGGTGATCAGCACGATGGCGCTGGCCTCGCGCTCCATCGCCACCTGCACCGCCACGCCCGAACCAAGGCTGCGGCCGACGACGGCGATGCGCTTCGGATCGACATGGTGGCGCTCGCTGAGCCAGTCGAACAGCATGCGGCCGTCCTCGACGAAGTGGGCCTCGGCCGGATCGCCGTGCGAATCGCCGTAGCCGCGATAGTTCACGGCCAGCACCGCCATGCCGGGGAACAGCTTGCCGGCGTCGCGCGCCACCCACGACACCTCCTCCGAGCGGCCGCCGAAATAGATCACGCCGGGCGTCGGCCCGGCCACCGGCGGCGTCATCAACCAACCGGACAGGCGGGTGCCGTCCTTGGAGCGCACCACGATCGGCCGCGTGCGGTGGCCCGTGCTGTAAGGCTTGAGCACCTCGCGGCGGCTGCCGAGAGGATTAAACAGCAGCCGTTTCTGGTTGGCCGCCACGGCGGCCGTCAAGCCCATCCACAACACGCTGACGATGCCGGCCAGCCCGGCGACTTTTTTTGAATTGTCCATCCCTCTACTTTACTCTGGTCGAAGCCCGCCGCTGTACGCTAGCGAACAAATACATTTGCCTGTGACAAACACCTACATGTGGTCGGGCCGCGCCTTCGCAAGATGCGCGGCGCGAACCGGTATAATCGCCGCTTCGTGTTCTTGCGCGCCCTTTATGAAACCGGCCATCGTCCTGCTGCACAGCTCCATGAGTTCCAAGGCCCAGTGGGCGCCGCTGGTCGACCAGCTCGCACCCGACTTCCGCTGCATCCCGCTTGATTTGCTGGGCTACGGCGGCGCGCCGTTTCCGCCGCGCGCCGGCCACGGCGAAGCATACACCCATACGCTGGCGCACGAGGCGGACGCCGTCGCCGCGGCCATCGCCGCGCCGCTGGCGCAGGACGAGCCGTTCCACCTGGTGGGCCACTCGTTTGGCGGCGTGACCGCGCTGCACCTGGCGCGCCGCATGCCCGAGCGCGTGCTCAGCCTGGTGCTGTTCGAGCCGGTCGCCTTCCACCTGCTGCCGGCGGCGGACGCCGCGCGCGCGGAGATCGTCGGCGTCACCGAACGTATCCTCGCGTGCGACACCGACCGCGACGCCACCCGCATCTTCATCGACTACTGGAACCGTCCGGGCTCGTTCGACGCGGCGCCGGCGTCTGCGCAGGACAAGATGGTCGCGCAGATCGCCAAGGTCAGGCTGGACTTCGAGGCGCTGCTGGGCGAACCGGTCACGCTGGCCGAATTGGCGACGCTGACGATGCCGGCGCTGGTGCTGTCGGGCCAGCACAGCCCGGCCTCGACGCGGTCGCTGGCGGCGCAACTGGCGGCGGCGCTGCCCAACGCGCGCGCGCAGCAAACGCGCGGCGGGCATATGGGTCCGATCACGCATCCCGACGCGGTCAACCCCGCGATTGCCGCCTTCCTGCGCGGTCAAACCACAACCGAAGGCTGATATGCACACCAACTCCTCGTCGCGCGGCAAATCCTCGCTGGTTCAACGCGGCCTGCTGGCGCTGGCCTTTGGCGGCGTGGCCGCCTGGTCGCCGCTGTCGCAGGCGGCGATCAAGCCGGTGACGGTGGCGCCGGAGGTGACCGGCGAATGGGTCACGCCGGACGGCGCCTGGGACGGCCGCACGGTGCTGCTGCTGCACGGCTTCGCGGACGACCTCAATGGCGCCGGGGACCTGAGCAAGCGCATGTCGACCAAGCTGGCGCAAATCGGCATCGCCTCGCTGCGCATCAACTTCCGCGGCGAGGGCGCGCGCATGCGCAGCGAGATCGACTCCACGCTCGACACCCGCGTCGCCGACACCGAGGCCGCGTACGCGTTCCTGCAAAAGCAGGCCGGCGTCAAGATCGCGCACAGCGCGGTGCTGGGCTGGAGTTTGGGCGGCGCCACCGCGATGGTGGTCGGCGCCAAGCATCCCGAATGGTTCCGCAGCATGGTGCTGTGGTCGACGCCGAGCGGCGACATCTACAAGTACATGATGTCGAAGCCGACCGCGCAAAAGGCGGTGCGCGAAGGCGTCGCCTCGGAGGTGGTGCCGGGCTGGAAAACCATCGTCACCAAGCGCGAATTCTACGAAAGCTTCAAAGGGGTCGACCTCGACAAATCGCTGGCCAGGTATCCGGGCGCCTTCCTGACGATCCGCGGCAGCAAGGACTATCTGCCGCAGCGCGACTTCGACCTGATCCGCATCGCCCCGGGCAAACCGGCGCAAGCGGAAATGGTCGATGGCGCCGACCACGTCTTCAACGTCTTCACCGCCGGCAGCGGCGCGCCGCAGCGCGTGATCGACCTGACCGCCGCGTGGCTGGCCAAAACCCTATGAGGGGGGTCATATGAGGGGGGTCAAGTCTGACATTTGGACACGAGCCCAACCGCAGCGTAAGTGCGCACCTTGTCGCCGCGCCCACTAGTGATCAGCACGTGTCCAAATGTCAGACTTGACCCCGATCGAACTAGTTGCCGACGACGATGTCGATCGTGTTCTCCAGCCAGATGCCCAGGTTCGGCGTGCGGCCGCGCTGCGCCGACGGTCCCAGTTCGTGCGGCGGGTGGAACTTGGTGCCGATCGGTAGGATCGCGTTCAGGAACGAGATGTCACCCGGAGGGAAATCCATGTGCGTGCCCTTCGGCTCGAAACCCTCGCCGCTCGCCTCCCTCGGCGTGAATACCCGCAGCGCGATGTCGTCGCTGTGGTTGATGAACGTGATCGGCAAGTCCCCAGTCGCCAGCGTCGCCCAATACACCTTGTCGTGGAAACCCTTGAACTCAGGGTAGTTCCACGACAGGCCGGTGACGGTGTCGTTGTAATCCTTCTGCCACACGTCGAACTCCACACCCTGGGTGCGGTTCTTCCATACGCGATAAGGGCCGCGCCCCAGCCAGCGCATCGACCGCACCTGCGCCTCCGGATAATCGAAGGTCACTCCCAGCGCGTCGGCCGGTTTGCCGCCCTCCATGTTGTACGCGTAGTTCACGCTCAGCGTTCCGGCGGCGCTCAGGCGCCAGTTCACCTTGCGCAGATTGCCCGTGTATTCGGCCTGCACCACCACGTCGTTGCCGTCGCGCCGCGCGGCGATTCCCTTCAAGGCCGCCGTCCCCGCCACCAGACGCGGACCGTTCGTCAGCGGCACCACGACATCGCCCTTCTTCAGCGAACGCAGATAGCCGGTGCCTTTGTCGACGACGGCGCTCACGGCGCCCGCCTTCAATTCGAACGTGTCGCCCGCTTCCGTCAACGTGGCCGCGCCCGAACCAGCCGCCGCCGGCTGCATCCGCTGCGCCACCTGCCGCGCGCTGGCGATCATCCACGACCAGGTGTAGATCTCGCGGCCTTCGCGGTCCGTGGCGGTCAGGTACAGCGCATCCTGCGCCGCCCAGTCGGACGGCAAGGCGATGCTGGCGAGGCCACGCATGCCGGCCGCCACATCGGGCGCCTTGGCGCCGCCCTTGGCCACCACCGTGTGGCCGGCATCGCGCCCGAACTTGACCAGTTGCCAGCTCAATTTGATCTGATTCAGATTGGTGATGTCATAGCGGTTCTCCAGCGTGATTTTGCCGTCGAAGGTGGGCGGCAGGAAGGCCATCTCCGACAGCGGCAGGTACACCGGCGTCCAGATCTTCTTGACGGCGTAGAAGCTGCCCTCCTTTTCCCGGTACGGCCCGACGATGCCGTCCGGCGCCAGATTGCCGGCGACGTCGATGGCGCCGTTTTTATCGTCGCGCACAATGCCCTCGTCGGCGAAGGCCCAGATGAAGCCGCCGGCGCTGAGCGGGTTGGCCAGCATGCGGTTCCACCAGTCGTCCAGGCTGGCGCCGGCGCCGCCGTCGTACAGCCCATGCAGGAATTCGGTGGGCATGAACACGTCGCGGCCATGGAACAGCGACGTGGCGCAGCAGTCGTAAGTTGGATAGTGCGCCGTGTCGATGCCGCCAAAATTCTCCCACGGATGGATCACCGGCCGGTTCTGCGCATCCCATTGCGCATACAGCTTGTCCAGGTCGCGGTTGAAGCCACCCTCGTTACCGTTGGCCCAGAAGACGATCGACGGATGGTGCTGGTCGCGCGCGACCAACTCCTTCACCAGCGGCGTCGCGACGTCGGTGTCGTAGAACTTCTGCCAGCCGGTCAGCTCGTCGATCACATACAGTCCCATCTCGTCGGCCACGTCGAGGAAGTGCGGATCCGGCGGGTAGTGCGACATCCGCACCGCGTTCATGTTCATGTCCTTCATCAGCTTCGCGTCCTGGTAGCTAAGTGCCTTGCTGCTGGCGCGGGCCGATGTCGGCCAGATCGTATGCCGGTTCGATCCCTTCAAGCGCACCTTGTAGCCGTTGACATACACGCCGTCTCGTGGCCGCAGCTCGATGGTGCGAAAGCCGATCGTCCTGCTCACCTCATGCACCACCTTCTTGCCACTGACAAGCTGGAAGTTGACCTTGTAACGCTGCGGATTCTCCGCCGACCACGGCACCACCTTCGCCACATTGCCGCTGACGTGGGCCTTGCCGCCGACCACCGGCGCGGCCATCTCCCTGCCCACCGCCTTGCCGTCGAGCGTCGTCACCCGCGCGACGACCTTGCCATCGGCCTGCCCCGCCAAAAACACATCGGCGCTGAAGTCGCCGTTGTGGCGCGCGTCGAGGCTGACGCGGTCGATATTCTCAAGCGGTTTGGCCTCCAGCCACACGGGCCGGTAGATACCGCTGAACAGCCAGAAGTCGGAGCTGCGCTCGGCGCGGTTGACCGATTTGTTGGTCGAGAAGCGGTTGACCGTCACCTCCAGCTGGTTGGCCCGCCCCGGCTTGAGCAGCTTCGATATCTCATAGCGGAACTCATAGAACCCGCCCTGGTGCGCGGCGCCCGCCGGCTCGCCGTTGATCTTGACCAGCGTATCGGTCATCGACGCGCCGAACACGATGTCGATCTGCTTGCCCTGCCAGTGGGCCGGCACCTCGAACTTGTAGCGGTAGATGCCGGTGGTGTCCGGCGCCGGGTCCTTCTCCCAGTCGTTGCTGTAGCGGTAGGTGCCGAAGCCTTCCATTTCCCAGTTCGACGGCACCGGTATGGTCTTCCACGCGCCGCCATTGCGCCCGCCGTTGACCATGAACTCCCAGTCGACGCGATGGTCCTTGTCGGTGCCGCTCAAGTACCGCACCTGCGTCGCTTCCGCACATGCCCATCCGCTCAATGCCAGCAGCAGCGTTCCAAGGACCCGTCGCATCATAGTTTTTCTCCGAACCGTTTGCTCTCCCCGACCTTGAGGTTGAGCGGGATGACCTTGTCCCCATAGCGCACCTTGCCGGCGCCCTCGCCCGCCGTGCGGCGCACCGTCGCCGAGGCCAGCTTGCCGTTCTTCCACGCCAGATCGACCTCGTAGCCGCCGCGCGCGCGCAGTCCCCTGACGGAGCCGCTGGCCCACGCGGACGGCAGCGCCGGCAGCAGGTGCAGCTCGCCCGCCTGCGATTGCAGCAGCATCTCACAGATCGCCGCCGTGGCCCCGAAGTTACCGTCGATCTGGAACGGCGGATGGGCGTCGAACATATTGGCGTAGGTGCCGCCGGCGTTGTTCGATTCCGTACCCGGGCCGCTCTGCTGCGCGGCGCGCGCGCCCGGCTTGGCCAGCTGCCCGCGCAGCATCTTGTAGGCGTGGTCGCCGTCGAGCAGGCGCGCCCAGTAGGCCGTCTTCCACGCCATCGACCAGCCGGTGCCGGCGTCGCCGCGGCTCTCGAGCGACTTGCGCGCGGCGGCGGCCAGTTCCGGCGTCCTGGTCGGAGAGATCTGGCGACCCGGGAAGACGCCGAACAGGTGCGACACGTGGCGGTGCGTGTCGCCCGGCTTGTCGAGCACCTTGTCGCCGGTCTTCTCCTCCATCCACTCCAGCAGCTGCCCCCAGCTGCCCACGCGCGGCGCGGCCAGCCGGTCGCGCAGGGCCGCGACCTGGTCGCGGTACTGGACGTCGCCCAGCGCTTCCGCCGCGTCCACCGTGTTGTTGAACAAATCCCAGATGATGGCCTGGTCGTAGGTCACGCCATCCTCGATCGGACCGTGCTCCGGCGACCAGCCCAGCGGCGCGACCAGCCGGCCGTCGGGCAGCGCCTTCAAATAGTCCTGCCAGAAGGCGACCGCCTCCTTCATCACCGGAAAGGCGACGTCGCGCAGATAAGCCTTGTCCTGCGTGTAGGCGTAGTGTTCCCAGAAGTGCTGGGCGTACCAGGCGTTTCCGGTCTTGTTCCAGATGTAGCCCATGCCGCCGAAGGGATTCGATTCGGTGCGCACGGTCCAGCCGCGCACCGGCTTGCCGGCGGCGGTGACGAACGTCTCCTCCTTCTGCACCGCCTCGCCGCTCAGGTCCGGCGCGGCCATCACCACCGACGACGGATCGGCGATCGCCTTGGCCGCCGTGTCGGCGACCAGTTGGCGGTACACCGGCGCCACGCCCTGCACGAAGTTCAGGAACGGCAGCGCGTGCTCCGACAGGTTGGCCGGTTCCGCCGGCCAGTAGTTCATCTGGACGTTGATGTTGGTGTGGTAGTCGGACCGCCACGGCGGGTTGGGGTTGTTGTTCCAAAGCCCCTGCAAATTGGCCGGCAGCGACCCGCGCGAACTGGAGATCAACAGGTAGCGGCCGTACTGGAAGAACTGCGCCTCCAGCTCGGGATCGTTACCCTCGGCGGTATAGGCTTCGATGCGCTGGTCGGTCGGCAGCGCGCGCCGCGCCGGCGTGGCCGCGCCGAAGTCCACGCCCACGCGGTCGAACTGCGCGAGGAAATCCTTGCGGTGCTCGGCCAGCAGCACCGGCCACGGACGGGCCGCCGCGTCCACCTGCGCCGACACGCGCGCCAGCGGAGGCCCGCCCTGGAATTTTTTGGCGGCGTCGAGCACATAGCTGGTGCCCGCGCCGAGGATCAGGGTCACCGCGTCGCAGCCGGTGAAGGTGATCTTGTTGCCGTCGATGGCGATGGCGCCGCCCTCGTTTTGCACCCGCACCTGGCTGGCGTAGTCCATCGCGTTGGACGACGGCTCGCCCTTGCCGCGCAGCGAGCCGGTGGCGACGATGCGGTTGCCCAGCGCGTTGATCTGAGCGTCGTGCATGTCGGTCAGTTCGATCGATCCGGTGTATTGGCCGCGCCTGTCGGCGCTCAGCCGCACCGCGATCACCTGCGCCGGATAGCTGGCGAAGGCTTCGCGCTTGAACTTGACGCCCTTATGCGTGTAGCTCACGCTGTGCAGGCTCCGGCCGATGTCGAGCCGGCGCGAGTAATCGGTGGTGGCCTGGTCGTGGCCCGGCAGGTTCACGTACACGTCGCCGAAAGGCTGGTAGGAACCCATCACCTTGTCGTCGCCGGTCCACAGCGTGATGTCGTTGAACTGGATGCGTTCACGCGCCAGCTGGCCGAAGATCATCGCGCCGATGCGGCCATTCCCGATCGGCAGCGCCTCGCGCTCCCACCCTTGCGGGGTATCGGCTGCCGGCCGCTGGTAGCGCAAGGTCAGGTCCGGCGCGGCGCCCGCCGCGGCGACGACCAACGCCGATGAAAAGAACAATGTGGAGCGCAGCAGATTTTTCATGAATAGTGTCTTGTAAAGCCAAGCAAAAACGGCGGAGGCGGCATGTACCGCCCCCGCCGTCATCGAGGAACCAATGTCAGTGCGTCAGAAATCAGCGCTTGACGGTGACCGCCTTGCCTTCGTAGCTCACCGTCTTGTCGGCGGCGTCGAAGTTGTCCGAGCTCGATACGCCGGCCTTGATGAAGCGTACCTTGAACTCGCGCTTGGCGACCATGCCCTTGTACTGGCCAACGCGCTCGCCGATGGTGACGGTGCCGGTCTTGTCGTTGTAGCTCAGCGCGATACGCGAGAACTCGTTGCGCAAGTAGGCATTGGACACGCCGTCATCCTCGTACAGGCTGAATTTGCCATCCGCGCCGGTGTAGATGTTGAGCGTGATCGGCGCGTCCGGCTTTTCGTCGACGTACTGCGTGACGGGACCCATCGGCAGGATCGCGCCGGCCTTCACCAGCAGCGGCATGCGCGTTTCCGGCGCCTTGATCGAAGTCCTGGTGCCGCCCTTGTACACTTCGCCGGTATAGAAGTCATACCAGCTCGCGCCCTTGGGCATGTAGACCTCGCGCTCGCGGCCACCGTACACGTACACCGGCGCGACCATCAGGTTGTGGCCGAACAGGTACTGGTCCTTGATGTTCTTGACCGCGTCGTCGTTCGGGAAGTCCATCACCAGACCGCGCATGATGGTGCCGGAGTCGTAGTGGGTGGTTGCCGCCGTCGAGTAAATGTAAGGCATCAGGCGATAACGCAGCTTGTCGTACCAAACCATCGAATCGCGCATCGGCGAGCCTTCCGGCGAGATCTCGTGAATCTCGCGTTTGACCACTTCGCCGTGGGAGCGGAACAGCGGCGACAGCGCGCCGAACTGCCACCAGCGCAGATTGAGCTCGCGCCATTCCTTCATGTCCTCCGGATTGGCGACGGCCGCGCCGACCACGCGGTTTTCCTGCGCGGTGCCGGTGGCGCCGACCTGGTAGCGCGCCTCCTGCGCGTAGCCGCCGATGTCGTGCGTCCAGTTCGGGATGCCCGACATCGAAATGCTCACGCCGGCCGAGATCTGGTCATACAGGTTGTTCCAGCGGCTGACCGTGTCACCGCTCCACAGCGCGGTGGCGTTGCGCTGGATGCCGGCGAAACCGGAACGCGACAGGATGAACTGGCGCTTGTCCGGCTGGTCGCCCTTCAGGCCCTGGTAGAAGCCCTCGGTATGGACCAGGCTATACGGGTTGAAGGTGATTTCGCCGGCGCCGTAGACGGTCGGTCCGATCAGCTTCTTGAAGTCCTCCAGGCGGGTGTTCGACAGCACGTCCGGTTCGGTGTTATCCATCCACCAGGCGTCGAAGCCCAGGTCGACCAGCTTGGACTTCATCTGGCGGTAGTACATCTCGCGCGCGCCCTTGGTGTACGGGTCGTAGTGGCTGTTCTTGTAGCCGGGTCCAACCCAGTCAAGATCGCCGTTTTCGACGTTCTTGGTCCACATATAGCCTTTCGACGCCAGCTCCTTGTAGTTGGCGGTGTTGTCGTAGAACTTGCCCCAGATCGAAATCATGATGCGGGCGTTGTTCTTGTGGACTTCGTCGACCATGCCTTTCGGATCAGGGAAGCGCGCCTTGTCGAAGTCGTGCGAACCCCAACCGTCCTGCGGCCAGTAGAACCAGTCCTGCACCATGTTATCGACCGGCCAGCCCTGCTTGCGGTACTCCTTCAACACGCCGAGCAGCTGCTCCTGCGTCTCGTAGCGCTGGCGCGACTGCCACAGGCCGTAGGCCCACTTCGGCATCATCGGCGCCTGGCCCGTCAAATGACGGTAACCGGCGATGACGTTGTCGATGCTGGTCTCGCCGTTGACGACGTAGTAATTGATGCTCTGCGCGACTTCCGACGAGAACGTCAGCGAGTGGCGCTCCGGCGCCGGCAACGGATCGTTGTGGGTCATGGCGATCATGCCGCCCGCCGGTTTCCATTCCAGGTGCAGCTTGACCGGTTTGCCGGCCTCGAACTTCTGCTCGAAGTTGTGGTACCACGGGTTCCAGCCCTGGCGCCACACGTCCATCACTTCCTTGCCGTCCATGCTCAGCTTCGCGTAGTCGGACGAGTACATCTGCATCTTGTGCACGCCGGCCTTGTCCGACGTGAGCGTGCCTTCCCAAACGACCTTGACGCCGACCGCCTTTTTCGGATCGCCCAGCTCCTTCGGCCAGTTCTCGGCCACGTCCTTGAGGTACTGGTAATCGATGTCCTTCTCCTGGCGCGTGAGCACCAGCTTGTCGTCGACGTAGTAGCGCGCGGTCAGGCCGCCGGCCTTGCCGTCGGCGTCGGCCAGTTTCAGGTCGCGGCTCAGGAAGCCGTAAGGCTTGGCGTCGCCGAAGCGCGAGATCGAATTGTTATCCCACAAAACGCCGTAGTTCTTGTCCGAGACGACGAACGGCACGGCGATGACCATATTGTGCTGCATCAGCAGCACGTCTTCGCCGTTCAAATTCATCTGGCCGTTCTGGTGCTGGCCCAGGCCGTAGTAGGCGTCCTTGGTGCCGTGGTTGAAGCCCTGCTTGACCGCCATGAACGGCTTGCCGCCGACGTCGACGGGCGTCATGCTCTCCGAAGCCTGGCTCAAAAACGCCTTGCCGGCCGCGTTGAAGAACTGTACCTGGCCGGTCGCCAGCGACACGGCCACCGAGATTTTTTTCGCCTTGAGCGTGACCTTGTCCTTGCCGGCCGCCGTCACGGTGAAGATACCGCTAACAGGAGCGGCCACCGTCATCAGCGACGGCGTGAGCTCCTTGCCCGCCGCATCGGTTTTGACGACGTGGATGATGTTGTCGCTCATGACCTCCAGCCGCACTTCCTTGGCGCCGGAATCGGGCTTGACCACCACGCCGGTGGAAGTCTTTTCAAACGTGCCGGCCAGGGCCTGGCCCGACATCATCACCGCCAGGCAGGACGCCGCAGGTACTATCGCTTTGAATCGCATATTCACTCTCCTGTATTTTTATTTGTCTTAGTAAGTACCGACTTTGACCTTCAACACCACCGGCTTGCCGGTCAGGTTGAGGCCATAGTCGGTCTGGTCGCCGTTCCAGTTGCGTTCCATGATCCATTTACCGGATGGATCATAGTACCCTTCCTCGACGCGCGCCCACATCGTTGGCTTGCCGTCCGCCTGATCGATCTTCACACGCGCATGCTGGCCGACGATGATGAACTCATTGTCGGCGATCTGCGCGATCGCCACGCCGCCGTTCGGCTTTTCGGTGCCGGCCGGCAGATCCTTCACATCCTTGAAATACTCACGTTCGCCGAACTGCCATTCGCGGAACGAGATCGTGCCCTTCCAGCCCTTCATCGCGATGGTCTGCGTGGCGCGGTCGTCGCCCTCGGCCACGCCGTAGGTGCGGCCCTCGAACGCCCACTTCGACCACTGCCGCTCCATCGGCCGGAACGCCGAATAAATAAGGCCGTATGGTTCGACCATGGTCTTGTCGGTGGCCTTGTGCCCGAGCGGGAAATTGCTGTAGTCCGCGTAGTCGACGCCGAACGGCGCGAAGTTGATCGCGCCGCGGCCAAGCACCAGATAGGCGTAGCGCACGTAGTCGGCCGCGTTGCTCATCTCCGGCACGGCCAAGGGATTGTCCGGACGCTGGAACTTGTCGAGCGTGGCGGCGAACTTCTTCGAGTCCGGGCTGTAGATGTCCGGCGCGGCGAAGTCGATCGCCGGCGCGGCGGCCTTGTAGATATCGATCACGTCGTAGGTCGGGCCGCCGCTGGCGAAGTTCTTGTTCCACGGCTTGATCGGGTTTTCCAGCGGATCGCGGATCGAGTTGTTGACGTACATCGGCAGGTTGTAGACGGCGCGTCCGGCCTTTGCGATCTCGCCGATGTAGCTGGCGATCGAATAGGCGTGGAAGTACTCGTCGGCGTAGTCGCCGTAGACCTGCTTCCAGGTGCCGCTGGCGGCCAGCGCCACCGGCGATTTTTTACGCTTCAACACCGCCTCGGGCACCGGCTGGTTGAACAGCGCCTCGGCCTTCGGGGCGTAGTCGCGCGCGTAGCCGTAGGTGCCGACCTCGTTCTCGACCTGCATCATGATGACGGTGCGATGCGCCTCGTCGATCTTTTTAATGTGCGTCATCAGCGCGACAAAGGCCTTCTTGTCGGCCTTGAGCGTTTCCTCGCCCTGCGGCGAGAGGCAGTAAATCGGTTTGCCTTCCTGGTCCAGCATGCGCGGGAAGCGGGCATTGTTAAACTTGACCCACTCCGGCGCGTAACTGGGGCTGGTGTTTTTCCAGGTGCCGAACCACAGCAGCACCAGGCGCACCTTGTTCTTGCGCGCCTCGGCCACCAGCGTGTCGACGTAGCTGAAATCGAACTTGCCCTCGACCTGCTCGATCTGTTCCCATGCCACCGGGATCTCGAGCGTGTTGGCGTTCATGTCCTTGATCGCCGGCCAAAGTTTTTTGAGGGCCAGCGGGTAGTTACTCGAATTCTGAGCCTGCGCCCCGAACATGACAAAAGGCGCGCCGTCCACCATCAAGGCGTAACGGCCATCCTTTTGCACCAGTTCGGGAATCGGCGCGGCCGCCGCGCCAGCCGCGGCGAACATCACAAGACTAAAAGAGCTAACAAGCTGGCGGGCGGTCATTTTCATGCGGTGTGGCCTTTCGTGATTAGAAGGTGTAACGCAGTTGCGCGGTGTAGCGGCGGCCGGTGACGAACCACGCGCGGCCGTTCATGCCCGTGGTTTGCTGCATCAGCTGCTTGAACTTCGCATTGGTCAGGTTCTGCGCTTCGAAGCCCAACGACAGATTGTCGTTGATCTTGTAGTTGATCGAACCGTCGAGCTGACCATAGTCGTCGGCCCAGGTAGGCAGACCCCAGACGATGTTACGCGCACCCGGCGTGGCGCTGGCCGGATTGGTGTCGACGCCATCGGTGCCCTTGGTGCCGTTGACGTTCACGCCCTGCAGGCTCTTCGAACGCCAGTTGTAGGCCGCGCGGGCCGAGAACGGACCCTGGTCGTAGATCAGCGCGATGTTGTACGACTGGCGCGACAGGTTCTCCAGCGGCAGGTTGCCGAAGGTGCGGCCGTTGGTATCGCAACCGTTGATGTTCAGGTTGACGTTGGCGGCCGACGAATCGCTGCTGCAGTACTCGGAGAAGACGTTCTTGTACAGATCGCGCTTGCTGTCGACGAAGGTGAAGTTCGCCTGCATGCCCAGCCCGGACAACAGGCCTGGCAGCTTGTCGAAGGTCTGCTGATAGGCCAGCTCGAAGCCGCGCGCGTGGCCGCGGGCGCCGTTGATCGGACCGGTGGCGGCGAAGTTGTGCAGGGTGCCGCTGGTGTCGGCCAGCGCGAAGTTGTAGGTCTGGTTGACAACAATGTCTTTCAGGCGCTTGTTGAACACCGCCAGCGTGAGCGAACCGACCGGCGAGAAGTACCATTCGGCGGTCAGGTCGATCTGCTTGGACGTGGTCGGACGCAGGTTCGGGTTGCCCGCGCCGGTGCCGGTCAGGCTGACGTTGGAGACGTTGGTCACGCCGCCGACGGTGGTGGTGTTGTAGCCGGTCGACAGCGAGGTGTACGCCTGCAGCTGGTCGTAGTCGGGACGCGACATGGCCGAAGCGAAGGCGAAGCGGAACTGCAGCGCCTCGGTGGCCTTCAGGCGCAGGTTCAAGCTGGGCAGGAAGTTGTGATACCGGTTCTCGAAGGTCTGCGACTGCGCGTACGCGGCGATCACCGGGATCGTCTCGCCGGTGTAGCTGCCCGGCGCCGGCTGGTTGGCCGGCGGGTTGTACACGGTGTAGCCGGCCGCTTTCGAATCGGTCTTCACGTAGCGCAGACCGACGTTACCGTCGATCGGGAACTTCAGCTCGTCCCAGCCGAAGCGCAGCTGGCCATAGGCGGCCTGGGTCTTCTCGCTTTGCTCGTTGGTGCCTTGTGGATCGGTGCCGAAGGTGGCCGCTTTCCACGGCGTGCAGGTGCCTGGCTGCGCGCACAGCAGATCGTGGTAGGCGTGCAAGGCGGCGTAGCTGTTCGGATAACCGGCCGACGTCGAAATGGCCGGGATGATCAGCGACGGCATGTTCATCTTGCCGTTGAAGAAATTATCGAAGTTCTTGATGGTGGTGTTGCCGGCGAAGCGGGGATCGCTCAGGAACGCCTCGGAGGTGATCTGGCCGGCTCCGGTGCCAACCTGCCATGGCGCCGAGATGGCGGCCCAGTTGTAGTCGGGGTTGGACTTTTGCGTGACCGCGTCGCGGTCGGTCAGGCGCACGCCGAACCGCAAGTCGCGCAGCACCGGATTGTCGAACGAGTAGGTGGCGTCGGTGCGCCATGCGGTTTCCTTGCCCTTGCTGCGGTCCAGGTGCTCCTGGGTGAAGTTCCAGTAGTTGTTGGCGGGGTTGAGCAGCGCGGCGCGGTCGGCGTCGTTGAAGATCAGGTTCGGCAGCGATCCGCTCAGGTCCAGCTTTTGCGACGGCATTTTGACGGCGGTGGCCACGGTCGAATCGAGGCTGTCGGTGTTGGCGCGGATGCGCTGCAGATCGGTGGTGACGGTCCAGGCGTCGCTTGGACGCCAGCGCAGGTTCCACGAGATGTCGGTGGTGTCCGAATTGCGGGTCGCGGTGCGGTTGTCGTTGCCGAAGTCGATGCCGCCGGTCGAGGTCAGGGTGCCGGACATGAAGCGGCCGTTCGAATCGTAGACGCCGTTGCTCACGCCCAGGCTAGAGACGTTGGCCGCCGAGAAGATGGCCTGCTCGTCCCACGTCATCTTGTACTTCGATTTGAAGTAGGTCAGCGAGCTGCTCAAGGTGCTGTCGAGCTTCCATTGCAGGGCGCCGTACGCCCCTTCGCGCTTGCGGTCGAATTGCAGCGTGCGCCACTGCGCGCCCTTGGGCACGTAGGTGGTTTTGCCGTTGGCGTCGACAAACGGATAGTACGGCTCGACCTGCAGCGCGTCGGTGCGGGTGCCGCTTTCCGAGTAGGCCAGGTCGACCAGCGCGCCGATTTCACCGAACGGGGTTTTCCAGCGGTTCGACACCAGGCCGGAATACGACGGCGATTTCTTGCCCTTCTTGAGCTCCGAGTAGGTGGTCTCTCCGGAGACGGCGCCGTGGAAGCCCTTGAAGTCGAACGGCATCGCGGTGCGCAGGTTGACCAGGCCACCGATGCCGCCCTCGGTTTGTTCGGCCGACGGGTTCTTGTAAATGTCGACGCCGGCCAGCAGCTCCGGCGGCACATCGCCGAAGTTGAGCGAGCGCCCGCCGTTGGCGGAGAACGAATCGCGGCCGTTCAATTCGGAGCGCACATAGCTCAGGCCACGGATCGACACGCCCGAGCCCTCGACCGAGAAGTGCTCCGGATCGCTCTTGGACATGGTGCGGTCGATGGTCACGCCGGCGACGCGCTGCAGCACCTCGGTCACCGAGCGGTCCGGTAGCTTGCCGATGTCGTCGGCGGCGATCGAATCGACCACCTCGTCCGAGTTCTGCTTGATTTTCTGGGCCGACTGCAGCGCCGCGCGCTGGCCGGTGATCACCACCGCCACCGGCTCGGCCGCCGGCGTGGTGGTCGGCGCGGCCGGCGCCGGCGCGCTCTGTGCGTGCGAGGCGCTGCTGGCCATCATCGCCATTTGGGCCAGGCCCAGTGCGATTGCTGTTTTCTTAAATGGTTTCATGTGTTACGCTCTCAAAAAAGATATATGATTTTTTCATAGCTCTTAGGCTATTTGTTATTGGTGCTTTTAATGGCACTGGGAACTTGTCTGTGGATGGGTGATTCCGAACGCAGGGCGAACACTGTCCGCAGGCGCCGCAAGGCGCGATTGCTTGATCTTCATTGAGGTGTCTCGCTCTGAGTATTTTTTTTGTGCCGGTCAAGATGGCGGGGTGCCACGACCACACGATGATATGCAAACATTTTGCAAGTTGCGCAAAAGTGTGGCAATTGCGAAAATCACCAAGCGCGAGAATGATAATCAGCAAGCCGCGCCCGGAACCGACAACGCCCCCCTTCCACGTTAACACACGCGCGCCGCCCAAATGGGGACGTACCCCTCGGGGTGCGTCCCCATTTGAGGATGCGGGGTAATCGCAAAAGGCCCGTCCGCGCGGGCGCGCCGCCGGGGTCAAGCCGGAAAAATCAACGGCGGCCGGAGCGCGTCGCCACGTCGACCCACACCGCCAGGGTCAGGATGCAGCCCTTGACGATCATCTGCCAGTAAGTGTCGACGTCGAGCATCGACATGCCGTTATCGAGGCTGGCCATCACCAGCGCGCCGATCAGCGCGCCGTACACGGTGCCCGAGCCGCCGCGCATCGACGTGCCGCCGATGAAGCACGCGGCGATCGCGTCAAGCTCGCCCGAGGTGCCGGCCGACGGCGAACCGGCCGCCAGGCGCGCCGTGTTGATCAAGCCCGCCAGCGCGCACATCAAGCCCATGATCCCGAAGATCCACAGCTTGACGGCCTGCACGTTCACGCCCGACAGGCGCGTCGCCTCCATATTGCTGCCGACCGCGTAGACGCGGCGGCCGAACACGGTCTGCGTGGCGACATAGCTGAAGATGCCCAACAACGCCAGCAACAGCAGCACCGGCAGCGGAATGCCCTCGTAGCTGTTCAAGGTGCGCACGAACGCGAACAGCACCGCGCCGATGGCCGCCAGGCGCACCGCGTCGCGCCACACCGGCGGCACCGGCAGGCCGTGGCGCGCCAGGCTGGCGCGCTGGCGCCATGTCAGCACCGCGCCGAGCACGAACAAGGCCACGCCCAGTCCCACGCCCATCTCCGGCGACAGGTAACCCTGGCCCAGGTGCACCAGCGGCTCGGACACCGGCGCCACCGTCACGCCGTCGGTTACGCCGAGCACGATGCCGCGATAGGCCAGCATGCCGCCCAGGCCGACGATGAACGACGGGATGTGCTTATACGCCGTCAGGTAGCCGTTGAACAGGCCGAGCACCAGGCCGCAGGCCAGCACCACCGCCACCGTGACCGGCAGCGGCAGGTGGTGGGTGACGTCGAGCACCGCCGCCACCCCGCCCAGCAGGCCAAGCAGCGAGCCGACCGACAGGTCGATCTCGCCGGCGATGATGACGAAGGCCATGCCGCAGGCGACGATGCCGGTGACGGCCATCTGGCGCATCAGGTTCGACAGGTTGCGCGGCGAGATGAAGCCGCCCTCGGTCTTCCAGCTGAAGAAGGCCCAGATGATGGCGATGGCGATCAGCAGCGCGAGGATCTTGTACTGCGTGAAGAGCTGTTTGAGATTTAGGGTTTTCATGGAGTTCACAGATAAGTCATCACGAATGATCGAGTGCCGCCGACAGCAGCGTTTCCTGGGTCAGGTCCTGGTTGACGAAATCGCCGCGCAGCTTGCCCTCGCCCATCACCAGCACGCGGTCGGACACGCCCAGCACCTCGGCCAGCTCCGACGACACCATGATGATGGACACGCCCTGGCTGGCCAGTTCCAGCATCAGCTTGTAGATTTCGAACTTGGCGCCGACGTCGACGCCGCGGGTCGGTTCGTCGAGGATCAGCACCTTGGGGCGCGTGAGCAGCATCTTCGACAGCACCGCCTTTTGCTGGTTGCCGCCCGAGAGCGAGGTGATCGACAGGAACGGGCTGGCCGTCTTGAGGCCCAGGCGCGCGATCTCATCGCCGACCACTTTCAGTTCGGCCTCGCGGTCGATGCGGGTGAAGTTCGAAAACCGCCCCAGCACCGACAAGGTGATGTTCTGGCCGACGTCGAGGTCGCGCACGATGCCGTGCTGCTTGCGGTCCTCCGGCACCAGCGCCAGGCCGGCGCGGATCGCCTTGAGCGGCGTGGCGGTGTCGATCTTGGCGCCGTTGAGCCAGACCTCGGCCTCGGAGCGGCCCGGATAGGCGCCGAACAGCGCCGACACCAGCTCCGTGCGGCCGGCGCCGACCAGGCCGGCGATGCCGAGGATCTCGCCGCGGCGCAGCGAGAACGACACGTTGTCGACCTTTTTTCGCTCCGGCTTCTCGACGTCGTAGCAGGTCACGTTGCGCGCCTCGAACACCACCTCCCCGCTCGGCGTGCGCTCGAGGGTCGGATACAGCTGGTTCATTTCACGCCCCACCATCTGCGCGATGATCTGCCTGACGTCCATCTTGTCCATCGGCGTGGTGGCGATGTGCTGGCCGTCGCGGATGACGACGATGGTGTCGCAGATCGCCTCGACCTCGTCGAGCTTGTGCGAGATGTAGACGCAGGCGACGCCCTTGGCCTTCAGGCCGCGGATGATGTTGAGCAGCACCTGGATCTCGGACGTGGTCAGCGACGACGACGGCTCGTCGAGGATCAGCAGGCGCGCGTTTTTATTCAAGGCCTTGGCGATCTCGATGAGCTGCTGGTGGCCGCCGCCGTAGTTCGACACGGGCAGCACCACGTTGACGTCGTTGAGGTTCAATTCCTTGAGCAGCGCCTCGGCGCGCTGGTTCATGGCCGCGTAATCCATGCGCCCGCCCGGCAGCGTGATCTCGTTGCCGAGGAAGAGGTTCTCGGTCACCGACAGCTCCGGCACCAGCATCAGCTCCTGGTGGATGATGACGACGCCGGCGGCCTCGCTCTCGCGGATCGACTGCGCCCGCAGCGGTTTGCCGTCGAACAGGATCTCGCCGTCCCAGGTGCCGTGCGGGTAGACGGCGGACAGCACTTTCATCAGGGTCGACTTGCCGGCGCCATTCTCGCCGCACAAGCCGATGCACTCACCGGCCTTGACTTGCAGGTCGATGCCGTCGAGCGCCGGAACACCGCCAAATTTTTTGACGATGCCCTTCATTTCTAGCAAATAGCCGGACATACTGGTTCTCGCAGAGGTGGTGGAACGCGCCACGCGCGAGCCGCCGGACGATCGACGGCGGGGCGTGGCGAAAGACAGTGCGAACGCACGGCGAGGCGCCCTGTTACGGCACCCCGGTCTTCATGATGCGGCGCTTACTTCGCGGCCGCGAGTTGGGCCTTGGTATAGAAGCCGTCGTTGACGACGACATCGATATTGGCCTTGGTCAGCATGGTCGGTTTGAGCAGCAGCGTGTCGACTTGCTTGAAGCCGTTCTGGTACTGCGAGTTGTAGGCCGGCTTTTCGCCGCGCACCAGCTGCACCGACAACTTGGCCGCCTCGGTGGCGATCAGCTTGAGCGGCTTGTAGACGGTCATGGTCTGGGTGCCGGCGATGACGCGGCGCACGCCGGCCAGGTCGGCGTCCTGGCCCGAGACGGCGACCTTGCCGTCCAGTTTTTGCGAGGCCAGCGCCTGGATCGCGCCGCCGGCGGTGGCGTCGTTCGAGGCGACCACGGCGTCGAGCTTGTTGCCGTTGGCGGTGAGCGCGTTTTCGACGATGGACATGGCCTCGGCCGGGTTCCAGTCCTTGACCCACTGCTTGCCGACGACCTTGATGTCGCCCTTGTCGATCAGCGGTTGCAGCACCTTGAGCTGGCCTTCGCGCAGCATCTTGGCGTTGTTGTCGGTCGGCGCGCCGCCCAGCAGGTAGAAGTTACCCTTTGGTTTGACGGCCAGCACGCCCTGGGCCTGCATTTCGCCGACGGCCTTGTTGTCGAAGGAGATGTAGGCGTCGATGTCGGCGTTGAGGATCAGGCGGTCGTAGGAGACCACCTTGATCTTGGCCTTCTTGGCTTCCTTGACGGCGTTGTTGAGCACCGTGGCGTTGTAGGGGACGATGACGAGCACGTCGACGCCGCGCGAGATCAGGTTCTCGATCTGGGCGATCTGGCGCTGCTCGCTGGCGTCGGCCGATTGCACGAACACCTTGGCGCCTTGTTTTTCGGCGGCGGCGACGAAGTAGTCGCGGTCGCGCGCCCACCGCTCGAGGCGCAGGTCGTCGATGGAAAAGCCGATTTTAGGGTTTTTGGCGTCGGCCATGGCGTTGCCGCCGGCGCACACCATCATGACCGCGATCGCGGCCGCACTCAGTAATTTCTTCATTTGTTACGTCTCCTGATTCGAATGCTGTTTTGCCTGACACAGGCCCTGCGCTTCTTGCTCTTTACCGTGTGGGTCTGTGCCCAACTTGTGCTGCTGGTGCTGCTCGTGCTGCTCGTTCCCTGCCTTGCGGCGCTGGCGGCGCTTGGCGGATTACGGCTTCGCCTAATCCGCCCTACCTGTCAGCGTTGTTTGCGGTTTGTCCTTTAGTGGTTGTGGCGGGCGGGGTCGTTCGCCACGCCACGGTATGGTACCGCCAGTTCCATGCAGGCGCCGTTTTCCATCTGGCCGACCGTGCTGCGGTAGATTTCCTGCCACGGCGTTTGGCTGGCCGGGATCGCCGGCAGCGCGCCCTTCTTGCGTTCTTCCCATTCGGCCGCCGGCACCAGCGCGTCGCAGCTGCCCGCGTTGAGGTCGACGCGGATCATGTCGCCGGTGCGCAGCCACGCCAGGCCGCCGCCGACGGCGCTCTCCGGCGAGGCGTTCAGGATCGACGGGCTGTCGGAGGTGCCGGACTGGCGGCCGTCGCCCAGCGTCGGCAACCAGTTGATGCCGCGCTTGACCAGCGCGTCCGGCGGTTGCATGTTCACCACCTCGGCCGAGCCGGGCCAGCCCACCGGGCCGGCGCCACGGATGACGAGGATGCAGTCCTCGTCGATATCGAGCGCCGGATCGTTGATGCGGTTGTGGTAGTCGGTCGAGCCGTCGAACACCACGGCGCGCGATTCGAACACGTTTTCCTGGCCAGGCTTGCTCAGATAGCGCTCGCGGAAGGCCGGCGAAATGACGCTGGTCTTCATGATGGCGAAGTCGAACAGGTTGCCCTTCAGGACGAAGAAACCGGCGTCCTCCTTCAACGGCGCGTTGAACGGGAAGATCACCTCGCGGTCCTGGGTTTCCTTGCCGGCCAGGTTTTCGCGCATGGTGCGGCCGGTGACGGTGGCGCGCTCCGAGCGCAGCATGCCCTGCTGCTCGAGCTCCCACATCACGGCCGGCACGCCGCCGGCGCGGTGGAAGCGCTCGCCGAGGAATTTACCGGCCGGCTGCATGTTGAGCAGCAGCGGCACCTTGTGGCCGTACTCCATCCAGTCGCTCGAATGCAGTTCGACGCCGGCGTGGCGCGCCATGGCGACGATGTGCTGCTGCGCGTTGGTCGAGCCGCCGATGGCGGCGTTGACGACGATGGCGTCGAGGAAGGCTTCGCGGTTCAAAATCGACGACGGCTTGATGTCGAGCTTTGCCATCTCGACGATGCGGCGCCCGGTCTCATAGGCCATCTGGCCGCGCTCGCGGTACGGCGCGGGAATGGCCGAGCAGCCGGTCAGCGACATGCCCAGCGCCTCGGCGATGGCGTTCATGGTCGACGCCGTGCCCATGGTGTTGCAGTGGCCCGCCGACGGCGCCGAGGCGGCCGCGATCTGCAGGAACTTCTCGTTGTCGATGGTGCCGGCGGCCAGCTGGCGCCGGCCCTTCCAGATCGCCGCGCCGGAGCCGGCCAGCTCGCCCTCGAACCAGCCGTCGAGCATCGGCCCGCCGGACAGCACGATGGCGGGAATGTCGACCGTCGACGCGGCCATGATCTGCGACGGCGTGGTCTTGTCGCAGCCGGTGGTCAGGACCACGGCGTCGATCGGGTAGCCGTGCAGGATCTCGACCAGGCCCATATAGGCCAGGTTGCGGTCGATCGCCGCCGTCGGACGACGGCAGTTCTCGAAGATCGGATGCAGCGGGAATTCCATGGCGATGCCGCCGGCGTCGCGGATGCCGTCGCGCACGCGCTTGGCCAGCTCGAGGTGGATGCGGTTGCACGGGCTGATGTCGCTGCCGCTTTGGGCGATGCCGATGATCGGCCGGCCCGAACGCAGCTCTTCCGGCGTGATCCCGTAGTTCATGAAGCGCTCGAGATAGAGCGCGGTCATGTCGATGTGGTCCGGGTTGTCGAACCAGTCTTGCGAGCGGTAGCGGCGAGGCTGCTGGTTGTTCATGTCATTACCCATATTCTCGTTTGCGTCCCTTATGCGCCGTACCAGCCGGCGTCGACGAAGTATTCGCGACCGGAGCAGGCCGAGGCGCTGTCCGAGGAAAGGAACAGCACCATCGCCGCCACGTCGTCCACCTGCACGCGCTGCTTGAGGCACTGGCCGGCCAGGATGCGGGCCTCCTCGTCCGGCGTGTGCCACAGCGCTTCCTGGCGCGGCGTGCGCACGCCGCCCGGGATGATGCAATTGACACGGATATTATCAGGTCCGAGGTCGCGCGCCAGGCCGCGGGTCATCGCCTCGATGGCCGCCTTGGCCATCATGTACAAGGTCAGGTCCGGCAGCGCCAGGTGCCACGAGATCGAACCGAAGTTCAGGATCACGCCGCCGCCCTGCGCGCGCATGCCCTCGGCCACGGCCTGGGCGCAGAAGTACTGGTGGCGCAGGTTGACCGCCATGCGGCCGTCCCAGTAGGCCGGGGTGACGTCGGCCAGGTTGTGGCGGTCGTCGTTGGCGGCGTTGTTGATCAGGATGTCGACCGTGCCGATGTCGGCGAAGGTCTTGGCCAGCATATCGAGGTTGGTCAGGTCGCACGGCACGAACTTCGGCGGCACCGGCAGCGTCGACAAGGTCGACTCCAGCGCGCGCGAATCGGCTTCGGCGATGTCGAGGAAGTGCACGCGGGCGCCCTGGCGCGCGAACGCCTCGACGATGCCGGCGCCGATGCCGCTGCCGCCACCGGTGACGACCACGCGCTTGCCGGCCAGGCTGGGATAAACCGCCTGTTCGGCCTTGGCCTTGGCGCCGGGCTTGGCGGCGGCCGGGGCCACCGAGGCGCGCGCGCGCTGCATCAGCGCCCGCACGCCATAGGTCCACGGCGCGATCTGGTCGCTGCGCTGCACATGGTTGACCAGCGCGCCGAGCGACGGCGTCGAGATGCTGACGCGGTCGCCCAGGTGGTGGGTGAAGCCGCCGCCGACGGCGTCGCGGTCCTTGATCGGCGAGAACATGGTGCCGAGGAAGAGCATGAAGCCGTCCGGATACTGGTGGTGGCGGCCGCACACCTGGCCGACCAGGTCGAGCGGGTCGCGGCTGATTTCGCGCATGAAGCTGGCGCCGGCGAGGCGGAAGTCGTCATCCGCGCCTTCGATCAGCATGCTCACTTCCGCGTTGCGGATGGTGTCGATGGTGAAGTGTTCGTCGAACAGGCGGATGAACGGGCCGATCGCGCACGAACCGTTGTTGTCCTTGGCCTTGCCCAGCAACAGGGCGCTGCGGCCCTCGATGTCGCGCAGGTTGACGTCGTTGCCGAGCGTGGCGCCGCGCACCTGGGCGCGGCTGTTGACGGCCAGGACGATCTCCGGCTCCGGATTGTTCCACTTCGAGTCGGGGTGCAGGCCGACGTCGGCGCCGGCGCCGACGGCGGACATCGGCTGCGACTTGGAAAACACCTCGGCGTCCGGGCCGATGCCCACTTCCATGTACGGCGACCACAGGCCGCGCGCGATCAGGTCGGCCTTGAGCTTGGCCGCCTCCGGCGAGCCGGGACGGATGGCCGACAGGTCGGAACCGATGATGTTCTGGATTTCGGCGCGCAGCGCGTTGGCGCGCGACGGGTCGCCGGCGGCCTGCTCTTCGATCACGCGTTCGAGCAGGCTGACGGCGAAGGTCACGCCGCAGGCCTTGATGGCCTGCAGGTCGCATGGCGCCAGCAGGCGCGCGACGCCGGCATCAGCGCCGTTGGCCAGCGCGCCGGCCAACAAGGCCTGCACCGGGCCGAGCGATTCGCCGGGGGCGGAACGGGCCACTTCCAGCGCGTCGTCGCGCTCGAGCAGGTCGGACATGGTCGGCGCGTGGCCGGTGATGTCGAACACCTCGCCGTTGCGCACGGCGACCACGCACGGACCGTTGATGACGCCATCACGCCATACACGTCCCACCAGGACTGCGCGGCTCACATCGTCCGGCAGCATCGAATTTATATTATTTTCCAAGGTCTCTCTCTCCAGGCAGGCTAGCAAACTGCGTGGAGGATTTTCACCCTATTCACCGGTGGGGGCAATTACGAAATCCACCAATCCCGGTCATGATTTACGCGTATTCTGGTCAATTCCGTTAAACCCGACGCTTGCGGTCGATGCCGATAAACCCGCACGGCGGTCCGCCGCGGGGACGTACCCCGTACGGGGTACGTCCCCTCTTACGGGGGGGCGGGGTAAAAGCCAACGCTCAGGCGACGCTGCGCAGCGCGGGCGCGGCGCCCTCCGGCGCGGCCTTGGCCTCCGGGCATTTGAGCATGCTGTCCTGGTAGGCACGCGGCGTGAGCCCCAGTTCGCGCTTGAACACCGCGTGCATGTACTGCACCGACGTGAAGCCGCAACCGAGCGCCACCTCGGCGATGCTGCAGTCGCCGCGCGCCAGGCGCTCGGTGGCCGCGTCGAGCTTGAAGCGCAGGATCACATCGTGCACGCTGCAATCGAGCTCCTGGCGGAAGTACGACTCCAGCGACGAGCGCGAAATGCCCACGTACTCGGCCACCTGGTGCGTCTTGATGCCCTGGCAGGCGTACTGGCGGATGAAATGGCGCGCCCGCATCACGTGCGGATGCTTGGGCGCCTCGTGCCGGGTCGAGGTCTGCACGTTGATGCCCACCGGCGCCACCATCACCCGCGTGCCCTGCAGCCGCACGCCGTGCAGCATCTGGTCGAGCAGGTGGGCGGCGGTGCGGCCCATCTCCTGCGCGCCCTGGATCACGGAACTGAGCGGAATGCGGGTGAGCATGCGCGCCAGCGGGTCGTTGTCGATGCCGATCAGCGCCACCTGCTCGGGCACCTCGATGTTGGCCATGATGCAGGCCTGCAGCAGCTGGCGCGCGCGCGCGTCGGTGACGGCGATGATGCCGACCGGCTTGGGCAGGCCGTGCAGCCACTTGATCTGCTGCTCGACCGCCTCGTCCCAGGCGGCGGCGCTGGTGCCCAGGCCGCGATAGATCTGCGCCTCCATCTTGTCGTCGGCCATGAGCTTGCGGAAGGCCGTCTCGCGCTCCTGCGCCCAGCGGTTCTCCTGCGCCTCGGGCAGGCTGAACATGGCGAAATGGCGCAGTCCCGCCTCGATCAGATGATCGTGGGCAAGTTTAATCAGTTTGAAGTTGTCGGTGGCGACGTAGGGCACGCCCTCCGGATAGTTGACTTCGTTGGCGTAGGAGCCGCCCACGGCCACCACCGGGATGCGGGTGCGCGCCAGCGCGGCGGCCACGGCCGGATCGTCGAAGTCGGCGATGATGCCGTCGCCCTGCCAGTGTTCGATGCCGGGCAGGCGCAGGCGGAAGTCCTCCTCGAGGAACAAGTCCCAGGACGCGCGGGTGCTGCTCAAATGCGCCGCGATCCCGGCGATGACTTCACGGTCGAAAATCTTGTTTGCGTTAAATAACAGCGCGATACGGTGGGACTTCATCTGCATTTCAACTACCTCAATCGGAAACGGCACGACGCATCGCACCCCTTTCGGCGTGCGATTTGTATTGTGGCATGATTCCGTCACGATTTAGATGAAAAAGACGTCTCCGTCAGCAAATGGCGCCCTCCGAATGCCTATTTTTCCCCCTTCACAGGGCCGGGTTTGCCGAAAACGATGCCCCGGCCGGCCGTACTCATGAAAACGATGCCAAAAGTATTATTGTCGCCGATAAGGAATTGGGCATCGCCCGGACCGCCGTATTGATGATCATCGTCATTAATCCGCAGCCAGGTGAGGCCGGTGTCGGTCGAGCGGAACGCGCCGCGCACGCCGCCGACCGTGCCCCAGATGTAGACGGCGGGATAAGCGGCGCCCGGCGCCGCCTTGCCGAAGCCGACCGCCGCCGCGTACTCGACGCCGGGCAGCCTGGCGAAGCTGGCGCCGGCGTCGGTCGAGCGCACCAGGCCGCCGTCGTGGCGCGGCACCCAGAGGTCGCCCCGGCGTCCCGGCGCGGCGCGCGCCACCGCGCGCGAACCGGGCGCCGACGGCAACGCGGCGGCCGGCGCGAAACTGGCGCCGCCGTCGGCGCTCACCAGCAGATGGGTGGCGCCGAGCGCGTAGAACCTGTTCGGATCGACCGGATCGGCCAGCGGACGGGCGCCGCCCAGGCCCTTGGCCACGCTCCAGCTGGCGCCGTCGTCGGTGCTGCGGTAACTGGTGTCGGACTTCTCCGGGCTGTGCACGATGGTGTCGCCGTCGGCGCCCAGCGCCAGCTGGCCCTTGGCGCCGCGCAGCGCCGCCGTCTTTTTCCAACTCACGCCCATGTCCTTCGACAGGTACATCGCGCTGCCGACGCGCGCCACCACATTGGGCTTGCCGGCCGCGTAGTCCAGGCCCCAGGTCGTGCCCATGGTGGGCGTGTGGATCGGCGCGTAGCTGGTCGGATCGGTGTGGCGGAAGCCGTCGTAGTCGCCGATGGCCGAAATCACCGGCCCGCCCGGGATGCTCACCAGGTTGAGCGGCACCGACTCCTCCAGCCCCTCGTCCTCGAACTTCCAGATCGCCGGCGCGGCGTGGATGTCGGTCGAGGTGAAGATGCCGTTGCCGGAAACGACCATCAGCTTTTTCGTGTCGAAGGGGTCGAATTCGACGCTCGCGGCCCAGTGGATAAAGCTGCCGGCGATCCAGCTCACGCCATTGGCGTCGATCTTGACGCCCTGGTCGACGATGCTGTGCCAGCTCTTGCCGCCGTCGAGCGTTTCGAAGAACTGGTCGCGGATGGCGTTGGTCTGGTTGCGGTAGTAGCTGATGGTGGTGACCACCATGCGCCGTGGATCGCGCGGGTCGACGGTGATGCCGGCATAGGCGCGGTTGAGCGGCGGCGAGATGTCGGTCCATTTTTTGGTGGCGATCTCGTACTGCCACACGCCGCCCTCCTCCAGCCCCTCGCCGCGGGCGACGTCGCCCCACGGGCCGGCGCCCCTGGCGAAGGTCACCACCAGTTTGCCGCCGGCCAGCACGGCGCGGTGCGGCATCAGCTTCATCGGGCCGCCGGCCATCGCCGTGAAGCTGCGGCCGGCGTCGTCGGACAGGTACATGTTCGGGCCGTCCTTGCCGAAGCGCGAGACGCCGGCGAACAGCCGTTGCGTGGCGCCGCCGGCGGCGCTGGCCGGGTCGAGCACGACGAAGCTCACGCCGTTCTCGTTGACCGGCGTGGTGGTCACATCGAGCCCGTCGAGGCGGCGCCAGGTCAGCCCCTCGTCGACGCTTTTGAACATGCCGTTGGCGCGCGTGCCGATGTAGAGGATTTTGCCGTTGGCCGGGTCGACCTGCAGCTTTTCGCCGTTGCCGCGCCCCATGCCGTTGCCATGCACCTTGAACTGGCCGGTGACGTCGATTTTGGTGAAGCTCTTGCCGTAGTCGGACGACTTGAGGATGGCGCTGGCGCCGCCGTTCAAGTACGCGATGCCGGCCGACAGGTAGACGCGCCCCGGCGTCGACGGATCGATGGCGATCGACTCGACGCCCAGCAGGCCCGTCTCGCGGTCTGACACCCAATCCATCAGCGCGATCCAGCGCTGGTTCGGCGCGTCCCAGCGGTAGGCGCCGCCGACGTCGGTGCGCAGGTAGACCAGGTCCTTCTCGGTCTTGCTGGCGACGATGCCGGAGACGAAACCGCTGCCGCCGATGGCGACCGGGCGCCATGTGTAAGCGGCGGCGCCATCGGCCGCCGACGGCGCCGGCTTCACGCCGAGCTTGTCGAGCTCGGGCGCCAGCGCCTCGGCCCAGATCCGGTAGCCCTGCTCGTTCGGATGCAGCAGGTCCGGCATGATGTCCTTCGACAGCGTGCCGTCGGGCGTGAGGAAATGCCGGTTCAAATCGGCGAAGAACACGTGCTCGTTGTCGGCGTAGCCGGCGATGATGGCGTTGACCTGCTCGTTGAGGCGGCGCAGCGCGTCGTCCGGCGTCGCGCCGCGCGGGAAGATCGCCAGCAGCAGGATTTTGGTGTCCGGCAAGCGCCGGCGCAGCTCCTCGATGTTGCGCTTGATGCCGGCCGCCGTGGTGCGCGGATCCTCCTGGCGGTGGCCGGTATTGTTGGTGCCGAACATGAGCACGGCGACCCGGGGCGCGATGGCGTCGACTTCGCCGTGCAGCAGGCGCCACAGCACGTTTTCCGTGCGGTCGCCGCCAAAGCCGAGCGCCAGGCCCCCAAGCGGCTTGTAATAGCGCTCCCACACCGGCGCGCCGCTCTTTTCCCAGCCCTCGGTGATCGAGTCGCCGATGAAGACGATGCGGCTGTTCTTGCCCAGCGCCCTGGCCTCTTCGAGCTTTTTCTCGTGGCGCGGCGTCCACCAGCCGATCGACCACGATTCGTTGAGCTTGTCCGGCGTGACGGAGACCGTTTTATAGTCCGGGCAGGCGGCGTTGGGCGTGCCGGCCTTGAGCACCTTGACGTTGGCGACGGCCACCTCGCCGGCGCCGGTGCCCTCCAGCGTGAACGGCCGCGCCACGGCGCTGAAATCGTCGCCGTCGCGCACGAAGCAGCGCATCGACAGCACCACTCGGCGCCAGCCCTTGCCGGCGGCCGCGCGTCCCGGCAGCACGTACGGCACCGAGCGTTCGCAGTTGTCGCCGCAACCGACCTTGAAGTTGATGCCGCCGCCGCTCAGTTCCTTGACGTTCAGATCGAACGCCAGCACGCCGGCGGCGAGGTAGGGACGCAAGTCGGCCGGCCTGGCGGCGGCGTCGATGCGCAGGCCGGCGTACCAGGTGTCGCGCCAGCGCAAGGTCAGCGCGTCGTCGGCGCGGCGCCGGGCCGATGGTTCCACCGTCACGCTGCCGTTGGGCTGCTGGTTGGCCGGCGCGATGGTGGCGCCGCCCGCTTGCAGCGCTTTTTGCGTTGCGGAGTCGGCCGCCGCGACCTGCCAGGCGGCCGGGGCGCGGCCGTTGTAGAGCGTCAGTTCGGCCGCCGCCGGGCCGCCGGCCGCGGCCGCAGCGGTCAGCGACGCGCAGGCGAGCGCGATGCCCGCGCCCAGGCGCCGGTGGAAAATCATCATGGAAGTGTCTCGCTCGGGATTATATTTTCAGCATATTCTGCAAGCGGCGCGCGGCCGCCGCAATTGCGAAAATCACCAAGCGGACGAATGAAATTGGCCGCGCCGACGGCAAGCGCGCCGGCGCGGCCGCGCCGTCAGGAAGCGGCGCGCCGGTCGGCCCGCGCGGCGGCGCCACGCCGGCGCGCCAGTCCGACCATGCCCACGCCCGCCAGCAGCATGGCATAGGTTTCCGGCTCCGGCACGGCCGACACGTTCAGTGCCAGGCGGGTGCCGGTGTCCACGCTCAAGCCCTGGAAATTGACGCGCAACTCGCCGCCGACGACCGTGATGCGGTCGAGCGAGAAGCCGGCCAGGTTCGACGACGGATCGATGCCGTAGCCGCTCCAGCGACCTGCCGTTTTGAGCACGGTGCCGTTGAAGGCGTAATCGACGAACGCGTTGGGAAAGCTCCACCCCGCGAAGCTCACCGCGTTATCGGTGATGGAAACGACGTAGTCCGGCTGGGCGAAGCTGGTCCCGCCGACGCCGATCACGCTGGTCGAGGTGAAACCGGGGTTGACGGTCACCGCGTCGGGCAGGCGCGACTCGACTGTGATGGTCTTGCCGATGGAACCGGCGTGCGCGCACGTCGCGCCGAGCACAAACGATGCGCACACCGCCGCCGCATAGCGGGAAAGGGACTTGGATTTCGTCATTTCACCTCCTGAAGTTGGAGAAATGACGATAGCATAGTTGCTTAAAAGACCGAGATTCAATTGAAAAGTCACCCCTACGACGAGGTCCGGGCCCTGGGCGCGCCGCGTTTGAGCAAGCGGCGCAGCCAGCCGGTCACCGCCGTCGTGCTGCGCATGGACGGATACTCGATCATCCAAAAGGTGAAATGGCTGATCGTGACCAGCACCGGCGTGACGGCCAGCACCACCAGCCAGTGCTGCACCGGCGTCAACGTCGCCGCCACGTCGTGGCCGATCACCATGTGGAAGGCGACAAACAACAGCAGGCCGTGCAGCAGGTAGACGCTATAGGCCGTCTCGCCGAAGGCGCGCGAGGTGGCGTTGGTCAGGATGCCGAACAGGCTGTTGCCGCCGGCGATCAGCGCGAAGCTGGCGGCCAGCAACAGCACCGGCACGACGCCGTGCGCCGTCTTGAAGAACACCACCGCCGCCACCACGCAGCCGATGGCGATCAGCGAGGCGGGCTTGCCGACCGCAAATTTCGTGAACCGCTCGTCGCGCACCAGCACGGCAGCCGCCATCCCCATCGGGAACAGGATCAGGCTGTTCATCTTGTCGTAGGCCAGCACGAAGCCGACGATCGCCAGCACCGACAGCGCCACGTAGGCGAGCGGCACGCGCACGCGCGCAAGCAGGCCAATGAGCGGCAGCGAGAAGTAAAACGCCCATTCATACGGCAACGACCATGTCACGCCGGCGATGATGCGGAAGGTGCCGTCGAAGCCGTTGATGTTGGGCATGCCCAGCACGGTGAACCCGAGCCAGGTGGCCGCCTCGCGGGCCAGCTGGGCCACGCTTTCGTGCCGCGTGCCACCCGAGACGATCACAACGATGAGGAACAACACCGCGATGGCCACCAAGTAGAGCGGCGTCAGGCGCATTACGCGCGACACGTAGAGCTTGCCCCAGTCCATTTCCTTGCCGCGGCTGCCGAGCAGTTTGGAAAAGAACAGGAAACCGGTGATCATAAAGAAGAACGCGACGCTGCTTTGGCCGAAATGCGCGTACAGGTTCGACGGCACCACCGTCCACTGTCCGGTGCGCAGGTAGGGGTACCAGATCATCGCGTGGCTCAGAAAGACGAAAAAGGCCAGGTAGCCGCGCAAGCCGTCGATGGTCGAGATGCGCCCCGGCTCGCCCGCAGGCGGCAGCCGTTTGCCCAGCAGGTAGGAGGTCAAAAACGCCAGGCCAATGGCGATAATCGAAGGAATCGGGCTAAAAATATCCATGCTGCACCGCAAACTGATAATTTGCCATTGTGCCATCACTGGACGTTTTTTTGGGCGATCGGTACGAAAAACAGCCAAATAGCACCCATCGACATCGATCGCTGGCCGATTTCGGCCCTGCCGCCCGCATCGTCCGCACGGCGCGTGATCCGTCCAAGCAACGAACTCAACTGTCCCGCGCCCTCGCATCGACGCAATAGGGCCGCTCGCGGTAGTCGAAGTAGTCGAAGTCCGCGTGCAGGCCGGCACCGGACATGTCCTGGCAGGCCATGCCGACGAAGGCGCCGGTGAAATTGGGCTGGCCGGGCGCGTTGGCCTCGTCCGACAGGATGCTGGCGTCGAATTGCTGCGGCAACCATTGCCACTGGGCGCCGCCGCTGCGGTAGGCGAAGTACATACGCTCCTCGTCCACCTCGACCCGCAACTCGACCGGCACGCCGGCCGGCAGCGCGACCGGCGCGGTGAAGGTGTCGGTCTGCACGTGGTTGGGCAGGCTGCTCATCACGCGCAGGTGCTTGCCGAGCACCTCGTCGTGGCTGATGTACAGATAGTAAAACTTGGCGCCGCCGTAGTAGCACACCAGGCCGGCCTGCTGCTGGTAGTGCTCCGGCTCGAAGTCGACCACGGTGGCGGCGCTGTAGCAATGCGCCTGCTGGCGCCGCGCCACCAGCGCCTGGCGGAACTGGCTGCCTAGGCTTTCACGCCCGTACAGGCGCAGATGGCCGGGCCGCTCGGTCAGGCTGAACAACTCTTCCGGCCACGGCGTGCGCAGCCACTGGAACGCCAGCGGCAACGCCGCCGCGTCGAACTCCTCGCGCACCGGCGCCGCCGGCCAGGGGTGCGGCGGCAACCCGGGCGCGGGCGCGAGCGCCTGCGGCATGCCCTTGCCGTCGAAGGTGCGCAGCCAGCCGTCGGCGCACCAGGCGACCGGCTGGATCGCCGTCTCGCGTCCCAGCGTGCAGGTGCCGCGGTTGCGCAGGGGCCGCCCGCACAGATAGACCATGTAGGTCTGGCCGTCGGGCGTGTCCACCAGGTCGGCGTGGCCGGCGCGTTGCAGCACGGCGTCCGGCCGGTGGCGCGCGCTGAGGATGGTTTGGTCGGGATGGAGCTCGTACGGCCCGTGCAGGTCGCGCGCGCGCGCCATCGTCACGCCGTGGTTCCAGCCTGTGCCGCCCTCGGCGGTGAGCAGGTAGTAATAGCCGTCGCGCCGGTACAGGTGCGGGGCCTCGGTCAGGCCGTGCGGCGTGCCCTGGAAGATGTTCTCGCGGCGCCCGACCAGGCGCCGCTGCGCCACCGAATACTCCTGCGCGACGATGCCGGCGAAGCGCTTGCCGCCCGGGCGGTGGTCCCACAGCTGGTTGAGCAGGTATTTGCGGCCGTCGTCGTCGTGGAACAGCGACGGGTCGAAGCCGCTGCTGTTGAGGTGCACGGGGTCGGACCACGGGCCGTCGATGGCCGGGCTGGTGACCAGGTAGTTGTGGAAGTCGCGCAGCGAGGCGCTGCCGGCGGCGCCTCCGGTCGAGGTGCGCCCGTAGCGCTTGACGTCGGTGTAGATCAGCCAGAACAAGCCGTCCGCGTAGGTCAGGCACGGCGCCCACACGCCGCACGAGTCCGGCGCGCCCAGCATGTTGAGCTGGCTGGCGCGCGTGAGCGGGCGGCCCAGCAGGCGCCAGTGGACCAGGTCGCGCGAGTGGTGGATCTGCACGCCCGGATACCATTCGAAGGTCGACGTGGCGATGTAATAATCGTCGCCGACGCGCACGATCGACGGGTCGGGATTGAAGCCGGGCAGGATGGGATTGTGGATCATACGGGTCGGGCGGTAAGGGGTTCTGACGGGTCGGGCCGGGGCGCCGGTTCGCGCACCAACGTCCACAGCAGGACGGCGGCGACCAGGTCGAGCACCGCCAGGCTGACGAAGAACGGCGTGTAGCCGACACTGGCCATCAGGCCGCCGATCAGCAGCGAGAAGATCAGCAGGCCGAGGTTGCCGAAGGTGCCGCACATGCCGGCCACGGTGGCCACCTCGTTGCGGCGGAACAGGTCCGACGACATCGTGATGACGGTGACCGACAAGGTCTGGTGCGCGAAGCCGGCCAGGCTGAGCAAGGCGATCGCGGCGTACGGGCTGTCGACGTAGCCGACGAAGGCCACGCCCATCATCATGCAGGCGCCGAGCGTGAAGGCGCCGCGCCGGGCGTTGATCAGGGGCACGCCGCGCTTTTGCAGCGCCAGCACCACCACCGGGCCGAACATGCAGCCGAGGTCGGCCGCGAGGAACGGCAGCCACGCGAACATGGCGATCTGCGCCAGGTCGAAGTGGCGCACCGTGGTCAGGTACAGCGGCACCCAGAACGACAGCGTGCCCCAGGCCGGATCGGCCAGGAAGCGCGGCAGCGCGATGCCCCAGAAGTTGCGCATCTTGAGGATGCTCAGGATCGACGGCCGCTTGCCGTCGCCCTCGAGGTGCTTTTCCTGGCCGGCGGCGATGTGCTCCTGTTCCTGCCGCGACAGGCGGCGGTGGCGCGCCGGCGCGTCGTACAGCAGCAGCCAGGCGGCCACCCACACCAGGCCGAGCGCGCCGGTGATGACGAAGGCCGACTGCCAGTTGTAATGCAGGATGGCCCACACCACCAGCGGCGGCGCCAGCATGGAGCCGAACGAGGCGCCGATGTTGAAGATGCCCCCGGCCAGGCCGCGCTCCTTGGCCGGGAACCATTCGGAGACGGCCTTCATGCCGGCCGGGTTGGCCGAGCCTTCGGCCAGGCCGAGCAGCGCGCGCAGCGCGGCCAGCGTCTGCCAGTTGGTGGCCATGCCGTGCGCCATGCAGATGACCGACCAGGCCGCCGCGAACATGGCGAAGCCATACTTGAGGCCGACCACGTCGAGGATGTAGCCGCACAGCGGCTGCAGCATGATGGCCCCCTGGAAGGCGGCGGTGATGTACGAATACTCCCTGGTGCCGATGCCGAGCTCGGTGAGCAGCGTGGGCGCGGCCACGGCCAGCGTGCTGCGCGTGAGGTAGTTGATGACCGCTCCCAGCATGATCAGACTGATCATCCACCAGCGTAATCCCTTGATCTTGAAGACGGACATGTTTGCGCAATCACCTAGCAACGGGATGGCAACATTACCATACTTTCCAGCCAAAATGATAGCGCAATCTTTTTCCCGGGGCGGCGCCCGTGCGGCCCGCTCACGCCGATTCCGGCACCCTCCTCGTCAGCAGGAACGCTTCCAGCGTTTCGCCGCGCATGCTGGCATAAACCTGCAGGTTGGACATCTTCTGCACGCGCGCGAATTTCTCGAGCACGAAGAAACTGACGCCGTACCGGACCAGGCCGAGCCAGTCGCGCCGCCGCACCAGCTCGCGCTCCTCCTCGCTCAAGCCCGATTCGTCGAACGCCGCCTCCAGATCGAACGCCACCAGTTCGCGGAACTGCGGCTCGCGGTGGCGCCAGAAGAAGCGGTTCAGCTCGAGCGCCTTGACGCTGTGCGCCACATCGAACGGATAGGTGCCGTCGATGTCCTCGATGCCGGCCAGTTGCTGGTTCGAACGCGCCCGAGCCGGCGCCGGCGGCGCTTCCCCTGCCCGCTCCTGCTCGTAGATGGCCACCGCCATGTTGGTGGTGGTGGCGAGATAATGGTTCTGGTGCACGCAGCGGATGGTGTCGGTCAGCGCGCCGCGCATTGCCAGCCACATGATCACTTCCGCGCTTTCGGCGCCGCCACGGCGTACCAGGTCGGCATGGGTCATCGCCGTCAGCTGCTCGGGCGATTCGACAAACAGGCGCAGGAACTCCTCGTCCCATTCGGTGTCGTTAAAACCGGTGCGCTCGCCGTGGATCTGGTGCGACAGGCCGCCGGTGCCGACCACCACCACCTTGAGGTCCTGCGGAAACGATTCGACCGCGCGCCGCACCGCCTTGCCCAGTTTGTAGCAGCGCAGCGCCGTCGGCAGCGGATACTGCAACACGTTGATCGCCACCGGCAGGATGGCGCCCGGCCACGCCGGCTCGTGCGGCCACATCAAGCCAAGCGGCGAGTTGCAGCCGTGGTCGAGCGCGCGGTCCTGGAACACCGCCATGTCGAATTCGTCGTTGACCAGGCAGTCGGTCACGTGCGCGGCCAGCCCCGCGTGCCCTTTGATGCTCGGCAGCGGACGCCGTCCGGCGCCCTCGTCGGCCATGTCGAACTCCGGCGAGACGCCGATCGCGAAGGTCGGGTAGCAGTCGAAGAAAAAGCTGTTGGCGTGGTCGTTGTAGAAGAACAGCAGCACGTCCGGCTGCCGTTCCTCGAGCCACTTGGCCACCGGTTTGTAGCCCTCGAACAGCGGCGCCCAGGCCGGATCGTTCTGGCGCTTGCGGTCGTACGCCAGGCCGATGGTGGGCACGTGCGAGGTGCCGATGCCGCCTATGATTGTTGCCATGATTTTCCTTGTGTTTGAATGTTTTCGGGCGCGCGCGTCACGCCGCCGCGCCGGGCGGCAGCCACAGCGAGCCGCGCCGCGACGCGAAGCGCCAGCCATCGGCCGTCAGGCGCAGGCGGTCGACGAACACGCCGGGCACCGGCTGCCGCGCGTCGACCGGCGCGCCGCCATCGGGCGCGCGGGTCGCGCTCATCATCAGGATGCGCGAGCGGCAGCGCGCCGTCGTCGGGTTGTCCACCTCGACCTGCACGTCGCTGGTGACATGGAAGGTGACCGTCTCCGCCGGCCGCTTGCGCAGCGCGGCCAGGATCGCCGCCCGCCCCTCGATCGGCTGCGCCGGCGCCGACGGCCGGTACAGCAGCGCGTCCTCGGTGAACAGGCCGGCCAGCTCCTCGAAGCGGCGCTCGTCGTTCAGGTAGGCGTAGCGCACGATCAGCTGCGCGCAGGCGCGCTCGATCGCGGCCAGCTCCTCGCGCGGCATGGCGGCCGCGCTCATGGCACCACCCGCCGCCCGCCCGGCGGGACGCGAAGTAAATGGATCGTCGTCATGGCATGGCGGCGCTCAGGCGGCGATCAGCCGGTGCGGATCGAGCACGAATTTCTTGGCCACGCCGGCGTCGAACTCGTGGTAGGCGCGGGGCGCCTCCTCCAGCCCGATCACCTGCACGTTGACCACCTCGGCGACGTTGATCCTGTCCCACAGGATGGCCTGCATCAGCGCCCGGTTGTACTTCATGACCGGGGTCTGGCCGGTGTGGAAGCTGTGCGACTTGGCCCAACCGAGGCCGAAGCGGATCTGCAGGCTGCCGTGGCGCGAGCCGGCGTCCGGCGCGCCGGGATCGTCGGTCACGTACAAGCCGGGGATGCCGATCTTGCCGGCCGCGCGCGTGACCTCCATCAGCGCGTTGAGCACCGTGGCGGGCGCCTCGTGCGCGGCGCCGGCGTGGCCGTGGCCGCGCGCCTCGAAGCCGACGCAATCGACCGCGCTGTCGACTTCGGGCGTGCCGAGGATGGCGGCGATCTGGTCGGCCAGGCTGGCGTCGAGCGACAGGTCGACCGTCTCGAAACCGACCGCGCGCGCGTGCGCCAGGCGCGCCGGGTTGACGTCGCCGACGATGGTGACGGCCGCGCCGAGCAGGCGCGCGGAGGCCGCCGCCGCCATGCCCACCGGACCGGCGCCGGCGATGTAGACGGTGCTGCCCGGCCCGACGCCGGCCGTGACGGCGCCGTGGTAGCCGGTCGGCAGGATGTCGGACAAACAAGTGAGGTCGCGGATCTTGGCCATGGCGCGGTCGTAGTCCGGGAACTTGAGCAGGTTGAAGTCGGCGTACGGCACCAGCACGTACTGCGCCTGGCCGCCGATCCAGTCACCCATGTCGACATAGCCGTAGGCGCCGCCGGCGCGCGCCGGATTGACGTTCAGGCACACGCCGGTGTGCTGCTCCTTGCAAGTGCGGCAACGGCCGCAGGCGACGTTGAACGGCACCGACACCAGGTCGCCCTTGCTCAGCGTTTCGACGTCGCGCCCCACCTCCAGCACCTCGCCGGTGATCTCGTGCCCAAGCACCAGGCCGACCGAGGCCGTGGTGCGGCCGCGCACCATGTGCTGGTCGGAGCCGCAGATGTTGGTCGAGACCACGCGCAGGATCACGCCGTGCTCGATCTTGCGCCCGCGCGGGTCCTGCATCTTCGGATAGGCGATGTCGCGCACCTCCACCTGGCCCTGCCCCATGTAGACCACACCGCGATTGTTTTCCATGTCTTGCTCCTGTAATTGACTGCAATCAGATAAAAGCCTCCAAAACATGCGGCGCCTTATGGAGGTGGCTGCTTTTCACGGATACCGAGTGTATACATTTTTTTATAATTTTCCAGACAATTTTGGATTTCTGCGGCATTAACGGCGTTTACGTTCTTTTTTGTGGATCAGATCTAATTTGCTGTATACAATTCAATGGAAATCAGGCCCCCGCCGGCGGCCTGCACCAATTAATTGCGAGTACCGACGATGAGCGAGATCTACGAGGCGCCGCGCGCGACGGGCAGCCGCTCGGCCGCTGGCAGGGGTGACACTTCCCGCCCCCGGCGGACACGCTCGTCGCGGTCGGCGTGGCGCCGGCCGGCAAGGGCGGCTACAATGCGAAGCAGCAATCCAAGGGCGCGCAGCAGGCGAAGCTGCCCAAGCACTCCGAGCGCAAGCCGCGCATGCTCAACATCGACGCCGGCGGCGTGCAATCGCGCCGCGTCATCGACCGCATACCGGAAGGCCAGCGCCGCGAACGCCGCCGCCGGCTGCATGCCACTCCACTCCACCGATTCCACGCGCACCCAACGACTATGTCCAATCTGAACGATATGAAATCGCCCGCTGCCGCCGGCACCGTCCGGGAGGCATCGCAAACGGAGCGCGCCATCATGGGCCTGCGCGAGGCCGTGTTGCGCGGCCACTTTGCGCCGTCCGAGCGCCTCTCCGAGGTCGAGGTGGCCGACCATCTGGGCGTGTCGCGCACGCCGATCCGCGCCGCCATGCAGCGCCTGGCCGAGGAAGGCCTGCTCGAGGCGGTGCAGCCGTCCGGCTACGTGGTGCGGGCGTTTTCCGAGCAGGACATCGCCGACGCCATCGAGGTGCGCGGCACGATCGAGGCGCTGGCCGCGCGCATGGCGGCCGAGCGCGGCGTCTCGCGCCTGATACTGCAGCAGATGCGCGATTGCGCCAACCGCATGGAGGCGCTGTTCGAGCACACGGTGTCGGACCAGGAGCGGCTCGAGCAGTACGCGCTGTGGAACGAGCGCTTCCACGCGCTGATCCTGGAGGCGGCCGGCAGCGGCGTGGTGCAGCGCGCGCTCACGCGGGTCGCCGCGCTGCCGTTCGCGTCGCCGAGCGCCTTCGTCAGCGCGCAGGCGCGCCTGCCGGGGTCGGTGGCGATCATGCGCATGGCGATGATGCAGCACCACGACATTGTCGACGCCATCGAGGGCCGGGCCAGCGCGCGCGTCGAGGCGCTGGTCAAGGAGCATTCGCGCATCGCCCACAAGCACCTGGAACTGGCGCTGCGCCACCGCGACGTGCTCGACAGCATGGTCGGCGCGCCGCTGATCCAGCGCGGGTAGTGCCGCCGGTATAATGTTGCTGCGCGGACCTATCCATGTGCGCGCACGGCATGAATCCCCACTACACAATAAAGGAAGCTTCGTGAAACGCTCGCTTATCAGCGCCGCTTGCTGCGCCCTGTTCGCCCTGTCCGCCCCGCTGCACGCCCAGCAAACCGCCGCGTCCGCCTCCGGCATCGACCTCAACACGCTGGACCCGGCGGTCAGCCCGAAGGTCGATTTCTACGGCTACGTCAACGGCGTGTGGACCCGCAACACCGAAATCCCGGCCGACAAATCGAGCTGGGGCACCTACCCCGAGCTGCGCGAAATCGCCCAGGGCCAGCTGCGCGCGCTGATCGCCGCCACCCTGAAAAACCCCGGCAAGCCCGGCAGCGAAGCCCGCAAGATCGCCGACCTCTATAGCAGCTACATGGACGAGAAGGCGCGCGACGCCGCCGGCTTCAAGCCGCTGCGCGCCGACCTGGCGCGCGTGGCCGCCATCGAGGACAAGAAGGACTTGCCGGCGCTGTTCGCGCAGCTGCAGCGCGGCGGCGTGCAAACGCCGTTCTCGGCCAGCGTCGCCGTCGACGGCCAGGACCCCGAGCGCTACACGATCAACATCGGCCAGTCCGGCCTGGGCCTGCCCGATCGCGACTACTACCTCAAGGACGACGACGCCAAACTGACGGCCGTGCGCGCCAAATACGCGAAGCACATCGAAACCATGCTGGCCATGAGCGGCGACCAGGGCGCCGCCGCCCACGCGGCGCAGATCGTCGACCTCGAGACCCGCCTGGCCAAGGGCCAATGGACGCGGGTGCAGATGCGCGATCCGGTCAAGTCGTACAACCGCGTCGATTTTGCCAGGTTCGCCGAACTGGCGCCGGGCTTCGACTGGAACGCCTACTTCGCCGCGGCCGGCCTGGCGCCGAAGGAATCGTCGGCCGTGGTGCGCCAGCCGAGCTATCTGGGCGCCTTCGCCGAGACGCTGGCCGCCGTGCCGCTGGAGGCGTGGAAAAGCTACGCCAGCTGGCGCATCATCGAAAGCTACGCCGGCTATCTGGGCAGCGCCGCCGTCCAGGAGCGCTTCGCCTTCGAAGGCACGGTGCTGCGCGGCGTGCCGCAACCGGAACCGCTGTGGCAGCAGGCGCTGCGCTTCACGGACAACGCCGTCAGCGACGCGGTCGGCAAGAAGTACGTGGAAATGTACCTGCCGCCGGAAACCAAGCCGCGCGTGATGGCGATGTTCAACAACTTCGTGGCGTCGTTCAAGGACGGCATCGACAAGCTCGACTGGATGGGCCCTGAAACCAAAAAGGAGGCCCAGCTCAAGCTGGCGGCGTTGAAGCCGAAGATCGCCTATCCGGACAAGTGGCGCGACTACAGCGCCCTCAAAACCCAGCCGCATGACCTGATCGCCAACGTGCGGGCGGCGCGCGCGTGGAGCCGCCAGCACAACCTCGACAAGCTGGGCACGCCGGTCGATCGCGAGGAATGGTCGATGACGCCGCAAACGGTCAACGCCAGCTACAGCCCGTCGCTCAACGCGATCACGATTCCGGCGGCGATCCTGCAGCCGCCGTTCTTCAACGTCAAGGCCGAGGACGCGGTCAACTACGGCCTGCTCGGCATCACCTTCGGCCACGAGATCAGCCACGCCTTCGACGACTCGGGCAGCCAGTACGACGCCAAGGGCCGCCTGCGCAACTGGTGGACGGTGGAGGACCGCGCCGCCTTCAAACAGCGCGCGGCCGGGCTGGTCAAGCAGTACGGCGCCTACAGCCCGGTGCCGGGCTACTTCATCAACGGCGAGCTGACCCTGGGCGAGAACATCGGCGACAATTCGGGGCTGTCGATCACCTATAACGCCTACCAGCGTTCGCTCGGCGGCAAGCCGTCCCCGGTGATCGACGGCCTGACCGGCGAGCAGCGGCTGTATATCGGCTTTGCCACCAAGTGGCGCGCCAAGCTGCGGCCGGAGGCGGCCATCGCGCAGATCAAGAGCGATCCGCATTCGCCGGGCGAGTTCCGCGCCAAGGGCACGGTGATGAACCAGCCCGGCTTCTACGAGGCGTTCGACATCAAGCCGGGCGACCCGATGTACCTGGCGCCGGAGCAGCGCGTGATCATGTGGTAAGCGCGGCGCGGCGACTGTTCAGACAGCGGGGATGATTCGTGGCGGGCGGCGTTTAGGGGGCCGCCCGTGCTCAATCACTGATGAGCTTTTCCCTGACCGCCTTGGCGCTCGGCCCCACCTCTTTCACCAACTGCGCCAAGCGGTCCTTGGTCACGCCCAGTTCCTTGGTCCAGTAGGCCACCTCATGCTGCTCGTTGACATTGATACGCGCCCGGTCGCCCGCGCCCGCGTTTTTGAGGTCGTCGCTCATGATGTTCTCCCTATTACACTTTGATAAGCCGCCAGCATGGCAGGTCCGACCGGTGACGACCGTTAGCTGCCACACGGACCACCGGCATCCGTGCGACACCGCACGCGCTGTCCCGCCGCAGTTGAAACCGTTGCCCCCTCGCCCGCGTATCCACTATGCAGCCACATCGGACCTGCTGACCTGACCGGAGGGCGACGTCATGAGAAAACTTGTTCTAGCCGCGCAATTCGTCGCGTTTTGGGACGCCGCCCGCACCCAGGCGGAAGCGGAGGCGGCGGTCATGGAGGCGTTCCTGTCGGCGTACTCCGCCGCAGCCTTCTCCCGATGGAACACCTTGCTCAACCCGGCGTGGGCGAGGTCTTTCTTCCTGACCTACCGCAACGAGCCAGGCATCGACTTGCCATGGGTGATCGAGGCGCTGTACGAGGTGCGCTAGTGCCGCCTATCCGGGACAGCAACTACCCAATCGTGAAGGGCTCGCCTTCATCCTCGGCATATCGGACGGGTGACAATTTGTTTTGATCAATGATCTCTTGCACCGTTGGCGCGTCGCTTGCGGGCGCGTGCGCCGCGATGTTTTCTTTCTGCACGACCAGCTCGACAATCTGCGACTCGCTCAATCGGCCGGCGCTCGACGCCTCCAGGGGCTCAGGGTTGTTTCGATACCAGATTTTGTAAAATGGCATGCCGATCTCCTTGTATGGGGGAAGCCAGTATGACAGGTGTATCGGCGCCCCACACCATCCTTTAGCACAGTCGCGCGGCGCAGTCGGATGGCCGGTCGGCCGACTGCGTGCAGTCGACGTGGATTCCCAGTCCACCGTGGGGACTATGCTATGTTTATTCCTTTTCCTCGTGAGCATGCGATGACGACAATGCGTTGGCTGGCTGGATGGGCACTGCTCGTTTGCAGCCTGGCGGCGCAAGCCGAAGGCCAGACCTATAAAGTGCCCACCCGCCCCGGCGTTGAAACCAGCGTCTATTGGGAGGCGCGGGAAGGCGCCAAGGCCACCGTGTTTCTGTTCACGGGAGGCAATGGCGGCTACGGCAAAGTGGTCGATGGCAAGCCGACCAGCCGCAACTTCCTCGCGCGCAGCGTCGCGCTGTTCCTGGCGGACGGCTTCAACGTCGCGATCTTCGGCCTACCGAGCGATACCCCGGCGCTGGACTACGGCGACCGCGTCAACGAGAAACACCTGACCGACGTGCATGCCGCGCTGGAGTTCGTGCGCACCAAAAGCGCCTCGCCGATGTGGCTGGTCGGCACCAGCCGCGGCACCATTTCCGCCACTTATGCCGCCATAGGCAGTACCGGCGATACCGGCATCGCCGGCCTGGTGCTGACCTCCAGCGTGACGGCGTACAAGAAGCAGGGAGCGGTGCCGGCGCAGAATCTGGCCGCGCTCAAGCTGCCCGTGCTGGTGGTGCATCACGCCAGCGACGCCTGCCCGATCTGCCAGCCGCACGAGGTGGACTGGATCATGAGGGGCCTGAAAAACGCCCCCGTCAAGAAGTTGGTGATGGTCACCGGTGGTGCCAATCCCAGCGGGGACGTTTGCGAAGCCCTCCACTACCACGGCTTCATCGGGCAGGAAAAAGAGGTAGTGGACTTGATGGCCGATTGGATGAATCAACCGGCCAACTGATCGGATCCGGGCGTGCCGCCACTGAAGCGGCGCGCGCCTTGTCACCCGACAGTTGCTTTACGGTGCGCTCCGCCACAAATTTACCCGCGTCATTCAAATGGATGATGTTTTTCTGACATCCTGACCGTAGACTGGTTTGCCGTCCCCGCCAGTCCGCCGTCTACGCCAGGAGTCCGCCATGACCGACCGAAAAAATCTTGCCTGCAAACACACCCTGACCCTGTTGCTGGCGACGCTGGCGTGGCTGCCGCGCGCCGACGCCGCCCTCATCCTCGACGGCGACACCTACGTCAACGACGACGGCACCTATCGCACGCTGGCCGTCGGCGCCAACGACGGCCTGACGGGAACGGCGCTCCTCACAGGATTCGAGTCCTTCAGCCATGTCGCCGTCGGCGCCGGGCTGTACGGACAAGGTATCGGCAGCATGACCGTCTCCGGCCCCGGCACGTCGCTCGTCGCCAGCAATTTCGTCGGCGTCGGCACCACCGGCAATGGCACGCTCACGATCAGCAATGGCGCCTCGGTGGAGTCGCTCGGCGGCAAGAGCCCCTACTGCGACGTGCGCTGCAACTACACCATCATCGCCAACGGCGGCGGCTCGACCGGCGTGGTCAACGTGGTCGGCGTCGGCTCGTCGTTCAAGACCACCGACAGCCTGAACGACAACGCCGGTTTCTTCATCGGCAATGGCGCCATCAGTGGCACCTTCGGGCGGCCCAACGCCAGGACCCACGGCGAGTTGAACGTGCTCGATGGCGCCACCGCCACCACCAAGTTCGCCTACCTGGGCGTGCTGGCCGGCGCCAACGCGCTCACCGGCGCATCGGGCTACGCCAGGGTCGACGGCGCAGGGTCGACCTGGACCGTTACCCCCACCATCAATGTCGACGCCTTCGTGCAGGTCGGTCAAGGCGGAGCGGGTGTCGTCGAGGTACTCAACGGCGGCACCGTCAACGCGCTACAGATGACCCTGGGCGCGCTGCCCACCGGCGACGGCAGCGTCAACATCAACGGGCTGGGAAGCACGCTCAATCTGGCGGGTGCGGGGGTCGAAGGCAACGGCGGCGCCCGCTTGACAGTGGGCCAGCGGGGCGTCGGACGTTTATATGTCAGCAATGGCGGGCTGCTCAATATCGACTCGGGCAATACCTTGGGCGGCATCCTGCTCGGCAGCGGCAACGGCGGCCGGGGTGACATGCTGGTCAGCGGCGGCGGGCAAGTTCGCCTCAGCGGTCAGGAAAGCAGCACATGGGTGGCCAATGCAACCCTCAAGATTACGGGCGGGAGCAGCTTTAGCGCCGCATACGGCAGCGGGTCCGCCGGGCAAATGCTCGTGGGTAGTCACAACGCAAACCTTCGCAGCGTGGTCGAGGTGTCGGGCCATTCGGTCTTGAACGCGGGCAGCCTGCTCGGCGTCGGCAGTTTCGGCGACGCCGACACGCGCGGCGCCGCACTGGTGCTGGTGAAAGACGAGAGTGTGATCACGGCAACCAATATCGTCGTCGGCACACGCGGCGTGTTTGGCGGCCACGGCACGATCAACGGCAACGTCGTCAACAACGGCGGCCTGGTGCAGGTGGGCGCCTCGCCGGACGCGTTGATCATCAACGGCAACTACCTGCAACAAGGCGGCGAAATGCATTTCGAGATCGATCCGGATGGCCATGGCGGCTTTCTGACGTCCACGCTGGTGTTCGTCGCGGGCAAAACCATCGGCATCAACAAAGCGAAGATCTTCTTCGATTTCGCCGGCGGCGCGAACGCGGTTGATTTCCTCGCGTCCGGGGCGTTTGGATTGAATACCTTCTTCAAGACTGTGGACGGCGAAACGTTTTCGGACGCGTTCGTGCTCAGTCAACTATTTGGCGGCAATGAGTTCGTGATGGCCGGCTATGCGGTCAGCGGTTTCGATCCGTTGACGGGCACGCTCAACGCGGTGGCCGCCGTGCCCGAGGCGTCGACCTGGCTGATGCTGGCGGCGGGCTTGCTGATGGTCGCGTTTTACTGGCGGCGGAACGCGGGCAAGGCGATCGGATTTACGCCGGCTGGCAATGCGGTCTGAGCCGACCGTTCCATCCCTTTTGCAGTCACGCCGGTTTTTAGACAGGATTTTTGGACGGCACGCTGGGGGGCATCACGACTTTCGAGTTTCAGGCGGTGCAACGCGACCAGCCACAACCCCACCTATTGAGCCGGCTAATTATAGGTCCCGTAGAGCGGCCTGATCTTGTCCACCGGCGGCCGCTCCCCGACGATCTCCATGCGCCACTCCTGAAAATACACCGGATTGCCCTTGTGCTCGGGCAGTTGCTGCTGCTGGTAGCCCTGCCATGATGTTATTTTGCTTTCGGTGAAAACTCATGTGCGTCAACTTCCGTCCGCCGGACCCTGAAATGCTCAACGCCGTCATGGGCGTGATCATCGACCTGCACGAAACCGGTTTCTGGAACACGGAGACGTGGAAAGACTAGTTGGTGGTGGTGCCGCAAAGTGAATGGGATGACTGGCTCGACTGCGGCGATCCGGAATACGCGCGCAGTTTCCTGCGGCCCTATCCGGCGCAGCTGATGCGCGCGTGGGAATTCCCGGTGCCGCCGCGTGCAAAGAAGCCGGCGGCAACACCGGCAGTCGAGATGCCGGCCAATCTTGATTTCGGGTTTTGATCGGCCGCACGCCCCCCGCAGGTCGCGCCGACCGAAGCGAACTGACGGTTTCGGCACCGGCAGCGTGATCAACGAACGCATGGCATTGATCGTCGGCCCACGGAAAGCTCCCCAGCAGCGGTAGCCAGCGGGGGCGCGCAGCGACTGCGCACAGACGCGCTCGTTGGCATCGCCTGGCGGCTGCGCGCCGCGTCTGTCCGCGCCAGCATAGAATCGGCCCATAAGGAGCTTTCCGTCTCACCGCCCATCAAGGAAACCATGAACTATCCAGCTGCCTTTACACCTGAAACCGGCGGTTTCGTCGTCACCTTCCGGGATATTCCGGAGGCTATCACGCAGGGCAACACAGTGCAGGAAGCGCTCGACATGGCACGCGACGCGCTTATCACCGCGATGGACTTCTACTTCGAGGACCGGCGACCGGTACCGGCACCGTCGAAGGCCAAGCCAGGCGAGCGGCCAATCGCTTTGCCGATCGCCCTGTCCGCGAAAGTCCTGTTGCTCAACGAGATGTTGGCGCAAAAGGTAATCCCGGCCGAGCTGGCGCGCCGCATGGGCGTCAAGCCGCAAGAGGTCACGCGCATCCTGGACCTGGGCCACACGACCAAGATCGACACCGTGGCGGCCGCCCTCTCGGCGCTGGGCCGCGAGCTCGCGCTGTCGCTGACCTGAACGTCAAGGCTCGTCGTTGGCGTCGGGCAGCCGACTCTGGACATAAACCAGCCATGCTGAGACCGGATCTCGTCCGACGTCGGCGGCGGGTCAGGCGACCGCGTGCGCAGCCCGTCGAAATAGACGATCGAATACATGGCTTCCAATGGCCGTTGCTGTCATTGCGCCACTTCCTCCAGCACCAAATCAGTGATGGTCGAGATCAGGTCCCGCGACACCTCGGTGCCACAAAGCTCCAGCAAATAGCCTTGGATCTGGCGCACGCACATGCCGCGCGGCGGCAGTCAGGCGATTCGGAGCGGCAAGCCCGTGCGCGCGGGCGAGGCTTTTGAACCGGCCGCCTTGGCGCCGCGCCCGCCCCGCAGGGCCTCTTCCTCTCTCCGGCATGAAAGAAGTGCAAAAGGCCACCCGAGAGGATAGTCTTTTTCACATTTGAGAGGGGGATTCTAATCATGGCTGTTAGCCCGCATGGATAGATGATTTTGACAAATGTTATATTAAAGCATCCCCCGAAAAATGCCCTTACCATAAAGTTATAGCGGCACCATGAATTGGTCACACAAAAATACCCATTCGAGCCAAGGATTGAAAATCCTTGTGTCGGTGGTTCGATTCCGCCCAGGGCCACGAAGAACATCCTTGACGAAATGCCGATACATGCTGATCGGCGTTTTTTGTTTGCGACACAAGAGTCATCGTGTCGGTCTATTTCCGGCCCATCGCCCGCCGCAGCCACGGCACCCGATCGAATCGTACGATACTTTCTACACATTGCAGGTCAGTGCCGACTTCGACTACAGGGGGAAGGCCGAAAGACCTTCTTGGCCACTGCCTTGTCACCATCGCGCTTGCAAAAGGCCATAGCGGTTGTCGCTGAGGGGATGGCCGATATAGCGTAACTCACTGCCGGTGCTATTGCCCTTGCGGTACAAGCGGGAGTCCGGACGTGTTTTCGACAGGTGGGTATCGTTACTGCGCTTGCTGCCAGTCAAACTCGCTGCCTTGCACGCGCACCAGAGCGAAGGCAAAGATAACAAGGCTCCCCGAGCTAAAGAGATATGAAAGCTTTCTAATTATACAATTTTTTGCTGCAACAAATTTGCCAAAACTCTGCGCCAGAATGGTATTCTGGCAACTCGCCAGATTGCGCATTTTACCAGTCTCGAAATATCTCGAACCACCACACAGAGGCAATCCGCATGCTACCAATGCAGAAAATAGAAGAGCTTCTAAGTGTTTCGTATGTCAGCGCTGTGGTTGCCCACGCTGGTTTTACACCCAACTCTGTCACTCATGACTTCGGTATTGACATGGCTGTTCATAAATTAGCTCTCATGAACGGCGATACCATTGTCGATCTGGGCTCCGTCCTCAATTTGCAGTTAAAAGCAACGATCAATTGGACTGCAGAAAATTCCGATATCGTTTATGACCTAGATGCAGTTGCTTATAACAAGCTCATATTCTCACGAAAAAATTCAAGTACCCCATGCGTGCTTGTTCTATGCTGCCTACCTAAAGAGCATCTAGACTGGCTTCATATATGTGAAGATCAGCTGGCAATACGAAAATGTTGCTACTGGCATCATTTAGAGGGCGACATCACTCCCAACGGATCATCCCAACGAATTCGCATTCCCCGCAATCAAATTCTCACCTCCACGGCGCTCAAAGATATTGCAGATAACTGTTACGAGGCGTCAAAGTGAATAAAAATTTCAGAGTTTTTGAAAAGGCTCTCGATCGAATTTCTGTCATTGACTTGCGCTCCTATCTAGAGACACATAACTGGAAAAATATTAGCCCTGGAAATCAGAAATGGTCCATTTACCGACTTACTGAGAATCCCTCAATGGAGCTCATGCTTCCGACCAAAGACACTTTCAGTGACGCAAAAGAGAAAATAAAACAAGCTGTACTTGCGCTCTCCAGTATTGAGCAATCCACCCCAACTGATATATGCTCGAAAATAATTGGTGTAAATTCGGACTCGATATTGATAAAATTGCAAATCGACTCAGAAAATGGAACAATTCCTATAGATGCAGCGCCTAAGCACGTTAATGCAATAAAGAATCTTATAATGTTTGCAGCCTGCTCTGAAATCAGCCAAAAACCTTATTATGACGAGCCCGTATCTGGGGCTGCAAAACTCATCTCCAGCTTTGAATTTTGCCATACCTTCGAAGGTAGTTTTGGATTTGAAATAGCTAGTGAAATAACGAAATTCGCCGATACCCATACTATTTTGGCACCAGTCCAAAGAAAAATAGTGGAAAGAATTGCAAAAGGATTGATTATCCTTCAAACGGCAGTCGAGACCAAAGATTCATCATTCCTCCTAGAATCGTATCCTTCAGCATTTAATTCAAAAATGTGCGATGCGATATCCGAGATCAGCTTATCTGGCGAAGTCCCATTCAAATTTGACATCAAATGGGCGACCTCCATGGAACCGGATGATAATGTTCAAACCTTTACTGAAATCACAATCAGCGAGGCCCATGTAAGTGTGCTAAAGCATGTCTCCGAGCAATTGAAGATTGTCAAACCTTATGGCACTGAGATCATTGGATATGTAGTCAACTTACACTGCATTAATGACCCAAAAGATAACCAGTCCCGCCGGACTATTGAACTAAAGGTAAATAATTCCGAGCATGGGAAAATAATAGTTAAAATAGATCTCATTGCTAAGTGGTACATTCTCGCTATCGATGCACACACAAAGGGCGTACAGGTATCCGCCAAAGGCATTCTTCAACGCAAAGGTAGTACGTGGACCATGGAAGCTATAACTCAAATAATTGAATCGTAACTAGCAGAACCAATTCAAAATACGTTTACACGATCCGTTTGCAATAGTCGCAGGGGAGAGTTACCCTACATAGCCGATCTTTTCCAACTGAGTTTCAGCTGCAGGGCCTAAATACCATCTTACACATGTAAAAAAAGCTGGCCATCGGTTGGGGGACGGGTCAGGGAACATCACTTTCGCGATCACCAATGCAGCTTCCGCTGGGGCAAGTCCCGATTCCAAGAGCTGTTCAATCTGATCCCCTAACTCCCTCATCACCGCCCTTCTCATGCGAGTCAATCGAGGAGCGTTAAGATTCAGTTCACGCACAGTCCCCCGAGCTTTCATAACCCTATCGGGCGGGCAAAGGTCAGAATCTAGATCTATTTTCCCACTATTTTCTGAAAAATTGAATATCCGAGGAAAGGCGGGGATATCAACCAGTGGATTAAGTATATGGTCAGTTAAATCCACGCTTCCCTTTGGTACATCGCAACAAAAATCCGGAGCTGTAAATCGAGTCGGATCTGAAACATCTTTTTGAGATCCACCATGACATGCTCCTAGTAGATTATTCCACTCCAATGACCAATTAGGAGGGGGATTATGAGGACTTTTGGGATGAAAGTGTTCAATTCGAAAATCGGGCAAATCTGGTGCTATTGTATTTTCCAAAAAATCTATTTCGCAATAAGCGCAGATGCCTCTCTGATCCTCTTGCACAGCTTTGGCAACTTCCTTGTAACGTTTATTACTTTTTCTAAATTTTTCCCAATCAGCCAACGGATTCAAAGCTAAAAAACTATCCAACAGCGGAGGAGAAACCACTGATTTTTTTACCCGCTTCATTGCCGACCTCTACGATAGTCCCGCATTTTTATATCTACATCGATACGTTTGAGAACTGACTCCTGATTTCCAGCCCAAGCATCGAGCTCTTTCCGCAATTGCACGGCATCAGGAGAGTCCCAGGCATCTGACTCTACAAGTGATTGATAGCGCGAAAGTTTCTGGGTAATAGGTAAATTCGGGCGCGAGTTTACTTCTTGAATTTCCTCAAGCAACTGTGCGCTGCGTGCACCTAAAGAAAAATCAGGAATGAATACTTCAGTCTTTTTCCCTTTCGCAAATAACTTTCTGATACTTCTACTATTCACAGTGGTCAAAACCTGCGCGCTATGAGTAGTCACAATGAACTGAGTCCTAGGGAACACTTTTTTCAAATCCAAAAGAATTGTTTGCTGCCAGCGAGGATGCAAATGCAAGTCCACTTCGTCAATTAGCACTATTGCTTCGGTTTTTAGAGGGTCAGATAAAGTACCCGGGGGATTAGCTTCCACCATTCGGCACGCTAAGTCTGCAATCATCGCAAGCGTTGTGCGATATCCGTCACTTAGCTGGTTCAGGTCAAAGGTGATAACTTTTCTTCCAGCTTCTTTCTTATCAACCACAAATCGAAGAGGTTTAAGAACAGTACGTGGATTTTTAAATTCCTTAAAGAAACTCTCAATGGCCCGCCGAACAGCTGCCAATTCTGGATCAACATAATCGAATGACCGATTTTTGCGCTGAGCAAATGATTCCTCCGTTTCTTTCGCATGAAACCATTCAAAAACACGTTTGAAATTTGCTGTTGAATTTAGTGCGCCATTTAAGCTATCAAATCTTGCAAATTTCGTTTGAAAATTTCGACGCCTTAAAGGGGTTTCAAATACTGCTCGCCCGGTCCCATAGTAGACAACTAATGGCATTTGATATGCATAATCGGCTGCATCTGCTTCAACCAGCGCATCGGCAAACTGATCCAGTGCTTTGACACCTAATCGCGAGCTATCAGGCCCGTCGCGTGGCGGCGGGCACTCCTTAATAAATTGCAATTTTGTGAATGCTGTCTTGTCACGTAACCTTGATCGAGAAATCACAAATCGCGACTCTAGTTCACTGCTGGCACCTTGCAGCTCGGACAACTCAGTACTAACGTCAATGTCAGTCCAGATTCGGAAGCCGGGTGCAAGCTTCTCGTTGTCCACAATCCGCAAATCTGACTCTCGCGTAGACGTCCCTACGACGCCGGGAAGTCTCGTCAACAGGCGACCCAACAATTGGCTAATTGCATCTAAGACACTAGTTTTACCCTCGCCATTGTCACCAACGATGACCGTAATGTCTTTCTCAAAGGTAATATCAAGATGCTGGTGCATCCTGAAATTGTCTAGGACTAATCGGTTAATTTTCATTGTGATCGTGAGCTAAAAGGTTGGGCGGAAATCCGTCATCAGCAAGCATTCTAATAGATAGGTAGCACGACGGACAGCAGTTCACTTGTATCGTCAATGGTCCTCTGCTATCACTACGACGCGCAACGCGCCCGGTGGCACCAACCACCTGCGGAGTGAATTTTTGCGCCTCCGCGGCCGGGATATGGCCGTAGCAGGGGCGACCGGCGGGCACCAACACCTCCAGCTCCTCCGTCTCATTGAACGCGGCAGTGTGATGCGCGGTACTGCAATCAGCGCGCCCTTCAAAATCTGGTGTCACGTCAAGCTTGGATCTGCCCATCTCCACGCCGTGGTCCAGCACTTGGACTCGCATCTGCTCACCGCAGTCGGTCGGTTCGATTGTGAGTTTCTGAATTGGACTCGACGCATCAACTTGAAATGCCCGGTCCCTGCCTGCATGCTTGGCTAACAGCCAAGCAGCGCCTGCGGCGTCCCCATCAGTAGTCGCAGTAACTTCCAAAACTTCGCATTATTTCGGAACGTCACATCGATATCGCCGCGCGCATCTAGGCCGCACTGGATGGCGTAACTGAAAATTTGCGAACATACCGCCTTCATGCGGTGCGCGATATCGGTCGCACCGCGCTCCTCAATCTTGCGCAGCGCGGCGATCACGTCCTGGTGCTTGAGCTCATGGATCGGCCTGTTACCGATTTCTGGAAAGATGTCTGCCTGGAGCCGCTGCATCATGTTCTTGGATGTCCGCTCGCTCCAGGTCGGTACTTTGTTGGCGTACCACTCGCGGGCAATTTTCTCGAAGGTATTGGCCGCAGTCGCGGCTGCGAGGCGCTTGGAGTCGTCGCGGTGCCTGGCTGGGTCCACACCCTTCACCAGCAGGCGGCGCGCGTCCAGGCGCTTTTCTCGTGCCTCTTGGAGCGAGACTTCAGGATAGGGGCCGAACGTCAGCGTGTTTTCCTTGCCGCTTGCCTGCCTGAACCTCATGCGCCAGATCCGCGATCCGTGAGGAGCCACTTCAAGGTACAAGCCGCCGCCATCGAAAAGTTTGTAACGCTTAGGCTGCGGCTTGGCATTTTTGACCTGCATGTCGGTCAACGGAACTATCATCTTAGGCATCGTAGTCTCCCGGGCAGTGGTGCCGAAAAATACGATAGACCTAATCTAGAGGGTAAGGGTTCCGAGGATGCGGGTAGAGCGATCTGGATCAACCCCTGAAAAAAGTTGGCTGTAGCTGGACAGCCCAGGACGCTACAAAACAAAAAAGCCGCTCTAGCAAAGGCTAAAGCGGCTTTTTGAGGGACTTCCCGGGACTTGCTGGGATCGCCTGAGTGTATCCTTGGCGGAGAGAGGGGGATTCGAACCCCCGATAGGTTTGACCCTATACACGCTTTCCAGGCGTGCGACTTCAACCGCTCATCCACCTCTCCTGCATCGTTCCCCTCTCGGAGAAGCCGCGAATTATAACAAACATTCCCCATCCCACCAACTTTATTTCCCCACCCACATGCAACCTACCCAACAATATCCTTTGCTACAATAACCGCGTCCCCCCACCCAGCCGCGTAGCGGCCTACCGCATCGGTGGCGGCGACCCGATATCCCTCCGCCTGGCCCCCACCCGCGCCCCGGCAACCGCAACACCGCAACAAAACCGGCAAAAAAACAACGCCAACAAACAACGCCAACCCCAAGCACCACCCGCCCAGCCGGCCACAAACCAACTGGGCAATAGCCCGGCCTCAAAAGAAGACCTCTATGACGACTTCGCTTTCATTCATGGACAACGGCGGCGAAATGGGCGCCCGGATGCGCAGCCACGACTGGTCGCGCTCGTCGCTTGGCGACCCGCACGGCTGGCCCCAATCGCTGCGCTCGGTCGTCTCCGCCTGCCTGAACTCGCCCATCCTCGGCGCCATCCTGTGGGGCCCCGACCTGTGCATGCTCTACAACGACGCCTACATCCCCTCGATGGCCGACCGCCACCCCGCCGCCCTCGGCCGCCCGGTCGCCGACGTCTGGGGCAGCGCCTGGGAACAGGTCGCCCCGCAATTCCACCGGGCGATGGCCAGCGGCATCGGCTTTTCAAGCGATAACGTCGAACTCGACATGGTGCGCAACGGCCAGCTCGAACACACCACCTGGAACTTCTCCGCCGCCCCCATCACCGGCGAGGACGGCAAGATCGCCGGCCTGTTCAACCAGGGCATCGAGATCACCGAACAGGTGCGCCGGGAGCAGGTCAGCCACCAGGTCCAGGCCACGCTGGAACGCACCGTCGACGAAACCACCCGCGACCGCAACCGCCTATGGGAGCTGTCGGCCGATATCATGCTGCGCTGCGGTTTCGACGGCACCATCAAGACCGTCAATCCGGCGTGGAAGGAGATGCTGGGCTGGGACGAGGCCGACCTGGTCGGCACCAACGTGCTGGCACTGATCCATCCCGATGATGTCGACCGCAGCATCGCCGGCGTGCAGGAACTGGCCGGCGGCGGCTACCATACCCGCTTCGATAACCGCTACCTCCACCAGGACGGCAGCTACCGCTGGATCTCGTGGTCGACCCAGGCCGACGCCGGCACCATCTATGCCGTCGGCCGCGACGTGACGTCCGAACGCGACAACGCCGAGGCGCTGCGCCTGGCCGAGGACGCGCTGCGCCAGGCCCAGAAGATGGAGGCCGTCGGCCAGCTCACCGGCGGCCTGGCCCACGACTTCAATAACCTGTTGGCCGGCATCAACGGCAGCCTGGAACTGGTCGAGCTGCGCGTGCGCCAGGGCCGCTTCGGCGATATCGCCCGCTATGTCGAGACGGCCAGCGACGCGGCCAAACGCGCCGCCGCCCTGACCCATCGCTTGCTGGCCTTCTCGCGCCAGCAAACCCTCGATCCGAAACCGACCGATGTCAACCGCCTGGTGCTGGGCATGGAGGACCTGCTGCGCCGCACCGTGGGCCCGGCCGTGGCGATCGAGGTGGTCAACGCGCCCGACCTGTGGACGGCGCTGGTCGATGCGTCGCAATTGGAAAATTCGCTGCTGAACCTGTGCATCAACGCGCGCGACGCGATGCCCGACGGCGGCCGCATCGTCATCACGACCGCCAACCAGCGCCTCGACCGGCACGCCGCCCAGGTCCAGCAGATGCCCGAGGGCGAGTATCTGTCATTGAGCGTGACCGATTCCGGCACCGGCATCGCGCCGGAGGTGATGGCCCGCGTGTTCGAACCGTTCTTCACCACCAAGCAGCCCGGCGAGGGCACGGGCCTGGGCCTGTCGATGGTGTACGGCTTCGCCAAACAGTCCGGCGGCCTGGTGCGCGTTTATTCGGAGCTGGGACGCGGCACCACCGTGTGCATCTATTTGCCGCGCCACCATGGCGCGGCCGAGCCGGCCGAACCGGCGGCGGCGCCGGCGCCGCCGCCGGCCCAGCGCGCCCACGATACCGTGCTCGTGGTCGACGACGAACCGAGCGTGCGCATGCTGATCGTCGATATCTTGCAGGACCTAGGTTTGCACGTGCTCGAGGCGGCCGACAGCGCGGCCGGCCTGGCGCTGCTCCAGTCGGAGGCGCCCATCGATTTGCTCATCAGCGACGTCGGCCTGCCCGGCGGCATGAACGGCCGGCAGATGGCCGAGGCCGGGCGCGCCAACCGGCCGGCGCTGCGCGTGCTGTTTTTGACCGGCTACGCGCAGGCGGCCGTGTTCGGCGGCGGCCAGCTGGAGGACGGCGTGGCCGTGATGACCAAACCGTTCAACATCGATACGCTGTCGGAACGCGTGACGCAACTGCTGGCGCCACGCTGACCGCGCGCACTACCTCACGACGATTCTTTGAGCTGCTCGAGAATGGCCGGGTTTTCCAGCGTGGAGACGTCCTGCGTGATCGTCTCGCCCTTGGCCAGCACGCGCAGCAGGCGGCGCATGATCTTGCCCGAGCGCGTCTTCGGCAGGTTGTCGCCGAAGCGGATTTCCTTCGGCTTGGCGATCGGGCCGATTTCCTTGGCCACCCAGTTGCGCAGCTCGAGCGCGAGCTTCTTGGCTTCGTCGCCGGTCGGGCGCGCCTGCTTGAGCACGACGAAGGCGCAGATCGATTCGCCGGTGGTGTCGTCCGGCTTGCCGACCACGGCCGCCTCGGCCACCAGCGGGTTGGCCACCAGCGCCGATTCGATCTCCATCGTGCCCATGCGGTGCCCCGAAACGTTGAGCACGTCGTCGATGCGGCCGGTGATGGTGAAGTAGCCGGTGTCCTTGTTGCGGATGGCGCCGTCGCCGGCCAAATACATTTTGCCGCCGAGCTCCTCCGGGAAGTAGCTGCTCTTGAAGCGCTCGGGGTTGTTCCAGATGGTGCGGATCATCGACGGCCACGGACGCTTGACGACCAGGATGCCGCCCTGCCCGTTGGGCACGTCGACGCCGGCCTCGTCGACGATGGCGGCCATGATGCCCGGCAGCGGCAAGGTGCACGAGCCCGGCACCATCGGGGTGGCGCCCGGCAGCGGCGTGATCATGTGGCCGCCCGTCTCGGTCTGCCAGAAGGTGTCGACGATCGGGCATTTTTCGTTGCCGACCTGCGTGTAGTACCACATCCACGCTTCCGGATTGATCGGCTCGCCGACGGTGCCGAGCAGGCGCAGCGACGCCAGGTCGTAGTTTTTCGGATGCACTTTCGGGTCGACGTCGGACGCCTTGATCAGCGAGCGGATCGCCGTCGGCGCCGTGTAGAAAATGCTCACCTTGTGCTTGGCGACCGTGTCCCAGAAGCGCCCGGCGTTGGGGAAGGTCGGGATGCCCTCGAACACCACCTGGGTGGCGCCGACGGCCGTCGGGCCGTAGGCGATGTAGCTGTGGCCCGTGACCCAGCCGATGTCGGCGGTGCACCAGTAGACGTCGCTCGGCTTGATGTCGAAGCTCCACTTCATCGTCAGCGCGGCCCACAGCAGGTAGCCGCCGCTCGAGTGCTGCACGCCCTTGGGCGTGCCGGTCGAGCCGGACGTGTAGAGGATGAACAGCGGGTGCTCGGCGTCGACCCATTCCGGCTCGCAGACGGCCGGCTGGTTGGCGACGAGCTCGTGCAGCCACAGGTCGCGCCCTTCCTTGAAACCGATGGTGCCGCCGGTGCGGCGGTAGACGATGACGTCGCGGATGGTGTCGCAGCCGCCCAGCGCCAGCGCCTCGTCGACGATGGCTTTCAAGGGCAGGTGCTTGCCGCCGCGCAGTTGCTCGTCGGCCGTGATGACGGCCACGGCGCCGGCGTCGATGATGCGCTCCTGCAGCGACTTGGCCGAGAAGCCGCCGAACACCACCGAGTGGGTGGCGCCGATGCGCGCGCACGCCTGCATCGCGGCCACGCCTTCGACCGACATCGACATGTAGATGATGACGCGGTCGCCCTTTTTGATGCCGCGCGACTTGAGGCCGTTGGCGAACTTGCACACTTTCTCGTGCAACTCACGGTAGCTCACGTGGGTCGACATGCCGTCGTCCGCCTCGAAGATGATGGCGGTCTTGTCGGCGTTGCCGTTCTCCAGGTTGCGGTCGAGGCAGTTGTACGAGACGTTCAGGTGGCCGTCCTCGAACCATTTGTAGAACGGCGCGTCGTCCTCGTTGAGGGTCTTGGTGAACGGCTTTTGCCAGACCAGGTGTTCTTTGGCCAGGCGCGACCAGAAGCCTTCGTAGTCGGCCTCCGCTTCGGCGCACAAGGCGTTGTAGGCGTCCATGCCAGCCACCGTGGCCTGCGCCGTGAACGCGGCCGATGGCGTGAAGATGCGCGATTCCTGTGGACCTTGCTGTGTGGTAGTGCTGCTCATACGTGTCTCCATTGTTGTAGTGTTTCGCTCCAACATAAACTTTGTCGCTTACTGAGCCCTTACAGACTGCTAGCCGCCGCGGCTTCGTACTATTTCGTCAATCTTTCCACGACATTATTCTACAACGATGCGCCGCAACATGCCGGTGCGGTAGCTGAGCGGCACGTGTAAAATGTCGGCAACCTTTATCCAGTCTGCCTTAATTTCAGGAGTACCGCCCGAATGACCGATCCTAAACCGAAGCTGCGCCCCCTGCCAGCGTTTATCTTTATGTCGCGCTGGCTGCAGTTGCCGCTGTATCTCGGCCTGATCCTGGCGCAGTGCGTGTATGTGTTCCACTTCTGGGTGGAACTCAAGGACCTGATCGGCGCGGCCATGGGCAACGAGGCGGCGCTGCAGCACATCTTCCAGGCGGTGGCCGTCAAGGGCGCGGCGGTGCCGGAAAAACTCAACGAGACCACCATCATGCTGGTCGTGCTCGGCCTGATCGACGTGGTCATGATTTCCAACCTGCTGGTGATGGTCATCATCGGCGGCTATGAAACCTTCGTCTCGCGCATGAACCTGGAAACCCATCCGGACCAGCCGGAGTGGCTCTCGCACGTGAACGCGTCCGTGCTCAAGACCAAGCTGGCCATGGCCATCATCGGCATTTCGTCGATCCATCTGCTTAAGACCTTCATCAATGCGGACGCCTATTCGGAGAAGGTGCTGATCGCGCAAACGACGATCCACATCGCCTTCCTGCTCTCGGCCATGGCCATCGCCTACACCGACCGCCTGACGACGATGACGCACAACGATTCGAAATCCCACTAAGCTTTCCTCTTCCAACCGCGAGAACATCATGACCATCATAAAGCAAGAAGACCTGATCGAATCCGTTGCCGCCGCGCTCCAGTACATCAGCTACTACCATCCCGCCGACTACATCGAGCACCTGGCGCGCGCCTACGAGCACGAGCAGAGCCCGGCCGCCAAGGACGCGATCGCGCAGATCCTGACCAACTCGCGCATGTGCGCGGAGGGCAAGCGCCCGATCTGCCAGGACACCGGCATCGTCAACGTGTTCCTGAAGATCGGCATGGGCGTGCGCTTCGAGGGCTTCACCGGCACCGTCACCGACGCCGTCAACGAGGGCGTGCGCCGCGCCTACAACTTCGACGACAACAAGCTGCGCGCCTCGATCGTGGCCGACCCGCACTTCGACCGCAAGAACACCAAGGACAATACGCCGGCCGTGGTCCACATGGAACTGGTCGAAGGTGATACGGTCGACGTCAAGGTCGCGGCCAAGGGCGGCGGTTCGGAAAACAAATCCAAGATGATCATGATGAACCCGTCCGATTCGCTGATCGACTGGGTCATGAAGACCGTGCCGACCATGGGCGCCGGCTGGTGCCCGCCGGGCATGCTGGGCATCGGCATCGGCGGCACCGCCGAGAAGGCCATGCTGATGGCCAAGGAAGTGCTGATGGAAGACATCGACATGTTCGAGCTGAAACAGCGCGGCCCGCAGAACAAACTCGAAGAGTTGCGCATCGAACTGTGCGACAAGATCAATTCGCTCGGCATCGGCGCCCAGGGCCTGGGCGGCCTGACGACCGTGCTCGACGTGAAAATCATGATGCACCCGACCCACGCCGCCTCCAAGCCGGTGGCGATGATCCCGAACTGCGCGGCCACGCGCCACGGCCACTTCGTGCTCGACGGCTCCGGCCCGGCCTACATGACGCCGCCTCCGCTGTCGACCTGGCCGGACGTGTCGTGGGCGCCGGACACGGAAAAGTCCAAGCGCGTCGACCTCAACACCTTGACCAAGGAAGAAGTGGCCTCGTGGAAGCCGGGCCAGACCCTGCTGCTGAACGGCAAAATGCTGACCGGCCGCGACGCCGCGCACAAGCGCATCCAGGACATGCTGGCCAAGGGCGAACCGCTGCCGGTCGACTTCAAGAACCGCGTGATCTACTACGTCGGTCCGGTCGATCCGGTGCGTGACGAAGTCGTCGGTCCGGCCGGCCCGACCACCGCCACCCGCATGGACAAGTTCACCGACATGATGCTCGAGCAAACCGGGCTGATCGCGATGATCGGCAAGGCCGAGCGCGGCCCGGTGGCGATCGAATCGATCAAGAAGCACCAGTCGGCCTACCTGATGGCGGTCGGCGGCTCGGCCTATCTGGTGTCGAAGGCGATCAAGGGCGCCAAGGTGCTCGGCTTCGCCGACATGGGCATGGAAGCGATCTACGAGTTCGACGTGGTCGACATGCCGGTCACGGTGGCCGTCGACGCGGCCGGCACTTCGGTGCACAACACCGGCCCGGCCGAGTGGAAAGCCAAGATCGAGCAGTTGAACATCCCGGTCGTCACCGCCTGATGACCGGCGCCCGCCCTGTTTCGGCCGGCGCGTCGCTGGCGCCGGCGCATGCGTCGGCCGACACGCCGCCGGCCGCGTCGATGGTCGACGCGCCGGTCGGCGTGTTCGATTCCGGCGTGGGCGGGCTGTCCGTGCTGCGCCATATAAGGGCGCGGCTGCCGAACGAGCATCTGATCTACTTCGCCGATTCCGGCAACGCGCCGTATGGCGAAAAAACCGAGGAGTTCGTAGTCGCCCGCGCGCTGGCCGTGGCCGATTTCCTGCTCGCGCGCGGCGCCAAGGCGCTGGTGGTGGCCTGCAACACGGCCACCGTCGCGGCCATCAAGGCCGTGCGTGCGCGCTATCCGGCGCTGCCGGTGGTGGGCGTGGAGCCGGGCCTGAAACCGGCGGCGGCGGCCACCCGCAACGGCAAGGTCGGCGTGCTGGCGACCGCGCGCACGCTCAAGGGCGAAAAGTTTCTGCAACTGCGCGAGCAAATCTCGTTGGCCAGCAAGGCCGAGTTCCTGCTGCAGCCGGCCGTCGGGCTGGTCGACCAGATCGAGCTGGGCGACCTGGAGGCGCCGGCCATCGGCGCCATGCTGGAGCGCTACATCGCCCCGCTGCTGGACCAGGGCGCCGATACGCTGGTGCTCGGCTGCACCCACTACCCTTTCGTCAAGGATGGCATCGAACGGGTGCTGCGCGAGCACGCGCGCGCCGACGTCACCCTGATCGACACCGGCGACGCCGTGGCGCGCCAGCTGGTGCGCTTGCTCGATGCTGCCGGCCTGCTGCGCGCGGCGACGGCCGGCGGCGCGGCCGCGCCGACCCTGCGCGGCTACACGACGGCCGACGTCAGCGCCCTGGCGCCGGCCTTCGACAAGCTGCTCGGCCTGCACCCTCCGGTCGAACACGCCGACGTCTAGCCGCCACCCCGCACACCCGGGCGGGGACGTACCCCTGCGGGGTACGTCCCCATCGTGGCGGCGCACGCGGACCGGCGCAAAAGAGGGTTTCAACAGCAGGTTTGAAAAAACCGCGCATTTAGATTTGCAGGATTCAAATCAGGCTTGTATAATTCGGCACCTGTTCAGCGAATAGCTTGATACAGCAAGTAAGACAGTGGTGGCTGTAGCTCAGTTGGTAGAGTCCAGGATTGTGATTCCTGTTGTCGTGGGTTCGAGCCCCATCAGCCACCCCAAATTCCTTATAAGAATCAGTCACTTATAAGGTGCTAGAAAATAGTAAATGTGGAAGTTTCCAACGCTTTTCGGAATTTTCCAACGACTGGGAAAATCAAGCTGCCTCTGGCGGCTTTTTTTTCGCCCAAACTTCAAGCATCGCCTAAAGTATGCAGCCTATCTAAAGGCGGAAAGCATGGTCGTTCACCACGAGATAGCTTGATTGCCTACAGAGAAAAGCCGCAGCAAGCTGCGGCTTTTTTTCGAAATGACTTTTCGCTGCAAGCCATGTTTCAATTTGCTTAAGGCCCATAGGGTAGCATCGATAAGATTCCCCAGAATCCCCTCCACCACCTACGTTAACCCAGCCAGAGAAGTAGCTCCTGATGAGTCAACTACTACCCGCAACGTTGCTGGGTAATGATGGATGCGATGACTCGGAAAGCGTATCCGTTCCACGGCTCAACGAGACTGATGCACAGAACAGCATCACCTACTTCATAGTCTCCGTCGCGTTGAGCTAAGTATTGCTCTTCCATTTCAGGATCGGTTACCGAAAGAATGTAGTGCGATCCTGACAACGTGAATTCCCCGCGCACTCGTCGGCGTGAGGGTGCGCCATTATAGCCATCCTCATTTGCCACTTTTATTGCTAAATCACCAACTCTCGCCAGCCTCAATGATGTACCAATAAGAGCTAACTCTGCCTCGGCAACCTTATCATTCAGGCCGTGATACGTGCTCTGGGAATGCCCCCAAAACGCCGGATCGTGGAGATCAATCATAGCGTTAACTTGCGCCCAAGTTACCGTTCCAACTTTCTCCCAGTAATAGCCATCATCTAAAGTGTGATTTTCGGTTTGATGACCAAGAACAGCAGCGCTACTCAGCGGCACCCGAACAATATCAAGTAATTGAGCTTTTTTCCCATCCACATAGCGTCGCTCTTCCTCGGAGACCTCGTGCGAAGGGCGGCTGCTGACAGGACGAATCCAGCCGCCTACTGTAGTACCTGTAATCTCTTTCCCGGCAATGCAGCGACCGGACGGGGGCTTTCTTGAATTTGCTAAGCAGACAATTGTTTTGTTATACATATTCTCTCTCATCAATAATGACACTGATCGAAGTTCGATCCCTAGTGATCGTTGCAGCGGAGTCGCAAGCGCCTCTAGAGCAGAAGCTATATGCTTGCAAAAAGCTACCAACAGAAGAAGTTCTCTACGGAACTTGCAGCAACCATTTCACCACGAAATTGCAATTTGCGCAATTTATTTCTATCATCATATGATTGTGAATTGACAATTCTCTTGTTAGTCCCCATTCTAAGAAGCTGGAAAGATCTTTCGATTTTGGCTTACAATTCAAAATTAGATTATCTTTGGAACTTAGCTAATTCTTTGTACCTCATAGCTCTCTAAAATCAACGCAAAAAAAAGGAACTTTCATGAATATTTATACGATAGGTTTCACAAAGAAAAGTGCCGAAACTTTTTTTAAATTCATAAAACAGTCCAGCATAAAAACCCTCATTGACGTTCGCTTGAACAATGTATCTCAACTAGCTGGTTTCGCCAAAAAAGATGATCTTAAATATTTTCTTCATGAATTGTGCTCTGTAGAATATGTTCACATTCCTGATTTAGCGCCAACAAAAGAAATTCTTGATCCATATCAAGACAAAAAAATAAAATGGGATGCTTATGAGGATCTTTTTATGAACCTCATGGCAAAAAGAAATATCGAAAAGAATATTACCAAGGATTTGCTTGAAGGAGGTTGTCTTCTCTGTAGCGAACATGAGCCGCATCACTGCCATCGCAGACTGGTCGTTGAGTATCTGAACAAACACTCAGATTTGGATCTCAAAGTTAAACATTTATACTAATGAAAAAATTACTTATACTATACCCAAAGGAATTTCGAAGCTTTACCAAATTTGAACGAAAAATTAGCAAAATAACTGCAAATTTTTCGGATTTTTCGGTTGTATTTCCGTTTGATTACAATAATTTTGTTGCTGATTTTTTCTCGACCAGCGCTCCAAAAATTCCGTTAAACTTTGAGCCTGATTGGAAAAATCAAAAAATTACGCACGCGATTATTTTTGACGATGGAGAAGAGTTCGCTGACGAAGAAGACTACCTCGCAGAAATGGAAGTCATAGTTCGAAAAATTAAAATCGCAATTACTCGTGTTGTCAACATTAAAAAAGAGACAAAATACGCAAAGATTAGAAAAACCGCTGAATATGAATATATCGGACGTGGTTCTTATTGGGGAAACCCGTATTCGATGTTCGCAGAAGGCGAAACACGTGAAGAAGTAATTAGGAAATTTAAGTATGACTTTGATTTTGAAAAATTTCCGAACAAAGAAAAATCCGAAGTCTATAAATTAGCGGGAAAGAGATTGGGTTGCTTTTGCAAGCCAGACGCCTGCCACGGTGACGTGCTCGCAGATTTCCTGAATGCGTGGGATGACGGAAAATGACACATCATTGATGAACACAGCAAAATAACCACCTATTTCGCCTTAGCCTTTTTCGATTTTTGTAAAGAGTTCTTCAAATCATCAAAGGTCAAATTATTTTTCCTCATGACCTCTTCGATCTCGGCACGAGCTTTTGATTGCCGCTCGGAGATTTCTTGCAATACAGCTGTTTGCGTTCTGGAGTTGTACATGTGGAGGCTTTAATCCAACAAAAGCCTGGTCATGTGAGGACAATGTGGTGGAAGACATCGTCATCATTTTTTCTTACATTGTTCGCAATCAGCGGCGAATTCCAGATTACCTAGGATACGGTGAAAAGTTCGAAAGCTTGATGCGGCAATGGCGACCGGTAGCAGCGAATACTCTTATGGTCATATAAAATACCTCCGATGGCTCGCTCGGTATCGGAGAGAGGAAACATCCGACCGTCCTATAGCAGACGGTCATTTTTTATTGTCTGGTAAAGCTTGATGTCATTCACTGGAGATTCAAGCCTAGATCCCAACGGAAATGTGCTGGTTCTGAAATTCTTGAAATGGCGACCCAGTTAATTTTGATATCGGATGGCGGAGTAATAGGCTTGTTATCGTCCTTACTCCATTCAAACTCACTTTCTAAAAGACGACCTGGGAAATGGGGCCACAATACACCCAACGTGATGTAGTGCCAAGCACCGCGGGGGCCTTCTCTGCCAGACACTAAAATTTCAGCATGCCGCGTCGATTCTACATACTCTATATGAAGATGCTCTACTAGCGCGTCAGAAAGCATCGCTTTCCCTAATGGGGGACAATCAAAATGTATGGCTGGAAAATTGAAAGTAGTCTTTTCATCAACAAGAGCAACAGCAATAGTCTGTACCGCCATTTGCGAATCGAACTCTAGCGTGACTAAAGCATCCTGAAAATTGTAGCCCCACCATCCTTCACTTACTTGCGCAGGATGGCCGAGTTGCTGCTTAATCCAATCCGCAGAAGAACCTAATTTAATCGCTGAAAATATATTACTCGGCGCTCGTGTCATCTCCATCTCAATTGAGGGCCGACCAAATCTCGCACGAATCGATTTTATTCCTTTTAATCCAACAGTAAGCCAAAGCAGTACAAATCCACCAATAAAGCCACCAAGAGCATTTACGATGATATCCTTGAGTGGAATGAGCGATGATAAATAAATAATTTTAGACCAAAGGCAAAACATTAATTTTCTCTACAATTCGATGAAATTATTTTTTTAAAATAGATAATCATTTATAAAATTCATTTTTTTATATTATTTATGCATTAGTGACTTCTACCATACGCATCCAAAGTACATTGAGTCAAATGTACTTTCGGCTGCTTTTTTTACCGTCGCCCCCAACTGAGGAGAGAAAAAGGAACCATATCCGGCAAGCTTAAAAGACCAGTCGTCTCCCTTGATTTCCTCCACATTTCTGTCCTCTACAAAAAAGTGACGTCTAAAATTTGTTCGCAATATCCAATCTAATTCTACTTCTTCACCAGCCAATGGGTGTGGCTCATCCAACGGCATAATAATTTTCTTTGACGTTCCTGATATAGCACATTTCAGCAAATAGGAACAGTGATAGGCAACGAAATCTGCCAACTGAATTCCTGGAATTTTTCGCGAGTCGCACTTTCCGATTATTTTAATAGATTCAGGAATGGCATATCTCAAAGAAATTCCTTCATCAACGAAAACCCTTTGTGGCTTTTCTAAATTATTCGCATTAATGATTTTTTCTATAGTATCAATGATGGCTTTGCCTAAAACTGGTCGCTCATCGATGCCCGCTATATACACACCTAGCTTGCATCTCTCGAGAACTAAATCAGAGATCGAATCTCTTAAGGCTTTTCGCGTATTAGAGCCAACCATACGATAGCCACTTTTATATTCATCCACCCCAGGCAGTAAGCCCACTCGCGCAACTGCTTCATGAATGGCTACATCAGGTAGTTCTGAGCAATAAGCAAAGCCCACACAAATATAGCCCAGCTCTTGCTGAATGCTTTCATCTACGAAGATCACAGTTATAGAAATTTTATCTTGTTTAGAAATTAGCGTTCAGTTTTGAACGATAGCTTCTGTTCTACATGATCCACTTTAAACGCATAAGCATGATCAGCCAATTGCTGCAGCATCGTTTCTGTGGGACGCAAGCCATCTAATTCCACGTCCCAGAAAAAAGGATCTATGTCGGTAAGCCCCGCTCCTTCCTCACCATCGAACCGAAGTAACACAAGAGCATTCGAAGGCATGTGGTAATAGCGCATCTCGATGTTTTCAACATCTACACGCGTTACCTCGACCCTGACTCGATCTGACTGAAAAATATCCACCTTCGCCCCCACAGGAAAACCGTCAGGGTTATTCGACATTGCTTCGATCTTGTGCTCAACTTCCTGAGCGTCGTACGGCTCATTTACAGGTTTGGAAAGCCCCTCAAATAGAGCATGAACCTCATCCCTAGTGTTCACCAACAACGAACAAGCCAAGGAAAGACACAATGAAGTGTAATTCTCCTCTGTGCGGCTAGGCAAACCTCGGCCTCTATCTTCGTCCATGTCACCCATACGATAAAACGACATTGGCAAACTATGCACATGGCTAGATAGGAGTACGTACAGAAAACGAAAGTTGGCTTTTTCCATACCGGCCAGCTCGGCAATATCTTCTAGTGGCATCAAATAGGCAGTTTGACCATTCAAAAGTTTTTTTTGCTGACCGCTAGGGAGAGAATTGAAGAACTCATTTGTTTTCAGACGCTCATGTAGTTCTTTTGCTTGCTCTCTAAACCCGTCAACCTGATCCTGTTTGCCTAAAGCGTCAAAAAGACGTATCCGCGCCGTACAGTCATGCAAGTTAAAGATGTTCCACCGGCACTGCCACTCCTCGGCGGAGCAGGAGTCTGTGCAAAGGTAATAAAAAGCCAAGCGGGCTTCAAGCATTGTTCGAGCAATCACAGCAGCAGTCGCATAATCCCAATGCTCAATTTGTTTCGCAGCCCATGTGCTGTGCGGTGCGAGGCTGAGGAGACTGACGCCCTTCGTGACCAGAGTTGTGAACAAGACCGATGCATAGAAATGTTGGGATGTCGGCGCAGGAATCCCCCCATATCCGTGCGAAACATGCATGCATTCACGGACGATGTTGTCCAGGGCGTTCAGGCGCTCTGTGTAATGAACGCACGGCTCCCGCCCAAAGTTTGCGCGATCTAGTAACACATCAAAGTCGGGCGTATCGGTTGTCATCAGGTTCAATTCCTAAGTAGTTGGTAAACGACGAAGTCCGCCCTATCGATAAGCATAACGAGCATCTTGTACCAATTCTTCAAAGACAACAATAGGAGTGCTGTCCAGGTCTCCTCTACTACCGTCTAACATCTTTGCGGAGCTCTGCCGAAGCGCTATGGCCAGGCGTGGCGCTCACGACTCTGTTGAGCGCAATTTCTGGAAATACTCCCTGCCAATGACTTTACAACGACTGTCTCATTCCCCTTGGGAAATGATCAAATTCAACTGCAATTTTGTTGTAGCGGAAATTACTTAACTCTATGATTTTATTGAATAAAACCATACTTCTACCTCTGGATTGTGATTCCTGTTGTCGTGGGTTCGAGCCCCATCAGCCACCCCAAAGAATTAAGTAAAAAGCCCGGTTTTCGACCGGGCTTTTTTCGTTAACGCCAAAGCTTAGAGCTGCCCAAGCACGCCTCGGTGCTGCGAGAGGCACATGCCTCATCCTGCATGCCGGCACACCAGCTGCCCGCCTTCTAGCGCCTCGACATATCCCCGTCATCTGACACATTGATGAGCACCGGCGCGGTTTTTTCCTCAACACCTTACGATTAATTTAAGAGCAACACATGCCTCGAAGGGCAGCCTCACGGTGATGACTGTCAAGGTCGAACCGCGCCGCCAGCGGTAAATTGGGCTTTCCAACATCACGGAGATCCCAAATGCCTTCCCACACCGCATCCAATAATCCCAACGCGCATATGCGCATGAGCGTCGAGGCAAAAGCGCGAATGCGCTCCACCGAACGCGCTGTCTACAAGTATTACAACGATATGGGCAAGAACAAGGGGCACTGCACGTGGGGCGCCGGTATCCTCGCTCACAGGGGCGTATGCAGCGAGGAAGAGCTAGGCCGGAAAGTCAGCGTCAGTTCAGTTGAAATCGAATTTGAACGCGCGGTGGGCGAGGCCGAACGAGGCGTTAAGCAAAACGTCGTCTCCAAACTAAACCAATCGCAGTTTGATGCCCTTGTCAGCTTGACGTACAACGTCGGCGTCCACGGCGCCAGCGACACTTATGCATTGCTCAACAAAGGAGACTTCACCGGGGCGGCGATGAACATCTCGACCATGACAAAAGTAAAAATTAAAGGCAAGAGGGTCTTGGCGAGGGGATTGATCAGACGCAGAGCCGAGGAAAGTGCGCCATTTCGCGGCCAAGCCCCAAACCCATAAATCCATATGCCAGACGAAGGAGTTGCTCATGTCAAATTTTTTTTCACCCCTGCTCTTACGCGCTGGCGCCCTCGCGCTTACGATCGTTGGCTGTTCCGTCCAACAGTTGCAAGCTGCGGAAGCGCCAGGCACCTATGTTATTGGCGACTGGAAGCTGACCGCCGTCCTAGATTCCTCCGACATCACGGCGCTCGATGACAGAGAGGCTGCAAATCTAGTGGGACATATATTTAAGATTAACCGCGATAAGATTCAATTGGACGAACGCGTCTGTGACGCGCCGAGCTTCGAGGTGACGAAGGCCGAGACCAACAGCTACTTCCGTCGGGAAGCACACGCTAGCGCCGACAAACTTGGCCTGCCCAACCCCGTGACGTCCATCGAGTTGAATTGCACTTACGTCTATCCGAAATCCAGAAATCGCTTGGTTGTGCATTGGAAAGGCTTCTTCTTCGACGCGATCCGCATGCCGAGCAAAGCACTGTGAGGTTGACGAACGGTCGCCGTCGAACGTGGCGGCGGCCCGTTCCGGAAGAACGCGACTGCTGTTCGCAACGTTGAATATTTTTGACCTCCGTCATCATAGAATATTTTGTACACCATTGCCCAATGGCACTAGATTGACGCTACAATGAGGATGCCTTTCGGCGTCATCAGCGTTCACTTTTCGCTTCCCGAATTACGTCACACTCGCCACATCTACAACGCAGCCATGTCTGAAATTAAATCCCCATCGGAAGTCAGTACCTATAGCAAAGACACGCCCGTCGGCCGCCCGGACATCGACGGCCGCGCCGGCGTGTTCGTCCCCACGGAGCTGTTCGACAGCGCCGCCAACAGCGCCATCCGCAGCGGCTCCGGCATTGTCGGCTTCGGCAATCCGGACGGCTCGCTGACCGTCTACTTCGAAGCCAACCGCTTCGAGGACAGCAGCCTGCACAAGTGGGAAAACAAGGCCCGCAAAGCCTACGACCGCATGGTCATGGGCGCGCCGACCGTCAACAAGGCCAAGATCGACGCCAAGATGCTGGAGCAGGTCGGCCTGATCGACGGCATGGGCATCCACCTCAAGCTGCCGGAAGGCTTGCAACGCTGGCTTGAACAGTCCAACGCCGCCGATACCGCGCCGGCGGGGCCGGTCGTGTTGTGGAAAACCAAGTAAGAAGTTGACGAAAAGATAGAGACGGCGTGTTGTCCTACACGCCGCCGGACTTTTTGCTGATGTTCTTAATGTGGCCTTAAGACTATTCTGGAGACATCAACAACCCTCACCTACTCCGGGAGTCTGTCATGGCACGCTATCTCCACCTCGCATACGGCGCTTTGCTGCTCGGTTTGGCGTGTGTTTCGACTTACGTGTTGGTCGAGGGGAATGCGCTGGGGCAGGCTTCGGTGTACGTGTTGCGCTGAAATTTTCGCGTTGGCGCGGGCGATGGCGAGCCGTTGTCGCGCGGCGCCGTTTTTTTGTTCCGAATTAAAAAATCCCGCCAGGCTGGCCGGCCTGGCGGGATTTTTGTCTTTTGCTGTCGTCGGAGGGGCCGCTGGCGGAGCTCGGCGGATTACGGCTGCGCCTAATCCGCCCTACGCGCCCCTCCGGGCCCGATGGTCTTAGCGGCGGTAGCCGCCACGCCCCCAGCCACGGCCACCCCAGCCGCCGCGATGGCCGCCCCAGTAGCGGCCGAACGAGAAGTCCAGGCCGATCGATACCGGTGGGTAGTAATACGATGGCGCCGGCTGGTAGTACACGGGCGCGGGCGCGTAATACACCGGCGGCGCGACCACATAGGTGGTGGACGTGGTGACCGGCTCGGAATAGACCACGCGCGAACTCGGCGCCGGCAATTCCTCCGTCGTGTAGACGGTGCTCGGGGCGCTGCCCGGCGCGCGGTTCGACGGCGTGACCGATACCGTGCGCCACTGATAGGGATCCTGTACCTGGGCGGTGGTGTAATACGGCTGCTGTACGGCGCACCCGGTCAACGCCGCCAACGCGCCAACCACGGCAAAGATAGTCTTCATGGTAAATCTCCTTGTTCCATCATCGTACTATATAAGGAAGTGTAACGCGCCCGGAGCCCGATTACAGCTTGTTACACTGGGTGGGACAGCCGAAAAAAAAGGAGCCGAATGCGGCTCCTTTTGGTGGCGTGGGGCAAGACTATTAGTCGAGCTTCCAGGCGTAGTCGACCTTGGTCCAGGTTTCGGCCGGCGCGCCGTCCTTGGTGCCCGGCTTGAACTTGCACGCGCTCAGGGCCTTGATGGCGGCCTTGTCGAGGTTCTTGAAACCGCTCGTCTTGTCGAGCTTGGAGTCGGAGACCGAACCGTCGGCCTTGACCAGGAACGACATCGACACCGTGCCCTGCTCTTCGTTCATCAGCGACGCTTTCGGATACTCGGCCTTGCAGTTCTTGGCGTCGAAACTGGCCGGCACTTCGGCGGCGAACGCCGCTGGAACGCTCGACACGAGCACTGCTGCAACCACACTCAACCAACGCTTGTTTGTAGACATCTGATTTCCCCTAGTGGATGGATTCGGCAATCGGCCATGCCCCGCATGGCCCCTTGAGACAGGTGTTACAGCTTCCAGCTATAGTCGACCTTGGTCCAGGTCTGTGCTACCGCGCCGTCCTTGGTGCCCGGCTTGAACTTGCAACCACTGAGCGCCTTGAGGGCCGCCTTGTCGAGGTTCTTGAAGCCGCTCGACTTTTCCAGCTTGGACTCGACGACGTTGCCGTCGGCGCCCACCAGGAACGACATCTTGACGTCGCCCTGCTCTTCATTCATCAACGATGCCTTCGGGTATTCGGCCTTGCAGTTCTTGGCGTCGAGCGAGGCCGGCACTTCGGCGGACACGGCGGCGGCGGAAACGGCGGACAGGACAACGGCGGCGATGATCGAAAACTTATTCATTTGCAATTCCCAACAATTATTATTAGAGACACTGATTAGATTGAACGCCAGGGCCCGCACACGTGTCGCAAAGGGCGACAGCAGGCCGAGGCAAGCTTAAAACTCTTCCCACTCGTCGCCGCCGGCGCTCGGGCCGTTGGCGACTTTCTTCGGTTTAGCGATCGCTGCGGCCGGCTTGGCGGCCAGTTTCTTCACAGGAGCGCGGGCGGCGGTGATCGGCTTGACCACTGCCTTCGGGGCCGGCGTAAATACCGGAGCGGCAACGCGCTCCTCGCCTTCCACCAGCTTGAAGATGCTGACCACCCGGGACAACTCGGAGGCCTGGTCTTGCAAGCTTTGTGCTGCGGCGGCGGATTCCTCCACCAGCGCGGCGTTTTGCTGGGTCATGCTGTCCATCTCGATGATGGACAGGTTGACCTGTTCGATGCCGGCGCTTTGTTCCTGGCTGGCGTTGGCGATCTCGCTCATGATGTCGGTCACGCGGCGCACCGAGGCGACCACCTCGTCCATCGTCACGCCGGCCTGGCCGACCAGCTTGGTGCCGGCGCCGACCTTCTCGACCGAGTCGTCGATCAGCATCTTGATTTCCTTGGCGGCGCCGGCCGAGCGCTGGGCCAGGTTGCGCACTTCGGACGCCACCACGGCAAAGCCGCGGCCCTGTTCGCCGGCACGAGCCGCCTCGACGGCGGCGTTGAGCGCCAGGATGTTGGTCTGGAAGGCGATGCCGTCGATCACGCCGATGATGTCGACGATCTTCTTGGCCGAGGCGTCGATCGAGCTCATGGTGTTGACCACCTCGGAGACCACCTTGCCGCCCTTGATCGCCACGTCCGACGCCACCGACGCCAATTGGTTCGCTTCCCGGGCGTTGTCGGCGTTCTGCTTGACGGTCGAGGTCAGCTCTTCCATCGCCGAGGCGGTTTTTTCCAGCGAGCTAGCCTGCATTTCGGTGCGGGCCGACAGGTCGATGTTGCCGGCGGCGATTTCGCGCGAGGCGGTGCCGATGGTTTCCGTGCCCGAACGGACCTGGCCGACGATGTCCACCAGGCTGTTGCGCATTTCCTTCATTTCGAACAGCAGGCTGTCCTTGTCGTTGCCGCTGGTGTCGATGGACACGGCCAGGTCGCCGTTGGCGATGCTGCTGGCGATGCCGGCTGTGTAGTCGGGCTCGCCGCCGAGCTGCTTGAGCAGGCCGCGGGTGATGACCAGCGCGGCGGCGATCGAAATGCCCACCGCCAGCAGGCCCATGATGATCATGAAGGTACGGCCGCTGGCGAAGCCCTTGGCGGCGTCGACCTGCATCTGGGCGTTGAGCTTATCCTCCAGCGTGTCAAGTTGGTCGAGCGCGGTCATCCATTTCACCTGGGCCGGGCGGATCTCCTTGATCAGCACGCGGGTCGCGCCTTCGGCATTGCTGGCGAGCCACATCTCGGTGGCCTTGGCGATGGCGGGCATGGCCAGGGCTTCCTGCTCCTTGATGGCGGTCAGCAGCGCGGCCTCCTCGGGCACGGATTCCTTGGCGAATTGGGCGCTCAGCTTGTTTTGCGCCTCGGCGTACTTGGTGGCCAGTTCCTTGACGCGCTTGAGTTCCGGTTCCATGTCGGCCGGGTCGCTCATGAGGGTCAGCACGCGCAGCGTCCTGACGCGATCGTTCACGTTGGCGCGCATATCGACCACCAGGCGGGAGACGACGTTGTTGACGCTGATGACGTGGTCCAGGCGGTCCTGGATCTGTGCCATACGGAAGATGCCGACCGTCGTGACGGCGATCAGAAACAGCAGTACCAGGGCGAATCCGAGGCCCAGGCGCGTTCCGACTTTCATTTTTGCTAAATTCATTTCGTCTCTTCTTAAGTGACACTTGTTGATAAGAATTTGCCCGGGACTGCATCGTTGCTACCACGACACCACTCGCACACTCATTGCCATACATCAATAAAACATGACATTAGCAAACATTGACTGCGAATGCAAAACTTAGCGTTACACAACAGGTTGGGTGTAGTTTTTGCGCCGCAATATTGCAAAAGCCGGTGTGGAAATCTGTGTATATTCATGAATTATAGATGCAAATTTTTCCTCAAAGCAAGAAAAAAATGCCTCTAATTTACGCAAACGAACTTTCTGCGTGGAAATTCCAACAGTTCCGTGGAAACGACGGCGGATGCGGCCGCGGCGGGCGGTTGAGCGCGGCGTGATGGGCGTGGGTTGGCGACTTCTGGGGAGGATGGGTGCCGCGTGTTCGTCAAGCGCCGTCGGCGGCGCCTGGCGGATTACGGCGTGCCGCCTAATCCGCCCTACAAATCGTTTGACGCAATGGCGGTGGGTGCGTCAGGCGGGGGAGCGCAGCCGGGCGGCCGCTTCGAGCAGGAGATTGGCGTCGCCGGCGGCGAGCTTTTTGGAATCGGACAGCACCTGGCGGAACGCGCGCGCGCCCGGCAGGCCGGTCATCAGGCCCAGCATGTGGCGGGTGATGCTGTTGAGCTTAAGGCCCTTCTCGGCCCGCGCCAGTTGCGCCTCGATATAGGGGATCATCGCCTCGAGCACTTGTTCGCGCGTCTTGACGACGGCGTTGTCGTCGCCGTAATAGCGCTGGTCGAACGTGGCCATGACGAAGGGGTTGTGGTAGGCCTCGCGCCCCAACATGACGCCGTCCAGATGCTGCAGGTGCGCATCGATCTCGACCTCGGTCTTGATGCCGCCGTTGATGATGATTTCGAAGTCCGGAAAGTCGCGTTTGAGGCGGTAGGCGTAATCGTACTTGAGCGGCGGCACCTCGCGGTTTTCCTTCGGCGACAGGCCCTTGAGGATGGCGTTGCGGGCGTGGACGATGAAGGTGCGGCAGCCGGCGTCGGCCACGGTGCCGACGAAATCGCGGACGAAATCGTAGCCCTCGACGTCGTCGATGCCGATCCGGTGCTTGACGGTGACGTCGATGCTGACGGCGTCGCGCATGGCCTTGACGCAGTCGGCCACCAGTTGCGGCTCGGCCATCAGGCAGGCGCCGAAGGCGCCCTTCTGCACGCGCTCGGACGGGCAGCCGCAGTTCAGGTTGATCTCGTCGTAGCCCCACTGCTGGCCCAGCCTGGCGCTGGTGGCCAGGTCGGCCGGGTCGCTGCCGCCCAGTTGCAGCGCGACGGGGTGCTCCTCGTCGTTGAAGCGCAGGTGGCGCTCGACGTCGCCGTAGACCAGCGCGCCGGTGGTGACCATTTCCGTGTACAGCCAAGTGTGGCGGCTGATGTGGCGATGGAACACGCGGCAGTGGCGGTCGGTCCAGTCCATCATCGGCGCGACCGACAGGCGGCGGCTCGGCACTACGGGCGCGTGGTCGGCGGTCGGCGGGTTGGCGATGGTCATGGTGGCTACTGGGGTATCGGTCGGGGGGAGCCATTATACCGGGAAAACGCAGTGAACCCCATGGCGAAGGCCGCGGCCCGGCCCGCGGTGAAGGCCGCGGTCAAGGCCTTACCAAGGCTCGCAGACACGGCGGCGGCGGAACCCGCCGCCACCGTCCTTCACCGCCGACAACCCCGCCTGACGGGCTATCCAGGCGCCCGCTCGGTAAACGGCAGCGTCACCAGGCCGACCAGGTAGCGCGCCGGCGCGGCGCCGGGATTGGCGTAGCTGATGGGCTCATCTTCGCGCATCGCCAGGCAATCGCCCGCTTCGAGGCGCCATTGGCGCTCGCCGACGGCGATGTCCATTGTCCCTTCGAGCAGCCACACCTGCTGGTAGACGTCGGCCGCGCGCGTCACCTGCTCATAAGCGACGCGCTGGCCGGGCGGGAACACCACCTCGACCAGCTGCAACGGCGAGCGCGCCGCCGGCGAGAGCTGCCGGCGCGTGTAGCCGGAGGCCGGATCGGTCCACACCGGCTGGTCGGCGGCGCGCCGCAACGGCGACGGCGCGCCCTCCCCGGCCGCGAACAGCGACGCCAGCGTCACGCCCAGGGCGCCGGCCAGCTTGTCGAGCACGGTGGCGGTGGCGCTGCTTTCGCCGCGCTCGATCAGCGAGATGTTGGAGCGGCTGACACCGCTCAGCTCGGCCAGCGCCGTCAACGACAGTTGCCGCGCCTCGCGCAGTGCCAGCACGCGGCTGGCGATCAGTTTGTTAATGTCCATGAAATCCATTATACTGGATTTTTCATCCATCAAAATGACGACATGCCATGACGCACATCGCTTTCGAAACGCCGGACCAGCCCGAGGTGATCGCCCTGATCGCCGACCTGGACGCCTATCAGCTGACCCTCTATCCGCCCGAATGCGTCTACGCGCTCGATTTGCCGTCGCTGATGCAGCCGCACGTGAAGTTCGCGGTGGCGCGCGAGGGCGACGCCGCCGGGCCCGTCGTCGGCTGCGCGGCGGTCGTGCTGTCACCCGAGTATGGCGAGGTCAAGCGTATGTACGTGCAACCGGCCGCGCGCGGCAAGGGCACGGCGCGCGGCTTGCTCGCCTTGCTCGAGCGCGCGGCGCTGGCGGCCGGCTGTCCGGCGATGGTGCTCGAATCGGGACCGGCGCAGCCGGAGGCGCTGGCGCTGTACGAACGCCACGGCTTCGCGCGCTGCGGGCCGTATGGGGAGTATCGCGATGATCCGATGAGCGTGTTCATGCGCAAGGAGCTCGCGGGCTGATTTTTGCTGCGCCAGCTTTCACCCCGCACCCCGCACACCGATGGGGACGTACCCCTCGGGGTACGTCCCCGCCTGGCCGTGCGGGGTAGATTGTTACGCCTTCTTTTTCTTCGCGCGCACCACGGCCAGCGTCGGCGCGTGCGGCCCGAACATCTCGGCCACCCGCTCGAGTCGCACGGCGCCGTCGCCGACCAGCGTGCCGGTCGCGCCGGCCACCTGGCGGACGATGCCCAGCGCCGCCGCCCGCGCTTCGGGCTCGTCCGGCAGCAGCAGCGGCAGGTCGCGCATCGCCGCCGCCTCGTCCACCTGCAGCATCAGGTACTGCTCGCGCACGATGGTCTTGAACTGCGTCACGCTCAACTCCTCGTCGTCCGAGGTGCGCAGGCGCAGCTGGCGGATCGTCGCGAAGGCGCGCTCGTCGGCCGCGCTCATCTCCGGGCTGCGGTAGATGTACAGCAAGCCGCGGATGATGGCCTCGGTCACGCCGCCCTCGGCCGTCTTGGTCGCGGCCGCCGCCCGGTAGGCGTTGAGCGACGCCTCGTGCGACAGGTCGCGGCCGATGCGGCGCGGCGCCCCGGCGTCCGAGCGCAGTCCCACCAGCGCCTGCAGCACCGGCGAGCCATACACGTTGAGGAAGAATTTCTCGGTGGCCTGGTCGCGCGCGTCGCGGTAGGCGTCGAGCGCAGCGACGATCTGCTTGGACATATGTTCCTGCATCTGCAGGAACACATTGTCCTTGGCCACCGGACGCCGTTGCGCGCGCACCTTCGCGGCCAGCGCGGGTATCCCGTCGAGCAGCTTGTTCTTGCTCGAAAACGCCGTGTAGCGCAACCGCAGCGGGTGCGCGTCGCGCAGCCGTTCGGCGCTCTGCTCGGTCACCATGCGCTTGACGAGCGGACTGACGAACTGGCGGTACAGGCCCTGGTTGATTTCCGACACCCGCGCCACGGTGGCGAAGCGGCGCTCGTCCTCCTCGTCGTTGCCGCCGAGCGCGCGCAGCGCGTCCAGGCCGCGCCGCTCGAAGCGCATCACATAGTCCCCGCCCATCATGTCGCCGGCGGCGATCTCGGCCTGCAGCATCTCCTCGTCCTTGTCGAGGAACACCGCCTCGTACAAGCCCGGCGGCATGATGTCGATCATGTCCATGGCGGCGGTGAATTCCTCGTGCTCCTTGTTGGCCACCGAGGCCGAAACGAAGATGCCCAGGTGCCCTATGCTCTGGTGCATCGAATAGATGATGGTCTGGCCGCCGGCCACCAGCGCGGCGTCGTCCTCGTACAGGTCGAGCACCCAGCCGAGCGCCTGCTGCGGCGGCGTGATGTCGTCGCCCCACGAACAGAACACGACGATCGGCGACTTGATGTTGCGCAGGTCGATGCGGCGGCCCTCGCTGTCGAGCAAGGCGGCGTCGCTCAGGCGGTTGCCGACGAACAGCGAGTCGGCGATGTATTGCATCTCGCCGGCGTTGAGCAGCACCGGGTTGCCCCACCAGCGCTCGAACTCGAGGAAGCGCCCCGCCTCGGTGTCGATCTTCGAATAGACGTTGTAGTTCTTGCTCCACATCGTGTTCGACGGGTTCATCTTCTCGAAATTCTCGACCAGCTGCGCGCCGTCGAAGATGCCGTTGCCGAGGTCGCCCGCGAGCGACGTCGTCCAGGTGCCGCCGAGCGCGCCGCCGAGGTAGCGCATCGGATTCTTGCCGCGCACGCCGGCCCAGTACGACAGCGGCGCGCCGGCCAGTACCAGGGGGCCGACCAGGTCCGGCTGCAGCGCGGCCGTCATCATGATTTGCCAGCCGGCCTGGCAGTTGCCGATCAGGGCGGGCTTGCCGTCGGCCTGCGGATGGAGCTCGGCCACGCGGGCAATGAATTGCGCCTCGGCGCGGCACACGTCCTCGATGGTCTGGCCCGGCACGGGCTTGGGCAGGAAACCGACGAAATAGCACGGATGGCCGGCCTTGAGCACCACGCCGATCTCGCTGTCCTGCTTCATGCCGCCGATGCCCGGGCCGTGGCCGGCGCGCGGATCGAACACGATGAACGGCCGCTTGCTCGGGTCGGGCGTGACGCCGTCCGGCGGGGCGATGTGGCACAGGCCGTAGTTGACGGGGCGCTCCAGGTCGCGGCCATCGAGGATGACCTTGAAGGCGAAGCTGAGCACGTGCGGGGCGGTCTCCTCGGTGCGCAGGTTGCGCTCGTCGCCGCGCTGGCGCAACACGTCCATGAACAGCACGCCGCGCTGGCAGGCGTCGACCCAGTAATCGGTCGCCTGCTGGGCCAACGCGAAGGGATTGGTCGGCCAGCCGGACCACGGATTCAACTTGTCTTCACTCACCTTGAGACTCCTCAATACGGATTTATGCTGCCATGCGTCAAATTACTCCAGCGTGCACTAAAACGCAATTGAATCCGCGCCACAACTTTTGACAAATAACGATGCAATAATTGAAACTTTGAGGCATTTAGGCAATAATAGGTTTCCCACGCCACCAAACCCCACGCCATGAGCCAACTTCACATCGACGCCTTGCTGACGCACGTGTACGAATCGGTGCTGGCGCCGGACGGCTTCGACCGCTTCGTGGCCGCGTTCACCGAGCTGTTCGAGCTCAAGGCCACCATGATGCTGACCGTGAACATCCAGACGCAAGAGGTCAAGGGCCTGTGGATGACCGGGCTGGAACACAAATGGCTGGACCAGTACGTGCTTGAATACGCCGCCGAGGACGTGCTGGCGCACCACATCCAGGCCTCGCCGATGGCCACCTTCTACGCCAGCAACCTCGACTTGCCGCCGGAACTGGAAACGGGCACCCGCTTTTACGACAACTGGGTGGTGCCGCAGGGCGTCGCGTTCGCCAGCGGCGCCATCGTGCTGCGCGAAGGTCCGTGGCTCACGCAAATGATGTTGCAAAGAACGCCGCGCCAGCGGCCATTCACGCGCCCGGAACTGGCCTTGTTCAACCTGCTGATGCCGCACTTGCAGCGGGCCATCCAGATGCGCCAGCGCTTCGCCGAGTTACAGATGGGCCAGGACATGCTGGCCGGGGGGCTGGACCTGATCGCCATGCCGACCATCCTGCTCGACGAATTCTCGCGCGTGGCGCTGTGCAACCACGCCGCGCAGCGCCTGCTGGCGGGGCGGCGCGACCTGTGGGTGGAGAACGGCCACCTGTTTAGCCGCACCGGCGCCGTCACCCAGCGCCTGAACCTGGAGATCACCAAGGCCATCTACGCCAGCCACGGCGGCGGCGGCGACCTGCCCGAGGTGGTGTTGCTGCCGCGGCTGGGCAAACGCGACCTGATGCTGCTGATCTCGCCGATGCGCCGCGGTGGCGGCGGCGCGCCGCGCGCCAGTGGCGCCCTGTTGTTCGCCTTCGACCCCGAGGCGGCGCCCGCCGTGCAGGCCGAGCTGGTGCAACGCCTGTTCGGCCTCAGCGACGCCGAAGCGTGCCTGGCTGCCGCCTTGTGCGCCGGCCGCACGCTGGAGGAAGCGAGCGTCGAGCGCGGCACCACGCTCAACACCGTGCGCAGCCAGCTCAAGAGCATCTTCGGCAAGACCGGCACCAACCGCCAGGCCGACCTGGTGTCGGTGCTGCTGGCCAGCCCCGCGTACTTCCTGTCGCGGCGGGCGGCCGCTGACGGCGGCGCACCTGCGAACGGCAGCCTCGGTAGGGCGGATTAGCGCGCAGCGCGTAATCCGCCGCGCGCCGTCGCCGCCGCCCGTGGAACACCAAAACGCCCAGCCACACCACGCACCGCCACAAACAAAAACCGCCCCGAAAGGCGGTTTTTGTCTTGTGGCGCCACCCCCAACCAAGTCGGAAGGGTGCGGGCCAAACGCAAGCGATCAGGACTCGCGCGAAGCCTTCTTACGCTCGTGCTCTTTCAGGAAGCGCTTGCGCAGACGGATCGACTTCGGCGTGATTTCGACCAGCTCATCGTCGTCGATGAATTCAACGGCGTATTCCAGCGACATCTGCACCGGCGGCACCAGGCGCACCGCTTCGTCGGTACCGGACGAACGCACGTTGGTCAGCTGCTTGCCCTTGATCGGGTTGACGACCAGATCGTTGTCGCGCGAGTGGATGCCGATGATCATGCCTTCGTACACCGGGTCGTTGTGGACCACGAACATGCGGCCGCGATCCTGCAGTTTCCAGATCGCGTAGGCCACGGCGGCGCCGTCGTCCTGCGAGATCAGCACGCCGTTGCGACGGCCGCCCAGTTCGCCCTTGGTGTTGTCGACCGGCGCATACGCGTCGAACACGTGGCTCATCAGGCCGGTGCCACGGGTCAGGGTCATGAACTCGCCCTGGAAGCCGATCAGGCCGCGCGCTGGAATACGGTATTCCAGACGCACACGGCCTTTGCCGTCCGATTCCATGTTTTGCAGGTCGCCACGACGACGGCCCAGTTCTTCCATGACGCCGCCCTGGTTGGCTTCTTCCACGTCGACCGACAGTTGCTCGAACGGCTCGTGGCGCACGCCATCGACCATCTTGAACACCACGCGCGGACGCGACACGGCCATCTCGAAACCTTCGCGACGCATGTTTTCAATCAGGATGGTCAGGTGCAGCTCGCCGCGGCCCGATACTTCGAAGATCGTGTCGTCGTCGGTTGGCGCCACGCGCAGCGCGACGTTGGCTTTCAGTTCCTTGTCCAGACGGTCGCGCAGCTGGCGCGAGGTGACGAACTTGCCTTCGCGGCCGGCCAGTGGCGAGTTGTTGACCATGAAGTTCATGGTCAGGGTCGGCTCGTCGACGGTCAGCATCGGCAGCGGTTCCGGGGTGTCCGGCGCGCACAGGGTCGAGCCGATACCGATTTCATCGATACCGTTGATCAGGCAGATGTCGCCGGCGACGGCTTCGTCGACCAGCACGCGCTCGAGGCCCTTGAAGTTCAGCACCTGGTTGATGCGGCCCTTGATCGGGGTCGCGCCTGGGCCGTTGATGACCAGCACGTCCTGGCCGACCTTGACGGTGCCGCGGTTGACGCGGCCGATGCCGATCTTGCCGACGTAGGACGAGTAGTCCAGCGACGTGATTTGCATCTGCAGCGGGCCTTCCGGATTGTCGTCGCGCACTGGCACGTGTTCCAGGATGGCGTCGAACAGTGGCTTCATGTCACCCGAGCGCACGTCTTCGGTCAGGCCGGCGTAGCCGTTCAGGCCGGAGGCGTAGACGATAGGGAAGTCCAGCTGCTCATCGTTGGCGCCCAGTTTGTCGAACAGTTCGAAGGTCTGGTTGATCGCCCACTCGGGACGCGCGCCTGGACGGTCGACCTTGTTGACAACGACGATAGGCTTCAGGCCCAGCGCCAGCGCCTTACGGGTCACGAAGCGGGTCTGCGGCATCGGGCCTTCCTGGGCATCGATCAGCAGCAGGACGGAATCGACCATCGACAGCACGCGCTCGACTTCGCCGCCGAAGTCGGCGTGGCCGGGGGTATCGACGATATTGATGTGGGTGCCTTGGTACTCAACGGCGCAGTTCTTCGACAGAATCGTGATGCCGCGTTCCTTTTCGAGGTCGTTCGAGTCCATGATGCGGGTATCGACCGCTTGGTTTTCACGGAAGGTGCCGGACTGGCGCAGCAGCTGGTCCACGAGCGTGGTTTTGCCGTGGTCAACGTGGGCGATAATAGCGATGTTGCGAATTGCGCGTTTTGTAGTAGACATGGTCGTTATATTTGCTGAAAAACTGCGTGCGTACAAACTGTACGGGTGGTATTCCGGGATGTTCGTGGGCCACAACTGCTTAGCCGATTTCTGGAACCGCGTAGTATAGCATGTTGCGTTGCAACTCCTCAAAAATATCGAGTATTTTCAAAGAGTTGCTCCCCCCATCGGGGTCAAGTCTGTCATTTGGACACGGCCCCGGCAGTAAAGCCCGTCTACAGTCGAGCTCGTGTCCAAATGACAGACTTGACCCCGACGGTTTCGGCTTGGATGCCGGCTACGGGGCGGTGAAGGCGATCAGCCGCTCGGGGGCGAGGATGCTGTAGTCGCCCAGCAGCGCCGTGCCGAGCAGCTTGTCGTCGAGGTAGACACGCACCCTGCCCTGCTCGGCCGGCACCGCGATCGCCTCCTTGCCCAGAGCCAGGCGCTGGCCGTTGAGGAAGCGCTTGGCCAACTCGGCGTTCAGGCGCACAGCGGGGAAGCTGGCGAGCAAGGCGTCCACCGGGGCCAGAAGACTCAACGGTTCGGCGTGCGCCTGCAGCGCTTCCAAGGTGATCATGTTGTCCATCGTTAGCGGGCCGACCTGCGTGCGGCGCAGCGCATTCAGGTGCGCGCCGCAGCCGAGCGCTTCGCCGATGTCCTGGCCCAGCACGCGGATGTAGGTGCCCTTGCTGCACGTGACCGACAGCTTCAGGAACGGCGCCTCGTACGACACCAGCTCCAATTTATGGATGATGACGTTGCGCGCTTCGCGCTCCAGGGTGATGCCGGCGCGCGCGTATTCGTACAGCGGCTTGCCGTCGCGCTTTAACGCCGAGTACATCGGCGGCACTTGCGCGATCGGGCCGCGGAACTTTTCCAGCACCGCGTAGATCTGATCCAGTGTGACGTTGACGTCGCGCGTGTCGATCACTTCGCCTTCGGTGTCGCCGGTGTCGGTGCTCTGGCCCAGGTGCACCGTGGTGTCGTAGGTCTTGTCCGCTTCGAGCAAGTCCTGCGAGAACTTGGTCGCCTCGCCAAAGCACAGCGGCAACAGGCCGGTGGCGAACGGGTCCAGGGTGCCGGTGTGGCCGGCCTTCTTGGCGTTGAGCACGCGCTTGGCTTTGATTAGCGCGTCGTTGCTGGAGAAGCCGACCGGCTTGTCGAGCAGCAGCACGCCGTCGACCAGGTCGCGGACTTTTTTAGGATGAGTTTGCTTCATGGAGGGGGCCGAAAGGCTTATTCGGCGCCGTTTTTGTTCTCGTCGGCCGGCTTGGCTTGGTCGTCGTCCAGCGACCGCGTGGCGTTGGCCTGGTCGATCAGCAGCGACAATTCCATGCCGCGCGAGGTCGATGTGTCGTGCACGAAGTGCAGCGCCGGCAGGGTGTGGATGTGCAGGCGCTTGCCCAGCTGGCCGCGCATGTAGCCGGCCGCCGCCGACAGGCCTTCGACCGTCTGCTTGACCTGCTCCGGGCTGTCCTTGAGCATGGTGAAGAAGATCTTCGCGTGCGCGTAGTCGGGCGTGACCTGCACTTCGGTGATGGTGATCATGCCGACCCGCGGGTCCTTCAACTCGTAGGCGATGATTTCGGACAGATCACGCTGGATCTGGTCGGCCACGCGCTGACCGCGCTGCGGGATGGTTTTACTGTGTTTTGCCATGATTCGGTACTGCTTTCCATAAACGGCAAGTGGACGGGAGCTGTTGCCCCCGTCCACTCTACCTAGTCCTACTGTCCGTAACGATTACAGCGTACGGGCGATTTCCTGAACTTCGAACACTTCCAGGGTGTCGCCAACCTGGATGTCGTTGTAGTTCTTCAGCGACAGGCCGCACTCGAGACCGGCGCGCACTTCTTTCGCGTCGTCCTTGAAGCGTTTGAGCGAGTCGATCTCGCCGGTCCACACGACGATGTTGTTGCGCAGCAGGCGTACCGACGAGGCGCGCTTGACCACGCCATCGGTGACCAGGCAACCGGCAACGGCGCCGACTTTCGAGACCAGGATAACCTGGCGAATCTCGACCTGGCCGGTGACGGTTTCGCGCTTCTCCGGTGCCAACATGCCCGACAACGCCGCCTTGATCTCGTCGATCGCATCGTAAATGATGTTGTAGTAGCGAATGTCCACGCCGTTCGACTCGGCCAGCTTGCGCGCCTGGGCGTCGGCACGGGCGTTGAAGCCGATGATGACCGCTTTCGAGGCCACCGCCAGGTTGACGTCCGACTCCGTGATGCCGCCGACGGCCGCGTGCACAACCTGCACCCGCACTTCCGACGTCGACAACTTCTGCAACGAGCTGACCAGTGCTTCCTGCGAACCCTGCACGTCGGTCTTGATGATCATCGGCAGGTTTTTCACTTCGCCTTCGGCCATCTGGTCGAACATGTTTTCCAGCTTCGCGGCTTGCTGCTTGGCCAGTTTCACGTCGCGGAACTTACCTTGACGGAACAGACCGATCTCACGGGCTTTACGCTCGTCGGCCATGACCATGACTTCTTCACCGGCTTGCGGCACTTCCGTCAGACCCTGGATTTCGACCGGGATCGAAGGACCGGCTTCGTTGATCGGCTTGCCGTTCTCGTCGAGCATGGCGCGCACGCGGCCATACGAGGAGCCCGCCAGAATCACGTCGCCGCGCTTCAGCGTACCGGACTGCACCAGGATCGTCGCGACCGGACCCTTGCCCTTGTCCAGACGGCCTTCGACCACCAGGCCGCGCGCTGGCGCGTCGACCGGGGCTTTCAGTTCCAGCACTTCGGCCTGCAACAGAACCTGTTCCAGCAGCGCATCGATACCGGCGCCGGTTTTTGCCGAGACCGGCACGAATGGCGATTCGCCACCGTATTCTTCCGGCACCACTTGTTCGGCCACCAGTTCCTGCGTCACGCGGTCGACGTTGCCGCCCGGTTTGTCGATCTTGTTGATCGCGACAACCAGGGGCACGCCGGCCGCTTTCGCGTGGGCGATCGCTTCCTTCGTTTGCGGCATCACGCCATCGTCGGCGGCAACCACCAGAATGACGATGTCGGTCGCTTTGGCGCCACGGGCACGCATGGCCGTAAAGGCTTCGTGACCCGGGGTGTCGAGGAAGGTGATCATGCCGCGCGGGGTGTCCACGTGGTACGCGCCGATGTGCTGGGTAATGCCGCCGGCTTCGCCCGACGCCACTTTGGCGCGGCGGATGTAATCCAGCAGCGAGGTTTTACCGTGGTCGACGTGACCCATGACGGTCACCACCGGTGCGCGCGAGACGGACTCGAAGTGAGCGTGCTCACCCTGGTCTGCCAGCAGCGCTTCCGGATCGTCCTGTTCGGCGGCGAAGGCTTTGTGGCCCATCTCCTCGACCAGGATCATCGCGGTTTCCTGATCGAGCACCTGGTTGATGGTGCACATCTGGCCCAGCTTCATCAGCTGCTTGATGACCTCGGATGCCTTGACGGACATCTTGTGCGCCAGTTCGGCCACGGTGATGGTTTCAGGGACGTACACGTCCTTGATGACCGCCTCGGTCGGCGCCTGGAAGTTCGTTTCGCGGTCGTCCGAGTGCGAGCCACGACGGCCGCCACTCTTGCCACCACTGCGCCAGCCGTCACGGCCGCCCGAGCCCGTGTTGCCACGGCCCTTGTTGGCGGTGTTGCCCGGCGCGCCACGTTTCTTGGCGTCGTCCGACCACGTCGACGACACATTGGCCGACTTGATCGACTTCTTGTCGGCCGTGACCGGCTTCTTGTCGCCCGGCTTGTCGCCAGGCTTGGCGACGGCGCCGGTCGCCGGCTTGTGCAGGGTGCCTTCGGCAACCTTGGCCTTGACTGGCACCGGCGCAGGTTCAGGCGCCTTGATGGCGCGCCGTGGCGCGTTCATCATGGCCTTGATCTGGGCGACCTCGTCCGCCACGGCCTTGCGGGCGCGGTCGGTGGCTTCGGCCTTTTCGGCGGCTTCCTTGGCGGCGGCGGCGGCCTTCTTCTTGGCCTCTTCCGCTGCGGCTTTTTTCTTTTCTTCGGCGGCAGCGTCGCTGGCCGTCGGCGCTGGCGCGGCGGCGCCGGCGTTGGTCGCGGCGGCGGCGGCCTTGGCGGCGGCTTTCTTCGCTTCGGCGTCGGCTTCCTTCTTCGCTTCGGCTTCGGCGGCGGCCGTCGCTTTCGCCTGGGCTTCCTTCTCGGCGTCGAGCTTGGCCAGGCGGTCTTGCTTCTCGCGCAGCTCGGCTTCCTGGCGCGCGATCAGTTCGGCCTGTTTGCGGGCGTCCTCTTCACGACGGGCCACCTCGGCCGGATCGACCACCGGCGCGACTGGCGCCGGGGCGGGGGCGACGACGGGCTCGTCGCGCTGGACGAAGGTGCGAACCTTCTTCACAGCGACCTGGATCGTGCGGGCCTTGCCGTTGGCGTCGGCCTGCTTGATTTCAGTGGTTTCTTTGCGCGTCAGCGTGATCTTCTTCTTTTCGGTATCAGCCGATGCGCCGTGGGTACGACGCAAGTGATCAAGCAGCTTATCCTTATCATCTTTCGACAATGGATCTGACGTCGAACTTTTTTCGACGCCGGCAGAACGCAGCTGCGTCAGCAGCAAATCTGCAGGCATCTTCAGTTCGGTGGCAAATTGGGCTACGTTGTTACTCGCCATTCAGTCCTCTTTTCTATGTGTCGCGGAGATGATAAAGATACTCAAATTATGCCTTTGCAGATTCGGCAAGACTCCATGCCTTGGCCTGGAGGCCTTTGGCACGATCGTCGTACTTCGAGTCAACCAACTTCATCTCATCGTCGGTCACATCTTCAAATTCACTTGTAATCAGTGCGCGCGCACGGTCGGCGGACAGGGCCAGGATGGCGCCAAATTCGTCGTAGGCCAGTGCAGCGAATGCATCGACAGTCTTGATACCAGCCAGGCCCAGCTTGCCGGCGGTGATGCGGTCCATGCCTTCCAGACCGACCAGCGCCTCGTCCATGCCTTCCAGGCCTTCTTCCGAAGCGATCGCTTCAGTGACCAGGGCGTCACGGGCGCGGGTGCGCAGTTCGTTGACGGTATCTTCGTCAAACGATTCGATTTCCAGCATTTCGGAGATCGGCACGTAAGCGATTTCTTCCAGGCTGGCAAAGCCCTCTTCCACCAGGATGTCGGCGACTTCCTGGTCGACGTCCAGTTTTTCCATGAACAGTGCGCGCACCGCCGCGGTTTCCTGGGCTGCCTTGTCGGCCGATTCCTCGGCCGTCATGATGTTGATCTTCCAGCCGGTCAGGTCGGAAGCCAAGCGCACGTTCTGGCCGGAACGGCCGATCGCGATCGCCAGGTTTTCCTCGTCGACGACGACGTCCATCGCGTGCTTTTCTTCGTCGACCATGATCGACGACACGTTGGCCGGGGCCAACGCGCCGATGACGAACTGGGCCGGATCTTCCGACCACAGCACGATGTCGACGCGCTCGCCGCCGAGCTCGCCGGTGACGGCCTGCACGCGCGAACCGCGCATGCCGACGCAGGTGCCGATCGGGTCGATGCGCTTGTCGGCCGTGTAGACGGCGATCTTGGCGCGCACGCCGGCGTCGCGGGCGGCCGATTTAATTTCCAGCATGCCTTGCTCGATTTCCGGCACTTCCAGCTCGAACAGCTTCATGATGAAGTCCGGCGCGGTGCGCGACAGGATCACTTGCGGGCCGCGCATATTGCGGTCGATGCGCAGGATGAAGGCGCGCACGCGGTCGCCGATGCGCAGGTTTTCCTTCGGAATCATCTGGTCGCGTGGCAGGCGCGCTTCGATCTTGCCCGACTCGACGATCGCGTCGCCGCGTTCCATGCGCTTGATGGTGCCGGTCACGAGCGAGTCGCCGCGCTCGAGGAAGTCGACCAGGATCTGTTCGCGCTCGGCGTCGCGCACACGCTGCAGGACCACCTGTTTGGTGTCTTGCGCGAAGCGGCGGCCGAATTCGACGGACTCGATCGGTTCTTCGATGTGGTCGTCCACTTCGATGTCGGGGATTTGTTCCTTGGCTTCGAAGTGCAGGATTTCCTGGTCCGGCAGTTGCAGGCCCGCCTCGTCGGGCACGACGTGCCAGCGGCGGAAGGATTCGAACTCACCCGACTCGCGGTCGATCGAAACGCGGATATCGACTTCACCTTCATAGCGTTTCTTCGTGGCTTGCGCCAACGCGAATTCCAGCGCGCCGAAAACGACATCTTTATCGACGTTTTTCTCACGCGCCAGCGCGTCCACCAATAACAAAACTTCGCGACTCATGCTTTGCGTCCCTTAAAATCCACCTGCGGCACCAAGCGTGCCTTATCCACGTCGGCGAGCGTAAACTCCAACAGCGCCGGACCATCATTGCTATCAAATTCCAACGACAAATTATCGCCCTGGGGTTCTTGCAGAACGCCCTGGAACGATTTCCGGTTGTTCGTACCCGGCATTGCGGTGCGCAGTTTGACGATTGCCTCGCAACCGGCAAAACGCGCGAAGTCTTCCAGCTTGCGCACCGGACGATCCAGACCCGGCGACGAGATTTCGAGGCGTTCGTAATTGACGTTCTCGACCGTCAGCACGTGCGACAGCTGGTGGCTGACCGTGGCGCAATCCTCCACGGTGATCGGGCCTTTTTCTTCCGCGTCGGCCGCGCTGAAATCGATAAACACGCGCAACAGTCCACGCTCGGCCCGTTCGACATCAACCAGCTCGTAGCCCAGACCCATGACGGTCTTTTCAATTAGTTCCGGCAGCTGCAAGAAATTCTCCAAATCAAGGCCTGTTTGCAATCATTCAAAAACAGGCCGTACAAACGCTTTAACAAAAAAAAAATGGGCATCTGCCCATCTTCTTGTAATACCTAGCCAGATGAAAGGATTCTTGGGAGCTATCCGCGAAGAACTTTTACTAGGCTGGTTATTATAACCTTATCTGAACTTCGCTGCAATCAGCGCATAACACAAATAAGGCCAATGGGCCAGAAAACAAGCGGGTTTAGCCCTTGCGGCGACGCGGCATGCCGTGGTCGATCGCCCCGCCCCGTGGCGGCTGGTTGCGGCGCGGCGCGCCGGCGTTGCCGAAACCGAAAGTCGTCTGCAACGGATCGGGCTGGCGCGGGCCGCGGCTCGGACCTTTGGCCGACTGGCCGCCGCCCATGCCGCCTTGGCCACCCTGCCCGCCTTGACCGCCCTGGCCCTGCGCACGCCCTTGCGGACGGCCACCCTGGCCGCCGCCGGCGCTGCGCGCCGGACCTTCGCCCAGCGGGCGGCCACCGGCGTAACCGCCGATGCCCTGCGGACGGCCGCCCGGACGGCCCGATCCTTGGGCGCCACCCGGACGGCCCTGGCCCTGGCCATTGCCGCCCGGACGGCCGGAGCCCTGCCCGCCACGGCCGTTGCCGCCACCGTTCGGACCGCCGGCGCCGCCGGCGCCATTGCCCGGACGGCCCTGGTTGCCAAAGCGCGGACCGCGCTGCTGCTTGGCGAACGGCATCGCGTTGTCGTTGCTGACATCGGCGCGATTGAAGTTCGGTTCGTCGATATCGTCCTCGTCGTCGTCATCGTCGCGGTCGTCGAAATCCTCACGGCCGCGCTGCGCACGCTTTTCCGGCCCCTTGTTCTGGGCGGCCGGCTTGGCTTGCTGCGGGCCCTTGCCGCGCGGCGCGGCGGCTTCGCCACCGCCTTTTTTCTCGACGCCGTACGCGGCCAACAGGTCGCGCACGGTGTTTTCTTCCATCTCTTCCCAGCGGCCGCGCTTGAGGTTGCTCGGCAGGGTCATCGCGCCGTAGCGGGTACGGATCAGGCGCGAGACGGTCAGGCCGATCGCCTCGAACATGCGGCGCACCTCGCGGTTGCGGCCTTCGCCGATGATCACGCGGTACCACTTGTTGATGCCCTCGCCGCCGCCGTCGGCGATCTTGGAGAACTGCGCCACGCCGTCTTCGAGCTCGACGCCGGCCAGCAACTTCTGGCGCATGCCCTCTTCCAGCACGCCCAGCGTGCGGACCGCGTATTCGCGGTCGATGCTGTAGCGCGGGTGCATCAGCCGGTTGGCCAGGTCGCCCGAGGTCGTAAACAGCAGCAAGCCTTCGGTGTTGAAGTCGAGGCGGCCGATGGCCAGCCATTTGCCGGCCTTCATGGTCGGCAGGCGGTCGAACACCGATGGACGGCCGTCCGGATCGTCATGGCTGACGATCTCGCCGGCCGGCTTGTGGTACACCAGCACGCGCGGCGGCTTCTTGCTGACGCGGCGCTGCAACAGCTTGCCGTTGATGCGCACGGCGTCGGCCGGCAGGATGCGCTGGCCGATGTGGGCCGGCTCGCCGTTGACCGACACGCGGCCGGCGACGATCAATTCTTCCATGTCGCGGCGCGAGCCGAGGCCCGCTTCGGCCAGCACCTTGTGCAGCTTGGGCGCGTCGTCGTCGGACGTCAGGTCGCGGCGCGCGGCCTTCGGCGCCGCGCGGCCCTTGCCCGCATCGTCACTGTCGAACGCGTCCGAGGTGACGTACGAGAAGGCGGCATCGGCGTCGTAGACCTTGCCGGCGTTGCCGAAGGCGCCATGGACGCGTTGCGGCTTCGGTCCCTTGCCGCCGCGGCCGGCTTGCTTGCCGTTGCGCTGGCCGTCGGCGCGCGCGCCGCGCTCGCTGCGCGGCTTGCCGTCCACCGGCGCGGCGCCATCGTCGGCGGCGATCTCGCCGTCGGCGGCGGGCACCGGTTCGGGACGCGGCATCGTCGCTTCGCGCAACGCGCGCTGTTCGCGCATCTGGCGCGGACCACGCGGGCCGCGCGGACCACGTTCGGCGCGCTGGCCGCTGGCGCCGGCGTCGCCGGCCACCGCGGCTGGCGCCGCCGGTGCCGCTTGGGCATCGGCCACCGGCGCCGCCGTCGGCGCCTCGACCAGGGCCGCGACCTGTTTGTTCGCGCGCGGCGGCTTGGCCCGCGCCGACGGCTTGGCCGGTTCGGCCGGGGCCGCCGGCAGCGTTGGCGCCGTCAACACCGGCGCCAGCTGCGCGGCCACGGCCGCCTGCTTTGCCGGCGCTGCGTCAGTCGCCCGCGGCTCGGCGTCAACCGCCGCGGCCACCTTGGCGGCCGGCTTGGCGCGCGCTTTCTTTTCCGGCGCCGGGGCGGCGTCGGCCGGCGCGGCGGCGGCCGGCACGGCATCGACAGCAACGTCGGCCTTGGTCTTGCGCTTGGCCTTCACGGCCGGGGCGGCATCGGCGCCGGCCGCCGCGGAGGCGAGCGTGTCGGCTTCGATCTGCGCCTTGGTGCGGCGTTTAGGCTTGGCGACCGCTTCGGCGGTGGCGTCGTTGACTGTCTCTGGGGAATTAGATTTGTTCATTGTTCGTTTCTTGGTTGTGCTCAGCGTCAACCGTTAAATCTGGCGCATGGTCGTGATTGATTGCTTGCTGGCCGGCTTCCGGGCTAGTCGCGGCTTCTTCTTCGGCCACTGGCAACTCGCTCTCCGTACCATCTCGGGGGTGCGCGGCGCTTTCGCTGTGCGCGGCTTTGTCAAAGTTTTCCTGCAGGGCAGCCTCCAGCGCTTCCATATCCGGACCGCCGCCCTGCATATCGCTCAATTGCTGCAACGGCGGCAGCTGGGACAGCGAATTCAATCCCAAATCATCCAAAAACTGCTTGGTCGTGCCCAGCAAGGCCGGGCGGCCCACGACGTCGCGGTAACCGATGGCATCGACCCAGCCACGGTCTTCCAGCATCTTGATCGTCTGGGAATTGACGGCGACGCCGCGTATCTCTTCGATATCGCCGCGCGTGACCGGCTGCCGGTACGCGATGATGGCCAGCGTCTCCATGGTCGCCCGCGAATACTTGGGCGGCCTTTCCGGATTCATCCGGTCCAGGTACTGCTTCATCTCAGGGCGGCTCTGGAAGCGCCAGCCGGTCGACAGGCTGACCACTTCAACGCCCTTGTCGTCCCAATCGCGCCGCAATTGTTCCAGCAACTGCTTGATCGTGTCGGATTCCAATCCGGGACCGCGCGCCACACCCTTGTCATCGACATCGACGAACAGCTTTTTCAGACTGTGGATCGACAAGGGCTCACGGGCGCATAGCAAAGCGGTTTCGAGGACTCTTTTAGCCTCAGCTGTATCCATAACAATCTTGTGGTTGCATTTACATGCAAAGAAAGAAATCAATCACATTCAGTGAGGCAGTGGCCGCATTGGAAATGCCGCCTGCCGGAGTACTCGCTGAAGCTGTTTTCCGACGCCCGGGCGATACGCGCCAGGCGGGAGAGGGAGGCATGCCGACGACGACCGAGGCCGGCGCTTACCACATGAAACGCGACCGTCAAACGCGGTTTTCGGGCGAAAACATGCGAAGCAAATCAAAGACGTTTCATCCAACAAGCCGAATTGTACCTGATAAAAGCGCAAAACGCGCGTTTCGGCCACATTGGATGGCTAACTTTCCTTACGCGCCAGAAAGTCTTTCCGACAAAATTGCAGATACGCCAACGAAGGCCGGGTACTCGGCGGTGATCACCCAGGTCGGCACCTGGCACAGATATTTGTTGAAACGGCCCTTTTGCTCGAAGCGGGCGCGGAAGCCGGACTTGTCGAAACGATCACCGAGGCGCGGCACGATGCCGCCGCCGATGTAGATGCCGCCCTGCGCGCCGAGCGTGATGGCGATGTTGCTGGCGACGGTGCCGAGCATGCGGCAAAAGGTTTCGATGACGTCGTCGCACAGCGGGCATAGTCCGGCCAGCGCGCGGGTCGAAATGTCGGCCGCGCTGAGCGGCTCGGCGGCGACGCCCTGCTGGTCGGCCAGCGCGCGGTAGATCAGTTCGATGCCGGCGCCGGACATCAGGCGCTCGGCCGACACGTGTTCGAACTCGCTCCAGGCAAAGCGCAGGATCGCCACTTCCTTCTCGTTGACCGGCGAGAAGCTGACGTGGCCGCCCTCGCTGAGCAAGGCGGTCCAGCCGCCCTTGCCCGGAATCAGGCCGGAGACGCCAAGGCCGGTGCCGGCGCCGATCAGGCCCAGCGGCGTGCCGGCGACGGCGACGCCGCCGCCGACCTGGCGCTTTTGCGCGGCCGACAGTTGCGGCAGCGAGCTGGCCAGCGCGGTGAAGTCGTTGACCACGACCAGCACGTCGAAATTGACCTCGCGCCGCAGCGCCTCGATCGAAAACTGCCAGTGGTGGTTGGTCATGCGCACCATGTCGCTGGTGACCGGATTGGCGATGGCGATGGCGCCATTGCGGATGCCGGTCACGCCGGCGCCGGCCACGGCCGGCGAGCCGAGGTAGGCGACCAGGGCGTCGGCGATGGTCGGATAGGCCGCGCAGGGCAGCACCTCGATCGCCTCGATCTTGCCGGGGCCGGTTTCCAGCGCGAAGCGCGCGTTGGTGCCGCCCACATCCGCCAAGAGACGCGGGCCGCCGGGGTAGTCGGAGGTCGAAGGGGCTGGCGTTTGGAAGGACTGGGCTGTCATGGTCGGTCGAAAATAGTTGAGGCCTAAGCTTAAGGTATTTTCACCAATGCAGGCAAGCGAAAGTTTGTAGTTTTAGTACAGGTTTGCGTGGATCGCCACCGGAATTCTCTTGGAGCTGTTTACGGGGAGTAGTATGACTACCGCGTTCACGCCCCCCATCCATCTTTCTTTTATGCCGCCGGGGCCACGTTCGCTTCCTCGGGTGCGGGCGCCGGGGTGCCGAAGCGCGCGTTCCACGCGTCGAGACCGCCGTGCAAGGGGCGCGCCAGCGTGAAACCATGCGCCTTGAGTTCCTTGGCCACCTGCGCCGCCGTCACGTCGTCGGGACAGCTGCAATAGACGACGATGTGCCGCTTGCGGTCGAGCGCGTAGATATCGGTGGCCGCATCGCCGCCCTTGAACAACAGCGCGCCGGGGATGGCCGGCTCGAGCATCTGCGCCGTCACGCTGCGGGCGTCGACCAGCACCGGCTCGTGGCCCTCCTCCATCAACTGCTTGAAATCGTCGACCGTGACGCGGTCGATCTGCACCGATTGGCGGAAGCGCTTGCGCTCGACATATTTATACGCGATAAACAAGCCCAGCAGCGCCAGCAACACCATCAGCGCCGTCGAACCGAGGTCGCTCAAGGTGGTCAACACCGAGTCGATGCTGGCGTGGAAGAAGGCGCCGATGGCGATGCCGGTGCCGCTCCACAAGGCGCCGCCCAGCACGCTATAGCCGAGAAACACCCGATACGGCGTGCCCATCGCGCCGGCCAGCGGCGAGGCGATGGTGTTAAAGCCGGGAATGAACTTGGCCACGACCAACATCTTCGGCCCCCACTTGGTGAAGCTGTCCTCCGTCTGGCTGACGCAATAATCGGGCGAGAGCGAAATCCGGCACAGCAGCTTGAGGATGCGCTTGCCATAGAAACGCCCCATGCGGAACCAGAAGCCGTCGCTGATCAAACAGGCGCAGATCGCCGCCGCCAGCACGGCCGGCCAGCTGAAGTCGCCGTCGACGGACAGCGCGCCGGCGACGATGAGGATCGGGTACGCAGGAATCGGCATGCCGATCTGCTCGATCAGCACGATCGCGAACACGATCAGTACGCCATATTCCTGCAAGAGGTGGATTAAATTCGGCATGCGTATATCTTAACTTAAAAACCGCTTAACCGCGCCCGCCGACCGCCGCCAACAGCGTGCGCGTGTAGGGGTGGGCGGGTTCGCGGTAGAGCTGGTCCGAATCGGCCAGCTCGACCACAACGCCCTGGCGCATCACCATCACCTGGTCGGCGATGTATTTCACCACCGACAGGTCGTGCGAGATGAAAATATAGGACAGCCCGAACTCGTCCTGCAAATCCTGCAGCAGGTTGAGCACCTGGGCCTGCACCGACACGTCCAGCGCCGACACCGATTCGTCGCACACCAGGATCTCCGGCTTCATCGTCAGGCAGCGGGCGATGGCGATGCGTTGCCGCTGGCCGCCGGAAAATTCGTGCGGATAGCGGTGGAAGGCCGACGCCGGCAGTCCGACTTTTTCCAACAGCGCGTAGGCGGCGCCGGCCCGCTCGCGCTCGTCGGCGCCGATGGCGTGGATGCGCATCGGCTCGAGCAGGATCTGGCCGACCGTGAAACGCGGGTTCAGCGACGCGTACGGGTTCTGGAAAATGATCTGGATGCGCCGCTTGTAGGCCTGGAACTGGGCCGCCGGCATCGCCAGCAGGTCGCGCCCCTCGAACAGGGCGCTGCCGCCGGTGGCCCGGTGCAGGCGCAACAAGGTCAGGCCGACGGTGGTCTTGCCGGAACCGGATTCCCCCACCACGCCCAGGGTCTTGCCGCGCGCCAGGGTGAACGAGACTTTGTCGACCGCCTTGAATTCGCGCTTGCCGAACATGCCGTCGCGCACATAAAAGCTCTTGCTCAAGTCCTTGACCACCAGCAGCGGCCGGTCGTCCGGGCCGCTGCCGCGTTGGCGCTCGGCCGGATGGGCGGGCGCGCTCGCCCGTCCAGCGGCGATATCGCCATCGGCATGGCGGCGCGCCAGCGCGCCGGCGTCGGCGCCCCGCCCGCCTTCGGCCGCGCCCGCGCCGGCGCCGGCTTGGGCGTCGGCGTCGGCCTGCCGCAGATAGTCGTCGATCACCGGCAGCCGCCACGGCCGCCGGTCGAGCCGTGGCCGGCAATGGAGCAGCGCCCGCGTGTAGGCGTCGGCCGGCGCCTCCAGCACCTGGCGCGCCGGGCCCGCCTCGCGCACCTCGCCGTGGCGCATGACCACCACCCGGTCGGCGTACTCGGCCACCAGCGCCAGGTCGTGCGTGATCAGCAGCACCGCCATGCGCCGGCGCCGCTGCAGGCTGGCGATCAATTCCATGATCTGTTTCTGGATCGTCACGTCCAGCGCGGTGGTCGGCTCGTCGGCGATCAGCAGCTTGGGCTCGCAGGCGATCGCCATGGCGATCATCACGCGCTGCTGCTGGCCGCCGGACAGCTGGCTCGGATAGGCTTCGATCTTGAGCGCCGCATCGGCGATGCCGACCTCGTCGAGCAGCTCGAGCGTGCGACGGCGCGCCGCCGCCCGCCCCAGGCCCAGGTGCAGGCGCAACACCTCGCCGATCTGCGCGCCGACGGTAAACACCGGATTGAGCGAGGACATCGGCTCCTGGAAGATCATCGCCACCTGCTTGCCGCACAGCGCGCGCCGCCGCGCCGCCGGCAGCGCGAGCAACTCCTGGCCGTCGAAGCGGATGCTGCTCGACGGCCCGATGACGGTGGTGTCCGGCGCCAGCAGGCCCATCACGGCCAGCGAGCTGACCGACTTGCCGCTGCCCGACTCGCCCACCAGCGCCACCGTGCCGTCGCGCGGCACGTCGAACGACACGCCCTTGACCGCCTCGACGGTGGTGTGGCGGTCGACGCGGAACGCCACGCGCAGGTCGCGCACCAGCAGAAGAATATCGTCGGCCATCATTTCACTTTCGGATCGAGGGCGTCGCGCAGCGCGTCGGTCAGCAGCGAGAACGCCGTCACCAGCAGCGCCATGGCCAGCGCCGCGGCCGCCAGTTGCCACCAGCGGCCAAGGATCAATTCGTTTTGCGCCTCGTTGAGCATGCTGCCCCAGGACACCACGCCGACCGGCACGCCGAAGCCGAGGAAGCTGAGGATCACCTCGGCCTTGATGAAGCCGACCACCAGGATCGACAGCTGCACCAGCGCCACGTGGCTGACATTGGGAAAAATGTGGGCAAACATGCGGCGCAGGTGCGAGGCGCCGATGGCGTCGGCCGCCAGCACGTACTCGCGCCCCTTGTGCTTGATGTACTCGGCGCGCATCAGCCGGTACGGGCCGGTCCAGCCGGTCAGGCCGAGGATCAGCACGATGGTGGCCACGCCGCGCTGCTGCAGCACGGCCGCCACCGCCAGTATCATCAGCACCGACGGAATGGCCGTGAAGACGCTGTAGAACCAGTTGAAGAGGTCGTCGACGACGCCGCCCCAATAGCCCGACAGCGCGCCGAACACGGTGCCGATGCCCACCGCCAGCAGGGCCGCCACCAGGCCGACGACGATCGACGTCTCGCCGCCCTTGATGGTTTTCTTGACGATGTCGTGGCCCCATTTGTCGCCGCCGAACGGCAGCGTGGCGCGCCGCCCGGCGGCGGCTCCGGCCTCGCCGGCCTCGCCGGCCGCGCCGGCCGCGACGCCCGCCCGCAATGCGCGCAGGTCCCCGGCCAGCGGATCGAAGGAATTGTCCGGCAAGGCCGCCGGCGCCGCCGCGGCGGCGGGCGCGGCCACGCCGGCGGCGCCGATGAAGCCCGGCGGCGCATAGTTGACGCCGACCTCGTCCTCCCAGTCGGCGGCGACCAGGCCGGCGGCCGACAGGGCCAGCATCAGCAGGAACGCCGCCACCACCGCCAGCGAGGCCATCGCCACGCGGTCGGCGCGCAGGCGGCGCCACGCCAGCGTCCACAGGCCCGCCGACGGCCGCTCCATCGGCGCGCGGTTCGGGGCCGCGGCCGTCATGCCAGCTTGACCCGTGGATCGAGCGCCTGGTACATCAGGTCGGTCAACAGGTTGAACACCATCGTCGCCACCGCCACGTACACGGTGATGGCTTTAATGACGGGAAAGTCGCTGCGCTCGACGGCGAGGATCACCTCGCGCCCGATGCCGGGGATGCCAAAGAAGCGCTCGAGCAGGAAGGCGCCGATCAGCAGCGCCGGCAGGCTGGCCATGACGTGCGTGACGATCGGAATGGCGGCGTTGCGCAGCACGTGCACCCACATCACGCGCCGCTCGCCGAGACCCTTGGCGCGCGCGGTGCGCACGTAATCCTGCCCGGCCTCGTCGAGCACGAAGCTGCGGTACAGGCGCAAGGTCGGCGCCAGCGACACCGCCAGCCCGATCAGGATCGGCAGCGCCGCGTAGCGCCCCAGGTTCTCGCCCAGGCCCCCGCCCCAGCCCTGCACCGGGAACAGGCCCAGCTTGTAGGCCAGGCCGTACTGCAGCGCGATGATGTAGACCAGGATGCTGACCGACATGCCGACGGTGCAGGCGATCATCACCAGGCGGTCGGTCAGCGAGCCGCGCACGAAGGCGACCGCCAGCGCCAGCGCCACGCCGATCACCGTCTCGAGCACGGTCAGCGGGATCAGCACCGTCAGCGACGGCCCCAGCCGGGTGGCGATGATGTGCGACACCGGCTCGCCCGTGGCCCAGCTCAGGCCGAAGTCGGCGGTGACGATTTGCCGCATGAAGATCCACAACTGCGCCGGATACGACTGGTCGACGCCGAGCTGGTGGCGGATGTTGGCGACCGCCTCGGCATTGGCCATCTTGCCCGCCAGCAGATAGGCCGGATCGCCGCCGACCCAGTTAAACAGCGCGAACACCAGCAACACCACGCCCAGCATCGTCGGCAGCATCTGCCACACGCGGCGCACCACATAAGCAACCATCCCGCGCTTCCCCTTTGTTTTCCGCACCCGCAGTTATACACGAAGCGCTCAGGCACAAACGCGCAACCGGCCGCCACGGCGGCCCCGGATGACTGAATTATAATTTCCTAAAATCACATTTTGTCGTCAAATCGTCACAAATAGCAAGCTGTTACAGTTTAATTTTGAGGTGGAAACGCCACCACTCCACATTTTCGAATTTTGCCATCATGGCAATCGGCGCGGCGGCAATGCCTACAATATGACCGACATTCACCGGCGTTAGCGCTAGTTTTGGTCACCAACCCGGTGTGCCGGGGCGTGCCGGCGGGGCGGCGCCAGCCATTTTCCCTATCGTCCGGCCAATTGACATGACAACGGGCGAAATGTTTTTATTTAAACCATCGAGCCAAAAGCTCGGGTCAAGAGAGCGCCGCCGTGTCGCATCGACGACACCTTGAGGTGGCTCAAATTCAGGGTAAATCCCAATCCAGTGGAGAGTGTCAACATGATGATGGAAACAGTAATGGCCCGTTCGGTGCGCCTGATCTTCTCGGGCAGCGTCGCAGCGGCAAGTTTGATGGCGGCGCCGGCGATGGCGCAAACCCCGGCCGAGGCGTCGATCCAGCGCGTCGAGATCACCGGTTCGAGCATCAAGCGCGCAACGGCCGAAACCGCCTCGCCGGTGCAAGTGATCACCAGCGAAGACTTGCTCAAGTCGGGCAAGGGCACCGTGTCCGAATACCTGCAGACGTTGACGGCCGACGGCGCCGGCTCGCTGCCGACCGGCTTCGGCAACGGCTTCGCGGCCGGCTCGACGGCGATCTCGCTGCGCGGCCTGGGCGCCACCTCGACCCTGGTGCTGCTCAACGGCCGCCGCATGGCGCCGTTCGCGCGCGCCGACGATGGCCAGAAAAGCTTCACCGACCTGTCGACCATCCCGATGCAGATCGTCGAGCGCATCGAGATCCTCAAGGACGGCGCCTCGTCGACCTACGGCGCCGACGCCATCGCCGGCGTGGTCAACATCATCCTGCGCAAGGACTTCGAAGGCTTGCAGATCAAGGGCGACACCGGCTGGTCGCGCTACGACGACGGCAAGCAGAACAAGGCCTCGCTGACCTACGGCAAGGGCAACCTCGACGAGGACAAGTACAACTTCGTCTTCAACGCCGAATACTTCCAGTCCGACAACATCAAAAACAGCGACCGCAAGGACCGCGCCCACATCGGCAAGTCGGACCTGCGCCCGTACGGCTACGCGGTCGACACCCAGTTCGCCGACGGCTACATCTCCGGCAACAACGCGGCCCGCCCCAGCCCGACCGGCTCGATCCGCAACCCGCTCACCAACGACTACGTTTCGCTGCCCGGCTGCGCGAGCTTGTCGGCCACCAAGGACCAGACCGGTTCGGGCGGCGGCTGCCTGTGGCACCACGACCAGTTCCGCGACATGCAACCGCAAATCGAATCGGTCAACCTCTACACCCGCGGCACCTGGCAGATCAACGACGACACCCAGGCCTACGCCGAGGCCGGTTATTCCAAGCGCAACACCTCGTTCATGATGCCGCCGTCGTCGGCCACGCCGACCCCGGCCTTCCCGCCCAACAGCACCAACCCGCAAGGCTTCATCAACTTCGGCAGCCTCGCGCTGCTCGGCGCGACCCACCCGCAAAACCCGTACGGCGTGGCCACGCGCCTGCGCTACTCGGCGTTCGACGTCGGCCCCAGCACGCGCCACGCCGACAACGAATTCACCCGCGCCGTCATCGGCGTCAAGGGCTCGGCCATGGGCTGGGACTACGACACCGGCTACACCCATTCCGAGTCGACCCTCGACCTCGAATACACCAACATGCTCAACATGACGGTGCTGCGCGCGGCGCTGGGCAACCCGGCCTCGCAGTACTTCCCGTACTACATCGGCGACCAGGCCTTCCGCAACCCGGCCTCGCTGTACGCGGCGCTGCGCGTGAACGCCACGTCGAAGTCGACCACCAAGCTCGACATCGTCGACTTCAAGGCCTCGCGTGAACTGTTCGAGCTGCCCGGCGGCAAGCTCGGCCTGGCCGTCGGCGGCGAATACCGCAAGGAGCAACTGTCGAACCCGTCGCTGTCGGGCTCGGAGGACGGCACCATCAACGCCAGCTACGTGGCCGCCTTCGGCGACACCAAGGTCAAGGCGGTGTACGCCGAGATCCTGGCGCCGGTGATCAAGACGGTCGAACTGTCGGCCGCCATGCGTTACGACAAGTACGACAACTTCAGCTCGTCGACGCCAAAGGCCGGCATCAAGTGGACCCCGGTCAAGAGCTTCGCGCTGCGCGGCACCTACACCGAGGGCTTCCGCGCCCCGGGCGCGGCCGAGGGCAACGCCACCTCGCAATCGACCGGCTCGGCGCCGGTGCGCGATCCGGTGCGCTGCCCGGGCGGCGTGCCGGCCGCCGGCGGCGCCACCTCGGCCGACTGCGCCCTGACCGTGGCCGCCGTCAAGGTCGGCGATCCGAACCTCAAGCCGGAAGAGTCCAAGGGCAAGACGCTGGGCCTGGTCTGGGATCCGCTCGACGGCACCAGCCTGTCGCTCGACGGCTGGACCATCAAGCGCAGCAACGAGATCAACTCGCTGCCGTACGACCAGGCGGCGGCGCTGCCGACGGCCGTGCGTAACGACAACAACCTGGTCGTCAACGGCGCCGCCGTGCCCAACACCGGCACGCTGGTGTTGACCCAGGCGCCGTACCGCAACTCGAGCTACACCAAGGTCAGCGGCGTCGACTTCGACATCAAGCAACGCCTGCGCCTGGGCGCCTACGGCCGCGCGGTCGTCGGCCTGACCTGGACCCACGTCGCCTCGTGGCTGCGGGCCGAGTCGGCCACCAAGACGTACCAGTACGCCGGCACGCACGGCAACTGCGACACGTCGAACTGCGCCGGCACGCCGAAGAACAAGATCAGCCTGATGGCCTCGTGGGATCTTGGCAACCTCAACGTGACGGGCAACGTCAACTACCGCGACAAGATGCGCAACACGGCCGATGCCGCCTCGCTGTGCGCCAACACCTTCGTCGGCGGCGCCAACGCGCCGAACGCCAAATGCGAGATCGCCTCGTTCACGACGCTGGACCTGTCGGCCCGCTACGCGGTCAACAAGCAGTTCACGCTGTTCGCGTCGATGAACAACGTGCTCGACAAGATCGCCCCGCTCGATCCACAGACCTACGGCGGCATGAGCTACAACCCGATGGACGCCTCCGGCGCCATCGGCCGCTACATGAAGGTCGGCGCCAGCTACAAGTTCTTCTAAGCTGGCCCGACGGCGCCACCGCCCGACCCGGCCCCGCCACCTGGCGCGGCCGGGTTTTTTTGCGTCTCCGCCATTTGTGGCAAAAATGTAACGTTATGCGCAAGCATGAAAGCAGATAATTCGACCTTGGCTTTGCACAAACATGTTGCGGCGCAACGGCGCGGGCGCCGGATTTTTCCTTTCCGATTCGAACCGAAACCAATTTTCACAACCCCGCGGGCGGCCGCGCACCAAATTAGAGCGTTTTGCGCCCCGTTTCGACGCGCGCCGGACGCACTCGACAGCGGTGCGTCGCCGGCGGCCCGCGCCGGCTCGCACGTTGACAGCAATTCACTGCGGATGCTTTGATGGGGGAATGAAGAACCGTTCTTCGACGGCGACCGCCGATAACAACAAGTAGCCGAAGTCTTGATTGGGAGAGCAACATATGATGGTTGAAACAGTACTGGCACGCTCCGTGCGCCTGGTGTGCGCAGGTGGCCTGGTGTTGGGCATGCAAGCGGCCTCGGCGCAAACCGCCGAGGCGCCGGCCGACACCATGACGCGGGTGGAAATCACCGGTTCGTCGATCAAACGCATCGCCAAGGAAGGTTCGCTGCCGGTGCAGACGCTGAGCCGCGCCGACATCGAGCAAAGCGGCGTCAACAACGTCGCCGACCTGGTCGCGCAACTGCCGTCGATGCAGGGCTTCATCACCTCGTCGGCCTCGGTCAACGGCGGCGGCGGCGGCGTGCAGACGGCCTCGGTGCACGCGCTCGGCACCCAGTACACGCTGGTGCTGCTCAACGGCCGCCGCATGGCGCCGTACGGCACCGGCAGCGCGGTCAACCTGGCCAGCATCCCGCTGGCGGCGGTCGAACGGGTCGAGATCCTCACCGACGGCGCCTCGACGCTGTACGGCTCGGACGCCATCGCCGGCGTCATCAACTTCATCCTGAAAAAGAACCAGCGCGACCTGATTATCGAGGGCACGCTGAACGCGCCGGACAAACCGGGCGGACGCAGCAGCAACTTCTCGATCTCCAAGGGCTTCGGCGACATCGACGCCGACGGCTTCAACGTGCAGCTGTCGTACAGCCACGACGAGCAAAAGGAATTGAACGCGAGCCAGCGCAGCTTCGCCAACTCCGGCGTGCACCGCTTCAGCAACGGCGGCAAGCAGTACGCCACCTGGCAAACCAGTATCAACTCGACACCGGCCAACGTCGAAGTGGTCACCGCCAACGACGACGTCGTCCTCAACACCGACCTGCTGACCAAGAACGGTTGCACCCAGGCCAACACCTTCTCGCGCAGCGGCGCCTGCCGCTTCGACTACGCCGCCACCGTGCAGCTGTTGCCGGAATTGAAGCGCGACAGCGTGTTCGCCAACGGTAGCGTCAAGCTGGGCAAGGAGACCACCCTCACCAGCGAACTGGTGCTGTCGAAGTTCACCAACACCGCGCGCTACGCGGCCGCGGCCCAGCCGCTGACGGTGTTTAGCACCGATCCGGTCACCAACATCAAAACCATCAACAACAACTACCTGGGCGCGTACAACAGCTCGGTCGTGCCGCTGCTGGCCAGCCAGGGCGTCAACGCCGCCGACGTCACCGACGCGCTGCTGTACTACCGCGGCGCCGACGCCGGCGGCCGCACCGACGAATACCGCACCGACGCGGTCCACTTCGTCGTCGGCGTCGACACCACGCTGGCCGGCTGGGACGCCAGCGCGGCGTTCACCCATTCGCAAAACAAGCAGACCGACACCGCCGTGGCCGGCTACATGAGCGGCGACAAGTTCGAGGAACTGGTGCGCACCGGCGCCTACAACCCGTTCGTCTCGAGCGCCGGCGCCGCCGCCACCCTGGCCCCGGCCGTGCTGCAGCAGGAGCTGGGCGTGGTCAAGTCGAAGATCGACGTCGTCAGCGCGCAAGCGTCGCGCGAAGTGTTCACGCTGCCGGGCGGTTCGGCCTCGCTGGGCGTGGGCGCGGACTTCACCAAGCAAAGCTACAAGGACAGCCCGTCGCGCATCAACATCGGCCCCGGCCCCGGCAATCCGGGCTGGACCGACGTGACCATCGGCGGCGGCACCGGCTCGCAGCCGCTCGACGCCAGCCGCAACAACTGGGGCAGCTTTGCCGAGTTGCTCATGCCGGTCATGAAGGACCTGGAAGTGACCACCGCCGTGCGCTACGACAGCTACGACGCGGTCGACAAGAAAAACGTCAGCTACGATTCGAGCGGCAATCCGGCGCCGTCGGGCAAGGTCGGCGAGGACGTCGCCAAGGCCACCTACAAGCTGGCCGCGCGCTACACCCCGACCCAGTCGCTGCTGCTGCGCGGCTCCTACGGCACCGGCTTCAAGGCGCCGACGATGAACAACATCGCCGACCCGCTCAAGAACGCCGGCTCGTCGAACGCCTTCGCCTGCCCGGTCAAGGCGCCGGACCCGCGCGCCGTGTACTGCCGTCCCGGCTCGTCCGAGTACGGCCTGCTCGACCGCGGCAACCCGGCCACCGGCGCCGGCTCGCTGCAGGCGGAAACGTCCAAGCAGGCCACGCTGGGCTTCCGCCTCGAGCCGTTCAGCGCGCTCACCTTCGGCCTCGACGTGTGGGACGTCAAGCTGAAGAACCAGATCCGCACGTTCTCGCAGGACCAGCTGTTTACCAACCCGGTGCTGGCCAACCAGTGGATCGCCGTCTACGCCGATCCTATCCAGAAGAGCAACGTGCTGGTGGCCGTGCGCTCGCCGCTGAACCTGGCCTCGTCGCACTTCCGCGGCGTCGACTGGGACAGCACCTTGCGCGCCAACACCCCGATCGGCCGCGCCAGCGTCAACTGGACCGGCACCTACATGCTCAAGGCCGAGCAGGACGTGCCTGGCGTGGGCGTCGAGAAGTCGATCGGCCGCTTCAACTCGTATGACGACGTGGTGTTCCGCGTGGTGTCGAAGCTGGTGTTCGCGCTCAAGACGTCGGACAAGCTGAGCAATTCGCTGACGATCAACTACCGTTCCGGCTACCATGACAAGCCGATCAGCGAAGACGACGCCGCCGTGCGCTCGGTCAACGCCGACGGCAGCATCGGCGGCGTGGTGGCGATGGAGCGCGACGTGCGGTCCTACACGACGGCCGACTACCAGATCAAGCTCAACTACGTGAAGAACCTGACCGTCACCGCCGGCATCCGCAACCTGCTCGACGAGAATCCACCGTTCTCGGTGCGTAACTCGGGCGGCGGCAACCAGGTGGGCTACGACGGCCGCTACGCCGACCCGCTCGGCCGCACCTTCTACCTGACCGGCAACTACCGGTTCTAACCCGGCCGCCGCCCCGCGCGGCGTCCCGCACGGCCCGGTCGATGACATCGACCGGGCCGTTTTCATTGGGCCACGGCAATGTCCGTCGGTTAATGTGGAAAAAATGTAACGTCTGCCGCCGCATGAAAGCAGATTCATCGTGACGAACTCTGCACAAGCCCGCGCACAGCCCCCGTGCACGGGGGCCGGAGATTCACTTCTTTTTTGATAGCAAACCGATTTTCCCGACACGCGTGGCGCCGCGCCACCAAATTAGAGCGTGACGACGCGCCGCTTTGGCGCGCGCGCCGGCACGGGCGCATCGCGCCGATCCGTCAACCGGGGCGGCGCCGGCGCATTGACACCAAAACACACCCGATGCTTTGATAGCACTATGGAAAGAACGTTCAAGGCCTTTCCGGGGCGGACAGACCGCCGACACAACATCACACACCCGTGTATGCCGTTTTAAATTGGGAGTCACACAATGATGGTTGAAACAGTTTTGTCACGTTCGGTACGTCTGATCTGCGCCGGCGGCCTGGCCCTGGGCATGCAGGCGGCCGTGGCGCAATCGGGCGACGCGAGCATCCAGCGCGTCGAGATCACCGGCTCGAGCATCAAGCGCATCACCGCCGAGGGGGCGCTGCCGGTGCAGACGCTGTCGAAGGCGCAGATCGAACAGAGCGGCGCGGCCAGCGTCGCCGACCTGATCGCCACGCTGCCGTCGATGCAGGGCTTCACGACCTCGTCGATGTCGGTCAACGGCGGCGGCGGCGGCCTGCAGTCGGCCTCGATCCACTCGATCGGCGAGGGCTACACGCTGGTGCTGCTCAACGGGCGCCGCCTGGCGCCGGCCACCTCCGGCTCGACCGTCAACCTGGCCAGCATCCCGCTGGCGGCGGTCGAGCGGGTCGAGATCCTCACCGACGGCGCCAACACCTTGTACGGCTCGGACGCGATCGCCGGCGTGGTCAACTTCATCCTCAAGAAAAACCAGACCGACGCCATCGTCGAGGGTTCCTACAGCCAGCCGCGCAGCCGCGGCGGACGCACCCAGACCGCGTCGATCTCCAAGGGCTGGGGCGACATCGAGACGGACGGCTACAACGTGCTGGTGTCGGCCTCGCACGACGAGACCAAGGCCTCGTGGGCGCGCGACCGCGACTTTTCCAAGAGCGGCGTGATCCCGTTCTCGTCGAACGGCAAGAACTACAGCCTCTACCAGCTGAGCTCGAACTCGATGCCCGGCACCGCCACCGTTCAGTACAGTCGGCCGGACAATACCGCCGGCAGCATCAGCTTCAGTCCCAATCTGCTGGCCACCGGCGCCTGCAACGGTCGCAATGTGTTCCGCATCAGCCCGACCCGCTGCCAGTTCGACTACGCCGCCACCGTGCAAAACACCCCGGCCATCAAGCGCGACAGCGTGTTCGCCTCGCTCAACTACAAGATCAACGACAGCGCCAACTTCTTCGCCGAGGCGCTTGGCTCGTCGTTCACCAACACCGCCCAGTACGCGCCGCCGGCCCAGCCGCTGGGCGTGCCGCTCAACAGCGCGCTGTACGCCCGCTCGATCGCGCCCTACCTGGCGCGCGTCGGCCTGCCGGCCGACGCCACCGTCGACAGCGCGACGATGAGCCTGCGCCTGGTCGACGCCGGCGGCCGCGCCGACGACTACAAAACCGTCGCCAAGCACCTCGCCTTCGGCGTCGAAGGCGCCGTCAAGGGCTTCGACTACCGCGCCGCCTTCACCCACTCGGAAAACAAGCAGACCGACACCGCCGCCGGCGGCTACATGAGCCTGAACGCCTTCGACGCCCTCGTCACCTCCGGCGCCTTCGATCCGTTCGCGCCGGCGGGCACCTCGCAAGGCATCCTGGCGCCGGCCGTGCTGGGCATCGAGTTAGGGGTGACCAAGTCCACGCTCGACCAGATCCAGGCCAGCGTGACGACCGAACTGTTCAAGATGCCGGCCGGGGCGGCCCAACTGGCCGTCGGCGCCGACTTCACCCGCCAGAAATATTCGGAAGCGCCGAGCCCGTACAACCAGGGCCCGAACAAGCAGCAGCCCGATTTCGACGACGCGATCGTCGGCGGCACCTCCGGCGCGCTGCCGGTCGACGCCAGCCGCAAGAACTGGGGCGCCTATGGCGAGTTGCTGCTGCCGGTGTTGAAAAACATGGACTTGACCGCGTCGACCCGCTACGACGATTTCGGCGCCGTCACCAACGACAAGAACTTCGACACCGACGGCAACCTGCTCGGCTCGGGCAAGCAGGGCAAGACCGCCAGCAAGGCCACCTACAAGCTGGCGCTGCGCTGGAACCCGGTCGAGATGCTGCTGGTGCGCGCCTCCTACGGCACCGGCTTCAAGGCGCCGGTGCTCACCGACATCGTCAAGCCGCTGGTCAACGGCGGCTCGTCGCAGTTCCACAACTGCCCGATCACCTCGCCGACCGATCCGCGTTTCCGCCTGTGCCACGGCCCGGCCGAATACGGCCTGCTCAGCGGCGGCAACGCCGCCACCGGCGAAGGCGCGCTCAAGCCGGAGGAATCGAAGCAGGCCACGCTCGGCTTCCGCCTCGAACCGATCCCCAGCCTGTCGCTCGGCTTCGACTTCTGGGACGTCAAGCTGACCAACCAGATCGCCACGCTGTCGGAAAACTTGGTGTTCGAAAATCCGGCCGTCTACGACAGCCTGCTGCGCACCTACTTCGACCCGATCCAGAAGCAGGACGTGCTGGTGGCCGCGCTCACGCCGTTCAACCTGTCGACCGCGCACTACCAGGGCATCGACTGGGACCACACCTACCGCACCAACACCGCGCTGGGCAAGGTGGCGCTGCAGTGGACCGGCACCTTCATGACCAAGGCCGAGCAGGACAACCCGGGCACCGGCGTGGAAAAGAACATCGGCCGCTTTAACTCGTACGCCGACGTCACGTTCCGCGTGATCTCGAAGCTGACCGCGTCGCTGCGCACCAATATGTTCATCCACTCGCTGACGGCCAATTACCACTCGGGCTACACCGACCAGGAATACAACGAGGACAACTCGGTGGTGCGTGAAATCCTGGCCGACGGTACGCTCGGCGGCAACGTGCCGCTGACGCGCCGCGTCAGCTCGTACACCACGTTCGACTGGCAGACCAAGGCGCAGCTGACCAAGGCGTTCTCGCTGACGGCCGGCATCAAGAACCTGGCCGACATCGACCCGCCGTTCACCATGCGCAACGCCGGCGGCGGCAACCAGTCCGGCTACGACGGCCGCTACACGGACCCGCTGGGACGCACGTTCTACCTGACCGGCAACTATAAGTTCTGAGGCCGCGTTCCGGCTGGCCGCCACCCCGCACGGCCAAGCGGGGACGTACCCCTTGGGGTACGTCCCCTAAGTGGCGGCGCGGGTGTCGTGGAAAAAGGTGGCGGGGTTAGAAGCGGTAATTGCCCGTGACGTAAAACGAGCGCCCGCGCGGATCGCTGTAGCGCGCGTCATACCCGAGCTGGTTGCCCCCGCCGGCGTTTTGCAAGGTCAGCGGCGGATCGCGGTCGAACAGGTTCCTGATCCCGGCCGTGAGCGTCAAAGCGCCGAAGTCATACTTCCCCTGCCAGTCGAACGTGGTGTACGACGCCGTGCGCAAGCCGTCGAACGCCACCGATTCGCCAATGCCGCCGTCCGGCGCGACGGCGAAGATGGCCGTGTCAAGCGGATACGGCTGGTCGTGATACCCGGAGCGGTAATTGGCCGTCAGCGTGTTGGTCAGCTTGCCGGTGACCAGGCTCAGATTCAAATGGCTCTGCAACCTGAACACCACCGCGTTGTCCGGCCCGAAGCGGCCCAGGTCCGACTGCACCTCGCCGCCGGCGGTGGTGGTGTAATCCTGCTTGAGCATATAGGTGCCGTTCCACGCCGCGCGCAAATCGCCCACGCGCGAGCGCAGCCGGTAACTGAAATCCCAATCGACACCGCGATAATTGGCCACGCCGCCGTTGATCGGCGCCAGGATGTAGCCGATCGTGGTGTAGCCGGCCGGGTCCGGATACGGATTGACGAACAGCCGTTGGTACGCCTGCGGATTGGCGAAGCCGACCTGCTCCGGCACGCCGGCCGACAGCACCTGGTTGCGGATTTCCACGTTCCACAGATCGAGCCCGAGCGACAAGCCGGCCAACGGCTCGACCCGCCCGCCCAGCGTCCACTGCTTCGATTTTTCCGGCTGCAAGCCCTCGTCGCCGCTGGCGCCGTTCGGGCCGGTCAGCAGGTCGTACTGCGCCTGCCCCACCTGGCAGCCGCGCGAGCCGGGGAACGGGCAGGCGTAGCTGCCGGCCGTGCTGCCGAAGAAGGTCGGCGAGCCGGCGATGTCGTTGATGTTGGGCGCCTTGAAACCGGTGCCGTAGGAGGCGCGCAGCAGCACCGTGTCGAGCGGCGTCCAGCGTGCGCTGACCTTGTAGGTGGCCTTGGAAAAGTCGTTGCCGACGTCGCCGCCGGGCAGGCGCTGGCGCACGCCGCTGGCGTCGGCCAGGCGCTCGAAGATGTAGCCGCTGTGGGTCTTGTCGTAGCTGTCGTAGCGCCCGGCCAGCGTCGCCTCCACCGTTTTAGTCACCGGCAGCAGCAGCTCGGTGAACGCGCCCCAGTTGTCGCGCTTGGCGTCGAACGGCACCTGGCCGTAGCTGCCGCCGACCGGATAGTTGGCCGAGGCCGGCTGCGTCGAGTAACCCGAGCCCGACAGGATGGTCGGATGGTAGTCGGTCTGGTAGCGCGTCTTGGTGTAGTCGCCGCCGAGCGAGATGATGGCCGTGCCACCCGGCAGGGTGAACAGGTCGCGCTGGGCCGCGCCGTGCAAGGTGTCGAGTTTGGAGTCGGTCCTGGAAAAGACGGTGCCGTTGACCAGCGCGCCGCGCAGCTGGTCGGCGCCGGCGCCGGTGACGGGGTCGTAGGCGCCCGAGGCGACCAACGCCGAGAGCTGGTCGTAGTCCGAGTAGCCGCCGGCGGCGATGTCCTTGAGCTTGGTCTTGGACAGGATCACGCTGGCGTTCCAGGTCCAGCCGTAGTGGTTGCCGTCGATGCCGGCGGCGAAGTGGCGCGCGTCGGTCGTGTACTCGTCGGCGCGCCCGCCGATCAGCACCGAGCGGTAGCCCAGCGTCGCCTCGCCGCTGGGGTTTTCCAGGTTGTTGGCGTCCAGGTAGGGTTGCACGTAGCGCGCGTACAACTGCGGGAAGCGGTCGCTCGTGTTCACGCCCATCGGCTGCGCCGACGGCGCGAACTGGGCCGTCATCGAATAGCTCGACAGCACCAGCTCGCCCCACAGCGACAGCTGGTCGTTCAGTTTGAGCGTGCCCTTGAGCAGGCCGCTGTCGCGGTGCGAGCCGGGGATGTTCTCCACCGTGGCGCCGTAGTTGAAGCGGCATTGCGTGCCCTGCGGCCCGGCCAGCGGGCCGCCGCAATTGCCGTTGGCGGCCAGGTAGGGATTGATCGCCACGCCGCTGGTCTCGACCGTGTCGGCCGAGCCGCGCGGGCGCACGTTGAAGGTGATGTTGGCCGGCTCGGTGTTGCCGGTGCGCTGGTCGAAATAATATTCGCGCCCGCCGCTGCCGAAGCGGAAGAAGGCGCCGCGCGCGGAAAAGTCGCGCTGCAGCGCCGTCAGGCGCTTTTGCTCGTCGTGGCTGTACGAGGCCAGGATGTTCCAGCCGTCCTTGTCCAACCCGCCCCAGCCCTTGGTGATGCCGGCGCTCGACCACGCGCCGGGCGACGACTTGGTCGGCTGGCCGTAGGTGGCGAATACCTCGCCCTTGGTCAAATCCTTCTTGAGGATGAAGTTGACCACGCCGGCGATGGCGTCCGAACCGTACAACGCCGAGGCGCCGTCGGCCAGGATCTCGACGCGCTCGACGGCGGCCAGCGGAATGCTCTCGATGTTGACCGCGTAGCCGCCGCCCTGGCTCGAGCCGAGCGCGCTGGGCGCCAGGCGCTGGCCGTCGACCAGCACCAGCGTGTATTTCGACGGCAGCGAGTGCAGCGCGGCGGTGGTGACGCCGGCGCCGCCGCCGTTGACCGAGCTCGACGCCGGCACGAAGCCCTGCATCGACGGCTGCATCTGGATCAATTCGGTGGCCGAGGCGGCGCCGCTCTGCGCGATCTCGGCCGCGCTGAGCACTTGCACCGGCAGCGCGCCCTCGCGCGCGATGCGCTTGATCGACGAGCCGGTGATTTCCACCCGCGGCATGACCGGGTTGCCGGTGGCCGCCTCCTGCGCGGCCACCGGCGCCGGCACGGCCAGCATGCCGAAGGCGCACCAGGCGCCGCCGGCGAACATCACACGCAACGAACGACACAACACTGTTTCCTGCATCATGGCAAACCTCCGCGAACGGTTGAACACCGGGCGGCGCGGCCGATGGCGTCGGACGATCCGCTCCCAACTTGGTGTACATAAAAACATGCCGGTAAATTGACCGTCAACCGTGCTCGGACGCGATTCGGGGTTCTTACAACAGTGCGCACGGCGCGATGCAAAAACAAACGGCCCCATATGGCGACTGGGGCCGTTTGCATTGCCTGGATGTAGCTTTCTACGGTTTTACTTCGAGGCAGCTTCCGCTGCCTGGGTGGAAAGCCGGCGCTGGCGCACGGCCGCCGCCAGGCCCTGCAGCACCTGCACGCTGCTGTCCCAGTCGATGCAGCCGTCGGTCACCGACTGGCCGTAGGTCAATTCCTTGCCCGGCACCAAGTCCTGGCGGCCGGCCACCAGGTGCGACTCGACCATGACGCCGACGATGCGGTTGTCGCCGCCGGCCACCTGGCGGGCGATGTCGGCGCACACCGGCACCTGGTTCTCCGGCTTTTTCGACGAGTTGGCGTGCGAGGCGTCGATCATCAGGCGCGCGGCCAGCCCTTGCGCGGCGATCGCCTTGCAGGCCTCCTCGACGCTGGCGGCGTCGTAGTTGGGCGCCTTGCCGCCGCGCAGGATGATGTGGCAATCCTCGTTGCCGGCGGTCGAGACGATGGCCGAGTGGCCGCCCTTGGTGACCGACAGGAAATGGTGCGGCTGCGAGGCGGCCTTGATCGCCTCGACGGCGATCTTGACGTTGCCGTCCGTGCCGTTCTTGAAGCCGACCGGGCACGACAGGCCGGAGGCCAGCTCGCGGTGCACCTGCGACTCGGTGGTGCGGGCGCCGATCGCGCCCCAGCTGATCAGGTCGGCGATGTACTGCGGGCTGATGACGTCGAGGTACTCGGTGCCGGCCGGCAGGCCCAGTTCGTTGATGTCGCGCAGCAGCTCGCGCGCCATGCGCAGGCCGTCGTTGATGCGGAAGCTGCTGTCCATGTACGGATCGTTGATCATGCCCTTCCAGCCGACGGTGGTGCGCGGCTTTTCGAAGTACACGCGCATGACGATCTCGAGGTCGCCGGCCAGTTCGCGGCGCAGCTCGATCAGGCGGTTGGCGTATTCCATGGCCGCCTTCGGATCGTGGATCGAGCACGGGCCGATGACCACCATCAGGCGGTCGTCCTGGCCGTGCAGGATGCGGTGCAGCGCGATGCGGGCGTTGGCGGCGGTCGTTTCGGCCGCCTCGCTGCAGGCGAATTCGCGGATCAGGTGGGATGGTGGGACCAATTCCTTCATCTCGCGGATGCGCAGATCGTCGGTACGGGGCATGCTGTTCTCCAAGTATTCAAAATGTCGGGGTAAAAAAAAACCGCCCCATCGGGCGGTTTTTTCAGGATTTGCGGGAACTCGTTTTTACTTCTACGTGCACCGGCCGCTACTCCACCGCCTTGGGGTTGGAATCGCTAAAGTAAAAATAGCCGGTAAAGAAGAAGTGGGTCATGAACGTGTTCAACAGGTATTGGGTAAATATCGTGCAACGACTATAACGCCAACGCGCAAGGCTTGGCAAGCTATTTCTTGACCAGGCTCAACGCCGTCCCTACAGAAATTTACACCTGCGCATTCCTCTTTACATCTTATCGGCTGTGACCAATTGTAATGGCCGCGCCACGCGCGCCAGCGCCAGCCTGGCTCCCGAAGGCAGAAATCCCTCTTTACAGGTGTCAGCGATTGCCACTGTTGGTAATCAGCACTGTTATTGAATGGTCATTGTCCGCTTGCCACGCCGATGTTTTGATGGCTCGCCCCGTTCGTGCCAAGAGCCCGGGCCGGGCAGCAGATGAAAACCCACCCATCCCGATAGCAGGAGTAAATAAAAATGATCATTGAAAGAGCGATGTCCCGCGCCTTGCGCCTGATGTTCGCCGGCGGCCTGGCCGTGTCCATGCAGGCCCACGCGCAAATCCAGTCCGACGCCAGCGACGACGCCGGCATGCAGCGCGTCGAAGTGACCGGTTCGAGCATCAAGCGCCTGGCCTCGGAAACGGCGCTGCCGATCACCACCATCAAGGCCAGCGACTTCGTCAAGCAAGGGTTGACCACGGCGGCCGAGGTGCTCAACACCATTTCGATGAACCAAAGCTCGACCGGCAGCAGCCAGTCGGTCGGCTCGGGTACCGGCGGCGTCGCCAGCGCCGACCTGCGCGGCCTGGGCAGCGACAAGACGCTGGTGCTGCTCAACGGGCGCCGCATCGCCAGCCATCCGTTCAACGGCGACAGCGTCGACCTCAACATCATTCCGCTGTCGGCGCTGGACCGGGTCGAAGTGCTGCGCGACGGCGCCTCGGCCGTCTACGGCACCGACGCCATCGGCGGCGTGATCAACTTCATCACCAAGCGCCAGGTGCAGGGGGCCACCGTCAGCGTCGAGCGCTACCAGCCGCAGGCCAGCGGCGCCGGCGGCGAATCGCGCCTGAACCTGTCGGGCGGCTTCGGCGACCTCGACAAGGACGGCTACAACTTCTTCGGCGTGGTCGACCTGCACAAGCAGACCGCGCTGGCCGCCGCCGACCGCGACTTCGCCAGCACCAGCGTGCGCCCCGACCGCGGCGTCGACAACAGCAGCGGCACCTCGCAGCCGGGCAACTTCTTCTCCGACAACGGCGTCACCGGCAACCCCTACTACGCCGGCGGCTGCGTCGGCAAGGGGCTGATCGCCAACAGCGCCAACGGCACCTGCCGCACCGACACCACGCAATACATCCAGGCGATCCCGAAGACGCAGCAGGAATCGTTCCTCGGCAAGGCCACCTTCAAACTGGGCGGCGAGAACCTTGCCACGGCCGAATACCTGCACAGCCGCAGCACCAACACCAGCGCCATCGCGCCGTCGCCGCTGACGGGCCTGACCCTGACCTCGGCCAGCCCCTACTACCCGGGCGGCAGCGCCGGCGTGCCGGCCGTCGCCGGCCTGGGCGGCGAGGACCTGAGCGTCAACTGGCGCACCGTGGCGGCCGGCAACCGCATGGGTTACGACAAGAGCATCTCCGACCGGCTGGTGCTGGGCGCGGAAGGCCTGCTGGCCGGCTGGGACTACAACGTCGGCCTGACCTACGCCGTGAGCAAGGCCAGCAGCGCCTTCGTCGGCGGCTACACCAACGACGCGCTGATGCAGGCCGGCGTGCTCAATGGCACGCTCAATCCGTTCGGCGCGCAATCGGCCGAAGGCCAGGCCTACATCGACGCGGCGCAACTGCGCGGCGAGTACCTGTCGGCCAAGATGACCAGCGTCGGCGTCGACGCCAAGGCCAGCCGGGAAATCTACCGCCTGCCGGCCGGCGCGGTCGGCTTCGCGGTCGGCACCGAGTTCCGGCACGACAAGGCAAGCTACGACGTCAACACGGCGCTGGCCTCGCAGGCATCGAGCTCGGGCTATGCGGACGCCCAGGACCAGGCCGGCCAGCGCAACATCGCGGCGCTGTATTCGGAGCTGAGCGTGCCGCTGGCCAAGGAGGTGGAACTGTCGGTGGCCGCGCGCTACGACCACTACAACGACGTCGGCGGCAGCTTCAACCCGAAGGTCGGCCTGCGCTGGCAGCCGGCCAAGGAGGTAGTGCTGCGCACCTCGTACAACACGGGCTTTCGCGCGCCGACCCTGTACGACCTGCACGGTCCGGCCACGTCGACCTTCACCAGCAATTCGTATGACGATCCGGTGCTGTGCCCGGGCGGCACGGCGGTGGCCGGCGCCAACCCGAACCTGGCGTGCAACCAGCAGCAATATATCCGCAGCGGCGGCAACAACAACCTGAAACCGGAAAAGTCGAAGACCTTCAGCATCGGCGCCGTGTTCGAGCCGACCAGCGCCGTCAGCATGTCGCTCGACTACTTCAACATCAAGATCCGGGACAAGATCGGCACGGTGTCGGAGACCACCATCTTCGACAACTACGACAAGTACGCCAGCTACTTCGTGTATTCGGCCGATGGCAAGACCTTGCAGTACGTGAACGCGGTGCTGGACAACCTGGGCGAGGTGCACACTTCGGGCGTCGACGCCAGCCTGCGCTGGAAACTGCCGCGCAGCGCGGCCGGCGATTTCAGTTTCGTGGTCGATGGCACGTGGGTGCGCAACTATGAATACCAGAACGAACCGGGTGGCGCGTATGTGCAAAACGTCGGCGTATATGCGGAGAATTCACCGGTGTTCCGCTGGAAGCACAACGCGGCGATCAACTGGAAGAAGGGGCCGTGGAGCGCGAGCTTCGCCAACAAGTATATGAGCGGCTATGTCGATCAGAACGATGTGGCGGACGCTTATTTTCATCAGGTGCGGGCGTATTCGACGTATTCGCTCTCGGCCAGTTATACGGGGATCAGGAATACGGATTTGACGGTGGGGATCAAGAATCTGTTCGATTCCGATCCGCCTTATACCAACCAGGGAACGACGTTCCAGAGCGGCTATGATCCGCGTTATACCGATCCGCTGGGACGGACGTTTTATGTGAAGGCGAGCTATAAGTTCTAGCCGCCGTTTTAGCCGGGCCTGCGGCGCCGGGCCGCGGGCTTTGGCGGATGATTCATCCGCCCTACGGGGGGGCGCGGGCCGCTTTTTTTGGGCCCGCGCTGTCTTTTTATGCGGTGCCGCCGACCGTTACGCCGTCGAGGCGCAACGTCGGCTGGCCGACGCCGACCGGCACGCTTTGGCCTTCCTTGCCGCATACGCCGATGCCGGGGTCGAGCCGCATGTCGTTGCCGATCATCGAGACGCGGTTCAACACTTCCGGGCCGTTGCCGATCAGCGTCGCGCCCTTGACCGGATAGGTGATCTTGCCGTTCTCGACCATGTAAGCCTCGCTGGCCGAGAACACGAACTTGCCGTTGGTGATGTCGACCTGGCCGCCGCCGAAGTTGACCGCGTACAGGCCGTTCTTGACCGACGCCAGGATCTCGCCCGGGTCCTGGTCGCCGCCGAGCATGTAGGTGTTGGTCATGCGCGGCATCGGCAGGTGCGCGAACGATTCGCGCCGGGCGTTGCCCGTCACCGGCATCTTCATCAGGCGCGCGTTCATCGTGTCCTGGATGTAGCCCTTGAGGATGCCGTCCTCGATCAGCGTGGTGCACTGGGTCGGATTGCCCTCGTCGTCGATGTTGAGCGAGCCGCGGCGGTCGGCCAGCGTGCCGTCGTCGACCACCGTCACGCCGCGCGCGGCGACGCGCTCGCCGATGCGCCCGGAGAACGTCGACGAGCCCTTGCGGTTGAAGTCGCCCTCGAGGCCGTGGCCGATCGCCTCGTGCAGCAGGATGCCGGGCCAGCCCGGTCCCAGCACGACCGTCATCGGCCCGGCCGGCGCCGGCCGCGCGTCGAGGTTGACGACGGCCGACTTGACGGCCTCGGTGGCGTAGAAGTCGAGCAGGGTGTCGCTGAAGTAGCCGTAGTCGTAGCGCCCGCCGCCGCCGGATGAACCCATCTCGCGCCGGCCGTTGTGCTCGACGATGACGGTCAGCGACACCCGCACCAGCGGCCGGATGTCGGCCGCCAGCACGCCGTCGCTGCGCACCACCAGCACCACGTCGTACTCGCCGGCCAGCCCGGCCATCACCTGCACCACGCGCGGGTCCTTGGCGCGCGCCATCTTCTCGATGCGCTCGAGCAGCTTGACCTTGGCGGTGGCGTCGAGCGAGGCCAGCGGATCGTTGGGCAGGTACAGCGAGCGCCCGCCGGTCGGCGTCATGGCGCCGGCCACCTTGACCTTGCCGGCGCCGGCGCCGGCGATGGTGCGGGTGGCGGTGGCGGCGTCGAGCAGCGCCACCTCGGAGATCTCGTCCGAGTAGGCAAACGCGGTCTTGTCGCCGGAAATGGCGCGCACGCCGACGCCCTGGTCGATCGAGAAGCTGCCGGTCTTGACGATGCCCTCCTCCAGGCTCCAGCCCTCGTTTTTGGTGAACTGGAAATACAGGTCGGCGTAGTCGACCTTGTGGGTGAACATCGTGCCCAGCGTCTTGAGCAGCTTGGACTCGTCCAGCCCGAACGGCGTGAGCAGGATGTCGCGCGCGACGGCCAGGGTCGACAGGTTCGGTTCAAAAGGCTTCATGGTGGTGCTCCGCTTGTAGGGTGTTGGGCAATGGTGTTCGGTCTCACATGGTGCGGTGCTTGAGCGCCGGCAGGCTCTGGCGCACGCCCTCGATGAACAGCGGGTCGATCTCGCCGGCCACCACGCCCTCGCCCTCGGCCAGCACGTCCTTGACCGCGCCCCACGGATCGACCAGCATGCTGTGGCCCCAGGTGCGGCGGCCGTTCGGATGGGTGCCGCCCTGCGCGGCCGCCAGCACGTAGCACTGGTTTTCGATGGCGCGCGCGCGCAGCAGGATTTCCCAGTGCGCCTGGCCGGTGGTGTAGGTGAAGGCGGCCGGCACGACGATCAGCGACACCGGCCCCATCGCCCGGTACAGCTCGGGGAAGCGCAGGTCGTAGCAGACCGACATGCCGACCTTGCCGAACGGCGCGTCGATCACGCCGACGTCCTTGCCCGGCACGATGGTCTTCGATTCGTTGTACGACTCGGTGCCCTTGGTGAAGCCGAACAGGTGGATCTTGTCGTAGCGCCCGACGTGCTCACCCTGCGCGTTGTAGACCAGCGTGGTGTTGACCACTTTTTCCGGATCGCTTGACGCCAACGGCAAGGTGCCGCCGATCAGCCAGATCTCCAGCTCGCGCGCCAGCGCGGACATGAAGTCCTGGATCGGTCCGCCGCCGAGCGGCTCGGCCACGGCCACCTTGTCGCTGTCGCTCAAGCCCATGATGGCCCAGTACTCGGGCAGCAGCACCAGCGCGGCGCCGGCGTCGGCGGCCTCGGTCACCAGCCGGCGCGCGGTGGCGATGTTCTCCGTCACGGACGGCGAGGAAATCATTTGTACTGCGGCGACTTTGGTCATGGCGGTTCCGATCATGTTGGCAGCGCTTTGCTGCGGCTGCTTGGTTCGACGAGGTTGCGGCTCAATGCATGCCCTTGGCCGGCGGCGGCTCCACCTTGGCGCCGTCGAGCTTGGTGACCACCGGCGCCTTCCACGGCCCGGTGACCTGCATATGATAGGTCAGCGCCTTCATCACCGGCGCGCTCAGGAACAGCTGCGCCAGGAAGCTGCCCAGGCCGATGACGGGGTTGACCGCCAGCGCGTACACCAGCGGCGCCGTGCCCAGGTTGACCTCGGGAATGACCACCACGTGCAGGTTGGCGCTCTCGTTGGCGATGTCGGCGCTGCCGTCCATCAGCACGGTGGCGGCGACGCCGTGCATTTTCAAGTTGTCGGTCTTGGCGATGCCCTGGTGGATGCTGGCGTTGGCGGTGATGCCGTCGAACGCCAAGCCCTCCGAGAAGACGTCGTGGAAATCGAGCTTGAGCAGGCGCGGCAGCGCTTGCAGGCTGAGCACGCCGAGCAGCTTGGCCGCGCCCGGGTCCTGCTTGAGGAACTGGCCTTTTTCCACGTTCATCGTGATCTGGCCTTCCAGGCTCGGCAGGTCGAGCGAATACGGCAGGCCCTTCCACGCGATGTCGCCGTTGAGCGAACCGCTGCCGTTCTTGACGGTGCCGGCGAAGCCGAAGCGGTCAAGCAGCTTGCCGGCGTCGGCGATGTCGAGCTTGAAGTTCAGGCTGGTGTTGTGCACGCCGGCGCGGGTGACCCATTTGCCGCTGCCGGTCAGCGCGCCGTCGTCGTTGGCCAGCGACAGCTTGTTGATGCGCCACTCGCGCGCCGGCCCGCCGGGCGCTGGCGCGGCCGGCAGTTGCGCGTTGCTCGCTTGCAGCTCCAGGCGCCCCAGCGGCTTGTTGAACAGTTCGAAGCGCTCGACGACGACGTCGAGCGCCGGGATCGTCGCCGCCGCGCTCTTGCCGTCCGACAGCAAGTCCTGCACCTCCTTCGACGCCGACGCCGGGATCACCAGCGACGACAGGCGCGCCGTCACCTTGCCCAGGCCGTGGCCGGTGGACGGCTCGCTCCAGGTCAGGTAACCGTTGGCCTGGGTCGAATCGACGCTGGCCTGCCAGATCGTCTTGTGGCGGCTCACGCCGACCACCACGTTCTCCAGCTTGCGCCCGCCGATGACCAGGTCGCTGCTGCGCACGGCGATGGTGTCGGGCATGACGTATTGGGCGAAGTCGGCGGCCTCGGCCGGCGCGGCCTCGGCGCCCGGGCCGTCGCCGCCGCCCTCGGCGCTGGCGCCGGCCGCGCCGCCG
>CAUPRW010000008.1:0-181815 GCA_963513825.1 uncultured Duganella sp.
AGCAGCGGCGCACGCTGAAACAGATCCATGAGGACCTAAAGGAATTGGGGTTCGAGGGGTCTTACGACAGGGTCGCGGCGTTCGCGCGGACCTGGAGGGAGGGTCAATCTGAGAGGGTCAATCCGGCCAGCAAACGAACAGATTTACTGACCACTCCGCCAACTTAGATTGCATCACTCGCATGTATTTTAATTCGGTGGCTGTATTCAAAATACACCCGACATCAAAGGCTGCCTTTGCGAACTTCTTCAGTTCTTCAACATCGCGCTCCTTGAAATCTAAAATGTTGAACTCGAAAAATGGAGTTTCATCCATTTTATTCGCCTGCTCCAGATCGGTGAAGAATCGATAGACCAAACCGTTTGTTAACACGCCAAAACGAGCTTCTGTTACATGAAAGTACCTAAAAAGCTGACCTGCATGTTTTATATTCAGGTCACCTCCACTGCGCTTACATTCAAATAAGATAATTGGCTTTCCATTTTTAAGAATGGCGTAATCAACTTTCTCTCCTTTTTTCAGTCCAATGTCCGCAACTAATTCAGGCGTGACTTCTTGCGGGTCAAATACGTTATACCCCAAAGTTTGGATAAAAGGCATGATCATCGCGTTCTTCGTCGCTTCTTCTGTCGATATCATGTCACGTGTGGCCGCAATGCGGCTGGAAAGGTTACGTAACTGGTCAATCAGGTCCATAGTATCCCTAGTGAGGTTGTGAGAAATTCTGTGTTTATAATTTTAAATTAAAAGCCGTAACGTAATATATTGCGCTGAGATTTGCATCCCACGCATATTAAGCGCCCTCGCTATTGGACGAAGTCAATCGATGGCCCCTTAGCATATCATCTTGCCTGTCTGAAAAATACACGAAATCTCACACCCCAAAAGTTCACTGCTGGGGCGATAGCAACTGCCGGGGCCGCTGACCAGCTTTCCTAAGTGTCGGATGACCCGACACTTTAAGCGGAGATATCTAAATTGCAATATTAACCTCACTATTTTGTTGATTTTTATTAACAATAGCGCACCATTCTTTCCGTTAACAACTACTAAGGATGGCAAAAATGTCCCTGCTGAACAGCTTGAAAATCGTTACCGCAAAACGCCCTGCCCCTGTCTCGCCAATCGCACGTCGCCGTGACATGCTGATCGCAAAACTGAATGAACAGGTCGCGTAAGCCCAAGCCCAGCAAGACAACGGCGTGTTCGCGCCAACGCGCATTCGCACCGTCACCGATCAGGAATCGGGCGAAAGCAAGCGTGTTGAAATGCCGAAGCGGGTTAAGCCTTTGTGGTTCACCGATGACAGCGGCAAGCTGTGCTTGGTCGTCAAATACGGCACTAAACCGCTGGAACTGTCGAAGGGGAAAGTCGCAATCGAGCTGGCCGCACAGGCTAACCTGATCCCGACGCTTGAGCTGCTGAAAGCTGCGGTGTGGCTGGTGAACTGGATGCCCAGATCTAAGTGATGAGCGGCACGCTGCGCAAAGGCTTCGCGAAGAAGTGATCGACTGGGTTTCCACTGACCAGAACTGCTGTTGTAGTATTACATTTACGGCGGCTGGTCAGTGTAGTACAGCAGTGTAGTACTCGACCATAAGAGCCAGTGTTTATGCGGTGTCCGTGTTAAATCCGCATTCTTCGGGACGCAGAGGCCGGAGGTTCGAATCCTCTCACCCCGACCATGATAGTTTTCGGAGGGTTCCCGATCGGCTTGAAATGTTCGACTATCCGCGCTTCAGCGACGTTCCTCGTCGCTTTCCTCCACCGAGCAGGCCGCCAAACGGCCGTTGGTCGGCGGCCGCTAGCACTAAAGATAAGCGCTTAGCAGGTTGGTGGGCTTGAAACCGGGTCAACCAATACGAGCTGGCCACCGCAGTCCATCATCCAGTTTTCCCAATTCCCATAATCTACCCCCCACAAATTTTCTTCGCCCTGCCGCAGTGTTTCGGCCAATCGCTTAAAGCAATCAACTAAGTTATTCTGCACTACAGTTTGCTCTGAATAAAATCCAAGACAAATCTCCGCCCACTGCGCCGCTGTCAGCTTAAGAATATTAGAGCTAAATTCCGCGCCACGACACTTTTGCTTCTCTCTCATATAGGTTTCGATGACGTTCTTCATATCGCCGCACAAAGAACTGCGCGCCTCGAACTGTTTGTCGACCCTCTCAATCAGCTTATATTTTTTTAATTTATAGGCATATAATGCGCGCCCTTCATAACTGCCTACATGGCCATAGCATTCGTAAATTTCAGGCAGTCCAACACATGGGTTTTGCTTAAGGCTCTCAAAAACAACATCCGTTGCGGGGCAATCCGTAAGTTTGATGACCCCTGCCTCATTATCGAGTAAATAGACGAAATTTTGGCCGCCTAGAAGCTGCGAGTTACGTGAAACCGCCGCGCAGACGTCGGGATGCGCGTCAGGCAATAATGCCGGACGAGCGGGGCGCGGTATTCCTCTTGGATAGGTGGCCAAAGGTACTCCCAATTAAATACAAGAATAGAAAGTATGGACCTGCGAAGGCGCGGGGTGTCCGTCGCGCCCGTCTTGCGCAATCTGCCATGTTGATTTTTTTCATGCCCCACTTCAATCTTGTCGCGAGACATGCTGGCCATCAAACGGCATTGCCAATGTAACGTTCAATATTCTAAAATTCCCCACCGCAGTTAAGCCCGCAATTCTAGCATTCAAAGAAATCTCGCTTGAAGCGGCCCACGACTGACCCGATTACCGCTAAAAATTGCCGATCCCCCGCCGCGTGCGCAATATGCCGCGTAGTATGATCACCACCTGCCACGTCCTACGCGTCTACCCATGCCCCCTGCCCCACCCTCCCGCTCCACCACCATCCGCGACGTCGCCGCGCTCGCCGGCGTGTCCATCAAGACCGTCTCCCGCGTGCTCAACAGCGAGGCCGGGGTACTGGCCGAGACCGCGCAACTGGTGCGCGACGCCGTCGCCAAGCTCAACTACACCCCCAACCTGTCGGCGCGCAACCTCGCCAGCGTGGTCGAAGCCACCATCGGCCTGGCCTACAGCCACCTGCGCCTTGACGACGGCGACGACCGCGGCGGCTACCAATACTCGCTGATCCTGCAGATCGGCGCGCTCGAGGCTTGCCAGCAGAGCGGCTTCGGCCTGATCCCGATGCCGTGCGACGTGCGCGCCGCCGACAAGATCGAGCAGCTCGTCGCGCGCGTAAAGGAGCGCCGCATCGGCGGCCTGGTGATCGCCGCGCCGCTGGGCAACACGCCCGGCCTGCTCGACGCGCTGCAGCAGCACGCCATCCCCTACGTGTGCATCAACCCCAACGACCTCGGCCCACTGACGCCGCACGTGGCCATCGACGAGGTGGCCGCCGCGCGCGAGATGACGGAGCACCTGATCGGCCACGGCCACCGCAAGATCGGCTTCATCAAGGGCATCGTCGGTTCGCGCGTGTCCGAGGAGCGCTACCAGGGCTACGCCGCGGCGCTCGCCGCGCACGGATTGGCCGTCGACCCGCGCTGGGTGGCGCAGGGAGAGTTCACCTTCCGCTCCGGCGTGGAGTGCGGCCGCGCGCTGCTGTCGCTGGCGCAGCCGCCGACGGCCATCTTCGCCAGCAACGACGACATGGCCGTCGGCGTGGTGCACGCGGCCAACGCCATGGGCGTGCGCATCCCGGCCGACGTCTCGGTGGCCGGCTTCGACGACACCGAACTGGCGCGCTTTTCGTGGCCGCCGCTGACGACCATCCGCCAGCCGCTCGAACAGATGGCGCACACGGCGGTCGAACAGTTGATCGGGCTGATCCGCCCGCAGCGCATCGCCCGCCACGTGCATCCGGCGCACGTGGTCTATCCATGCAAACTGATCAGCCGGGCCTCGGTCGCGGCCCCCCGCACTCCCGCCGATGCTTAACTTTTCAGCAAATATAGCTTGACGCGACGATTCCGGCGGCCGTAGACTTCAGCCGATGACACCGGTGTCATGCGTTATAAAAAGTCACCGGGCCATCCATCCGCAAAGCGTCCCGAGGCGCGCGGATGTAAAACTGACAACTATAAGCTGGAGACGACCGTGGATGACTCGAACACCGTGCATGCGGGCCCGTGGGCGCGCGGCGCGCCCCCTCCGTTCGCCCTGCCCGTGCGCGAGAAATTCGCCTACGGCCTGGGCGACTTCGCCAGCAGCCTGGTGTTCCAGACGGTCGGCACCTTCCTCATGTTCTTCTACACCGACGTCTATGGCCTGTCGGCCGCAGTCGTCGGCACGCTGCTGTTCGCCGCCCGCACCGCCGACGCCGTCTGGGACATCTACCTCGGCACGCTGATCGACCGCACCGGCGGGCGCTGGGGCCAGTGCCGCCCCTACCTGCTGTTCGGCGCGCCGCTGCTGGGCGTGTGCGCGATCGCCACCTTCTCGGTGCCCGACGGCGGCGCCCAGTTCAAGCTGTTCTACGCCTACGCCAGCTACATGCTGCTGATGATGGCCTACAGCGTCGTCAACATCCCCTACGGCGCGCTGCCGGCGCTGATGACCGACGACGCCCGCGACCGCACCCGGCTGGCCAGCTGGCGCATGTTCTGCGCCTTCAGCTGCGCCATCCTGGTCAACACCTCGATGGTCAAGCTGGTCGAGTATCTGGGCGCCGGCGACCAGCGGCTCGGCTACCAGCGCACGGTGGTGGCGATGGCCATCGCCGGCACGCTGCTGTTCTGGCTGTGCTTTGCCGGCGTGCGCGAGCGCGTGCCGCCGCTGGTGCAGGACAAGCACGTGCGGCGCGACCTGCGCACGCTGCTGGCCGGGCGCGCGTGGTGGATGATGGCGCTGATCGGCACCTGCATGTTCACCGCCGTGGCCATCACCAACGGCTCGGCCATGTACTACTTCCGCTACGTGGTGGGCGACACGGCGCGCGCCGCGCCCTACTTCCTGTGCGCCGGCCTGGGCAACCTGACCGGCATCGTGCTGTCGTCGCAGCTCACACGGCGCTACTGCAAGCGCCGCGTGATGCTGCTCGCCAGCCTGGGCGCGGCGCTGCTGTACGCCGGCTTCTACTTCGTCGACCCGGCCCACCCGTGGGCGCTGTACCTGCTCGGCTACGCCATCACCTGCGTCGGCGGCATCAGCCTGCCGATCGTGTTCTCGATGGTGGCCGACACCGCCGACGACGCCGAGCTGCGCTCCGGCCGCCGCATGGTGGGACTGACCGCCAGCACCATCGGCTTCGCCATCAAGCTCGGTCTCGGGCTTGGCGGCGCCGTCACCGGCATCATCCTCACGCTGGTGGGCTACCAGGCCAACGCCGCGCAAAGCGCGCAGGCCATCGAAGGCATGAAGCTGATCATGAGCGCGGTGCCGGCCACCGGCAAGCTGCTGGTGTGCGCCATCGTGCTGTTTTATCCACTGGGGCAGAAAAAGCTCGACGAAATCGGGCCGCTGCTGCGCCGCGCCCGCGCCGGCCTGGGCGCGGCCTGACCCTCCTTAAACCTCCCACCATCGACTCCATGACCGATTCCCTCGCGCTGGCCCCCTTCCACCTGACCCCGGACGATATCGCCTGGGTGCGCGCCACGCTGGCGCGCCTGTCGACCGGGCAGAAAGTCGGCCAGCTGTTTAACTTCGCCACCTTCGGCAACGACCAGCAGCCGATCCGCGACTTGAACCGCCTGCAGCCGGGCGGCATGCACCGCTTCATGGGCCCCGACCTGGCCGAGGGCTGGCGCGCCACCCGACTGGCGCTGGAGGAAAACGAGGTGCCGCTCTTGATCAGCGGCGACATCGAGGGCGGCAACACCAGCTTCTCGTTCATCACGCCGCTGCCCAACCAGATGGGCGTGGCCGCCTGCGCCGACCTGGAACTGACCGGCCGCCTGGCCGCCGTGGTGGCGGCCGAATGCCGCGCGCTCGGCTTCAACTGGTCGTACACGCCGGTGGTCGACATCAACCACGCCTTCCGCAGCGCGGTGGTCGGCACGCGCTCGTTCGGCTCGGACGTCGCCACCGTGCGCGATCAGGCGGTGGCCTATATCCGCGAGCTGCAGCGCCACGGCGTGGCCGCCACCGCCAAGCACTGGCCCGGCGAGGGCTACGACGACCGCGACCAGCACCTGGCCACCACCATCAACCCGCTCGGCATGGCGCAATGGGAGGCGAGCTTCGGCGCCATCTACCGCGCCGTCATCGACGCCGGCGTCATGAGCGTGATGTCGGCCCATATCGCGCTGCCGGCCTGGGTACGCCACAAGCACGGCCACACCACGCCGCAACGGATCGACTTCCAGCCCGCCTCCACCTCGGCGCTGCTAACGCGCGATCTGCTGCGCGGCGAACTCGGTTTCAACGGCCTGGTCGTCTCCGACGCCACCACCATGGCCGGCATCGTGTCGTGGGCCGAGCGCGCCGAACTGGTGCCGAGTGTGATCGAAAACGGCTGCGACATGTTTTTGTTCAGCCGCACGCCGGAGGAGGACGTGCGCCTGATGCTCGACGGCCTGCGTCGCGGCGCGCTGTCGGAGCACCGGCTGGAGCAGGCCGTCACGCGCGTGCTGGCGTTGAAGGCGGCGCTCGGCCTGCACCGCAAGTCGCTCGACGAGCGCCTGCCGCCGCTCGAGGACACCGTGCGTGCGCTGCGCGCGCCGGACCACCTGGCGCTGGCCGGGCAAATGGCGGCGCGCGGCATCACGCTGGTCAAGGACAACGACGGCCTGCTGCCGCTGTCGCCCGCGCGCCACCGGCGCGTGGTGCTGGTGCGCCAGCCGTTCAAGGCGTTCTTCCCCGGCTCGCCGGAGCCGTCGATCGAACCGCTGCTGGACGCGCTGCGCGCGGCCGGCTTCGAGCTGCGCGAATTTAGCCACGAGCGCCCGCCCACCAGCGCCGACACGGACCTGATGCTCTACCTGGTCGGCAACGAGGCCACGCCCACCGCCTCGCACATCTACCTGGACTGGCACGCGCTGCACGGCGACATTCGCGGTTCGATGACGCGCTACTGGCGCGACCTGCCCTGCCTGATGGTGTCGTTCGGCCAGCCCTATTTCCTGTATGACGCGCCCGGCGTGCCGGCCTACATCAACGCCTACAGCTGCGTCGAGCCGGTGCAGCACGCCTTGCTGCGCAAGCTGCTGGGCCAGGAGCCGTTCACGGGCGTCTCGCCGGTCGACGCCTTCTGCGGCGAGGAGGCGGCGCGTTTTTGAGCGCCGGCGGCGCGCCCAACCTACTTGAGGAGGAACCCATGGACACAACGGAAACGCTTGAATTACCCAAATCGGCCAGCGCGCGGCGCGCCGGCAAGCTGCGCATGCTGCTCGACGGCCTGGCGCGCAGCGAAATGGATCTGGAGGCGGTGGCGCTGCTGCTGGACTGCTCGGCCTCGAGCGCCCGCAACTACGTGCTGGAACTGGTCGACGCCGGCCTGCTGACCTCCACCCGCGGCGGTCCGGTGCGCGGCCGGGTGGCCAGCGCGATCTACCGCATCAAACGTCCGGAGCAGCGCGCGGACGCGGGGCCGCCACACGACATGCCGGCCGCCGTCATCAACGCGCCGCGCGATCCGCTGGTGATGGCGCTGTTCGGCAGCAACCGGCAGAGCGCGGAGTAAGCAGGCCCGCAGCGGCGGCCGGTCTGGCCGCCGGCTACCTGGCGCCGGCAGGCGCCACCACCCGCACCACCACGCGCCGGTAGCTCGTCAGCGCCGGTTGGCCGTTGTCGGTGACCGCCAAAATCACGTGGGCGGCGCCGGTGGCCGGACATGGCGCGATATCGAGCCAGCTCGGACGGCAGGTGGCGACTGCCCGCAGCGTGGCCCGCGCGCCGTCGGCGACCACCCGCACATCGGCCATGCCGACGCCGTCGGCGCCGCCCGGCGCACCGGACGGTGGACCGCCCGCCTCGCCATACAGGAACCAGCTGTAACCGAGACGGTCGCCATCCGGGTCCGAACTGCCACTGGCATCGAGCGCCACGCTGGCGCCGGCCTCCAACTCCAGCTCGACCACGCCGCGCCCGTCCAAGCCGTCCGCCCCCTCCCACCGCGCCAAACGCGCCACCGGCGCGTGGTTGGCCTGCCTGTAGGGTTTATGGGTCCAGTCCATGCGCGCCGCGAAGTCGTTCTGGAACGCGCCGCGCCAGCGCCAGATGGTGGCTTGGTCGGAAGTGTGCTGCGCGCCGTCGATGCCGGTGACGGTGTCGGCCGAATTGACCCGGCCGAACAAGTCGCCGCCCTGGGTCCACACCGGCCGGGTTTCGCCATACGGCTGGCGGTACACATAGCGCCCGCCCCAACCGCCCCACGATGGATGGCGGTAGCTTTCCAGCCCGTTCGGCAGCAGGTTCAGGAAGGCCGGCGTGTCGCCCTCCATGATGAACAGGTAGCGCGGATAGTGCCGCCCCAGCGCGCTCTTGCCGCGGATGTTCGCCTCCAGCCACTCGTTGCTGACGGTGGTGAAATCGGCGCCGTCGCCATTGCGGTAATAGCGGTCGCCGCTAATGCCGGTCCAGGCGGCGCGGCCATACTCGGCGCCGTCCGGCGTCGACGGCGCGACGATGTAGCGCAGCGCCGGGAACTCGCGCCGTATCCACGGCCCGGCGTCGTCCTGGTCGGAGATCGAATACACGCGCAGCTTGTCGACGAAGGCGGCCAGCGCGGCGGCCGGGCGGCTGGCGCGCACGTGGGCCAGCGCCTCGGCCAGCGTGTTGGCGCCGCCCCACACGCTGATCCACAGCGGCCGGCCGTCGGCGCGGTCGGCCGCCGCGATCAGCCGCAGCGCGCCGGCCGAAGGGCTTTGCGCCCGCACCGCCGCCATGCCGTAGCCGGGCGGGCCGGCTGCAATCACCGCCTTCAACGCGGCGGCCTGCGGCCAGCCGGCCGCGTGCAACAGCAGGTTGGGACGGACCTCGGCATAGGCGTCCACCAGTTCGGCGATGGTGTCGGCGCGGGTGCGCTCTTTTTGCCAGGTCGAGGTGGTCGCCACCAGCCCTTCGATGTCGAGCGCGTTGGCGTACACCAGCAGGCGCACCAGCGACATCTGGTCGTCCGGCTCGTTGCCGATGTCGGTCAGCACCAGCACCCGCTGGCGCGCGGCCGCGCCGTCCGGCTGGCGGGGATCGGCGCCGGCCATGGCGCCGGGCATGCCCAGGCCGAGCAAAAGCAGTGCGGTCAATGTCTTCAATTGAACTCCTTGTTGGTTTATTCCAGATGGCTGCCCAGTTTAAGCTTGCGCGGCCCTTCCGTCCCGGTTGGCGACGCCGGTGTCGGCACGGCCACCGGCTGGCGCCGCGCCACGCCCACCGCCAGGATATCGAGCATCATCAACTGCAGCAGGCGCACGATCATCGGCACGAACTCCAGGCTGCCCTCGGGATGGTTCAACGGCAGCAGCACATCGGCCAGCCGCGCCAGCGGCGAGCCGCTGGCCGTCAGCGCCAGCACCGCCGCGCCGCGCTGGCGCGCCACCTTGACCGCCTTGAGCAGTTCGGCCGGCTCGCCGGAGCGCGAAATGACCAGCGCCACGTCGTCCGGCGTGAGCAAGCCGGCACTCATCTGCTGGGCCGCCGTCGCGGCGAAGTAATTGCTCACGATGCCCAGGTTGAGCAGCTTTTCCTGCATGTCCTGCGCCACCATGGCGGCGCTGCCGGTGCCGAACAACTCGACCCGCCGCGCCTTGCCCAATAGAGCGATGCCGGCGCCGAGCGCGCCGGCGTCGAACATGTCGCGCAGCGCCAGCGCGGCGGAGGCGTTGTTGCCCAACACCTTGCGCGCCAGTTCGGCGTCGCTGTCGGCCAGCTCCACGTGGCAGTGCGCCACCGGAATGGCGCCGCCGGCCGACAGGCCGGAGGCCAGCTTGAGTTTGAAGTCGGCCAGGCCCTGCGTGCCGATCGTATGGCAAAAGCGCATCACGGTCGGCTGGCTCACGCCCGCCTCCAGCGCGATGGCGGCGATCGGCAGCGCCAGCACCGCGCGCGGGTCGCGCAGCACGCGGTCGGCCACCTTGCACTCGGAAGGGCTCATGCGCTCGAGCGCCTGGCGGATGCGCCCGAGCATGGGCGCGCCGTCGACGACAGGCTTGAGCAGTTGTGCCAGGATCGCCGACAGGCCGAGGAAGGTGGGATGCTCGGCGATGATCACATACGTCGGCACCCGCTCCAGATAGCCCGCCAGCCGGCCCTTGTCCTCGAAGCGGCGGCGGAACTGCGACTGCGCGAACAACGGCCCAAGGCGCGGCACGATGCCGCCGCCGATGTAGATCCCGCCCAGCGTGCCAAGCGTCATGGCGACGTTGCCGGTGACGGAGCCGAAGATCGCGCAAAAGCAGTCGACCGCCTCCACGCACAGCGCGCAGCCATCGGCCAGCGCCAGGGTGGTGACGTCGGCCGCGCTAAGCGCCTGCGGCACGGCGCCGGCGCGCTCGCACAGCGCGCGGTAGATCAGCTCCAGGCCGCGCCCGGACAGCAGGCGCTCGGCCGACACATGGCGCCACTCGCGCCAGGCGAAGGCCAGCACCTCCATCTCGCGCTGGTCGCACGGCGCGAAGCTGACGTGCCCTCCCTCGCTGGCGAGGGCGGTCCAGCCGTCCTCCGAAGGCACCAGGCCGGACACCCCGAGCCCCGTGCCCGAGCCGATCAAGCCGATCACGCTGCCGGCGCGCGCACTGCCGCCGCCCAGTTGCATGCACTCGTCGGGCCGCAGGTGCGGCAGCGCCATCGCCAGCGCGGTGAAGTCGTTGACGACCAACAGCGTCTCGAGCCCGAGCGCGCGCCGCATCTCCTCGATGGAGAATTCCCAATCGCCGTTCATCATCTTGACGGTATCGCCGTCGACCGGGTAGGCGATGGCGATGGCGGCATGGCGCAACTGGCCGGCGCCGGCGGCGACGGCGTCGGCGCCGGCGAGGTAATGGCGCACCGCCAGCAGCAGCGCGGCGAAATCGGCGCACAGCAGGTTGCAGACCGCCGCGTAGCTGCCGGCACTCGTCTCGAGCACGAAGCGGGCGTGGGTGCCGCCGATGTCGGCCAGCAGGCGCGGACCGTCGGCGAAGTGCTCCGGCCGCCCGCCGATTGTGTCGCCGGCGTCACGCCCCATCAAACACCAGCGTGTTGAACGAATCGGCCGGCAGCGTGGCGCTCACCAGCTTGCCGGTGCCGACGGCGATGCGCAGCGCTTGCGGCTCGCTCATATCGTTCTGCGCCACCACCACGATGCGCCCGTCCGGGTTACGGAAGGCCAGCAGGTTCTCGTAGCCGGAGATGCTCAGCGTGTCGATGCGTTGCGCGCCCGGCAGCACGAAATGGCTCAGGTGCTTGAAGACGTTGAAGTCCGGGTTGACGGTGTGGCGGCCGCTGGCCATGTCGACGCTGACCAGCGCGTTCTGCGGCCAGCCCCAGGTGCTGGCGCCGCCCTGCGGCGTGGCGATGTTCCAGTACATATAGGCGTTGGCGCCGGCGCGCATGAAGTCCTTCATCAGCGTCCACGTGTAACGGGCGAAGCGCCAGTCGTTCCTGCCGTCGCCGCATTCCTGCTCGCTCTGGAACACGCGCATGTCGGGATGGGCGTGGTGGATGAAGGGGATCGCGCGCCGCCCGGCCCACTGGGCGCCGACGCCCTTGATGTAGCGCGCCGCCTCGGGCTGCGCCAGCACCGCCTCGAACATGGCCGGATCGCCCCGTTCGAGCGTGCCGAAAAAGACCTCGACACCCAGCGCGTCCATCTGCCGCCCCAGGTAGGGGATGAAGCGCGCCAGTCCCTGCGGCGTCCACAGGCAGCTGGGGAAAGGCTGGGCGGAGTTGAATTCGTTCTGCGGCATCACGGCCGACACCTTGATGCCGCGCTGCGCATACGCCTCGACGAATTTTCGGAAGTACAGCGCGTAGGCCTCGAAGTAGCGCTCCTCCTGGATGAACATGTCCTGGCCCGGGGTGCCCACCTGCTCCGGCTTGAGGCCATTGGGCGGCGCGCCGGGGAAGGCTTGCGCCATGGCGTAGTGGCCGTTGCGCTTCATCCACGTCGGCGGGCTCCAGGGCGAGGCCCACAGCTTCAGGTCGGGCCGCTGCCGCTGCGCCGCGCGGATGAACGGCACCTGCATCTGGTCGTCGCGCGCCAGGTCGAAGCCGGCCATGGCGAAGTCGCCGGCCGTCTCGTTGTACGAGTACCATTCGCGGGCGAAATCGTTGGCGCCCATCGGCATGCGGCACAGGTTCAGATTCAGGCCGACGCCGGGCGCGAACAGCTCGCGCATTATGGCCAGGCGCGCCGGCTCGGGCATGCGCGACAAGGCCTTCCAGCCAAGCTCGTTGAAGCAGGCGCCGAAGCCCTCGATGGTCTGGAAGCGCGTGTCCTCCAGCAGCATCACATCCATCGCCATCCACCCTTTGAACGGCCCCACCGTGGCGCCGCGCGCAGGTCGCCGCCACGCCTGCCTGCTGGTGGTGGTGACCCACTCGACGCCACCGGCCGCGCCGGCGGTGGCACCGTCCTCGGTGCTGGCCACGGTACTGGCGACGGCCGGCCCGGCCAGCGCGCCAAGCGTTCCTGCCACGCCGCCGGCCGCCATCGCCTTGAGCAGCGACCGGCGCGAGATCGTCTCGATTTTTTCCATGTGAGCTCCGATGATTAGTGCGCGGCGTGCGCTTCGAGCACGTCCAGCCGCGCCTTGTCGACGCCGTCCCGCGTCGTCGCTTTGGTATCGATGTCGATATCGAGCACCTGGTCTTGGTCGCCGCCGTAGCGCGGCCAGGTCCGCAGGCCCTGCGCCTGCGGGTCGCCGACCCGGGCAAAGGCGATCCAGCGTGCCCGCACCTGCGCGCTGATACGCTCGTCCGTGGCGGTGGCGCGCTCGCCGTAGCGGGCCCGCACCGTGCCGAACACGAACGGCAGCTCGCTCGCGTGCAAGGCGCCCGGCGCGCCGGCGCGTTCCGATTCGGCGACGTACGAAAAACGGTACTGCCAGGTCGGCGCGCCGGCCGCCGCCTGCGCGCGCGCGGCGGCGCGCGATGGCTCGACGAAGGTGCGGTCGCCGAATAGGCGTGCCTCCAGCGCCATGCCGCCACGCTCGATGTCGGCGGCGTAGGCCTCGCGCGCGCGTCCGGCCAGCGGGCCGAAGCCGGCCAGCAGCTGCTCGGCCGGTTTGGCGCTGCCCGGGAAGCCCGGCATGGTCATGAAGCCCCATTCGAAGCCGTTGCTGCCGATGATCAGCGGGACCTTGGCCTGGCGCCCGGCAACGAAGGCCGCCAGCGGCGTTTCGGCGATCAGCCGGCCGTCGAGGATAGGCCCGCTGAAGGTGCTGTCGCGGCTACCGAAGCCGACGCCCTTGGTCAAGGCCTCGATCGGCAGCGCGCGCAGCGTATCGGCGTCGCCGCCGTCGGCCAGGCCGGCGCCGACGGCGAAGTCGACGCCCCCTTTTTGCGCGCCGGCGCCGGCGTCGCCGAGCGGCGTGAGCGCGTAGCGCGACGCGCCCGATTCGATGATCGCCTTGTGGAACAGGCCACGCGCCAACGGCGTCGCCATCAGGAAGGCGACGGCGCTGCCGCCGGCCGACTCGCCGAAGATGGTGACGTTTTGCGGATCGCCACCGAAGCGGGCGATATTACGCCGCACCCAGCGCAGCGCGGCCAGTTGGTCCATCAGCGCGTAATTACCCAGCGGCTGGTCCGGGCTTTCGGCCGTCAGCGCCGGGTGGGCGAAAAATCCCAGGCGCCCGAGCCGGTAATTGAAACTCACCAAAACGACGCCCTGGCTGGCCAGCGTGGCGCCGTCGTACACGGCCGGCGAACTGCCGCCGGTGACGAAGCCGCCGCCGTGGATCCACACCATCACCGGGCGCGGCGCCGCCTTGGCGGCCGGCCGCCACACGTTCAGGTAAAGACAATCCTCGCTGGGCGTGGTGCGCAGCGGCGCCGAATCCTGCGGGAACGGCAGCTGCGCGCAATCGTGGCCATAGGCGTCGGCCACGCGCACGCCCCGCCACGACGGCGCCGGCTGCGGCGCGCGCCAGCGCAGCGCCCCCACCGGCGGCGCCGCGTACGCAATGCCACGGTAGGCCAGCACGCCGCCGGCGGCCACGCCTTCGAGCTTGCCGCCATCGACCGCCACCGGCGCGGCGCCGGCCATGCCGGCCGCCAGCGCCGCGGCGGCCAGGGGCAACAACAATGTGGACCTCTTCATGTCATCTTCCTTTCACTGTGGGCGGCTGGCGCATCAAGGCTTGAGCGTTTGCGCGGACAGCTTGGCGCCGCCCTGCAGGCCGGCGTCGATGGCAGAGGCGCCGACGCTCACGCCGTAGTCGCCGGCGGCTACCTTCCAGCTGTGGCTCTTGGCGTCGAAGCTGCCAAGCAGGCGCGGGTCCGCTTCCACCGTCACGCGCTTGCTCTCGCCCGGGGCCAGTTGCACCTTGTCCCAGCCGATCAGGCGGCGCAGCGGCTTGCCGGCGGCCGAACTCAGATACACCTGCGGCACGTCGGCGCCGGCGCGCGCGCCGGTGTTGCGCACCTCGAAGCTGACCTTGAGCGTCTTGCCGCCCTCCACCTTCAGGTTCGACACCGCGAAGCTGGTGTACGACAGGCCGTGGCCGAAGGCGAACAACGGCGTCTCGCCGGTCTTCTGGAACCAGCGGTAGCCAACGTCGGCGCCCTCGTTGAAGTTGATGTCGAAGCCAACGCCCTTGGCCAGGCCACGACCCGGCAGCACGGGACGGGGCAGCTGCGCGACCGATTTCGGGAACGTCATCGGCAGGCGGCCGGACGGGTTGACATCGCCAAACAGCACATCGGCGATGGCCTCGCCGCCGCGCTGGCCCGGATACCACGCCTCGAGCACGGCCGCGCTGGCGCCCAGCCAGGGCATGTCGACCGGATTGCCCGTCTCGAGCACCACCACCGTGCGCGGATTGGCCGCGGCCACCGCCGCCACCAGCGCGTCCTGCCCCTGCGGCAGGCTCAGGTCGGGCAAGTCCTCGGCCTCGCCGTTCCACTGCGTGGCAAAGACGATGGCCACGTCGGCGCCGCGCGCCAGTTCGGCGGCGGCGGCCGGATAGCGGCCGTCGTCGAAGATCACCTCGGCCTTCGGCGCGCGCGCGCGGATCGCCTCCAGCGGCGACGACGGGAAGTAGACCGCGCGGCGGAAGAAGGCGTCGAACGGACCGTTGCCGCCCATCGCCACGATCGCCGGCGCCTTGCCGGTCGGCGTCACCTGCGACGAACCGCCGCCCGACAGCACGCCGATGGCGGCGTTGCCGCCGATGACGACGATGCGCTTGACGTCGGCCGACAGCGGCAAGGCGGACCGCTCGTTGCGCAGCAGGACGATGCCCTCGGCGGACGCTTCGCGCGCCAGCCTGGCGTGGGCCTCGTAGTCGATGTTGGCGGCCACCGGCGGATGGTCGAACAGGCCGACGGCAAACATCGAGCGCAGGATGCGCTGCACCATGTCCGACAGGCGTCCCGGCGCGACCGCGCCGGCGGCGACGGCCTGCTTGAGCGGCTCGCCGAAGAACACCTGCTTGTCGAGCTGCTCGCCCGATTCATGATCGAGCACCTGGGCGGCGGCGACGGTCGAATGCACCGCGCCCCAATCGGACATGACCCAACCCTTGTAGCCCCAGTCGCGCTTGAGGGCATCGCCCAGCAGCGGGCCGTTCTCGCAGGCGTACACGGTGTTGATCTTGTTATAGGCGCACATGACCGAGCCGGGCTGGCCGCGCTCGATGGCCAGCTGGAAGGCCAGCAGGTCGCTCTCGCGCAGCGCCGCCGGATCGATGGTGGCGTTGTGGTAGTCGCGCCCCGTCTCGTAGGGATTGAGCGCGAAGTGCTTGGTGGTCGAGACCACGTGCGCGCTCTGGATGCCGGCGATCGAGGCGCCGGCCATCACGCCGGACAACCATGGATCCTCGCCCAGGTACTCGAAATTGCGCCCGCCGCGCGGATCGCGCGTCAGGTTGGCGCCGCCGGCCAGCAGCACGTTGAAGCCCTTCGCGTGCGCCTCCTTGCCGATGGCAGCGCCGCTGGCGCGCGCCAGGCGCGGATTCCACGTCGACGCCAGCGACAGGCCGGAGGCCAGCGCGGTGGCCGTGTCGCCGGGACGCTGGCCGGCCGGATTGGTCACGCCCAGGCTGGCGTCGCTCTGGTTGAGCGCCGGGATGCCGACCCGATCGACCGGCGCCACGTAACCGGCCGAGCCGATGGCGCCGGCCGGCTTCTTGAGCGTTTCGCTCAGCTCCATCGCCATCGGGCTGTGCACCAGCGCCAGCCGCTCGTCCGGCGTAAGCGCCTGTTCCAGCAGGCGCGCGCGCGCGTCCGGCGTGAGCGCGGTGTTCATCCACGGACGCGCGGGATCGCCGGCGGCGGCATCGGCGGCGCCGGGCGCCAGCGCGCAGCAGGCCAGCGCCGCCAGCGCGCACGCGGTCAGGCTCGGTGTCGGTTTGATCAATTGGTTCATACGGTTCCTCTCAAAGGGTCAATGGGTTGGATCAGAAGTTGACGCTGACACGCGCGCCGATGGTGCGCGGCGGCGCCAGGCTCACGGTGTCCGGCCGGTTGCCCGACGGCGCCGCGTAGCTGGTCATCACGGTCTTGTCCTCGATGTTGCGGACGTAGGCCTGCAGGCTCCAGCGGTAGTTCGACGGCGAGTAATTCAGGTTGATGTCGCTCTTGTGGAAGCGGTCTTGCGTGTACTGCTTGGCGTTGCCGTAGTCGTTGAGCACATACGAGCTGCTGAAGCGGGTGCCGGCGTAGGCCGTCAGCGACGCGCCGTCCTCGAAGTTGAACACGTGGCTGTAACCGAGGCCGAAGGTCACGCGCGGCGATTTCTCGAGCCGCTTGCCGGCCCAGTTGATGCCCTGCTGCGGCGAGTACGACGTGAAGTGCGCGTCGAGCGTGGTGGCCGAGAAGTTGATCTTGCCGGCGCTGCCGACCGCGTACTTGCCCTCCACTTCCAGGCCGGTCACGCGCGCCTTGCCGGCGTTGAGCGTCTGCGTGGCCAGCGCGCCGGTGGCCGGGTCGATCGCCACGCCGGTCAGTTGCAGGTCCTTGTAGTTGTAGCCGAAGACGTCGGCGTTGACCTGCAGGCGGTTGTCCAGGAAGCGTCCCTTGACGCCGATCTCCAGCGCCGTCAGCTTTTCCGGATCGTAGCGCAGGAAGCGGTTGGTCTGCATGGTGCCGTCGTTGAAGCCGCCGGCCTTGTAGCCGGTCGACAGCGTGGTGTAGAGCATCGTCGATTTCGACAGCGCGTAGTCGGCGCCGACCCGGCCGGTGGTCTGCGCGTAGCTCACACTGGCGTCGTTGACGCTGCTGAAGGTCACCGGATTGCCGTACTGCGAATAACCCTGGCGCGACTTATCGTCGTTGGTGCGGCGCAGGCCGGCGATCAGGTTGAGCTTGGGCGTGACGCTGTAGGTCGCTTCGCCGAAGCCTGCCTTCGATTTGGAGATGGTCGGGTTCTGGATGAACGCCAGCACGCCCAGGCCGGGGAAGTTCAGGATGCGCACGTCGAGCTCCGACTGCTCCTTGAACCAGTACAGGCCGGCGATGGTCTTCCAGGCGCCGAACGACGACGCCAGCCGCAGCTCGTGCGACAGCTGGCTGTACGACGCCAGCACGCGGGTGTGGCCGTTGAGCACGCCCGGCACCGCCTGGCCGAACGGATTGTCCTCGTCGCGGTCGAGCGTGCGGCGCGCCAGCTGGTAGGTGATCTCGCCGACGCGGGTGTTGATCTTCAGTTCGCCGCTGGTGCCGTGCGCGCTGTCGTCCATGTAGCCCTGGATGCTCGGCGTCGAGGTGCGCTGGGCGTCGCCGCTGCGGGTGGCGAAGGTCTGGTAGGGCACGGTGCCGGCGCCGGCGCCCTTGAGGGTGCTGGTGTCGGCCGTCACCAGCAGGCTGATGTCGGGCGAGAACTTGAACAGCCCGTGCAGGCGCGCCGATTTCGAATCGTCGTCGTCGTAATTGCGCTTGAGGCCCTGGGTCGAGAACATGTAGCCGTCGCGTTTGCTGGTGGAGACGGCCGCGCGCAGCGCCAGCAGCTCGTTGACCTTGATGTTGAGCATGCCGTCGAGTTTGACGCTGTCGTAGTTGCCCAGCTCGATGGCGGCGCTGCCCTCGAACTTGTTCGACGGTTTGTTGGTGATCAGGTTGATGGCGCCGGCCGTGGCGTTGCGCCCGTACAGCGTGCCCTGCGGCCCGCGCAGCACCTCGACGCGCTCGAGGTCGTAGAACGCCAGGCCGGCCGACTGCGGCCGCGCCAAGTTGACGCCGTCGACGTTGAACGAGGCCGACGGGTCGCCCTTCTCGGTGTTGTCGGCGCTGCTCACGCCGCGGATCGAGATGGTGGTGGCGCCGCCGTTGTTCGACACCTGCACGTTGGGCACCAGCTCGGTCAGGCTGGAGGCGTTGACCGCCCCCGCCTGCTTGAGGTCGTCGCCGGAGACGACGCTCAATGACAACGGTGTCTTCGACGCCGGTTGGGCGACCCGCTGGGCCGTGACGATGACCTCCAGCATGCGGTTGTCCTCGGCTGGCGCGCTCTGCGCCAGCGCGGCGCCGGCGATGGTGGCCAACACGGCGGCAACGGCGGTGGCGGCGGCGGTCTTCTTGAATTTGTTATCTGTGGTCATGCTAGGCTCCTCGGTCGGAAATTATCTTTGTTATGGGCAGATCGGTAGTGAAATTACAGCGGGTACAACAGGCGTGACGGTCCCGCCCCGGCCGTTGGAGGCGGCCGGAAGTCACGTCACGCGGAGAAAAAAGGGAACTAGGCTGGCGCAGCCCGGGCGTACATGCCGGCGTATTTCAGGCCGAAGTACAGGATGTACAGGTAGCAGGCGGCCGGCACCAGGAACGACAGTTGCAGGCCAAGCCGGTCGGCCAGGTAACCCTGGATGAACGGCACCACGGCGCCGCCGACGATCGCCATGCACAGCAGCCCCGAGCCTTGCCCGGTCTGCGCCCCGAGCTTATTGAGGGCGATGCTGAAGATGGTCGGGAACATGATCGAGTTGCACAGGCCGACGGCGATGATGGCCCACATCGCCAGCGCGCCGTCGGCGGCGACCGCCGTCACGATCAGCGCCACCGAGCCGGCGGCCGTGCAAGCGAGCGCCTTGCCGGGGCTGACGGTGCGCATCAGCGCGAAGCCGATGAAGCGCCCCACCATCGCCCCGCCCCAGTAATAGCTGACGTAATGGGCGGCGGCGGCCGGCGGCAGCGCCGCGATATGCGCCTCGCCGAGGAAATTGATCAGGAAGCTGCCGATGCTGACCTCGCCGCCGACATACATGAAGATCCCGACCGCGCCCAGCGCCAGGTGGCGGTGCGACAGCAGCGGGACGCCATTGTCGCGCGCGGCCTCGCGGGCATGGACGATGGCGGGCAGTCGGGCGAAAGCGAACAGCACGGCCAGCGCCAGCAGCGCCGCCGCCAGCGCCAGGTACGGCCCCTGCACGGACGCCGCCTGCTGCGCGCGGTAGGCGATCTGTTCGACCTGCGGCAGCGCGGCCAGCTCCTCGGCGCCGCGCACGCCGGCCTCGAGGATCAGCGCGCCGCCCAGCGCCGGGGCGATGGTCGTGCCGAGCGAGTTGAACGCCTGCGTCAACGTCAGCCGGCTCGACGCGGTGACCGGATCGCCCAGCACGGTGACGTAGGGATTGGCGGCCACCTGCAAGGTAGTGATGCCGGCGGCCAGCACGAAGAACGCCAGCAGGAACACGCCGTAGGTACTGGCGGCGGCCGGGTAGAACAGCGCGCAACCGGCCGCCGCCACGAGCAGGCCGACGACCGCGCCGCGCTGGTAGCCGATGCGCTTGATCAGCATGCCGGCCGGCAGCGAGACGATGAAATAGGCGCCGAAAAAGCAGAACTGCACCGCCATCGCCTGCACATAGCTGAGCATGTACACGGCCTTCAGGTGGGGGATCAGCACGTCGTTGAGCGAGGTCAGCAGACCCCACATGAAAAACAGCATCGTGACGATGATCAGCGGACCGGTGTTACCGGCGCGAGCGCCCACCGCCCCGGTCGCCAGGACGGGCTGCAAAGGTTGTTCCATAACGCGTGTCTCCATTGTCTATATGGTCGAGCGTGCTTGGCACGTCTCATCGGCTGCGCGGGTCGGGCCCGTTTTCTTTTGCCGGTCAGTTTTATTTCTGACAATGGATGCTAGCTTTACTACCAAACCATTTCAACACATTAAGTTGTAAAACTACGCAAGTGGCTTTTACGCTACAAGCACCCCACTCCGTCGGGGTCAAGTCTGTCATTTGGACACGACCTCATCATTTGCGGCCTGATACAGCCGGGGCCGTGTCCAAATGACAGACTTGACCCCGATGCACCGATGCAGCGGCCTCAGTTGAACTTGGCTACATCCAGCACCGCCTGCGCGAACGCCTGCGGCGCTTCCTGCGGCAGGTTGTGGCCGATGCCGCCTGTCAGCGATCGGTGTTCGTACGGGCCCGTGAATTTTTTGGCGTAGTTCTTGGGATCGGGGTGCGGCGCGCCGTTGGCGTCGCCCTCCATCGTGATGGTGGGCACGCCGATGTCCGGGAAGCGCGCCAGTTGCCGTTCCAATTCGTCATACCGCGCCTCGCCCGGCGCCAGCCCCAGCCGCCAGCGGTAGTTGCTGATCGAAATGGCGACGTGGTCGGGGTTGTCGAGCGACGCGGCGGAACGGGCAAAGGTGGCGTCGTCGAACTTCCACTGCGGCGATGCCAATTCCCAGATCAGGCGCGCGAACGCGTGCGTGTTGGCGCGGTAGCCCATTTCGCCACGCTCGGCGGCGAAGTAATACTGGTACCACCATTGCAGCTCGGCCTTCGGCGACAGCGGCGCGCGGTTCGCCGCCTGGCTGCCGATCAGGTAACCGCTAACCGACACCAGCGCGGTGAAGCGCCGCGGCCACAATGCCGCCAACGTAGCGGCGATCCTGGCGCCCCAGTCGAAGCCGGCCACGATGGCCTGGTCGATCTTGAGCGAGTCCATGAAGGCGACGGCATCGGCGGTGAAGGTGGCCTGCTGGCCATTGCGGGGCGTGCGCTCCGATAAAAACCGCGTGCTGCCATACCCGCGCAGGTGCGGGACGAGAACGCGGTATCCCGCCGCGACCAGGATCGGCGCCACGTCGACAAAGGCGTGGATGTCGTAGGGCCAGCCGTGCAGCAGCAGGACCGGCATGCCGTCGGCCGGCCCCATGTCGACATACCCGACGTCGAGCAGCCCGGCGTCGACCTGGCGCAGCGCCGGGAAGGCGTTCGTCGGCGCGGCGGTGGCGGCGAGAGCCTTGGCCGCATAGCCGATCTGGCTCGCGGCAAGTCCCAGGGCGGCGGTGTTCAGAAAACCACGGCGGTTCATGGTGCTTGGTTGGGTCATGATGATTCCTTTCTGGCGCAGGTTATTTGGATACGACGGCCGGTTCGGCCAGCAGCGAGCGGATCTTCGCCTCGGTTTGCGCATAGGCGCCTTCGCCGAAGTGCTGGTAGACGACGCGGCCCTGCTTGTCGATCAGGTAGACGGCCGGCCAATACTGGTTGTCATAGGCTTTCCACGTCGCGTACTGGTTGTCCTGCGCGACCGGATAGGTGATGCCGAAACGCTTGACGGCGGCCCTGACGTTGTCGGTGGACCGCTCGAACGGGTATTCCGGCGTATGCACGCCCACCACCACCAGGCCCTGGTCCTTGTATTTTTCGTGCCAGCCCTTCACGTAAGGCAGCGTGCGGATGCAGTTGATGCAGGTGTAGGTCCAGAAGTCGACCAGGACCACCTTGCCGCGCAGCTCGCGCATCGTCAGCGGATCGCCATTGAGCCACTTGTCGATGCCGGTAAATTCCGGCGCAACCGGTGCGGCGACGGCGGTGAGCGCGGCGCCCGAGAGGGCGGCGGCGGCCGTGGCGCGGAGCATGGTTTTGATCGCGGATTTCATATTCAATATCCTTTCAGGGTGGGGAAAAAATCGGCAAGCGCCGCGTAGATCACAACGTCGTACTGGAAGTAGATGGCGAGGCCGGTCATCACGATCAGCGCGCCGAAGAACTGGATAAGGCGATGGGAGTGGCGCGCCAACACGCGCACGCGGGTCGCCATGAACTGGCCGCCATAGGCGATCACCAGCATCGGGATGCCGGCGCCCAGCGCGTACATCACCAACAACGTGGCCGACCAGTCCAGGTCCTGCGCTTTGGCCACCAGCACCAGGATCGACGCCAACACCGGTCCCGCGCACGGCGTCCACACGGCGCCGAGCGACATGCCCAGCACGAAGCCGCCGGCGTTGCCACTGGCGCCATCGGCCGACGGCCCGGCGCGGTTCAGCAAACCGCCGATGCGGCCCATCAGCCACTCGTGGGGCTGGCGCCACAGCATCAGCAACCCGGTCAGCATCAGCATGGCGATGCCGGCCAGGCGCAGCGTCTCGTGGGCGACGACGACGTGCCGCGAGGCGCTCGCCAAGAGCATGCCCAGCGCGGCGAAGGTGAGCACGAAACCGGCGACGATGAACAACGGGCGGCCAAGGTTTTTTGGCTCGTCGGCGCGCTGCAGGGTGCTGCCCAGGACGATGGGCAGGATCGGCAGCACGCAGGGGGAGGCGATGGTCAATACGCCGGCGAGCGCCGCCAAGGGAAGTTCGATGAGGTGGTTCATGGCTGGTCCTCCTGTTTTGGAAGGCTCCATTTAACCGGCGCGGTGTGTATCGGCTGTGTCCAAAACACCGGCTTTTGCAATCTTGTGTGTACAGGTACGATGCGGATACACTGGGATACAAAGCGCCCTGCTCCACAGGTTAAGATGGCGTCCATGGACAACACAGACCACATCCTCATCGTCGACGACGACCGCGAAATCCGCGAGCTGCTGGCCGCTTATCTGGAAAAGAACGGCATGCGCGCCACCGTGGCGGCCAACGGCCGGCAAATGCGCGCCCTGCTCGAACAACACAATTTCGATCTATTGGTGCTGGACCTGATGCTGCCCGGCGAGGACGGCCTGACCTTGTGCCGCGAACTACGCGCCAGCAAATGGCGCGCGTTGCCGGTGCTGATGCTCACCGCGCGCGGCGAAGAGACCGACCGCATCGTCGGCCTGGAGATGGGCGCGGACGACTACCTGACCAAACCATTCGCGGTGCGCGAGTTGTTCGCCCGCATCCGCTCGGTGCTGCGGCGCGCGCGCATGCTGCCGCCGAATATGCAGGTCGACGAACCGGGCCAGTTCATCACCTTCGGCGACTGGAGGCTCGACACGGTCGGGCGCCACCTGCTGGACCGCGCCGGCACGGTGGTCTCGCTGAGCGGCGCCGAATACCGTCTGCTGCGCGTGTTCCTCGACCATCCGCGCCGGGTGCTCACGCGCGACCAGCTGCTCAACCTCACGCAAGGGCGCGACGCCGACAGCTTCGACCGCTCGATCGACCTGCTGGTGAGCCGCCTGCGCCAACGCCTGCTCGACGACGCCCGCGAGCCGCGCTACATCAAGACCTTGCGCAGCGAAGGCTATGTGTTTTCGTCGGACGTCGACCTTGGCGGCGCGGCATGAACCGGCCGCGCTGGCCGCGCACACTGTTCGCGCGCCTGACGCTGATTCTGTTCATCGGCCTGGCGGCGGCGCACGCGATGTCGTACTGGCTGATCATCAGCGAGCGGCGCGAGGCCACCACCAACCTGATGCTCGGCTACCTCGAGCAGGACGTCGCCAGCTCGGTCGCTTTGCTCGATCATCTGCCGGCCGCTGAACGGGCCGCATGGCTGCCAAGGCTCGAGCGCCGCAGCTATGCCTTTTCGCTGGGGCCGGGTGAGGCCGGCCACGCGCCGGATAGCGAATTATCGAAGCGGATCGCCGCCTCGTTCGTCAAAGCGATCGGCAAAGAGTACCCGGTCACCGCTGGCGCCGTGCCGGGCCACCCGAACCGCGTGCAGGCGCACGTCACGCTCGGCGACGGCACGAAACTGATCATCGACATGCGGCCGAGCGGCCTGCCGATCCCGGCGTGGCTGCCGGTGGTGCTGCTGTTGCAGCTCGCCCTGCTGGCGGTGGTCACATGGTACGGCGTTCGCCTCGCGACAAGGCCGCTGGCGCAACTGGCCGATGCGGCCGACCGCCTCGGACCAGACCTGAAAGCGGCGCCGGTCGGGGAAGGCGGGCCGCTGGAGGTCGCGCGCGCCGCGCGCGCCTTCAACGCGATGCAAGAGCGCATCAGCGCCCACCTGAACGAACGCACGCAAATCCTGGCCGCGATATCGCACGACCTGCAAACGCCGATCACGCGCATGCGCATGCGCGCCGACATGCTGGACGACGACATCCAACGCGAAAAGATGAACCGTGATTTGGCTGAGATGGAAATGCTGGTGCGCGATGGCGTGGCCTATGCGCGCACGCTGCACGGCACCTCGGAGGCGGCCTGCCGCGTCGACCTGGACTCGCTGCTGGCGAGCCTGATCGGCGACTATCAGGACGGCGGCCATCCGGTGACGATGGAAGGCAAGGCGGGCGCGCCGATCGTCACCCGCCCGCACGCGCTGCGCCGGGTGCTGGGCAACCTGATCGACAACGCCCTCAAATACGCCGGTTCCGCCGACGTCGAAGTGGACGTCGCCGACGACGCAACAACGATCCAGGTGCGCGACCACGGTCCCGGCATCCCCGACGGCGAACTGGACAAAGTCATGCAACCGTTCTACCGGCTCGAAGCATCGCGCAACCGCGACACGGGCGGCACGGGCCTCGGCCTGGCGATCGCCCGGCAGCTGGCGCAGGCGCTGGACGCCAGGCTAACGCTGCGCAACCACCCCGACGGCGGCCTCGCCGCCACCCTCACCCTCAACCGTCGGGGTCAAGTCTGACAATTGGACACGAGCTCAACCGTAACAGCCCGCTACGGCTGGGACCGTGTCCAAATGACAGACTTGACCCCGATATTTACTACGTGCCGTAGACGCCGCTGATGACGATGTAGTCGCCGCTGCGCTCGAGATACGTTGAGCGCGGCTCCATCTTCTGTGCCACCGGGTTGTTCCACTGGAAATTGACCCAGCCGCTGCCCTTGGTCTTGGCCACGTCGACCTGCTCGCGCACGAAGGCCTTGCCGTTGACGTCCTTGATTTCAATGAGCGATTTGCCGAGCAACTTGGGGTTGAGGCTGTGCGCCAGGATCACGCCGTTCAAGTCCATCATGACGACGTACACCTCGCGGTCGACGAACGGGCCTTTCGGTTTGTTGAACTCGGCGATGGCGGCTTCCTTGCCGTTCTTTTTGAGGTAGTCGACGGCCTTCTTGACCATGGCCACCGCCTCCTCCTTGGTGGCCCGCGGCTCGGCGGCCGACGCGCCCAGCGATAGCGCTAAAGCGAAAAACGCGAAAATAATTTTCAGTACTTGTGCACGCATTGCGATTCTCCCGTGGATGTGGACGTAACGACGATCAGAACGTGTGGCGGACCCCGACCGATACGCCGGACTGGCTCAACCCCTGCCCCACCGTGCCGCCAGCGTCGAGCGCGATGGCCGCCAGGCCGGAGTTCTTCATGCGCCCGAGCGAGCTGTAGACGGCTGTGCGCTTGGAGAGGAAATACGTCAGCCGCAGCACCGCCAGCGTCGAGTCGTTGCCGCTGTTTTTGACGTCGTGGCGCGCCACCTGGCCGTCCAAAGTCAACATCGGCATCAGCGGGTAGCTCGCGCCCAGGTAGTACAAATCCGATTCGAGGTCGTTGACGCGCGTGGCCGCCTCCCTCTTGCGCGCCATGACGCCGGTGCCGATGCGCAGCTCGCCCGCCATCGCGTACAGATTGAGCGTGGTGCGACGGTCGCTGCTGTCGGCGGTGGTCAGCCCGGCCGCCGCGCCGGTGTTGCCTTGCATCTTGTCGTAAGTGACCGTGGCGCCGAAGCGCTTGTTGTCGTAGCCAAGCAAGGCCGTGACCTGGCGGCAGGCTTTCGAGTTGCGGGCCACCTCGCCGGCGCAATTGGTCGCCGGTGGTCCGCCGGCGGCCGAGGCATCGCGCCCGAAGCTGTAGGTGCCGCCCACCGTGAAGTCGGCGAAGTTGCCGAGGTAGCCGACGGCGTTGTCGCTGCGCGCGTTCGGGATGTAAGGATCGATGCTCGACATGCTGAACAGGTTGGGGCCCATCACGTCCGACTTCAGCGACGACAGGAACGTCATGTTGATCTGCCGCCCCAGCGTGACCGTGCCGAACGCGCCTTTCAATCCGACCGAGGCCTGGCGGCCGAACAGCCGGTTGCCCTGCCCCATCGTGCCGGTGTCGACATTGAGCCCGCTCTCGAGCGTGAACACGGCCTGCAGGCCGCCGCCGAGGTCCTCGACACCCCGGAACCCTATGCGCGACGGCAGGCTGCCCGTCAGGCTGGGCACTTTGACCACCGAGTTGCCGGCCGCGTTGGAGTTGGTGGTGTACACGACGCCGCTGTCGAGCAGGCCGTAGATGCTGACGCTGCTCTGCGCCATGGCGCCATTGGCGGTAAGCGCGCCGAGGCAGGCGATGGCGCAGGCACAAGCTGTTTTCTTCATTACATATCTCCCTGTTGGTTCTAAGTTTTTTTAATGGGGTAAAACGATATTACGGGTATTTCCAAGCGGCATCTAGTTTTTATTTGGAAATTATTTGGCGTTTTCTACTCGCTATCCGGCTGGGAGCCGGGGTGCGCTTGCTGGAAAGCGGGCCATTCCAGACAGGCCGCTTCGATCGCCAGCAGAGTGGGAAACGGCGCCAGATCCAGGCCGAAGCGGCGCGCCGCGAACAGCTGCGGCACCAGGCAGCAATCGGCCATGGTCGGCGTATCGCCGACGCAACACCTGCCCCGTTGCGCGTCGCCCGCCAACTGCGCCTCCAGCGCGGCCAGGCCGATGGCATGCCAGTGGTCGATCCACGCGGCCTTGGCCGCTTCGTCCAAGCCCATCGGACCGGTCAGGTACTTGAGCACGCGCAGGTTGTTAAGCGGATGGATGTCGCACGCCATGGCCAGCGACAGCTGGCGCACCCGCGCGCGGCCTTGCGCCGTCGCCGGCATCAACGGCGTGGCGGGATGGAGTTCGTCCAGGTACTCGATGATCGCCAGCGACTGGCTCACATCGAAATCGCCGTCGCTGAGCACCGGCACCAACTGCTGCGGATTGCGCCCGCTGAAGGCGGGCTGGAACTGCTCGCCGCCGTCCCTGTTAAGGTGCACCGACACGTAGTCGAACGGCAGGCCCTTGAGCGCCAGCGCGATGCGCACGCGGTAGGCCGACGAGCTGCGAAAATAGTTGTGCAGCACGAGCTGCGAAATTGACTTCTCCATCATGACACTCCCATGTATTGCTGAACGATGGCCGGGTCGGCGCGCAGCGCGTCCGAGCCTCCCTGCCACACCACTTTGCCTTTTTCCAGCACGAAGTGCCGGTCGGCGAACTTGAGCAAGGCGCCCACGTTTTTGTCGATGACGATCTGCGACAGCCCCTCGGCCTTCAACGCCGCCAGCGCGGCCCAGATCTCGGCGCGGATGATCGGCGCCAGGCCTTCGGTCGCCTCGTCGAGCACCAGCAGCAGCGGATTGGTCATCAGCGCGCGGCCAATCGCCAGCATCTGCTGCTCGCCGCCGGACAGCTGCCAGCCGTGGTTGTCGCGCCGCTCCCTCAGGCGCGGGAAGAAGCGGTACACGCGTTCCAGCGTCCACGGTTGCAGGCTGGCCTGCTTGTGGCGCGGCGCGCGCGCCGTCGCCACCAGGTTCTCCTCCACCGACAGGTTGGGGAACACCTGCCGCCCCTCGGGCACCAGCCCCAGTCCGAGCCGCGCGATGTGGTGCGAGGCCATGCCCGCCAGTGGCCGTCCGCCGAAGGCGATGTCGCCGGACTTCGGTTGCAGCATCCCGAACAGGCACTTGATGGTGGTCGAACGCCCCATGCCGTTGCGTCCCAACAGGGTCACCACCTCGCCCGCGCGCACGTCGAAACTGACGCCGAACAGTGCCTGCGCGTGGCCATACGACGCATGCACGTCGCGTACTTCCAGCAGCGTCGTCATACCGCCTCCTCTTCACCCAGATACACGGCGCGCACCTCGGGATGGTGGCGGATCTCGTCCGGGGTGCCGCAGAACAGCACCTTGCCGTACACCAGGACGGTGACGCGGTCGGCCAGCGCGAACACGGCGTCCATGTCATGCTCGATCAACAGGATCGAATAACGGCCCTTGAGGCCCGCCAGCATGGATACAACGGCGGCCGACTCCTGCACGCTCATGCCGGCCATCGGTTCGTCGAGCAGCAGGAACTTGGGCCGGGCGGCCAGCGCCATCGCCAGCTCCAACTGGCGGCGTTCGCCGTAGCCCAGATCCGCCGCCGGTACGGCGGCGCGCGCGGCCAGGCCGCAGTCGCGCAGCGCCTGGTCAGCCGCCTCCACCTGCGCGGAGCGCGACATCATCGGCCGCCAGAAGCGCCAGCCGTGTTCCCGCGCGCCGATGGCCGCCAGCACGGCGTTCTCGCGGACCGTGAAGTCCTCGAAGATGGAGGTGATCTGGTAGGAGCGCAGCAGGCCGCGCCGGGCCCGCGCGTGGATGGGCAGGCCGGTGACGTCCTCGCCGTCGTACCAGACCTTGCCCTCGTTGGACGACAACTCGCCCGACAGCTGGTTGATCAGCGTCGTCTTGCCGGCGCCGTTCGGGCCGATGATGGCGTGCAGCTCGCCCGGCCGGATATCGATCGACACCGAATCGGTGACGAGTATCCCGCCGTAGCGTTTAATCAGTGACTCTGTTCTCAGGATGCTCATGCGTGTTCCCCCTGGACGCGGTTGGCGGGTGCGGCGGACGGCGACGAGGCGGCGGGGTGTGGCTGCGGCTCCGGCAGTGGCTTGCGGGCGCCCAGCTTGTCGAGCAAACCGGCCAGGCCCGGCGTGCGCACCAACGCCACCAGGAAAATGGCCAGTCCGAAGATGGCCGGCCAATATTCCGTGGCCATCTTGAGCACCTCCTCGGCGCCGAGGAAGGCGACCGCGCCCAGCAAGGGCCCGAACACCGTGCCCATACCACCGAGCACGATCATGACGATCAAGTCGCCGGAGATGATCCAGCTTAGCGTGGCGGGCGATGCGAACGCGGTCAGGTTCGCCAGCAGCATGCCGGCGATCCCGCACAGCACGGCCGACATCACATAGGCGGCAAGCTGGTAGCGCCTGGCCTCGAAGCCGACGGCGTTGACGCGGCGCGGATTCTGGCGCGCACCGCGCAGCACCATGCCGAAAGGCGAAACACGCAAGCGCGCCGTCCACCACAGCACCAGGCAAAGCAGCACGAACGCCACGCCATAGACGACCACCGGCTGGCCAAGGTCCTGGCCGAAGAAGCGGCTGGTGGCGGTGACCGGCGTGCCATCGTCGCCGCCGTACTGCTTCAGGCTGACGAACACGAAATACCCCATCTGCGCGAACGCCAGCGTGATCATGATGAAGCCGATGCCGGTCGTGCGCAGGCTGATGGCGCCCGTGAACAGCCCCACCAAGCCGCACGAGGCGACGCACACGGCCAGGTGCACCCAACCGCTGTCGATGCCGTGGTAAGCCGGAATCGCCACGCTGTAAGCCCCCATGCCGAGGAATAGCGCATGGCCCAGGCTCACCAGGCCACCGAAGCCCAGCGCCACGTTAAGCGCGCTGGCGGCGATCGCGTAGATGATGATGCGGGCGAAGAACGCCACGTAAAACGGCTGGTCCGCGAGACCGGCGGCCAGCGGCACCAGCGCCAGGAAGGCCAGCAACAGCAGCGGCACCAGCGTGGCCGGCTTGCGCAGGCTGTCCATCAATGTCATTGAGGTCATCGCGTTCTCCCGGCGGGAAACAGGCCTTGCGGGCGCAGCGCCAACACCAGCGCCATCAGCAGATACACCAGCATCGAGGCCAGCGCCGGCCCGGCGGCGTTGGCGGTGTCGCGGCTGGCCAATTCGCGCAGCAAGGTAGGCAGGAAGGCGCGGCCCAGCGTGTCGGCAACGCCGACGATGAGCGCGGCGTAGAAGGCACCGCTGACCGAGCCGATGCCGCCGATGACGATCACCACCAGCGCGGTGATCAGCACCGGCTCGCCCATGCCGGTCTGGATCGAGTTGATCGGCCCTGCCATGACACCGGCCAGTCCCGCCAGCGCGGCGCCGAGCGCGAACAAAATCGCGTTGAGCAGCTTGATGTCCACGCCCAGCGCCGACACCATCGCCGGGTTGATGGCGCCGGCGCGTATCAGCATGCCCAGGCGCGTCTTGTGCATCAGCAGATGCGCGCCGACGGCCACCGCCAGGCCGACCACGATGATGGCGAAGCGGTAGCTCGGGTAGGTGATTCCGAGCAGGTCGACCGTGCTTTCCAGGAAGGCCGGCAGCGGCAGGAAGTAAGGCTGCGGCCCCCAGACGATGCGCGTGATCTCATTAAAAAACAGCACCAGGCCGAAGGTGGCCAGCACGTGGTCGAGGTGATCGCGCCCATACAGGCGCGAAATCGCCACCCGTTCCAGCGCGAAGCCGAGCACCACGCAGCCGGCGACGGCGGCCAGCACCGCCAACCCGAAAGAGCCGGTGTGCTGGTAGGCCGTGGCGGCGAAGTAGGCGCCCAACATGTACAAGGAGCCATGCGCCAGGTTGACGAAGCTCATGATGCCGAAGACGAGCGTCAGCCCGGCGGCCAGCAGGAACAGCAGCACGCCGAATTGCAAGCCATTGAGCAGCTGCGTGAGCAGGAGGTTGAGGGTCATGCCGCTCTACCTTAGCGCAGCGCGCACTTGGACTGGTAGCTGTCGGCATGTGCCGTCAGCGGCGTGCCGAGCATCTTCACCGTCGGCTGTCCGCCCACGTTGGCGACCTGGAATGCGTAGTAGTTCTGCACCGGCATATTGTTCTTATTGAACTGGAACGGCCCGCGCACGGACTTGAATTCCGAGCCGGCCGCCTTGACGGCGGCGGCCAGCGCGCGCTTGTCGCCCGCCTGGGCGCCGGCCTTGCGCAGCGCGACGTCGAGCAGGCGGCCGGCGTCATAGCCGGTGGCGGCGTACTCGCTCGGCACGCGCTTGTATTTGGTTTTGAACGCGGCCACGAAGGCGCTGTTCTCCGGCGTGTCGAGCGCCGCGTCCCACATGGCGCCGAAGGTGGTGCCGACGGCGGCGCCCTGCAATGCCGGCATGGTGGTGCCGTCGACCGTGAACACCGAGAAGTTGGGCAGCTTGGCCAGCATGCCGGCCTGGCTAAGCTGGCGGATGTAGTTGACGCCCATGCCGCCCGGGTAGAAGGCGAACACCGCGTCCGGCTTGGCCGACTGCAGCTGCGCGATCTCGGCCGAATAGTCGGACTGGCCGACCTGGGTGTAGACCTCGTCGACCACCTCGCCCTTGAAGTAGCGCTTGAAGCCTTGCAGCATGTCCTTGCCCGCCTGGTAGTTCGGCGCCATCAGATATACCCGTTTGTAGCCCTTCTCCTGCATGAACTTGCCCATGCTTTCGGCCGAGCCGTCGTTCTGCCACGCGACCGAGAACACATTGGCAGCGCACAGCGCGCCGGCCACCGGCGACGGCCCGGCATTGGTGGCGATGGCCACGGTGCCGGAATCGACGATCACCTTGTGGCTGGCCATCATCACGTTGGAAAAGCCCAGGCCGACGATGGCGTGCACGCGCTCCTTGTCGATGAATTTACGGGCGATCTGGTTGCCCACCTCCGGCTTGAGCTGGTCGTCCTCCTTGAGCACCGTCACGGCCTGTCCACCGAGCTTGCCGCCGCCCTGCTCGAGCGCCAGCATGAAGCCGTCGTACTGGTCCTGTCCTACCACGGCCACGGGGCCGGAAAGCGGCGCCGAAAAGCCGATCTTGATCTGTGCCAGCGCCGGAAGGTGCGCGGCCAGCAGCAGCGCGCAAGCGGCGGCGAGGGTTTTTTTATTCATGTCTGTCTCCTGTTTATAGTTGTTGTGGTCAGCCCAGGTCCACGTAGACCCGGCCATTTTCGATTTTTACCGGGTAGGTGCGCACCGACTCGGTGGCCGGCTCGCAGGTGGCGCGGCCGTCGCGGATGTCGAACTTCCCTTGATGGAGCGGACATTCGATCTCGTGCCCGTCGAGGAAGCCGTCGCACAGCCGCGCGTTACCGTGCGTGCACAGGCTGGCCGTGGCGAACACCTCGCCGGCCACGCCGTACAGCGCCAGCTCGACGCCGCCGGCCGCCACCTGCGTTACATCGTCGTCCGGCACGTCCGCCTCGGCGGCCGCGTCGATCCAGTTGTTTGCCATTGGGTGTCTCCTCAGATGGGGTAAATCAGTGAATTGGCGATCATCTCGGTGTCGTAGATGCAGTGGCGCCGCTCGAAGCGCAGCCCGTCGGGCGTGACGCGGATGCGATCGAGGTAGCGCCCCACGTTGAAGACCGTGCTTTCCTGCGACAGCTTGGTGCGGAACACGGCGTAGTTGGCCTGGGCGACGATCACGCCGCCCTCCACGCTCTCGACCAGCGGCGCGCCGGTCACGTGGCGCTGGTAGTAGGGATCGTGGAACAAGGTCTCCTTGATACCGTAGGCGCGGTCGCGCAGCATGCCTTTGCTGATCAAGGCCAGCGTCGCCAGCGGAAAGCCGCGTTCATGGTTTTCGCGCGGCTGGATGCGGTAGTCGCAGTCGTCGACGAACAGGTCTATCCATTTGTCCCAGTCGGCGCTGTCGACCGCCGCCGCGTACTCCGCGTACAGGCGGTTGAGGGCAAGCCAGGTGTCGAAATCGAGCGCGTTCATACGTCCATCACCTTTCTCCAATACTGGTACATGCCGCGGATGAGGGTTTCGGTCACCATGTGGTCGGTGTTCTCGGCGCCGTAGCCGCCAAGTTCCGCCACCGTGCGGTGGCTGGGCTTTTGCTCGAAGCCGTTCTGCGACAGCTCGATCACCTCGCCGTCGTCGGCCGAGACGAAACCGGCGGGGCCGAACAGGTTGGCCTGGATCAGGCGCCGCTCGGTCATCTCCGGGGTGTCGTCCTCGAAGCCGAAATGGGTCCAGACGAAATCGAAGGAGCCCTTGCCGTTCGGCTGGATGTGACGTGTCGACACGCTGTTGACCTGCTGCTGGAAGATCACGCTGGGGAAAACCGTCATCATCACGGCGGTCGGTCCCTTCCACCACTCCTCGGGCACGATGTCGAGCAGGCGCTTGTCGTTGATCTCCATGCCGGCCTTGAAGCTGGTCACGCCGGCCGTCACCTCGCTGCTGGCGGCCTGCTGGCCGCGGGTCGAGATCATGGCCGCGTGGCGGTGGTGCGCGTCCATCTTCAGCTCCGACTTGTTATCGGCGCGCCACAAGCCGTAGGTGACGAACCAGGTGTGCAGCAGGCCCGGATGGTAGGGGTCCTTGATATTTTCCTGCATCAGCTTCCAGTTGCCGGGGATACGCTGGCGGTTGTAGCCCAGGATGGTCAGCTTGCGGCCATTGAACAGGCGGTCGAAGTAAGCACACATGTCGGGGCCGAGGAAGTCCTCCAGCGATTCCACGTCATGGTCGAACGAGGCGAACACCACGCCGCCGCGCACCGCCACCTTGAGTTGGTTGAGGCCATGGTCTGCGGTGTCGAACTCCTTCGGCATGCCGCCGTTGACCTTGCCGTCCTGCTTGACGCCGCGCCGGAAAGGCACGCCCTGCAGGTCGCCCTTGAGCGTATAGCTCCATTGGTGGTACGGACAGACGAATTCCTTCTTGTTGCCGTGCCGCTCGCGGCAGAACTGCATGCCACGGTGGGCACAGACGTTTTCCACCACGTTGACGCTGCCGTCGGCGGCGCGCGTGAGGATCACCGAGCGTTCGCCGATCACCGAGCGCTTGAAGTCGCCCACATTCGGGATCTCCGCCTCCAGGCCGACGTAGCACCAGTGGCCGTGATAGAACATGCGTTCGAGCTCGCGCTTGTAGAACGACTCGTCGGTGTAGGCCCAGAACGGGATGCGACTCGATCCCGGCTGGTCCCACACGGGTTTGATCGGAAAGACGGCGGCCATGGTTACGCTCCCGGGGCCTGGACCCGCACCGTGATCGGCGCCAGTCCCGCCACCTCGCCGACCATCACGTCGCCGGCCACCACCGCGTTCACGCCTTCGGGCGTGCCGGTCATGATCACGTCGCCCGGCTCCAGCGCCTCGTACTCGGACAGGTAGGCGATCGATTCGGCCACCGACCAGATCAACTTGGAGATGTCGGAATCCTGGCGCGGCGCGCCGTTGACGCTGACGGCGATGCGGCCCTCGGTCAGGTGGCCGACGTCGGCCACCGTGGCGATGGGACCGATCGGCGCCGACTTGGCGAACGATTTGCCGAACTCCCAAGGACGGCCCTTGTCGCGCGCTTCAAGCTGGATATCGCGGCGCGTCATGTCCAGGCCCACGGCGTAGCCGAACACGTGTTCCAGCGCGCGCTCGACCGGGATGTCGGCGCCACCCTTGCCGATGACGGCCACCAGCTCGATCTCGTGGTGGAAGTTGGCGGTCTTCGGTGGATAAGGAATGGTCGCCTCGCCGACGCCCGCCTGCACGGTGGCATTGGCCGGCTTCATGAAGAAGAACGGCTTTTCGCGGTCCGGGTCGCGGCCCATTTCACGCGCGTGGGCGGCGTAGTTGCGGCCGACGCAAAAGATGCGATTGACGGGGAAGCGTTCATCGCTGCCGGCGATGGCGAGGCTGTAGACGGGCGCTGGATCGATTGCATATTTCATGGTTGTCTCCAAGTTATCGGGTGATCTAGATTTTTCCCTCGCGCCACAAGCCCAGCACCTGCTGGATCGGGCGGTCTGAAAAACTGAACAAAATCGTGTCGGGGCCGGCGCGCAGGCGCAGCGTCTGCCATGACGGCACGACGAATACATCGTTGAGCGCAAAGTCGAAATGCACGCCGCCGATGTCGGCGCTGCCGGCGCCCTCCAGGCATACGTAGACGGTGCCGTCGGTGCTGCGGTAGGGCAGCGTCTCGAAACCGGCTGGCAGCCGCTGCGCAAACGCGCCGATGGTCGGCATCGGCGAGGCCCCGGTGGCCGGATTCACGTAGCGCAGCTTGTAGCCGAAATGCGCGTCGATAGCACCGCGCGAAATGCCCAGCAAGGACTCGCGCGTCTTCGCATACGGATAAACGAACACCCTGGTCGGCTGCGCCGCCGTCTGCGAAAAATCGACCGGCAGCATGTTGTTCCCGTAGCGCGCCAGCGCATCCCCCTCGGGCCGCGTCGCTTCCTGGCTGGCCTGCGCGCCATGCTCGGCGAAGCCGGCGTCGAAGAAGCGCACGGTGGGAATATCCAGCCCGTCGAGCCACACCACAGGCTGGTCGCCCAGGTTGCCGTGGTCGTGCCAGGTCCACGACGGCGTGATGATGAAATCCCCGCGCCGCATCGTGGTGCGCTCGCCGTCGACGGCCGTATAGGCGCCCTCGCCGTCGAGCACCAGCCGCAGCGCGGACTGCGCGTGGCGGTGGGCCGGCGCCACCTCGCCCGGCATGATCAGCTGCAGGCCGGCGTACAGCGACTGCGTGATCGACGAATTGCCGCGCAGGGCCGGGTTCTCCATGATCAGCACGCGGCGCTCGGCCTCGGCGGCGGTGATCAGCCGGCCCGCCTCCATCACGTGTTCGCGCACGTCGGCGTAGCGCCACAGCGCCGCCTGCAGCGGGCTGGCCGGCTGCTTCGGCACCAGCGCGCCGAGTACCTCCCACAAGGGGGTCATGTGGTGCTGGTCGATGCGCCGGTAAAAGTCCTGGCGGGCGCCTTGGTCCTGGGTCATATCGGGTCTCCTTGGTGGTTCGGTGTTAGATCGCGCTGGCGTAGAAGGCATCGGCGTACACATGCTCCGGCGGCACGCCGCGCCGCTTGACCAGCATGGCGGCCGCCTCCACCATCGGCGGCGCGCCGCACAGGTAGGCGCGCCAGCCTACGAGCGAAGTCCAGTCGGCGCCGACGGCGGCGGTGACCACGCCGGCACGCCAGCGTGGATCGTCGTTGCCGGTGCTGACGACGACGTGCAGGTGCAGGTTGGCGTGGCGCTCGCGCAGCTGTTCCAGCCATGCGAGGCCATAGATGTCGCGCGGGGTGCGCACGCCGAAGTACAGGTGGATAGGCTGGCCCATACCCTCGGCCAGCGCGGTGCGCACGATCGACAGCACCGGCGCCAGGCCGGTGCCGCCGGCCACGCACAGCATCGGCCCCTCGTGCTTGCGGCGCAGGTAGGCCGTGCCCATCGGGCCACTCACGCGCACCGCGTCGCCCACCGCCAGCACCTGGTCGATATGGCCGGTCACGCGCCCGCCCGGCACCAGCCGCACGTGGAATTCCAGCTCGGCGTCGCCGGGCGCGTTGGCCATCGAATAGGGGCGGACCAGCTCAGGTCCGAACTGCAGGCTGGCGTACTGGCCGGGCGAGAACTCCAGCGGCTTGGCCGGCTTCAAACGCAGGCGGCGGATATCGTGGGTCATCGCTTCGACGGCCAGCACGGTGGCTTTGATGATGCGCGCCGGATGCGTCACCACCTCGTCCGGCTCGGGCACTTCGATCACGCAGTTGCCGCTCACGCTGCTCATGCAGGCCAGTACATAGCCGTCGTCATTGGGGCCGGTGATCTTGGCCTCGCGGCCCATCTCGTGCACCTCGCCTTGCAGCACCTTGCAGCGGCAGGTGCCGCAGCGCCCCGCCGTGCAGCTGTAGGAGATGGGGACCTGGTGCTCGCGCAGGGCGGTGAGCAGATTGTCGCCGGCCTCCACGTGCAGGGTGCGCCCCATCGGTTGCACAACTAGTTCCATGACTGCCGCCCCATCTGTCTAAATGATGGGCAAAGTATAGAAACGCGGGTAATATAAATAAATAGCATTCCGGGAATGCATCAAATCACTGCCAGCAATACTACTCACGCCATGGAACTGAAAGACATCGATCTCAACCTGCTGCTCGTGTTCAACCAGCTGCTCGCCGAGCGGCGCGTGTCGAAGGTGGCGGAGGCGCTCGGCATGACCCAGCCGGGCGTGAGCAATGCGCTCAAGCGCATGCGGGTGCTATTGGGCGATGAACTATTCGTGCGCACCGCGCGCGGCATGGAGCCGACGCCCTATGCGCTGCGGCTGGCGGAGCCGATCGGCTACGCGCTGTCGACCATCCACGACGCCTTCAACGAGGTGGCCCATTTCGACCCGGCCACCAGCGACCGTAAATTCACGTTGGGGATCACCGACATCGGCGAGATGTATTTCCTGCCAAGGTTGATGACGGTGCTGCGCCAGCACGCGCCCGGCGTCACGCTCAGCACCGTGCGCAACACGGCCGTCAACCTGCAGGACGAAATGGAGGCCGGCCACGTCGACCTGGCGATCGGCCTGCTGCCGCAACTGAAGACCGGCTACTTCCAGCGCCGTCTGTTCCGGCAGCGCTATGTGTGCATGTTCCGCAAGGGGCATCCTCTCGACAAGGCGTCGATGACGGTTGAGGAGTTCAGGAGCGCCGACCATGTGTCGGTGGTGTCGGCCGGCACCGGCCACGCCATCGCCGACGTGGCCATCGAACGCCAGGGCATCAAGCGCAACATCGGCCTGACGGTGCCGCACTTCGTGGCGGTCGGCCACCTGCTGTCGAACAGCGCGATGATCGCCACCGTGCCGGAGCGCTACGCCATGGCCTGCGTGGAGCCGTTCGGGCTGCGCTACATCACCCACCCGCTCGAACTCCCGGAGATCAACATCAACGTGTTCTGGCATGCGAAGTTCAACAAGGACCCGGTCAACCAGTGGCTGCGCAGCCTTATCTTCGACAACTTCGCCGACGGCCGGGACCAGCCCTAGCGCACCATCTGCACCACGACCTTGCCCTTGGCGCGGCCCTGCTCCAGATAGGCCAGCGCCTCGATCCCCTCGCTGAACGGGTACACCTTGTCGACCACCGGACGCACGCGGCCGGCCTCGATCAGCTTGCCGATCTCCGCCAGTTGGCCACCGTCGGGCCGCATGAACAGGAACGAATAATCCGCGCCGCGCGCGCGCGCCAGGCCGATGACCTTGCGGCTCAACAGGCCGAACACGAAACGCAGCACGAAGTTCAAGCCGCGCGCCCTGGCGAAGGCGGCGTCCGGCGGTCCCACCAGCGACACCACGGCGCTGCCGGGACGGACGATCCGGATGGCTTTTTCGACACCGTCGCCGCGCACCGTGGCCAGCACCGCGTCATAGTCACGCAGCGTGTCCTCGAAATTCTGGCGCTTGTAGTCGACCACTTCGTCGGCGCCGAGGCCGCGCACCAAATCCACGTTGCCGGTGCTGGTGGTGGTGCCGACCGTGGCGCCGAACTGCTTGGCCAGCTGGATGGCCATGGTGCCGATCCCGCCCGAGCCGGCCGGCACGAACAGCTTTTGGCCGGGCTTGAGTTTGATGCGCTCCCTGAACGCCTGCCACGCAGTCAACGCCACCATCGGCACCGACGCCGCCTGCACGAAATCGAGATTGGCCGGCTTGTGCGCGGCCGCGTGTTCCGGCACGGCCACGTATTCCGCCAGCGAGCCGATGCCCAGGTCGAACAGGCTGGCATAGACCGCGTCGCCCGCCTTGAAGCGGGTGACGGCGGCGCCGACTTCCGCCACCACTCCGGCCAGATCGCTGCCCATGACGGCCGGCAGATCGAATTTCATCATCGGCTTGAAGGTCCCTTTCGGGATCATGTAGTCGATCGGATTGAGACCGGCGGCATGAACTCGCACCAGTATTTCATCAGGTTTGATCGCCGGCCTTGGCAGCTCGGAAAACTCCAGCTTGCCGGCCTTGTTATAGCTTTTTAATACCAGTGCCTTCATTTTTATTCCCCTAGTTTTGTGTCGGCTTGTTAGCCGGCCAGCGCCGGATAATCAGTATAGCCCTGCGGTCCCGGCGTGTAGAAGGTGGCCTGGTCGGGGGCGTTGAGGAGCGCGTCGGCGCGCAGGCGCGCCACCAGGTCCGGGTTGCCGATGAAAGGACGGCCGAAGGCGATCAGGTCGGCGAGTCCGGCCTCCAGCGCCTGCTCGGCGCCGGCCTTGTCGAAGCCACCGGCGAGGATGAACGGGCCGTCGAAGGCGGCGCGCAACTCGGCCTTGAGGGCGGCCGGCACCGGCGGCGTGCCCATCGCCGAGTGGTCGAGCACGTGCAGGTACATCAGGCCCAGCGACGACAGTTCCTTCACCAGCGCCTTGTACTGCTCGTCGACGCCATCGAAGGCGCCGGCGGCGTTGACCACGCCATGCGGCGAGAGGCGGATGCCGACGCGCGCGGCGCCGATTTCCTTGATGGCGGCGCGCGCCACCTCCAGCACCAGGCGGTTGCGGCCCTCGGCCGTGGCGCCGTAGCCGTCGGTGCGCTTGTTGATGTTCGCGTTCAGGAACTGTTCCAGCAGGTAGCCGTTGGCCGCGTGCAATTCGATGCCGTCGAAGCCAGCCTCGATGGCCAGGCGGGCGGCGGTGGCGTATTCGGCCACGGTGGCGGCGATTTCCGCCTCCGTCAGCGGATGCGGCGCGGTGTGCGGCAGTTCGCCCTTGCCATCGACGTACATGGCGCCGGGGCAAACGTCGGACGACGGCCCGACGACCTTGCCGCCCGGCGGCAGATTGCCCTCGTGGCTGACGCGGCCGGTGTGCATCAACTGCACGACGATCTTGCCGCCCTTGGCGTGCACCGCGTCGGTGACGAGGCGCCAGCCGTCCACGTGGCCCTGGTTGAACAGGCCTGGAATGCGCGGGTAGCCCAGGCCGTTCGGCGACGGCGACGTGCCTTCGGTGATGATCAGGCCGGCCTCGGCGCGCTGCGCGTAGTAGGTCGCCATCAAGGTGTTCGGGGTGTTGTTGTCGACCGCGCGGCTGCGGGTCAGCGGCGACATAACGATGCGGTTGGAAAGTTCGACGGAGCGCAGCGGGAAATGATCAAATAACATTTTTAGTATCCTTGTAAGTATAGGGAGTAGGGCTCAGTGGGAGTAGAGCTCAGGCCTTCAGGCGCGGCGCCGGAACGCCGGTTTGGGCGGCGGCGAACAGGGCGACGCGGGCGGCGTCGTACCGCTCGATCAGCTTGGCGTCGGCCACCGATGGCAGGGTCAGGCTCTCGCCCTGGTCCAGCCCGGCCAGCGCCGCGTCGACCATGTCTTCGGCCTTCATGACGGTTTCCGGCGCCAGCGCCTCGAGCGGCACGCCCGACGGCGCCCACAGGTCGGTGGCCGTGGCGGCCGGCAGCACCACCTGCACCCGCACGCCGCTGCCTTCCAACTCTTGCGCCAGGCCGTTGCTGAACGCCACCACAAACGCCTTGGTGCCGCTGTAGACCGCGCTGATCGGCAGGGAATGCAGACCCAGCACGGACGCGACGTTGATCAGCGTGCCTTCCTTGCGCTGCTTGAAGCCTGGCAGCACGGCGCGCGTCAGTTTGGTCAGCGCCAGGATGTTGAGTGCCAGCTGCGACGACAGGTCCGCCTCGGCGCTCTCGCCGACCGGGCCAAGGCGGGCGAGGCCGGCGTTATTGACCAGCACGGACACGGCCGGATTGGTGGCCAGCAGCTCGGCCACCTTGTCCTGGCCGGCCTCGGTGGCGAGATCGGCCACCAGCGGTTCGGCGTGCACGCCGTGGGTGGCGGCCAGGCTGGCGGCCAGCGCCTGCAGGCGGTCGGCGCGGCGCGCCACCAGCACCAGGTCGTAACCACGTCGGGCGAGGCGCTCGGCGTAGACGGCGCCGATGCCAGACGAAGCGCCAGTGACGACAGCGATTTTGCGGGAGGTGGAAGACATGATTTTTTCCTTTTTTTAGGTCAGACTAAAATATGACGTTCATCATATATTTGATTAAAAAAAACCGCCAGCGTTTATCCGGCGTCCGGTATTAACTGCTTGGTGGTGGCATCGCACAACGCCGCCGAAAACGCCGGGTCGTCGACGGCGCGCGCCACGATGGTGGTGCCGATCAGCGTGCACACCGCCGACATGGCCTTTTCACGGGCCTGGACCTCGCCGACGTCGGGGAACTGGCGCGCGACCAGGTCGACCAAGCGCTTGATATGGTCCGTCACGCGCTGCCGCAGCTCCTTTGTCTGGCGGGGCAACTCCGATCCCAGCGCGGAAATCGGACAGCCGCGCTCAGTGGCGGCGATGTGCTGCGGCGACATGTAGGCGTTGACGATCGCCCCGAGCGACTGCCCGGGCGCCACCGCCGTCGCCTCGGACGCCAGCGCCAGCGAATCGTCGCAGGCGCGCCCGCCCGCCTCGGCCAGCAAATCCTCGCGCGAGCCGAAGTGCGCGTAAAAGCCGCCGTGCGTTAACCCGGCTTCCTTCATGACCTCCGCCACGCCGGTGCCGCCCAAACCGCGGCGGCGGATGGCGCGCGAGGCCACCTCGACGATGCGCTCGTGCGTCTGCTGCTTGCGGCTGGCCGCTTTTTGCGATTTGCTGTACATGACGGTCATCATATACTACTTTTTTCAAACGTGCACACGCTCCGTGCCAAGCCATTCGTCGAGCACTTCGCCGGTGTGCTCGCCCAGCGCCGGCGGCGCGCGCCGGTAAGCCACCGGCGAGGCCGACATGCGGATCGGATTGGCCACCAGCGGCACCGTCCCCGCCACCGCGTGCGGCAGCTCGATGCGCAGGCCGCGCGCGCGCACCTGCGCATCGTCGAACACCTTGTCGAGCGTGTTGATCGGCCCGCACGGCACGCCGGCCGCCTCCATCGCCGCGATCCAGTCGGCCGTGTCGCGGCTCGTCGTCACGCCGCGTATCAGGCGGATCAGCGCCTCCCGGTGCAGCACCCGCTGCGGATTGGTGGCGAAGCGCTCGTCGCTGGCCCACTCGGCGTGGCCTGCCGCCGCGCAGAACCTGGCGAACTGGCCGTCGTTGCCGACCGCGATGATCATGTAGCCGTCGGCGGTGGAAAGTGTGCATTTACAAGGGATTTGCGGCGTGGCAGCGAGAAGCCTGGGTGCGATTTCGTCTGGGGGATAGGCGCGGCGTAATCCGGCGGGCGCCGTCGGCGGCTTTGGCGGATTACGGCTAGCCGCCTAATCCGCCCTACGACACTTACACGGCGTGGGGAATTGGGAACAGGGACAGACGGCGCTAGTTCCTGGTGAAGCTGAAATCGTCGACGTTTATCCAGTTGCCGGCGTTGGCCACCTGGTACATCCCGATGGTCGCCTTGCCGTTGCTTACCTGGATGTTGGGTATCGTCACCCGCGTCCAGTTGGGGATCGCCGTGTTGATGCTCGACACCAGTTCGGACCCGCCAAAATCCTTGACGTAGATGCGCGCAATGCTCTGCCCGCCACTGCTTTTCACCCAGGCCGAGAGCGTATAGGTGCCGTTCGGCAGCCCCGTCAAACCCTGGTAGCGGCTGGCGGAATAGGCGGCGGTGTGATACTGCTCGGCATTCCAGCGCCCCGTATGGCCGCGCAGCAGATTGTTGTTGGGATTGGCGTCGGTCAGGTTGGTCCACGTGCTCCAGCCGGCCAGCGCGTTTTGCCGCACCCGGTCGGCCTCGAAACTGGGGTTGATGGCGTAATTGTTGCCCGCGCCGACCGTCCACGTGCCCGTCGCCGCGTCCAGGTTGAACTGGCTGACCGAATTGAAGCGCGGCGTGGTGCCGTTGAACGACAGCGGCACCCACTGGTTGTAGCCGATGCCGTTGCCGGCGAAGTCGCTCCAGCGGTCGCCCGCGTACAGCACCGTGCTGGCGGCGCTGCCGTTGACCTGGATGAAGAAGCCGCTTTGCGACACATGGGAAAAGTCGGCCTGCGAGCCATCGAGCACGAACTCGGCCGTGTACGGCCCGTTGATGGCGTTGGCCGAGCGGCAGAACGTCTGCGACGCGTTCCAGCCGTGCAGCTCGGACGAGCAGAAATAGTACACGCCGCTATGCTTGAACAAGGCGTTGCCCTCGCGGCCGGCGCTGTTGAGGGCGATGTTGACGGCCGGCTCGATGTTGAGCGAATCGGACGAGCGGATCTGGGCCACGTACGAGCGCGCGCGGCCGTTGGAATTGCTGAAGATCAGGTACGAGGCGCCGTCGTCATCGGTATAGATCGTCTGGTCGCCGGTGGCCGGCGTGGTCACGTTGGTGATCTGCGGCTGGATGTGGTCGAACACGAAGGGCCCGACCGGCGTGTTGCTGGTGGCGAACAGCACGCCGCTGCCCAGCGTGTCCGAGCCGATCTGCGAGATCAGCACATATTTTTGCGTGTTCTTGTTGTAGACCACGCCGAGCCGGCCGATCCAGTTGGCCGGCTCCCACGGACCGCCGACGGCGCCGGCGGAGGCGGCGTTGCCCTCGAACTTCCAGGTGGCCAGGTCGGTCGATGAGTACACGGTCACCGCGTTGAAGCCGGTGTTGCTGTTGGAGGACGCTGGATTGGCCGCGTACGTCACCGCGCCGTCGTACTTCACGCCATACCAGTAATAGGTCGCGCCGACCTTGAGGATGCCGCCGCCCTGCGAGTAGATCGGATTGCCGCTGGTGTCCTTCCAAAAGGTGTCGTTCTTGATCAGTTTGGGCGCCGCCTGCGCCGGCGCCAGCGCGATACCTGCCACCACACCCGCGATCGCCATGCTACGGGCGATGAAAGCCTTCCATGTCATCATTGTCGTTCTCCAAGAAATAAGACAGTTCGAAATGCACGGCCCCACTGTGTGGACTTTGAACGCGGTCGTTCAGTGCATGGATCGAATGTAATAGTTCGACAATGTGAAGCTGATCAATCTGGTGATTGTTTGGATGTGCCGGCGTCGCGCCGCGCGAAGGCGGCGGCGAAGGCCTGCGCCGCGCCGGCCACGCGCACCGCGCCGACGTCGAAGGTGCAATGGCGCAGCGTGGGCTTGGGCGCCAGCCCGGCGCCGGCCAGCGCCAGTTCGGCGCGCAGCCCGCCGAGCATGCCGTCCAACATCACCGCCGGCATGTCGAGCCCGGCGTTGTCCGTGTGGCCGCCGTCGAGCACGCTGGGCGCGAAGGCCATCGTGCGGGCGCCGTGACGGATCGCCTCGCGCATGGCCACGCGGGTGGCCTGGCGCAGCCGGTCCTGGTCAAGCGTGGCCGGGTCGCCCAGGCCGATCACCAGCACCGCGCGCGGCAGCATGCCCGGCGGCGGCGAGGCGATCAACAACGTTTCCATCGGCTGCGCGCGGAACACGCCGTCGGCGCGCATGCGGGTCAGGTGGCCGCCGAGCGCCTGGTCCAGCGCCAGCAATCCGCCGGCGACCGGCGCGCCGCCGAGCTCGTGCTCGAACATGCAGGCGACGCTGAAGTCCACGTCGGCGTACGCCGGGCCCCAGGCGACGACGTCGAAGACGACGCCGTCGGCCGTGCCGATCGGCAGGCGGACGGGATGGGAGGATGCGGCGTGGTCGGTGGCGGACATGGCAAGGCTCTCGATAAGGCGGAAAGCTCGATCTTACCGCCCGCGCGCGCCGCACCGAACCCGCCAAAAGGCAGGGAGGGCAAGCCGGAACAGATCAGCCGGGGTGTGGCCGCGCGGCGCCACGCGGGCCGATGGGTGCGCGCTTGGCGCGCCCCCACAGCACAAACAGGCACAACGGCAGCAGCACGAAATTGAGCGGCAGCGCCTCGAATTCCCCGCGCGACGCGTGAAACCCGATCGCCAGGACCTGCAACACCACGCTGCAAAGCGCGGCCAGCACCGTCAGGCGCGGCAGGATGCGGGTCAGCGACGGCAGCAAAATACCGAGGCCGCCGGCGATATCGACCAGACCGATGCCGCGCACGAAGGCGAGCGGATACTCGCCGGTCCAGGCCATCATCGCGACGAGCTGGGCAATCGGCGTGAGCAGCTTGGTCAAGCCGGAGGCGATGAAGACGAGCGCCACCAGAGTCTGCGCCGCCCACAGGCCCGCGGACAGATATTTTCCCGGAGCGGGCAAGGTTGAAGTTGACATGCGATTTCCTTGAATGGGTAGCTTGGACGACAGATGTTATGCTTTCCACTTTCGGAAATCGATAGCGATAAAGTCATTGCATCGTTACTCAAACAGGAAACCATGGAACTCCCCGACCTGACCGGCGTGCGCGTGTTTTGCGAAATCGTCGACAGCGGCAGCTTCACCGCAGCCGCCGACCGCCTGGGCATGGCGCCGCCCATGGTCAGCAAGCAACTGGCGCGGCTGGAACGGCAGTTGGCCGCGCGCCTGCTCAACCGCAGCAGCCGCGGCATGAGCCTGACCGAGGCCGGCACCCTGTTCCACGAACAGGCCCGGCAGGCGCTCGACGCGCTCGGCGCCGGCGTGGCGTCGGTGGGCCAGTCCACCGGCGTGCCGCGCGGCGAACTGAAGGTGAGCGCCCCGGTGTGGATCGCCACGCCGCGCTTTGCCGGCTTGCTGGCCGAATATCGCCAGCTCTATCCCGAGGTGCGCCTCGATTTCCACCTCGAAAACCGCATGGTCGACCTGGTGTCGGAGGGCTTCGATCTGGCGCTGCGCATGCGCAACGATCCGTCGCAACAGCTGATCTCGCGGCTGTTGTGTCCGGTCACCTTCCAGTGCGTGGCCACGCCCGGCTACCTGGCCCGCTGCGCCGCGCGCGACGCGGCCGGCGGGCCGCCGTCGTTCGAGATGATCATGCCCAACTACATGCAGTTCGGCCGCCTGAAAATGCCCGCGCTGGAAATGAGCGCCGTGCTGGCGCAACCGGTCGCCATGCGCTCGAGCGACAGCACGCTGACCTACCAGGTGGTGATGGCCGGCATGGGCGCGGCCTTCCTGCCGGACTGGATAGTGGCCGACGACCTGGCCCATGGCCGCCTGGCCCACGTGTACGCCAGCAAGGAGACTTTCACCGGCCAGATGTACGCCGTCTACGCCAGCCGGCGCCAGCTGCCGCTCAAGCTGCGCAGCTTCATCGACTTTTTGGCGGCGCGGCTGGACGCGTGAGGCGCACGGCGCGGGCCGCGCGTCAGAACACCTGGCGCGTCGGCCGCAGCACGATCTCGTTGATGTCGACGTCGTCCGGCTGCTCGATGGCGTAGGCCACCGCGCGCGCCACCGACGCGGCGGGAATGGCCTGCTTGTAAAAGTCGAGCACCGTCTCGGCCGCCGTGCCCGAGGTGCTGTGCTTGAGATCGCTGTCGACGGCGCCCGGCGCGATCGACGTCACGCGGATCTTGTCGCCCACTTCCTGGCGCAAGCCTTCGGTGATCGCCGAGACGGCGAACTTGGTGCCGGAATAGACGGTGCCGCCGGGCGCGAAGACCTTGATCCCGGCCACCGAGCTGAGGTTGATGATGTGGCCGCTTTGCTGCGCGAGGAAGCGCGGCAGCACGGCGGCGATGCCGTACAGGGTGCCCTTGAGGTTGACGTCGATCATCGCGTCCCACTCGTCGGTGTTGACCTCGGACATGGGCCGGATCGGCATCAGCCCGGCGTTGTTGATCAGCACGTCGAGCTTGCCGAAGTCGGCGACGGCGGCGGCGACCACCGCCTCCACCTGCTGCTTGTCGGTCACGTCGAGGCTGTAGGCCTTGGCGGTGCCGCCGGCCGCTGCGATGGCGGCGACCACCTCGTCAAGCTTGTCCTTGCGGCGCGCCGCGATCGCCACCTTGGCGCCACGGCTGGCCAACAGGCGCGCCACTTCGGCGCCGATGCCGGTGCTGCCGCCGGTGATGAGGACCACTTTGTTGTCGATATTTTCGCTCATGTTCATTCCTTTGATAGTCGGGTTTCCACGGCCCGCAACGGGCCGTGGTGGTTGTTGCTTACGAGTTGATGCTTACGGGTCGATGCTCAGGCCAGCCGATTGAGCAACCGGACCGCCGCTTCGGCCGACGAGGCCGGGTTCTGGCCGGTGATCAGCAGGCCGTCGCCCACCACGTACGAGCCCCAGTCCGGCCCCTTGGAATAGACGCCGCCCAGTTCCTTGAGCACGTCCTCCACCAGGAACGGCACCACCTTGGTCAGGCCGACGCCCTCCTCCTCGGTGTTGGTAAAGCCGGTGACCTGCTTGCCGTCGACCAGCGGCCGGCCGGACGGCGCCTTCACGTGGCGCAGCACGCCCGGCGCGTGGCACACCAGCGCCACCGGCTTGCCGGCAGCGATGAACGCTTCGATCAGCGCGATCGAGTGGCGGTCTTCGGCCAGGTCCCACAGCGGGCCGTGGCCGCCCGGGTAGAACACGGTGTCGAAGTCGGCCTGGTTGACCGAGTCCAGCCGCACGGTGGCGGCCAGTTGCGCGGTGGCGGCGGCGTCGGCTTCGAAGCGGCGCGTCAGCCCGGTCTGGAACGATGGCTCGTTGCTCTTCGGATCGAGCGGCGGCTGGCCGCCCAACGGCGACGCCAGCACCACTTCCACGCCGGCATCCTTGAAGGTGTAATACGGCGCGGCCAATTCCTCCAGCCAGAAGCCGGTCTTGAGGCCGGTATCGCCCAGTTCGCTATGCGAGGTCAATACCATCAGAACTTTCTTCATTTTATTGCTCCTGTATCGTTGGTTGATCCAGATAGTAGACTAGTCGCCTAGTTCACCGGCAAAAAAAAGCATGTCGGATGAAATGCCATGAACCGCCCCGTTCAAGCCCGGGGTAAATGCAAAATCTGTCGCGTGGTCCGCAGCGCGGACTCGAACGGGCTGGTATCGCGCACGATCTTGACCATCACGCTGGCGCCCAGCCACAGCTGGTAGAGGCTGTGGGCAGTGTCTTCGGCGTCGCCGTCGATCGCCAGCGAACCCTCGGCAACGCCGGCCTCGATGGCGCCGGCCAGCCTGCCGACGATGCCGGCCGTGCCGCGCTTGAGCGCCAGCCGCATGGCCTCGGACAAGTCGGCCACCTCGGCGCCCAGCTTGACCGCCAGGCACTTGCCCTGGCAATCGTAGAACGATTGCGACGATTGCCAGGCCTGCCAGTACTTCATCAGCCGCTGCGCCATCGTCAACCCGCACTGGCCGAGCGTGGCGTCCATGTCGGCCAGGTAATCCTCGAAGTAGGCCTCGAGCATCGCCTCGCCGAACGCGTCCTTCGAACCGAAGTAATGGTAGAACGAACCCTTGGGCACCCCGGCCGTGGCCAGGATCTCGTTCAGTCCGACGGCCGAGAAGCCCTTGCCGGCCATGATGCGCTGGCCGGTGGCAAGGATGTTGCCGCGAACGTCGACGGTATCGGAGGTGTGTGTTGTGCCCATGGACGTCACTATAGCACAACTAGACCAGTCGTCTAGTAAAAACTAAAAATAAACTAAAGGCCAACCATGGTGCCATAATCTGGCACCATGCCCTTCTACACTGGCCTCTTTACACAAACAAGAGAACCAACATGATTGCGATGAAACGAGTGCAATACCACCAATACGGCGGCCCCGGGGTCATGCGGCTGGAAACGTTCGACCTTGGCGCGCCCGGCAAGGGGGAGTTGGCGGTGCGCGTCCACTACGCGGCCCTCAACCCGATCGACTGGAAGCTGCGCCAAGGTGTGATGAAACTGGTGACGGGAAAAAAAAACTTCCCGCGCGCGATGGGCATGGATTTTTCGGGCACCGTGATTGCCGTCGGGCCGGGCGTGACGCGCTTGCGCGTCGGTGACGCCGTCTTCGGCCTGGCCCGCTTCAAGGAAAGCGGTGCGCTCGGCCAGGCGGTGATCACCAAGGAGACGTTCGTGGCGAAAAAACCGGACAACGTGTCCTTCGCCGACGCGGCCTGCCTCGGCACGCCGGGCATCACGGCCTGGGGCGGCCTGGTCGACAAGGCCGGGCTGGCGCCGGGCCAGCGCGTGTTCATCAACGGCTGCGCCGGCGCCGTCGGCGAGGCCACCGTACAGGTGGCGCGCATGCACGGCGCCAGCGTCGCCGGCACCTGCGGCGCGGCCGACATCGAGCGCATGCGCGCGCTCGGCGTGCAAACCGTGTACGACTACCGTGCCATCGACGTGGCCGACATCACCGACCGCTACGACGTCGTCTACGACACCGCCGCCACGCTGAGCGCCGACCAGGCGCTGCGGCTGGTCAACAAGACCGGCATCTTCGTCGACCTCAACCCGACGCCGGGCATCTTCATCCGTTCGCTGTTCAACCGCCGGCTCAAGCCGCTGGTCGGCGCGCCACGGGCCGAGGTGCTCGACCGGCTCGCGCAAGCGGCCGGCGAGGGCGCGTTGCGCTTGCCGGTCGGCCGCGTGGTGGCGCTCGACGGCGCGATCGGCCTGATCGCCGAACTCGAAGCCGGCCTCAAAGCCGGCGGCAAATGCCTCGTCCAAATGGAGTAGCCGTGTCGCGAAGCGAAAGACTGTTCGACCTCATGCAGGTGCTGCGGCGCCACCGCGGCACCGTCGCCGGCGCCGTGCTGGCACGCGAGGTCGGCATCTCGCTGCGCACGCTGCGGCGCGACATCGCGACCCTGCAAGGCATGGGCGCCGACATCGACGGCGAACCGGGCGTCGGCTACATCCTGCGTCCGGGTTTTTTGCTGCCGCCGCTATCGTTCACGGCCGACGAGCTGCAGGCGCTGGTGGCCGGCGCGCAGTGGGTCAGCCGCCAGACCGACGACGGCCTGGCGCACGCGGTGCGCAACGCGCTGGCCAAGATCGACGCCGTGCTGCCGCCCGACATGCGGCGCGCGCTCGACGACAACACGCTCTACATCAACCGCCGGCCCGCCAACCCGGCCGGGCTGGACCTGGCGCGCGTGCGCGGGGCGATACGCCACCGCCACAAAATGCGCGTCCTCTATACCGATGAGGACGGCGTCGTTGCCGAGCGCACGATCTGGCCCATCATCCTCGGCTACATCGACTCGCAACGGTTCATCGCCGCGTGGTGCGAGTCGCTGGGCGACTTCGAGATGTTCCATACCGCGCGCGTGGCGCACGCGGAGTTCCTCGACCAGCCCTACGAGGGCAACCACCGGCAGCTGGTCAAGGAATGGCACACCCGCGCCAAGCTGCATTGTCACCAACAGGATTGCGGGTGACGGCACCGGCGCCAGCGTCTACGGCGCGCCGCCCTGCTCGCGCAGCGCGCGCACGTCGCGCATCGGCGACAGGCCGAACACGCGGCTGTATTCGCGGTTGAACTGGCTGGCGCTCTCGTAGCCCACCTCGAAGGCCGCGCTGGCCGCGTCCAGACCGTCGGTGAGCATGCGCCGGCGCGCCTCCTGCAGGCGCAGCTGCTTCTGGTATTGCAGCGGGCTCATCGATGTAAGGCGGCGGAAATGGTAGTGCAGCGTCGACACGCCCATGCCGGCCAGCGCGGCCAGCGTTTCCACGCGCAAGGTCCGGGTGTAATTGGCGCGCACCCAGGCCACCGCCTTGGCGGTGCGGTGACTGTGGTCGCCGCTGGTGGCGATCGCGCGCAGCCGGCCGCCGGCGCTGCTGCGCAGCACGCGGTAGATGATTTCCCGCTGCAGCAAGTCGCCCAGGAAGGCCGCGTCGCGCGGCGCGTGCAGGGTGTCGACCAGCCGGCCGAAGGCGCCGATCAGCTCCGCCGTCGCCGCGCCAGTCTCCATGCCGAACGAATCGCCGCCGTCCCGAATGTCGGCCTCGGCCGGCGCGGCGCCGGCGATCACCTCCCCCACCATGCGCATGTCGAGCCCGAGCCGCAGGCACATATAGGGCACCTCCTCGCTGGCCTCGATGACCTGGCTGGTCACCGGCAGCTCGATCGACGTCAGCAAAAACCGCGAGCGGTCGTAGACGAAGGTGTTCGGGCCCAGATGCACATGCTTGCTGCCCTGCGCCACCAGCGCGATGCTGGGCGTGTAGGTGATCGGCAGCGGCTGCGTGGGGGCCGTGTAGCGGTAAAGGCTCAATTGGGGAATGACGGTCTGGTTTTCGCACGCCGGCGCGAACGGCGCGCATTTGCGCGCCAGTTCCGCACACAATGCCTCGGCGGCTTTTTTAACGGTTACACCTGATGTCAAGATACTCCCCCATTTTTTCCGATGATACCGAGTGCGGACGGCCGCTGGCTAGCGGAACCTGCGCGACCAGAGTATCAGGCAATCAATCTAGAGGAACGGGATACCGCTCGGATCGGTGAGCCGTCACACTCAAGTCAACACCCAGCCGGGCAATCGGGCACTCGCGCCCGACCGCGCCACACGAAAACGACGCCATGAAATTCGACAAACCCGCCACCACCAATCCGATCGACCAGTTGCGCGTGGTCGGCAAACCGGTCGACCGTGTCGAGGGCCTGCTCAAGGTCACCGGCACCGCCACCTACGCCTACGAGCAGCACGCGGCGGCGCCCGGCGCCGCCTACGGCTACGTGCTGGGCGCGGCCATCGCCAAGGGCCGCATCGACGGCATGGACACGGCCCGCGCCAGGGCGGCGCCGGGCGTGCTGGCGGTGGTCACGGCGGCCAACGCGGGTAAGCTCGACAAGGGCGAATTCTACGCCGCGCGCGCGCTGGCCGGCCCGGACGTCGACCACTACCACCAGGCCGTGGCGCTGGTGGTGGCCGAGACGTTCGAGCAGGCGCGCGCCGCCGCCGCGCTGATCGACGTGCGCTACACGCGCGGCGCCGGCGCCTTCGACCTGGCGGCAGCGCGCGATGGCGCGCAGCCGCCCAAGGCCGGCAAGTTCATGCCGCCGGCGCAAACGGGCATCGGCGACTTCGCCGGCGCCTACGCCGGCGCGCCGGTCAAGCTCGACGCCACCTACACCACGCCGGACCAGGCCCACGCGATGATGGAGCCGCACGCCACCATCGCCGCCTGGGACGGCGACCACCTGACGCTGTGGACGGCGATCCAGCAGGTCAACTGGGGCCGGCGCGACCTGGCCAAGACGCTCGGCATCGCCGTCGACCAGGTGCGCATGGTGTCGCCGTACATCGGCGGCGGCTTCGGCGGCAAGGGCACGGTGCTGTGCGACGCCGTGCTGGCGGCGCTCGGAGCGCGCGCCGCCGGGCGTGCGGTCAAGGTGGCGCTGCAGCGGCCCATCATGTTCAACAACGTCACGCACCGGCCGGCGACGATCCAGCGCATCCGCATCGGCACCACCAAGGACGGCGAGATCGTCGCCATCGGCCACGAGAGCTGGTCGGGCAATATCGCCGGCGGCCGTCCGGAAGCGGCCACCGCCGCCACCCGCCTGCTGTACGCGGGCGCCAACCGCATGACGCAACTCAAGCTGGCGCAGCTCGACCTGGCCGAGGGCAGCGCCATGCGCGCGCCGGGCGAGGCGCCGGGCATGATGGCGCTGGAGATCGCGATGGACGAAATGGCCGAAAAGCTCAAGCTCGACCCGGTCGAATTCAGAATCCGCAACGACACGCAAGTCGATCCGGAGGACCCGAAGCGGCCGTTCTCGCAGCGCCAGCTGGTCGCCTGCCTGAAGACCGGCGCCGAGCGCTTCGGCTGGAGCGCCCGCCCGCGGCGCCCCGCCAGCCGGCGCGACGGCCGCTGGCTGACCGGCTTCGGCGTGGCCGCCGCCATCCGTGGCGCGCCGGTCATGACCTCGGCCGCGCGGGTGCGCCTCGACAAGCGCGGCGTCGTCACCGTGGAAACAGACATGACCGACATCGGCACCGGCAGCTACACGATCATCGCCCAGACGGCCGCCGAAATGATGGGCGTCGCGCTCGACAAGGTGGTCGTGAGCCTGGGCGACTCGCGCTTTCCGGAATCGGCCGGCTCCGGCGGCCAATGGGGCGCGGCGTCGTCGACGGCCGGCGTCTACGCCGCCTGCGTCAAGCTGCGCGAGGCCGTGGCCAGGCAGTTGGGGTTCAACGTGGCCGACGCCACGTTCGCGCAGGGCGAAGTCAAATGGGGCGGACGCAGCGTGCCGTTGCAATCGGCCGCGCGCGAGCGCGAGCTGGTGGGCGAGGACAAGATGGAATACGGCGACCTGGCCAAGCGCTACGCGCAGCAAACCTTCGGCGCGCATTTCGTCGAAGTCGCGGTGGACGCCTACACCGGCGAAATCCGCATCCGGCGCATGCTCGCCGTGTGCGCGGCGGGCCGCATCATCAACCCGAAGACGGCGCGCAGCCAGATCATCGGCGGCATGACGATGGGCGCCGGCGCCGCGCTGATGGAGGAAATGGTGGTCGACAAGCGCGCCGGCTTCTTCGTCAACCACGACCTGGCCGGCTACGAAGTGCCGGTGCACGCGGACATCCCGCACCTCGACGTCGTCTTCCTCGACGAAACCGACCCCACCGCCGGCCCGTTGAAAGCGAAGGGCGTGGGAGAACTGGGCATCAGCGGCGTAGCCGCCGCGATCGCCAACGCCGTCCACAACGCGACGGGCATCCGCGTCAGAGACTACCCAATCACGCTGGACAAGTTAATAGATCACGTAGGGCGGATTAGCGAAGCGTAATCCGCCAAGAGCCGCCAACACCATCAAAGCCCGTCGGCGGCCCTACCCCGCATCACCATAATATCGCGCTTCGGCGACAAACCGTAAAGGCGGCTATATTCCCGGCTAAACTGCGACGGACTCTCATACCCGACCTTATAGGCCGCGCTGGCCGCGTCCAAATGCTCGCTCAGCATCAAGCGCTTGGCCTCGTTCAAGCGCAGCCACTTCTGATACTGCAAAGGGCTCATCGCCGTCAGCTGCCGGAAATGCTGATGAAACGTCGTCGCGCTCATCTGCACGCGCGCCGCCAGCTCCTCCACCCGCAGCGACTGGGCGAAATTCGTCTTGAGCCAATCGATCGCCTTGGTGATGCGATGCCCATGGCCGTCCACCGACGTAATGCGCCGCAACCGCGCCGCCTGGTCACCGCGCAGCAAGCGATAATGAATCTCGCGCACGATCATCGGCGCCAGCACCGGAATGGCATCGGGATCGTCGAGCAGCGCCAGCAACCGCTCCATCGGCGCCAGGATATCGCCGGTGGCCGCGCCGATGCCCGCGCCCGCGCCGAGAATGCCGCCATCGGGCACCGGCGCCGGCAAGCCACCCTGCGCGATCAGCTCCGCCAGCACGCGCATATCGAGCTTCAACGCCAGGCCCACGCACGGCCGTTCGGCACTGGCGACGGTGACCTCCGAGCCGCCGGGCACGTCCAGCGACATCACCAGCAGGCGCGAGCTGTCGTACACATACGCCTCGCCGCCAACCCACAGGCGCTTGGCGCCCTGGGCGACGAACACAATGCTCGGCTCGACCAGGCACGCGGCCGGCGGCGTGACCTCGTCGCGCCGGAAAAACCGCAGATGCGGAATCGCCGTCGCGTAGTCGCCCGGCGCCTCCAGCCGGCTTTCTATGATGCCGGCGAGCGTGCGCTGGTGCCCTGCGCGCCGCGCCATTGAATCATCCATCGAACCCGCTATCGATCTCATTTCCACTGACCACCTCCATGGCATCGATTCTAACTTCCGGCACCGGTCGCTGACCATCAAAACACCCGCCCCCCGGAGGATCGGGCAATAAAGCCGGCGGAACGAGCTACCGATCGCACGGTCCAAGCACGGAAAATGTCCATCTGTTCAACCGCCTTGAGGAATTTCCCATGCAAGTACAAGCCTATGGCGCCCACGCCGCCGACCAAGCACTCGAATCGATCGCCATCACCCGCCGCGCGACCGGCCCGCACGACGTGCTCATCGACATCGCCTTTTGCGGCATCTGCCACTCGGACCTGCACCAGGTCCGCAGCGAATGGGCCGGCACGCAATATCCGTGCGTGCCAGGTCACGAAATCGTCGGCCGCGTGGCGGCGGTCGGCGCCCACGTCAAGAACCACCAAGTCGGCCAATTGGTCGGCGTCGGCTGCCTGGTCGACAGTTGCCAGCATTGCGCCGATTGCGAGGACGGCCTGGAAAACTATTGCGACGGCATGATCGGCACCTACAACTTCCCGACGCCGGACGCGCCGGGTTGGACGTTGGGCGGCTATTCGGAAAAGATCGTCGTCCACGAGCGCTACGTGCTCAAGGTGCGCCATCCGGAGGAGCAGCTGGCCGCCGTCGCGCCGCTGCTGTGCGCCGGCATCACCACCTACTCGCCGCTGCGCCACTGGAACGCAGGCCCCGGTAAAAAAGTCGGCGTGGTCGGTATCGGCGGCCTCGGACACATGGGCATCAAACTGGCCCACGCGATGGGCGCGCACGTGGTGGCGTTCACCACGTCGGACGCCAAGCGCGCGGCGGCGCTCGAACTGGGCGCCGACGAAGTGGTGGTGTCGAAAAACGCCGACGAAATGGCGGCCCACGCCAAGAGCTTCGATTTCATCCTCAACACAGTGGCGGCGCCGCACGACCTCGACGCGCTGCTGGTGCTGCTCAAGCGCGACGGCACGATGACGCTGGTCGGCGCGCCGGCCACGCCGCACCCCTCGCCCAATGTGTTCAACCTGATCACCAAGCGCCGCACGCTGGCCGGCTCGATGATCGGCGGCATACCGGAGACGCAGGAGATGCTCGACTTCTGCGCCGAACACGGCATCGTCGCCGACATCGAATTGATCCGGGCCGACCAGATCAACGACGCCTACGAGCGCATGCTCAAGGGCGACGTGCGCTACCGCTTCGTGATCGACTCCGCCACGCTGGCGGCCTGACACTAGCGGGCGCTGTCGATGATCATGCCGCCATCGGGCGTGAGGCTGTAGCCGGTGATGAACTGCGCGTCCCGGCTCGCCAGGAACAACACCACGGGCGCGATGTCCTCCTCCGCCGAGCCGTGGCGCGCAAGCGCGTTGGCCGGCGGCGGCATGTCGTTGGCCACCGCGCCCCAGGTGTCCGCGACCGGAAGAACATTGTTGACGGTGATCCTGTCGGCGCCCCATTCGCGCGCGGCCGAGCGGGTCAAGGCCCGCACTGCTTCCTTGGCCATGTTGTATGGCCCATAGCCGACCATACCGCTAACACCGGCCAGCGAGCCGAAGTTGATGACACGTCCGTCGCCGCTGGCCTTCAGATACGGATGGCAAGCCTGCATGGTGCGCAGATAGGAGATCGGTCCCATCTCGAAATTACGCTGTAGCTTCTCGACCGATAAATCAAGTATCGACGATGTCACGGCCGAAGGATCAAACGCGTTGTTGACCAGGATATCGATGCCGCCATACGCGGCGACGACTTGATCGACCGCCGCCTGGATCTGCGCCGGATCGGCGACATCGCAGACCACGGCAAGCGCCACGCCGCCATCGGCCTCGATGCCGGCGGCCACGCGTTCCACATCCTGCGCCGTGCGCGCAACGACGGCGACCTTGGCACCCTCGCGCGCCAGCAGTTGCGCCGTGGCGCGGCCGATGCCGCGCGTCGCGCCGGTGACGATGGCCACTTTTCCTTTGACTCGTTCCATATATAACTCCTTTAGTTCAGATTGAATTGATGCGACGGTACGGCCGGCGCATAAGGGGAAGGCAAATCACGGGCGGCGTTCTGCGTAGCGAAAGACACTGCCAGCAGAGCCAGGCCCAAGGCCGCCGGCACCGCGCCAGCGGGCTTGCGCACGCCGATGTGGGCCAGCGCCGACAGCAGCAGGTGATAGAACATGCCGGCATAGGCCAGATCGCTGAGGGCGACGCTAAAGCGCGGCAGTATCGCCAACACCGCCAGTAGCTTCACGACGACGAGAACCGGCAGCAGATAGCCCGGATATCCGAAACCGGTGATCGCTTCGCGCACCCATGCACGCTTGGTGATGTGGGTGACGGCGGAGGCGAGGTACAACACTGACAACAACGCGGTGCTGATCCAATACAGAGAAATTTCGGTCATGTTTTATCCTGAAAAAAAGTGCGTCTGGTATCGACTGGCGCAAGGATGTCGCCTAAGATGAAAGTCCGCAAGTAGGATGAAAAAACGAGGTTTGGTATGGAAAAGCAGACTATTGGGGGCGTGGAAGTCAACATGCATGAGGAGATGCGGCGCGCCTTCGCGCTATTGTCGGGCAAGTGGAAGCTGGAGATCATGTGGCTGCTGAACCAACGCCTCCACCGCTTCGGGGAACTGCGCAAGGCGATACCGGGCATCACGCAGCACATGCTGACGGCGCAGCTGCGCGAGCTCGAGGCCGACGGCCTGGTCGCGCGCACGGTGTTCGCGGAAGTGCCGCCGCGCGTGGAGTACGAGATGACGGACAAGGCGCGCGGCCTGGGGCCTACCATGCAGGCGCTGATGGCCTGGTGGACCGAATACGGCGACAGCGTGCCCGCCAAGCCCGCGCGCGGCCGGCAGGCGAAGCAGGTTTAACGCGGCGTCGCTACGGCCTGGCCGATGTCAGCCGCTTGTCCAGCGCGGCCTCGACGCGGCGCGCGGTATCGGCGTCGACGCGCGCCGCCAGCACCTCGATGAGCTGGCGCAGCTGCCCTTCCATTAGTCCCGTGTTCATGCCGATCGCCACGTGCGATTGCAGCTGCGACTCGACGCCCGTCATCGCGGCCAGCATGGCCACCGTGGCCAGCTCGCGGCTTTGCCAATCGAGGTTGGTGCGCGCGAAGATATCCCCGAACAGATGGGTTTTCAGATAGCGGTCGATGGTGGGCGCGAAGTCGAACAGCGGCCCGGCCACCGGCACGCCAACGAGCTTGGTCTGGTTCGCCGTGCCCACCGCCAGCAGCTCGTCGCCGACCGGGACCGGCCCGCTGTCAACGCCCGCCTGGTCGGCGATGCCGCGCTCCTTGCGCTGCGCCAGCACCTTCATCAATTCGCCCAGGGCGTTCAGGCTGCGCGGAAAACCCGCGTAGGCATACAGCTGCACCAGCAGCTCCTTGCACTCGGCGACCGTCAGGCCGGCGTCGAGGCCCTGGTCGAGCGCCGCGCGCAGCATCGGCAGGTTGCCGGTGGCGCCGAAGGCGGCGATGGGCGCGATCGCCTGCTGGCGGGCCGAGAGGACGGTTGCGGTGTTCATGGATGGTTGCTCCTTTGCGGTGGTCCCGGCGGCGCCGGCCGCCGGATGAATGGCGATCAGCGCGGCCAACGCCGCGCACGCGGCGGCGCGGGCGATTGCGCGCGGCGCGACCACGCGTGGCGGCGCGCCACCCCATGGTTTAACGGGACGGATACTGCTCATCGCTGACTTTTTCGAGCCATTGGACGTTCTTGCCGTCGAGGGTGCCGGTCAGCGCGGCACCGCAAAATATCGTTCTCGTCATCGTCTATCCCGCCTGTCAAGTTGCATGTCAAACCAATATACAGACCGGCCTATCGTGCGACTAGACGTCAAATCCGACATACACTTATCAGCCATGGTCATGAATCGGCGTGCTTGCGGCTAAAATGATCCCTTCCCAATTCTGACTGGCCGATCCATGGATCAACACACGTTGTCGTTTGCCGCCTATTGGCGCAGCGCGCTGGCCGACGCCGCGCTCGGCAGGGGTGGATTGAAAAAAGCCGACGTCGGCGCTTTCATCGAGCGACCGTCCAGCGAACTCGGCGAGGGCCACCTGGCCGACGCCTGCGTCCAGCAGCTATTCCAAGACGAAGGCGAAGACGTGCGCCACATCGAGGTCGTGCTGCGTCCGCGCGTGTTGATACAGAAGGTGGCGCACGGCCACGAGCGCGCCTCCGGCAAGCCGCCCTACCTGATGCCGCTGTACGGCGCGGCGACGTTGTCGCGCTCCGGACGGCTTTGCCCCAGCGGTAAGGTCGTCGTGCCGCGCGACCTGCTCGAGCCGCTGGAGCGGCCCGCCTACGCGATCGGCACCATCGACGCGCTGGACGTTTTCCTCACCCGCAATCCGCCGCCGGTGATCGTCGACGAAGCCGATCCTCAGCGCCCCGCCGACGAAGGGGAACACCGCAAGCGCTGGCGCGCCTATCTCGATTTTTGCGATGAACTGCTGCGCGCCGTGGCCGACGATTGGGCGCCGGTCGACGACGGCTACATCGACGCCGGCTGCTGGTACGTCGCCAAGGCGAGGTCCGCTGGCGGCGCCGGTAGCCACATCCTCGGCCTGTACGACCACCTGGCGCTGGCCCGTCCCGCATCGCCGCTGTTCGCGCGCTACGCCGGCGCCGAGCGCGCCGCGCCGCTGCCCTGCCTGCCCGACAACGCCGCGCTGGCCGGGCGGCTCGGCCATCCGAACAACACCAATCCGCTGACCAAGGCCCAGCGCGACAGCCTGTCGCACCTGCTGGCCGGCGGCGACGGCGCCATCGCCTGCGTCAACGGCCCGCCCGGCACCGGCAAGACCACGCTGCTGCTGTCGGTGGTGGCAACGTTGTGGGTGCGCGCCGCGCTGGCCGGCGGCGAGCCGCCGGTCATCGTCGCGGCGTCGACCAACAACCAGGCCGTCACCAATATCATCGACGCCTTCGGCAAGGACTTCGCCGCCGGCGACGGCGCGCTGGCCGGCCGCTGGCTGCCGGCCATTTCCAGTTTCGGCGCCTATTTCCCGTCGCAGAAAAAGGAAGCCGAACTGGCCGCCAAATACCAGACCCGCGCCTTCTTCGACGCCGTCGAAGACGCCAAGTATGTGGCGGCGGCCGAAGCGGCCTACCTGGAGCGGGCGCGCGCGGCGTTTCCCGATGCGGCGCCGACGACGGTGGCCGCGGCGGTCGATCTGCTGCGTCAACGGATGCAGACGTACGCGAACCTGCTGACGAGCGTCGAAACCGGCCGCAACGAATTGGACGCCACGCGCGCGGCCTCCCGCGAAGCGCTCGGCGACGACCCCGCCGGCGCGCTCGCCGCGCTGCGCGCGCGGCAGGCCGCCAACGAGGCCGACCTGCTGGCGGCGCGGCGGCTGCGGGAACGCTGGGAAGACTATCTGGCCGGCGAATCGATCTGGCTGACGCTATTTTCCTGGCTGCCGGCCGTCGCCCGCAAGCGCCAGCGCCTGGCGCTGCGCTGCTGGCAATCGCTGCATCCGCAGCACGCGCCGGCGCCGGCGTGGCGCAAACCGGAGGACGCCGAGGCGCTGCTGGCGGCCCGCATCACCGATGTCGCCGCCGACGGCGCGCGCCTGTCCGCCGACATCGCCAGCGGCGAGGCGCTGGTCGACGCCGAGCGCCTCGCGGCGCAAGAATGGCAGGCCGTGGCGGCGGCGCTCGGCGTCGACGGCGCCGCGCCGAACGTGGACGATTGCGACCGCGCGCTCGACACCGGCGCGCGCTTCGAGATGTTCCGCCTCGCCGTCCATTACTGGGAGGGCCGCTGGCTGCAGGAGATGAAGCCGCTGCTGCCGGAGCTGGACAAGGAGCGCAAAAAGACCGGGCGGGTGGCGGTGGCGGCGCGCTGGCGGCGCCGCATGAAGCTCACGCCGTGCGCCGTCTCCACCTTCTTCATGCTGCCATCGATCATGAAGGTGACGCGCAAGGACGCGGCGCAGTTCGTGCCCGACTACCTGTACAACTTCATCGACCTGTTGATCGTCGACGAAGCCGGGCAGGTGCTGCCGGAGGTGGCCGGCGCCTCGTTCGCGCTGGCGCGCGCGGCGCTGGTGATCGGCGACACCATGCAGATCGAACCGATCTGGTCGAACCCGCGCCATGTCGACGTGGGCAACCTGATTGGACACGGGCTGCTCGACGCGGCGCTGCCCGGCCCGGGCTACCGGCTGATCGCCGACTCGGGCAAGGCGGCCGCCTCGGGCAGCGTGATGCGCATCGCCCAATACGCCAGCCCCTATCGCTACGACGCCGACCTCTCGCCCGGTTTGTATCTGTATGAGCATTGGCGCTGCTACGACCCCATCATCGACTACTGCAACGCCCTGTGCTACAAGGGCAAGCTGCTGCCGAGGCGCGGCGCGCCGCGCGCGGGCGCGCCCGCTCTGCCGCCGATGGGCTATCTGCACATCGACGGCATGTGCCGGAAAAGCCAGGGTGGCAGCTCGTTCAACACGCTCGAGGCGCACACCATCGCCCAATGGCTGGCCGCCAACCGCGCGCAGCTCGAGGCGCGCTACGGCAAGCCGCTGCGCGAAGTGGTCGGCGTGGTCTCGCCGTTCAGCGCGCAAGTGGCCGCGATCGACAAGGCGTGCCGCGCGCTGTCGCTGATGGGCGCGACCAGGGAAGAGGAACTGACCATCGGCACCGTGCACGCGCTGCAGGGCGCCGAGCGGCCGGTGATCATTTTCTCGCCGACCTACAGCAAGCACCTCGACGGCCGCTTCATCGACGCCAGCGCCAGCATGCTCAACGTGGCGGTCTCGCGCGCCAAGGACAGCTTTCTGGTGTTCGGCGACATGGACGTGATGGAACTGAGTCCGCCGTCGTCGCCGCGCGGCCTGCTGGCCGGCTACCTGTTCCGGCACGCCGACAACGCGCTGCGCTTCGATCCCGCCGCGCGCGACGACCTCGCCGCCGACACCAGCGGCGTGGCGCAGCTGCGCGACGCCGCCGAGCACGACGCCTTCCTGCTCGACGTGCTGGCCAGGGCGCGCGGCGAGGTGCGCATCGTCACGCCGTGGATCAAGGCGCGCGCGGTGCGGCGCCCGGACCTGTGGACCGCGCTGCTGGCGGCGGTGCGGCGCGGCGTCGACGTGCGCATCTACACCGATGAAAAATTCAACACCGACGCCGAGGAACAGCACCCGGCCGGCGCCGGCGAGTCGTGGCGCGAACTGCTCGACCAGCTCGAACGCGAAGGCATGCGCGCGGCCGCCGTCGGCCGGGTCCACAGCAAGATCGTCGCGGCCGATCTGGAGGTCTACTGCGTCGGCTCGTTCAACTGGTTCAGCGCCGCGCGCGGGGGCGACTACGCGCTGCACGAAACCTCGCTGGTCTATCGCGGGCCGGCGCTGCGGCGCGAGATCGCGGCGGTGTTCGACAGCCTGGAAAAGCGCGTCGTGCGCGAGCGGCGCTAACGGCGGCGGGCGGGCGCGCCCGTCGCCGGTCCGCCACTTTTGGTCGCCGGCCCATGTCGCCCGTTTGTCCCGCTAAATACGTCAATCTCTTCAGCAAGCCCATCAGAACGGGAATATGATGGCGAAGCCTTCCCCCAACCGCTGAGGAGTTACCGAATGAGCAACGACAACCACGCAGCAAAATGTCCGTTCAGCCAGGCCACCGGCGCCGGCACCGCCAACGCCGACTGGTGGCCCGACCAACTGCGGCTCGACCTGCTGCTGCAACACTCGGCCAAGTCCGACCCGATGGGCGCGAACTTCGACTACGCCAAGGAATTCAACAGCCTCGACCTGGCCGCCGTCAAGCGCGACCTGGCCGCGCTGATGACCGACTCGCAGGACTGGTGGCCGGCCGATTTCGGCCACTACGGCGGCCTGTTCGTGCGCATGGCCTGGCACAGCGCCGGCACCTACCGCACCGGCGACGGCCGCGGCGGCGCGCGCCGGGGACAGCAACGCTTCGCGCCGCTCAACAGCTGGCCCGACAACGTCAGCCTGGACAAGGCGCGCCGGCTGATCTGGCCGGTCAAGCAAAAATACGGCCGCAAGATCTCGTGGGCCGACCTGATGATTTTGACCGGCAACGTCGCGCTGGAAACGATGGGCTTCAAGACGCTCGGCTTCGGCGGCGGCCGGGTCGACACGTGGGAACCGGACCAGGACGTCTACTGGGGCCGTGAAACCACCTGGCTGGCCGGCGACGTGCGCTACGCCCACGGCAGCGACGGCGTGGCCAAGGCCGGCGGCGTGCTGGTGACCGACGACAACGCCGACGGCGACGTCCACAGCCGCAACCTGGAGAACCCGCTCGGCGCGGTGCAGATGGGCCTGATCTACGTCAATCCCGAGGGCCCGGACGGCAATCCCGATCCAGTGCTGGCCGCGCGCGACATCCGCGACACCTTCGCCCGCATGGCGATGAACGACGAGGAAACCGTGGCCCTGATCGCCGGCGGCCACAGCTTCGGCAAAACCCACGGCGCGGCCCCGGCCGACAACGTCGGCCCCGAACCGGAAGGCGCGGACATCGCCGCCCAGGGCTTCGGCTGGCATAACAAATTCGGCACCGGCAACGCCGGCGACACCATCACCAGCGGCCTGGAAGTGACGTGGACGAAGACGCCCGCGCAGTGGAGCAACGACTTCTTCGAGCACCTGTTCGGCTTTGAATGGGAGCTGACCAAGAGCCCGGCCGGCGCCCACCAGTGGGTCGCCAAGGGCGCCGAGGCGACCATCCCGCACGCGCACGACCCGTCGAAAAAACTGCTGCCGACGATGCTCACGACCGACCTGGCGCTGCGCTTCGATCCGGCCTACGAAAAAATCTCGCGCCGCTTCCTGGCCAACCCGGCCGAATTCGCCGACGCCTTCGCGCGCGCGTGGTTCAAGCTGACCCACCGCGACATGGGACCGAAGGCGCGCTACCTCGGCCCGGAAGTGCCGGCCGAGGACTTCCTCTGGCAGGACCCGGTGCCGGCGGTCGACCATCCGCTGGTCGACGCGCACGACATCGCCGCGCTCAAGGCGCAGGTGCTGGCGTCCGGGCTGACGGTGCCGGAGCTGGTGTCGACCGCGTGGGCGTCGGCGTCGACCTATCGCGGTTCGGACCTGCGCGGCGGCTCTAACGGCGGGCGCGTGCGCCTGGCGCCGCAAAAGGACTGGGCGGTCAACCAGCCGGCGCAACTGGCGAAGGTGCTGGCCAAGCTGGAGGAGATACAGGGCGCCTTCAACGCCGGCGGCAAGCGCGTGTCGCTGGCCGATCTGATCGTGCTGGCCGGCGCGGCCGGCATCGAGCAGGCGGCCGGGCAGGCCGGTGCCGCCTTGGTGGTGCCGTTCACGCCGGGCCGCACGGACGCCACGCAGGAGCAGACCGACGCCGAGTCGTTCGAACCGCTCGAGCCGTACGCCGACGGCTTCCGCAGCTTCCAGAAGGAGCGCTACGCCGTGCCGGCCGAGGCGATGCTGGTGGACCGGGCGCAGTTGCTGACCTTGACCGTGCCGGAGCTGACCGCGCTAGTCGGCGGCCTGCGCGTGCTGGGCGCGAACGTGGCGCCGTCCAAACAGGGCGAGTTCACGGCGCGCGTGGGCACGTTGAGCAACGACTTCTTCGTCAACCTGCTGGACATGGGCACCGTGTGGGCGCCGACGTCGCGCGCGGCGGACGCTTTTGAAGGGCGCGACCGCAAGACCGGCGCCGTCAAGTGGACGGCCAGCCGCGCCGATCTGGTGTTCGGCTCGAACGCGCAGTTGCGCGCCGTGGCCGAGGTGTATGGCAGCGCGGACGGCCAGCAGCAGTTCATCGGCGACTTCGTCGCCGCGTGGACCAAGGTTATGAACCTGGGCACGGGGCTTTGAGCGTTACTTGACGGGGATAGGCGCGGGGTGGTGCGGCATGGCCGCCGACTGCGCCTCCATGGCGGATTACGCGCTGCGCGCTAATCCGCCCTACTGATCGTGCCATCGCGTTTGACGACGGCGTTTTCGGCCGACAGGCTGCGCGCTATGCCTTGGCTTTCGAACGCCTCCACGACGAAATCGACAAACGCGCGCGTCTTGGCGGGCAGCTGCGTGCGGCTCGGGTAGTACAGCGAGATCGTGCCGGCGTCGACGTACCACTGCGGCAGCAGCCGCACCAGCGTGCCCTGCCGCAGATCGGCGATCACGTCCGACATCGCCAGCACCGCCACGCCAACGCCCATCACCGCCGCCGCGCACACGGCCTGCGGATCGCTGAGCACCGCCAGCATATTCATCTTCAACCCCGCCTCTTGCCCCGCCGCGTTGCGCATGGTCCAGTCGCGCATGCGGCCACTTTGCAGGAAGCGCATCGCCACCGCGCCGGCTCCGGCCAGATCGTCCGGATGCGCGGGCACCGGGCGGTCCGCCAGCCACGATGGCGACGCCACCGCCACCAGCTGCGCCGGCGCCAGCGTGCGCCCGACAACGCCGGGATTGAGCTGGAAGCCGCCGCCGATGGCGGCGTCGTAGCCCTCGCCGATCATATCGACCTGGCGGTTCTCGAAGTGCCATTCCGGCCGCACGCCGGGATAGCGCGCCAGGAAGGCAGGCAGCAGCGGCAGGATGTAGCCGACCCCGAAGTTCGGCGCCACGCTCACTTTGAGGATGCCGGTCGGCTGCTGCTGTTCGGTCGAGACGTCGGCCAGCGCCGTCTGCAGGCCGTCAAGATTGGTGCCGATGCCGGCCAGCAGGCGCTCGCCGGCCTCGGTCAGGTGCAGGCGCCGCGTCGAGCGCTGGAACAGGCGCGCGCCGAGGTTCTTCTCCAACATCGCGACATTGCGGCTGACGGCCGCCGGCGTCAGGCCGAGGCGGCGCGCGGCCTCCGAAAAGCTCGACGCTTCGGCGGCGCGGACAAAACATTCCAGGTTGCTGAGGGTCTCCATGCCGCCATTTTATACCAATACTTGAAGATATTTAAAGCCATTACACGCTAATCAAGGAGTAATAAGCCGGGCATAGTAGACCCATCGACATCCCACTTAAAGGAAAACAGCATGAACACCACCAACCACCAGCCACTGCAAGGCAAAGTCGCCATCGTCACCGGCGGCTCGCGCGGCATCGGCGCGGCCATCGTCAAACGCCTGGCCCGCGACGGCGCCAAGGTCGCCTTCAGCTACGCCGCCTCGCCCGACCGCGCCGCCGACGTGGTGCGCGGAATCGAGGCAATGGGCGGCCAGGCACTGGCCATCCGCGCCGACCAGGCCAGGGCGGAAGACGTGACGGCGCTGGTCAAGCAGGCGCACGCCCATTTCGGCCGGCTCGACATCCTGGTCAATTCGGCCGGCGTGTTCATCACCGGTAAAGTGGACGACCAGGAGGCCGACCTGGCAGGCTTCGACCGCCAGATCGATATCAACGTCAAAGGCGTGGCCACGGCCGTGCGCGCGGCCGCGCCATTGATGGCCGACGGCGGCCGCGTGATCTCGATCGGCACCGCCGGCGCCGAGCGCATTCCCTTCGCCGGCGTGGCCGACTATGTGGCCTCGAAGGCGGCGGTGGCGGCCTACACCCGTGGTTGGGCGCGCGACCTCGGCGCGCGCAACATCACCGTCAACGTGGTGCAGCCGGGCGCGATCGACACCGAAATGAACCCGGACAGCGGCGCCTTCGCCGAAACGCTGCGCACGATGGCGGCGCTGGGCCGCTACGGCCGCCCGGACGAAATCGCCGCCGCCGTCGCCTTCCTCGCCGGGCCGGACGCCAGCTACGTCACCGGCGCGACGTTGACGGTCGATGGCGGCCAGATCGCGTAAGGGGATGACCATGAATATGACCAACACCAACGGCCCGGTTCAAGTGGCCGAAACCTTCTTCGCGCACTGGAGCGCGAACCGCATCGACGAGGCGCTGGCCATGTTGTCGGAGGACGTTTTGTACGACAACGTGCCCTTCCCCGACATCGTCGGCCGCGCCGGGGTCGAGGCGTTCCACCGCGGCTTCGGCATCGGCACCGACTTCCTGGTCGACTGGCGGGTAACCTTGATCGCCGCCACCGACAACGTGGTGCTCAACGAGCGGATCGACATCTTCCGCCACAAGGACGGCGGCACCATCACCTTGCCGGTGATGGGCACGGTGACGGTGGAAAACGGCCGGATCACCGTTTGGCGCGATTACTTCGACCCGGCCGATTTCGACAGGCAGCTCAAACGCGCGACCGGCGGCTGAGCGAACGCGGCGCCGGTGTCGCGGGGCGGACTACGTGGCGCTACTCGGCCACTTCGATTCGCGCTGTGAGCTGGCCGCCGCGCTTGAGTGTGGCCACCCCGGTAACGATACGTCCTAACACGATCAACCCGGGCGAATACGAGAAGTCCTTGTAGTAGAACGCCAGGTTGCCCCACGGCGCGTAATAGGCGATGGTGCCGGCGGTGGGCGTGGCGCCGGGCGGCGCGCCGGCGGTCGGCAGCTTGCGATCGAGGTAGACGATTTTCTCGGTGCCGGCGTAGTCGTCAAGCTTGAGCGTGAGCGGCAACCTGGCGATCAAGTCGCGCGTGGCCGGACTGTCGGTCAAGGTGGCGGCGATGACCTGCCCGTCCACGATGATGCGGATTTCTTGGGCCTGCGCGGAGGCGCCGGCCATGAGGGAAGTAGCCATGATCATCGATGAAGTAAATCCTGAAAGGGCGCGCATCATTTGCCACCTTGCGGCGCCAGCCTGCCGCCACCGCCGACGATCAGCGACGATATCGCCAACATGGCCGCGCCGCCGATCAGCGTGGCCATGATCGACAGATGGTCCAGCAGCACGCCGCCGAGCGCGGCGCCGAGCATGATGGCCAGCTGGATCGCCGCCACCAGCAGGCCGCCGCCGCTTTCCGGCTCGTCGGCGATGCCCTTGCTCAGCCACGTCGACCACGCCACCGGAATCGCCGCGTTCAACGCGCCCCAAGCCACCAGCGCGATCGCCACCGCCCAGAACACGTGGCCGACGCCGAGCAGCGCCAGCGTGACCGCGCCCAGCGCCAGCGGCAACCAGCGCAGCAGGCCATACAGGTGGTGGCCCAGCATCACGGTCGCGCCGTAGGTGCCGGCGAATCCCGCCGTGCCAAGGCACAGCAGCAGCATCGACAACTGCGGCACCGTCACGCCGGTGTACGTTTCCAGGAACGGACGCAGGTAGGTGAAGGTGGCAAAAGCGCCGGCGAACGAGAACATCACCCCGGCCATGCCGAACGCCACGTTGGGCCGTTTGAGCAGGCCGAGCACCTTGCCGACCGGGCTGGCGGCCTGCGGCGGCATCGACGGCAGGCTGGCCCACTGCCACGCCAGGTTGGCGACGACGAACGGCGTGAGCGCCCAGAAGGTGCCGCGCCAGCCGATGATGGCGCCGAAGTAGCTGCCGATCGGCGCGGCGAACGCCGCCGCGACGGCGTTGCCGGTGTACATCAAGCCGAGTGCCTTGGGAATTGACTCGGCTGGAACGAGGCGCATCACCGTGGCCGTGGCCAGCGCCCAGAAGCCGCCGATGGTGATGCCCAACAGGGAGCGCGCCACCATCAGCACGGCGAAGTTCGGCGCGCAGGCGATCAGCACCAGCGAGGCGAGCATCACGCCGGTGAGCGCCATGAGCACGTGGCGGCGGTCGAAGTGGCTGGAGACGGCCGGAATGAGCAGGCTGGTGACAACGGCGAACAGGCCGGAGACCGAGATCGCCTGGCCGGCCATGCCCTGGGTGGCGCCAAGGTCGGCGGCGATCGGCGTGAGCAGGCTGACGGGCATGAATTCGGAGGCGATCAGCATCGCCACGCACATGGCCATCGAGCCGACCGCGCTCCATGCGGGTTGGCCGGTGAAGTCGGCTTTGGATAGGGGGGGGCTGGCAGTGTTCATGGTTCCATGGTAGCGGCATCGGGGGCCGCGCACGCCATCCGGATTCGCTAGGGTTTATGCGGGAAAATCATCAATCGCGCAGGACCTTACAACTGCTAGAATGCGCCATCGCCCTCCCCCAACGCATCGACGACCCGCCCCCATGGCCCGCGAAAACATCAACGACATCCTTGTCTTTCTCGAAGTGGCGCGCGAGCGCAGCTTCACGCGCGCGGCCGCCAAACTGGGCATGTCGCAGTCGGGGTTGAGCCACATCGTGCGCGGATTGGAGACGCGCATGGGCGTGCAACTGCTGGCGCGCACCACCCGCAGCGTCGCCCCCACCGAGGCCGGCGAGCGGCTGCTGGAAACCGTGGCGCCGCGCTTTGCCGAGATCGAGGCGGAGATCGCCGCCATCAGCGATCTTGGCGGCAGCCCGGCGGGCCTGATCCGCATCACCGCCATCGACCACGTCATCGACAGCGTGCTGTGGCCGCGCGTGGCGCACCTGCTGCCGCAGTACCCCGACCTGCGCATAGAAATCAATTCCGACTACCGCATGCACGACATCGTGGCGGAGCGCTTCGACATCGGCGTGCGCTGGGGCGACCTGGTCGAGCAGGACATGATCGCGGTGCGCCTGACGGCCGACGCGCCGATGGCCATCGTCGGCTCGCCGGACTACTTCAAGGGCCGCGCCATGCCCACCAACGCGCAGGAACTGATGCGGCACAACTGCATCACCTTGCGCCTGTCGTCCACCGGCGGCGTGTACGCGTGGGAGCTGTGCGACGGCGACCGGCCGATCGAGGTCAAGGTCTCCGGCCAGGCGACGTTCAACAGCGCCTACCAGATGCTCAACGCGGCGCTGAGCGGCGTCGGGCTCGCGTTCGTCACCGCCGAAATCGCCGAGCCGTACATCAAGGCCGGGCGGCTCGTAAGCGTGATGCCGCAGTGGTGCCGGCCGTTCCCCGGCCTGCACGCCTATTACCTGTCGCGCCGCCATCCGTCGCGCGCCTTCACGCTGGTGATCGAGGCGCTACGCTATCGCGGTTAGCGCGCGCCGTGCGCCAGATGGAGCGTGAAGAAGTTGGCCAGCTTGTCGAACGGGATCAGCTTGACCCGGTCGTACAGGTCGACGTGGCCGGCGCCCGGAATCACAACCAGCTCCTTCGGCTCGGCGGCGCGCTTGAAGGCATCCTCGCTGAACTCGCGCGAGTGGGCGATCTCGCCGGTGATGAACAGCATCGGCCGCGGTGAAATCGTCTCGATGTCGTTGAACGGATAGAAGTTCATGAACTTGACGTTGCTGGTCAAGGTCGGATGGGTGGTGTGCTTCGGCGACGATCCCTTGGGCGTGAACTGGCCGCGTGGCGTGCGGTAGAAATCGTAGAATTCGCGCTGGATCGGGTGCGTTTCGCTATTGAGCACGTGGGTGGTGCCACCGGTGTATTCGATCTCGCCGCCGGTGAATTCGACGTAGCGCCGCTGCGCCGCGTCGGCGATGATTTTCTTGCGCTGTTCCAGCGTTTGCCCGTGGCGCAGGCCGTCGCGGTTGGCGGCGCCCATGTCGTACATGCTCACTGTGGCGATGGCCTTCATGCGCGGATCGATCTTGGCCGCGCTGATGACGAAGCTGCCGCTGCCGCACACGCCGATGACGCCGATCCGTTCGCGGTCGACAAACTGCCGCGTGCCGAGAAAATCGACGGCGGCGCTGAACGCCTCCGCGTACATCTCGGGCGACACCAGGTTGCGCGGCTTGCCCTCGCTTTCGCCCCAGAACGGCAGGTCCAGCGACAGCGTCACGAAACCGCGCTCGGCCATTTTGGTCGCGTAAAGATTCGCGCTTTGCTCTTTGACCGCGCCCATCGGATGGCCGACGACGATGGCCGCGCTTTTGGCGTCGCGCGCCAGCGCGCGCGGGATGAACAGATTGCCCGCCACCTTCATCTGGTACTGGTCCTTGAACGCGACCTTTTGCACGGTCACCTTGTCGCTGGTGTAGAAGTTGTCGGCGCCGTTGGACATGTCCTGCGCCACGGCGGGGCCGCCGACCACCGACGTCATGGCCAGCGCCGCCGCGCCGGCGCCCGTCATCATGACCATGTTGCGGCGGCCAAGGTCCAATTTTTCGTCCCGCGCGTCCGGGGTATCGATATCGTTCATGCTGCGCTCCTGTTCGAGTAATCTTCAATGGCGTGACTGTAGTCTCAAACAGGAACGGGATATAGATGGAGAACGCGTATGCCTTTATGCAGGGCGCGCATGAATCGCCATGGATTCAATCGCGCGGCGGCAATGGCTCGACCTGATGTGGCGAATCGTACATTTTTGCCGCCTGTTTTGCCGCTTTCTTTGCCAGTTGGGCGGCAGCGCCCGCCGTCCTACTTCCCGGTGGCGAACAGGTTCTTGTACGCGGCCGGCTGCGAGCGCCAATACTGCTTGGGCGCGTCGACCTGCGCGCCCAGCGCGGCGGCCGCGTGCCACGGCCAGCGCGGGTCATACAGGATGCCGCGCGCCAGCGCCACCAGGTCTGCGCTGCCGTCACGGATCACCGTTTCGGCCTGCTCCGGCGTGGTGATCATGCCGACGCCCATCACCGGCACGTCGACCGCGCGCTTGATCTCGCGCGCGAACGGCAACTGGTAACCCGGCCCCACCTCGATCTTCTGCTGCGCCGACAAGCCGCCGCTCGACACGTGGACGTAGGCGCTGCCGCGCGCCGCCAGCGCCTTCGACAACGCCACGCTCTGTTCGAGATCCCAACCGCCGTCGACCCAGTCGGTGGCCGAGATGCGCACGCCCACCGGCTTATCCGCCGGGAAGGCGGCGCGCACGGCGTCGAACACCTCCAGCGGAAAGCGCATGCGGTTCTCCAGCGAGCCGCCGTATTGGTCGGTGCGCTGGTTCGACAGCGGCGACAGGAATTGATGCAGCAGATAGCCGTGCGCCGCGTGCACCTCGAGCATGTCGAGTCCCAAGCGGGCGGCGCGTCGCGCCGTCTGCGCGAAGGCCTCGCGCACCCGCGCCAGGCCGGCGTCGTCGAGCGCCGCCGGTGGACGGTCTGGCGCCGCGTACGGCAGCGCGGATGCGCCCTCGGTCTGCCAGCCGCCGGCGTCGAGCGCGACCTGGCCGCCGCCGTCCCACGGCGCGGCGGTCGAAGCCTTGCGCCCCGCGTGCGAGATCTGCATGCCGACCGGTATGGCCGAATGGCGGCGGACGGCGTCCAGCACGCGCGCCAGCGCTTGTTCGTTCTGGTCCGAATACAGCCCTAGGTCGGCCGCCGAGATGCGCGCCTCCGGCGAGACGGCGGTCGCCTCCAGGATCAGCAGGCCGGCGCCCGACAGCGCCAGATTGCCAAGGTGGATCAGATGCCAGTCGGTGGCGCTGCCCTCCTCAGCCGAATATTGGCACATCGGTGCGATGACGATGCGGTTGGGCAGCTCCAGCGGCCCGATCTTAAAAGAAGAAAAGAGTTTGCTCACGCCGTGCCCTTCGTTTGTGGGGAATGCGACGATTATGTCATGGCTGAAAATTTCATCTGTCACGTATCGCACGGCGGGCCGTTTGACGGTCACGGCCCGCCGCCGTAACGCCCGCCGGTCATGCGCGACGACGGCGGGCACACTTGACACGCCCTATCCGCCCTGCGCGAGCGAGCGCAAGCGGGCGTGGCGCGGCCTCCCGTCCATCAGGCCATCGTCTCCGACGCCGCCGCGCGCGATTTGCGGCGCTTCATCCAGCCGATCATGCCGAGGCCGCCGATCATCATGGCGTAGGTCGATGGCTCCGGCACGGCGCTCACCGAGATGTTGTCGACCGCAACGTCGAAGTCGGTGAAACCGTACATATAGCCGGGCACATAGGTCGTGAACACCAGTTCGTCGACGCTCGACAACACGTCGGCGAAGCTGCGGCCGGGCGGCAGTGCCGGGCCGCCGGCATCGTCGGAGGTGCCGTAGCCGCCCCAGCCGGTTGGCATCGCGGTCGATGTCGTGTCACCGATAGTTACAGACAGGTGTTGCCAGCCCTTGGTGTAGTCGATCGTTCCCAAGTCATACCAAACGCTGGTGTAAGGCATGCCTTGCGGGGTGTTGCCGTAGTCCCGCAGTTCCACCACCATGTGGCGCGACACTTCCTGGCCGAAGTAGCGGATCGAGTTGGCGACCACGTCCAGACCGATGGTGACGCTACCAAGCTTGCCGTAATCGCCAAGGTAGGATTGGTTGGTGGAATTGCTGAAGCTGATACCGAAATTTTCCATCACGGTGTGCAGCGCGGGTGCGCCGTTGCCCAGATTCGTATCGATGCCGGAACCACCGATGCCATCTGCCGGCTGCATGCCTTCCCACCCTTGCGCGCCGTTGGAAAAATCGACGTGGGACGAGGACGGCGCGGCGTTCGCCGCAGCGGCGGCCAGGGACAGGGTCAACACCATCATTGCTTTATTCAAAGTCATGAATCTTCCTTTTATCAGTCAGTTAGTGAGGTAGCGCTAACACCACACCTGCTTTTCCGACGGCCGGCGGTTGGCCGATCGCCGGGCTGGAGCCCGTCGTAGTTGACGTTTTCCCAAGCGGGTGTGCAACCGATTCTGTGTTTGCCCAGCAAGGCTGTCAAAGCTTGCATGAAACTATTTTGTAAGCAAAATGTAACCAAGTTTCTCGTAAATCATGTGACATTCTGACTAGAAACTGTAACAAGAAGTTTCAAAACGACACTAAAAGGGATTGGTCTCCTATGACGTCACGCGCGGCTAAACCGGCAAATTTTTCCATTTGGTAAAGACAAAATCACGGCGTTGCGGCGCTGGAATCATGAGCGTGAAAATGTTTCAATTTCGCTACAACGACCGCAGCGCCAGGCCGGACAGGTTTGGAGGATCAGGCAAGCGACGAAGACGATCCGATATTTTCGACGCGCGCCGTTTTCCGCATACTGGCTCCATCGCACTTCACAACACAGGAGCAAAACATGAACGCAGCAAACAGCAAAGTCGTCCTCATCACCGGCGCCAGCAGCGGCATCGGCGAAGCCACCGCCCGCCATCTGGCGGCCCGGGGCATGCACGTGGTGCTCGGCGCGCGCCGCGTCGACCGGCTCGAGGCGATGGCCGCAGAGATCAACGCCGGCGGCGGCTCGGCCAGCGTGTTCGCGCTAGACGTCAGCAACCTGGACAGCATGCAGCGTTTCGTCGATGCCGCCGTCGAACGCCATGGCAAGGTCGACGTGCTGATCAACAACGCGGGCGTGATGCCGCTGTCGAAACTGGAGGCGCTCAAGGTGGACGAGTGGAACCGCATGATCGACGTGAACATCCGCGGCGTGCTGCACGGCATCGCGGCCACGCTACCCCTGATGCAGAAACGGCGCAGCGGACAGATCATCAACCTGGCCTCGATCGGCGCCTACACGGTCAGCCCGACGGCCGCCGTCTACTGCGCCACCAAGTTCGCGGTGGCGGCCATTTCCGAGGGACTGCGGCAGGAGGTGGGCGGCGACATCCGCGTGACGGTGATCTCGCCGGGGGTGGTGGAGTCCGAACTGGCCGAGTCGATTTCCGATCCGGGCGGGCGCGAAGAGATGCGCGCGTTCCGTAAAATCGCGATCACGCCGGACGCGATCGCCCGCGCGATCGCGTTCGCCATCGACCAGCCGGCCGACGTCGACGTGAGCGAGATGATCGTGCGGCCGACGGCCAGCATGTTCTGACGCCGGCGGCGCGGCGCGGCCGCTAGCGCTTGAGCTGGTTGACGAACCAGCGGCCGGCGGGACCGGGCGGGAACTCCTTCATGTGCAAGGCATGCATCGAGAAGCCGGCCCCCACCGCCGGCTGGGCCTCCAGCCGGATCTCGACCAGCTTGCCGTCGCGCAGGTCGTCCTCGACCATGTGCTGCGGCATGTAGCCCCAGCCCAGTCCGGCGCGCAGGAAGGCGTGCTTGGCGCCGAGGTCGCCGAGGCGCCAGGTCTTGGACGACATCACGCCGAAGTTGCGTCCCGCAGTCAGGCTGGAGCGGTCGGTCAGCACCAGTTGCACTTGCTCGGCGGCCACCACGCGCGGGACCGGCCCCTTGACCCGCGCCAGCGGATGGCCGGGCGCCACCACGCCGATGGCCGCCACGCTGAGCAAGAATTCCGACGCGCAGCCGTCCGGGATGTCGGGCAGGCTGCCGATGATCGCCACGCGGCAATGGCCGTCCAGCAGAGGCTGCAGTACGGCGCCCAGCGCCTCCACATACAGGCGCAGCGGCGTGCCGGGAAAGGCCTGGTGGAACGCTTGCACGGCGGCCGTCAGCGTTTCGATCGGAAACATCACATCCACCGCCACCACCAGCTCCGGCTCCAGCCCCTCGGCCAGGGTGCGCGCCCGCGCCTTGAAGGCGTCCATGCTGCCGACGGCCTGGCGGGCGTCGGCCAGCAAGGCGCGCCCGGCCTCGGTCAAGCGCGGGTAGCGCCCGGTGCGCTCGAACAGCGCGAACCCCACTTGCAACTCCAGGTTGGCCAGCGTGGTGCTGACCACCGACTGCGCCCGCCGCAGCTTGCGGCCGGCAGCCGAAAAACTCCCCTCCTCCGCCGCCGCGATGAAGGTGCGCAATTGGTCGAGCGACATGGCGTCCAGCATGCATCTACTCCTTGGATACTATATATCCAATTATATAGGCTTCCCGGATGGATCGCGGGTATCTAAGATTCATCCCATGCACTGAGCAACATGTGCCAGCAACCAGGACCCAACATCAAGGAGCCACACCATGCACCAGTCGACCCAACGCAACCTGATCTACCGCACCAGCGGCCGCGGCCACGGCCCCATCACCCGCCTGGTCAGCCCCGGCGACGTCGGCCAGCTGATCAAACCCTTCGTCTTCCTCGACCGCTTCCAGATGGACGCGGGCAACGGCCGCATGATGGGCATGCACCCGCACTCGGGCATCGCCACCGTCACCGTGATCCTCGACGGCGCCGTGCAGTACCGCGAAACCATCGGCAACCAGGGCCAATTGTCGGCCGGCGGCGTCGAATGGATGAACGCCGGCGGCGGCGTGTGGCATGACGGCGGTCCCGTCGCCGGCGTCAACGCGTCCGGATTCCAGCTCTGGCTGGCCCTGCCGGCCGAGGACGAGAACGGCCCGGCGCACAGCCAGTACCTGAGCGGCGAACAAGTGCCAAGCACGGGCCCGGCGCGGGTGATCATCGGCAGCTACGGCGGCGCCGTCAGCGCGATCCGCCCGCGCGCCTCGATCAACTACCTGCACGTGACGTTAGCCGACGGCGAGCGCTGGACCTACAAGCCGCCAGCGGGACACGACGTCGCCTGGGTGTCGGTGGCCGGTGGCGCGCTGCGCACCGCCAACACCACCATCGGCAAGGAGGTCGCCGTCTTCGCCGAGGGGAACGAGGCGATCGATTTCGTCGCCGAAGGGGCCACCGAATTCGTCCTCGGCTCGGCGGTCAAGCATCCGTACGATCTGGTGACCGGCTACTACTCGGTGCACACCAACCAGGCCGCGCTGGACAAGGGCGAAAGTGAAATCGAACGCATCGGCGCGCAGCTGCGCTCCGCAAAACTGATCTAAGCAGTGCTACACACACCAACCTATTAAATCGAAAGGAAACGCCATGAACACCATCAACCCAAACAACTCCGCCATCCCGCTCATCGGCCGCGTGCTGCTGTCGGCGATTTTCATCATCAGCGGCCTTGGCAAGCTGGCCGCGCCGGCGGCGACGATAGGTTACATCGCCTCGACCGGGCTGCCGTTCGCGCCACTGGCGCTGGCCATCGCCATCGCGGTGGAACTCGGTGGCGGCGTGCTGCTGCTGTTGGGCGTGAAGGCGCGCCTGGTGGCAGCAGGCCTGGCGGCGTTCTCGATCGTCACCGGCCTGGCCTTCCACAACGCCGTGGGCGACCAGAACCAGATGATCCATCTGCTGAAGAACTTCGCGATGGCCGGCGGCCTGCTGCAGGTGGTGGCGTTCGGCGCCGGCGCGTTCAGCTTCGACAACCGCCAGGGCGCCGCGCCGAAAGCGGCAAAGGCATCATGATTTGACGAACAAGGCCTGCAACTGGCCATACGGCATCGCCTTGTCCACCAGCGGACCGGCGTTGCCGGTGGCGATGAAGTCTTTCGCCATCCCGGCGGCGACGGCCCACAGGGCCTGCGAAATACCGGAACCGGCGCTCAAGCGGCGCACACCGAGCTTGAACAACTCGTCGGCCGGCGGCACGCCGGGCCAGTCCATCACATTGACCGGCAAGCCGGCGCCGGCGACCACCGCCGCGATCTCCCCGACCTGGCAAATCCCCGCCACGAACAAACCGTCGGCGCCGGCGGCCTTGTAGATCGCGGCGCGCCGCAAGACCTCGGCCACCCGTTCGCCTTCCGGCACCAGCCCTTTCAGATAGACGTCGGTGCGGACGTTGATGAAGATGTCCTTGCCCGAGGCGGCGGCCAGCCTTTTGACTGCGGCGATTTTCGCCGCCAGCAGCTGCGGCGCCGCATGGCCGTCCTCCAGGTTGATCCCGGCCACGCCGGCACCGATCAGCTTCATCACATGTTGCGCGACCACCTCGGCGTCGTCCGAATAGCCGTTCTCGAAATCGACCGACAGCGGCACCGTCAACACCCGCGCCATGTTGCTGGCCAGCGCGATGGCGACGTCGGCCGGCATGTTATCGCCATCGGCGTAACCGGCGGCCCATGCCACACCGGCGCTGGTGGTGGCGATGGCCGGCGCGCCGAGGCTTTCGAACAGGCGCGCGCTGCCCGCGTCCCAGGCGTTGGGCAGGCGCAGCAGGCTTTCGCCGTCATGCAGTTTCTTGAAATCGTTCATGGTCGCTCCTTTAGAAAAGACTGGCTTGCGAGGTGGTGAGGCTGGAAAAACTGTCCTTCATCGGCAGCAGGATCGAATCGGCGATCGGCTGCAATTGCTTGGTCAGGTAATGGTCGTAATCGATGTGCGAACGCAGCGCCTCGAGCGGCTCCGGACCGCCGGTGGTCATCACGTAGCTGATCCAGCCGCCGTTCTGGTAGCGCAGCGGGCGGTGGTGCGACTGGTTGTATTCGTCGGCCAGGCGCGCCGCCCGCACCTGCGGTGGCACGTTGACCTTGTATTCGTCGAGCCGGTGGCGCAGCCGCTTGCGGTACACCAGCAGCTCGTCGAAGTCGCCGGCCAACGTCTTCGACGCGTAATCGCGCACGTAGTCCTGGTAAGGCTCGTCCTTGAAGATGCGCATGAACAGCCCTTTCTGGAACTGCTGCGCCAGAGGCGTCCAGTCGCTGCGCGCCACTTCGAGGCCGCGATAAATCACCTCGTCCTCGCCGCTGGCGTTGACCGTCAGGCCGGCGTAGCGCTTCTTGCTGCCCGTCTCCGTGCCGCGGATGGTCGGCATGAAGAACTTCTGGAAGTGCGTGTCGAATTCGATCTCGAGGTGGCATTCGAGGCCGTGCTTTTGCTTGAGCATGTCGCGCCACCAGGCGTTGATCCTGTTGGCCAGTTGCTGGCCGATCTCCAGCGCGTCGGCGTTTTTGTGTTCTTTTTTGAGCCAGATGAAGATGGAGTCCGTATCGCCGTAGATGACGTCATAGCCCTCCGCCTCGACCAGCTCGCGGGTCTGCTTCATCATCTGGTGGCCGCGCAAGGTGACCGAGGAAACCAGGCGTGGATTGAAGAAGCGGCATTCGGTCGCGCCCAGCACGCCGCAGAAGGAATTCATCAACAGCTTGAGCGCCTGCGACAGCGGCTCGTTCTTCGCCCGCTTGGCGGCGTCGCGCTGCTTCCAGATTTGTGTGGTGATCTCCGGCAGGCAGTGCTTGTGGCGTGAGAACACGGTGCCGTTGACGCCCTCCACCACTGTCGCCGGATCTCGCGCGGCCTCGCCCGCGACCAGGCCCACCGGATCGACCAGGAAGGTGCGGATGATCGACGGGTACAGGCTTTTATAGTCCAGCACCACCACCGAGTCGTACAGGCCTGGTTTGGAATCCATGACGAAGCCGCCCGGCGAAGCGCCACCGGAGATGTCGCCCACGCTCGGGGCGACGTAGCCTTCGCGGTGCATGCGCGGCAGATAGTGGTGGCCGAAGGCGGCGATCGAGCCGCCCAGATGGTCGGCCTGCAGACCGGTCACCGTCGCCCGTTCGATCATGAAGGCGAGCAGGTTGGCCTTGTCGAAGATGCGCGTGACCAGCTCGCAGTCCTTCAGGTTGTAGTGGGCCAGCGCCGGCTTGTCCTCCTGGAAGCGGCGTTCGATCTCCGCCATCTTGTCGTAGACGTCGCCGATGTCCTTGCCCTCGCCGAGCATGGCCTGCGAGACGTTTTCCAGGCTGAAGGACGGGAACATCCACGATGCCGCCTTGAGCGCGTCGATGCCATCGAGGACGATGCGGCCGACGACCGGGGCGAACATGTAGCCCTGCTTGCCGGGATGCTCGCGCCATTCGATGGTCTTGCCCTCGCGGCCCAGCGTCAGGGCGATCTTGTGCTTGTCGGCGTTCTTTTGCAGCACGCGCAGGTCGAACTGCACCACGTTCCAGCCGACCAGCACATCCGGATCGTGGCGCGCCATCCAGGCGTTGAGCCGTTCGATCAACTGCCGTGGCGTGGCGCAGTATTCGAGGTCGAAGTCGATGTCCACCGGCGGTTGCGCCGGCGCGGCGCCAAGCATGTACACCTGGCGCTGGCCGCAGCCTTCGAGCGCGATCGAATACAGGTCTTCATAGGCGCTCGTTTCGATATCGAGCGAGACCATCTTGAGCTTGGGGCGGTACTCCGGGGCGGGCTTGAGTTTGCAATCGTGGATGGTGGCGCCGTCGGCGCGGCCGCCCTCGACCTGCACGCCGGCGGTGATGAAGCGCTCCATCAGGTAGCGCTCCGGCGGGCGGATGTCGGCCTCGTACATTTTGATGCCATGGTCGCGCAGCGTGCGCTCGAGCGCTGTCAGTTGCTTGTAGCGGGACGCGTACACGCCGATGACCGGTTCCTGCTCGAAGGTCTTGAGCTTGAGTTCGCGCAGCTCGATGGCGGCCGATTTGTCGAGCAGCGCCTCGATGGCGAAACGCTCCCGGGCCTCGGCGAAGGCCACCGAGGTCTGCGTCGTCAGCCGGATTTTCCTGGGACCGTCGTCGGTGGCCAGCCAAAACTCGATCTCCGTGCCATTGGGCGCGTCGCGCCAATGGCGGGTCAGGATGAATCCTTGCTGTAAGGGTTGAGCTGCGGGCGTAGGCATACTTAATTATACTGTATGCTCATACAGTCCAAGTCAACCTGCGGCAGTTCGCAGCAGGACGTAGGGCGGATCAGGCGCAACGCCGTAATCCGCCACTGCCAGCGCGCCGAAAAGCCGGCAAAAGCGATCAATCAAAGTTCAGCGGTAAGTCACCGCGCCCGCACCCTCGAGATGCGAATAATTGTTCAGGTACCCGAGCCCGAATTCACCGGGGCGATGAAGCAGCCGCGTGACCGCGCAATTAGCCAACTTCCACGTCATCTCCATCACCTGGAAATCCTGGAACCCCAGCACATGCTGCATGATCGTCGCGATCACCCCGCCGGAGGTAAATACGACGGTGGTGCGCTTGCTGTCCGGCTGGTCGAGCCGCTCCAGCGCCGACACCACGCGGCGGCGGAAATCCGGCCACGCCTCGCCATACTGGTCGTCGTGCCAACCGGTCATCCAGCGCTGCATGGCGCCGCGAAAGAGCTGCTCGGCCGCCCGCTGCGGGTCGGCCGACCGCGCCAGCAATGTCTGGAAGGTTCCCGGATCGGCGAATTCGGCGCAGTGCCGCAGCATCACCTCGTGGTGATCGAATTCGGCAAAGCCAGGGTCGGTGAGGCACTGCGCGCCTGCCACCTGCGGGGCGCCCAACTGCGCCACGCAGGCATCGGCCGTCTGGTGGTGGCGCGCCATGCCGCCGGTGATCAGCCGGTGCAGCGGCTGATCACCGGCGGCCAGCCACTTTCCCAGCAGGCGCGCCTGCTCGTGGCCCCGCGCCGACAACCGATCGTAATTGGCGCTGCCGAAGGACGCTTGACCGCTGCGCACCAGGTAAATTTGTCCCATATGTTTTCCAATCCCGCTGCAAACAGCCCCCAGCTTAACGGCGCGGGCGCGTATCATCAAACGAATAGTCTAGATTCGCGCCTCTAAGCCGCGGACGGGCCGCGCGTGGCGGACGGCCCTCAGCAGCCCGCGTTGCCGCCGGCCGCCAGCGCGCGCACGGCTTTGGCGATGTCGGCGCCGATGCGGACCACGGCGCGGCGATGGCCGGCCACCAGCGCGTCATTCCCGGCGCCCACTTCCTCGTTGGCGACGCTGCGGCAGGTGAGCACCTTGGTGCCGCCCACCAGCCGCACGCTCCACACCGCGTCGATCAGCGCGTACTTGCCCGGCGCGGATTCGAAGCGCTGCACGTTGGTGCTGATGCGATACACCGGCGCGCCGTCGGGAGACGGCGTGCGGAACACGTCGATGGTTCCCAGTTCGCCGGAAATCGCCAGCGACAGCGCCTGGCCAATCTCCGACGCCGGCGGCGAGGCCCAGCGGTCGTACTCGAGCAGGTCGATGCTGCCGGCGCCGGTGGTCACCACCATCTGGTTGCGCGCCACCTGCTGCGGCACGCTCACCGCCGGCACCTCGATGTAGTAAGCGGCGGCGGGCGTATCGGTCTTTTGCGGCACGCCCATGCCGTTACTGAGACTGTAGAAATGCTCGGCCGGCGTGCTGCACCCCGCCAGCATGAGCGTGGCGGCGGCCAGCAGCGGCAGCGCGGCGCGCGCGCCTGCGGATTGGTAGCGGCGATCGGTGGTGTGCGTCATTTCTTCTCTCCCAGTTTATCCTGCTTGCTGCCCTTGCCGCGCAACAGCGACTCCGGATGCCGTTCCAGATAATCGGACAAGGCGTTGAGCGACTGCATGGTTTGCGTGAGCTGCTGCAAGGCCTCGCGCAGGTCGGACTGCACCGGCGAATCCTTCTGCAGTATCTGGTCGGCGGTGCTGAAGGTCTTGCGCGCCGCGCCCAGGGTGTCCTTCATCTCCGGCACCACCTGCGAATCGAGCTGCTTGAGCAGCACGTTGGCGCTCTTCAAGGTGTCGCGCAGATTGACGCCGATCTCGTCGAACGGCACCTTGTCCAGCTTGCGCGCGATGCTGGCGAGCTGGGTTTGCAGTTCGTCCAGGCTATTGGGCACCGTCGGCAGTTCCACGGTCTCCTTGCTCAGGTCAAGCTTGACCTGCGCCGCGTTGGGGAAGAAGTCCAGCGCCACATACAACTGCCCGGTCAGCAGATTGCCGGTGCGGAGCTGGCCGCGCAGGCCGCGCGCCACCATCCGCTCGAGCACCTGCGATCCGGCGCTGTTGCGCTGGTCCTCGTCGATGGTCTTCTGGAAGGCGCGGCCCAGGCGGGCCGGATACATATCGACCGTCACCGGCATGCGGAACGACTTCTTGACCGGATCGAACTCCACGCCCACGGAACGCACCTCGCCCAGCACAATGCCGCGGAAATCGACCGGCGCGCCCTGCGACAGGCCGCGCAGCGACTGGTCGAAATACAGCACCGTGGTGATCGGCGCGCCATCGGGCTCGCGCAGCGCGCTGGCCTGGTCGGCCGCCAGCAGGAACTCGCTGTTGTTGGGCGCGGCGGCGGCCGGCTTCTGGCCGTTCATGCTCTCGAAGGCGATGCCGCCGACCAGCAGCGCAGCCAGCGACTGGGTGTTGACCTTGAAGCCGTTGGAGTCGAGCCGCACGTCGACGCCGCTGGCATGCCACCAGCGCGTGCCCTTGCCGACGTATTGATCGTAAGGCGACTTGACGAACACCTTCATGTTGATGCCGCGCCCCTTCGCCTCCAGATCGTAGGCGGCCACCTGCCCGACCGGAATGCGGCGGTAGAAAATCGGCGAGCCGACGTCGATCGAACCGAGCGTCTCGCCATGCAGCGTGAAATAGCTGCCCTTCTCGTCGAAGGCCACCTGGGGCGCCTGTTCGAGGCCGGTGAAATCGGTCTTGGTGTCCTCCGACTTGCCGGCGTCGACGCCGATGTAGGAACCCGACAGCAGCGTATTGAGGCCGGACACGCCGCTCGCGCCGATGCGCGGACGCACCACCCAGTAGCGGGTATCGACGGCGGTGAAGCGCGAGGCCTCCTTGCTCATGTCGATCGTCACGAGCACCTTGGACAGGTCGCGCGCCAGCGAAATCGAGCGCACGATGCCGATGTCGACGTCCTTGAACTTGACCTTGGTCTTGCCCGGCTCAAGGCCGTCGCCGCTGCGGAAGCTCACCGTCACGGTGGGGCCGCGGTCGATGAAGGACTTGACCACCAGGCCGGCGCCGATCAGCGCCGCCAGCAGGGGAATCAACCACACCAGGGAAGGCAGCCAGCGGCTGGCCTTCTCCACGTGCGGCGCGTGCAGCGGCGGCTGGCCGCCCTCGTTTTCAGGCATGTTTTTCTCCATTTGAATCGGTTGCATCCCATATCAGGCGCGGATCGAACTGCATCGACGCCAGCATCGTCAGCACCACCACGGCGCAGAAGGCCAGCGCGCCGGGGCCGGCGGTGATCACCGCCAGCGCCTTGAAGCGCACCAGGGCGACGGTGAGCGTGATGACAAAAATATCGAGCATCGACCAGCGGCCGACGAACTCCACGATCCGGTACAGCACCGTGCGTTGCTGCGGGCGCCAGCGCGAGCGCGTCTGCGCCGTTAGCGCCAGCAGCGACAGCGCGGCCAGCTTGAGCACCGGCACCACGATACTGGCGATGAAAATGATGATCGCCAGCGCCTGCGAGCCGCTGTTCCAGAACAGCACAACGCCGCTGATGATCGTATCGTCCTCCTTGCCGAACAAGGAATCGGTGTACATCACCGGCAGCAGCATGGCCGGAATGTACAGGATGGTGGCCGCCAGCAGGAAGGCCCAGGTGCGCCCGACGCTGTCGGGACGGCGCCGGTGCAGCGCCGCGCCGCAACGCTCGCAGCGCTGGTGGCGCGCCGCGCGCGGCACGGACGCCACCAGGCCGCAGCTATGGCAAGCCTCGAGATGGGCGCCGCCCGGCACCGGCTTGTAGCGGAACTCGCGCTGGGACGGCCGCGGGCCGCCCGGCCCGGGCAAATGCTCGCCGATGTTCCACAAGTGTTTGGGATCGAAGGACACCACGACGGCCAGCATCAGGGTCAGCACGCCGAAGGCGAACAAGCCCGGTTGCAGCAGCACCTGGGCCAGGCTGGTCATCTTGACGATGGTGATCAGGATACCGATCATCAGCACCTCGGTCATGCCCCAGCGGCGGGCGGCGCCGACGGCGCGCAGCAAATGATCGAAGCCGGGAGGACGGCGCCCCGCGCGCAGCGCCATGGTCACATAAAACAGCGCCCCCAATTCGACCGCCGGCAGCAGCATCGTAAACAGGAACACGACGGCCGCCACCAGCTGCATCTGCTCGTGCCAAAGCACGCGGATGGAGCCGAGCAGGGTCGCGCTGGTGCTAAAGCCGCCGATCTCCAGCTCCACGATGGGGAAAAACTGCGCGATCAAAAAGGTGACGATGGCGCCGAGGGTAATCGCCGCCATGCGGTTGGGATCGGAATGGACGCCGCGATAGAGGACGGAGCCGCAGCGCACGCAGCGCGCCTTCTCGCGCGGTCGCACCGGGTGGTACTGGTGCAGCACCCCGCAGTCATGGCAACTGATCAACTCGTATCGCAGCACAGGCTAACCGTATGGACAATAATTTCCATATCATACGGCAATCTTGCTTGCCACAGCCGTGCGCTACCCCACACCCACCCTCGGGGTCAAGTCTGACATTTGGACACGGCCCCGGCCGTATCGACCGTCTACAGTCCAGTCCGTGTCCAAATGTCAGACTTGACCCCGATGTTATTTGATGCTGGAGGCGAGTTCCTGGAAGTCGTCGGTGCGCGCCATCGCTTGCCAGGTGGCCAGCAAGGCCGGCGGCGGGATGACCAGCTTGCGGGCGGCCAGGTCGAGCCAGCCGCCGGTGCTGGTGATGCGCGCGGCGAGCTTGCCGTCCGGGCGGATCACGTCGCTGCGCAGCTGCCAGCGGCTGCCGTCCGGCGCCAGGCCGGCCACGCCCAACGTTACCGTGATTTCGTCGAGCAGCATGACTTCCTTGAAGTAGGCGATTTCGTCCTTCATCACCACCGGACCGATTTTGAGCCGCATCATTTCGCTCATCGGGAAGCCGTGTTCCGACAGGAACATCATGCGGATGTCGCCCGCCTTGTCCATGAAGGCTGTATTGCGCATATGGCTGTTGAAGTCCATGTCGCCCCAGCCGGCCATCAATTTTTTTTCAAACATTTGAGATCACTTTTTATAGATTATTGGTGCGAAGCGGCCCTTGCTTCCCAGGCGATTTTCCTATGGCTCAACTGATCAATTGACTGCTCGGACAGCGGCTGCGGCGTCTGCTCGTCAGGCCGTGGGTTCACGACGTCCTCCTGCTTTGTCAACTCCTTCGGGAAGTCTAGCGGCTTGGCGCAAGCAACTTGTGCTTTTGCTCAGCTCGCCGAACTTGAGCGGATATGCCGTGAAACAGCGATACAGCCGGGGCCGTGTCCAAATGTCAGACTTGACCCCGATGTTTTAGCCGAGGAAGTCCAGCAGCGTGGCGGCGACCACCTTGGTCGCCTTGCGCAGGTCTTCGAGCTTGAGCCGCTCGTCGGCCTTCTTGGCGTTCGATTCGGGCACGCTGCGCGGACCGGCGCCGTACAGCACCGCCGGGATGCCATGCTCGCCGTACAGGCGCGCGTCCGCGTACAGCGGCGTGCCCTGCGCCGGTATCAGCTCGCCGAGGTAGGTCTGCGCGTTTTGCTGCAGGCTGGCGACCAGCTTTTCCGTTCCCGGCTGCTCGCGCAGCGCGTGCGATAGCAGCAATCGCTTGATCTCCAGGCTGATGCCGGGGATGCCGCGCACGGCGTTTTCGATCATCGCGCGCACCTGCGCCTCGACCACCGCCGGCTCCTCCTCCGGAATCATGCGGCGGTCCATCTTGAGCACCACCTTGCCCGGCACGACGTTGGTGTTGGTGCCGCCGTCGATGCGGCCCACCAGCATGGTCGGCGAGTCGATGCCGTCGATCTTCGATTTGACCTTCTTGAGCTCCGGCAGCTGGTCGTAGATGGCGTTGAGGATCTTCGTGGCCGCCTGCAGCGCGTCGTGCCCCGTCTCCGGCATGGCACCATGGCCCGACTTGCCGTTGACGGTCACCTCCAACTGCAGGCAGGCGTTGTGCGCGGTGACGATGTTGTAGCTAAAGCCCGCCGCGATGACGTAATCGGGCTTGGTCAGCTTTTGCTCGAGCAGCCAGCCCGGCCCGAGCAGGCCGCCGAATTCCTCGTCATAGGTGAAGTGCAGCTCCAGCGCGCCCTTGAGCGGCACGCCCAGCGCTTCGAGCGCGCGCGTGGCGAAGATGTAGGTGGCGAAGTCGCACTTGGAGACGGCCGCCGCGCGGCCGTAGATATAGCCGTCTTCCACCACGCCGCCGTACGGCGGGTAGGTCCAGTTGTCGCCTGGCGGCACCACGTCGCCGTGGGCGTTGAGCGCGACCGTCGGTCCGCCCGCCTGATAGGGGCGGCGCACGATCAGGTTGGTGATGGTCTCCATACCATAGTCGCGCACCACGTCCTGAGGCACGGCGTGCTTTTCGGCGCTCCAGCCATAGGCCTTGACCAGGTCGGCCACCATGTCGGCGTGCGGGGCGTTGTTACCGGGTGGTGTGTCGGTCGGCACGCGCAGCAGTTGCTGCAGGACGCCGACCTCCTCGTCGAAGTGCTCGTCGATCCATTTGGCCAGTTGTTCCTTGGTGCTGCTCATAGTCGCTTCCTTCATTTTGCGCCGGCTTCGTACCAGGCGGCGATTTTCGCCCGTTCGGCGTCGGTCATTTGGGTCAGGTTCGCCAACGGCATGGCTTTGAGCTGGACCGTCTGCTTGTAGATTTTCTCCGCATTCTGATGGATTTCGGCGTCGTTCTCAAGCATCACGCCCAGCGGCGCGGCCGCGAAGCCGGCTTGCGTGGGCCGCTCGGCGTGGCAGGTGGCGCAGCGCTGCGCGATGATCGCCTTCACTTGGGCGAATTGCGCCGCCGGATCGGCCGCCGGCGCCACCGCCGCCGGACGCGCCGGCGCGATCGCCACGGCCACGCCGGCCAGCAGCGCCACGCCGATGGCCGGGTAGCGCCATTCGACGCGGCCCTTGTGCCGCAGGTTGAAGAAGTGGCGGATGAACACGCCCGCCGCCATGATAAACGCCAGCACCAGCCACGCGTGGTCGTGGCGGTAGGTCATGGCGTAGTGGTTGCTGATCATGATGAACAGCACCGGCAGCGTGAAGTAGTTATTGTGGACGCTGCGCTGCTTGGCCTTTTGGCCGTGGATGGGATCGGGCAGGCCGCCGGCGGCCATGGCCTCGACCATCTTGCGCTGGCCCGGGATGATCAGCATGAGCACATTGCCGACCATGATGGTGCCGATCAGCGCGCCGACGTGGATGTAGGCGGCGCGCCCGCTGAGCACATGCGTGAGGCCATAGGCCGCAGCGACGATCAGCAGGAACACGACGATGCCAAACCATAGATCGTGCTTGCCCAGCGGGGAGCGGCACAGCAGGTCGTAGACCGTCCAGCCGACGACCAGCGTGCCGACGCCGATGCCGACCGCCTGCAGGCTGCTGATGTCGGCCACCGATTTATCGATCATCATCGCCTGGGCGTTAAAGTAGTAGGCGATCGTCAGCAGCGCGATGCCGGACAGCCAGGTCGAATAGGCTTCCCATTTAAACCAGTGCAGCTCCTTGGGCAGCTCGGCCGGGGCGACCAGGTATTTTTGCGGGTTGTAGAAGCCGCCCCCGTGCACCGCCCACAGTTCGCCCGACACGCCCTTCTTCGCCAGCTCCGAGCCCGGCGCCGGCGGACGGATCGAGTTGTCCAGCCAGACGAAATAGAACGAGGCGCCGATCCAGGCGATGCCGGTGATGACGTGCAGCCAGCGCACGATCAGGTTGAGCCACTCAAGGCCGTACGGGATCAGATAGGCGAACAATTCCATGGATTTTTTCCGGTCGAGGATGTGGCTAATTTACAGAAGATAAACGGATATGATACCTACCACATGAAGATTAGAGTATATTAAACATATCAATTCCCGTATAACTCCCTATTCAAGCACGCATAGTTCATGGCCGCCCTGCCGCAACACCTGGATCTGCACCTGATCCGCATCCTCTACCTGCTGCTGGTGGAGAAAAACGTCTCCCGCGTCGCGCTCAAACTCAATCAGCCGCAGCCCTCTATCTCCGCCTCGCTGCGCAAGCTGCGCGAGCTGACCGGCGATCCGCTGCTGGTGCGCGGCGCGCGCGGCATGGTGCCGACCCAGCACGGCGAGAGCCTGCTGCTCCCCGCCAAGCGCATCCTCGACGAGACCGAAAACCTGTTCCTCAAGAAGGCGCCGTTCGTGCCGCAGGAGGAGGCGCGCACCTTCCACGTCGCCGCGCCCGATTACCTCGATAGCCAGTTCCTGCCCAATCTTGTGGCGCTGCTGCGCCGCGGCTCGCCCAACAGCCGCGTCAAGATCCACAGCCTGGGACCGGGCGTCGACTACGTGCGCCTGCTGTCGGACGGCGACATGGACCTCGTCATCGCCAACTGGGACGAGCCGCCCGAGCACCTGCACATGTCCAAGCTGTTCGAGGACCCGATCATCTGCGTGATGCGCGCCGACTGTCCCTACGCGCTGCGCACCGCCAGCGACGCCATGACCCTGGCCGACTACCTGGCCCTGCCCCACGTGGCGCCGACCCAGATCCTGCCCGGCTACCATGGCGTCATCGACGACTATCTGGAGCGCCAGGGCCTGCAGCGCAACGTCGCCGTCGAATCGGCCTACTTCGGTTTGATCCCCTACATGCTCACGCAAACGGACCTCGTGCTGACCACCGGCCGCCAGTTCGTGCGCTACTACGAAAAGCAGATGCCGCTCAAAACCTACACGGTGCCGGTCAAGTTCCCGGCGATGCGCTTCTACCAGCTGTGGCACGAACGCGTGCACCAGGCGCCGGAGCACAAATGGCTGCGCGAACAGGTCGCCGCCTCGGCCAAGGCGCTGATCCAGAAGTAGGCCGCGAGGTATGCCACACGATATATATCTTACGGCATACCGCGTATATCGCGCGAGCGCCGACGCGGTTATGATGAGGGTTCGATACCGGATACCACGCCCATGACCACACTCTCCGATTTAAACAGCTGCGACACCGCCACCTTTGTCGAGCGCCTGCGCGGCATTTACGAGCATTCGCCCTGGATACCGCAACGGGCGGCGGCGCAGCGTCCCTTCGCCAACGAGACGGCGCTCAAGCTGGCGTTGCAGGGCGTGGTCGGCGCCGCCACGCCGGGCGAGCAGCTTGGCCTGATCCGCGAGCACCCGGAACTGGCCGGCAAAGCCGCCATCGCCGGCGAGCTGACGGCCGAATCGACCAGCGAACAGGCCAAGTCCGGGCTGCACCTGTGCAGCGCCGAGGAATTCGCCACCCTGCACCAGCTTAACGCCGACTACAACGCCAAATTCGGCTTCCCCTTCATCCTGGCGGTCAAGGGACCGGACGGACAGGGGCTCACGCGGCGCCACATCATCGCCACCTTCACGCGCCGGCTCAAGAACCAGCGCGCCGACGAAATCGCCGAGTGCCTGCGCCAGATTAAGCGCATCGCCGAGATCCGCCTCAACGACCTGCTAGGGATAACGCTGGAATTCGGCCCCGCCATCATGCAGTGGTCGGAGGTGATCGGCGCCTGGAGCGACACCGACAACAGCGCCAACGCCGACTTCGACCTCACCTGCGCCTACATGACGCCGGCCCACCGCCGCACCGCAGCCCAGCTGGCGGACTGGATGCGCGAGGCCGGCATGGAGGCGCACATCGACGCCGTCGGCAACGTCACCGGCGTCTACCGCTCGGACGCCCCCGACGCCAAAACGCTGATGACCGGATCGCACTACGACACCGTGCGCAACGGCGGCAAGTACGATGGACGGCTCGGCATCCTGCTGCCGATCGCCATCGTGCGCCATCTGCACCAGCGCGGCGAGAAGCTGCCGTTCCACTTCGAGATCGTCGGCTTCGCCGAGGAGGAAGGTGTGCGTTTCAAGAGCACCTTCCTGGGCAGTAACGCCGTGACGGGGCGCTTCGACCTGTCGCTGCTGGACCAGACGGACGCCGACGGCATCACCATGCGCGAGGCGCTGCTGGCCGCCGGCCATGACGTGGCGCGCATTCCGGGCATAGCGCGCGATCCCTCGCGGTTGCTGGGCTTTGTCGAGGTCCATATCGAACAGGGGCCGGTGCTGCTGGAGCGCGACCTGGCGCTGGGCGTGGTGACGGCGATCGCCGGCAGTTCGCGCTACCTGGTCGAGTTGACCGGGCTGGCCAGCCACGCCGGCACCACGCCGATGACGATGCGCAAGGACGCGGCGGCGGCGGCGGCGGAGGTCGTGCTGCTGGTGGAGCGGCGTTGCGGGCAGGGTGTGGCGCTGGTCGGGACGGTTGGGCAGTTGCAGGTGCCGGGAGGATCGGTCAACGTGATACCGGGGGCGTGCAAGCTGTCGATGGATATCCGCGCGGCCGATGACGCGGTCAGGCAGGCGGCGGTCAAGGATGTGTTGGACGGGATCGCCGAGATTTGCGCGCGGCGGCAGGTGGAGTACAGCTTGCAGCGCATTGTCGATGCGCCGGCCGCGCCGTGCGCGCCGCGTTTGATGGACCAGTTGGGCGCGGCGGTCGAACGCGCGGGGTTGCCACGTTTCGATCTGCTGTCGGGCGCGGGACATGATGCGATGGCGATGGCGGCGATTACCGATGTGGCGATGCTGTTCACGCGCTGCGGCAATGGCGGCATCAGCCACAATCCGCTGGAGACGATGACGGCGGACGATGCGGAGATCGCGGCGCGGGTGCTACTGGATTTTTTGCGCGCCTTCCGATCAAACTGAACCCGCACCCCCTTCGGCCACTGAGGCGGCGGTGACGAATCGTCACCGGCAGTCGGCGGGGACGGACCCTGCGGGTCCGTCCCCGGTCACCGCTTTGCGGGGTGGGCGCCGGCGAGCACCCGCAACGCCGACACCACTTCGGCGACCACCGCGGCCCATCCGCCACCCGGCGGCTGGCGAAACAGCCGCATCGACGGATACCACGGTGTGTCGCCGCGCTCCGCCATCCAGCGCCAGTCGCAGCGATGATCCGGCAGCAGCAACCAAACCGGCTTGCCCAGCGCGCCCGCCAGATGCGCCACCGCCGTGTCCACGCTGATCACCAGATCCAGATTGGCGATCACCCCCGCCGTATCGGCAAAATCCTGAAGACGCGGCGCCAGCGCCTGCAGCGCCATCCCCGCCGGCGGCGTCAACGCCTCGTCCTCGCTATCGCCCTTCTGAAGGCTCACGAAGTGCAAACCACCGGCGCCGGCCAGCGGCGCCAACGTATGCAACGACGGCAACGACCGCTCCGCATCGTTCTCGAACAGCGGATTGCCCTTCCACGCCAGCCCCACCCGCAGCCCCTGCCCGGGCACCATGCCACCCCAATAGCGCACCGCCTCCGGATCGACCGAGATATATGGCGTCGATGAAGGGATGCTGGCCAGGTCCGTGCCGAACAAGGCCGGCAATCGCATAGGATGCGTCCAGAAGTCCCAGCCGCTGGCCGGCAACGCGCCCTGCTGCACATACACCTCGTCGACGCCGGACAGGCCCGCCATCAGCCGCCGCAGTCCCGGTGGACACGCCACCGCCACCCGCGCGGCGCCGGCATCCTTGAGCAGAGCGGCATAGCGGCAGAAATGGATCATGTCCCCCTGCCCCGCCTCGGACACGATCACCACCGACTTGCCGGCCAACGGCTGCCCCTCCCACGGCGGACAATTGAACGGCTGCGCGAGGCTGTCGAAATGCCAGCGCGATTCCAGCAGCGGCCAGCCGTCGGCAAAGCGCCCCTGCCGCAGCAGGATATACGCGAGATTGAACTGCGCCCTGGAGTAGTCCTCGTCGATTTCCAAGGCGCGCCGATAACACTCCTCGGCCTCCCGCTCGCGCTTGACGCAGGCCAGCGCCACACCCAACTGGCTCCAGGCCGACGGCGACTCCGGCGCCAGTTCGAGCGCCATGCGCGCGGCCGCCTCGGACTCGTCGAAACGCCGCGCCTTTTGCAGCAGCACGCCAAGGTTCAGATACAGCTGTGGGCTATCGGGCAGCAGCGCGATCGCGTGCAGGTAGTGGAACTCGGCCTCCAGCAGCTGGCCGCGCAGCTCCTTGACGTAGCCCAGATTGGCGCGCGCGCCGGCATGCTCCGGCTGCAGCGCTATCGCCTGCCAAAAGCACTCCTCGGCGCCGACCGCGTCGCCGACGGCCATGCGCCGGTTGCCGTCAAGGTAGGCTTGCTGTGGGTCTGTGTACATCGGGGAGGCGGCCTGTCAAAACCAAAAGCATACCATCCCCGCATTCGGTCAGACGATCTTCGCGCGCTCCAGCATGGCGTGCAGCAGCACGTTGCAGCCCGCTTCCAGATGCTCGGACTTGGCGTCCTCGATCTCGTTGTGGCTGATGCCGTCCTTGCACGGCACGAAGATCATGCCCGACGGCGCCAGACGCGCCGCATAGATCGCGTCGTGGCCCGCGCCGGAAACCACGTCCATGGTCGAATATCCCAGCTTGGCGGTGGCGTTGCGCACCGCGTCCACGCAGTCCGGGTGGAACGGGCATGGCGGGTAGTACGAGACGCGCTCGATCGAAATTTCCAGGCCGCTGTCGGCGCGGGTCTTGTCGATAAAGGCCAGCATCTCCTCGTGCATGGTGTTGAGCAGTTCGTCGTTCACGTTGCGCAGGTCGATGCTGAATTTGACCTCGCCCGGAATGACGTTGCGGCTGTTCGGGAACACCTGCACCATGCCCACCGTGCCGCGTCCATACGGCGGATAACGGTTGGCGATGGCCACCACCTCCTGCATGATGCGGGTCGAGACCTGCAACGCGTCCTTGCGCAGTCCCATCGGCGTCGGCCCGGCGTGCGCCTCCATGCCGCTGACCACGCAGTCGTACCACGACAATCCCATAACCGCCGGCACCACGCCGATCACCTTGTCGGCATCCTCCAGCACCGGTCCCTGCTCGATGTGGGTCTCGAAGTAGGCGCCGATCGGATGCTGCCCCGGCACCTGGTCGCCCTTGTAGCCGATGCGCGCGAGTTCCTCGCCGACGGTCTTGCCCTCGGTGTCCCTGGCGGAGTACGCCGTCTCCAGGCTGAAGGCGCCGCAGAACACGCCGGAGCCCATCATCACCGGAACGAAGCGCGAGCCTTCCTCGTTGGTCCAGAAGGCCACTTCGATCGGCGCCTCGGTCTTGATCTTCAAGTCGTTCAAGGTGCGCACCACTTCCAGGCCGGCGAGCACGCCGTAATTGCCGTCGAACTTTCCGCCGGTGGGCTGGGTGTCGATATGGCTGCCGGTCATGATCGGCGGCAGATCGTTGTTGGTGCCGTCGCGGCGCATGAAGACGTTGCCGATCTGGTCGATGGTGATCGACATGCCGGCCTCCCTGGCCCAGCCGACCACCAGATCGCGGCCCTGCTTGTCCAGGTCCGTCAGCGCCAGCCGTTTGACGCCGCCCTTCGGCGTGGCGCCGATTTGGGCCAGTTCCATCAGCGCCGCCCAGAGGCGGTCGCCATTGATGCGCATTTCACTCATAAGCTGCTCCTTGATTAACGCGCCGATGTGGCTTTGAACGCGGGACGATCGATGTGGCGGCCGGCACCTTCCACCGCCATCAGCACGCCGCGATGGAACACGACGTTGCCGGCGGCCAGCGTGGTGCTGGGGATGCCGCGCACGGTGCGGCCCTCGAAGACGTTGAAACCGCCCTTGGCGAACTGCGTCAACGCCGATATGGTGCGCGTGCCTTCCGGATCCCATACGACGATGTCGGCGTCGGCGCCGACGGCGATCAGGCCCTTGCGCGGGTACATATTGAAAATCTGCGCCGTGTTGGTCGACGTGACCTTGACGAATTCCGACGGCGTCAACATGCCGCTGTTGACGCCCGCGTCCCAGATCACCGACATGCGGTCCTCGACGCCGCCGCAGCCGTTCGGGATCTTCGTGAAGTCGTCCTTGCCGGCGGCCTTCTGCTCGGCGCAGAAGGTGCAGTGGTCGGTGGCGGTGGTGTGCAGATTGCCGCTTTGCAGGCCATGCCACAGCGCGGCCTGGTGATGCTTGCTGCGGAACGGTGGGCTCATCACGTGCGCGGCCGCGTACTCGAGGTCGTCGCTTTGGTAGACGCTTTCGTCGATGATCAAATGGCCGGCCAGCGCCTCGCCATACACCCGCTGGCCGTTGGCGCGCGCGCGCGTGATGGCGTCGAGCGATTCGGCGCACGATACGTGGACGATGTACACCGGCGTGTTGAGCACATTGGCGATGGCGATGGCGCGGTTGGCCGCTTCCGCCTCCACCGCGGGTGGGCGCGACAGCGGATGCGAGCTCGGTCCGGTCAGGCCCTTTTTTAACAAATCCTGCTGCAGCTGGTAAACCAGCTCGCCGTTCTCCGCGTGCACGGTCGGGATGGCGCCCAGCTCGAGCGACCGGCGGAAGCTTTTCACCAGCGTTTCGTCGTCGGCCATGATGGCGTTTTTGTACGCCATGAAGTGCTTGAAGCTGTTGACCCCGTGGTCGCGCACCAGTATCTCCATATCGCGGTGCACGGTCTCGTCCCACCAGGTGATGGCCACGTGGAAGGTGTAGTCGCCGGCGGCCTTTTGCGCCCAGCCGCGCCACTGGTGATAAGCCTCGATCAGGTTCTGTCCCGGCGCCGGAATGACGAAATCGATGATGGTGGTGGTGCCGCCGGCCAGGCCGGCGGCGGTGCCGGTGTAAAAATCGTCCTGCGTGACGGTGCCCATGAAGGGCAGGTTCATATGGGTATGCGGATCTATCCCTCCCGGCATCACGTACTGGCCGGTGGCGTCGATCACGCGCGCCGAGTGCGGGGCCTCGAGATTTTCGCCGACGGCGACGATCTTGTCGCCATAGCACAGCACATCGGCACGAAAGGCGCGGTCAGCGTTGACGACGGTACCGCCGCGGATAATAGTGGTCATTTACGTCTCCAGAATCCGGTGATTATCAGGGGTGGGCGGGCGCCCTCACCGCGGGCACCGTCCGTCCCTTCATCATAACCCCATACACGATTGCGGAGATGGCGATTCCGACGAACCATGCGTAGGTATAAATCGTTTTGAAGCCCTCGCCAACGCCCGGGAACGAGGCCGGGAAGGCGGCATTGAGGAAGCCCGGGATGTTCGGCGCCACGCCGACCGCGAAGGCCACCAGCGCCGCCACGTTCCAGCCATTGCCATACGAGTAGATGCCATCCTCGCGATACAGTTCGGCGACATCGAGGCGGGTCTTGCGCACCATGTAGTAATCGACGATCAGGATGCCGGCGATGGGGCCGAGCAGCGCCGAATAGCCGATCAGCCATGTGAAGATGTAGCCCTGGGTCGATTCGAGTATCTTCCATGGCATCATGACGATGGCGATGCCGGCGGTGATGTAGCCACCGGTCTTGTACGAAATCTGCTTTGGCGCCAGCGAAGAAAAGTCGTACGCCGGGCCGACCAGATTGGCGGCCAGGTTGACCGAGACGGTGTCGATCAAGAGGATCAGCAGCGCCACCAGCACGGCGACGCCGGTCATGCGGCTGGCCAGGTCGACCGGGTCCCAGATCGCCTTGCCGTACAAGACCACGGTGGCCGACGTGACGATCACCGCCATCGCCGCCAGCAGGCCCATAGGCACCGGCAGCCCGACCGACTGGCCGATGATCTGGTCGCGCTGCGATTTGGCGAAGCGGGTAAAATCGGGAATGTTGAGCGCCAGCGTGGCCCAGAAGCCGACCATGGCCGTGAGCGAAGGCCAGAACACGGACCAGAACTGGCCCGCCTTCTTGCCGCCGGCGACGAACTGCGATGGCGCCGACAGCAGGTCGCCAAAGCCGCCGGCCTTGTTGTGCACCCACGCCAGCAGCACGAAGCAGATGGCGATCTTCAGCGGCGCGGTGTAGGTCTCGAGCTTGCGGATGGCGTCCATGCCGTGCACGATGTACCAGAACTGGATGGCCCAGAAGACCAGGAAGCAAAGCAGCTGGGCGCCATTGATGCCGAGGAAGCCCAGTTTTGCGCCGCCGATTTCGCCGCCCATCATCACGCCGAGCAGCGTGTAGATCATCGAGCCGCCGAACCAGGTCTGGATGCCGTACCAGCCGCAGGCGACGATGGCGCGCATCAGCGCCGGCAGGCGCGCGCCGGCGGTGCCGAACGAGGCGCGCGCCAGCACCGCGTAGGGGATGCCGTATTTGGTGCCGGCGTGGCCGATCAATACCATCGGCAGCAGCACGATGGCGTTGGCGATGAATACCGTCAGCACCGCCTGGTAGCCGGACATGCCGCCCTCGATCAGGCTCGCAGACAGCGTGTACGCCGGAATGCACATCACCATGCCGACCCACAGCGCGGCGAAGTGGTACCAGCGCCAGGTGCGCTGCGCTTCGGTGGTCGGCGCGAGGTCTTCGTTCCAGAGTTGCGTGCTGCCAGGGAGTTCTTTACTCACGGGGCTATCTCCAAGGGTTGATCGTGTGCGATCAGTGTTGCAAGTTTCGTTCCTTGATGCTGGCATTTACCCCGCACTGCGACATGCCGGGGACGTACCCCATGGGGTACGTCCCCTTTTTGCCTGGGGGTGGCCGTGCCGCTCGCTCACGCCGTTTCCACAACCTTTTCGGCGCGCGGGTTGCGCGGGTCCTGCGTCCAGTTCATATACGGCTTGCCGGTATCCTGCGGCACCATCGTGATGCAGCCCTGCACCGGGCAGGTGATCTCGCACAGGTTGCAGCCGACGCACTCCTCCTTGATCACCTCATAGGTGCGCACGCCGGCCGCGTCGATCAGCTGCGCGATCGATTGATGCGAGGTGTCCTCGCAGGCCACGTAACAGCGGCCGCACTTGATGCAGTCGTCCTGGTTGATCTGCGCGATGACCTGATAGTTCATGTTCAGGTACTTCCAGTCGGTGGTGTTGGGCACCGCCTTGCCGACGAACTGGCTCACGCTGGTGTAGCCCTTCTCGTCCATCCAGCGCGACAGGCCGTCCTTCATCTCCTCGACGATGCGGAAGCCATGCAGCATGGCGGCGGTGCATACCTGCACGCAGCCGGAGCCGAGCGCCATGAACTCGGCCGCGTCGCGCCAATTGCCGATGCCGCCGATGCCGGAGATCGGCAAGCCTTGGGTGGCCGGGTCGCGCGCGATTTCGGCCACCATGTTGAGCGCGATCGGCTTGACGGCCGAACCGCAGTAGCCGCCGTGCGTGCTGGCGCCGCCGACGATGGGGAAGGCCACCATCTGGTCCAGGTCCAGGTGGGTGATGGAGTTGATGGTGTTGATCAGCGAGACGGCGTCCGCGCCGCCGGCCTTGGCGGCGCGGGCCGGCGCGCGCACGTCGGTGATGTTGGGCGTGAGCTTGACGATGACCGGCAGCTTGCTGTGCGTTTTGCACCAGCGCGTGACCATCTCAACGTATTCGGGCACCTGGCCGACGGCGGCGCCCATGCCGCGCTCCGGCATGCCGTGCGGGCAGCCGAAATTGAGCTCGATGCCGTCGGCGCCGGTGGCCTCCACCAGCGGCAGGATATCGGCCCACAGCTTTTCCTCGCACGGCAGCATCAGCGAGACGATGATCACGCGGTCGGGCCAATCCTTCTTGACCTGCGTGATCTCGCGCAGGTTGATGTCGAGCGAGCGGTCGGTGATCAACTCGATGTTGTTGAAGCCGAGGACCTCGCGGTTCTTGCCGTAGTGCGCCGAGTAGCGCGACGAGACGTTGACGGCGGCCGGGTCCTCGCCCAGCGTTTTCCACACCACGCCACCCCACCCCGCCTCGAAGGCGCGCACTACGTTGTAGGCCTTGTCGGTCGGCGGCGCGGAGGCCAGCCAGAACGGATTGATCGACTTGATGCCGCAGAATTCTATGCTCAGGTCAGCCATTATGCAGCCTCCACTTTCGGTGCTTCGGTTGTTGATTTCAGGTCCTCATGGATCGCGTGCGCCGCCAGCTTGCCATGCTGGACCGCCTGCACGGTCAGATCCTGGCCCGGCGCCACACAGTCGCCGCCGGCGTAGATACGCGGCAGCACCGTGCGGAACCGGTCGTCGACGTGGATTTTGTCACCGTCGCGTTTGAGCGTCTTCGCCAGTGGATCGCCGATGCTTGTTTCGTCCATGCTCTGGCCGATGGCCTTGAAGATGGCGTCGGCGGCGATCTCGAAGGTCTCGCCGGTGCCGCCGAAGCGGCCGTCGACGATGGCGGTTTTCTCGAAGCGCATGCCGCGCACGCGGCCCGCGTCGTCGAGCAGAACCTGCTGCGGCCTGGCCCACGTGCGCATGCGCACCTGGTTTTCCTTGGCGATGTGCTGTTCGTGCCCGGTCGCGCTCATCGCCTCGAAGCCGCGCCGGTACACCAGCGTGACCTCCTCGGCGCCAAGGCGCTGGATCTGCACCGCCATGTCGATGGCGGTGTTGCCGGCGCCGATGACGATGGCGCGCGACGGCAGCGGCAGCTGGCTCAAATCGTCCGCCTGGCGCAGCGCGGCGATGTAGTCGACGGCGGCCAGCAGGCCTGGCGCGTCCTCGCCGGTCAAGCCGAGCTGCTTGCTGGCGCCCAGGCCCAGGCCGAGGAAGACGGCGTCGTACTGCGCGTGCAGGTCCTTGAGCTGCACGTTGGCGCCCAGCGTTTGACCGTGACGGATTTCGATGCCGCCGATCGCCAGCAGGAAGTCGACCTCCTTCTGCGCGAAGTTATCGGTCAGCTTGTACTTGGCGATGCCGTATTCATTGAGTCCGCCCGATTTTTCGCGCGCCTCGTAGATCACCACGTCGTTGCCGAGCATCGCCAGGCGGTGCGCGCACGACAGGCCGGCCGGTCCGGCGCCGACGACGGCGATCTTTTTGCCGGTCGACGGGAAGCGTTTGAATGGATGCTCGTCGAGGGACATGTTGTCGATGGCGTAGCGCTGCAGCAGACCGATTTTGACCGGCTGGCCTTCGGCGTCATGATTGCGCACGCAGGCGTCTTCGCACAGGATTTCGGTCGGGCAGACGCGCGCGCAGCTGCCGCCCAAGATGTTTTGCTTGAGGATGCCGACCGCCGCGCCGTTGACGTTACCGTCGTGGATATTGCGGATAAAACTGGCGACGTCGATGTCCGATGGGCAGATGCGCGTGCAAGGCGCGTCGTAGCAGTAAAGGCAGCGCGAACTTTCGATCGCGGCCTTGCGCGCGTTGAGCGCCGGCGCGAGGTCGGTGAAGTGTTCCGCCAACGCCGCATTGGCTTGCTTTGGATGCGGCATGTATTTCAGGGATTCGATCATCATTCTTTTTCCTGGCTAATGGCTCGGTAGTTTCAGACACCCCGGACGAAAAATTCGCCCGACTACTTCATCTGAGGGAATGCAAATTCCGCGCCAGCGCTGGCGGTGTTCGGCCAGCGCTGCATGACGGCTTTGTGGCGCGTGTAGAAGCGCACGCCCTCGGGACCATAGGCGTGATGGTCGCCGAACAGGCTGCGCTTCCAGCCGCCGAAACTGTTGAATGCCATCGGCACCGGCAGCGGCACGTTCACGCCCACCATGCCGACCTGGATCTGGCGCACGAACTCGCGCGCCACGCCGCCGTCGCGGGTGTAGATCGCCACGCCGTTGCCGTACTCGTTGCGGTTGATCAGCTCCACCGCGCTGCCCACATCGGGCGAGCGCAGCATGCACAAGACGGGACCGAAAATTTCTTCCTTGTAGATCGTCATATCGGGCGTGACGTGGTCGAACAAGGTGCCGCCGATGAAGAAGCCATTCTCGCGTCCCGGCACCACGTGGTTGCGTCCATCGACCACCAATTTGGCGCCCTGCTCGACACCCTCTCCGATCAAGCGCTCTATACGCTGCTTGGCCGCGCTTGAAACGACGGGCCCCATTTCGGCGTCGTGCGCCATACCGTCGCGCACTTTCAGTGCGGCCGTGCGCTTTGCCAGTGCGTCGACGATTTTGTCGCCGGCGTCGCCGACGGCGACCACCACCGAAATGGCCATGCACCGCTCGCCGGCCGAACCATAGGCCGCGCCCATCAAGGCGTCGACCGTCATCTCCATGTCGGCGTCCGGCATCACCACCATATGGTTCTTGGCGCCGCCCAAAGCCTGCACGCGCTTGCCCGCGGCGCAGCCGCGCGCGTAGATGTATTCGGCGATCGGGGTCGAGCCGACAAAGCTCAATGCCTGCACCACCGGATGGTCGAGCAGCGCGTCGACGGTGGTCTTGTCGCCCTGGACGACGTTGAACACGCCGTCCGGCAGGCCGGCGTCCTTGAGCAGTTTCGCGTGCAGCAGCGACGGCGATGGATCGCGCTCGGAAGGCTTGAGCACAAAGGTGTTACCACAGGCGATGGCGACCGGGAACATCCACATCGGCACCATCACCGGGAAGTTGAACGGCGTGATGCCGGCCACCACGCCGAGCGCCTGGCGCATCGACCAGGCGTCGATGCCGCGCGAGATCTGGTCGGTGAATTCGCCCTTGAGCATTTGCGGTATGCCGACCGCGAACTCCACCATTTCGATGCCGCGCGCGACCTCGCCCTGGGCGTCGGCGAAGGTCTTGCCGTGTTCGCGCGTGAGCATGGCCGCGAACTCGTCGACGTGCTGCTGGCACAGCTGCAGGTACTTGAACAGCACGCGCGCGCGCGTGAGCGGTGGCGTCGCCGACCAGGCGGGGAACGCCGCTTCGGCCGCGCGCACGGCGGCGTCGACTTCCTCGACGGTGCCCAGCGCCACGCGCGCCACCGGCTCGCCCAGCGCCGGGTTGAACACGTCCGCATAGCGTCCGCTTTGGGTGTCGACCTTGGCGCCGTTGATGAAATGGGTGATGGTGTCGAGATTGCTCATGGTGTTGTTCTTTCGATTTATGCGGTCAGCCCAGCAGGCTGTCCGCGTCTACATAAGGGTAGCCCAGCGCATGCGCCACGGCCGCGTAGGTGACATGGCCCTGGCATACATTCAGGCCGTTCTTCAGGTGGGCATTGGCTTTGAGCGCCTTTTGCCAGCCCTTGTCGGCCAGCGCCAGCGCGTGGGTGATGGTGGCGTTATTGAGCGCGAAGGTCGAGGTGCGCGCCACCGCGCCAGGCATGTTGGCCACGCAGTAGTGCACCACGTCGTCGACCACGTAGGTCGGGTCCTGGTGCGTGGTCGGGCGCGAGGTTTCGAAGCATCCGCCCTGGTCGATGGCGACGTCCACCACCACCGCGCCGGGCTTCATGCGCGAGATCATCGCGCGCGTGACCAGCTTGGGTGCGGCGGCGCCGGGCACCAGCACGCCGCCGATGACGAGGTCCGCGTCGAGCACCGCCTGCTCGATCGAGTGGGCGCTGGAGAACATCGTGGCGATGCGGTTGCCGTAGACCAGGTCGAGCTGGCGCAGGCGGTCGATGTTTTTGTCGAGGATGGTCACGCGCGCGCCGATGCCCACTGCCATCTGCAAGGCGTTGGTGCCGACCACGCCGGCGCCGATGATGGCGATGTGGCCCGGCGCCACGCCGGGCACGCCGCCCAGCAACAGGCCCATGCCGCCCTTGGATTTTTCCAGGTGGGCGGCGCCGGCCTGGATCGACATGCGGCCGGCCACCTCGCTCATGGGCGCGAGCAGCGGCAGGCCGCCGTTGTCGCCGGTGATGGTTTCGTAGGCGATGCAAACGGCGCCCGATGCGAGCAGCGCCTTGGTTTGCTCGGCGTCGGGCGCGAGGTGCAGGTAGGTGTAGAGGATCTGGTCCGGGCGCAGCATCGCGCATTCGTTCGGCTGCGGTTCCTTGACTTTGACGATCATGCCGGCGCGCGCGAAGATCTCGGCCGCGTTGTCGACGATCTCGGCGCCGGCGCCTTGGTACATGGCGTCGGTCAGGCCGATGGCGGCGCCGGCGTCCCGTTGTACCAGGACTTGGTGGCCGCGCAAAACGAGTTCCTTCACGCTGGCCGGGGTAAGGCCGACGCGGGACTCCTGGTTCTTGATTTCTTTTGGAACGCCTACCAGCATGATGGTCTCCTTTTGTGGGTATGGCCCGACAACAATCACGTGGGGCGGATTGGGCGGAACGCCGTAATCCGCCATGAGCCGTCGACGGCGCTCGGCGGATTACGCTGCGCTAATCCGCCCCACGACTCATTCCAGGTTTTTTAGCACCGTGGTTAGCTTGCCGAACAATTCGTCGATATGTTTTTTCTCCAGCACCAGCGGCGGCGACAGGGCGATCGTGTCGCCGGTCGTGCGGATCAGGATGCCGTCGGCGAAGGCCTGCTTGAACGCGGTGAACGCGCGCGCGCCCGGCTTGCCCGGGATCGGCGCGAGCTCGATGCCGGCGATCAGGCCAATGGTGCGGATGTCGATCACGTGCGGCAGCCCTTTGAGCGAGTGCACGGCGTCGGCCCAGTACTCGGCCATGCCGGCCGCGTGCTCGAGGATGTTCTGCTCCTTGAACACCTCCAGCGTCGCCAGCGAGGCCGCGCAGGCGACAGGGTGGCCGGAATACGTATAACCGTGGAACAGCTCAATGCCGGCCGGCGCGTCCATGAAGGCGTCGTGGATGTGCTTTTTGGTGAACACCGCGCCCATCGGAATGACGCCGTTGGTCAGCCCTTTGGCGGTGGTCATCATGTCCGGTTCGACGTCGAAGTAGTCGGACGCGAACGGCGTCGTCAAGCGCCCGAAACCGGTGATCACCTCGTCGAAGATCAGCAGGATGCCGTGCTTGGTGCACAGCTCGCGCAGGCGCTTCAGGTAACCCTTCGCCGGTATCAGCACCCCGGTCGATCCGGCCACCGGTTCGACGATGACGGCGGCGATGGTGGAGGCGTCGTGCAGCGCGACGATGCGTTCGAGTTCGTCGGCCAGCTCGGTGCCGTATTCCGGCTCGCCGCGGGTGTAGGCGTTCTTCTCCAGGTTGTGCGTGTGCGGCAGGTGGTCGACGCCCGGCAGCATGACCGTGTACTGCTTGCGGTTGCCGGCGATGCCGCCGACCGAGATGCCGCCGAAGCCGACGCCGTGGTAGCCGCGCTCGCGGCCGATCAGGCGCGTGCGCGACGCGTCGCCGCGCGCCTTGTGGTAGGCCAGCGCCATCTTCAGCGCGGTGTCGACCGCCTCCGAGCCGGAGTTGGTGTAGAAGACGTGGCCGAAGCGGTGGTTGGTGTAGTCCATCAGCTTTTCGGCCAGGTCGAAGGCGGCCGGGTGGCCCATCTGGAAGGTCGGAGCGAAATCGAGCTGGCCGACCATCTCGCGCACGGCGGCGACGATCTTCGGTTGCGCGTGCCCGCAAGGCACGCACCACAGGCCGGCCGTGCCGTCGAGGATGGTGTTGCCGTCGACGTCCTTGTAGTACATGCCCTCGGCCGATACCAGCAGGCGCGGATGGGTTTTGAAGTCGCGGTTGTTCGTGAACGGCATCCAGAAGGAGGCCATCGATTCGGGGCGGGATTGGTTCATGCATATCTCCTGTGGCGCCAAGCGGATTTTTTGACGAACCGTAAAAAAATTTACCAGTTGGCAAAATGATGATGCAATAATAGACAGCGCTACAACTATGGCACAGATACACAAATATCAAAACTGTCCAACCGTACCGGTGGTAAAAACAGTACAGTTTTGCTTTGCGCCGCCTTTGGAGTCAAGGATGGAAGACGTAAATCCTGTGATGGATCAACCCACAACCGCACCGGCCCCGGCGGCCGGCTGGCCCGTCATCGCCATAGCGCGCGGGGCCAAGGGCAGCCTCGTGGACCAGATCGTCTCCGCCGTCAGCGCGATGGTCGGCGCGCGGGAGTTGCGCATCGGAACCAAAATGCCCTCCGTGCGTCAGTTCGCCAAGTGTAATGGCGTGAGCACCTTTACAGTTGTCGAGTCCTACGACCGGCTCGTCACGCTGGGGCTGCTGTCGTCGCGGCGCGGTTCCGGCTACTTCGTGGCCCGCCAGGACCTGCCGGCCACGCTGCTGCCGGCCGCCATGCAGGCCAGCCCCACCGCCATCGACGCCCTCACGCCCGACCTGTATTCCGGCGTGTCGGACGCCCTGCCGGTGGGCGCCGGCTGGCTGCCGCCCGAGTGGTACGGCGAGGATACCATCCTCGACGCCGTGCGCCACGCGATGCGCATCCCGGCCAACCGCCTGCGCGGCTACGGCCACCCGCTTGGTTTTCCGACCCTGCGCCAGCACCTGGCGGCGACCTTGAGCGAAGAACTGTTCCCGGTCGAGCCGGAGCAGATCCTGCTCACCCACGGCGCCACCCACGCCTTCGACCTGATACTGCGCACGCTCACGCGGCCGGGCGACACGGTTTTCGTGGAGGACCCCGGCTACAGCAACCTGCTGTCGCTGATACGCCACCACGGCTGCGTCCCGGTCGGCATCCCGCGCGGCGACCAGGGGCTCGACGTGGCGCTGCTGGCCAGGCTGGCCGCCGAGACCCAGCCCAAGCTCATGTTCGTCAACACGGTGCTGCAAAACCCGCTGGGCACGTCGCTGAGCGCGGCGCAGGCTCACCGCTTGCTCGGCCTGGCCGAACAATTCGACTTCTGGCTGGTGGAGGACGACATCTACCGCGAGCTGGCGCCGCGCGGCGAAGCCTCGCTGGCGGCCATGGACGGGCTGCGGCGCGTGATCCGCGTCGGCAGCTTCTCCAAGACGCTCTCGCCGGTGCTGCGGGTGGGCGCCATCTGCGCCTCGGCCTCGCTGCTGCCCGAGCTGCTGCGGGTGAAAATGCTCGCCGGGCTGACCACCTCCGAGATCAACGAGCGCGCCGTCTACCACGCCATCACCGCGCGCCCCTACAAGCGCATGCTCGACAAGCTCACCACGCAGCTCGAGGCGGGCCGCGAGCGTACCATCGACAGCCTGCGCGGCGCCGGCATGACGCCGCTGGCCAAGCCGCGCGGCGGCATGTTCGTCAGCGCCGGCTGGAGCACGGCCCCCGGCGCGGACTTCAACGGCAAGAGCATCGCCGACCAGGCGCTCAAGGCCGGCATCCTGCTCTCGCCGTGCGACTTCTTCATGCTGCGCGCGCCGGAATCGATCTGGTTCCGCTTCAACGTCGCCTACACCGACCACCCGCAACTCCTGACCTTCCTGAGACACATATGTCGACAGCCAAACTGACCGCAGCGCCTCCGCCGAAAATCAAACGGCGCGTCCTCAACCGCGACAAGCTCGAAGCGGAAATCGCCGCCGAGGCGGTGCGCGTGTTCGCCGAATGCGGCTACGAGGGCACGTCGATCGCCACGGTGGCGGAAAACGCCGGCCTATCGAAACAGAACCTGATGTACTACTTCCCCACCAAGCAGGCGCTGTACCAGCGGGTGCTCGACGAGGTGCTCGACGAATGGCTCGAACGGATGGAGAACCTGGCCGCCGAGGAGCAGGACCCGCGCGAAGTGCTGCGCACCTACGTGCAGGCCAAGCTGAAGTTTTCGCGCGAGCAGCCGTGGGCCTCGCGCGTGTACGCGATGGAGGTCATCAGCGGCGCGCAGCTGTACGGCGCGCAGATCCAGAGCCGCGTGGTGCCGCTGCTGCGCAAGGATATCGCGGTGTTTGAAAAATGGATCGCGGCCGGCAAGATCGCGCCGATCAACGCCACCCACCTGCTGTTCGCCATCTGGGCGATGACGCAATCGTACGCCGACTTCTCGGCGCAGATGGCGTTGGTGCTGAACCGCAAGCAGCTCACCAAAAAGGATTTCGAGGACGCCGAGAAGGTCATCGTCGACATGGTGCTGGCGGCGATCCAGGTGCCCGGCCGGCCCTGCGCCGCGGCGCAGGCGCAGGGTTGAACGGCGGGGTGCGACGCCGCGCACGGACGAAAAAAAATCAACGACACCGGCAAGGCGTCGTTGATTTCAATTGGCGGGGCTGGATGGCCCGCCGCCCGATTTATTTGGCGCGCTTGCGGCGGCGCGCCATGAAGCCGACCAGGCCCAGGCCGGCCATCAGCATCGCGTAGGTTTCCGGCTCCGGCACGGCGCCGATGAACTGGTTGATGTGGATCTCGGCGCGCGAATCGAGGTTGTTGACGTAGACGCCGCCTTCGATGTTGGCGTTGTTGATCAGGTTGGCGTTGACGGCCAGGATCGAGCCGCCGAACTGGGCGTCGACGACGATGTCGGTCGCCTTGTAGAAGTTCCAGATGACGTTCTTGCTGGCGCCGAGCGCGCTGCCGCCCAGGAAGTTTTCGTTGATGTGGGCCGAAGTGAGGCTGCTGTTCATGTAAACCGTGGTCGCGCCGTTGAAATTGAACGTGAATTCACTCACATTGCCGGCGTTGAACAGATCGTCCTGGACCGAGGTCAGATCGAACACGGCCGTGCCTTGGCTGTTGACCTTGGCGTTGAAGGTTGCGCGGTTGCCGACGATATCGACGCTGCCGCCGCTCGGCGCGTAGGATTTCATCGCCGTCGACAAGTTGGTCAGCACCTTGCCCATATCGGTCGACGTGGCGGCGGCCGAATTGACGGCCTGGACGCTGCCCGGCTGCACCGAACCCAGAGTGGTGACATTGACATTGCCGCCGCTGGTCTTGCCCTGGATGTAGACGCTGCCGCTGCCGACGTAGTTGGTGCTGGTCGAATCGCCGTAAATGGCGCTATGGCCCTTTTGAACTTCCGAATTGACGACGTTGCCGTACACCACGGCGCCGTTGTCGGTCACGATCGAGCCGCTCAGCGCGGCCTCGCCCGCCGTGACGCCCTGGCCGCGTACCGTCACGGCCGCATAGTCGGACGCGCGGATATCCTGTGGATGCATGCCCAGCACGGCGCCGCTGCCCGTCAAGGCGCCGGTCACATAGGTGCGGCCGTCGACGTGCGAGGTCGATTTCATGTTACCAAGGGTAACGACGTTGAACTGCTCGAAGATCCCTTGCTGGTTCACGGCGGAGGCCTGCAGAGGGATGGCGAGGAGGGCGGCGGCGAGGACGCTCAAAGCGAACTTGGGGGACATTAAATTTCCTTATCGTTGGAAATGCCGCAGCGCGCTGCAGGCAACAACCGAATAAAAAGTAAGCAGATCAAAAATCAATTGCACGAAGTATATCACCGATTATTGCAAATAACACATACATTTGTGATTTTTCGCAACTTTTTTATTGCAATTCGAATCGCCGGATTAACCTGCCGCAATACGCCGACGCGCCTGCCGGAGCAGGCCGGCGGCGCGGTGCTCCCCGGGGGCGCGTGTATTTTTTAACAAAATCCGCTACACTCGATGCCCGTCCCCCGGAGCACTTCGCCATGCCCAGTTTCGAACCCGTCGTCCTGCAAACCTCCCGCCTGCGCTTGCGCTTCGTCGAAGCCGGCGACGCGCACGCGCTGTTCCGCCTGTTTTCGGACGGCCCGGCGCTGCGCTACTGGAGCAGCGGGCCGTGGCTGCGCCTGGCGCAGGCGGTCGACAACATCGAGCACACCCTCAAGGGCTACCAGGACGGCAGCGCGCTGCGCCTGGCGCTGGTGCTGCCGGATGGCGAACTGATCGGCACCGTCACCCTGTACGCCTTCGACCATCCCAACCACCGCTGCGACATCGGCTACATGCTGGCGCGCCCGCACTGGGGGCAACGCTACATGCAGGAGGCGCTGGCGGCGCTGATCGGGCATGGCTTCGGCGCGCTCGCGCTGCACCGCATCGAGGCCGACATCCACCCCGACAACATCGCCTCGGCACGTATCCTCGAAGGGCTGCATTTCCAGCGCGAGGGCCTGCTGCGCGAGCGCTGGTTCGTCGGCGACGAAATCTCCGACAGCGTGGTCTACGGCTTGCTGGCGAGCGACTGGCAGGCCGCGCGCGGCGACCGGCGGCAACCGTGATGACCCGGCCGCGCCGTCCATCGCGCCCAATCGCCGGCCATTCCGCCCAAACCGCAATTGATCGGAATCCCCCGACGTCAGCCGCACCGCTTTGCTACAGTGATTCCATCGCAACGACCACACGGAGACACACCATGCGCAAGCCACACACCCACACCTTTTCCAGCATCGTCGATGAAGTCTTCGACGCCTTGCGCCGCGTGCTGCGCTACAGCATGCGCCTGATCCGCGAGATGTCGCCGCCGGCCCTGCTGGGCGCGGCCGTGCTGCTGGCGCTGCTGCTGAGCATGCTGCCGCTGGCCATCGTGCTGTTCGCGGCCTTCATGGTGGCCAAGGTGGCCGTGGGCGCCTGCGTCATCGGCAACCGCCGCCAGCGCAACGCGCCACAGGAACCGCACGCGTGAAAAAGCCCGGGCTGGCCAAGGCGGGCTACGACAACGCCAAAAGCCTGCTCGACATCGTCCGCGAAGTGGGCGAAACCGCCGCCACCCTGTGGTGGCGTTTCTTCGACTGGCTGGCGCGGGTCGAATGGCGCAAGCTGATCATCATCTGGCTGCTGCTGTTGATCCTCGGCCTGACGCCGTTCGGCCTGCCCAAGCAGACGGCCGGCTTCATCGCGCTTTCGCTCGGCCTCAAGGTGCTCGCCGGCGGCAAGCGCAAGGCCGAACTGGAGGCGCGCGACGCCACCAGCCACGCCGACGAGGAAGGCCTGGAACGGCGCCTGGTGGAGGCGCGCATGGCCGCGCTGCAGGCGCAGGTCGAACCGCACTTCCTGTTCAACACGCTCGCGCTGATCGGCCAGCTGATCGAGACCGATCCGCCGCAGGCGGCGCGCATCCACCAGAACCTGATCGACTACCTGCGCGCCACGCTGCCGCAAATGCGCGCCAAGGGCGCCGGCACGCTGGGGCGGCAGATCGAGATGTCGCGCGCCTACCTGGCCATCATGCAGGCGCGCATGCGCGCGCGGCTGGCCGTCTCGATCGACGTGCCGGACTCCATGCTCAGCGCCACCTTCCCGGTGATGATGCTGCAGATCCTGATCGAAAACGCCATCAAGCACGGGCTCGAGCCGAAGATCGACGGCGGCCGCATCGACATCCGCGCCAGCGTCGACGGCCAAACGCTGCAGGTCGACGTGCTCGACGACGGCATCGGCTTCAACGTCCACGCCGGCGACGGCCTGGGGCTGGCCAACGTGCGCGAGCGCCTGCGCATGCACTACGGCCAGCGCGCGCAGCTGGTGATCGAGGCGCCGCTCAGCGGCGGCACGCGCGCCAGCATCCGCATCCCCTACGCGCCCGACATCTTTGCCGGAGAGTCCAAATGAACCAAGCGCCAATGACCGCCCACCAACCGCCCGGCGGCGCGCGCCGCGCCACCGCCCTGATCGCCGACGACGAGGAACCGATGCGCCAGCAGTTGCGCAGCCGCCTGCGCGAAGCCTGGCCGGGGCTCGACATCGTCGCCGAGGCGGCCAACGGCATCGAGGCGGTGGCGCTGGCCGGCCAGCACCAGCCCGACATCGTCTTCCTCGACATCCGCATGCCCGGCCTGTCAGGCATCGAGGCCGCGCGCATGCTGTTCAACCGCTGCCACGTGGTGTTCGTGACGGCCTACGACCAGTACGCGATCGAGGCGTTCGAACAGGGCGCGCTCGACTACCTGCTCAAGCCGGCCGGCGGCGAGCGCCTCAACACCACCTGCGCGCGGCTGCAGACGCTGATCGGCCGCCAGCCGTCCAACATCGAACGGCAACTGGGCATGCTGCTGTCGAGCCGCCCCGCGCCGGCGCCGGCCAAACCGGACTACCTGCGCTGGATCCAGGCGGTGGTCGGCCCCAACCTGCGCATGATCAGCACGCGCGAGATACTGTTCTTCCGCGCCGACGAAAAGTACACGCGGGTGCAGACCGAGCAGTCGGAGGTGTTGATACGCAAAACGCTCAAGGAGCTCGCCGACGAGCTCGACCCGGACGAGTTCTGGCGCATCCACCGCTCGACCCTGGTGCGGGTCGATGCCATCGAGCGCGTCACGCGCGACCTGCGCGGGCGGCAGATGGTCAAGGTGCGCCATGTCGACGAGCTGCTCGAGGTCAGCCGGGGCAACACGCACCTGTTCCAGCAGATGTGAGTATTTGTGATTTTCCCCTGACCGCTGTCAAGATATACTGTCTTTTTGCGGCCCGCTCGCATCAGCACGGCGAACGGACCATGCTTGAAATCGATCGAATCTGTTTCAACGACAGAAGAGGGAGAAAACAATGTCCAGCATACCCAAGCAAACCCTGTGCACCGTCGTCCCTTGCATGCGCTACCGCGACGCGCCGGCCGCGATCAAGTGGCTCAGCGACACCTTCGGCTTCGAACCGCAGCTGGTGGTGCCCAACGAGGACGGCAGCATCGCCCACGCCCAGCTCACGTTCGGCAACAGCCTGATCATGCTCGGCTCGGTGTTCGACACGGAATTCGGCCGGCTGATGAAGCAGCCGGCCGAAGTGGGCAACTTCGTCACGCAGAGCACCTACCTGGTCGTCAACAACGCCGACCTGGTGTACGGCCGCGCGCTCGAGGCCGGCGCCAAGATCCTGTTGGATATCAAGGATGAAGATTATGGCGGCCGCGGCTTCACCTGCAGCGACCCGGAAGGCCACGTCTGGAGCATCGGCACCTACGATCCGCAGGGCTGAACGGTGCGGCGCTCAGGCCGTCGCCAGCGCCGCGACCAGCGCCCCGTCGTCGACCTGGGTCGGATGAATGCGGATGATGCCGCTGTAGAGCGGCGGCATGGCCGCGCACATGGCGTCCAGTTCCCGCTGCGCGATGGCCGGCGTGACGTACTGGAACTGTCTTGGATTATTTGGCGGCAGCGGCCCCTCCAACGTCGAGCCGTACGCGCCTAGATCCATGAAGCTATGCGCGCCGTCGTTCGGTCCCCGGGCGAACACGAACGTGCCGTCCTTGGGATGGCCCAGGTGGCGGCGCACCTCCAGCTGCCGCTCCGGCGTGGCGCCTGCCATCAGCTTGTAGCGCAGCTGGGCATAGGCGCGCGTCGTTTCCATGAAGGCGCTGCGGATGCCCGAGCGCGCCATCCTGCCGGGCAGGCAAAGCAGCAGATTGCCGAACGAATCGAGCAGCGCGACGGCGTCGCCCTCGCCGCCATGCTCGCGGTCGCGCGCCATCGCCCTCGCCAGGAACGGCGCCAGGCCGGCGTCCGGCGCGCGCGGCGCGCAGCGGTGGGCCAGCGCCTCCGGATACACCCGTTTCAACGCCTGCACGATGTCGTGCGCGGCCGGCAGCGTGGCCGGGTCGCCGAGCTCCCCGTGCGGCAGGTCGGTCTGAAATAGCCGCATCACCTCGTCCGAGGTGGCCTCGAACACCAGCGCGCACAGCGCCTGGGTCGGCTCGGCGATGGTTTTACCGATGAAGAAGGACTTCGGCGCGGCGCCGGAACCGGCGCGCGCGTATTGCGACGCGCCCAGTATCGCCGGGTAGCTGAAGCTGGCCGCCGCTTGCGCGCGCAGCGTCGCGGGCAGCGCCTCGAAACCGGCGCGCTCGTCGTGGTTGATGCCGGCCTGGGGATCGGGCGCCGCCACCACCACGTTGAAGCCGCCGGCCAGGATCGCACCGCTGCACATGCAGCACGGATCGAGCGAGGTGACGATGGTGATGTCCCCCGGCGGCGGCAGGTCGCGGCCCTTGGCGCGTTCGGCGTAGTACCAGTCGATCAACTGGCGCTCGCCGTGCGCGGTGGGGTCGAAGACCAGGCCTTGCTTGATGACGTTGTTGTGCAGCGACTGCAGCACGTTGCCGTGCTGGTCGAGCATCAGGCCGCCGACGCCGAAGGTGCCTTGCGTCTTGGCGGCGATCGCCTCGGCCGCCGCGATGGCGACGGCCACCTGCACATCGATGGTCTTCTTGAAGGCCAAGACGCTTACTTCTTCAGGTCCGCGCGGCCGAAACCGTTCGGCAGCTGGGCGGCGGCCGTGGTCTCGAGGATGTCGCCTTTCAGGTTCGTCAGCAGCACCGGCAGCTCGTCGCCGCCCAGTTCGAGGATCACCTGGCGGCAGGCGCCGCACGGGGCGATCGGGCCGTCGGTCTCGCCGATGACGACCAGTTGGTCGAAGTCGCCAGGCTGGTAGCCGTGCGCGAAGGCGCTGAAGAAGGCGGTGCGCTCGGCGCAGTTGCACAAGCCGTAGGCGGCGTTTTCCACGTTACAGCCGTGGAAGACCTTGCCGTCGCGGGTCTGCAGCGCGGCGCCGACCTTGAAGTCCGAGTATGGCGTGTAAGCCTTCAGGCGCGCGGCGGTGGCTTCGGCGATCAGTTCTTGTTTGTTCATGGCTTCCTCGATTTGGTTGCGTGCGGGCCGATGGGTTGGCGTTACCCCGCACCCCGAAACAGGGGACGTACCCCTGGGGGTACGTCCCCGCCTTGCCGTGCGGGGTTACGGGCGGATCGTCCGGTAGACAACCGGATTGGCTACCGGCGCCACATCGGCGATGTGGTAAGCCGCCTGGATCTCGCGCACCGCCTGCTCGGCCGCTTCCTGCGTGCGCGCGTGCACCATGGCCAGCGGCTGGCCGGCTTCTATCTTGTCGCCCAGGCCCGCCAGTTCGGTCAGGCCGACGGCGAAGTCGATCGGATCGGCCGCGCGGCGACGCCCGCCACCCAGGCTCACCACCGCCAGGCCGATGCCACGGCAATCGGTGGTCGAGGCATAGCCGGACGTCAGCGACGGCACCGGCACCACGATAGGCGCCCGCTCCAGATGCTTGTCCGGATGCTCCATCAGGTCGGCCGGGCCGCCCAGCGCCACCACCATGCGCGCGAAGCGCTCGGCGGCCGAGCCATTGTCCAGGCAAGCCTGCAGCCTGGCGCGCGCCTCGGCCTCGTTGGCGGCCAGCTTGCCGAGCACCAGCATCTCGGCGCACAGCGCCATCGTCACCTCGTGCAGGCGCGCCGGGCGCGACACGCCGGTCAGGTAATCCATCGCGCCGCGCACTTCCAGCGCGTTGCCGGCGTAAGGCGCCAGCGATTCGTTCATGTCGGTCAGGATGGCCGACGTCATCATGCCGGCGCCGTTGCCGACCTTGACGATGCTGTCGGCCAGCTCCACCGATTTGTCGTAGGTCGGCATGAAGGCGCCGCTGCCGGCCTTGACGTCCATGACCAGCGCGTCCAGGCCCGCCGACAGCTTCTTCGACAGGATCGAGCCGGTGATCATGGCCACCGATTCGACGGTGGCGGTGACGTCGCGCACGCCGTAGAAGATCTTGTCCGACGGCGCCAGCGACGAGGTCTGGCCGATGATGGCCACGCCGACTTCCTTGACGACCTTGCGGAACAAGGCGTTGTCCGGCACGGTGGTGTAGCCGGGGATGGAATCGAACTTGTCGAGCGTGCCGCCGGTGTGGCCGAGGCCACGGCCGGAAATCATCGGCACGAAGCCGCCGCAGGCCGCGATCATGGGGCCGAGCAGCAGCGAGACGACGTCGCCGACGCCGCCGGTGGAGTGTTTGTCGACCACGGGGCCGGGCAGGTCGAGCGAGCGCCAGTCGAGCACTTCGCCGGAGTCGCGCATGGCCAGGGTGAAGGCGACGCGTTCGTCCATGGTCATGTCGTTGAAGAACACGGCCATGGCCAGCGCCGCGATCTGGCCTTCGGTGACGCGGTTGCTGGTGATGCCGCCGACGAAGAACTGGATCTCCTCGGCGCTCAGGACGCCGCCGTCACGCTTCTTGCGTATGATCTCTTGGGGTAAAAACATGCGATTCTCCGCGTTGGTTGTTGGGGGATTGGGTTGATCGTGCGGCTTGCGGCACCGTTCAACCCGCACTGCGGCGCACAGGGGACGTACCCCAAGGGGTACGTCCCCACCGTCTTGGGGGTAGGACGTCACTCAATCGGGCACTGTCAAACGCCGTACACAGGGGACGTACCCCAAGGGGTACGTCCCCACCGTCTTGGGGGTGGGACGTCGCTCAATCGGGCAATGTCAAACGCCGTAAGGTATCCAAACGTTCTTGACTTGCGAAGCATGCGCCAGCACCGCGCGCCCGCCGCTTTGCGCCGTACTATACCAGTCGCGTCCCTTGGCGCCGCCGACCCAGGTGCGCTTGAGCGAACCGGCCGACAGCCGCTCGACATCCGCGCAGCCCTCTGCCGAACCGTCATGCCGCCACACCGCGTCGATGTCCGAGTGCGTCGCCAGGGTGCGCGCCAATTCATCGGCCGAACCGGTGACGATGTTGACCACCCCGCCCGGCAAATCGGACGTATCGAACACCTGGTACAGGTCCGTGGCCGACAGCGGATGCGCCTCGGACGGCACCACCACCACGCGATTGCCCAGCGCGATAGCCGGCGCCACCAGCGAAATAAAGCCCAACAACGGCGCCTCGTTCGGACACACGATGCCGATCACGCCAACCGGCTCGTTGAGCGCCACGGTCACGCCATGCATCGGCGGCTGGTGCGCCAGGCCGTCGTACTTGTCGGCCCAGGCGGCGTAGTAGAACAGCCGCTCGATCGACGCCTGCACTTCCTTCTCCGCGTTCTTGGAACCGGTCATGGCGGCGATACGCGCCGCGAACTCCCCGCCGCGCGCGGCCAGGTTCTCGGCGATGTAATACAGCACCTGCGCGCGGTTGTGCGAAGTCGCCTTCGCCCAGCCACCGGCCTTGTGCGCCGCTTCCACCGCGTTGCGGATGTCCTTGCGGCTGCCCTCGCCCACCTCGGCGATGAAGGCGCCATCGGCGCCGTGCACCGGACGGCTATAGGCGCCGTCGGGGCGCGCCTGCTTGCCGCCGATGTACATCTTGGCGGTGCGGTCGATGGCGAATTGGCCCGAAACGGCGCCGGCGGCCGGCGCCGCGGCCTTGGCCTTCGCTTCCACCAGCGGCGCGGCCGGACGCGCATCCTCGGACAGCGCCGTCATGTACTCGTACATGCCTTCGCGACCACCCTCGCGGCCGAAGCCCGACTCGCGATAGCCACCGAAGCCGCAAGCGGCATCGAACTGGTTGGCGGTGTTAATCCACACCACGCCGGCCTTGATTTGCGGCGCGACGTCCAGCGCCAGCGAGATGTTCTCGGTCCATACGCAAGCGGCCAGGCCGTAGACGGTGTTGTTGGCCAGTTGCACAGCTTCCGGCGGGGTGCGGAAGCTCATAGCCACCAGCACCGGTCCGAAGATTTCGGCCTGGGCCACGGCGGCGGAAGTGGACGCGCCGGTGATCAGGGTCGGCGGATACCACGAGCCGTTGGCCGGCATCTCGCACGCCGGCTGATACACGTCGCAGCCTTCGGCGCGGGCCGATTCCACCAGTGCGGCGATGCGCTGCTGCTGCACCGGATCGACCAGCGCGCCGATGTCGATCGACTTGTCCAGCGGCGAGCCGAGGGTCAGCTTGTCCATGCGCGCGCGCAGCTTGGCGAGGAATTTGGCCTGCACCGATTCCTGCACCAGCAGGCGCGAACCGGCGCAGCAGACCTGCCCCTGGTTGAACCAGATCGAATCGACCAGGCCTTCGACGGCGGCGTCCAGATCGGCATCGTCGAAGACGATGAACGGCGACTTGCCGCCCAGTTCCAGCGACAGCTTCTTGCCGCTGCCGGCGGTGGCGACGCGGATCAAGCGACCCACTTCGGTCGAACCGGTGAAGGCGATCTTGTCGATGCCGGCATGGTTGACGATGGCCTCGCCAACGCGGCCGTCGCCGGTGACGATGTTGACCACGCCGGCCGGCACGCCGGCCTGCACGCAGATTTCCGCGAACAGCATGGCCGTGAGCGACGTGAACTCGGCCGGCTTGAAGACGATGGTGTTACCGGCGGCCATGGCCGGGGCGATTTTCCACGACAGCATCAGCAGCGGGAAATTCCACGGCACGATCTGGCCGACGACGCCGACGGCGCGGTAATCGGCGAATTCCTCGGCCTGCAGCTGCGCCCAGCCGGCGTGGTAGTAGAAGTGGCGCGCGGCCAGCGGCAGGTCGACGTCGCGCGTTTCGCGGATGGTCTTGCCGTTGTCGAGCGTTTCAAGCACCGCGAACAGGCGCGCGTGCTTTTGCAGCAGGCGCGCCAGCGCGTACATCACCTTGGCGCGGCCGTGGCCGCCCAGCGCCTGCCAGCCCGGCTGCGCGCGGCGCGCCGCTTCGACGGCGCGGTCGACGTCGGCGCCGGTGGCCTGCGTCAGGTCGGCCAGCTTGCCGGCATCGGCCGGATTGGTCGAGGCGAACAGGTCGCCCGGCTCGCTCCAGGCGTTGTCGATGAACAGGCCGAAGGCGCGGCCGTGCTGCTCGAGCCACGCTTGCGCTTCTTTTTGGCTTTCGGGTGCGGGGCCGTATTCCATGGTGTTGAGGATCTCTTTGATTGATGGCATGACGTGTCCGTGTTCTTTTATGGTTGCGCGTGGCGGTGGGCGGCCGAATAGTTCCCGGTCACGTAATGCTCAAGCTGACGCTCGATGTCGGTCAACAGGCTCGATGCGCCGATGCGGAACAGGTGTGGTTCCAGCCACTCGTTGCCCAGCTCCTCCTTCATCAACGTCAGGTACTGCAGCGCGGCCTTGGCCGTGCCCACGCCGCCGGCCGGCTTGTAGCCGATCTTGAAGCCGGTCTGCTCGTGGTAGTCGCGGATCGCGCGCACCATCGTCAGCGAGACGGGAATGGTGGCGTTGACCGGCTCCTTGCCGGTCGAGGTCTTGATGAAGTCCGCGCCGGCCATCATGCACACCCACGAGGCCTTGGCCACGTTTTCCAGCGTGACCAGTTCACCGGTGGCCAGGATCGCCTTGACGTGCGCTTCGCCGCAGGCCTGGCGGTAGGCCACCATCTCGTCGTACAGCGCCTGCCAGTTACCGGTCAACACGTGCTGGCGGGTGATGACGATGTCGATCTCGCTGGCGCCGGCGGCGACCGACAGTTCGATCTCGCGCACCTTGGTTTCCATGCTGGTCAAGCCGGCCGGGAAGCCGGTCGACACGGCGGCGATCGGCAGGCGCCCTTGCAGCACCCGCACCGCCGGCTCGATCATCTCGTGGTAGACGCAGACGGCGCCGGTGGTCAGCTTCTCGCCCTGCAGGCCGAGCGCCTCGACCAGGTCCGTGCGCAGCGGGCGCATGGCCTTCATGCACAGGCGTTCGACTCGTCCCGGGGTGTCGTCGCCGGACAAGGTGGTCAGGTCGATCAGGCCGATGGCCTTGACCAGCCACGCGGCCTGGTACTCCTTCTTGACGGTGCGGCGGTTGGCCAGGCTGGCGGCGCGGCGGTCGGCCGCGCTCTTGTTGACGTGGATGTGGTTGATCCAGCCCAGGTCCAGCGGGACGGCTTCATTACGTTTGAAATCTACGATCACGCTCATAACAGATTGCTTCCGTGGGAAAGTGGTTTCACGCCGAGGTGGTGGGCCAGCGTCTGGCCGATGTCGGAGAAGGTGTCGGAAATCGGCAGCTGGCGCGCCTGCACGCCCGGACCGAAGAAGATCATCGGAATGTGCTCGCGCGTGTGGTCGGAGCCGGGCCAGGTCGGATCGCAGCCATGGTCGGCGGTGATGACCACCAGGTCGCCCTCTTTGAGTTGCGCGATGAATTCCGGCAGGCGCGCGTCCATCTCGTGCAGCGCGTTCGAGTAGCCGGTCACGTCGCGGCGGTGGCCGAAGGCCTGGTCGAAGTCGACGAAGTTGACGAACGTGAGCGACTTGTCGCCGGCTTCCCGCTCGACCTGCATCAGCGCGTCGAACAGCGCCATGTTGTCCTTGCCCTTGACCACGCGCGAGACGCCCTGGGTGGCGAAGATGTCGCTGATCTTGCCGAGGGCGATGACTTCGCCGCCATCGTTCTTGACGTGGTCGAGCAAGGTCGGCGCCGGCGGCGCGACCGCGTAGTCGTGGCGGTTGGTGGTGCGGGTGTAGTTGCCGTCGGCGCCGGTGAACGGGCGCGCGATCACGCGGCCGATGTTGTACGGCTCGACCAGTTTGAAGGCGATCTCGCACACTTGGTACAGGCGCTCAAGGCCGAACGATTCCTCGTGGGCGGCGATCTGCAGCACCGAGTCAGCCGAGGTGTAGATGATCGGCTTGCCGGTGGCGACGTGTTCGTCGCCGTGCTTGTTGATGATTTCCGTGCCGGAGGCGTGGCAGTCGCCGAGGAAGCCGGGCACGCCGGTCAGCTCGCGCAGCTTTTTGGTCAGCTCGGCGGGGAACGACGGCACCGTCTTCGGGAAGTAGCCCCAGTCGAATTCGACCGGCACGCCGGCGATCTCCCAGTGGCCGGACTGGGTGTCCTTGCCGGTCGAGCGCTCGCGCGCGGCGCCGTAGGCGGCGGTGAAGCCGTCGCGCAGCGCGAAGCCCTCGGCCCACTGGCCGCTGGCGGCGTGGGCGGCGGCGGCCAGGCCGAGTTTTTCCATCGTCGGCAGCGACATCGGCGTGCCGCTCTTGGCGGCCCAGGCGGCGATGTGGCCGAAGGTGTTGGCGCCGACGTCGTTGTATTTGGCTGCGTCGGGCGTGGCGCCCAGACCGAAGGAGTCCAGCAGCAGGATAAATGCGCGTTTCATTGAGTGCTCCTATAAAGCAAAAAGTGCGGATCGCTCATCGAAACCCGCACTGCACGACCCGGGCCCGCGGCCGTCGCGTTTCCGGGGACGTACCCCGAGGGGTACGTCCCCGCCCTTAACGGGGTCAGGCCTGCGGTGTTTTGGCCACGTTGGCCAGGAAGCCGAGAATGACTTCAATCAGCGACGTCGCGGCGATGGCCGCGTACTTCAAGGTCTGCTCGTGCGACAGCGGGAACGGCGACAGCCCCTCGGCCAGGTTGGTGATGGCCGACACGCCGACCACCTTCAGGCCGCAATGGCGGGCCGAGACCACCTCCGGCACCACCGACATGCCGACGACGTCGGCGCCGAGCGTCTTGAAGGCGCGGATTTCGGCAGGCGTTTCGAAGTTGGGACCGGCGTAGGCGATGTACACGCCTTCATGCAGCGTGACGTTCTTTTCTTCGGCCGATGCCTTGAGCAGCGCGCGCAGGTCGGCGTCGTAGGCGTTGGCCATGCTGAAGAAGCGCGGACCGAAACGCTCGTCGTTGGGGCCCATCATCGGCGTGCCGGGCATGAAGTTGATATGGTCGGTCAGCGCGACCAGCGCGCCGGCGTCGACTTCGGTGCGCAGCGAACCGGCGGCGTTGGTCACGAACAGCATCTCGCAGCCGAGCAGCTTCATGGTGCGCACGGCGCTGGTCATCACGCCCAGGCCGTAGCCCTCGTAGACGTGGCCGCGGCCCTTCATGCACACCACCGCCACGCCGGACAGCGTGCCGATCACCAGTTCGCCGGCGTGGCCATGCACGGTGCTGATCGGGAAGCCAGGCAGTTCGTTGAAGCTGATGGTCACGGCATCGGTCATCTGCTCGGCCAGCACGCCCAGGCCGGAACCGAGGATCATGGCGACGCGTGGCTTGAAGTCCGCCGGAATGCGCGCGCGGATGATTTCGGCGGCCTGGAATGGGGAGTTGTTAGACATGGTTATCCTCTATTTTTATTGATGACGCGCTGCCGGCCGAAGCTTGGCCAATTGAAGTGTTACAGGAGATACCAATACTATGCATCATCCTTATATGTATGGCAAATACCATTTTTCTTCCCAATTTATATTAAATCACTATAAATAAGGCGTATTATCGACTGCTGCGCGACCGGCCCGGGCCGCCAAACGGGGGCAAAAGCCGCTTGTGGCGCCGAGCTTGACCGTTTTTGGACAAATGTTTAAGATGGCGGACAAATGTTTAAGGCTCACCGTGAACGACATCTCTAAAAAGGAACAGCTCTACGAGCTGATCCGCGCGAACCCCTTCATCTCGCAGCAAGACCTGGCGGTCGGCCTGCGCCTGTCGCGCTCGGCCGTGGCCGGCCACATCGCCAGCCTGATACGCGAGCGCCGCCTGCTAGGACGCGCCTACGTGCTGCCCGACAAACGCCCAGTGCTGTGCGTCGGCGCGGCCAACCTGGACCGCAAGCTGCGCACCATCGCGGCCATGCAACTGGGGACCTCCAACCCGGCCACCGCCGAACAGGTCTACGGCGGCGTGGCGCGCAACATCGCCGAGAACCTGGCGCGCCTTAACCTGCCGACGGCGCTGCTGACGGCGCTCGGCGACGACGGTGCCGGCCGCGCGCTGCGGGACGACGCCGAACACGCCGGCATCGACACGCGCGGCTCGCTCACGCTGACCGACACCCCCACCGGCACCTACACCGCCATCCTCGACGATCGCGGCGAGCTGGTGGTCGCGCTGGCCGACATGGCGCTGTACGAGCGCATGACGCCGGAGTTCATCGCCAACCGCCTGCCGCAGCGCGCCGCCGCCTCGATGACGGTGGCCGACCTCAATCTGCCGGCCGACACCTTGGCCGCGCTGCTCGAGGGCGCCCGCGCCGACAACGTGCCGCTGATACTGGTGGCCGTATCGCAGCCGAAGATGGCGCGCCTGCCGGTCGACCTGGCCGGGCTGCGCCTGCTGATACTTAACCGCGGCGAGCTTGAAACCGTCGCCGGCCACGCACTGCCGCTGGAAGCGGACGTGCGCCAGGCCTGCCGCGCGCTGCAGGCGCGCGGCGCGCGCGACGTCATCGTCACCTGCGGCGGCGAGGGCGTGTTCCACACCTGCGGCGGCGAACTGGCCTGGCTGCCGGCGCACAAGGTGGAAGTGGTCGACGTCACCGGCGCCGGCGACGCCTTCTCGGCCGCCGTCTGCTGGTCGCTATACCACGGCAGCGAGGACCTCGGCCTTGCCTGCCGGCGCGGCCTGAAGGTCGCCGCCATGACGCTGGAAAGCCACGAGACCGTTTCTCCGATGCTGGCGGCCGACATCCTCGACGAGATCCAGGATTTCAACCTGGCGCCGCTGCCGCCGCCATCACCGCTGCCGAGCCACGCGGCGCAGATCGCCGATTTCGAGCCACCGCTCTTCCCCCATAAGGACTGACACCATGCACCAATTCCTGCTGTACTCCGACGAAGTGGCGGCCGCCCGCGCCGCCGGCAAGCCGATCGTCGCGCTTGAATCGACGATCATCTCGCACGGCATGCCGTATCCACAAAACGTGCAAATGGCGCGCGAGGTCGAACAGATCATCCGCGATGGCGGCGCCGTCCCGGCCACCATCGCCGTCATCGATGGCAAGATCTGCGTCGGCTTGTCGGAGCGGCAGCTCGAGCTGCTGGGCACCTCGCCCGAGGCGATGAAGGTCAGCCGCCGCGACCTGCCCTACGTGCTGTCGCAGTCGAAACTGGGCGCGACCACGGTGGCGGCGACGATGATCTGCGCCGAGCTGGCCGGCATCGAGGTGTTCGTCACCGGCGGCATCGGCGGCGTGCACCGCGGCGCCGAGACCAGCTTCGACATCTCGGCCGACCTGCAGGAGCTGGCGCAAACGTCGGTGGCGGTGGTGTGCGCCGGCGTCAAGTCCATCCTCGACATCGGCCTCACGCTCGAATACCTCGAGACGCACGGCGTGCCCGTGCTCAGCGTCGGCCAGCGCGGCTTCCCGGCCTTCTTCACGCGCGAGAGCGGCTTTGACGCCGACTTCCAGCTCGACACGCCGGCCGGACAGGCGGCCTTCATCCGCACCAAGTGGCAACTGGGCCTCAAGGGCGGCATCGTCGTCAGCAACCCTGTGCCGGAGGCCGACGCCATGCCGAAGGCGGAGATCGACGCCATCACCGTCCAGGCCTTGGGCGAGGCCGAGGCGCTGGGCGTCACCGGCAAGCGCGTCACGCCCTTCCTGCTCGGGCGCATCAAGCAACTGACCGAAGGGCGCAGCCTGGCGACCAACATCGCGCTGGTGAAGAACAACGCCCGCTGCGGCGCCGCGCTGGCGTGCGCCATGCGTCCCGCCTAGCACCCGACCCACAGGCCCCGCCATGTCCATCGATCTGAAACAACTGAAGTACTTCCTGGCCGTCGCCGAGGAAAAGAGTTTTAGCCGCGCCGCCGAACGCCTGCACATCTCGCAGCCGCCGCTCAGCCAGCAGATCATGAAACTGGAGAGCGAGCTTGGCGTCAAGCTGTTCGCCCGCACCACCCGCACCTTCGAACTGACGGTGGCCGGCAAGGCGCTCATGGGCGAGGCGTCCGAGCTGCTGGCGAAGATGCGCATGACGATCGACACCATCCGCCAGATCGACCGCGGCGAGGTGGGTCGCCTGCGGGTGGGCATCGTCGGCTCGGCGATGTGGGGACCGATTCCCAGTTTGCTCGAGGAGTTCCAGACCAAGTTCCCGCGCGTGACGTGGACGCTGCACGAGCTGGGGCCGACCTTGCAATACGAGGCGCTGCGGGCCAAGCAGGTCGACGTCGGTTTCTGGCGCGAGCCCCGGCTCGACGAGGACGGACTGAAACAGGACAATCTGCGCCAGGAGCTGTGCTTCCGCGAGGACGTGTGCGTGGCCATCAACGAGCACCATCCGCTGGCCAAGGAGGAGGCGATCGAGTTGATCGACATCGCCGACGAGCCGATGCTCACGCTCGCGCTGGACAAGTCGTCGTTTCCGCGCTATTTGATCCAGTGCTGCGTCAACGCCGGATTCCAGCCGACGATATTCCAGGAGGCGTCCGAGCCGCAAACGCTGCTGGCGATGGTGGGGGCGGGATTGGGCGTGGCGCTGCTGCCGGAGACCACCAGCAGGATCGGCTGGCCGGGCGTGGTGTTCCTGCCGATCCGCAGCAATCCGCCGTCGGCCAATTTGTACATCACCTACACCACGCTGGACGATGCGCCGGTGGTGCGGGCGTTCCTCAACATCCTCAACCCGTCGAAGCCGGGTTGACGGCATTGACCCCGCAAAGCCTGGCCGCGACGGCATCAAAGCCCGCGGCCAACGCGCCTTAGAATGCGGAACCCCGCAAAGCCTGGGGACGTACCCCTCGGGGTACGTCCCCTTGCGCCGCGACGGCATCGGAGCCGGCGGCCAGGTGCCTTCGGGGTTAGTGCGTGACGCCACCGGCCTCGCGCACATCGACCGTGTGCGCGAGCGTGGTACGAATGGCGATGCGCAACCCCTCGACCATATCCTCGAGCTTCATGCTGGCAGCGCCGGGATGCGCGGCCGCCTGTTGCGGCAAATACGGAATATGGATAAACCCGGCCCGCATGGTGGTGCCCCACTCGCTGGCCTGGTGCATCAAACCATAAAACACATGGTTGCACACGAACGTCCCCGCGCTTTGCGACACCGACGACGGCAAACCGGCCTCGCGCAGCGCCTGCACGATCGCCTTGATGGGCAGCGTGGAAAAATAAGCGGCGGGACCGCCGGCGACGATCGGCTGGTCGACGATCTGGCGCATCTGGTTGTCCGCGATGGGCGCGTCGTCGATGTTGATGGCGATGCGCTCGACCGACAGATCGACCCGGCCGCCGGCCTGGCCGACGGCGATCACGATGCTCGGCTGGAGCTCCTCGACCGCCTGGTGCATCGCCTTCTTCGCCTGGCCGAACACGCACGGCAGCCGGCGCGCGTGCACGACGAAGTCGCCCTCATGCCAGCCCTCCAGCGCGCGCACCGCTTCCCACGAAGGGTTGATCGTCTCTTGATTGAAAGGCTCGAAGCCAGTCAACAATATGATCTTTTTCATCCGCCTGCTCCACACTCAACTTCCAGATCGCTACTCTAACCTAAACAATTGTCATTTACATGTTCAGCAGAAAATACAGCAATGCAATATTGGCAAGCAAAATCGGCAACGCCGTCGCCACCTGTATCTTGACGACCGCGTTCTTGTCGGGCAGGTCCAGCAGCGCCGCCGGCACGATGTTGAAGTTGGCCGCCATCGGCGTCATCAAGGTGCCGCAGTAGGCGCTGAACATGCCGATGGCCGCCATGACCGCGGGGTTGGCGTGGTACACGCCCACCAGCACCGGGATGCCGACGCCGCCGGCGATGACGGGAAAGGCGGCAAAGCCGTTGCCCATGATGATGGTAAACAGCGCCATGCCCACGCAGTAGACCGCCACCGCCACCAGCTTCACGTCCATGTTGATGTACGACGTGACCACGTGCGCCACCGCCTTGCCCATGCCCGCCTCGGTGAACAACAGCCCCAGCACCGCCAGCATGTGCGGCAGCACCACCGACCAGCCGAGATGGTCGATCAGGCGGCGCGACTCGCGCATCGCCTGCAGCGGCGTGGCGCGCGTGAGCCAGCAGGCGGTGGCGACGGCGAACAGCGAGCCGCAACCGAGGCTCACCAGGGTGGTGTTCTTGGGGTCGAGCAGGAACACGCCGTCGAACTTGACGTCCTTGAGCAGCGTCGAACCGATCATCGTCGTCACTGGAATGAGCAGCGCCGGTATCAACAGCTTGTGGCCGAGCCGCCGCGCGCTGTCGTGGCGCTCGGCCGGCGAGCGCTCGCCGTGGCGTCCGAGCGCGACGCCGCCGAAGCCGGCGATCAGCGCCATCACCACCATCAGCGCGCCGGCGGCCACCGGCGCCAGGTAATCGCCGGCCAGGTACACCAGCGCGTACAAGCCCCAGAACAGCGCGCTCGAATAGCGTTTCGGGTTGTGGCGGTCGCGCAGCGCCATGACCGCCACGGCCAGCAGGATGGCGCCCAGCACCACATAAAAGAACTCGAGCCTGAGAATCATGGGCGGCCCTTCATCATCTCGCGGGCGATGTGGGCGTCGAGCCGGTGCAGGCGCCATGAGTGGACCACGAACGCCGTCACCGCCGTCGGGATGCCCCACATGGCGATGTGCAGCGGATCGACCTCGATGCCCTCGCCGCGCAGGATGGTTTGCATCAGCACGATGGCGCCGAAGGCGACGAAGACGTCCTCGCCGAAGAACAGGCCGACGTTGTCGGTGGCGGCCGACATGGCGCGGATGCGGTGGCGCAGCGGCTCGGTCAGCGCCGGGTAGCGGTTCTCGGCCGCGCCCTCGGCCATCGGCGCGATCAGCGGGCGCACCATGTTGGGGTGGCCGCCGATGCTGGTCAGGCCGAAGGCGGCGCTGATCTCGCGGATGGCCAGATAGACGATCAGCAGGCGCCCGGTGGTGGCCGAGCGGATGCGCGCGATCGACGCCTGCGCGTGCTCCTTCAAGCCGTAGCGCTCGAGCAGGCCGATGGCCGCCAGCGGCAGCAACAGGATCATGGGCAGGTTGCGCGTCTTGATGAAGGCCGCGCCCAGGGTCGCGAGCAGATGTTCGACATCCATGGCCGCGGCAAAACCGGTGACGGCGCAGGCGGCGATGACCACCAGCACCGGATGCGCGCGCAGCGCGAAGCCCAAAACGATGACGGCCACGCCAAGCAGCGGCCACAAATTAACGGTGTGATTCAAGGCAGGCTCCATGACGATAGGGATCGCAGCATCTTAACCCGTGTCCCGCGCCGGCGGCATCAGTCGTCCACCGGGCCGGCGCCGTTCAACCGGCGCAACAAACTTGTGAGCGTGCCGATCTCGGCGGGCGTCCATGCGGCGAGACGCCGCTCATAGCGGGCGCCCTTGTTGATCAACGCCTCGTTCATGCGCGACCGCGCCAACGGCGTCAACGCGTAGACGATGGCCCGCGCATCGAGCGGATCGGCGTGCGAGACCAGCAGGCCGGCTTGCTCAAGCGCCTTCAGCGAGCGGCTCAGGGCGCTGCGGTCCATCGCCAAGCCCGCCGCGATGTGGGTCGAGCGCGTGGCGCCGGCGGCGTACAGCCACTGAACGATTTGAAACCCGGTACTCGACAGCGGCGGATCGAACAGCGCCGCCGTTTCATTGGCGAACGCGCGCGCCTCCGCCAACAGGCAGTTGAGTTCCTTGCCAAGCGCCTCAAGCCTTTTGGCGCGCGGTGCGGCCGCGCCCCCCGGTATCGCGTCGTCTTTTTTGATCATTTTAGTGTGCAAAAGTCCATTATAAATGCTACCATCAATTTTTGTGTGCACTGGAACGAGCATGTTCAATACCATTATTTTAACCGGGGGCACCAACGGCCTTGGCCGCCTTGCGGCGCGCTCGCTGGCGCGCCCGGGCGTGCGGCTGGTGCTGGTGGCGCGCGACGCGTCGAAGGCCGCCGCTTTGTGCAGCGAATTGTCCGCCGCGCAGCCCGATGGGCGCTACGACTATGTGATCGCCGACTTCTCACGGCTGGAAACGGTGGCTGCGGCCGGGGTGGAGATCTCACGGCGCTTTCCCCGTATCGACGTGTTGATCAATAACGCCGGCATCCACGCCTTCTCCCAGCGTGTGACGCCGGACGGGTTTTCGGAAATGGTGTCGACCAACTACCTGGCGCCATGGCTGCTGACGGCCCACCTGCGCCAGGCCTTGATCGCCGCCGGCGGCGCGCGCGTCGTGACGGTCGCCTCGCAAGCCTCGCGCGCCGTGCGGCAGCTCGATCCGCTCGGGGACCTGCGCGACACGAAGCCGTTCTCGCGCCGGGGTTCCTCCACCGTCTATGCCAAGACCAAGCTGATGAACATCATGTTCAGCGCCAAACTGGCGCGCTGCCTTGCAGGAACGGGCGTCGCCGCCAATTGCCTCGACCCCGGCTTCAACGTCACGGGCCTCGGCCGCGAGCTTCCCGGCGCGGGCATGCTCGAGCGCGCGTTGACGTTCCTGAAAATCGGGGATCCGGGGCGCGGAGCCGCGATCATCGTGCGGTTGGCAACGCAACCGGAATTCCAGCATGTCAGCGGTGGCTACTTTTCCCGCGACGGCCTGCGCCTGCCCGTTCCGGCGGCGGGAAACGAGCGCTCCCAAGCGGAACTGTGGGACGCGACGGAGCGCCTGCTGGTGCCGTTCGACCGCACGCTGGCAATGCGGGCCGGACGCGCCGCCGTCAACGTCGAAGACGCCTGCCTGGAAGCGATGCAAGGGCTGCTGCTTGGTTTTCACAACATCGGCCAGCGCCTCCCGGCCGGCAACGCCGAGCGCGCCGCCATCGAGCGCCTGCTCGACCAGGGCGACGCCGTCATCGCCGAATGCGTCAACCGTAGGGCCGATTAGCGCGGCGTAATCCGCCAAGCGCCGCCAGCGGCCCGTGGCGGATCACGCGGTCAATTTAGAAATTGACCTTGAAGGTCGCGCCCCAGGTGCGCGGCTCATTGAGCATGCCGGTCAGGTTGTCGAACTCGATCGCGCTCAGCAGAACGATCTTGTTGGTGATGTTGCGGCCGAAGGCGGCCACTTCATACTTGCCGTCGCCCCATTTGTAGCCGACCCGCAGACCACCCTCGACCAGCGACTTGGCCGTGTATTCCGGCGCCGTGTACAGGAAGAAGTTGTAGCGGCTGCGGTAGCTCCAGTCGGTGAGCGCGTAGAACTCGCCGTTGGCCACTTCGGTCGCGTACTTGAGCGTGAAGTTGGCCTGGTGGCGCGGCGCGCGCGGCAGGTCGTTGCCGTCGATCAGGACGTTGCCGGGGAAGCCGACGGCCACCGGATCGGTCGGCGTGCAACCGAGGCCGGCGTTGTTGGCGCGGTTGCCGCAGAACTGCACGCGCACGTTCGGGTCCTTGATCTCGGTGTCGTTGAAGCTGTAACCGGCCGTGGTGCTAAAGCCATAGCCCAGGTTGGCCTGGAAGTCGAGCTCGATACCCTGGCCGGTGACCTTGTCGGCGTTGAGCAGCTGGTTCATGTTGACCGTGCCGCTGCCGGCGGTCAGCTGCTTGTCCTTGACGCGGTACTGGAACACGGCCGCGGATAGGCGCGCGCGCTTGTCGAACAGGTCCTGCTTGACGCCGGCCTCGAACGACAGCGCCTTCTCGGCGCCGGCCTTCGACGGCACGTCGGCCAGGCCGTTCAGGCGCCCCTGCATCGACGGCGCGCGGTAGCCGGTGGCCACGCGGGCGAACAGGTTGGTGTTCTTGTCGAGTTCATAGGTGCCGCTGGCGTCCCAGCTGACGTTGCTCGAATCGCTGTCGAGCGCGTGCGACGCCGTCACCAGCGCGTTGGCGGCGTTGAAGTCGGTGCGCGAGGCGCTGAAGTCTTTCTTGTCGTTGGTGTAGCGCACGCCGCCGCGCAGCTTGAGCTTCTCGGACACCGTGTAGTTCAGCGAGCCGAACGCCGCCCACGACTTGGAATCCTGGAACTGGCGCGCGAAGGCCGTGTTCTGCGGATTGCCGGGCGCGAAGGTGTTAAAGCTGATGCTGTCGATCTGGATGTTTTCCTTGAAGTAGAACAGCCCGCCGATCCACTGCAGCGGCCCGGCATAGTTGGACTCGGCGCGGAACTCCTGCGTGAGCTGCTTGTGGTCCGGCAGCAAATCGGCCGTCTCGACCGGGAACGGAATGCGGCCCGGACCGTACGGCGGCGCGAACACGGCGCCATAACCGCCGTCGACGTCGGCGCGGCTGTTGAACTTGAGTTTTTCGTAACCGGTGATCGAGTGCAGCGTGATGTCGTTCAGGTTGTACTTCAGGCGCAAGCTGCCGCCCTTGGTTTCGAGCTTCTGGTAGTTGACGCCGTCGCTCGGATAGGAACCGTAGTCGAAGCCGTCGACGATGTCGTTGGTGCCCTGCTTGATGATGTTGGCGCGGAACAGGGTGGCGGTGCCGTGGTAGTTGCGCTGGTGGTAATTAAACAGCGCGCTGAAATCCTTGTTCGGCTGCACCAGCGCCTGCAGGCGGAAGGCGTTGTCGCCGTAGCCCTCGAAGTCCTGGGTGCCCTTGTTCGGGGTCGGGTTGGTGTTGTGCACGCGGTCGTCGCGGTGCTGGCTGGTGCCCGAGAAGCGCAGCGCCACGGTGTCGCTGACGGGGAAGTTGAAGGCGCCCTCGACGTTCTTGGCCGAGTAGTTGCCGATGCCCAGTTGCAGATAGCCTTCCTGCTTGAAGACCGGCTTGGCCGAGTCGAACTTGATCACGCCGGCCGGGGAGTTGCGGCCGAACAAGGTGCCCTGCGGGCCGCGCAGCACCTCGACCTGGTCGACGTCGAACACCGGGAAGCCCTTGAGCATGGCGTTTTCCTGGACGATGTCGTCCATCACGTAGCCAACCGGTTGCGAGGCGTTCAGGTCGAAGTCGGTGTTGCCCAGGCCGCGGATGTAGAAGCGCGGGAAGGCGCGGCCGTAGTCCGATTCGATGTTGAGCGACGGCGAGCGGCCCGACAGCACGCGGATGTCGCCGGCGCCGGAAGTGAGCACGTCGAGCTTGTCGCCCTTGATGGTGGCGATCGACATCGGCACGTCCTTGATGTTTTCCGCGCGGCGCTGGGCGGTCACGATCACGGTTTCCAGCTGGCCGCCGGTATTGGTCGAGGCGGCGGGCGAGGACGCAGTGTCTTGTCCCTCAGCGGCTGCCGGCTGGGCGTTCGCCCCAGCTTCGGTGGCCAGGGCCGCGTGCAGCGGGAAGGCGCTCGCCACGGCCAGGGCGATCAACGACCGCACTGCGAAACCACTACTGTTCTTGCTCATAAATGCTGCTCCCGGTTGTGTAAGTTGAATGGTTTTTGTGCTTATCCCAATCATCCTAGCATGGAAAAAAATGACATAAACCTACTTTTTCCATGCGTCGATTTATATATTTATTGTATAAATAACTAAATAAAATCGAATTTGTCGTACATATCCAGGCTGATGCATAGTGTCGAATTGCCTAAAAAATAGCCGCAGCAAGAGCGGGGACGCGTCCAACTCGCGCCCGAGCGCCGGCTTTCAGAATGGCAGTGACAGATGACGGGACTTTTAGCTGCCCGGTTAGGCGCGCGGCACGCGACTTATCCAAACGGCAGGAAGTTTTTCCAATAGGACAAAAAGCAACAATATAAAAATATTTAATTTGGCGACGAGTGTTGCGGCAGTGCGACATGGCGGCGACGCCGACGGCGCGGACGGCGGATCGGGACCGACGGCGGAAATTTGGCACAGATCCGATCGAGGTTCGGTCGCTGCCATTTAGACAAGCTTTCGGCAAGCCGCTGGCGCGGCCGGCGGCCCGTTCCAGGCGAAAGCGCCGGAAATCAGGGGTGAGCCGCCATAAAACGCTGCGCGATTATATGTTTCGTCCAATAAAAATATACAATATCGATCTTCCAGGAGCCTATACATGAAACTTTCACAACTTAGTTTGACGATTGCCGCCCTTTGCATCGCCGGCAGCGCGTCGGCAGCCGATCTCAAGCTGGCAGTCGTGTATGACGCGGGCGGCAAGTTCGACAAATCGTTCAACCAGTCCGCCTTTGAAGGCGCTTCGCGCTTCTCCAAAGAAACGAACATCAAGTACACCGAAGTGCAGGCCTCCAGCGACACCCAGGCCGAGCAGGTGCTGCGCGGCCTCGCGCGCAAAAACATGGACCTGATCGCCTCGATCGGCTTCGCCCAGCAGGCGGCCGTGCAGAAGGTCGCCAAGGAATTCCCGAAGGTGCGCTTCGTGCTGATCGACGGCGTGGCGCAAGGCGCCAACATCAATTCGATCACCTTCAAGGAAGAAGAAGGCTCCTACCTGGTCGGCGTGGCCGCCGCCATGGCGTCCAAAACGAAAAAGCTCGGCTTCATCGGCGGCGTCGACATCCCCCTGATCCGCACCTTCGCCTGCGGTTACGCGCAAGGTGCCAAGTCGGTCGACAAAAAGGTCGACGTCACCTCCAACATGGTCGGCACCACCGCCGACTCGTGGAACAACCCGGCCAAGGGCGGTGAGCTGGCCCGGTCGCAGTTCGACCGCGGCGTCGACGTGGTGTTCGCCGTGGCCGGCGGTTCGGGCCTGGGCACGCTGCAGACGGCCAAGGAAAAAGGCAAGCTGGCCATCGGCGTCGACTCCAACCAGAACCACCTGTATCCGGGCACGATGCTCACCTCCATGGTCAAGCGCGTCGACAACGCCGTCTACGACTCCTTCATGCAGATCAAGAACGGCACGTGGAAAGCCGGCGTGACGGCCAAGGGCATCAAGGAAGGCGGCGTCGATTGGGCGCTCGACGCCAACAACCGCTCGCTGATCACGCCGGAGATCGAAAAGCGCGTGCTCGGCGCGCGCAAGGACATCATCGACGGCAAGGTCAAGGTCATCGACATCCGTTCGGGCGCCGCCTGCCCGGTCTGACGCCCGTTTGAACATTGAGCGCGCCGCCGGGGTCGTCCCCGTGCGGCGCGTTTAACGTTTCAGCGTTTAACGCTTTATATAACCGAACCGACAACGATCCTATGCAGCCAGCAGTAGAATTTCGCGGCATCTCCAAGCATTTCGGAGCCGTCAAGGCGAACACGGATGTCAGCTTCGCCATCGCCAAGGGTTCGATCCATGGCCTGGTGGGCGAGAACGGCGCCGGCAAATCGACGCTGATGAGCATCCTGTACGGCTACTACCGCGCCGACGGCGGGGAGATCCTGCTCGACGGCCAGGCGCGCCGCATCCACAACAGCCAGGAGGCGATCGCCCTCGGCATCGGCATGGTGCACCAGCACTTCATGCTGGTCGAGAACATGACCGTGCTCGATAACGTCATGCTGGGCAGCGAGGGCGGGTTCAAACTGTCGTCCAAGCGCGCCGCCGTCGAGGCGCAGCTGCGCGAGATCTGCGCCCGCTACCGGCTCGACGTCGATCCGCTGGCCACCATCCATGACCTGTCGGTGGGCGCGCAGCAGCGCGTCGAGATCCTCAAGCAGATCTACCGCAGCGCCAACATCCTGATCCTCGACGAGCCGACCGCCGTGCTGACGGCGCAGGAGACGGCGTCGCTGTTCGAAATTCTTCGCCTGTTCAAGGAACAGGGCAAGACCATCATCCTGATCACCCACAAGCTGCAGGAAATCCTCGACATCACCGACACCGTCACCGTCATGCGCGGCGGGCGCGTGATCGGCGCCGTGCCGACGGCCGGCACCACCAAGGAAGACCTGGCCAACATGATGGTCGGCCGCCCGATCGAGAACAACCTGCCGCGCGCGCCGTACAATCCGGGCGCGCCGGTGCTGCACGTCGAGAACCTGCAACTGAGCGACGACCAGCAGGTCAAGCTGCTGGCCGATATCGGCTTCACCCTGCGCGCCGGCGAGATCGTGGCCATCGCCGGCGTCTCCGGCAACGGCCAGAGCGAATTGATGGAGATCCTCTCGGGCATGCGCCTGCCGACCTCCGGCAAGCTCGAATTCCTCGGCAAGGCCCTGCCCTTCGCCGGCCGCTCCGACCCCGACGGCTTGCCGCGCACCTTCCGCGAACTGGGCATCGCCCATGTGCCGGAGGACCGCCTGCGCGACGGCGTCGTCAAGGCCTTCTCGGTCATGCACAACACCATCCTCGGCTACCAGGACAAGCTGAAAAACAAATGGGGCCTGCTCAACTTCAAGGCCATCGCCGCCCGCTGCGACGCGCTGATGAAAAGCTTCGACGTGCGCCCCGACAACCACGACCTGCGTATCGGCCTGCTCTCGGGCGGCAACCAGCAAAAGGTGGTGATCGCGCGCGAAGTGCTGGCCCAGCCCAAGCTGATGCTGGTCGGCCAGCCGACGCGCGGCGTCGACATCGGCACCATCGAGAGCATCCACAAGCAGCTGCTGTCGCTGCGCGATTCCGGCGTGGCGATCTTGCTGGTGTCGGTGGAGCTCGAGGAAGTGCGCGCGCTGGCCGACCGCATCCTCGTCATGTGCGGCGGGCGCATCACCGGCGAACTGAAAATTGAAGAATTCGACACGACCCGTATCGGCTTGCTGATGGGCGGAATGCACAAAACATGAACAAAGACCTGCCACGCTGGGCGACCGCGTTTGTCCTGCCCCTCCTGAACCTGTTGTCGGCGCTGCTGGTGACCGCGCTGGTGATCCACCTGCTCGGCGAGAGCCCGACCGAATCGCTGGCGATCCTGATCAACAGCGCCGTCGTCAATCCGGAAGGCTTGAGCTACACGCTGTTCTACGCCTCGACCTTCATCTTCACCGGCCTGGCCGTGTCGATCGCCATGGAGGCCGGCCTGTTCAACATCGGCGCCGAGGGCCAGATGTACTTCGCCGGCCTGGGCCTGACCTTGGCCATGCTGACCTTCGACAGCACCCTGCCGGCGCTGGTGCTGATCCCGGTCGGCATGATCGGCGCGGCGCTGTTCGGCGCGCTGTGGGCCTTCGTGCCCGGCTACCTGCAAGCGAAACGCGGCAGCCACGTGGTGGTCACCACCATCATGTTCAACTACATCGCCGCCGCGCTGATGAACACCGTGATCGTCAAGCTGGTGCCGCCCGGCGAACAGAATCCGGCCAGCCGCGCCTTCGCCGCCGCCGCCGAGATGCCGCGCCTGAACCAGTGGTTCCCGGTGCTGGGCGAGACGCCCCTCAACATCAGCTTCTTCCTGGCGATCATCGCGCTGGTGATCTACGGCGTGGTGGTGTCGCGCTCTTCGTGGGGCTTCAAGCTGCGCGCCACGGGCCTGAACAAACACGCCGCGCACTACGCCGGCATCCGCATCAGCAAAATGATCATCATCGTCATGCTGATCTCGGGCGCGCTGGCCGGCCTCGGCTCGGTCAACTCCATCATGGGCTCGACGCACTACCTGTCGCTCAACTTCGTCGGCGGCGCCGGCTTCATCGGCATCGCCATCGCCCTGATGGGCCGCCAGCACCCGGTCGGCATTTTCCTGTCGGCGGTGCTGTTTGGCGCGCTGACCCAGGGCGGCTTCGACCTGTCGCTGGAAAAGCAGAACATCCCGCCGGAGATGGTGATCCTGGTGCAGGGCCTGATCATCCTGTTCTGCGGCGCGATGGAAAACATGTACGCGCCGGCGATCGCCAAAATGCTCAAATTGAAGAAGTGAGGACAGCATGACTTTGGACGACCTCCATATCGGCAGCATCCTGGTGTCGACCGTGCGCAACGCGCCGGTGCTGATTTTCGCCGGCATGGCCGGCCTGTTCGCCGAGCGTTCGGGCGTGATCGACATCGGCCTCGAAGGCAAGATCCTGGCTTCGGCCTTCGTGTCGGCGGCGGTGGCCTTCACCACGCAAAACCCATGGTACGGCGTGATGGCCGGCGTGGTCGTGTCGATGCTGCTGGCCAGCCTGCAGGCCTACATCGCCATCACCCAGAAGGGCAACCAGCTGGTGGCCGGCATCGCCATCAACATCGCCATGAGCGGCCTGACGTTCGTGGTGGCGCAGTACATCTTCCAGCAGGGCGGGCGCACGCCGGACCTGGGCTCGGCGCGGCTGTTCGACGTGGTGCTGCCGGGGACGTCGGCGGTCGAGGGCATACCTTTCATCGGCTGGGTCTACGCGCATTTGATCGGCGGGCACTCGGTGCTGGTGTACATGGCCTTCGCGCTGGTGCCGCTGGTGCACTGGATCGTCTACCACAGCCGCTTCGGCCTGCGCCTGCGCGCCTGTGGCGAAAACCCGCACGCGGCCGACGCGGCGGGCATCAGCGTCGAACGCCAGCGCTACATGGCGATGCTGATCGCCGGTTTCCTGTGCTCGTTCGCCGGCGCCTACCTGTCGATCGTGCAGAGCGGCTTCTTCCTGCGCGACATGTCGGCCGGCGCCGGCTACCTGGCGCTGACGGCCATGGTGTTCGGTAACTGGCGGCCGCTGTACACCTTCCTGGGTTGCTTGATGTTCGGCTTCTTTGGGGCTGTGCAGATCCAGATCGAAGGCGTTGAGCTGCCGGGCATCGGCCGCCTGCCGGGCGCGTTGATCCAGATGGTGCCGTATGTGTTGACGGTGATCGTGCTGGCCGGTTTGATGGCCAAGTCGGTGGCGCCGAAATCGCTTGGTGTGCCATTCGTTAAGTCGCGCTAACGTTGCGCGGGGGCGTCGTCACGTTCCCTGGCGGCTCTTGGCGGATTACGCGCTGCGCGCTAATCCGCCCTACAGTTGGAACGTGCGCATCGTGCCGCCGGCATCCTCGATTTCCAGCGTGCGGGTGGCCGTCGTGAGCACGATACGCGGCTCCGGCGATTTGTACCAATTGAGGTAGTTCGTCACGCTGCCGGTGCTGCGCGCCCAGTCGACGGTGGTGAGGTCCCGCTTCAACACTTCGCGCCCGACGACGCCGTTGTACGCCGTCCGGTCGGCCAAGGCGGAATCTGCGGGCAGCGCCAGGGCCAGCGTTGCCATCATGGCGGCAATTGGCTTGCGCATCATTTCATCTCCTTGGTGGAAATCCGAATGTAGGCCAGCAGATCGGCGATCTGCTGGTCGTCGCCGATGCCCCAGAAACGCATGCTCGTTCCCGGCACCACGTCGTGCGGCGCGCGCATGTAGGCGGCCAGCCTTTGCTCGGTCCAGACGATGCCGGACTTTTTCATCGCCTCGGAGTATTTGAAGTCCGGCGTGGACGCCGCCTTGCGGCCGATGATGCCGTTGAGCTGCGGGCCGTAACCGGCCTGCGCGTAGCGCCCGACCTGATGGCACGAAGCGCATTTGCGGAACGCCGCCTCGCCGGCCCTGGCGTTGCCGACGTAACCGGCGGCGGTGGCTTGATCACAAATGAGCAAGGCCGTTATAGCACCGCCGAGTAGCCTGCTGACGCTGTGCATGCGCGCTTTCTATAACTGCTCCACCGGATAATGAATCTCATCGTAGCTGCTGACCATATCAGCCAGCAACTCCAGCAGACCGGCTAAGGGATGTTGTTCATCCTCCCCCATCACATCCAGCACACGGTTCATCAGAACAACAGTGTGATCATAGTCCGCTTCGGTTTTTATCGGCCTCAGTCTCGCGATGTGGTCGAATTCCGACCATGCCGCGGACAAGGCAATGCCATCGGCTTTATCAACAAGAACATTCATGGTTTTACCTTTCCCTGACGATAACGCTTACACCACTTATCATATTCGGCATGGGTGAGCATACTCCGAATGAAGACGAAGCCAGTACTGTAATTCACTGTAGCAATCAGTCTGAATTTGTTACCTGCCAAGTTAAACACAGTAAATGGTGCTACGTAATCCGCACTAGGGAACTGACAACGCAACTCGTTAAAATTACAGAACTTCGTTGCCGCCATCCCGTGCACCCAATGCCGAACCGCACTCGACGCCAGCTGATGACGCGAGCAAAATTCTCTCAATACTTTTGCGGATACGAGGCGCATCCGTTACGGTAGAACTTTAAACCTTTTTCCCGATTGAGCGGACTCAAAAAGTATGGTCGAGTCGCTAACGGCGTGCCAGAATAGCGCTGGCCAACCACGCGGTAGATGAGTGACGTTAAGGTCAAGTGCGAATCAGCGCAGCAGGTTCAGCGCGGCATATTGCAGCAGCATGATGGTTTTGCCGTCGGCGATTTCGCCCGACGCCATCATCGCCAGCGCCTGTTCCATCGTCAGCTCCAGCACTTCGATGTCTTCGCCCTCCTCGGCCAGCCCGCCACCGCTGCCCGGCCGCGACGCCGGGTCATACTCGGCCACGAAAAAGTGCAGCCGCTCCGTGACCGAGCCGGGGCTCATGAACGCTTCGAACACCTTGCGCACCTCGCCGACGCGGTAGCCGGTCTCCTCCTCCACCTCGGCCTTGATGCGCTCCTCCGGCGAGGCCTGGTCCAGCAGCCCGGCCGGCGCCTCGATCAAAAAGCCGCTGTGCCCCTCCACATAGGCCGGAAAACGGAACTGGCGCACCAGCACCACCGTGCGCCGGGCACGGTGGTACAGCAGGATCGTCGCGCCGTGGCCCCGGTCGTACGTCTCGCGCGACTGCCGCTGCCACGTGCCGTCGCTGCGAAGATAGTCGAACGTGGTCTTCTTCAGCACGAACCAGTCGTCGGACAGGGTTTCGACTTGGTGGATGCGGATGCGGTGTTCGGGCATGGCGTTCTCTCTGGGTTGCGTATTTTTACGATATCATGCATTATCGTGCAATATCAAGATAATTCGTGCAAAACATGCTTACACGCCAACGTAGAGAATTGCTGCTGTCCCGCCTGAAACTGGACGGACAGATCGTCGCCAAATCGTTGAGCGAGGAATTGGGCCTGTCGGAGGACACGATACGGCGCGACCTGCGCGAACTGGCAGGCGAGGGTCTGCTGCAGCGCGTGCACGGCGGCGCGCTGCCGCTGGCGCCCGCCCTGCCGGCGTCGCCGGCGATGGGCAACTTCGCCGAGCGCCAGCGTATTTCCAGCGGCGCCAAGCCGGCCATCGCGCGCGCGGCGGCGGCCATGATCAAGGCCGGCGACGTGGTGTTCATCGACGGCGGCACCACCGCCGTCCAGCTGGCGCGCCACCTGGCCGCGGACCTGCGCTGCACCGTCGTCACGCACAGCCCCAGCATCGCGGTGGAGCTGGCCGACCATCCGCTGATCGAGGTGATCATCATCGGCGGGCGCCTGTTCAAGCATTCGATCGTGGCGATGGGGCCCGCGGCGCTCGATGCCATCGCGCAGATCCGCACCGACATCTACTTCATGGGCGTGTGCAGCCTGCATCCGGAGCAAGGCATCAGCACCGGCGACTACGACGAAGCCGGCGTGAAACGCGCGATCGCGGCGGCGGCGCGCAGGACGGTGGTGCTGGCGTCGCCGGAAAAGCTCGATACGGCGTCGCCGTTCCAGATCGCGCCGATGGCGGCGGTCGGCGCCATCGTCGTCAACGCCGGCGTGCCAGAGGCGTTGTTGGCGCCTTATCGCGACCTGGGCATCGAGGTCGTGCTGGCGGGTGAAACCGCGTAGACGCGTAGACGCGTAAGGCGGATCAGCGGGCGAGGCCCGCCAGTCCGCCCCGGGGGCCCTTCGAAGAGACGGCCTACCTGGCCGGTAGGCCTTGAGAGGCGGCACGCCGTAATCCGCCGGGAGCCGTCGACGGCGCGAGCATGCGATTACGGCGGGGCCGCAGACGGCGCCCGCACGGCGGATTACGCTGCGCTAATCCGCCCTACGTGATCTGCCCCTCGGCCAGCAACGTCGCCTGCACCGCCGGACGTGCTTCGATCCGCGCCATGTAGGCCTTCAACGCTGGCAGCGCGTCGAGCGAGATGCCGAAATTGGCGGACCAGCGGGTCACGGTGTAGAGGTAGCTGTCGGCCACGCCGAAGCCGCCGCCGAGGATGAATTCGCGCCCGTCGCCAAGCAGCTCGTTCAGATACGCCTGTTTGGCGGCCACCTTGGCTTTGAGCGCCGCCCCGTCGTCGCCCTTGGGCAAGTAAAACAGCGGCACGAACGACTTGTGGTACTCGGACGCCAGGTAATTCAGCATCTCCTGCAGGCGCGCCCGCGCCAGCGTGCCGTTGGCCGGCACCAGCGCCGGCGCATAATGATCGCCCAGGTATTGCAGGATGGCGGCACCCTCCGTCAGCACCGCGCCATCATCGAGCGCCAGCGCCGGCACCGAACCCTTGGAATTGATGGCGTAGAAGTCCTCGCCGGCTTCGGTTTTGTGCTGCCGCAGATCGACCTTCGCCAGTTCGTATCGGGCCGCCGCTTCGCGCAACACGATGTGCGCGGCCATGGAACAGGTGCCCGGGGAGTAGTACAACTTCATGGTGTCGATCCTTGGTTGGGTGATTGAAGGACCGTATAATATCCGCCAACGGTAACCGATGGTTACGTGGTAACCCCAGGTGACCACAATATTCCGGTATCCATTTGGTTACCTGGTGAGGCCTTAGAAACCGAACTTTGGAGGGCGAGTCGCCGTGGGTTTGAAAATGCGCAAGAGCAAAGTGAATCAGCCGATGCCGAACTGTCCGATCGACGCGTGCATGTGGCTGCTGGGCGGCGCCTGGACGCCGACGCTGCTGTGGAACCTCAGCGGCGGTCCGCGCCGTTTCGGCGAGCTGCGGGCCGACATCCCCGGCATCTCGGCCAAGGTGCTGTCCGGCCGGCTCAAGGACATGGAGGACAAGGGCGTGGTGGTGCGCACGCTGATGGCGACGTCGCCGCCGTCGGCGGAATACAGCCTGTCGGCGCTGGGCCAGCAGCTGCTGCCGGCGATCCATCAGATCGCCCGCATCGGCCACCAGCTCAAACTACAGACCGCGGAAAAGATCACCGCGCCGGAAAGCGCGGAAGACGATGCCAACGAGCGGGCGGACGACGCCGCCGGCCGCGCCGCCCCGGCTCAAGGCCAGATGGCCTTGAGCACGGCGGCCAGGTGATAACCGCCACGGGTCAGCTGCTGCCGCGCGGCCGCTGACGTCGGCACCGGGTAATCGTCGGGCACCGTCACCGGCCAAACGTTGTAGGCCTCGCCCGTGCTCTTGCTGGTCTGCTGGGCCATCGCGCCCGGCACCACGTCCTTGTACGCGAGCTTGGCCACGACCAGCGCCTGTTCGGCCCATTGATACGGCCAGCCGATCGGATCGCCGCTGTCGGCCGCCACCACCGGCTTGGCTTCGATGACCAGTTGCGCGAACTGCGCCGGCGTGCGCGCACCGATGCGCCGGAAGGCATAGCCCACCACCGTGCCGTCCCAGTACGAATGCAGCGGCCGCGTGGCCTGCGGCGCGCGCGGCGGCGTGGCCGGCTTGCCGTCGTCGGCCGGTGCCGGCGCCGGTGGAATCGTGCGGCCGCTGTTCTCGCCCAGCCTGACGTCGTCGAGCAGCAGGTTGTTGCCGCCCTGCGTGGCGAAGGCTTCGCCGGCATCGATCTGCACCTGGTCCGGCACGACGAAACCACCTTTTTTCGCGACATAGGCCTCACCCATGTGCAGCGGCTGCGCGATGTCGCCCGTCAGGTGCGTGAGCATCAACAGCGCCTGGCGCGGCGTGAAGTTGTGCGGATTGGCGGCCTTGTCGTCCTTGCCCTGCAAGACGGCGATGCACTGCTTGAGCGTTTGCACGATGTCGTCGTCGGCGCTGCCGAAGGCGTGATCGTGGTACTCGCTCAACTGGAAAGGTATGTTGGCGTAGTGGTACTCGCTGTGCTCCGGATTGGCCGCCACGTAGGCCGCCATCTCCGCGGTCTGCGGCCCGCAGTAGGTGCCCTTGACGCAATCGGCCCAGTTGGCGATCTTCTCCAGGCTCTCGCCGGGCAGCAGCAGGTCGCGCACGCGCTTCTCGGCGTTGCTGCCCTTGATCAGCTGGTCGGCGATGGCGCCGACCGCGCGGTGACCATCGTTGCCCCAGGCCTGCGCGTTGAACGGGACGAAGGCGCAGCTGAGCGCCGCTGTCAGCAACAGCTTTTTCATTCGGCTTTGCCTTTGATCGGTTTAGGATACTGCTTGTTGACGTCGAGCGGCTGCGCGTAGGCGGAGCTCCAGATCTGCTCCTGCGTGGCCGCCAGGCGCCGCGCCATTTTCTCGTTGCGCATCACCACCTCCAGATTGCGCGACAAATCCATGTAGCCGCCGGCCCAGTTGCTGGTGCCGACCCACGCCAGTTGGTTGTCGATCACCATGGTCTTGCTGTGGATGACGCGCGCGAACGGAATGAAACCGCCCGAGGCCAGCGGCAAGGTTACCACCCGGATCTCGACGTTGGGCAGCATCGCCAGGCTTTTCAGATAGGCTTGCGCCGGCTGTTCCAGGTTCCAGTTCGCGACCATCAGCTTGACCTTCACGCCACGGTTGGCGGCCGCGCGCACGGCGTTGTCGATCACCGCGTAATAAGGGCGCGTGCCCTTCGGCCCGTAGCTGAGGGGCGCGTAGTCGAGCAACTGGATGCGCACTTCGCTCCTGGCGTCGGCCAGCAGCGCGGGCAAGCCGGACTCGGAATCGACGACGCCGGCCGGGTTGTAGCGGTTGGGACTCGCAAGCAGTACGGCGTCGTGGCGGTAGTTCGGCGCGGCGGCGGCGATTGCCGGCGTGCTGGCGGCGGCGTTGAGCGCCGGCACGGCCAGGCCCTGGGTGGTGAGCGCCTGCGCGCGCCAGTCCTGGTTGAACACGGCCAGCACCTCGCCGACGATGGCCGGATCGGTGATGCGCAGGCCTGTCTCGTGGATATGCTCGAACGAGCGCCAGTCGAAGTTCTGGCTGCCCACAAAGGCGGTGGCGCCGTCGACCACCATGTACTTGGCGTGGATGATGCCGTTGCCGGTCAGTTTGCTGAAATCGAGGATGCGCAGCTCCAGGTTGGGGATCGCGCGCAACTGGTCCAGCGTCGGCTGCTCCGACAGGCCCACGCCCTTCTGCTCGAGCAGGAAGCGGATCTTGACGCCGCGCTTGCCCGCCGCCGCCAGCCGCGCGACGACCTTGTCGAACACGCTGCCCGGCTTGTTGACGGCGTAGAACTGGCCGATGACGATTTCGCTTTTGGCGTTGTCGAACATCTCGCTCCAGACGGTGGCCGGGTCGCGCAGGTCGTCGCTGCGCAGCGACGTTTCGACCGGCGCCGTTTGCACCAGCTCGAACCCGGGAATCGCGAACTCGGCGCGCGCCGGCGCGGCCGATGCCAGCAGCGCCGGCAGAACAACGGAAAGTAAAACACGACGCATGGCACTACTCCAATCGAATATATTCAGTCTTGACTACGGCAGGCGCACGATGCGCCGTTGCGACGCGGCCTGGCCGGCGGGCTTGCCCATTTGTTCGCGCTTGACCAGATAGGCGGTCAGCGCATCGACGTCGACGATGCCGGTCACGGCGCGGTTGGCGCCAATGGCGAACGCCGGAAAACCGTCGCCGCCCTCGGCCAGGAAGTTATTGGTCATCACCCGGTAGGACGCTTCCCTTTGCAGCGGCAGGCCGTTAAGCGTTACGCTGTCGGCCACCACCTTGCTGCCCTCGCCGCGCCTCGGGTCCCAGCGGTAGCTGAAGCCCTCGGACACCTGCAGCAGCCCGCGCCAGCCATCGCGCCCGCCGAGCCATTGCTGCTCGAGCAGTTCGAGGATTTGCCAGCCCTTGAGATTCATCGCCACCAGCTTGTTCCCGAACGGTAGCACCGCTTGCGCCTGGCCGATGGTGACGCGCCGGCCCGCGCCGCTTTCCAGGTCCTCGCGCATGCCGCCGTGGTTCATGAAGCCGATCTGCGCGCCGAAGGGACGGCCGGCCGCCAGCACCGAGTCGGCCACCAGGTCGCCGAGCGGCGACTCGCCGCCGGCGTCGCGTTCGCGCTCGACCGACGCCACGGCCAGCGCCGCCACGGGACGCGCCAGCTGCGCGGCGCTGCGCTCGCGCGCTTTTTTCAGGTAGGCGTCGAGCGCGGGGGCGGCCGGCCAGGTCCCTGGCAGCATCACCTCCTGGGTGGCGCTGGCCGCGCGCAGCGTGTTGGTGCCGGTGTCGACCGCCAGCTTGATGCGGCCCAGCACATGGCCGGCCGTGTCGGACTGCGTGACCAGGCGTCCGTCCACCCGGCACAGGTAACCCTTGTGCGAGTGGCCGCTGACGATGACGCGGATGGCCGGGTCGAGGCGCTTGACGACATCGACCACCGGACCTTTGAGCTGCCCGCAGTCCTGCTGGTCGAATTTTTCGACCGTGGTGCCGCCCTGGTGCAGCAGCACCACGAACACGCCGACGCCCTGCTTGCGCAGCTCGGGCAGCTGGCGGTTGATGGCGTCCGCCTCGTCGATGAACTCAAGACCGGCGATGCCCGAGGCCAGCGAGGTTTCGGCCGTCTCGCGCAGCACGGTGCCGATGAAGCCGACCTTGACGCCGTGCGCGGTCTCGATGCGGTAAGCCGGCAGGACCGGTTTGCGGCTGGCCATGTCAATCACGTTGGCGGCCAGGTAGCTGAATTTGGCGCCGGCGTAGTTCGGCTCGAACTGGCAGGCCTTGTCGGCGCGCGGCGACTTGCAGCCGCCCTTCTGCTGGCGCAGCAGCTCGACGCGGCCGCCGTCGAATTCGTGGTTGCCGACGGTGCTGGCGCGCAGCCCGAGCAGGTCCATCGCCACCATGGTCGGCTCGTCGGCCCACATCGATGAAATGGCAGGACTGGCGCCGATCAAGTCGCCGGCGCCGACCAACAGCAGCTCCGGGTCGTCCTTGCGCCATGCCTGCAGGGCCGCGCCCAGCGTGTCGATGCCGCCCGCCGTCACGGTGCGCACTTCGGCGCGGCGCGCGCTGTCCCACACGTACTTGCTCGGTTCGAGGTTGCCGTGGAAATCGTTCAACGTGACCAGTTGCACCTCGACGACGCCGGGCGGCAAGCGCGTGGCGCAGCCGGCCGACAGCGCCGCCACGGCCGCCGCCAGCACGCCGGACAACATGCGCGATAGCAGCGGCGCGCCGGGATTCAAACGTTTGCTCATTGCTCGTGAACTCGAAAATAATCAAATATTGTACCGTTCCGGCCGGCAAAAAACCGCCGCCGGGGCCGGCGTAAATAGTACATTACAAAACGTCGCGGGAATAAAAAACGGCTGATGTCGCCACCAGCCGTTTCGTGCCGCACAAGTGCTACGAACTTAGAATTCGTACTTCACAGTCGCCTGGATGGCCCACTGCGATTCGCCCTTGACCTGGCGAACGTCCAGCGATTCGACGTTGTCGCGCACCTTGTAGATGTAGCGGCCAGCGGCGTCGAGACCGGCGAAGTCGACGAAGCTGCGCGCTTGCGCGCCGGCGGCCTGGAAGCCCACTTCGTTGATACGGCCCCATTTCTTGTTCAGCAGGTTGCCGAAGTTGAACAGGTCCAGCGTGAACGATGCCTTGTTGCCTTTGAATAGACCCGGGATTTCCTGCGCGATGCGCAGATCGAAGGTGTTGGTCCATGGCGAGAAGTCGCTGTTGCGGTCGACAACACGGCCTTTCGAATTACGCAGCACGCCGTTCGAATTGACGATGTTCCAGAACTTCGTCTCGTTGGCCTTGCTGGTGGCGGTGTCGCCCAGGAACACGACCTCGCCCGAACCCGGCGCCGACGGGATGTACATCAGATCGTTGCCGATCAAGCCGTCGCCGTTCAAGTCGTTGTTGATGGTCCAGCTGTACGGCTTGCCGGTGCGGCCTTCGTAGAACATGCCGAAGGTGGTCTTGTACGAACCGAAGAAACGCTTCTGGAAATTGACCAGCGCGTTGATGCGGTCCTTGACCAGGTAGCTCGAGTTGGCGTTGGTTTCCTCGTTCGGGTTGAACACCGAGCGGCCGCTGAAGTTCGAGCCGGAGGTCGACGACGTCAGGCCGGACACTTCCTTGGCATCCGTGTAGGTGTACGACACCGACCAGGCCATGCCATTGGTCATCGGACGGCTCAGCGACAGCGTGCCCAGGTTGCTGCCGCCTTTGTCGGTGGCGGTGGCCACCAGCACGTTGTTGTAGGCGATGTTGCTGCCCGACTTGGTGCGTGCGCCGGCGCGGTTGGCCGTGGCGGCGCAGGCGGTGCCGGTGGTGATCAAGGTGCCGCTCGAAGACCAGCAGGCGGTGTTGAACGCGGCATCGCTGTAATACAGTTCGCGGCCGTCGGTGCCGGTTTTGGTCGGCGCGCCCAGGTTTAGGTTGCGGTAGTAGATGCCGTCCTTGACCTTGGTGTTCATGTACTCGACACCCAGCACGATGCCATACCATGGCAGCTCGGTGTCGAAGGCGATGTTCGATTTCCACACCGAAGGCTGCTTCAGGCCGGGCGCCAAGGCGTCGACGTTGAGCTGGCCGGTGCTGGTGCCGCCGGGCAGCACCGTCGGCTGCTTGGTGATGTCGGTGGTGAAGATGCCGCCGGTCGACGGGCAAGCCAGCGTCGAGGAGTTGCAGCTGATGCTGGAGGTGGCTACGCCGGGATTGGAGAACGGGTTCGACAACCACACCGTCGCCGCCGCGCCCTGGAACAGGCCGGCGCCGCCGCGCACTTGCATCTTGCGCTCGGTCGGGAACTGGTAGTTGAAGCCGGCGCGCGGCTGCCATACGTTCTGGCCGTCGAAGGTGACGGTGTTGTCGATGCCGAAGCCGCCGGTCTGGCGGCCGCCGCTGGCGGCCGTGGCCGCGACGGCCTGCTGGGCGACGGCGGTGTTACGCAGCGGACGGTCGTTCATGCGGGTCGCGTCCAGGCGCACGCCATAGCTGATGGTCAGCTGCGGCGTGACGGTCCAGGTGTCCTGCAGGAACAGGCCGTAGTTCTTCATGCTGAAGTTCGACACGGCGTTGTCGAGCGAGTAGCCGGCGTTCGGCGTTTGCAGGGTGTACGACGACGGACGGCCGATGCGGAAGTTTTCCAGCACGGCGGCCTGCATATTGGCGTTGTTGTTACAGTCGCGCAGCACGCCGCCGGAGAACTGGTAGCTCCAGTTCGGCACGCACGAGAACGTGTAGTTGCCCCAGATGTTTTGCAGGAAGGCATTGAAGACGTCGTTCTTGCTGTAGTCCGAACCGAACTTGACCTCGTGGTCGCCCAGCGACCAGTTGGCGCCGGCATAGGCGTCCTTGGTCTTGGTGCCGAGGATGTTGCGGTGGCGGCTGTTGTCGGTACCGAACGACAGCGTGCGCGTGGCGCTCGGCACCGAGGCGGGCGTGCCGGCCGGGTTGGCGCCGGTGAACTGCAGGTTGATCAGCGGCAGGTTCGAGTTCAGCGACGGCGTGCTGTCGTAGTCGCGCGACGACAGTTTCACCTCGGTCGAGAAGGTCGGCGTCCAGTCGGCGGTCCACTGGCCGACCAGCGTCTCGATGACCTTCTCTTGCGAGAACCATTCGGAGTTGAGCGACAGGCCGTTGGCCGACATGCCGGTAAATTGTGGCTCGGCCTGTTTGGTCTTCGAGTAGCGGAACATCGCGCGGTGGTTATCGTTGATGTTCCAGTCGACCTTGACCAGGCTGTCGTCGACGACCAGTTGCGAGCCGGCCGTCGGCGACGAGTCGCCGACGTTGACGCCGTAGACGCTCTGGGCGATCCCGGTGGCGCCGGCGATGGCCGCCGGCGTGATGCCGACGTTGGTCAGCGCGCTGCCGAGCGGGCCGAACGACGGTGCGTTACGGGTCGATTCGAGCTTTTCGTAGGCGGCGAACAGGAACAGCTTGTCCTGGATCAGCGGCAGGCCGACGGTGGCGCCCTTGGTCGTTTCCTTGAACGGGGCCGGCTTGAAGTAGGTGTCGGTGGCGTTGTTGTAACGGTCGCCGACCATGCTGTCGTTGCGGAACACGTAGTAGACGCTGCCCTTGACGGTGTTGGTGCCGGACTTGGTCACGGCGTTGATGTTGCCGCCCGTGTAGCCCTTTTGCGTGACGTCGTAGTTGGCCACGTTCACCTGCACAGACTGGATCGCCTCGATCGAGATCGGCTGCTTGGCCGTCGGGCTGCCGTTCGACTCCAGGCCGAAGGTGTCGTTGACGGCCACGCCGTCGATGGTGAGCGAGTTGTAGCGCGAGTTCTGGCCGGCGACGGACATCTCGCCGCGTTCCTTGTCGGTCTGCGACACGCGCGGATCGGAGCGGGCGTAGTCTTGCAGGTTGCGGTTGATCGAACCCTGGATCGCCAGTTCGGTCGCGCCGATGCTGGTGCCGGCGCCCATGTTGGTCTTGGAGAAGCGCTCCGAGCGGCCGCCGGCGGTACCGGCGATGGTCACGGTCTGCATGGCCGGCGTGGCGCCGAGCACGGCGTCGACGCTGGCGGTCTCGGCCAGCTGGATGTAGACGTCCTTGCGCGTTTCGGACACGCCGTCTTTGGAGATGGTGATCGTGTACGGACCGCCGGTACGCAGGCCACGCTGCACATAACGGCCCTCGGCGTCGGTGACGACGTTGCTGACGGTGCCGGACTCGGTGTGGACGATGGTAACGGTCGCGCCCGCCGCTGGCTTGCCGTCGCCCGACGAAATGCGTCCGCCGATGGCCGACGTCGTGTTCTGTGCAAAGGCCGGTGCCGCCGCGAGCGCGATGGACAGGCTGAGCGCGATTTGCGTCAGCTTGAGCCGTTTATGATTGATCATTGTATAACCCCAAAAAAGACTAATAGTTATGTGGAAATGCCGCTGGTGGCGGAGTTCCTCTTTACGTTTGCTGCAACTGGTCGAACCGCCCAAATTCCCGGCGCGCCATCGGCAGCGGGTGAGTGTAACGGCTTAATATGTCAGGGCTATGACGGCCGGAGGTGCCGCGTTCGCCTGTGTGCCACTGAATCTGCCACTGATCTTCTGAACCACGGGAAAGCGGAAATCTTGCTTTTTTGGATCATTTCGTCCAACTATGCATTAGCCAAAAATGCATGACAAATACGATTTATTTTAGCTATTTAGATAAAAGATATATAAATGGGACTAAATGAACAAGAATTTACAGCCGCTGGCGACTGCCGGTCGTAATAAGCCGGAATTATAAATCAGCCATTCCCACGTGAAATCTTTTCATTATCAATTAAGCAAAAATCGGCGCGATCAGGCGTCGTTTATGTGGCATCGCGGCCACACAGTGAAAAAACCGATGCGGAATCTGGCACAAAGAAGAATTTATGACACCAGACGGATGCTGCTGTGCGGAAGAATATTTTGTAACAGACAACGGGTGGATGTGGGCTGCGCGCCACACCTCCCGTTGTTGAGCCTGCTTTTAGCGTTTACGGGCGCCCGGCCGGGCGCGCCGCCTTGACCTGCGACGCAGCAATTTCCGCCTCGAATTTGCGGAATTTTCCGTCCAGGCCCTTGAGCAAACGCTGCTTGTCGGCCTCGGCCAGGAAGGAATAGCGGATGCTGTCGTACGACAGTTTTTTGACCTCGGCATACGTCGGCTGATAGCGCGCCGCGAACAACACATACTCGCCGGACAGGTTGTTGCGCGACACGCCGGCATCGTCGGTCGACAGCACGAACGGCACGCCGTATTTGCGGAACAAGGTCACCGGATGGGCGGCGCCCTTGATCCCCAAAATAAAGTCGTTGCTACTGAGGTTGACCTCGACGGGAATCTGCCGGTCACGCATTTTTTTCATGATCGCCAGCGGATTGGCCTCGTGCGCGATATCCATGCCATGGCCGATGCGGCTGGCGCCGGCCACGTCGATGGCGTCCTTGATGTGGAAGGTCAGGCCCTCGGGCGGCACCATGCCCAGCGCCAGCTCGCCGGCGTGCAGCGCCAGTTTCACGTTCGGATACTTCGTCTTGAGGAATTTGAACATCCGCATGTGCATCGCGTAGTCGCGCATCGACACGTGCACGCTCTCCTGGCCGACGATGTTGACGCCGACGATCATCGGGCTCGACGACGCCAGCTTGAAGCTCGACACCATCTGCGAAAACACCTGCGACGGCGACAGGAAGCGCAGCGCGAACGGCTGATAGCGCAGCGTGAAGTCGGCGTCGTCGATGCCGGCGCCGGAGGTCTTGACGTTTTCCAGGTAGGCGCCGATCCAGCCCTGGAAGGCTTTGTCGTCGTCCAGCTTTGCGCTGTAGGCGGCCAGGTCGGCGTCGGTGACGCCGCCGGCCAGCGCCTTGCGGTCGAAGTCGGCGTCCTGCGCGATCGGCGCGATCTCGTAGATGGTCTCGATGTAGCTGAGGTTTTCCTCGATGGCGCGCCGCTTGAGCGTATGCAGGCCCTCGGCCGCGTTGGTCGACGCCACCGGATTGAAATAGGCGAAGGTGTCGAAGAACTGGCGGTCCGGCGGCGACTGGATGCCGCTGTGGTTATAAAAATCCTTGTCCGACCATTTTTGCAGCAGGTTGGCCAGCACGGTGTTGTTCTGTAAGACATCCTGGCCGGACAGGCACGCGCGCTCGGCCAGCGGCTTGGCGCGCTCGCTGGCGACGGTCTCCTTGGTGGTGTCGATCACGAAGGTGTTCTTGTTGACGCAGTAGCCCTGCTTATCCACCCACTCGAGGTACTGCTCGGCGTACAGCGCGCCGGAATAGTGGTGGTGCAGATCGCCGCCCTTGGGCATCATCGTGAAGAACATCGTCAACTCGGCCAGCTTCGGCTCCGTGCCGGCCACCAGCGAGGCGAAATGGCGCTTGGTGACGTCCTCATCGCTGGCGGCGCGCGCGGCCTGCGGCATGGCGCACAACACGGCGGCGGCCAGGGCGATGGCCTTCAGACTGGCGATATTTTTTTGCATGTGGCTTCCAATGTGAATTAAGTACGTTCGTGGCTCAGGCGCCGCGCGCATGCACCTTGCGTCCGGCCGAATAGGTGGCGGCGATGACGCGGTCGTCGCCGAGCAGCGCCAAGGCGAACAGCAGCTCTTCGAGGCTCTCGACGCGGTCCGTGCGCCGCTTGAGCAATGGCGTGGCCTGCGGATCGACGACGATGAAGTCCGCCTCCGCGCCAGCGCTGAAATTGCCGATCGTGCCGTCGAGCCCCATCGCGCGCGCCGCGCCCAGCGTGGCCAGGTAAAACATCCGCAAGGCCGGCAGATAGCTGCCACCCAAGCGCGCTACTTTATAGGCTTCATTCATTGTTTGCAACATCGAGAACGAGGTGCCGCCGCCGACGTCCGTGGCCAGCGACAGCAGCATCCCGGCCTGGTCGGCGCGCTCGAAGTCGAACAGGCCGCTGCCGAGGAACAGGTTGGAGGTCGGGCAGATGGCGGCGGCCGATCCGGTTTTGGCCAGGCGTTCGCGGTCGCGCCCATCGAGCCAGATGCAATGGCCGTACATCGCGCGCGGACGCAGCATGCCGTAGCTGTCGTAGACGTCGATGTAGCTGCGCGACTTGGGGAACAGCTCGCGCACCCACGCGCATTCGGCTTCGTTTTCCGACACGTGGGTCTGGATGAAGGTGTCCGGATAGGCGCGCGCCAATTCGCCGGCCAGGTGCAGCTGCTCCTCGGTGGAGGTGGGCGCGAAGCGCGGCGTGATCGCGTACAGCGAGCGGCCGTGGTTGTGCCAGCGCTGGATCAACGCCTCGGTGTCGCGCGCGCTCGATTCGGCCGTGTCGCGCAGGTAGTCGGGGCAGTTCCGGTCCATCATCACCTTGCCGGCCACCATGCGCAGACCACGCCGCTCGCTGGCGGCGAAGAAGGCATCGACCGATTGCGGATGCACGCTGCAATAGACCATGGCGGTGGTGGTGCCGCAGCGCAGCAGCTCGTCGAGGAAGAATTCGGCCACGCCGGCGCCGTGGACCGGGTCGTCGAATTTGCTCTCCACCGGGAAGGTATAGGTTTCCAGCCAGGGCAGCAGGCCTTCGGCCGGGGAGGCGATCATATCGGTCTGCGGATAGTGCAGATGCGTGTCGATAAAGCCGGGCATGAGCAGCTTGCCGCTGTAATCGTGCACCTCGGTCCCGGGCGGCAGCGTGGAGTGCAAGGATGCGTAATCGCCCGCCGCTACGACTTTGCCGTCGGCGACGATCAGCAGCCCGTCCTCGTGCCAGTTGTGGGACTGGTCGCTAAAAGCCGGATCGGCGAGGAAGTGCAGCAAGCTAGCCCGGTAGGCTTGCAGGTTCGGGTTCGACATTAGGTTCTCTCAAAAAATTCGGGTATCCACGTAGGGCGGATTAGGCGGAACGCCGTAATCCGCCATCGGTGAGCCGTCGGCGGCGCACGCACGGCGGATCACGCCACGCCAATGCGCCCAACGCGATCCAGATTCAACGCCATGCTTTGCTGCGCTTCCCACACCATCAGCAGTTGTGCGCAGACCGAAGCGGCTATCGCGGCGGGCAGTTTATTGGTGATGCCGGCCAGCCCGATGGGGCAGACCATGGCGTCGATACGTTCCTTCGGCAGCCCGCGCGCGGCCAACCTGCGTTCGAAGCGCACCCGCTTGGTCTTCGACCCGATCAAGCCGAACCAGCCGACATCGACCCGCGCCAGAATCGCCTCGCTCAACCTCTGATCAAGCTCGTGGCTATGCGTCATCACCAGATAACTGGCGCCGGCCGGCGCGTTGGCAACGACCGCCTCCGGCGCATCGGTCGCCTCCACGGTGACACTGGCCGGCACCGTCGCCGGGAACATATCCTCCCGCTCATCGACCCACGTCACGGCGCACGGCAATTCACCGAGCATGCGCACCAGGGCCGCGCCGACATGGCCGGCGCCAAACAAGACCAAATGCGCACGCGGCGCCAGACAGGGGTCGGCCAGCCAGCGCCGGCCCGTCGCATCCTTGAGCACGTGTGTGCCGCGCACGCGATCGATCACGGGCGCATCCACGCCCTCCCCGGCGACGACCACGCCATCGGCATCGAGCAGCAGCGCGGCGCACGGGCCATCGATGGCGGCCAGGCGCCAGCTATCCTCGCGCTGGCGCGCCTCCAGGCTGTCCAACACCGACCGCAAGGAAGCATCGACAAACTCGAACGCCAGGTGGACCACGCCACCGCAGCACTGCCCCAGCGTCGGCCCGAGCGCATAGCGCTCCAGCCGCGCGGCGCCGGCGCCAGCCAGCATCCCCCGCGCCACCTCGACCGCGCACATCTCCAAATGTCCGCCGCCGATGGTGTCAACCTGCCCGGTGGCCGTGACCAGCATCTTGGCGCCCGGCTCGCGCGGGCCGGAGCCTTCGACAATGGCTACCGTCACCAGCACCGCCGGTGCGCCTGGCCGCGCAGTGAGCCACTCGTTCATCTACGCCGCCATTTGTACGATAGAGATCGCGCGCAGGATCTCCTCGCTGGTCGCCGGCGCGTTCAACGGCGGATTGACTTTATGCCCGCCGACGCTGGAAATGGCATCGCGGATCGCGAAGAACACCGAGAACGGCAACAGCAGCGGCGGCTCGCCGACGGCCTTGGAGCGATGGATGCTGTCCTCGACATTGCCGTTGTCGTACAGCTTGACGCGGAAGTCCTCGGGACAATCGGAAATGCCGGGGATCTTGTACGTCGACGGCGCGTGCGTCATCAGCTTGCCGGCGCCGTTCCACCATAGCTGCTCGGTGGTCAGCCAGCCCATGCCCTGGATGAAGGCACCCTCCACCTGGCCGATGTCGATGGCCGGGTTGAGCGAGCGGCCGGCGTCGTACAGCGCGTCCGCGCGCAGCAGCTTCCATTCGCCGGTGAGCGTATCGACCACCACCTCGGACACCGCGGCGCCATAGGCGTAGTACGAAAACGGATGGCCGTTCATGGTCTTCGGGTCCCAGTGCAGGCCCGGCGTGGCATAGAAACCGTCCGACCACAGCTGCACGCGGGCCAGATAGGCCTTTTGCACCAGCTCCGGAAACGGCACGCGGTGGCCGTTGACATGCACCGCGTTGTCGAAGAAGCGCACCGGCAGGCCGTCGTCGTCGCCATACAGCTTGACGGCGTAGGCGGCCAAGCGCTCGCGGATCTGGCGCGCCGCGTCCTGCGCGGCCTTGCCGTTCAAATCGGCGCCGGTCGATGCCGCCGTCGCCGAGGTGTTCGACACCTTGCCGGTGTCGGTGGCCGTCGCCCGCAGATGCGCCATATCCAGGCCCAGCTCATGCGCCACCACCTGCAGCACCTTGGTGTTGATGCCCTGCCCCATCTCCGTGCCGCCGTGGTTGACCAGCACCGAGCCGTCCACGTACACGTGCACCAGCGCGCCGGCCTGGTTCAAGTGGGTGACGTTGAAGGCGATGCCGAACTTGAGCGGCGTGAGCGCCAGTCCTTTTTTCAGCACCGGGCTGCCCGCGTTCCAGGCGTCGATGGCCTTGCGGCGGGCGCGGTACTCGCTAGACTGCTCCAGCTCCGCCGTCAGCGCCTCGATCACGTTGTCGACGATCTGCTGGCCGTAGGGCGTGACATTGCGCTCGGTCTTGCCGTAGAAATTAAGGCGGCGGATGTCGAGCGCGTCGCGGCCCAGGTTGCGGGCGATTTCATCGATCACGTATTCGATGGCGATGGCGCCCTGCGGACCGCCGAAGCCACGGAAGGCGGTGTTCGACTGCGTGTTGGTCTTGCCGCAGGCGGCGCGGATATCGACGTCCGACAGATAATAGGTATTGTCGAAGTGGCAGACGGCGCGCGTGGCGACGGGGCCGGACAGGTCGGCCGAGTAGCCGGCGCGCAGCGTCATGTCGACCTTGGCGGCCAGGATCTTGCCGCTGTCGTCGTAGCCCACCTCGTATTCGTAGAAGAAGCAATGGCGTTTGCCGGTGACGAGCATGTCGTCGTCGCGGTCGGCGCGCAGCTTGACCGGGCGGCGCAGCTTGGCCGCGGCGATGCCGGCGGCGGCGGCCCACAGCGCCGATTGCGACTCCTTGCCGCCGAAGCCTCCGCCCATGCGGCGGCACTCGACCTGCACCTTGTGCGAGTGCACGCCCAGCGCGTGGGCGACGACGTGCTGCATCTCGCTCGGGTGCTGGGTCGAGCACTGCACCAGCATGCCGTTGTCCTCCTTCGGGATTGCGTAGGCGATCTGGCCCTCCAGGTAGAACTGCTCCTGGCCGCCGACGAACAACTGGCCCTTGACCACGCGCGGCGCCTGGTCGAACGCGGCCTGGAATTGTCCGCGCTCGAGCCGCATCGGCGGCAGCACGTACGATTGCGCCGCCTTCGCTTCCTGCGGCGTGAAGATGGCAGGCAACTCCTCGTAGTCGACCACGGCGCGGCGCGCGGCGCGGCGGGCGTTGTCGTGCGTGTCGGCGACGACGACAAAGATCGGCTGGCCGACGTACATCACTTCACCGGCGCAGAAAATCGGATCGTCGTGGATGATCGGCCCGCAGTCGTTGGTGCCGACGATGTCGGCGGCCGTGTAGACGGCCACCACGCCGACCGAGGCGCGCACCGGCGCCAGGTCGATCGCCTTGATGCGCGCGTGCGCCTTCGACGACAGCCCGAGCGCGGCGTGCAGCGTGCCTTGCAGCTCGGGGATGTCGTCGGTGTAGGTGGCTTGGCCGAGCACGTGCAGCTCGGCCGATTCATGCGGACGGGCGACGCCGACGGCTTTCCATGCGTCGGCGGCCACGGCGTTGGCGTCGTTCAAAGAGGCGGGAGCGGCTGGATGGTTCATGGTGGCTCCTTTCAGGCGCGGCAGGCGAAGGCGTTGACGGCGTCGGCCGCGAGCGGCGCGTCGGCGCGCGTTTCGAACCAGAAGCGGCGCAGCAGGTTTTGCGCCGTCTGCATGCGGTAGGAGCTTGATGCGCGCATATCCGACAGCGGTTTGAAATCATGCGCGAGCATGTCCATCGCCACGCGTAGATTGGCCTCGGTCCAGCACAGGCCTATGAGCGAGGCCTCGGCCTGCGGCGCGCGGCGCGGCGTGGCGGCCATGCCGCCGAAGGCGATGCGGGCGTCGACCACGATTTGGCCATCGAGCTTGAACGCGAACGCGGCGCAGACGGCGGAGATATCCTGGTCGAAGCGCTTGGCCAGCTTGTAGGTGCGGAACACGACGCCGGGACGCGGCAGCGGCACCCGCACGGCGGCGACGAATTCGTCGGCCCGCATATCCTTTTTCTGGTAGTCGAGATAGAACGCCTCCAGCGGCAGCACGCGGCGGCCGGATGCGCCCTGCAGCACCACCTCGCTGCCCAGCGCGATCATCCACGGCATCGAATCGCCGATCGGCGAACCATTGGCGACGTTGCCGCCCAGCGTGCCGGCGTTACGGATCGGCAGCGACGCGAAGCGCTGGCGCATTTCGCCCAGCTGCACCGGATACAGTTCGGCCAGCGCGCGGTAGGCGTCGTCGAGCGAGACGCCGGCACCGATTTCAAGCATGCCGTCGTTCTCGCCCATGGACTGCAGCGCGCCGACGTGGCCCAGGTAGATGATGTCGCCCAGCTCGCGCAGCTGCTTGGTGACCCACAGGCCAATGTCGGTGGAGCCGGCCAGCAGCGTCGCTTTCGGATGGGCGGCGCGCAGCGCCACCAGCTCATCCAGCGTGCGCGGCGCGTGGAAGGATTGGCCGTGCGCGGCGTAGCTCACGCCCGCCTCGCGTTGCAAGCCGCGCAGCTTGGCGGTGAGCGCCTCGCGGTCGAAGCCGACCTTGGGCAGTTCCGTCATGCGGTGGGCGGCGTCGATGATGGGACGGTAGCCGGTGCAGCGGCACAGGTTACCGGACAGGCAGTCGTCGATTTCCTTGCGTTGCGCCGGCTGGCCGTCCTTGTCGAGGTACATGCCCCACAGCGACATGACGAATCCCGGCGTACAGAAACCACATTGCGAGCCATGGCACTCGACCATCGCCTGCTGCACCGGATGGAGCGCGCCGTTGTCCTGTTGCAGGTCCTCGACGGTGAACAGCGCCTTGCCGTCGAGCGTAGGGGCGAACTGGATGCAGGAGTTCACGGACTTCATTTCCAGCTCGCCGGCGGCGTTCAAGCTGCCCACGACGACCGTGCAGGCGCCGCAATCGCCCTCGGCGCAGCCTTCCTTGGTGCCGGTGCAGTGCAGGTCCTCGCGCAGGTGCTGCAGCACGGTGCGCGTCGGCGCGGCGTTGGTGATTTCGCGGACCTCGCCACGGAAATAAAAACGTATCGGTTCGGACATCGTGGCCTCAATCTGCGGAAGAAGGTGGTGCGGGGTGTACCGCGCGCCAGTGCTCGGCGATATCGATGCGGCGCGTGATCCAGACCTTGTCGTGCCCCTGCACGTAGTCGAGGAAGCGCGCCAGCGAGGCCGCGCGCGCCGGCCGGCCGGCGATGCGGCAGTGCAGGCCGATCGACAGCATCTTCGGCTGGTTCAGGCCCGCCGGGTCGCCCTCGGCGTACAGCACGTCGAAGGCGTCCTTCAGATAATCGAAGAACTGGGTGCCGGAGTTGAAGCCCTGGGCGGCGGCAAAGCGCATGTCGTTGGTGTCGAGGGTGTACGGCACGATCAGCTGCGGCGCGCTGGCGGCCTGGCCGGCGGCGTCGGTGTAGTCGACCTTTTGCCAGAACGGCAGGTCGTCGCCGTAATGGTCCGAATCGTAGCGGAAGCCGCCGTGCTCCATCACCAGCCGGCGCGTGTTGGGCGAATCGCGGCCGGTGTACCAGCCCTGCGGCGCGCTGCCGGTCAGCTCGCGGATGATGTCGACGGCCTCCTTCATGTGGGCGCGCTCGGTGGCTTCGTCCATGTTCTGGTAGGTGATCCAGCGCAGGCCGTGGCAGGCGATCTCGTGGCCAAGCGCCTGGAACGCGGCCACCGCCTCCGGATGGCGCTTGAGCGCCATCGACACGCCGAACACCGTCAGCGGCAGCTTGCGATCCTCGAACATGCGCAGCAGGCGCCACAGGCCGGCGCGCGAGCCGTATTCGTAGAGCGACTCCATGCTCATGTGGCGGTTGCTGAAAGAAGCGGCACCGATGATCTCGGAAAGGAATGTTTCCGAGCCGGCATCGCCGTGCAGCACGTTGTTCTCGCCTCCCTCCTCGTAGTTCAGTACGAACTGCAGGGCCACTCGGGCCTGGTTCGGCCATTGGGCGTGGGGCGGTTTCGGCCCGTAGCCGATCATGTCGCGCGGATAGTTGTCGTAAGTGGTCATGGGCGCCGGCAAGTCGATGGGGAATATATCCGTAATCATATATGCGTAGGCCGTCGTCGGTATATGATTTGTGCGATAGATACTTATGACCCACACATATAGGACACACCATGGGCAAGCTCAGTACGCACGTTCTCGATATCACCCAGGGCAAGCCGGGCGCCGGCGTGAAGGTGGCGTTGTATGCCGTCGGGGCGCAGGGACGCAGCTTGCTCAAGACCGACGTGACCAATGCCGACGGCCGCTGCTCGGCGCCGCTGCTGGAGGGCGAGGCGCTGAAGGCTGGGAAGTATGAGCTGGTGTTCGGGGCCGGCGATTACTTCGCCGCGCAGGGCGTGGCGCTGCCGGAGCCACGCTTTGTCGACGAGGTGACCATTGCTTTTGGCGTGGCTTCGGCCGAGCAGAATTATCATGTGCCGCTGGTCGTCTCGCCTTGGGCGTATTCGACTTATCGGGGCAGTTAGGGATACTGGCGGCTCGCCGATGGCGGATTACGGCGTGCCGCCTGATCCGCCCTACGTTTCCAAGTATTCGGTGAGCCGCCACCAGCGCTTGTCGGCGGCTCCGAAAGCCCCTAACATGCGCTCACCATGACCGAATCCCACTCCGCCCTCGTAGCGTCGTTCCTGCAACAAGCCGTCGAACTGCACCAGCAGGGCCGCCTGGAGCCGGCGCAAGCGCTGTACCGCCAGGTGCTCGAGCTCAACCCGCGCCAGTTCGACGCCCTGCACCTCCTGGGCGTGATCGCGCGCCAGCAGGGCGACCCGACGCAGGCCATCGCGCTGATCGCGCAAGCGATCGCCATCGACGACCAACAAGCGAAAGCCCACGCCAACCTCGGCGCCGCCCTGCTCGACGCCGGCCGCGCCGACGAGGCGCTGGCCAGCCACGAGCGCGCCATCGCCCTGCTGCCCCGCTACGCCATGGCCTGGAGCAACCGCGGCAACGCGCTGCGCCGGCTCGGCCGCACCGACGACGCCCTGCTCAGCTACCAGCGCGCGCTGGAAATCGATCCCCGCTACGCCGAGGCCCACTGCAACCGCGCCATCGCGCTGCAGGACCAGGCCCGCTACCTCGAAGCGCTCGGCGCCGCCGAAGACGCCCTGCACATCAAGGACCGCTACGCCGACGCCTGGTTCGCACGCGGCAACGCCCTGCACTGCCTGCGCCAGCTGCCCGACGCGGTGGAGAGCTTCGACCGCGCCATCCACCTGCGTCCGCAATGGGCCGAGGCGTACAGCGCCCAGGGTTCGAGCCTGTTCCGGCTGGGCGAGTTCGAAGCGGCCCTGGACAGCTACGAGCACGCGCTCAGGCTCAAACCCGACCACGCGCTGGCCCACTACCATCGCGGCAACGCGCTGCGCTCACTGGGGCGCCGCGACGACGCGATCGCCGCCTACCGCGCCGCGCTGGCGCACGGCGACAACCCGGAAACCATCGCCTTCGCGCTGGCTTCGCTCGGCGTGGGCGCCACGCCGGCCGCGCTGCCGGCCGAATACGTGCGCGCGCTGTTCAACCAGTATGCCAACCACTTCGACGAGCATCTGGTCAACGTGCTGGAATACCGCACCCCGGCCCTGCTGGACGCGCTGATACGGCGCGTGGCGCCGGCCGACGGTCTGGACACGGTGGACATCGGCTGCGGCACCGGCCTGTGCGCGCCGTACCTGAAGGCCTATTCGCGCCGCCTCGACGGCGTCGACCTGTCGCAGCAAATGCTCGACAAGGCGGCCGCACGCGGCGGCTACGACGAGCTGGCGTGCGCCGACCTGATGCGCTATCTGGACGGTCATGCCGGCCGCTGGGACCTGGCGGTGGCGGCCGACGTCTTCGTCTACATCGGCGACCTGGCGCCGGTGTTTGGCGCCGTGCAGCGCGCCCTGAAGCCGGGCGGGCGCTTTTGCTTCTCGGTCGAAGCGGGGGATGGTGATGACTTTACGTTGCGCCCCACCAATCGCTACGCCCATAGCAAGGCATATCTTGAACGCTTGGCCCGGGCCACCGGCTTCGAGGTGCTCGCCGCCGAGCCGATCGCGGCGCGGCAGGAAAATGGCGCGGCCATCGCCGGCCACGCCATGATGCTGCGAAGCGTGGGCTAACACGCTGGAATACGTTGGCATCATTCCGTAGGGCGGATTAGCGCAGCGTAATCCGCCAAGCGCCGTCGGCGGCTCATGGCGGATTACGCGCTACGCGCCAATCCGCCCCAACGAAACTTTAAAGTCCGCCGGTGAGACCCGGCTTTATTTGCCGTATTCCATGATCAACCGCGTGAGCAAATACAGGCGCGGCGCGATGCTGTCGACCTCCATATACTCCTCCGGCGTGTGGATGCCGCCGCCGACGATGCCCAAGCCATCGATGGTCGGCACGCCGGCCGCCGCGATCAGGCTCGAATCGGCCGCGCCACCGCTGCCCTCCAACGTCAGCTTCTTGCCCAACTCCGCATAGACCGCCTGCGCGCGCGCGGCCAGGCCGTCGGTGGCGGCGTTTTTTGCCATCGGCGGAAAGCCCCGGCGCAGCTTGGCGCTGACCTGGGTGTCCGCGATCAGCTGGTTGGCGGCGATGCGCGCCATGTCCTTCTCCACGCGGTCGAACTCCTCCGCCACCGCCACGCGCACATCGGCCTCGGCGTGCGCGGCGTCGGGGATGACGTTGCTGCGCTCGCCGGCCTTGATGACCGTGAAGTTGACCGTGGTCTGCTTGGCGGCGTCGCCGAGCTTGCTCAGTTGCAGCACCTGATGCGCCGCCTCCATCGCCGCGTTGCGTCCCGCCTCCGGCGCCACACCGGCGTGCGACGCCTTGCCTTTGACGTCGAGCTCGATGCCGCCGCTGCCCTTGCGCCAGATCACCAGCCCGTCGGCCGGGCGGCCCGGCTCGAGGTTGAAGGCGACGTCGTGGCCGCGCGCCTGCTGGTTGATCAGCGCCAGCGTGCCGACCGAGCCGGTCTCCTCGTTGGTGTTGAGGATCAACGTGATTTTGGCGTACTGGTCGAACTTGAGCTGTTGCAGCAGTTTCATGGAATACAGCGCCATGACGATGCCGCCCTTGTCGTCCATGATGCCGGGGCCGTAGGCGCGCTTGCCGTCGACGCGGAACGGCCGTGCGGCGGCGGCGCCGTCGCCGAACACCGTGTCCATATGCGCCACCAGCAGAATGCGGCCCTTGCCCTTGCCGTTCCAGGTGGCAACGATGTTGCTCGACTTGGCGGGCGCCGCCGGCTGCACCTCGACCCGCGCGCCCAGCTTGGCCAATTCTTCGCGCGCGATGGCGCCGACCTTGTCCAGCCCCGCCTCGTTGTAGGTGCCCGAGTCGATGTTGACCAGCCGCTCGAGCAGCGCCAGCGCGTCCGGCCGCGCCTTTTCCGCCTGCGTCAGCAACGCCTGGTTCAGCGGCGTGGCCGCCTGCGCCGCAGCGCCGCCGAGCCCCATCATCAAGCCAAGCAAAACAAAGTTTTTACGCATGGTCCATTGCCCTATCGCCGGTTGAAAGTGACCTCCATAGTACCGTGCGCGCGACGCTAAACCATAGCCAAACTTGCACCTGGCCCATCCATGCCTTAAAATTCCAGGCTCTACCCGCGCTGGTCCTGCGCCCGCCGCAAGCCGACCAGTTTCCCCAGACTCTATACGGTGACTCTTGCATACCGTGCCGCTTTGGGTGCAACTTCTTGCACTCGCCCTCCTGTTGTTGTGCTCGGCCTTCTTCGCCATGGCTGAAACCGCCCTGATGGCGGCCAACCGCCATCGCCTGCGCCACGAGGCCAAGCGCGGCAGCCGCGCCGCGACCACCACGCTGTGGCTGCTCGAGCGCACCGACAAACTGCTGTCGCTGATCCTGATCGCCAACACGCTGGTCAACGCCATGGCCACCGCGCTGGTGACGTCGCTGGCGATCGAGTACTTCGGCCACGACGACAACGTCATCATCGTCTCGACCGGCGTGGTGGCGTTCCTGCTGATCGTGTTCGCCGAGATCTCGCCCAAGCTGATCGGCGCGACCTACCCGGAAAAGATCGCGCTGCCCACCAGCGTCGTGCTGCGCCCGCTGATGGCGCTGTTCAAGCCGGTGATCTGGTTCGTCAACCTGTTCGTCACGCAGTTGCTGCGCCTGTTCCGCCTCAAGGCCGGCGCGCACTTGCAGGACGCCCGCGTCTCGCCCGAGGAGCTGCGCTCGATCGTGCTCGAAGGCGGCAACTTCATTCCGCAAAAGCACAAGAGCATCCTGCTCAACCTGTTCGATCTGGAAACCATCGTCGTCGAGGACATCATGACGCCGCGCTCGCAGATCGAGGCGCTGGACCTGGAACAGTCGGTCGACGAGATCAAGCGCGAGCTGACCAGCTGCTACCACAACAAGCTGCCCGTCTACGAGGGCGAGATCAACCGCATCGTCGGCATCCTGCACGTGCGCAAGGCGGTGGCGCTGCTCAACCAGGAGGAGGCGTTGACGGTCGAGCATTTCCGCGCGCTGCTGACCACGCCCTACTTCATCCCGCAGGACACCGGCGTCTTCACGCAGTTGCAGTATTTTCAGGAGCGCAAGGAGCGCCTCGGCATCATCGTCGACGAATACGGCGAGGTGCAGGGCCTGGTCACGCTCGACGACATCATCGAGGAAATGATCGGCGAATTCACCACCTCGACGCCGGGCGACGTCCGCGCCGACAGCTTCTCGTGGAACGACCAGGGCGAATGCCTGCTCGAAGGCGCCACCGCGCTGCGCGACGTCAACAAGCGCCTGGGGCTGAACTTCCCCCTCGACGGCCCCAAGACGCTCAACGGCATGCTGCTTGAATTGTTGCAGGAAATTCCCGAGGCGCCGATCAGCATCAAGATCGGCCACTGCGTCATCGAAGTGATCGAGGCGCACGACCAATCGATCAAGGTCGTCAAGCTGATCCGACCCGGCGCCAGCCGCGGCGCTTAAATCGCCCCATGGCCGCCAACGGGGCTTGACGATACCGGTGGCGCGCTCGCCTTTTCCGCGTCAGCATCCGTGGATCGATCACGGATACCCGGCGCGGGGGACGAGCTCATGGACATTTCCGGCAACGCGCCCAAGCGCGCAAACGAATCGACCTTCGCCTGGCAAGGCAAGGACGCCACCGGCAAGGCCGTGCGCGGCGAAATGCGCGCCGCCGGCGCGGCCACGGTCGGCGTGCTGCTGCGCCGGCAAGGCATCCTGGTCACCCGGGTCAGGCGGCGCGGCAGCGCCAAACGCATCACCGACAAGGACATCGCCCTGTTCACGCGCCAGCTGGCGACCATGATGACGGCCGGCGTGCCGCTGCTGCAATCGTTCGACATCGTCGCCAAGGGCCACGCCAAGGCGGCGCTCAAAGCGATGGTCATGGCCCTGCGCGCCGACATCGAAACCGGCACCAGCCTGCACCAGGCCTTCCGCAAGTTCCCGCTCTGCTTCGACACGCTGTTCTGCGACCTGGTTGGCGCCGGCGAACAGGCCGGCAAGCTCGACGAGCTATTGACGCGGCTGGCCGTCCACAAGGAGAAAACCCTGGCCATGCGCGCGCGCATCGCCGCCGCGCTGACCTATCCGGTGGCCATCCTGGCCGTGGCGCTGGCCGTCACCGGCGTGATCATGGTCTGGGTGGTGCCGGCGTTCCGGGAGGTATACACCAGCTTCGGCGCCGAGCTGCCGGCGCCGACCCTGTTCGTCATGGCGCTGTCGGCGTTTTTCATCGCCTGGTGGCATGTGATCGTGCTGGCCGTCGGCGCCGGCGCCTACCTGTTCGTGCGCGCGCGGCGCCGTTCACCGCCGCTGCGCCGCCGCATGGACCGGCTCGCGCTCGGGCTGCCCGTGTTCGGGACCGTCCTGCGCAAGGCCGCGATCGCCCGCTGGACCCGCACGCTGGCGACGATGTTCGCCGCCGGCGTGCCGCTGGCCGACTCGCTCGACGCCGTCGGCGGCGCCGCCGGCAACGCCGTCTATCTGGACGCCTCGCGCGCCATCGGCAACGACATCGGCGCCGGCGCCAGCCTGGCGGCGGCCATGCGCGACGCCGACGTCTTTGACGACATGGTCACGCAACTGGTCGCCGTCGGCGAGGAGTCCGGTTCGCTCGACGCCATGCTGTCCCGGGTGGCCGATCTGTACGAGGAGGAGGTCGACGCCGCCGTCGCTTCGCTGTCGAGCCTGATGGAGCCGGCGATCATGGTCGTGCTGGGCGTACTGATCGGCGGGCTGGTGGTGGCGATGTACCTGCCGATATTCAGGCTGGGCGCGGTGATGTGAAGCGCGACCGTGGCGCGGCTCAACCGCGCGTCTCGGTGCGGCCCAGCCAGGCCGCCAGCCGGCGCCGCCACCGTCCCTCCCGCCCGCCTTGGGCCCGGTAGCACAGCTTGCCCGGCACCTTCACGATGACCTCGGTGCCGCGCTCGGGCAAACTGAGCACTTCGATGTCGCCACCGAGGCGCTCGGCGCGCTCGCGCATGCCGGCCAGGCCGCGATAACCGGCCTCCGGCGCCAGCGCCGCGTCGATGCCCTTGCCGTCGTCGCGCACGAACAGGGAAAACCATTCGCACCCGTAGACCAGTTCGAGCTCGATGTGCGCCGCCTCGGCGTGCTGGAAGGCGTTGAACATCGCCTCGCGCCCGATGCGGTAGATCTCCTCGCCGAAACGGGCGTCGAGCGGCTGCGGCGTGGCGCTCACGAGCATGCGGAACGGCGTGTTGTACGTGTCGCGCAGCGAATGGCCGACCGCCGCGAAGGCCTGGCTCAGATTGTCCCCGTACACCAGCGGCATGCGCAGCGCCAGCACCCGCTGGCGGCCGTCGGCGAGCACCTCGTCGCCCTGGTCGAGGATGGCTTCTATCGTGTCGCGCTCGGCGCTGCCGTCGGCCAGGCGCTGGCCGACGCTTTGCACCCGCAGCAGCACGCCCTGCATATTTTGCAGCAGCGTATCGTGCAGCACGAAGCCGGCGCGCTCGCGCTCCTCGAGCTGCGCCAGGCGCGATTGGTAGCGGCGCGCCAGCTTGCGCAGGCAGAGCCGGAACAGCGCGCCCAGCAGCAGGCATTCCAGGACCAGGCCCAGCATCACGAACAACGGTGTCTGTAAGAACAACAGCAAAAATGGCTCCAGTACGGTGGGGTCGATACCGGTGGCGGCATCGGTTCCCGCACATTGCCACCATTTCCACCGCGTTCCCATCTCCCCAACGAGGGGGGGCCGGCACGCAAAAACGCCCGCAATGTTGTCATGATGCTTTAATATGGGCGCTCGCCCACTCCCCGCCCGCCCAAGGCCGCCACCCCGCCCATGTTCGAGACGTTGCCGCCATCGCCGCTGTTGTTCGCCCCCGCCGGCGACCTGGCCATCAGCCTGATCGCCGGCCTGTTCGGCCTGCTGATCGGCAGCTTCCTCAACGTTGTCATCCACCGCCTGCCGATCATGATGCAGCGCGAATCGGACAATTATTGCGCCCTGGAAGCCGGCAAGGAGGAGCTCCACACCGAGCGCTACAACCTGATGGTGCCGCGCTCGGCCTGTCCGCACTGCAAACACCAGCTCACCGCCCTGGAGAACATCCCGGTGCTCAGCTACCTGGTCCTGCGCGGCAAGTGCGGCAACTGCAAGGCGCCGATTTCGCCGCGCTATCCGGCCATCGAACTGCTGACCGGCGCGCTGTCGGTGCTGGTGGTGTGGCGGCTCGGCAGCGGTTGGCAAGGCCTGGGCGGGCTGGTTTTCCTGTACGCGCTCATCGCGCTCACGTTCATCGACGCCGACACCCAACTGTTGCCGGACGACCTGACCTATCCGCTGATCTGGGCCGGGCTGCTGATCAACGTCAACGGCACCTATGTGTCGTTGCACGACGCGGTGATCGGCGCGGCGGCCGGCTATCTGGCGCTGTGGTCCATTTATTGGCTCTACAAGCTGGTGCGCGGGCGCGAGGGCATGGGCTACGGCGACTTCAAGCTGCTGGCGGCGCTGGGCGCCTGGATGGGCTGGGCGAGCTTGCCGGCGATCGTGATGATGTCGTCCCTGGTCGGCGCCGTGGCCGGCATCGCGCTGATGGTGGTCAACCGGCGCGGCATGGATTATCAGATCCCGTTCGGGCCCTACCTGGCCGCCGCCGGGCTGATCACCTTCCTCTACCGCGAGCCGCTGGCGGCCCTGACGCGCGCCGTCTACCCCTATGTTTAACAACCGAGCATGAGCAAGCAGCCCTTCTCCATCGGCCTGACCGGCGGCATCGGCAGCGGCAAGAGCACGGTGGCCGACCTGTTCGCCGCGCGCGGCGCCAGCATCGTCGACACCGACCTCATCGCCCACAGCCTGACGGCGCCCGGCGGCGCGGCGATGCCGGCCATCATCGCCGAATTCGGCCCGCAATTTGCCGACGCCAGCGGCGCGCTCGAGCGCGCCCGCATGCGCGAGCTGGTGTTTGCCGACGCCGCCGCCAAGACGCGCCTCGAAGCCATCCTGCACCCGCGCATCCGCGACGGCGCGCTCGCCGCCGGGGCGGCCGCCACCGGCAGCTACGTCATCTACGCGGTGCCCCTCTTGGTCGAGTCCGGCACATGGCGGGCCCGGGTGGCCCGCGTGGCGGTCGTCGATTGCCGCGAGCAAGTGCAAATCGCCCGCGTCATGGCGCGTAACAATCTACCGGAGGCGCAGGTGCGCGCCATCATGGCGGCCCAGGCCACGCGGGCGCAGCGGCTGGCGGCGGCCGACGACGTCATCGACAACAACGATGGAATCGCCGCGCTGGCGCCCCAAATCGACCGTTTGCACGCCCTGTACATGAAAATTCGCTGGTAAATTCAAAAAGAACGGTGACAATAGCCTCGCAACGTTTGTATTTTTGCTTGGCTTGCCTCAGAATCACGTGAATTCACCAGCGGGTCCACCAACAGAGGGATGTTATTTTGATTGTCTACGAATATCCTTTCAACGAGCGCATCCGCACGTTGTTGCGATTAGAGGATCTGTACGAGAAATTCAAATTCTTTGTGCATCAGGAACACCCGATGCAGCATCACGTCGCGCTGGCGACCATCTTCGACATGCTGGAAGTGGCCGGCCGCGCCGACCTCAAATCCGATCTGTTGCAGGAGCTGGAACGCCAGCGGCAAACCCTGCTGGGCTACCGCATGAATCCCAACGTCCAGCCCGAAACGCTGGACGCCATCCTGGCCGAGGTCGACGCCGTCAGCGGCGCGCTGGTCGCGGCCCAGGGCAAGACCGGCCAGAACGTGCGCGACAACGAATGGCTGATGAGCATCCGCGGCCGCACCATCATCCCCGGCGGCGCCTGCGAATTCGACCTGCCGTCGTACTACGCCTGGCAAAAGCGTCCCGCCCAGCAACGATTCAACGACATCGCCACCTGGTTCGCCCCGCTCGCGCCGCTATTCGACGCGCTGGCGCTGGTGCTGCGCCTGCTGCGCGATTCGGGCGGCCCGATCAAAATGATCGCCGTGGCCGGCAGTTATCAGCAGATGCTGCAGGGCAAGATCTACCAAATGCTGCGCCTGACGCTGGATGAATCGCTGGGCGCGATCCCCGAGATCTCGGCCAACAAGTACATGTTGTGGGTACGCTTCACCACCCAGGGCGGCGACCTCAAACCCAAGCCGCTGGAAGATGATGTACCATTCGAGCTCACACTCTGTAACTTCTAAAGAATTATCATGGCCACCGTAGTTGACTGCCCTACCTGCTCCGCCAAAGTGGAGTGGAAGGAAGAGAATAAGTATCGCCCGTTCTGCTCGGAACGTTGCAAACAGATCGACCTGGGCGCCTGGGCCGAGGAGAAATACGCCATCCCCGCCGCCCCGCCGAAGGATCCGCTCGAAGAAGAATAAACGCGTAGCTCAACACGTAGGGCGGATTAGCCGAAGGCGTAATCCGCCATGCATGCGCCGCCGGCGGCCCATCGAGGGCACTCACATCACCTTCACCGCCCTGCCGATATAAAGCACCGGCCCGGTCGGGCGCCCGGTCGGCGAGCCCGCCTCCGGCTCCAGCGTGATCTCAAACAGCTGCCCCTGCTCCACGCGCGGCAACTTGCCCAGCGCCACCTTGAGCGCCCGGTTCGGTGTGACCAGCCCGAGCGACTCCGGCTTGCCCCAATCCTTACCCTTGGTCCAGAACTGCAGGGACTTGCGGCTCGGCACCGGCGTGCCCTCCAACGGCGTCAAGGTCAGCTGGTTGTTCAAGCTCGCCTGCACCACATAGCCGGCGTTGCGCTCCTGCGGCGACACCAGCACCACCATGAACGCCGGCTGCGCCGGGTCCGGGCGCAGCGCCAGCACGCTGGCGAGCGCCACGCTGGCCGCCAGCGCGCCGCCGGCCAGCGCGCGCCACAGCCGCAGATCGTCCCACCAGCGGCGCCAGCCGCCGGCCGCCGCCACCGACGGCGGCGTCAGGTTGGCGGCGATGCGCGGCCACAGCCCCGGCGACGGCTCGGCCGGCCCGGCCAGCGCCGTCAGCGGCAACAGGCGGCGCTCCCAGGCGTCGACCTCGTCCCGCAGCAGCGGCTCGGTCCGCATGCGGCGCTCGACCTGCAGGCGGTCCGCCAGCGGCAAGGTGCCCAGCACGTACTCGCCGGCCAGTTGCCGCAATTCGTCCAATGAATCATTCATCCCATGCACTCCCGCAATGCGGCCAAGCCGCGCTTGAGCCAGGCCTTGACCGTGCCCAGCGGCGCGTTCAGGCGCGTCGCGATTTCGCTGTGGCTGCAACCGTCGACATAGGCGCAAACGATGCTGTTGCGCTTGGCGCTGTCGAGATGGCCGAGGCAATCGTTCAAGCGGCCCATGCTGGCGTGCAGTTCAAATTGTTCGGCCACCGTATCGCCCTGGTCCTCGCGCAATGCGTCGAGGGTGTCGGCCTCGGCATAGACCTCGCGTTCGCGCGCGCGCAGCGTGTTGAGCGCCTGGTGGCGCACCACGGTGAAGATCCAGCCGCGCGCGGCGCCGCGTTGCGGATCGAAGCTGGCCGCCTTCTGCCAGATGCTCAGGAAAGCGTCGTGCAGCACGTCCTCGGCCACGTCGCGCCGGCGCACGATGCGCAGCGCCACGCCCAGCAGGTGGCGGCCGTCCTGTTCGTACAGGCGGTGCAAGGCGCGCTGGTCGCCGATGGCACAGGCGTGGAGCGCGGCGTCGTAGTCAAAACCGTCCGGGGGGTTCGGCATCGGCGATCGGGAAGAAGGGTTAAGCGCGGTGGACGGCGCCCGGCTGGGTTGGCCGATTATAGCCGACCCCATCCGCGCGACGGCCGTTAAAACAAAGGGATCACGCCGCCTTCCAGAAGATGTAGTCGGCCTGGTACTTGACGGTTTGCTTGGCGCCCAGGTTGGCGGCGGCGCAGGCGCTGGCCGGGGCCACGCCGCCCTTGGTGGCCACGCGCTGGATGTAGGTCACGCCGGTCATGGCGCCGGCGCCCGTGGCCGGATTGGCCTTGACCAGTTGCGACGGGATGTTGCCGGCGCCGGCCGGGGCGACAGCGACCTGGGTGGCGGTGACTTTGGAGCCATCGTTGCCCTGCCACGTGGCCGGCGGGCCGAAGTATTTGCCGACCGTCATGCCGCTGCGGTCGCTCAGGGTGGCGTCGGGGCCGACGAAGGTCCACTCGAACTGGCCGGCGGCGTCTTTCTTGGTCTTGCACTCGTAGGTGATATCGCCGGCGCCGACGGTCTCCAGCGCCACCTTGTTACCTTCTGGAACCTGCACGGCGGCGGGCAGCGCCTGTTGGTTGAAGGTCGGCGCGCTGGCGCAAGCGGACAGCAGGACGGCGGCGGCGACGAAGGTGGCGGATTGATAAGTTTGCATGTCAGGCTCCTGGGTAGTGGAAAGAACCAGCGGGATTTTCCCGTTGATAGCCTTACTACACGCCAGCGCCATGTTTGGATGCAGCGGGGAGCGGATATTTTTACCCCGCCAGCGTTTGGCGGGACGCATGCGTCACCACTTGGGGGACGTACCCCAGGGGGTACGTCCCCGCTTGGCCGTGCGGTTATCGCCCTGCGCGCCGCGCCCGCACCTCGTCGAGCCATGCAAGCAGCGGTATCGTGGCCGGCAGCAGCGGTTCGACTCCCACCGTGCCCTGCCACGCGAACGCTTGGCCTTCGAGGCTCTGCGGCTCGCCCGACCAGTCCCTGCTGATATAGAAATGCAGCCGCACGTGGGCGTGCGGATACACGTACTCGACCCCGCACCACTCCTCGGCGCTGTTGATCGTCAACCCCAATTCCTCGACAAACTCGCGCTTGAGCGCGTCGAGGATCGTTTCACCCGGATCGACTTTGCCACCGGGAAACTCCCAGTAGCCGTCGTACGGCTTGCCGGCCGGACGCTGGCCCAGCAGCACGTCGCCGTTCGGCTTCATCAGGATGCCGACGGCGACGTCGACCGGCTTGGCCTTGGGCGCGTCCGCGCTCATGCCTGCCCGTCCGGCGCCAGCTTGCCGGCGTAATCCTTGGCGAACTGCCACGCCACCCGGCCCGAACGCGAGCCGCGCTGCAAGGCCCAGCGCAGGGCGTCGCCGCGCGCCGCCGCGATCTGCGCCTCGCTGCAGCCCAGCGACGACAGCCAGTGGCCGACGATGGCCAGGTAGTCGTCCTGCTTGAACGGGTAGAACGACAGCCACAGGCCGAAGCGCTCCGACAGCGAGATCTTTTCCTCCACCGTCTCGCCCGGATGCAGGTCGCCATCGTCGTCGTGCTTGTAGCTGGTGTTGTCCGACATCCGCTCCGGCATCAGGTGCCGGCGGTTGGAGGTGGCGTAGATCAGCACATTGTCCGACTGCGCCGAAATGCTGCCGTCGAGCGCCACCTTGAGCGCCTTGTAGCCGCTCTCGCCCTCCTCGAACGAGAGGTCGTCGCAGAAGATGATGAAGCGCTCCGGCCGCCCGGCGACGATGTCGACGATGTCCGGCAATCCGGCCAGGTCGGCCTTGTCCACTTCGATCAGGCGCAGGCCGTCCTGGGCGAACTGGTTCAGGCAAGCCTTGATCAGCGACGACTTGCCGGTGCCGCGCGCACCCGTGAGCAGCACGTTGTTGGCCGGCCGGCCGCGCACGAACTGGCGCGTGTTCTGCTCGATCTGCTCCTTCTGCGGGCCGATGTGCTGCAAGTCGTCCAGCGCGATCGGCGACACGTGCGCCACCGCTTGCAGGTAGCCGGCGCCGCCGGCGCGTTGGCGCCAGCGGAAGGCGAAGCCGGCATCCCAGTCCGGCGCGCGCGGCGCCTGCGGCAGCACCGCCTCCACGCGCGCCAGCAGGGCCTCGGCGCGCACCAGGAATTGTTCGAGGGCGGTCGACATCTTAAGAACGATAGTCGGCGTTGATGCTCACGTAGTCGTGCGACAGGTCGCACGTGTAGACCGTGGCAGCCGCCGCGCCGCGCGCCAGCTTGACGCGCACCGTGATCTCGCTTTGCTTCATCACGCGCTGGCCGTCCTCCTCTTTGTAGTCCGGATTGCGGCCGCCGTTCTTGGCGACCCAGACGTCGTCGAGGTACAAATTGAGCTTGCCCACGTCGAGATCGACGCCGGCGTAGCCGATCGCGGCCAGGATGCGGCCGAGGTTCGGATCGGAGGCGAAGAACGCGGTCTTGACCAGCGGCGAGTGGCCGATCGAGTAGGCGATCTTGCGGCACTCCTCGACGCTCTCGCCCTCCTCCACCGTGATGGTGATGAATTTGGTGGCGCCCTCGCCGTCGCGAATGATGGACTGCGCCAGGAACAGCGACAGCTCGCCGACGGCGGCCGCCAGCTCGGCGTATTCGGGCGAATCGACCGAGTCCACCACCAGCGTGCCGGCGCCGGTGGCGATCAGCATGAACGAATCGTTGGTCGAGGTGTCGCCGTCGATGGTGATGCAGTTGAAGCTTTGGTCGGCCGCCTGCTTGACCAGCACGTCGAGCACCGGTTGCGCCACCTTGGCGTCGAACGCCAGGTAGCCGAGCATGGTGGCCATGTTCGGCCTGATCATGCCGGCGCCCTTGCTGATACCGCTCAGCGTGACCGTGTGGCCGCCGATGGTGACCGTGCGCGAGCCGGCCTTGGGCTGGGTGTCGGTGGTCATGATGGCTTCGGCGGCGTTGTACCAGTTGTCAGCCTTGAGGCCGGCGACGGCCTGCGGCAGGCCGGCGATGACCTTGGCGGCCGGCAGCGGCTCGAGGATCACGCCGGTCGAAAACGGCAGGATCTGCGACGCCTCGCAGCCCAGTTGCGCGGCCAGCGCGGCGCACGTTTCGTTGGCCAGCGCCAGTCCCAGCTCGCCGGTGCCTGCGTTGGCGTTGCCGGTGTTGATCAGCAGCGCGGCGATCGGCTTGCCGCCCGCGCGGGCGGCGGCCAGGTGGGCCTTGGCGATCTGCACCGGCGCGGCGCAGAAGCGGTTGAGCGTGAACACGCCGGCCACGGTGGCCGTCGGCGCCAACTTCATCACCAGCACGTCCTTGCGGTTCGGCTTCTTGATGCCGGCTTCGGCGAAACCGATGTCGACGCCGGCGACAGGCTTGAGGGCGGAGGCAAGGGGCAGAGGGGAATTGACGGCCATATTAGTGATCTCGTGGGAAGGAACTGGGAGCCGCTATTGTAATACCTGACGGCCGAAACGTTGCAAACCGTCCGCCGCCCATGGCGAAACCGGCAATCATGCCTGAAACACATCGGGGCCACCCGCAAGTCCATGAATCCATGGGATTTTTGACGCAAAAACCACAATTTCCCGTGGCGCCCGCCGATTTCATCGTTTTCAATTTCACGCTCACCGGAAAAGTAGTTTAACGTGAGCAACCAATGCCCCGTCCCCGCATCGTCCCGAGTGAGCCGACCATCGTTACCCTTTCGCTGCGCGCCAAATTCCTGCTGCTCAGTGCCGTGATCCAGGCGCTGGTGGTCGGCCTGCTGATCTGGAACAGCATCCGCCTGATGAACCAGGCGGTGGGCACCAACGCCGAACGGGTCGCGCAGGAATACGCCATCACGCTCAATCTCTCGCTGGGTCCCTACGCCACGCGCGGCAGCCTGCCCGAGCTCAAGGACTATCTGACCGAGATGCTGGCCGACCCCGACGACAGCCTGCTGCGCTATCTGGTCGTCCTCGATGAAAACGAACACCCCATCGTCGCAATCGGCCAAAGCGCCGCGCCGCCGGCCATGCTGCGGCAAGGGGGCGGCACCGTCGCCAAGGGCGTGCGCACGGTCATCGACGGCGCCATCCTGCACGCGCGCGCGCCGCTGCTGTTGCGCGACAACCGCGTCGGCAGCGTCAACTTCGGCCTGGCCACCGACGACCTCAAACACGCGCGCGACAAGGTCATGCTGCAGGGCGGCGTCATCACGCTGGCCGGCCTGGCGCTCGGCATGCTGCTGTTTTACGCCTTCACCCACGGCATCGGCCGCCGGCTGCGCGCCCTGACCGGGCAATCGGCGCAGATGGAGCTGGGCGACTACAGCAAGGCGCTGACGGTCGACGGCGACGACGAAATCGCCGCCTTCGCGCGCGCGCTCAACACCATGAGCGCGGCGCTGCGCGAACGCATCGCGCAACTGGAGCAATCGGAGCTGCGCCTGTCGGAGGCCAAGCGCGAACTCAAGGACCTCAACGTCTCGCTCGAGAGCCGCGTGAGCGAACGCTCGGCGGCGCTGGAGCGGGCCAACGCCGATCTGAGCGCGGCGCTGTCGACCCTGCAGCGCACCCAGGTCGAGCTGCTGGCGTCGGAAAAAATGGCGTCGCTCGGATCGCTGGTGGCCGGCATCGCGCACGAACTGAACACGCCGATCGGCAACAGCCTGCTGGCGTCGACCTCGTTGCGCGACCGCGTCGAGCAGTTCGAGCGCCACGTCGGCGCCGGCGCGCTGCGGCGCTCGGAACTGATCGTGCACCTGGAAGAGGTGCGCACCGCCAGCCAGTTGATCTCGAACTCGCTGCACAAGGCGGCCGAATTGATCTCCTCGTTCAAGCAGATCGCCGTCGACCAGACCAACGACCAGCGGCGCCAGTTCGACCTGCGCGAGGCGGTGCGCGACACCGTCGCCACCTACACGCCGCGCCTGCGCCGCGCCGGTTGCGAGGTGGCGCTGGAGATCCCGGAGGGCTTGCGCTTCGACTCCTACCCGGGCGGCCTGTACCAGATCCTCAACAACCTGATGAACAACGCCCTCAACCACGCGTTCGAGGCCGGTGCCGGCGGCGCCATCAGCGTGCGCGCGGAAGCGGCGGCCGATGGCATGGTGGCGCTCACGTTCAGCGACGACGGCGCCGGCATGACCGACGACGTGCTGCGCCGCGTGTTCGACCCGTTCTTCACCACCCGCATGGGGCAAGGCGGCACGGGCCTGGGCATGCACATCGTCTACAACCTCGTCACGGCGGTGCTGGGCGGTCGCATCAGCGTATCGTCGGCACCGGGAGCCGGCACTGCGGTGCGCATGCTGCTACCGCAAAGCGCGCCCCGTAGGGCGGATTAGCGCAGCGTAATCCGCCAAGCGCCGTCCGCGCCCCACGCCGGGCCGGACGGCCCACAAAAAAAAACCGGAGCCAAGCGCTCCGGTTTTTGTCTTAGGCCAGCTTACCGTGGCAAGCCTTGTACTTCTTACCGCTGCCGCAAGGGCAAGGATCATTACGGCCGACCTTCAGCCCCATCTCCATCAACTGCTCGCCGCTCAAGCCCTGCAGCTCCGGCGGCAGGCCGCCGAAGTTGGTCGGCGCCTGTGGCGCCAACAACTCCTCCGGCGCTGCGTTCGGATTGAAGTCCGCGTGCTGATAACTGACGTTCTCCACGTGCGACTGCTGCATCGCCGCCTCGGCCGCGTCGATCTCCTCGCGCGACTGGATCCGCACCGTCATGATCAGCTTGACCACTTCGTTCTTGATCATCTCCAGCATCTGGCCGAACAACTCGAACGCCTCGCGCTTGTACTCTTGCTTCGGATTCTTCTGCGCGTAACCGCGCAGGTGGATACCCTGGCGCAGGTGGTCCAGCGCTGCCAGGTGCTCGCGCCAGTGGCTGTCGACGCTTTGCAGCATGACGTTGCGCTCGAAGCCGCCGAACGACTCCTTGCCGACGATATCGATCTTCGACTGGTACACGGCATCGGCCGCGGCCAGCACGCGCTCGAGGATGTCGTCGTCGTTGAGGTTCTGCTCGGACTCGAGCATCGCCGCCAGCGGCAGGTCGATCTGCCACTCCGACGCCAGCGCCGCTTCCAGGCCCTTGATGTTCCACTGTTCCTCGACCGATTCGGCCGGCACGTATTCGCGCACCAGGTCGGTGAAGGCGCCGTGGCGCAGCGATTCGATCAACTCCGAGATGTCGGTCGTTTCGAGCAGCTCGTTGCGCTGCTGGTAGATCACCTTGCGCTGGTCGTTGGCGACGTCGTCGTACTCGAGCAGCTGCTTGCGGATGTCGAAGTTGCGCGCCTCGACCTTGCGCTGCGCCGATTCGATCGAACGCGAGACGATGCCCGCCTCGATCGGTTCACCTTCCGGCATCTTCAGGCGGTCCATGATGGCGCGCACGCGGTCGCCCGCGAAGATGCGCAGCAGCTGGTCGTCGAGCGACAGGAAGAAGCGCGACATGCCCGGATCGCCCTGGCGCGCGGCGCGCCCGCGCAGCTGGTTGTCGACGCGGCGCGATTCGTGGCGTTCGGTGCCGACGATATGCAGGCCGCCGGCGGCGACCACCTGCTCGTGCAACGCTTGCCAGCCGTCGCGCAGCGCCTTGGCCTGCGCGGCCTTGTCGGCGTCGCTCAGGTTCGGATTGGCTTCGACGAACTGGATCTGCTTTTCGACGTTGCCGCCCAAGACGATGTCGGTGCCGCGGCCGGCCATGTTGGTGGCGATGGTGATCGCCTTCGGGCTGCCCGCCTGGGCGATGATTTCCGCCTCGCGCGCGTGCTGCTTGGCGTTCAGGACGTTGTGCGGCAGGCCGCCCTTGGTCAGGATGCCCGACAACAGCTCCGAGTTCTCGATCGAGGTGGTACCGACCAGCACCGGTTGGCCGCGGTCGTAGCATTCGCGGATCTCCAGCATCATGGCGTTGTACTTTTCGGCCGCCGATTTGTAGACCTGGTCCTGGCGGTCCTTGCGCTGCGACGGACGGTTCGGCGGGATGACGACGGTCTCGAGGCCGTAGATCTCCTGGAACTCGTAGGCCTCGGTGTCGGCGGTGCCGGTCATGCCGGCCAGCTTGGCGTACATGCGGAAGTAGTTCTGGAACGTGATCGAGGCCAGCGTCTGGTTCTCGTTCTGGATCTTGACGCCCTCTTTCGCCTCGACCGCCTGGTGCAGGCCGTCGGACCAGCGGCGACCCGTCATCAGGCGGCCGGTGAATTCGTCGACGATGACCACTTCATTGTTCTGCACCACGTAGTGCTGATCCTTGAAGTACAGCGCGTGCGCGCGCAGCGCCGCGTACAGGTGGTGCACCAGCGTGATGTTGGCCGAGTCGTACAGCGAGGCGCCCTCGGGCAGCAGGCCCATTTGCGTCAGGATCGCCTCGGCCTTTTCGTGGCCGGCCTCGGTCAGCAGCACCGAGTGCGCTTTCTCGTCCTTGGTGTAGTCGCCCGGCACTTCGACCTTGCCCTTGCCGTCGGGCGTCTCCTCGCCGATCTGGCGCGTGAGCATCTTGGGCAGTTCGTTGATCTTGTAGTACAGGTCGGTGTGGTTCTCGGCCTGGCCGGAGATGATCAGCGGCGTGCGCGCCTCGTCGATCAGGATCGAGTCGACCTCATCGACGATGCCGAAGTTGAGCGCGCGCTGGACGCGGTCGCCCGCCTCGAACACCATGTTGTCGCGCAGGTAGTCGAAGCCGAACTCGTTGTTGGTGCCGTAGGTGATGTCGGCCGCGTAGGCCGCCTGCTTGGTCGAGTGCTCCATCTGCGACAGGTTGATGCCGGTCGTCAGCCCCAGCCAGCCGTACAGCTTGGCCATGGTCTCGGCGTCGCGCTGGGCCAGGTAGTCGTTGACGGTGACGATGTGCACGCCCTTGCCCGACAGCGCGTTCAGGTAGGCCGGCAGGGTCGCGGTCAGGGTCTTGCCCTCGCCCGTGCCCATTTCGGCGATCTTACCGAAGTGCAAAACCATACCGCCCAGCAACTGCACGTCGAAGTGGCGCATCTTGAAGACGCGCTTGCTCGCCTCGCGGCAGACGGCGAACGCCTCCGGCAACAGCGCGTCGAGCGCCTCGCCGTTGGCGATGCGGGCCTTGAAGGCGGGCGTCTTCGCTTGCAGCTCGGCATCCGACAGTTTTTCCATCGCCGGCTCGAGCGCATTGATCTCGCGTACCGTTTTTTGGTATTGCTTGAGCAGCCGCTGGTTGCGGCTACCGAAAATCTGGGTCAGTAATGACATGCTTGAATTCTTGAAAAAACGCCGTTAAAAAAAGCTCTGTAGGGAGAAAACGCCTTACCGCACGGAGTTCGACTATGGCAAAAGACGGTGATTTTATCATGCGTCCGTCCCAAGGTTGGGTTATTGGCCTATATAACAATAGCCCACCGATAAACAATGTCACAAAATCAACCTATTGTAACCCGCGCGCGCCGGCATGGACGGGACGGGCTGGTGACGGGAATGCGGCGCTGTGCTATGTTTCGCCGCATGCGATTTAATTCCTCCAATGTATCGATCAACCGCCGCACACCGGTCGGCGCCACCGACTTCCTGCGCCGCGACGACAAGCTCGCCGCGCTGCTACCGGGCATCGAACGCATGGCGGCGCTGCAAAAGGATTGCGCGGCGGCGCTGCCGGCCATGTTCAAGTATTGCGAGATTCTGGCCTTCGAGAACGAGCAGCTGACGTTGGCGCTGCCGAACGCCTCGCTCGCGGCCAAGCTCAAGCAGCAGATTCCGAAACTGCAGGAAACGTTGGCGCGGCGCGGCTGGCAGGTAAGCGGCGTCAAGCTCAAGGTGCAGATGACCAAGCCGGCCGAGATCAAGGAAAAGATGCGGGCGCTGTCGCTGCCGGAGGCGGCCGTGACGGCCTTCGACGCGCTCGGCGACACGCTCGAGGACACGCCGCAAAACGCCACGCTGATCGCCGCCTTAAGGGCGATGGTGGCACGCCGGCGCGTGCCGTGACGCGCGACGGTCCCGTAGGGCGGATTAGCGCAGCGTAATCCGCCAAGCGCCGCCAGCGGCCCATGACAGACCACGCGCCGCGCGCCGATCCGCCGCCGCGATCCGCTTAAACTAAGTCAGCGCCCACTCACGCGCCATCTGGCGCAGATACGACGGCGGCGCCGACTCGTTGGTCTGGAACGACACGATCTCATACGCGTCCGGATGCTTGAGCAACTCCAGCAACAACTGGTTATTGAGCGCATGCCCCGACTTGTGCGCCTCGTAACTGGCCAACAACGGATGCCCGACCAGATACAAATCCCCGATCGCGTCGAGGATCTTATGGCGCACGAACTCGTCGTCATAGCGCAAACCGTCGGAATTGAGGATGCGGTACTCGTCCATCACGATGGCGTTCTCGAGCGAACCGCCGCGCGCCAGGCCGATGCCGCGCAACATCTCCACATCCTGCATGAAGCCGAAGGTGCGCGCGCGCGCCACGTCGTGCACGTAAGAGACGTCGCCGAAATCCACATTGGCCCGTTGCTGGGTGCCATCGACCGCCGGATGGTTGAACTCGATGAAGAAATCGAGCTTGAAGCCGTTGTGCGGCACCAGGCGCGCCCATTTTTCCTTGTCGCCCTTGCCCTCGCGCACTTCCACCGGCTTGAGCACGCGGATGAATTTCTTCGCCGCCGGCTGCTCCAGCACGCCGGCCTGCTGCAGCAGGAACACGAACGACGACGCCGAGCCGTCCATGATCGGGATTTCCTCGGCGCTGACCTCGATGTACAGGTTGTCGATACCGAGGCCGGCGCAGGCCGACATCAAATGCTCGACGGTCGACACGCGCGCCCCGTCCTTGACCAGCACCGATGCCATGCGGGTGTCGCCGACGGCCATCGCGCTGGCGGGGAACTCGACCACGGGCGTCAGATCGACGCGGCGGAACACGATGCCGACATCGGCCTCGGCCGGACGCAGGGTCAGCTCGACCTTGGTGCCGGAGTGCAAGCCGACACCGGTGGTGCGGACCAATTCTTTGATGGTGCGTTGTTTTAGCATGCACCGATTATAACGAAGTTGAGATCGCCGCGCTGCGCCTGGCGTTTCCCCCGATCAAGGATGCTCTGCCTCCGTGTGCACCTTCTCGCGGCGCACCAGATAGATGCCGCTGGCGATGATGATGGCGGCGCCGAGCAAGGTGTAGCCGTCCGGCAGGGTCTGCCACAACAGCCAATCGATGGCCACGCCCCAGGCCAGCGCCGAGTACTCGAACGGCGCCACCACCGACGCCTTGCCGGTGCTGAAGGCCTTGGTGATGGCCAGTTGGCCGAAAAAGCCCGACAGCGCCAGCGCCACCAGCACCCAGGCGTCCTCGGCGCGCACCGGCACCCAGATGTTGTACGACAGCGCCACGGCGCCGGCGGCCATCATCACCAGCAGCCAGAACATCATCGACTCGGTGCTGTCGGTGCGCGCCAGCAAGCGCGCGGCGATGGCCGACATCGCGTAGCAGGCGGCCGCGCCGAGCACGGCCAGGCCGCCCAGCGTCAGGAAGCCGGTGCCTTCGGGACGCAGCACCACCAGCACGCCGACCAGGCCGACGGCGATGGCGACCCACTGGCCGGCGCCGACCTTCTCTTTCAACACGAACACCGACAGCGCCGTGATCAGCGACGGCGCGATGAAAAAGATCGAATAGGCCTCGGCCAGCGACAGCGCCTTGAGGCCGTAGGCGAACATGGTCAGCATGGCGATGCCGAGCACGGCGCGGAAGATCTGCATCGGCCAGCGCACGCGGAAGATGCGGCCGAAGGCGCCGCGATAGAGGATATAGCCGCACAACAGCGGCAGCGAGCTCAGCGCCCTTAGCGCCGTCACCTGCATCGCGGGATAGTGGGCCGACAGCAGCTTCATGGCGGTGTCCATGAAGGAGAACATGGCCACGGCGGCCAGCATGGCGTAAATGCTGTGCAAGTTTTCGTTATGATTGATATGCGAGCGGGATGCCGAAGACAGAAGAAGCTCCTTGCGACAGGTCCAAGGCGGACCACTGGGAACGTCATCATGGCGACGTCCGGAGCCAGGATCGCGGCGGGCCGCGACCGAACTTTATTATAACCGGGGGGGGTCACGGGGGGGGGTCAAGTCTGTCATTTGGACACGGACTGAACAATAATACAGCGATGGAAGCACGCGATTGTCGTCGCTGCGGATGGGGCCGTGTGGAAAAGACGGCCCCGCCGCCGCAATTCTTGTAAGGTTAGGCATCACTTCACGGCGAGGAAAGCATGTCAGAGTTCACCAACGTTCGATATACGCTCGCGGTCCCCGACTTGGCGCGGTCCACGAACTACTACGTCTCGGTTCTTGGTCTGGGCATCGACTTCACAGCGCCCGGCTGGACGTTTCTGTCACGCGGCAGCTTTCGCGTAATGCTCGGCGAATGCGTCGATGCCATCGCGCCGGCGCAACTCGGCGACCACTCGTGGTACGGCTATGTGACGGTCTCCGACGCCGCCGCGTTGTTCGCGCAGTATCAGGCGGCGGGTGCCGACTTCACCCAGCCACTCGCCGACAAGCCGTGGGGCATGCGCGAGTTCGGCGTCCGTACCATCGATGGCCACAGACTGATGTTCGGCCAGGAACTGTGATGCCTACCCTCGCCATCCTCGTCGTGTTTGGCGGTTTGCCGGGCACCGGCAAAACCACCATCGCAAAACGCCTGGCCGCCGAACTCGATGCGGCCTATGTCCGTATCGATACGATCGAGCAGGCCATGCGCAACTCGGGAATATCATCCGAGCGCCTGGGTGCCGCCGGGTACGTGGTCGCCAACGGAATCGCCTCGGATAACTTGTGCAACGGCCGCAGCGTCGTCGCCGACTGCGTCAATCCCGTCGCTGAAAGCAGAAAGGCATGGAGCCAGGTGGCGGCGGCTTCGGGAGCTGCCATGATCGACATCGAAGTCGTTTGCTCGGATTTACGGGAGCACCGCAGACGGGTCGAACAGCGGCAAAGCGACATCGCCGGCCTGGCGCCGCCGACGTGGCAATCCGTCATCGATCATGACTACGAAGCGCGGACCGACCAGCGGCTGACGGTTGATACCGCGCACCTTGCGCCGGGCCAAGCCGTGGAAATGATAGTGGAGCACCTGCGGACTACGGAATTCACCTCCGATACGGATGTGCTCGTGTCCAAATGACAGACTTGACCCCGATGGAGTTACGCCGGTTCGTCGTGCGGGTGGAGTACCCTTTGTTCCATCCACTTTCTCGAATCGGGGCCGTCATGAACAAACACATCATCTTCAACCTTCCGGTCAAGGACCTCGACAGGTCCAAGGCGTTCTTTTCCGCGCTGGGCTTCGGCTTCAATCCGGACTACGGCAACGAGAACGCGGCATACATGGTCATCGTCGACGACTGCATCCACGCCATGCTCATGACGGAACCGTTCTTTCAGTCGTTTATCAACAAGCCGGTCGCGCAGGCCCGCGAGGCCAACGAGGTGATCATCTGCCTTAGCTGCGAAAGCCGCGCTGAACTCGACAGCCTGATCGCCAGGGCCACCGCCGCCGGCGCGCGCATCCCCCATCCGCCCGAGGACCATGGCTTCATGTACGACCAGGGCTTCGAGGACCTCGACGGCCACCTGTGGAACCTGGTCTGGACGGCGCCGAAGGCCTGAGCCGCCGCGTCGCCCCCTGGGCCAAACCGGCGGGCCGTCCGGAATAGTCCGAAAAAATTCCGGCGTCCGCTCCCACGCGCGCGCGGCACGATCCGGAAGGGCAAACCCGTGGCGCCGGCCTTAAGCTTTGTAGCTGAGGAGGCGACGCCATGGCGATAGAAACGGTCACCGAAGCATTCCAGCCCAGCGGCAAAGCCGCGCCGCAAGGCTTTGTCCACGCCGAAGACCTGGCGCCCGCGCACGACGCGCAGCACGGCCGGGCGCATCCGCACGGCTGGCGCCGCTGGCTGTACGCCACCAACCACAAGGACATCGGCACGCTTTATTTGTGGTTCGCGCTGGCGAACCTGATGGCCGGCGGCCTGCTGGCCATGCTGATCCGGGTCGAACTGTTCCAGCCCGGCCTGCAGTTCTTCCAGCCCGAGCTCTACAACCAACTGGTCACGATGCACGGGCTGGTGATGATCTTCGGCGCCATCATGCCGGCCTTCGTCGGCTTCGCCAACTGGATGATCCCGCTGCAGATCGGGGCGTCGGACATGGCCTTCGCGCGCATGAACAACTTCTCGTTCTGGCTGCTGCCGCCGGCCGCGCTGATGCTGCTGGCCTCGTTCCTGAGCCCCGGCGGCGCCACCGCCGCCGGCTGGACCCTGTACCCGCCGCTGGCAACGCAGATGGGCGTCGGCATGGACCTGGCCATCTTCGCCATCCACCTGATGGGCGTGTCGTCGATCATGGGCGCCATCAACATCATCACCACCATCCTCAACCTGCGCGCCAGGGGCATGACCCTGATGCGCATGCCGATGTTCTGCTGGACCTGGCTCATCACCGCCTACCTGCTGATCGCCGTCATGCCGGTGCTGGCCGCCGCCGTCACCATGGTCCTGACCGACCGCCACTTCGGCACCACCTTCTTCAACGCCGCCGGCGGCGGCGACCCCGTCATGTACCAGCACGTGTTCTGGTTCTTCGGCCATCCCGAGGTCTACATCCTGATCCTGCCGGCGTTCGGCATGATCTCCGAAATCATCCCGGCGTTCTCGCGCAAGCAGCTGTTCGGCTACGCGTCGATGGTGTACGCGGCCGGCGCCATCGCCATCATCTCGTTCATCGTCTGGGCCCACCACATGTTCGCCACCGGCATGCCGATCACCGGCCAGTTGTTCTTCATGTACGCCACCATGCTGGTGGCCATTCCCACCGGCGTGAAGGTGTTCAACTGGATCGCCACCATGTGGCGCGGCGCGATGACGTTCGAGGCGCCGATGCTGTTCGCGGTGGGCTTTTTGTGGGTGTTTACGATCGGCGGCTTCTCCGGCCTGATCCTGGCCGTCGCGCCGATCGACATCCAGGTCCACGACACCTATTACGTCGTCGCCCACTTCCACTACGTGCTGGTGGCCGGCTCGCTGTTCGCGCTGTTCGCCGGCTACTATTATTGGGTACCGAAGTGGACCGGACACATGGTCGACGAGCGGCGCGCCGCCTTCCACTTCTGGAATTCGCTCATCTGGGTCAATGTCACGTTCTTTCCGATGCACTTCCTCGGACTGGCCGGCATGCCGCGCCGCTACGCCGACTATTCGACGCAGTTTACCGACTTCAACCAGGTGGCGACGGTCGGCGCGCTGCTGTTCGGGCTGACGCAGGTATACTTCCTGTTCGCCATCGTGCTGCCGGCCATCCGCGGCGGCGCGCCGGCCCCGGCCAAGCCGTGGGAGGGCGCCGACGGCCTCGAGTGGACGGTGCCCAGTCCGGCGCCGTACCATACCTTTGAAAAACCGCCGCAGGTCATCTGAACGGGAGCGGACGATGCCACGCGATGTGCCTTCGGAGCGACGAAGCTGGCTGCTGCGGCGGCGCGCCGTGCTGCGCCGCCCGCAACTGGCGTGGCTGTTCGCCACCTTGTGCGGTCCGGCCCTGGGCGTCGGCGCCGGCTTCCTGTACCTGGGCTACTGGCACATGCTGGCGTACGCGCTGCTCGAGACGGCGGCGCTGGCGGCCTGCCTGTGGTACTACGGCCGCCATCTCGACGACTACGACCGCATCGATATCTCGGAAATTGCCATTGTTGTTGAGCAGCGTAGGGGGCATCGACAGACCCAGCACAAGCTCGATCTCTGGACGACCCGCGTACGACCGCTTGCACGGGGGGGCGACGCGATATGCCTTAACGACCGCCATCGCCAGATCACAGTAGCCCCATTTCTCACTCCTACTGAACGCCGCCATCTTGCAGGCGAGCTACGCAAATGCATGCGGGCGGATTAAAAATCACTTTTGGATAAATTGCCAAATATCAATATTTTGGACCTTGCTCGATGACATGATGGAACACCGCGCGCGATGAAAACAGCAATGCGCCAACGACCATTCTCGTCAAGGAGTAAATATGCCCAACTGCCAATGTTGCAATGCCGCGATCCACGCCTACGATTCGTCGTGCCCGCATTGCCGGGCGCTGACTTACGATCCACAGTCTAAACTCCCATATGGATTCCCACAAAAATGGCGAGCGCGCTTCGACATGATCGAGAAAGCTGGGGGTGTGACTTTATCAAAGCCTGACCAAGTCACCGAACGCGAGCTGGCTGGTATCCAATTTAACTTTTGGGCCTTCTTCTTTGGCCCACTCTTTTACCTAGCAAAAGGAATGTGGCAAAAAGCCATAGTCAGATGGCTTCCGGGAGGAGCTTTCATGTTTTTACTCAACATGATTGCCACGCCTCCCGACGCGCTGGCTGCTTTCTCGCTTATCGTCAGCGTCAGCACTGGCGTGTGGTGCGCGCGGCGCGCCAACATCGACTACTACTCTAAAATTGTTTTGCGTGACAATGACTGGTAGGAGACTTCGATAATCGCCGTGTCTATTCAGAATTTCCGCTGACCAAACAGACGTGGGCGACGGCTCATGCTAGGCGGATTACGCCTTCGGCTAATCCGCCCTTCTATGATGAATATCGTGTCAAGGCTTTTTTTCGCATCGTCATCCCGAAAACTTGTTCCCTGTTCTGTCGGCTTTGAGGATGTCAAGGAACGCCTCATCCCTTGATATCGTCAAAGCCGACGTCACGC
>CAUPRW010000009.1:0-157997 GCA_963513825.1 uncultured Duganella sp.
TGGAGAGTTACCGACGTCGTATAGCCAAGTCGGGGCAGGCCCAGGCCAGTGAAAAATCGACGACTAAGAAGGATTAACAACAACTCGCTTCACCGGCCAAGATAATTGACGCCGACCGGCCAAGATAATTGACGCGAACCAGGGGACGTACCCCAAGGGGTACGTCCCCGGTTGGCAGTGCGGGTTAGGACGCAGCCACCAGCGGAATAAAAAAAAGGCCCCAAACGGGGCCTATGTACTGTCAACGCCTGCGCTCAAGCGTAACTACGCAAGCGCAACGAGAACTCCTGCAGCGACTTGATGCCCGACGCCTCGGCGCGGTTGCACCAGTCCTGCAACTTGTGCAGCAACTGATCGCGGGTGAAATGCGACCGCTCCCAGATCACGCCCAGCTCCACGCGCATATTGTGCATGGTCTCGAGCGCCTTGCTGTGCTGGAACAATTCAACCAACTGCTGCTGCTGCGGCGCCTCCAGCTTGCCCGGCTCGCGCTGCAACAGCTTGCGCGACGACTTCAGGAAACGCGACTCCAGCTCGGCCTTGGTCTTCAAATGCTCGACCTCTTCATGCCAGGCGGCCTTGATCGATTTGGCGTACTTGGCCATCACGTCGTAACGGTTGGCGATCACCGACTGCAAGGTGTCGAAATCGGCTTCGACCTTGCCCTTGGCGAATTTCGGCGCCGGCGCGCGTTTCTTGACCTTGGCCAGGCCCATGATCTCCAGCGCGCGGATATAACCCCAGCCGATGTCGAACTCGTACCATTTCGACGACAGCTTGGCCGACGTGGCGAAGGTGTGATGGTTGTTGTGCAATTCCTCGCCGCCGATCAGGATGCCGAACGGGATGATGTTGGTTGCCGCGTCCGAACAATCATAGTTGCGGTAGCCCCAATAGTGGCCGATGCCGTTGATGATGCCGGCCGCCGTCACCGGTATCCACATCATCTGCACCGCCCACACGGAAATGCCGATGACGCCGAACAGGGCGAAGTTAATGAACAACAACGCCACCACGCCCATCCAGCTGAAGCGGGTGTACAGATTGCGCTCGATCCAGTCGGTCGGCGTGCCATGGCCATACTTTTCCATGGTTTCCAGGTTTTTCGATTCGGCGCGATACAGCTCGGCGCCTTCCCAGAACACTTTCTTGATGCCGCGCGTGACCGGGCTGTGCGGATCTTCCTCGGTGTCGCACTTGGCGTGGTGCTTGCGGTGGATCGCCGCCCATTCCTTGGTCACCTGGCCGGTGGTCAGCCACAGCCAGAAGCGGAAGAAGTGGCTGGGGATGGCGTGCAGTTCGAGCGCGCGGTGCGCCTGGTGGCGGTGCAGATAGATCGTCACGCTGGCGATGGTGATATGGGTCACGGCCAAGGTGTAGAAAAACACTTCCCAGGCGCTGAACCGGGTGATCCCGTTGCCCAGAAAATCCAGTACCGCATTTAAACTAAAGCTCATTAATACTCCAAAGTGGGCCCGTCACGCCTTCGCGGTGGTTCCGCAAAGATTGCGTTTCGACAGGCGCAGGAAGTCCATTAGTCTTGCTAACCATCTGTCATTGTACGCTGAATCAAAGGTGATTTGAGGAAGGATTTCCAGCGGTCACAGGGTTTTCCTTTGGCACGGTCGTGCTTTCCTCGCCGCCCAGCGCCGCCGGCACCGGTCCCAGGATGCGCATTTCCCTCTGCGGGAACGGCACCGAAATACCGTGTTCCTTGAGGGCGCGCCAGATGGCCCGGTTGACGTCGGAGGTGACGCCGCCCCGGCCGTTTTCCGGGTCGTCGATCCAGAAACCGACTTGCAAATCGAGACCATCGGCGCCGAAATTGAGCAGGGTGGCCGACGGCAAGCGCTCCTTGTTGACCCGCTCCACGCTTAGCGCCGCGTCCTCAAGCAGCTTGAGCACCATGTCGACGTCGGTGTCGTAGGCCACCGACACCTTCGTGGAAATATTGACCAGGCTGCTCGACAGCGAGGAGTTCTGCACCGCGCCCGACACCAGCATTTCGTTCGGGATGATCGACTCCATGCCGTCGAGCGCCTGCAGCACCGTGTAGCGGGTATTGATCTGGGTGACCTTGCCGCTGTAGCGGTCGACGGTGATCATGTCGCCGATGGTCAGGCTGCGGTCGAGCAGGATGATGAAGCCGGACACATAATTGCTGGCGATTTTCTGCAAGCCCAGGCCGAGGCCGACGCCGAGCGCGCCGCCGAACACCGACAGCACGGTCAGGTCGATGCCGACCAGCGACAGGCTCACCAGCACGGCCGCCAGGATCAGCACGGCGCGCACGGTGCGCGACAGCACAACCCGCAGGCTGGTGTGCATGCCCTGCAGGCGCATCAGCCACTCCTCGAGCGCGGTGCCGGCCCACAGCGCCAGCATCAGCATCACCACCACCGACACGATGGCCTGCAGCACGTCGGCGATCGACACCTTGTATTTGCCCATCGGCAGGATGGTGTTGTCCATGTACAGGAACACATCGTCCCACAGGCCGGTGATATAGAGCACGAACGCCAGCCACACCAGCACCTGGACGATTTTTTCGAACGCCAGCATGGTCGGGCTGATCTCGCCGCGGCGGGCGAACACGCGGCGCAGCAGGTAGACGGTGAAGCGGATCACCGCCAACGAGCCGAAGATCGGGATCGCCACCTTGAGCAGGTTGTTGGGATGCTTGTAGAACTCGAGCAGCGCGATGCGCGACAGCGTCAGCAGGCCGACCACCAGCATCGGCGGCACCACCCGGCCGACGCTCTCGACGCCAAAACGCATGATGTCGTTGCGGTTCTCGTCCCGTCCGGTGTACTTGCGCAGCAGCCGCGCCAACGTCCATCCCAGCGCCACCGAAACGATGATGGCGCCGATTTGCCACAACAGGCTGGGGTCGCGCAGGTCGCCGGAAAGGTCTTCGATCAGGTTGAAAAGCGGCTGTTGTTTGGACATATCAAATGCTGAGTGTGGCTGGAGGCCGTAGAGTAGCGTAAACCCGCGCGCTTTTGCCTGGGCGCCAGCCGCGCCGCTCAGGGGACGTACCCCGCGGGGTACGTCCCCGCGTGGCCGCGCGGGGTGGCGGCGGGCGGATCACTCCTCCACGACTTCCTCGTCCTTGACCGGCGCGACTTTCTTGGCCATCGGCTTGCGCTCGAACACGGCCGCGAAGAAGCCGTCGGTCTGGTGCTTGTGCGGCAACAGCTTGAGGTAGTCGCCCATCTCCAGGGCGATCTTCTGCTCGGCCAGCACCTTACTCATCGGCACCAGCTCGAACTCCGGATGCGTGTCGAGGAATTGCTGGGCGATGAAGTCGTTCTCGTCGTCGAGGAAACTGCAGGTCGCGTACACCAGGCGTCCGCCGCCCTTGAGCAGGCGCGCCGCGCCGTCGAGGATCGCCGCCTGCTTGACCTGCAACTCGCCGATCGCGCTGGGCTGCTGGCGCCATTTGACGTCCGGATTGCGGCGCAAGGTGCCCAGGCCCGAGCACGGCGCGTCGACCAGCACGCGGTCGATCTTGCCGGCCAGACGCTTGATCTTGGCGTCGCGCTCGTGCGCGATCTGCACCGGATGCACGTTCGACAGGCCGCTGCGCGCCAGGCGCGGCTTCAACTTGGCCAGCCGCTTCTCCGACACGTCGAACGCGTACAGGCGGCCGGTGTTGCGCATGGTCGCGCCCAGCGCCAGCGTCTTGCCGCCGGCGCCGGCGCAGAAGTCCACCACCATCTCGCCGCGCTTGGCGCCGACGATGGCCGACAGGATCTGGCTGCCCTCGTCCTGCACCTCGATGTGGCCGCTCTTAAACAGCGGCAGGTTTTGCAGCGCCGGCTTTTGCAGCACGCGCAAGCCCTGCGGCGAATACGGCGTCGGCGTGCTGCGGATCGGCGCCTCGGCCAGGCCGGCCGCCACTTCCTCGCGCGTGCCCTTCATGGCGTTGACGCGCAGGTCCAGCGGCGCCGGCTGGTTCATGCCGTCGGCCAGCGCCAGCGTTTCCTCCTCGCCCATCTGCGCGACGAGCTTGTCGAACAGCCACTTCGGCATGTTCGAGCGGCTCGACTTGTGCATCACCTTGCGGTCGATCTGCAGGATGCGCTCGACCCAGGCGATCTCGTCATCGGTGAGCCCGCCCATCGACTCGAGGCCGACGGCGTCGGCCATGCCCAGCAAGGTCAGGCGGCGCATCGTCGCGCCACCGCCGGCCTCGGAGAAATCGGTGTAAAACGATTTGTTGCGCAGCACGTTGTAGACGCACTCGGCGATGCCGCCGCGCTCGCGGCCGCCCAGTCGCGGGTGGTCTTTGAAATAGCGCGACAACGTGGTGTCGGCCGGCGCGGCAAAGCGCAAAATCTCGCGCAACACTTCTTCGGCGTTGGCGAGTATCGCTGGTGGCAATCTCATGGAATTCCTTGGTTAAATTATGTTGTGGTGGTCACATGCTCGTCCACATGGACCCGGCCCTGCGCTAGCGTCAACCTGTCCTCGACAAACCAGCGCACCGCGCGCGGATAAATCACGTGTTCCCGCGCCAGCACGCGCGCCGACAGCGTTTCGACCGTGTCGCCGGCCAGCACCGGCACGGCCGCCTGCGCGACCACCGGGCCGTGGTCGAGTTCGGCGGTGACGAAATGCACCGTCGCGCCGTGCTCGGCCACGCCGGCGGCGAGCGCCTGCGCGTGCGTCGCCAGGCCCGGGAACAGCGGCAGCAGCGAGGGATGGATGTTGAGCATGCGCCCGGCGTAATGGGCGACGAAGGGCTCGGTCAAAATCCGCATGAAACCGGCCAGCACCACCAGATCGGGCGCGTGGCGGTCGATCTCGGCCCGCAACGCGGCGTCGAACTCGGCGCGGCTGGCGTAGTCCTTGTTGGCCACGACCGCCGTCGCTATCCCGTGTTCGGCGGCAAACGCGAGCCCGGAGGCGTCGGCGCGGTTGCTGATGACGGCGGCGATGCGGGCGTGCCAGCGCTCGGCCTGGGCCGCGCGGACGATCGCTTCCATATTGCTACCGCGACCCGAAATAAGGATGACGATGTTTTTCATAGGCCGACATTGTACCTTGTCCACACGGACCGGACCACAAAATGCCGGCGATGCTGCGGCGCAGCAGGCCTCCGCTCCGGTGTCGAAGCGGCCCGCGCGGGGGGATTGCGGCTTACTCGAACGAGTAAAACACCCGGAACGGCACTTTCTTGTCGGCCCAGTAGTCGGCCGCGTCGCGGAAGACGTCGAGCAGGGTTTCCCGTGCTTCCTTGTCAAATTTCTGGGTGTTGGGCAACTGCTCAAGCACCACCAGGAACCCTTCCTGGGGGCCGGCCTTGAACATGGTGTCGGTCAGGGTTTCCCGCAGACCGTCGAAATTCTTGCCCACTCCCTTGGGGAACAGGAACGATTCGGCGATGATGCCCAGCACCTGCTGCTTGGTCGCGCCGGCATTGCAGTGCGCGTACAGGAAGTGGTGGCCGAGGCGCGCGGCCTCCTCCTGCAGCTCGACGACGCGGAAGGCGCGGATCGACTGCACGAGATTGGGCGGCACGGTCATCAGCAGCGTTTCGTTTTCCGCCATTTGACCTGGTATGTACGGTGTGTCCACTTTGCTGTCGTGAGTGCCTAACTTGTTGATTAATGAGTAAATAATTTGAGCACCTGTCCACTTAACACGGCCCGCCGGTCAAAGCCCGCCGTGGCTGATTCCACGTATTTCTCGAATCCCATACGCATATTAGGGTAACGTGTTGTTCCTTCCAGATCAACACGAATGTGATTGGCCGCGCAATATTTGTTAAAACCAGAACACTTTCAGCCCATTTTTCCGCTCAAACCGCACAATCGCCCGCCGAAACGGCGGCCGCGCGCGGCGGCCCGGGCTTGGCCGCTGTTACAATTTGTTGCCACAGATACCGCTTAGCCACTGTTCCCGCCCCGCCAAGGGGAATACCATAGAAGCATGCAATATCAGAATCCCTGATAAGACACCCTGACTGACGAGGTACCAAATGAATTTGCAAGCCAAATTGATCGCATCCGTTCTTTGCGTAAGCGCCCTGCCTTTCGCCCAGGCGGCCGATTTCGAGGATTTCGGCCGGGTGGTGCGCGTCACGCCGCAGGTCGAACAAATCAACCGCCCGCGCCAGGAATGCCGCACCGAGTACGTGCAGGTCCAGCAACCGCCGCCACAGCGCGGCGTCGGCGGCGCCATCATCGGCGGCCTGATCGGTGGCCTGGCCGGTAACCAGGTCGGCGGCGGCAGCGGCCGCTCGGTGGCCACCGCCGCCGGCGCCATCGCCGGCGCCGTCGTCGGCGACCGCGTCGACAACCAGAACCTGCCCAACAGCGGCGGCGTGCAGGAGCAGCAGGTCAAGCAGTGCCGCACGGTCGACCATTGGGAGTCGCGCACCTCCGGTTACGAGGTCACCTACGACTATCGCGGCCGCAACTACACCAGCGTGATGTCGTACGACCCGGGCGAGCGCGTGCGCCTGCGCGTGGTGGTCGAACCGATGCAACGTTGATCGGCGCGATCGGCGCCTGACATCCCCGCCATGCCGGTCGCCGACCGGCATTTTTTTTGGCTTGCCTTCCGGGAAGGCGGCGCGGGATAATGCGCGCTCACCTCCGCCCACCCGTCCCCTCCGCCCATGCTGATCAAACGTAAATCCATCGAACAAGAAGAATCGTCCCGTCCCGCGCGCAAGGCCAAGTACGCGCCGGTCACCTTGTCGGAGCAGGACGGCGTGCGCTACCTGCACTTCGGCACCGAATGGGTGCAGGGCGCGATGCGCATCCGCAAGCCCATCTGGCCCGAGCTCGAATACGCGCAGCAGATGATGGCGTGGATGTTGTGGCTGCCGGAACCGGCCGCCATCGCCCAGCTCGGGCTGGGCACGGCGACCTTGACCAAGTTTTGCCACGCCACGTTCCCGGCGGCCTCGGTCACGGCGGTCGAACTGAACCCATCGGTGATCGCCATCTGCGCATCGATGTTCAAGCTGCCGCCGAACGACGCCCGGCTGCGCGTGGTGGAGATGGACGCGCTCGACTACGTCAACGACGCGGCCAACGCCGGCGCGCTCGACGTCCTGCAGGTCGACCTGTACGACGCCACCGCGCGCGGCCCGGTGCTCGACAGCGCCGAGTTCTACCAGTCATGCAACGCCTGTTTGACCGACGACGGCATCATGACGGTCAACCTGTTCGGCGACCACCCGAGCTACGCGCGCAACATCAAAGCGATCAAGTTCGCGTTTGAACAAGTGGTGTGCCTGCCGGAGGTCCATGATGGGAACGTCGTCGCCATCGCGTTCAAGCGCAAGCGCGCGATCGACGTCGAAGCGCTGGCCGAACGCGCCGCCCAAATCTTCGCCGACACCAAGCTGCCGGCCAAGTCGTGGGTAAAAGGATTGGCCCAGGCGACAGCGTGACGTAGGTCGGATTAGCGCAGCGTAATCCGACGGCACCCCGAGACCGTCGCGCCGACAACAGTTGAAAGCGACCGCGCGATGTCTTCCATGCTCGACCCGCAACAAATCTACACCTGGCTGCTGGCCGACGACATGATCGTCCAGGCCGGCGTCGAGCAACTGTGCGCGCAAAGCCGGGCCCACATGAAAGGGGGCGCCCTGCATCCGCTCTGCGCGGTGGCGCAGGCCAAGCCGCCCGCGTCCGCGCCGCCGCACCACCCGCTCACGCTCGACGCCCTGTGCCAATGGCTGGCGCGGCGCCACGGCCTGCCGTTCGTCCGCCTCGACCCGCTGCGGATCGACTTCACCAGGGTGGCCGACGTCATGCCCGCCAGCTACGCCGCGCGCTTCCACATCCTGCCGGTCGAGCTCACGGCCGACACGCTGGTGGTCGCCACCGCCGACCCTTGCGCGCGCGAATGGGAGGCCGAAATCGCCAAGGTCTCGCGGCGCGCGATCCGCCGCGTGATCGCCAATCCGCTCGACATCGGGCAATACACGGCGCAGTTCTTCAGCCTGGCCAAATCGATCAAGAACGCCAAGCAATCGACCGGCAACGACGTCGCGCTGCGCAACAACTTCGAACAACTCGTCGAGCTTGGCAAGCTCAGCAAGCAGGTCGACGCCAACGACCAGCACGTCGTCAAGATCGTCGACTGGCTGTGGCAATACGCCTTCGAGCAGCGCGCCTCGGACATCCACCTGGAACCGAAGCGCGACATGGCCGCGATCCGCCTGCGCATCGACGGCGTGCTGCACCAGGTCTACCAGGTGCCGGCGGTGGTGGTGATCGCCATGACCGCGCGCATCAAGCTGCTCGGGCGCATGGACGTGATCGAAAAGCGGCGCCCGCAGGACGGCCGCATCAAGACGCGCACGGCCGCCGGACAGGAGGTCGAATTGCGGCTCTCGACGATGCCGACCGCCTTCGGCGAAAAGCTGGTCATGCGCATTTTCGACCCGACCGTCGTGGTCAAGACGCTGCCGGAGCTGGGCCTGCCGGCCGGCGACGCCGCGCGCTGGCAGGCGCTGACGCGGCGCCCGCACGGCATCATCCTGGTGACCGGGCCGACCGGCTCGGGCAAGACCACCACCCTCTACACCACGCTCAAGGCGCTGGCGACGACGGCGGTCAACGTCTGCACGGTCGAGGACCCGATCGAGATGGTCGAACCGGCCTTCAACCAGATGCAGGTGCAGCCCGGCATCGAGCTCACCTTCGCCGACGGCGTGCGCGCGCTGATGCGGCAGGATCCGGACATCATCATGGTCGGCGAGATCCGCGACCTGGCCACGGCCGAGATGGCGATCCAGGCCGCGCTCACGGGCCACCTCGTGCTCTCGACCTTGCACACCAACGACGCGCCGTCGGCCGTCATGCGGCTGCTGGAGCTGGGCGTGCCGCACTACCTGCTGGAGGCCACGCTGATCGGCGTCATGGCGCAGCGGCTGGTGCGCACGCTGTGCGCCGACTGCAAGGCCGGCGACGGCGCGTTAAGCGACGACATCTGGCACAGCCTGGTCGGCGACTGGGCCTTGCCCAAGCCGTTGGCGGTCGAGCGCCCGGTCGGTTGCGCGACGTGCCGCCAGACCGGCTATCGCGGCCGCACCGGCCTGTATGAGTTGCTGACGGTCACGTCCGGCGTGGGCGGGCGGATGCGGCCGGACACCGACCTCCACGCGCTGCGGCGGCAAAGCGTGGCCGACGGCATGACGCCGCTGCGCATCGCCGGCGCGTTGAAAATCGTCGAAGGCGCGACCACGGTCGACGAAGTGCTCAAGGCCACGGCGCCGTTGGGCGCGGGCTAGTTCGAAATGATTTCAGAAAACCCTTTGCACTTTGCGGAGGGCTGTATATAATACGGCCTCTTTCGGGGGTCGTTAGCTCAGCTGGTAGAGCAGCGGACTTTTAATCCGTTGGTCGCAGGTTCGAATCCCGCACGGCCTACCACCGAATTCGCAGCACAGACGAAGGTTAGCGAGCATCAGCTCCCTAACCTTTTTTTGCGTCCACCCGGGCCTAATGCCGCCAAGCCAAAGTGATTCCGTAGGGCGGATTAGGCGGCACGCCGTAATCCGCCATGAGCCGCCGACGGCGCTCGGCAGCTGACGCAGCGCCAATCCGCCGTAGACGATTCCCGCGTCCGCATCACATCGGGGTCAGTGCCGACATTCGGACATTCGGGAACTACCCAAGCCGCAAAAAGTTCCGCGTTTTCTCGATTTGTCCGAATGTCGGCACTGACCCTCCCGGTTATTTGACTTTGGCGCGCAGCGCGTCGAGCATCTTGGGGATGCTGTCCTTGCTCAGGCTGTCGACGATCCAGCCCAGGCCGAGCGGCACCGGCCCCGGATCCGTGTAGACCGTGTAGTTGACCACCGTCTTGGTCGGGTCGGCCGCCGGCGTCAGGATCCAGGCGCCGGTCGTGTCGGCGATCGTCTCTTCCGGCTTGAGGCCGTCCCACGGCACCAGCTTCCACGACAGCTGGCAGCGCTGCGCGCCGCTTTGCCCTTCCATCTTGAGCCGGTATTTCTTGACCTTGCCCATCGGTAGCTTGAGCGTCATGTCGACCAGCTTGTGGTCCGCCGCCGTGGCCGTGACCTTGGCCGATTCCGTGTTCGGCATAAAGCCCGGGTAGCTGGCGTAATCCTGCAGCGTGGCGCAGATCCGGGCCAGCGGCGCGGCGATGATGGTGCCCGCCGCGAACGCTTTGCCCGGCGCCCCGGGACGGCTGACGTCCACCATCGTCACCTGCGATTCCGTCAGGCGGGTGGTGTCGATGCCGCTCGCCGCCGCGGCGGCCAGTGGCGCGGCGCCGGCCAGCAACGCGCACGCGAATAGGCAATGCGGCAAGGCGCGGGGCGGTTTCATAATAACGTTGGTGCGTGGCATGCGGGACTCGCTTTCTTCATTGGGCCGCAACGGCCGATTCGGGCCCGAGTTGCGCGCGGATCTTGTCGATATCGACCTTGCGCAGGTAGTTGGGGATGTTCTTCCACATCGCGTGGTAGCCGTAGCCGCCGTTTTGCAGCTCGTCGAGCGCCTGATCCTTGCTCCATCCCTGGTACAGGATGCGGTACATGGCGGCGATCAGGCCGGTGCGGTCGGCGCCGTGCCAGCAGTGCAGCAAGACCGGGCCATCCTTCTCCGCCTCGCGGATGGCCTTGAGCGCGGCGACGACGTTGGCGTCGCTGATGGCCCAGGTGTAGATCTTGACGCGGCGGATCGCGATGCCGCTCTCGTTGAGCCATTTCTTATCCGAGTGGAAGGCGCGCAGGCCAACCACCGTGCGGATGCCCAGCGGCCCGAGCGCGGCGACGTCCTCGCGCCCCAGCTGCGCGCTGCGGTACAGCGTCGGCGTGACGCGGTAGAAGTTGGGCGAGGTGCCGACCCGCTCGGCCCAGTCGGGATGTCGTTCGGCTGCCGCTTGCTGCGCGGCGCCGGCCGGCGTGCATGCCGTCACACCCAGCGCGATGCAGGCGGCCAAGCCCCAGCGTTTGAGCGGCAAGTATGTCGGTGCAAATGAGCTCATGTTTTTTTATACGAATAGAAGAACAGGCCGGCCGACACCAGCAGCGAGACCCAGTAATCGGTCGGCGCGAACCAGATCCAGTGCTTGTGCCAGGCGATGAATTCGGGACTGAAGTGGGCGATGCCGTAGGCCGGGTTGAACACGAACCACAAATAATCCTCGGCGATCCAGAACAGCATGATGCTCGCCAGCGCGCGCGCCTCCAGCCGCAGCGACCACCGCTGCAGCATCACCAGCGGATAGTGGAAGAACAGCGCCATGAACGGGAACACCCACGCGTGGTAACCGGTCATCGGACGCCCGCCCCAGAATATGTCGAGCAGCCAGTGGTGCTCGATGCGCCAGGTCGGCAGGTTGGCGGCCCAGCCGGCCGCGCCTTCGATCTGGATTTCGGTCATCGCGAAAAACAAGCCGAGCATCAGGACCCACGCCACCGTCAGCACGATGCCCCAGGCACCGCCACGCTCGCCGGCGACGCGGCCTTCGCGCGCCGCGCCCGGGACCGCGCTCAAGAGGCGGCCCCGCCGGTGGCGGCGGTCGACGCCGCGGCGGCGGCGCCAGCGGCAGCGGTCGACGCCACCGCGCCGACTGCGCCCGCGCCAGCAACCGCGCCTGCGCCATCATCCTCGCCCAACACCCGCGCCAGCACCGCCGCCGCCGCGCCCGGCCGGCCCAGCGCGCGCGCCTTCTCGCGCATGTCGGCCAGTTTGGCCGGATGCTCGAGCAGGTAGCGCACCCGGTATTCCAGCGTGACCGCGTCAAAGGCCTTCAGCGCCACGCCCTGCTCGAGCAGGAAGTCGGCGTTGCGCTCCTCCTGGCCCGGAATCGGCGCGTTGACGATCATCGGCACGCCCATGGCCAAGCATTCGGAGGTGGTCAGCCCGCCCGGCTTGGTGATCACCAGGTCGGCGCCTGCCATCAGCCGCTCGACCTTGTCGGTAAAACCGAGCGCCAGCAGGCGCCCCGGATGGGCCGGCGCCAGCGCCTGGAGCGCGGCCAGCGCGGCGGCGTTCTTGCCGGCCAGTACGATCAATTGGAAGTTGCCGTCCAGCGCCAGCAGGCGCGCGGCGATGGTGTCGAGGCTGCCGAGGCCGGCGCCACCGCCCATCAGCAAAATCGTCGGCCGTGCGGGGTCCAATCCGAACTCGGCGGCGCACACGGCGCGCGCCGGCGGCGCGCCGAACACCGGCATGATGGGGATGCCGGTGACGGCGATGCGCGCGGCGGCGATGCCCTGCGCGCGCATGCGGAACGCCACCTCGTCGTTGGCGGCGAAGTAGCCGGCCATGTGCTCGTGCACCCACATGCGGTGCAGGTCGAAGTCGGTCACCTGCACCCACACCGGCGTGCTGAAACCGGTCTTGGCGGCCAGCCGCGAGAGGATCTCGGCCGGCAGGAAATGGGTGCAGATGATGACGTCGGGCTGGACCCGCTTGATCTCCCGCAGCAGCGCGCTGGTGTTGAGCCGCTCGAGGCCGCGCCGCAGCCGCTCCATCGAACTGTCCGGCTTGGCCTCGTGCGTGGCCTGGTACAGATAGCCCCACAAGGTCGGCGCCTTGTTGACCAGCTTGATGTAGAAATCGGTGTACATCTTGCGGAAACCGGGGGTGACGAAATCCATGACGTCGACATGGGTGGCGCTGACGCCGTCGCCAAGCAAATCGGCGTGGCTGCGCAGCGCCTCGGCGGCGCGCATGTGGCCGGCGCCGGCCGAGACGCTGAGCAGCAGGATTTTTTTCTGGGTCATCAAAGTGGCGTTCCTGGCGAGATAAAATAGCAATAGCGGCCAACGGCCCCGGCGGGATGTCGATGGCCCGAAAGCAAACTGAACAATATGGCAAGTATGGCCGCCGGCGCCGGCCCGGTCAACCGCCACCCGATTGCTTGGTGGAATTGCCGCGCCGGCCGCCGTCGTTTTCGCCCATGATGCGACCTTCACCGAGCCCGCTTCCCACCATCCCATGACCGCCACCGCCGACCACCTGTTCATCAAGCGCCACCATGGCCGGCCGCTGGCCGGGGCCGACACGCTCACCCTCGTCGCCGGCCTGGGCATCGACGGCGACGTCAACGCCCACCGCCTCAGCCCCCGGCAAATCCTGGTGACGCTGGCGAGCGAGCTGGAGGCCCTGGCCCTGCCCGCCGGCGCCTTGCGCGAGAATCTGGTGATCACGGCCGCTGCCGCGCATTTCCAACCGGGGGCCGCGCTCACCGGCGCCGACGGCCTCGAAATCCGCCTGACGATGTATTGCGAGCCATGCAAACAGCTGCTGCCGCTGGTGGACAACCTGGCGGCCATGATCGGACGGCGCGGCATCCTCGGCGTGGTGGTCGGCGGCGGCCGGCTGCGGCGCGGCCAGCGGCTCGATCTGGTGCCGGAGCGCTATCGCGCCCTGCCGGAATCGGCGCGCCAGCGATTCGCCGAATTTGTCGCCACGATTCCGCGCGGCCGCGTGGTGCGCTACAGCGACGTGGCGCTGGCGATCGGCGCCGACCAGAGTTTCGTGCGCGCCCTCCCCGGCTACATCAAGCGCGCGCTCGACGACGGCTTGCCGCTGCACCGCATCGTCAGCGCGCGCGGCCGGTTGCTGCCGACGCTGCCGCGGCAGGCCGCGCAGCTGCTGGCCGAAGGCGTGCCGTCGAGCGGCGCGGTGGATCTGAACCACTTCCTGTGGCAGGGCCCGTAGCCCGTAGGGCGGATTAGCGCAGCGTAATCCGCCAAGCGCCGCCAGCGGCCCATGCGCGATACGCGGAAAGCGGCCGGGCCGCGCGCCCCGCGCGACTCATGACGAATGCACCGCACGCAACGAGACCAGCTCTGCCGACGGCGCACGGCGCATTACGCATCGCGCCAATCCTCCCGACGATCCATATCGGCGCCGAGCGCCTTCAAATACCGCGCGGCGTTGTCGTTGCCGGGATCGAGTTTCAACGCGCGCTGGTAGTTCTCGAGTTGATGCTGGGCTCGTAGATCACCACCGGGAATTTACCGGCCACCGGCTTGGCGTCGCGCAACGCCCACATCGTGCGCGCCAGTTCCGCGTTGGCCTGTTCGTAACCGTTCTCGCCGCGCTGCTGACGCAGCCAGGCGCTCGCCGCCGCCGCGGTGTCGGCTTCGCCCAGGCCGAAGCGGTCGGCGCCGACGTTCAGGCGCACGTAGTGGCCATAGGCGACGCGCTGGCCGGCGCGTTGCGCCGGATACCAGACCACGGTTGCACCGGCCGCGCCTTTTCGCCGGTGAGCGCCTTGCCGGTGACGACGTCGTAGTTGCCGAGGTAGCCGCGCGCGTAGTCGTACTGCTCGACCACGCGCAGGCCGACGCCGTGCGGGCCCGGCGCCGGGTCGAAGCTGAAGTTGGAGGCGGCGTGGCAGGCACCGGCGGCGCAGCATAGGATGAGGGTGAGCAGCAGGCGCACTGTTATACTTTCAAGAAATCCAAATCTAAGTATATAAGCAATATTGGAATTAACATCAATACGCCCAATTCATCGACAGGCCGCATGCGGGCCGACATGCCGCGAAGGCGCTGGCCGGCCGCGCTGCTGGCCTGCTGGCTGACGCTGGCGTGCGCCGCCGCGCCGGCCGCGCCGTCGGGGCCGCTCGTGGCGCTGCGCGTGGCCGCCCAAGCCGGCACCGATCCGAAATTCATCGACGCCGGCGACGGCCGCGTCATCGGCGTGTGCATCGACATTTTCCGCACCATCGAGCGCATCGATCCCGGCCTGGTGTTCATCGGCGACCAGCAATGGCTGCCGCTGGTGCGCGCGCACGCCGAAGTGGCCAGCCACCAGCACGACGCGCTGTGCGCGATCCAGCGCACGCCCGAGCGCGAGCGGCAATATGTGTATATCGACGTGCCGCTGCTGCCGCTGCGCTTCCAGCTGCTCGCGCGCGCCGACGACCCGGTCGTCATCGGCAACTGGGACGACGTGCGCCGGCTCGGCGCGGGCGGCATCATCCTGACCAACCGCGGCTTCGGCACCACCGAGGCGCTCGAGCGCATCGGCGGCCTGCAGTACAGCGCCAGCGCGGCCGATCCGCTCAACAACCTGCAAAAGCTGGTGGCGCGCCGGGGGCGTTTCTTCCTGCACCGGGGACCGGGATTGAAAAGCTTCATCCAGCGCACCGGCTACGCCGGCAAGGTCAAGGTGCTGCCGCAAGTGATGTACCAGACCGAGACCTTCATGGCGCTGGGCACGCACGTCGATCCGGCCGTCGCCGAGCGCGTGCGCCACGCGGTCGAACAGATGGAGCGCACCGGCGAGCTGGCGCGCCTGCTCAAGAAATGGGATTGAGCCGCCCGGCACCGGGGCGATTGACAAACTTGGTTAGCCAACTTGATTGACAGCAACTCAAGTTTTAGCGAATATCAACGTTTTGTCTTTAAAGCGATCCCGCCATGATGCCACCACGCCTCTCCATTGTTGCACTGCTGCTGTGCGCCGCCTTCGGCCCCGCGCTGGCCGCCGACCCGGCCGCCGCGCCAACCGCCCGCCACGCCATCACCCACGAGGACGTGTGGCTGATGAAGCGCATCGGCGCGCCAACACCGAGCCCGGACGGCAAGTGGGCCGTGTTCGCCGTCACCGATCCGGCCTACGACAGCAAGGAACAGTGGACCGACCTGTGGATCAAGTCGCTCACCGACGACACCCCGGCGCGCCGCCTGACCTTCAGCAAGGGCGGCGAGAGCGCCGTCAACTGGTCGCCCGACAGCCGCCAGCTGGTGTTCGTGGCCAAGCGCGACGGCGACGACGCCGGCCAGCTCTACCGCATCGACGTCGCCGGCGGCGGCGAGGCGCAGCGCCTGACCACGCTCACCCTGGGCGCGCGCCAGCCGAGGTTCAGCCCGGACGGCACGCAGCTGCTGTTCGTCAGCGACATCTTCCCCGGCACCAGCGGCGAGGAAGATGTCAAGAAGGTGGCCAAGGAGCGCAAGGACCGCAAGTACAACGTGCGCGCGTACGAAAGCTTCCCGCCGCGCTTCTTCGACAAGTGGCTCGACGACAAGCAGGTGCGCCTGTTCGTGATGGACGCGGCCGTCGGCGCCAAGCCGCGCGACCTGCTCTCGGGCACCAAGCTGGCGGCGTTGTCAGGCTTTGGCGGCGGCCAGGCCGACGAGGGCCAGACGCTCGACGCCATCTGGTCGCAGGACGGCAAGGCGGTGGTGTTCGCCGCCTCGACCAACCGCGACGAGGCCGCCCGCGCGGCCGGCATCACGCAGATCTTCTCGGTGCCGGCCGCCGGCGGCGAAACGCGCCAGCTCACCAACGACAGGCGCAGCTACCGCGCGCTCAAGTTCAGCAAGGACGGCAAGACCCTGTTCAGCCTGACCGAGGCGGAGGAGCCGGGCAAGGTCTACGACCTCACCCGCATCGCCAGCTTCGCCTGGCCGGTGGCCGACCCGGCGCCGAAGATCCTGACGGCGTCGCTGGACCGGTCGGTGTCGCGCTTCGTGCTGCCCGACGGCGGCAACCGCGTGGTGTTCAGCTTCGAGCACGCCGGGCTGGAGCAGCTGCACTCGATCAACTACGCCGGCGGCGACCTGCGCGCGGAAGCGTCGCCGGCGACCGGCGCCATCGGCGCGCTCAACGCCGGCGGCAAGGCGGTCGTCGGCGTGTGGGAATCGGCCATCAACCCGCCCGAGGTGTACGCCTTCGGCAACGGCGCGCCCAAGCGGCTGACCTCGTTCAACACCGAGCGCGCCGCCGCCATCGACTGGCAGGCGCCGGAGCACTTCTGGTTCAAGGCCAGCGACGGCCGCATGATCCACAACATGCTGATCAAGCCGGCCGGCTTCGACCCGGCGAAAAAATATCCGCTGTTCGCCGTCATCCACGGCGGCGCGGCCAATATGTGGCGCGACCAGTTCGTGCTGCGCTGGAACTACCACCTGCTGGCCCAGCCCGGCTACGTGGTGCTGCTGACCGACTACAAGGGCTCGACCGGCTACGGCGAGGAGTTCGCGCGCGCCATCCAGGGCGACCCGCTTAAGGGCCCGGCCGACGAGCTCAACGAGGCGGTCGACGAGGCCGTGCGCAAGTATGGCTACATCGACGGCGCCAAGCTCGCCGCCGGCGGCGCCAGCTACGGCGGCCACCTGGCCAACTGGCTGCAGGCGACCACCACGCGCTACAAGGCGATCGTCTCGCACGCCGGCGAAATGGATTTGGTGATGCAGTGGGGCACCAGCGACAGCATCTTCGGGCGCGAGGTCAACAGCGGCGGGCCGGTGTGGGGCAACCTGCCCGTGTGGCGCGAGCAAAGTCCGGTCATGCAGGCGGGGAACCATGAAAAGGGGACGGGGTTCAAGACGCCGATTTTGATCTCGGTGGGCGAGCTCGATTACCGGGTGCCGGCCAACAACGCGCTGATGAACTTTGCCACGCAACAGCGGCTGAACGTGCCGAGCAAGCTGCTGGTGTTCCCGGAAGAGAACCACTGGATCCTGAAGGGGGAAAACAGCCGCTACTTCTACAGCGAAGTGCACGGCTGGCTGGCCAAATACTTGAAATAACCCTCAGCGCATCCGGGGACGTACCCTGCGGGTACGTCCCCATCGGGGTGCGGGGTGCGGGGTGCGGGGGAAAAGCCGGCGCCACCCCGCACGGCCAACCGGGGACGTACCCGCAGGGTACGTCCCCCTCCGTCGCCGGCGCCTCAGGCGGCCTTGGCGGCGGGGACGGCCACGGCCGGCCGCCGTATCAGCATGATCACCCCGGCCGCCAGCAGGCAGGCGGCGCCGGCGGCGAACAGCGCCGGGTTATACGTGAGCATCATGGTGCGCACGCGCCCCGCGCCCCAGGCCGCCACGGCCGCGCCCAGCTGGTGCCCGGCGAACACCCAGCCGAACACCATGCCGGCCTGCTCTTTGCCGAAGGTGGCCGCCACCAGACGCACCGTCGGCGGCACCGTGGCGATCCAGTCGAGCCCGTAGAACATGGCGAACAGCGACAAGCCGTAGAACGTGAACTCCGAATACGGCAGCCAGAACAGCGACAGCCCGCGCAGCCCGTAGTACATGAACAGCAGCTTGCGGTTGTCGTAGCGGTCCGACAGCCAGCCTGAGCCGATCGTGCCGACCAGGTCGAACGCGCCCATCATCGCCAGCACCGAGGCGGCCGGCACGGCGGCCAGGCCGGCGTCGCCGCACAGCGAGATGAAGTGCGTCTGGATCAGGCCGTTGGTGCTGAGGCCGCAGATGAAAAAACTACCGAACAGGATCCAGAACACGCGGCTGCCGGCCACGCCGGCGAGCACCTTGAACGGCGTGGCAAAGGTCACGCGCATCGGCGGCATCAACGGCGCGACCGGCGTGCCGGCCGGCGCGCCGTAGGGCGCAAGGCCCAGCTCGTTGGGGCGGTTGCGCATCAACAGCAGCACCAGCACGGCGACCACGGCGCAGGCGGCGAACACGGGGATGATCGCCATGCGCCAGCCGAAGTGCTCGATCAGCCAGGCGCCGACGGGCAGGAACACCAGCTGGCCGGTGGCCGAACTGGCCGTCAGCAGGCCGACCACCAGCCCGCGATGGCTGTCGAACCAGCGGTTCGAGACGACCGCGCTGAGCACCAGCGCCGTCATGCCCGAGCCGATGCCGAGCATGATCCCCCAGAACAGCACCAGGTGCCAGAACTGCGTCATGCGCGTGGCCAGCGCCATGCCGGCCGCCACCAGGGTCAGGGCCGTGACGACGACGTTGCGCAGGCCGAAACGCTCCATCAGGATGGCCGCGAACGGGCCCATCAAACCGAACAGCACGAAGCGCACCGCCAGCGCCGAGGAAATCTGTTCGACGTTCCAGCCGAACTCCGCCGCCAGCGGTTGCAGCAGCGCGCCAGGCAGGCCAAGCGCGGCGGACGAGGTCAGCGCCGTGAGGAAGGTGATGGCGACGATGACCCACGAATAGTGCAGGCCGCGCCGCTGGAGCCAAAGGGATAGGGATGGGGCGAACATGATACTCCTGGCAAGGGCTGGGGGCGGCCACGCCGCTTAGAGTACGATCATAATGAATAAGGGCGAGGAAAGCAACCGGCATCTTGCCGTCCGGCCGGAACGTCAACGAAAAAAGGGGCCGCGTTGGCGGCCCCGATCAAGAGGAACTAGACTGCGTCAGCGCTAGCTGATGCAGCTTATTTGATGCGCAGCGAGTTCTTGACGTCGGTCACGCCTTTGACGTTGCGCGCCACGTTGACGGCTTTGTCCGCTTCAGCCTGCGACGGCACGAAGCCGCTCAGCACCACGGCGCCGTTGTTGGTTTCCACTTTGACGTCCAGCGATTTGAGGGCAGGCTCGGCCATCAGCTCGGTCTTGACCTTGGTGGTGATCACGGTGTCGGCGACGGCGTCCTTGGCCAGCTCGGTTTTCGAGCGCGCTTCGCACGACGCCTTGTCGGAGCCGGTCAGGCCGCCGCAATCGATACCGGTCTGGGCCACGTCGGCGGCGTCCTTGCCGGCCTTGGCGGCGTTGACGGCGGCGACCTGCTGCGACTTGGCGGTGCTCAGGCAGCTATCCTTGGCGCTGCCGTCCATGGCGTCGCACTTTTCCTTGGCCAGGTCGTACTGGGCGTCGGCCAGTTCGGTGCGGGCTTTTTCGATCGATTTTTTATCGTTCTTGAATTGCATGGTCGCGTTCGCCTCGGCGGTGGCGCGGGCGACCTTGGCCTGCTCTTCGCAGATGTCCTTGGCGTTGCCGGTCTGCGCGTCGCAAGCGGCTTTGGCGGTTTTGTAATCGGCGGCGGCCTTGTTGGCGGCTGCCTTGTAGGCCACCGTGTCGTGGGCTGGGGTGGCGGCGAAGCTGGCGCTGGCGGCACCGGCCAGTACGAGGAAGAGGAGCTTGTTCATGATGTGTCCCTTTGTTGTGGTGGTTGGTGGACACATTAAACGCCGAACGCGGGCGAACCTCTGTGCGGGAACGAACAGAGTTGGGGAATTGCTATTTTTCGCCTGCGCACAACAGTGGCGTGACTTCGCCGACGCTAGCGTCGGCGCTCACTCGTCGCGCAGCAAGCCTTTGCGCCACAGGCTTCCCGCCTGTTCGAACAGGGGCAAATGGGTGGCGAAGGCGGCGCCGGTCGGCGCCAGTTGCAGCCACGCGAGCGTGCTGTGGGAGCCGGCCCCCGCGCCGGCCTCGGACGGCTGGCGCACCTGCCGCATCCAGTCCGCGACCAGGCCGTATTGTTCCGGATGGCGCTGCTGGATCCAGGCCAGCGCGGCCAGGTCGGCGAAGCCTTCCTCGCGCCGGGTTTCGCGCAGCGCCTGTTGCCGGGCCTGGCCCACGGCGTCGCCGGCGTTCGATTCGAAGCCGGCCGGCAGGGCGTGCCACGCGCCCTGCGCGTAGCGCCAGCAGTGGCCGATTTCATGGGCGACCATCGCCTCGATCATCAGCGCCCGTTGCGCGGCGGGGACGCTGGCGAGGATATCCTCGGCGTTGGCATTGCCGCGCATCGACAACACCAGCTTGCACCGTCCATCCTGAAAGCCAAGCGCCAGCGGCACGTCGTTGGGGCCGGCCTGCGGCTGGACGATGATGTCGATCGGGAGTTTGAGTTCCTGCTTGGCGTAGGCCAGCACGGCGGAACCGGCGGTCAGCCAGCGGGTTTCCATGTCGGTCAGCTGCGCCGCGCAGGCCGCGCTGGACGACAATATCAGGAGGGAGGCAAGTAGGCGCTTGATCATGATGGGGTTTCCTTGATCAAACTGTAGCATGGCGCCTGAAACTTTTATTGCCGCAAAGCAGTTCCTGCAACAATATATTAATACGTAGGCAAAGTGGAATTGTTAAATATTCGAAATTCAAAAAAGTAACGGGGACCGCGCGGTCCCCGTCATGCGCGCCACCAGCGCCGATATGGCTTACTTGGCCAACAGGCTGTTGGCGGTCTTGAACTCCGGACGGATATCGTTGGGCACCGCCTTCATCTTGTCGAGCGCCTTTTGCACGTCAGGACGGATCACCACGTACTTGGCCATCATCTCCTTGGCGCGGGCGTAGTCGCCGGTGGCCTCGATGGTCAGGAACTCGCGATCGAGGTCGGTCACGGCGGCCTTGATGTTTTTGAAGTCGACCGCGAAGGTGCCGTCGCCGTGCGAGACGAAGCCGCCCTTGTCGAGCAGGTAGTTGACCTGGATCGCCATGCCGCGCGCGTGCGAATCGGTCAGGCCGAAGTGCAGGGTGCGGAAGGCCGACGCCAGGAACGTCGTGTACAGCTTGCGCTCGGCCGCCTCGCCCTGCCCCAGCGTGCCGGCCAGCTGGCCCTTGTCCATCATATAGGCCAGCACGTACAGGCCGGTGATGTCGGCCTTGGCCTCCTCGATGGTCGAATAGGCTTCCTTCAGGTCCTGGCGCGGCGTCGACTCCTTGCCGTCAACCTTGGTCACGTGCGGCCCGAGGCCGTGGGTGATTTCGTGCGCCAGGATGTGGGTGAAGAAGGAGTCGAAGTCGACATCCTTCTGGTCGGCCGGCTTGAGCACCAGCTTGGAGATCGGCGTCAGCGTCGACTTGAATTTGGCCTGCTGCACGTTCTTGAGCATGACGCGCTTGGAGCCGCGCTGGCTGATGATGCGCTCGTCGTTGGGCAGGTTGTAGGCGGCCGTCTGCACGCCCATGTTGCCGTCGCCGGCGCCGTAGACCTGGTTGACCACCACCATCGGCGCGATGGCGCCGACCTTCGGGTTGCGGTACTGCGCGTCGAGCGGCAGGTTGTCCTCGAGCTCCTGCATGTGCTTGGCGAAGAAGTCGAGCTTTTGCGTCTCCTTCTGGTCGCGGATGTTGACGTAGGCTTCGAACGCCGCCTTGTACCCGAACAGCTCGTCGTTATAGGTCTCGTACGGGCCGATGGTGACGTCGACCGGCGCGTCCAGGTCCATCCACGCGAAGTCGGACGCCAGGTAGTCGTTGCTGAGGAAGGCGTCCGCGCGCAGTTCGAGGAATTTCTTCAGCGAGGCGTTGTCGGTGGCGGCGGAGGCCTGCCGGAGCAGCGCGGCGGCCTGCTCGAGCTCCGGCTTGTATTCGTCCGAGTATTTGACGGTGGTGAACTGGCCGTCGGCGTTGCGCCGTATCGTCGTGAAGAACCACTGCGCCTGTTCCTTGTCGATCGCCGGCAAGGCGTTCATCCACGTCTCGAGCTGCGCCTTGCTGGCGTCGGCCGGATAGAAGTTGCCGCCCTCGGGCTTTTTGTTGGGGATCTTGATGCCATTGACTTCCGCCGGCAGGAACGACTGGTGATCGTCGAGGATCGACCATGGGCCTTTGTTGAGCCAGAAGTAGTTCAGGCGCGCCTGGCCGAGCGGCGTCTTGTCCTTCTTGAGCGCGGCCCACAGCGCCTCGTTGCCGGACCAGCGCTGGCGCAGTTGCAGCGTGTCGACGATCTTGGCCGCCTCGATCAATTTGACGATGGCCTTCTTGTCGCCGGCGGAGAGTTTGCCGGTATCGGCGGTCAGCGCGATCGGCGCGTAGCGCTTGCTCATCTTGTTCAGGCCGGCGACGTCGGCGGGGTCGGCATACGTCGAGGCGCAGGCGAGCGCCAACGCCAGTGGGAGCAGGATTTTTTTCATTCGAACCTCGGGTGGAGTGAGGTCTGCATTGTAATCCACGGTGGCAAAAAACTCCGCCGTTCCTTGCCTGCGCGTTGCTTGACCGGCCTGGAACATTCTGCCAACATGAGACATCGAATGTCCCATGTTGGATAGATGAAGTTATGAAAGCAAGCCTGAAAGACCGTGTCATAGGCGCGATCAAAAACTCGCGCCGCGATGTTTTCCTTCGTGAGGATTTCTTAAAGCTGGGCGGCACATACCGCCAATTAAGTCGTGCCCTGAGCGATTTGCAAAGCGAACAGGTGGTTCTTCGTGCCGGATATGGCCTGTACATTCGCCCGGGAGTGCAAGATGTAAAAAAAGGCATCGAGCAAGTACAACGACGGCTCGGGCCGCGCGTAAGACGGGAGGTGACGATCGGCGGCACGACCGTAAAACTGGGTATGCCATCCAACACCGGCAACAAGCAGGACCATCAGGACAACAGAAAATTGGCCATGGCCAAGCTTATCGTCAAAAAATTCACCATGCACGAGATCCGCCAGCGCAGCCTCGAAAACATTGAGCGCTGGCAAAAAAAAGGCGTCTGGGTATCCGCGTTCGACGAGTGGCGTCAGTTGCTAATTGCCGGCGCCGATCATCAACTGCTGACGGCCATGACTGGTAGAGACGCCTACTCAAACCGCTTGCGTCAATCCGCTCCGTATGCCGGGCTATTAACGCAAGCGGAAGTGGAGGCAGTTTGAATATCGAGCAACTTAGGCATCTGTTGCGCGCATCAGCCCAGATCGTGGGCGATAACCAGTTCATTGTCATTGGCTCCCAATCTATCCTCGGCAAATTCCCCAACGCTCCCGGGGATCTTCTATGGTCTACCGAAGCCGATTTGATCGCTAAAAACAAACCGGGGCGAACGGACAAGTTGAACTCGATCGGAGAATTGAGCGAGTTTCACCAAACGCATGGCATTTACGCCGATCCGGTTTCCGAAAGAACGGCCGTATTGGCAAAAGGGTGGAAAGGCCGCTTGGTGAACATCGTGGCGCACGGAGCCAATGGTGAACATGTGACAGGCCTTTGCCTGGATCCGCACGACTTGTTTGTTTCCAAAGTTGCCGCCGGTCGGGAAAAGGACATGGAGTTTGTGCGAACCATGATAGAACACCGCATGGTGGATCGTGAACGGTTGATCAAACTTGCCCGCACCGTTCCGAATCCAATAGACGATCTGGACCGTTCACAACGTATTCTCAAACGAATCGATGGCCTATTCGCGACGGTGCCGCATCATCAACTTGCCCACATCAATGTGGCCAACGGGAGCTACACCGGTCCGATTGTTGGTTTGTCGGAAGAAGTGGTACAGCAGATGACGAACGAGGATGACGTCGTATCCCACCTTTCTAAACAGCTTGACAATGTGCCCGCGCTCGGCGACGTGTGTACCGTGCGCTATCAAGGTGGGCGTGCGCATGTAATCACTCACAAAAATCCTCCAGACTGACCCACCCGCGAACGAGCTTGCAAACCTGCCCCGTTTTTCGGCATTCACAAGATCACGCCACCTACCACGCCCGGTACACCTGCCCCGTTTGCGCGCCATCGACGCTGCGCGCATACGCCAGCGCGGCGCGCTTGCCGGCGATCGGCTCGAAGCCCACGAACAGTGGACCGAACACCGGCATCGACTCCTCCAGCACCGTCGGGCTGACGACGTTGATGCGCAGCCCACGCGGCAGCTCGATCGCCGCGCCGCGCACAAAGCCCACCACCGCCGCATTGGCGGTGCTGGCCGCCACCGCGCCGCGTATCGGATGATCGGTATCGACGCCGCTGGTGAGGGTGATCGAACCGCCGTCGTTCAGATAGTCGCGCGCCGCCAGCGCCACGTTGACCTGCCCCATCAACTTGCTGGCCAGCCCGATGTGGAAATGCTCGGGTCTCAGTTCGTCGAACGGCCCGACATGCAAGGCGCCGGCGGCCACCACCACCGCATCGACCTTGCCGACCCGCGCAAACATCGCCCGCACCTGCGCCATGTCGGCGATGTCGGCTTGATACTGGCCGCTGCGCGTGCCGACGCCGACGATGTCATGGCGCCGTCCCAACTCTGCGGCAACAGCGGAACCTATGGTGCCCGTGGCACCGATCACAACGACTTTCATGCTCTCCCCGTTACCAGGCGCGATAAATTTGACCGCTCTGCGCGCCGTCGACGCTGCGCGCGTACGACAGCGCCACGCGCTTGCCAGCCACCGGCTCGAAGCCGATGAAGAACGGCCCGTAGCCGGCCATCGATTCCTCCAGCACCGTGGGACTGACGGCGTTGATGCGCAGGCCGCGCGGCAGCTCGATGGCGGCGGCACGGACGAACCCTTCGACCGCCGCGTTGACCATCGTCGCGCTGGCGCCGTTGCGGATCGGCTGCTCGGCCACGATGCCGCTGGTGAGCGTGATCGAACCGCCGTCGTTCAAATACTCGCGCGCCACCAGCGCCACGTTCACCTGCCCCATCAACTTGCTGTTCAAGCCCACGTAAAACAGCTCCGGCGTGAATTCCGCCAGCGGCGCGAAATGGAGCGAGCCGGCGGCCACCACCACCGCGTCGACCTTGCCGATCTGTTCGAACGCCGCCCGCACCTGCGCGATGTCGGCGAAATCGGCGCGGTACTGGCCGCTGCCGGCGCCGACCGTCACGATCTCATGACGCTTGCCCAACTCTTCCACCACCGCCTTGCCCACTGTGCCCGAGGCACCGATAACGACGACTTTCATGATCCACTCCCTGTCCGTTTAAGTGCGACCAGTATCGCTTCGATCATCCAAGGAATAAATGAGCTAAGATTAATATCATTACAAACCAATGGTTAGCAATCATGGACAAGCTGCGCAGCATGGAGATCTTCGTCGCGGTGGTCGACGCGGGCAATTTCACGGCGGCCGCCAACGCGTTCAACCTTTCGCCGGTCATGGTGGGCAAGCACATCGCGCACCTGGAGTCGGCCTTGGGCGCGCGCCTGCTGGCGCGTACCACGCGCCGCCAGAGCCTGACCGAAATCGGCGCGCAGTATGTCGAACAATGCCGGATGATCCTGGCGCAGATCGCCGCCGCCGAAAAAGGCGCGGAGGCGATGCGCAGCGTGCCGCGCGGGCGGCTCAAGATCACGGCGCCGGTCTCCTTCGGCACCGAATGGATCGCGCCGGCCATGACCGAATACCTGGCCGCCAATCCGGAGGTCGGTCTCGATCTGAGTTTGAGCGACCGCACGGTCGATCTGGTGGAGGAAGGCTACGACGCCGCCATCCGCATCGGCCGGCTGGAGGATTCGACGATGGTGGCGCGGCCGCTGTTCGATTACGCGATGGCCATCTGCGCCACGCCGGCCTACCTGGAAAAACACGGCACGCCAATGACGCCGGACGATCTCGATCGGCACGAATGCCTCGACTTCATGGCGTGGGCGCTGAATATGAAGTGGCGCTTGCAGGGGCAAACCGGAAGCCGGCATAACGCGCCGAGCCGCTTTCGCGCCAACAACGGCCAAGCCTTGCGCATGGCGGCGCTGCAGGGATTTGGATTGGTGATGCAAGCGGAAGTGCTGCTGGCGCAGGATATCGCCGCCGGCAGGCTGGTGCCGGTGCTGCGCGATTACATGCCGCCGGCGCGGCCGGTCAGCCTGGTCTATCCGCGCGACCGGCAGGCGACGCCGAAGCTGACCACGTTCATCGATTTCATCGTCGGGCGCTTCGGCCCAAAATGAGGCGCCGCGAAAACCGTAGGGCGGATTAGCGCAGCGTAATCCGCCAAGAGCCGTCGGCGACGCGTGCATGGCGCATTACGCGCCGCGCGCCAATCCGCCCCACGTTCACACTGGCATGCGGGACGAAAAAGCAAAAATCAATTGGCCACCGCCGCCAGACGCTCCGACGGCTGCCAGCCCGCACCGAGCGCGCGCGCCACCGACACCGCCGCCAGCAAGCGCTGCGTGTTGATCTGCACCGCCGCCCGATCGGCCGTCAGCGCGCTGCGCTGCGCATCCGTCACGTCCAGATAGGTCGACACGCCGCGCTCGTAACGCGCCCGCGCCACCAGGTAACCGCGCGCCGCCGCCACCTGCGAGGCCGATTGCGCCTCGCCCTGCAACTGGCGCTGCTGCACGTCGGACAGCGCGTCCTCGACCTCGCGCAAGGCCGTCAGCAACGTGGTCTGGTGATTGGCGATGGCCTCCTCGTAACGCGCCTTGGCGATCGCCAGGTTGGCCTTGTTGCGGCCACCGTCGAAGATCGGCAGCGACAACGCCAGCGGACCGGCGCTGAACTGGCGCGAGCTGCCCTCGCCCAGCTTGCGCAGGCTCTCGGACGCGTAGCCGAAGTTGCCGGTCAACGTCACCGACGGATAGAACGCGCCCTCGGCCACGCCGATCTGCGCGTTGGCCGCGCGCAGGTTGGCCACGCTGCCCGCCAGGTCCGGGCGCTGGCCCAGCAGGCTGGCCGGCAGGCCGACCGGAATGGCCGGCGGCTGCGGCAGCACGGCCGGATCGGCGTTGGCCGCCGTCAGCATCGCCGACGGCGATGCGCCGACCAAGGTGGCCAGGCTGTGCTCAAGCAGGTTGCGCTGGCGCTGCACTTCCTGCAGGTCCGACTTGGCGTTGGCGTACTCGATGCGTGCGCGCGACACATCGAGCTCGTTCGACAGGCCGGCGTCGAAGCGCGCCGTCACCAGCTGCTCGCTTTCGCGGCGGGTGTCGAGCGCGCCCTTGAGGATCGCGATCTCGGCATCGAGCCCGCGCAGCTGCCAGTAAGTGGTCGCCAGCTGCGACGACAGCACCAGCAGCACGCCATCGCGGTCGGCCTCGGCCACCAGGGCCTGCGCGTCGGACGCCTCCACCAGGCGGCGCACCCGGCCCAGCAGATCGAGCTCGTACGACATCGAGGCGCCGACCGTGTAGTTGTTACCCTTGATCGAGCGGCCGCCCAGCGCCAGCCCCTGCGACGTCTCGGCCGAGGTGCGCGAGTTGGCCACCGACGTGTTGACGCTCAACGACGGCTGCTGGCTGGCGCGGCTCACGCCGGCCTGCTCGAGCGCCTGCACCAGGCGCTGCGCCGCCGCCTTCACGCCCGGGTTGTCGCGCAGCGCGGTCTGTTCGAGACGGTTCAAGGTCTCGTCGTTAAACACCGTCCACCACTGCGCCGGCAGGTGCGCCTCGCTGGCGCCGCCCTGCGGCAGATGGCGGAACGAGGCGTCGGCGACGTTCTTCGGGGCGGAGAAATCGCTGCCGACGGTGGCGCATCCACTGACGGCCAGCGTGACGGAGACAGCGAGCGTCAGGCGCTTCAAAGCTGTATTGAACATGGTGTTACCTCACAAATTAGTTAGTGTTGGCCGGCGCCGCGCTCAATGCGCGCCACCGCCGCCGCCACCCGAAGGGGCTTTGACTTTGTCCGAGAACCACAACACGCCGATGCACGCGAACAGCACCATCGCGACCAGGAAGAAGCCGTCGTTGTAGGCCATCACAAACGACTCGCGCCGCACGATGCCGTCGATCGCCTTGAGCGCCGTGTCGGCCGCCGCGCTCGGATCCATGCCCTGGCCGGTGAACGATTGCGTCAGCGCGGCCAGGCGCTCCTGCGTGGCCAGCGCGTAGTTGCTCACCGATTCGCCGATGCGCTGCGAGTGGAAATGCTCGCGGTTCGTCAGCGCAGTCGCCAGCAGGGCGATGCCGATCGAGCCGCCCAGGTTGCGCGTCATGTTGATCAGGCTCGAGGCCGACGGCATGTCCTTCGGCGAAATGCCGTTCATGGCGAAGTTCGACAGCGTCAGCATGACGAACGGCTGGCCCAGCGCGCGCACGACCTGTGACCACAACAGCTGGTCGTAGCCGGTGGAAGCGTCCATGTAGGCGTTCATCAGGCACGAGCCGCCGAACAGCAGCAGGCCGAAGCTGCACAGGATGCGGTTGTCGATCTTCGACGACAGTTTGGCGGCGAACGGCATGATCAGCAACTGCGGCAAACCGGACCACATGATCACCTCGCCGATCTGCATCGGCGAATAGCCGGCGATCTGGCCCAGGTACAGCGGCAGCAGGTACGACGAGCCGTACAAGCCCATGCCCATCGCCATCGACAGCGCGGTGGCGGCGGCGAAGTTGCGCTTGCCGTACAAGGCGAGGTTGACGAAAGGCTGCGGGCGCAGCGCGCTGTTGACCACCCAGCCAAGCAGGCCGACGATCGACAGCGCCGCGAAGGTGACGATGAACGACGAGTCGAACCAGTCCTTGCTGTTGCCCTCTTCAAGGAAGATGGTCAGGCTGCCCAGGCCGACGGCCATCAAGCCGATGCCGATCCAGTCGGCGCCGAGCAGCAGCGACGGCTGCGCCTTTTGCTTGTCGAGACCGAGCCCGATGCCGAAGATCAGCAGCAGGCCGGGCACCCAGTTGATGAAGAAGATCGACGGCCAGCCGTAGATCTCGCTGAGGTAGCCGCCCAGGGTGGGGCCCATCGACGGCGCCATGGTGGCGGTCAGGCCGAAGATGGCCAGGCCGGTGGCGCGCTTGGACGGCGGCAGCAAGGTCATGACGATGGTCATCGCCATCGGGATCAGCGCGCCGCCGGTAAAGCCCTGCAGCATGCGGAAGGCGATCATGCTCGGCAGGTTCCAGGCGAAGCCGCACAAGGTGGAGAACACCAGGAACAGCGCGGTGGTGCCGATCATGTAGTTGCGCAGCCCGAACACGCGCGTGAGCAGGCCGGTCATCGGGATGATGATGATCTCGGCCACCAGGTAGGCGGTGGCGATCCACGAGCCCTCCTCCTGCGTGGCCGACAGCGCGCCGAGGATGTCCTTGAGCGACGAGTTGGTGATCTGGATGTCGAGCACCGCCATGAAGGCGCCCATCATGCCGGCGGCGACCGCCATCCAGGTGCGGGCCGATACCGTCTCGCTGGGCATGACCGGCGCTTGTGGCGGGGCGTGCGGCTTCCCGCCGCCCGGCGTATCGATTGTGGTGCTGGCCATGGCCGCTCCTTAGTGGGCCGCGACCGTGGCGGGCGCGGCGGCGTGCGCCTTGGCGTCGTGCTGCTGCTTGAGCGAGACTTCGGCGATGGCCGACATGCCCGGCACCAGGCGGCCGTTGAGGGCCTTGATGTCCTCCGGCTTGAACACGATCTTGACCGGCACGCGCTGGACGATCTTGGTGAAGTTGCCGGTGGCGTTATCGGCCGGCAGCAGCGCGAACTGCGCGCCCGACGCCGGCGCGAAGCTCTCGACGGTGCCGACCAGTTCCCGGCCCGGGATGGCGTCGATGCTCACTTTGACCTCCTGGCCCTTTTGCAGCTCGGCCAACTGGGTTTCCTTGAAGTTCGCGGTCAGCCACACGTTGTCCTGCACGATGGCGGTGATCTGCTGGCCCGGTTGCAGGCGCTGGCCCACCTCGATGGTGCGCTTGCCGATGCGCCCGCCCACGGGCGCGAGGATCTGGTTGTAGGCCAACTGCTGCTGGGCGTCCTTGAGCTGCACGCGCAGCACGTCGACCTGCGCCTTGAGCACGTCGCGCGCCGAGCGGGCGGCGTTGATCTGCGCCTTGGCGGCCGACACGCTGTCCTTGCGCGCGGCCAGGTCGGCCACGGCGCTGGCGCGGCCGGCGACGGCGGTGTCCAGTTCCGCCTTGGAGACGGCCTTCATCTGGCTGTTATAGAGCTGGCCGTAACGCTCGGCGTCCTGGTTGGCGCGCACCAATTGCGCCTGCGACTGCGCCACCTGTGCGGCCGAGGCGCTGGCCTGGGCCTGGGTCTGGGCGATCTGCGCCTCGGACTGCACCACCTGCTGCTCGGCCGAGGCGATCTGCGCCTGGATCTGCTCGACCTTGACGCGCTGGTCGAACGGATCGAGTTCGGCGATGACGTCGCCCTCGCGCACGATCTGGTTGTCGTCGATCAGCACCTTGGTCACCACGCCGGAGATGCGCGACGACACCGGCGTGACGTGGCCGGCGACGTAGGCATTGTCGGTCTCGACGAAGTAATGGCTGCGGTACCACATGCGTCCACCACCGGCGAGCGCGGCGATGGCCACCAGCGCGGCGATGACCAGCACCTTGCGGTTCGACTTGGCGGGACCGGCCGGCGCGGCGGCGGCCGCGCCCGGAGCGCCAACGGCCGGTGCTGGAGGCACGGCGCTGAGCACTTTTTGTTGTTCTTGTGGATTGGACATGTGTTGCTCCGAGAAAATGAAATGGAATAGGCTCATTATTCGCCCGTTCAATTCCAAAGTCAAGAAATGAAACGATTGCATTTCATTTTTTTTTGGACTAGCATGGCGGCATTCGATATCATTGGGCGCCATGAAAATTTCCGACCTTCCCGCCAGCCCGCCGGAGGAGCACGACTGCTCCGACGACGCCATCCGCGACCCCGCCTCGCCCTGCTTCGGCAAGTCCGCCGGGCGTCCGCGCGCGGCCGACAAGGAGGCGCGCCACCTGGCGCTGCTGCACACGGCCACGCGGCTATTCCTGGAAAAGGGCTACAGCAAGGTCAGCCTTGAGATGATCGCGCGCGAGGCGCACGTTGCGGTGCGCACCATCTACGTCAAGTTCGGCGGCAAGGCAGGGCTGCTGGGCGCGGTCATCACCCAGGGCCGGGCGCGCTTCTTCGCGGACATGGCCAGCATGGACACGGACCCGCGCTCGCTCGAGGAAATCCTCGGCGACTACGCGCCGCGCTTTTTGGAACTGGTCACGCTGCCCTCGTTCGTCAGCCTGCACCGCATGGTGGTGGCCGAAGCGAACACGACGCCGGAGCTGGCGACGACGTTTTACGAGGCCGGGCCGCTGCGCTCGCGCGAGCAACTGTGGCGGCTGTTCGACCGGCCCGAGATCCGCGCCCGGCTGCGGCCGGAACTGTCGCGGGAAGTGCTGGCCGTGCACCTGATCAACTGCCTACTCGGCGACATCATGGCACGCACGCTATTCCCCGCCGAGCAGCCGCCGTCGCCGGCCGAGTTGCGGCGCGAGGCGGCCATGGGGCTCGACCTGTTCCTGCGCAGCGTGCTTCGTTAGGGCCTGTGCAACTTTGCCGTTTGTTCTATACTTGATTTTTACATTGGAGCGAACATGAGCAAACTGAATCGACTGGACTGGAGCAAGCAAATCACGCTCATGAACGAGCGCATCAAGACTTTCCAGGCCGATCCCGGCCAAGAGCAGCTGGACGCCGTGATCCAGGAATTGAAAGCCTACGCCGAAGCGGCGCGCACGGGCGGCATCGAAATCCCCACCCGCTTCACCGTCAACTAACCTCGGGGTCAAGTCTGACATTTGGACACGAGCTGTTGCGTACTGGCGGGGAACGCCCCGGCCAAGCGCCACGGCGGCGGGCTGTGCGCCCGCCGCAGTTGTTTTAATGGCGAAGCTTACTTGCGCGACATCGCCACCAGCGCGTCGAGCACCTGCAAGGTGGCCTGGTTGAGCTGCTGGCGCGGAATGGCGCCCGGATTGGCGGCATCAACCATGCTCGGATTGGTCAGGTAGCGGCCGTTGACGATCAAGGTCGGCGTGCTGTTGACCTCATAGGTGGCGGCCACGCGGCCGGCGTTCTTCAGGCGGGTGATGATCGCGAACGAGTTATACACGGCCAGGAACTTCTGCTTGTCGATGCCGTTCTTCACCGCCCAATTGATGTTGTCGTCGTCGCTCTTCAAGCGCTGGCGATCGACGTGCCACGTGCTCAGCACCTTGGCGTGCATCGACGTTTCCAGCTTCATCGCCTCGAGCGTCAGGAACAGATGCGCCTCCGGATCGTTTTCGCCCGTCAGCGGCAGGTGGATGCGGCGGAACACGATGTTGTCGCCCTGCTTTTTGACCCAGTCCAGCATGGCCGGCTCGAGCGCGTAGCACGCCGGGCAGTGATACATGAAGAACTCGATCACCTCGACTTTTTTCCCCTCGGCCTGCACCGGCTGCGGCGCCTTGAGGGTGGTGTACTCGGCGCCGTTCTTTGGCGCTGTCGGCGAGGCGAAGGCGGCGCCGGCCATCAGCGCGGCGGCGGCAAAAACGAATTTCAAGCGAAACATGGTTATCCTTTAAAAAAATCTGCACTGGGAATATACCAGCTTCCCGCGCGGCGCGGAGACCGCCCCCGCGCAAAACCGCGCTAAGCTACAATTGCTAACAATTGAGCCCCCGGATCCTCCATGACAATAACACCGCTCGCCCGCGCCATCCTCGCACTTGCACTGGGCGGCTGGGGCGCCGCCGCCGCGCAATCGGCTCCGCCGCCGCTCTGCCCCGCGCCGCTCGCTCCCACCCCGCCCTCGCCCGCGCCGCTCTCCCCCACCGAACAAAAAATCATCGCCGAGGTCAAGGCCCACGCGCCGCAAGGCCTGCAGCTGCTGGAGCGCTCGGTCAACATCAACAGCGGCACCATGAACCATGACGGCGTGCGCGAAGTGGGCGCGCTGTTTCGCGCGCAGTTCGACCAGCTGGGCTTTGCCACGCGCTGGATCGACATGCCGCCCGCCGTCAAGCGCGCCGGCCATCTGGTGGCCACGCGCGAGGGCAAGCGGGGCAAGCGCCTGCTGCTGATCGGCCATCTCGACACGGTGTTTGAAAAGGACAGCCCGGTGCGGCTATGGGAGCGCGACGGCGACCGCGTGCGCGGCCAGGGCGTCAACGACATGAAGGGCGGCGACGTCGTCATCATCGAGGCGCTGCGCGCGCTGCACAAGGTCGGCGCGCTCGACGACACCACCATCACCGTCATGTTCACCGGCGACGAGGAGGACGCCGGCGAGCCGGTCGACATCTCGCGCGGCGACATGGTGGCCGCCGCCAAACGCAGCGACATCGCGCTCGCCTTCGAAGGCACGGTGCGCGACAGGAACGGCAAGGACACCGGCACCATCGGACGGCGCGCGTCGTCGTCGTGGGAGCTGGAGGTCAAGGGCAGGCAGGGCCACACCAGCGGCATCTTCAGCGAGGGGGCGGGCTACGGCGCGGTGTACGAGGCGGCGCGCATCGTCGACGGTTTCCGCCAGCAGGTGATCGAGCCTGACCTGACCTTCAGCCCGGGGCTGATAGTGGGCGGCAGCGACATCGAGATCGACGCCACCGGCGCCAAGGGCCGGGCCGCCGGCAAGACCAACGTGATCCCGCGCGTGGCGACCGTCATGGGCGACCTGCGTTACCTGAGCTACGAGCAGCGCGACCGCGCGCGCGCCAAGATGCGCGCCATCGTCGCGCAGAACCTGCCGGGCACCAGCGCCACAATCACGTTCCATGACGCCTACCCGCCGATGGCGCCGACGGCCGGCAATATCGCCATCCTCAAGGCCTATTCGCAGGCCAGCGCTGACGCCGGCCTGGGCGAGATTCCGGCCCTGCCGCCGGGCCAGCGCGGCGCCGGCGACATCCAGTTCGTCGCGCCGATGATCGATAGCCTCGATGGGCTGGGGGTGACCGGCAACGGCGCTCATTCGCCGGACGAGGATCTGGAGATCGCGTCGGTTGAACGGGCCACGATCCGCACGGCGCTGCTGCTCTACCGGCTGACGCGCTGACCTCCCACCTGAAACTCGTCTAAAACCCGTTGGGCGGATTAGCGCAACGTAATCCGCCAATGCATGCATCTCGACGGCTCATGGATAGGCGGATTACGGCGTTCCGCCTAATCCGCCCCACGTGACTCTTAGGTATGCCCCGGCCGCGGCTCAAGCCCGGCTATGTCCTTCATCAACGCGATCAGGCGCTTGGCGCCCAGGCCCAGCGGCCGGTCGTTAAGCCACACCACATCCACCCACAACCGCAGCTGATTGCTCATGCTGGCGAAGTCGATACCGAGCAACTCCCCATCCTCCAACAGCGGCGCCACCAGCCGCCTGGGCAGAAAAGCCCACCCCAGCCCCGCCTGCACCATGCCCAGCGTGGCGAGATGGCTGTCGGTGCGCCACAGCTTGCGCGACACCAGCACCCGCATGTCTTCCTCGTGCGCGTCGCGGCTGACGATGGCGATCTGGCGCATGTCGACCAGGTCCTCGAGCTGGAAATGGCCATTGCGCTCGCGCGCCAGCGGGTGGCGCGGCGAAATCACCGCCACCAGCACCTCGCTGCCCAGCTCCTGGAAGCTCTCGTGCTCATCGACCTGCGGACGCTCGTACAACAGCGCCAATTGCGCACTGCCGTCGTGCAGCATGCGGCGCGCGTCGGCCTGCGGCGCCGACAGCACCTCCACCTCCAGCGACGGGAATTCGTCGGCCAGCCGCGCCAGCGGATCGCTCCACGCGGCCGACAGCAGCTCCGGCGCGATGACCATCGTCAGTCTTTGCTCGAGCCCCTGGTGCAGCGACAGCGCGTGCGCCTGCAAACGGCGCAGTTGCCCCGCCACCTGCCTCGCCTCGGCTTCCAGCGCGCGCGCCATGGCCGTGGGCAGCGCCTGGCGCGAGCCCCGCTCGAACAGCTCGAGCCCCAGCTCCGCCTCGAGCTGGCCGACGGCCATGCTGACGGCCGACGGCACCCGCCCGAGCGCGCGCGCGGCGGCGGAGAAGGAACCGTGGTCGATCACGGCAAGGAAGAGCTGAACGTTATCGCTGGAAATGGCCATCCGCACATGCTGTCAGAAAAACTGATAGCTGTCGACTTTTTCAATCAGATACACTCACGTACCATGCGTGCCTATGGTTTGAGGAGAAGTCATGCAAGGTTTGAAACGCAAAGTTGTGTATGTCTCGTTGTTCGAGTTGTTCGCCGTCGGCCTCACCAGCAGCTTCCTGATGCTGTTGGCCGGCCATGACGCCACCCATTCCGGCGTCGCCGCCATCGCCTCGTCCACCGTGGCGGTGATGTGGAACTTCATCTACAACGGATTGTTCGAGGCTTGGGAAGCGCGCCAGGCCACGCGCGGCAGGAGCGTGGCGCGCCGGGTGGCGCACGCCGTCGGTTTCGAAGGCGGCTTGGTGGTGATACTGGTGCCGCTGTTCGCCTGGTGGCTCGGCATCACGCTATGGCAGGCGCTGGTGCTGGATGTGGGCCTGGTGGTGTTCTTCATGGTCTACACCTTCCTTTTCAGCCTGGCGTTCGACCGGGTGTTCGGATTGCCCGCCTCGGCGAAAGCGTAAGCTTGCGCCGCGCGGTGCCGGCGTCAATGCCGCATCGCCGACAGCCCCTCCGCCAGCAGCAGCAGCAGCACCAGCGGCATCACCAACGCGTAGACGAGCACCGACAGATAGGCGCCGTGCTTGCTGCCCAGCGGCTCCCCGGCCGCCGTGCGCGCCCGCGTGGCCAGATACCACGCGCCCACGCCCGCATGGATCACCAGGCAGGCGAAGAACGCCACCCCGTTGGGGATCACGTCACCGGACAGGCGGTTGAGCAAGGTGCCCAGGCCGATCACCACCAGCAGGATCAAACTGAAGATGCACGCGTCGCGCACGCTCAAGCGCGTGCGCCGGTACAGCAACGCCGCCAGCTTGACGAGCGCCGTGTACACCGCGACCACCACCAGCAGAAAAATCAAAGGTAAAAACGACGGCATCGCGCCCCCTAATAAAAAAACCGGGAACGCGTCCCGGTTTCGTGATGAAGCTATCGCTTAGCGCTTGCGCGGTGGCGGCAGGTCGGTGCAGACGCCTTCGTACACTTCGGCGGCCATGCCGATCGACTCGCCCAGGGTCGGGTGCGGGTGGATCGTCTTGCCGATGTCGGTGCCGTCGCAGCCCATTTCGATCGCCAGGGCGATCTCGCCGATCATGTCGCCGGCGTGCGTGCCGACGATGGTGCCGCCGATGATGCGGTGCGTTTCAGCGTCGAACAGCAGCTTGGTGAAGCCTTCGGCGCGGCCGTTGGCCACGGCGCGACCGCTGGCGGCCCAAGGGAAGTGGCCCTTCTCGACCTTGATGCCCCTGGCCTTGGCCTCGTCCTCGGTGATGCCGGCCCATGCCACTTCCGGATCCGTGTAGGCCACCGATGGAATGACCTTGACGTCGAAGTGCGACTTCTGGCCGGCCGCGGCTTCCGCAGCGACGTGGCCTTCATGCACCGCCTTGTGCGCCAGCATCGGCTGGCCCACCAGGTCGCCGATGGCGAAGATGTTCGGCACGTTGGTGCGCATCTGGCTGTCGACCGGGATGAAGCCACGGTCGGTGACGACCACACCGGCCTTGTCGGCGGCGATCTTCTTGCCGTTCGGGCTGCGGCCGACGGCGACCAGCACCAGGTCGTAGACCTGCGGCGCCGGTGCGGTGGCGCCCGCTTCGGCGGCTTCGAAGGTGACTTTGATCCCCTCCGGCAGCGCTTCAACGCCGACGGTTTTGGTCTTGGTCATGATGTTGTCGAAGCGCTTCTCGTTGAACTTCTGCCAGACCTTGACCGCGTCGCGGTCGGCGCCCTGCATCAAGCCGTCCATCATTTCGACGACGTCGATGCGCGCGCCGAAGGTCGAGTACACGGTAGCCATTTCCAGGCCGATGATGCCGCCGCCGATGACCAGCATGCGTTTCGGGATCTGGCGCAATTCCAGCGCGCCGGTCGAATCGACGATGCGTGGATCTTCCGGCACGAACGGCAGCTTCACGACGGCCGAACCGGCGGCGATGATGGCCTGCTTGAACTGCACGATCTTCTTGCTGCCGTCGCCGGCGGTCACTTCGATGTGGTTCGCGCTCAGGAACTGGCCAACGCCGGTGACGATTTGCGTCTTGCGGGCCTTGGCCATGCCGGCCAGGCCGCCGGTCATGTTCTTGATGACGCCTTCCTTGTACTTGCGTACCTGGTCGATGTCGATGGTCGGCTTGGCGAACGTGACGCCGGTGTTGGACATGTGCGACGTCTCGTCGATGACGGACGCCACGTGCAGCAGCGCCTTCGACGGGATGCAGCCGACGTTCAGGCACACGCCGCCCAGCGTTTCGTAACGCTCGACGATCACGGTGTTGAGGCCCAGATCGGCGGCGCGGAACGCGGCGGAGTAACCGCCAGGACCGCCACCCAGGACCATCATGTCGCAGTCGATGTCGACCTGGCCGGTGTAGCTGCCACCGGCTGGAGCGGCGATCGGCGCGGCAGCCGCTGGAGCAGCCGCGGCTGGCGCGGCGGCGGCGGGTGCGGGAGCCGCAGCGGCGGCCGGCGCCGCGGCGGCCGCACCAGCGGCCTCCTCGACCACCAGCAACAGCACGCCTTCCTTGACCTTGTCGCCAACCTTGACTTTGACTTCCTTCACCACACCTGCGTGCGACGAAGGCACTTCCATGCTCGCCTTGTCCGATTCGACGGTCACCAGCGACTGATCGACCTTGATCGTGTCGCCAACCTTGACCATCACCTCGATCACTTCAACTTCTGCGAAGTCGCCGATGTTGGGCACTTTCACTTCTGTGGTCATAGTCGCTCCTTACAGCAGAATTTTGCGCATGTCGCCGAGCACTTCGCTCAGGTACACGGAGAAGCGAGCACCCATCGCGCCGTCGACCACGCGGTGGTCGTAGGACAGCGAGGTACCCATCATCAGGCGGGGCTGGAAGGCCTTACCGTCCCACACCGGCTTGATCGACGCCTTGGACAGGCCGAGGATCGCCACTTCCGGCGCGTTGACGATAGGCGTGAAGTGCGTGCCGCCGATGCCGCCGAGCGACGAAATGGTGAAGCTGGCGCCCTGCATATCGGTCGGTTTCAGCTTGCCTTCGCGCGCTTGCAGCGACAGGTCGGTCATTTCCTTGGCGATCTGCGAGACCGATTTCTGGTCGGCGTTCTTGATCACCGGGACCACCAGGCCGTTCGGCGTATCGGCCGCGAAGCCGATGTTGTAGTACTGCTTGAGGATCAGGTTCTCGCCCTTCTCGTCGAGCGAGGCGTTAAACGACGGGAACTTCTTCAGCGCGGCGACCGATGCCTTGATGACGAAGGCCAGCATGGTCAGCTTGGCGGCGTCCTTGTTCTTGGCATTGGCGTTGTTGGTCTCGACGCGGAACGCTTCCAGATCGGTGATGTCGGCATCATCGAACTGCGTGACGTGCGGGATCTGCACCCAGTTGCGGTGCAGGTTCGGGCCACTGATCTTCTTGATGCGCGACAGCGGCAGCAATTCGGTCGGACCGAATTTGCTGAAGTCCAGCGACGGCCATGGCAGCACGCTAAAGTTGCCGCCACCGCCAACACCGGAACCACCGCTGGCGGCGCCCGAAGGAGCGGCCACGGTGCCGGCGATCACACCCTTGACGTAGTTTTGTACGTCGATCTGCGTGATGCGGCCTTTAGGACCGGAGCCCGGCACATTGAGCAGGTCGACTCCAAGTTCGCGGGCGAACTTGCGGATCGACGGCGATGCGTGCGCCAGCTTGCCGGTTTGGATCGAGCCTTGCGACGCTGCCGGCGCCGCGGCTGCGGCGGCGGGCGCGGCCGAAGGCGCAGGTGCCGCAGCTGCTGCGGCAGGAGCGGCGGCTGGCGCAGGAGCGGCAGCGGCAGGAGCGGCCGCACCGCCGGTGGCTTCCACCACCAGCACGATCGAACCCATGGCGACCTTGTCGCCGACCTTGATCTTCACTTCCTTCACCACACCTGCGTGCGACGAAGGGATTTCCATGCTGGCCTTGTCCGATTCAACGGTCAGCAGCGACTGATCGACCTTGATCGTGTCGCCGGCTTTGACCATCACTTCGATGACTTCGACTTCCTTGAAGTCGCCGATGTCCGGCACCTTGACTTCGACCGGGCCGGCCGAAGCGGCTGGCGCGGCGGCCGGCGCCGGAGCGGCGGCAGGCGCGGCGGCAGCGGCAGGCGCCGGTGCGGGTGCGGCGGCAGCGGCGGCCGGCGCGGCGGCGGCGCCTTCGGCCTCCACCAGCAACAGCAGCGAACCCTCGGCGACCTTGTCGCCGACCTTGACCTTGATTTCCTTGACCACGCCGGCGGCGGACGAAGGAATCTCCATGCTGGCCTTATCCGATTCAACGGTGATCAGCGACTGATCGACCTTGATCGTGTCGCCGACCTTGATCATCAACTCAATGATTTCAACTTCCTTGAAATCGCCGATATCCGGGACTTTAACTTCCACAATGCTCATAGCGTTTGCTCCGTATTCTATTTATTGGGTCACCGGATTTGGCTTGTTCGGATTGAGGCCGTACTTGACGACCGCTTCCTCAACCACCTTGACGTCGATCTTGCCTTCTTCGGCCAGCGATTTCAACGCGGCGACCGTGATGTAGTAACGGTTCACCTCGAAGAACTCACGCAGCGCGGCGCGGGTGTCCGAACGGCCGAAACCATCGGTGCCCAGCACGCGGTAGGTGCGGTCCTTCGGAATGAAGGCGCGGATCTGTTCAGCAAAGGCGCGCATGTAGTCGGTCGTCGCAACGATAGGACCGGAGGTGTCCTTGAGCAGTTGGGTCACGTAAGGCACGCGTGCTTCCTTGGTCGGGTTGACCAGGTTCCAGCGCTCGGCGTCCTGGCCGTCGCGGGCCACCAGGGTCAGCGACGGAGCGGACCACACGTCGGCGGCGATGTTCCAGTCGTTCTTGAGCAGTTCGGCGGCGAAGATCGATTCGCGCAGGATGGTGCCGGAGCCGATCAGCTGAACGCGCTGCTTGGCTTTCTCGTCGCCCTTCTGCAGCAGGTACATACCCTTCAGGATGCCCTCTTCCTGGCCCGGCTTGATGCCTGGGTGCGGGTAGTTCTCGTTCATGATGGTGATGTAGTAGAACACGTCTTCCTGTTCTTCCACCATGCGGCGCATACCGTCCTGGATGATCACGGCGACTTCGTGGCCGAAGGTCGGATCGTACGGCATGCAGTTCGGGACGGCCGCCGCGAACAGGTGGCTATGGCCATCCTCGTGCTGCAGGCCTTCGCCGTTCAGGGTGGTACGGCCGGCGGTGCCGCCCATCAGGAAGCCGCGCGAGCGCATGTCGGCCGCTGCCCACACCAGGTCGCCGATACGCTGCATGCCGAACATCGAGTAGTAGGTGTAGAACGGGATCATCACGCGGTTGTTGGTCGAGTACGACGTCGCCGCGGCGATCCACGAGCTCATACCACCGGCTTCGTTGATACCCTCTTGCAGGATCTGGCCGGCCTTGTCCTCGCGGTAGTACATCACCTGGTCCTTGTCGACCGGCTCGTACAACTGGCCCTGCTGGTTGAAGATACCGACTTGACGGAACAGGCCTTCCATACCGAAGGTGCGCGACTCGTCGACCAGGATCGGCACGATGCGCGGACCTACGCTAGGGTCCTTGAGCAGCGTGGTCAGGATACGCACGAAGGTCTGGGTGCTCGACACTTCACGGCCTTCGGCGGTCGCGTCCAGCACGTTCTGGAAGGCGCTCAGCGGCGGCACGGTGAGTTTTTCGTCGGCTTGCGGACGGCGCGCCGGCAGGTAGCCGCCCAGCGCGGCGCGGCGCTCGTGCAGGTACTTGATTTCCGGGGCGTCGTCGGCCGGCTTGTAGAACGGGATGTCGGCCAGCTTGTCGTCCGGGATAGGGATCGAGTAGCGGTCGCGCATTTCGCGCACGGCTTCGTCGGTCAGCTTCTTGGTGTTGTGCGCGGTGTTGCGCGCTTCGCCGTGCTTGCCCATGCCGAAGCCCTTGATGGTCTTCACCAGCAGGACGGTCGGCTGACCCTTGTGCTCTTGCGCGACCTTGAAGGCGGCGTAGATCTTGTGCGGATCGTGGCCGCCGCGGGTCAGGCGCCAGATGTCGTCGTCGGTCATGTTGGCGACCATTTCCAGCAGCTTCGGATGCTTGCCGAAGAAGTGCTTGCGCACGTAGGCGCCGTCTTTCGCTTTGTAGTTCTGGTATTCGCCGTCCAGCGTTTCCATCATCACCTTGCGCAGGATGCCTTCCTTATCCTGTTTGAGCAGCGCGTCCCAACCCGGGCCCCAGATGACTTTGACGACGTTCCAGCCGGCGCCGCGGAAGTCCGCTTCCAGCTCTTGGATGATCTTGCCGTTGCCGCGCACCGGGCCGTCCAGACGCTGCAGGTTGCAGTTGACGACGATGACCAGGTTATCGAGCTTCTCGCGCGCGGCCATGCCGATCGCGCCCAGCGATTCCGGCTCGTCCATCTCGCCGTCGCCGCAGAAGGCCCAGACCTTGCGGTCGGTGGTGTCGGCGATCGAGCGCGCGTGCAGGTACTTCAGGAAGCGCGCCTGGTAGATCGCCATCAACGGGCCCAGGCCCATCGACACGGTCGGGAACTGCCAGAAGTTCGGCATCAGTTTCGGGTGCGGATACGACGACAGACCCTTGCCGTCGACTTCGCGGCGGTAATGGGTCAGTTGTTCTTCGGTCAGGCGGCCTTCGAGGAACGCGCGGGCGTAGACGCCGGGCGACGAGTGGCCCTGGATGTAGAGCAGGTCGCCGCCGTGGGTGTCGCTCGGCGCCTTCCAGAAGTGGTTGAAGCCGATGCCCAGCATGTTGGCCAGCGAGGCGAACGAGGACAGGTGGCCACCGAGGTCGCCGTCGACGCGGTTGGCCTTGACGACCATCGCCATGGCGTTCCAGCGCATCCACGAGCGCAGCTTTTCTTCGTATTCCAGATTGCCCGGGCAGTGCACTTCCATGCTGGTCGGGATGGTGTTGACGTAGGCCGTGTTGGCCGAGAACGGGATGTCCGAGCCGCTTTGGCGGGCCAGGTCGATCAGGCGTTCCATCAGATAATGAGCACGTTCAGGGCCCTCTTGTTCCAGCACGGCGGCCAGAGCATCCAACCATTCTTTGGTTTCTTGCGAGTCAGGGTCGGTGTTTGCCGTTACCTGGTCAAGTTGAGCTGACATGTATTAAGTCTCCTGAGTTGAGTGCCCGTTTTAGTCCGTTCTGGGCCGTTGGAACGCTGTCTTTAATGAATTATTTACTATTACTTCAATGACGTGTGGGGATTCTAACAGTGATTTTTTGGTTTTTCAAACTATGATACGACATTTCGTATTGTGAAATTTCCCTATGAAAATCTTGTGCGGCGCAGCATGGCAAACGCGTGGAAACGCCGCGCGGGGCGGCCTGGCGCTTTATAATCCTGCTTTCCTCTCCAACCTGGTTAAATCATGCCTGCTCAACTGATCGATGGAATCGCCCTCTCCCAAAAACTGCGCGCGGAAATTGCTGCACGTGCTGCCGCCCTCACCGCCAAGGGCAAAAAACCCGGCCTGGCCGTGATCCTGGTCGGCGACGACCCGGCCAGCCATGTTTACGTGCGCAACAAGGTCAAGGGCTGCGAGGATGCCGGTTTCTATTCGTTGAAGGAACAATACCCGGCCGACCTGACCGAGGCCGCGCTGCTCGAGCGCATCGCCGCGCTCAACGCCGACCCCGCCATCCACGGCATCCTGGTGCAAATGCCGCTGCCTAAACACATCAACCCGCATAAGGTCATCGAGGCGATCTCGACCACCAAGGACGTCGACGGCTACTCGGTGCTCAGCGCCGGCGAGCTGATGACGGGCCTGGAAGGCTTCCGCCCGTGCACCCCGTACGGCTGCATGAAGCTGATCGAAAGCACCGGCGTCGACCTGCGCGGCAAGCACGCGGTCGTCATCGGCCGCAGCAACACGGTCGGCAAGCCGATGGCGCTGCTGCTCTTGCAAGCCAACGCCACCGTCACCATCTGTCATAGCGCGACGCCGGATCTGGGCCTGTACACGCGCCAGGCCGATGTCGTGGTGGCCGCCGTCGGCCGCCGCAACACCTTGACGGCCGACATGGTCAAGCCGGGCGCGATCGTCATCGACGTCGGCATGAACCGCGACGACGCCGGCAAGCTGTGCGGCGACGTGGATTTTGCCGGTGTTAAGGAAGTGGCGTCGCACATCACGCCGGTGCCGGGCGGCGTCGGTCCGATGACGATCACGATGCTGTTGATGAACACGGTTGAGGCGGCCGAGCGCACGGCTTGAGAAGCGGTATCGAAGTCGGCGCCGGCTCATCGAGCCGCGCCGCATCCCGAAAAGGCGGGGACGTACCCCCAGGGGTACGTCCCCAAGTCGCCGCAGTGCGGGTTGAACGGTTCCCGCGTACGCACCTAACCCATAATGGAAGCTGACATGACTACAGACGCACCGAACCCCCTCCTCGATTTTTCCGGCCTGGCGCGTTTCGACGCGATCAAGCCCGAGCATGTCACCCCCGCCATCGACGCACTGCTGGCCAAGAGCCGCGCCGTGGTCGAACAGCTGCAAGCGCCGTCCGGGCAGGTAACGTGGGAGAACTTCGTCACGCCGCTGGAGAACGCCACCGAACTGCTGGGCCGCGCCTGGGGCATCGTCAGCCACCTCAACAACGTGGTCGACACGCCCGAGCTGCGCGCGACCTACAACGAAAACCAGCCGAAGGTGACCGAGTTCTGGACGTCGCTGGCGCAGAACGAGGCGCTGTTCGGCAAGTACAAGGCGCTGCGCGCCTCCGCCGAGTTCGACGGCCTGTCGCCGGCCCGCAAGCGCATCGTTGAAAACGCGCTGCGCGACTTCCGCATGGGCGGCGCGGAACTGCCGGCCGACAAGAAGGAACGCTTCGCCGCCATCCAGGAAGAACACGCGGCCGTGTCGACCCGCTTCTCGGAAAACGTGCTCGATGCCACCAACGATTACAAGCTGCTGGTGGCCGACGAGGCCGACCTGATCGGCCTGCCCGACGACGTCAAGGCCGCCGCGCGCGCCGCCGCCGACAAGGACAACAAGCCGGGCTGGCAATTCTCGCTGCACTTCCCGTCCTACTACCCGATCCTGCAATTCGCCCACAAGCGCGAACTGCGCGAGACCGTCTACCGCGCCAACGCCACCAAGGCGTCCGAGCAGGGCGAGGTGTTCAGCAAAAAGGACGAGTGGGACAACACGCAAAACATCGTCACCTTGCTCAAGCTGCGCGACGAGGAAGCCAAGCTGCTCGGCTACAACAACTTCGCCGAGGTGTCGCTGGTGCCGAAGATGGCCAAGTCGCCCGAGGAGGTCGTCAACTTCCTCGAGGACCTGGCCAAGCGCGCCCGGCCGTTCGCCGAAAAGGACTTCGACGAGCTGCGCCAGTTCGCCAAGACGGAACTGGGCATCGACGAGCTCAAGGCCTGGGACATTCCGTACGCGTCCGAAAAACTGCAGGAGCAGCGCTACGCCTTCTCCGCGCAGGAAGTGAAGCAATACTTCCCCGAGCATAAAGTCGTCGACGGCCTGTTCCGCCTGATCCAGAACCTGTTCACGGTCGAGATCAAGCCGGACGAGGCGCCGGTGTGGCACAAGGACGTGCGCTTCTTCCGCATCGAGCGCGACGGCAAGCTGATCGGCCAGTTCTACCTGGACCTGTACGCGCGCGCCGGCAAGAGCGGCGGCGCCTGGATGGACGACGCCCGTGGCCGCCGCGCCGACCAGCACACGGTGCAAACGCCGATCGCCTACCTGACCTGCAACTTCACCGAGCCGGCCGTGGTCGACGGCCAGGTCCAGCCGTCGCTGTTTACGCACGACGAGGTCATCACGCTGTTCCACGAGTTCGGCCACGGCCTGCACCACATGCTGACGGCCGTCGACGAGCTGGGCGTGTCGGGCATCTCCGGCGTCGAGTGGGACGCGGTCGAGCTGCCGTCGCAATTCATGGAAAACTTCTGCTGGGAATGGGAAGTGCTCGAGCACATGACGGCCCACGCCGTCACCGGCGAAGCGCTGCCGCGCGCCTTGTACGACAAGATGCTGGCGGCGAAGAATTTCCAGTCCGGTTTGCAGACCCTGCGCCAGGTCGAGTTCTCGCTGCTCGACATGCACCTGCACTACGACTACGACGCCAGCACCGGCAAGAGCGTGCAGCAATTGATCGACGAAGTGCGCGCCAGGTTCGCGCTGGTGATACCGCCGGCGTTCAACCGTTTCCAGAACTCGTTCGGCCACATCTTCGCCGGCGGTTACGCGGCCGGCTACTACAGCTACAAGTGGGCCGAGGTGCTGTCGGCCGACGCCTACGCGGCGTTCGAGGAAGCCAAGGCGCTGGGACCGGCGGCCACCACGGAAACGGGCAAGCGCTACCTGCGCGAGATCCTCTCGGTCGGCGGTTCGCGCCCGGCGCTCGAATCGTTCACCGCCTTCCGCGGCCGCGAGCCGAGCATCGACGCGCTGTTGCGCCACAGCGGTATGGCTGCCTGACAAAAACCGTATAAATGATATAGCGGTTTGATGGCCGCGCCGTGCCGCGCGTCGTGTAGATGACGCGCGGCATTTTCTTTGTACGAATGATATCGCGTCGCGCGCACTCGCATCAGCCGGTAGCAACAACGATGCCAGCGACAAAAGCGCTTTTCGCATAAACTGGAATCAAGCGGCAGGGCTGCGCGCGCTCCCCCTACAGAACAGAATAGAACCATGACACGCATCGATTTCCACACCAACGTGCCCGACAAAATCGCCTACGCCTGCCGCCTCGCGCGCAAGGCCTGGGCGGCCAATCATCGCATCATCATGATGGCGGAAGATGAGGCACAACTGGCGGAACTTAACGCGGCGATGTGGGCTTTTTCGGCGACCGACTTCCTGCCGCACGTGCTCGCCGGCGACGCGCTCGCCGCGCACACGCCGATCGTGCTGGCCGCCAGCGATGAGGCGGAATTACCACACACGGAATTATTAGTGAATCTATCCCGGCGCGCCTCAAACCGGGTGGCGCAATTCGAGCGCATGATCGAAGTGATTTCCTCTGACGAGGATGATGCGGCTGCCGGCCGCAAGCGTTATAGCGCATACAAGCAGCAAGACTATCCCCTCACCCACTTTGTCGCAGGAAAATCATGAGCCAAGCCCAATCGTTTGACGCCAGTATCCCTGTATTGACGGAAGTTTTAAAAGCCGAGCCCTTGGGCGACGAGCTGCTGCCCGGCGAGGCCGGCGGCGCGCCGCGCGCCGGCACCACCCGCGCCGAGCAGGCGGCCCAACTCGAGGCCGACGCGGTCGACGGCTGGAGCGAAGCCGAGTGGGCGATGCTCGAGCATCGCCTCGCCGAGCGCATCATGGGCAAGCTGCAATCGCGGGTCGACTTCGTCCTCGAGCAGCGCATCAAGGACAGCATGGCCGAGGTGCTCACGCACGCGCTGCACGGCCTGACCAACGAGATCCGCATCGGCCTGCACGACACGATTGAAAAAATCGTCGCCCGCGCCGTCTCGCAAGAGCTGGTGCACCTGCAAGCGCAAAAGAAATAACCCCCGCCCCCAAACCCGCCCGGGGGACGTACCCCAAGGGGTACGTCCCCACGTCCCGCAGTGCGGGGTAAAAGCCCGCCCCATCCCCCAACAAGTGCACCCGCGCCCCCGCAACGCGCAAAGCCGCACCAAATTAGCCAACGCCCCGACAAAGCGCAAAACTTTCCCGCTTCTTTCGTGTTTCCCGCTTTGCGCCGGCATTAATTTGTTGTACCTTTTGGCCTTGCAGAAAAAACCGCGGCGTTCACGAGACAGCCGTCGACCACCCAACCACTGGAGAATGTATATGCTGTTCAAATCTAAATTCATTCCACTCGCCATCGCCCTGGCATTCGCCGGCAGCGCCCACGCGCAGGAAGTGATCAAGATCGGCCACGTCGGCCCGGTCTCCGGTCCGTCGGCCCACCTTGGCAAGGACAATGAAAACGGCGCCAAGATGGCCGTCGAGGAATTGAACGCCAAGGGCTTCAAGATCGACGGCAAGCCGGTCAAGTTCGTGCTGCAACTGGAGGACGACGCCAGCGATCCGAAACAGGGCACGGCCGTCGCGCAGAAACTGGTCGACGCCAAGGTCAACGGCGTGATCGGCCACCTGAACTCGGGCACCAGCATCCCGGCCTCGAAGATCTACTACGACGCCGGCATTCCGCAAATTTCGCCGGCCACCACGCAGACCAAGTACACGCAGCAAGGCTTCAACTCGACCTTCCGCGTGGTCGCCAACGACGCCAAGCTCGGCGGCACGCTGGGCACCTACGCCGTCGGCAAGATGGGCGCCAAGAAGATCGCCGTCATCGACGACCGCACCGCCTACGGCCAGGGCGTGGCCGACGAATTCATCAAGGGCGCCAAGAAGGCGCTGCCGGGCGTGCAAATCGTCGCCAAGGAATTCACCAACGACAAGGCCACCGACTTCAACGCCATCCTGACCACCATCAAGGGCAAGAATCCGGACCTGGTGTTCTTCGGCGGCATGGACTCGGTCGGCGGCCCGCTGCTGCGCCAGATGAAGGCGCTGGGCATCCAGGCCAAGTACATGGGCGGCGACGGCATCTGCACCGAGCCGTTCGCCAAGCTGGCCGGCAACGCCGCCACCAACGGCACCGTCATTTGCGCGGAGGCGGGCGGCGTCTCGCCCGAGCAGCAAAAGAACATGGACGACTTCGTCGCCCGCTACAAGAAGAAGTACAACGCCGACGTGCAGATCTACGCGCCCTACGTGTACGACGCGATCATGACGATGGCCACGGCGATGGCCGACGCCAAGTCGTCGCAGCCGGCCAAGTACCTGCCGTTCCTGCACAAGATCAAATACCAGGGCGTCACCGGCCTGATCTCGTTCGACCCGAAAGGCGACATCAAGGACGGCGCGCTGACCTTGTTCACCTACACCGACGGCAAGAAAACCAAGGTCGAAGTGGTCAAATAAAAAATCCGCTGGTAAACGCGAAACGCACCCTCGGGTGCGTTTTTTTTTGCGACGCCCCGGGGGGCGTCATGTCCGGTGGGGCGCTTATTTCTGCGCCAGCACCCATTTCACCAGCGTCTTGGCTTCCGCTTCGTTCACTTGCGGATTGGCCGGCATCGGGATCGCGCCCCAGGTGCCCGAGCCGCCCTTGATCACTTTGGTGACCAGTTTGCCTTCGGCATCTTTTTGGCCGGCGTACTTCGCCGCGACATCTTTATAGGCCGGGCCGACCAGCTTGGTCGCGACGGCGTGGCACGCCATGCAGTTCTTCGCCTTCGCCAGATCCAGGCCGGCGTCGGCCAGCGCCGATTGCGATACCAACGCCGATACCATTACCATCCCAACCAACATCAAATTGCGCTTCATCGTGTTCTCCATTGTTTGCTATCAATCCTGCTATCAGTGCCACCGACAATTCTACCTCGTTTTTCTCTTGTGCATTTAACGCATAAGCCGGCCCCGGGTTGACCGCCGCCGCGAATATAGGGCACGGCGCAGCCCGTCACAGAAATCCCTTTGGCCTGGACAAACGGCGCGGCGGCGCCGCCGCCGACCGCCAAAACAGCCCGCGCGCGGACCGCCACCCCGGCCGCAAGCCGCGCCGGCCGCGGCCCGCGCCAAAAATACCACAGTGTTTAAGTTACCTATCGGCATGAAAGCCGGACCACGCACGCACCCGCAGCGGCGCCGCACCAACGCCCGGCGCGGACGATTAGCTAGGCCTAAGTTTGCGCCCCGTCAATCCCTGCGAGAGTTGTTGCGCGCCAACCAAAAGTGATTATTGGAGACTTTTTAACGCGTTTCGGTCACTAAGATCAGATATCCGATATGCGGAAAACGTCTTTGCATATGCGAATGCTGATGGGCCTTAAGGAGGAAGTATGAAAGCGCGTAACATGACAATTGCGAAACGGCTGGGGTTGGGATTTGGCCTGGTTTCGGTGTTTCTCATAGTGGTAATAGCGCTCGGACTGGTCAGCATGCGCCAGATCCAGGCGCGCATGGACGAAATCATCAATGTCAACGGCGTCGAAACCCGGCTCGCCCAGACCATGGATTTGACGGTCACCGAGCGCGCCCTGGCGATGCGCAACCTGATTTTGTTAAAAGAAGACAAAGAAATCCAGATCGAGATCAAACGCATCGCCGAGCAGGAAAAAAAATACGCCGCTGCACAGGACAAACTGGCGAAGATGTTCTCGACCCAGGCCGAAACGTCGGACGAGGAAAAGCAGCTGCTCGAGCAAATCACCAAGCAGGCGGCGCAGGCCGCGCCCTTCATCCAGCGCGCCGCAACCCTGGCGCTGGAACAAAAACAGGACGAGGCCTACAAACTGCTGCGCTATGAATTCCGCCCCGTGCAACGCGCGTGGTGGGACCTGATCCGCAAGCTGATCGCGGTCGAGGAAAAGCAGAACGTCGACGCCACCGACGCCGCCGCCGCCGCCTACGAGCGCGCCCGCACCGTGATGCTGATCATCGGCTCGCTGGCCCTGCTCACCAGCCTGGTCGCGGCGGTGGTGATCACCCGCGGCGTCGTGCGCGAACTGGGCTGCGAGCCCGAGCACGCCGCCGAGATCGCCGGCCAGATCGCCGCCGGCAACCTGGCCGTGCAGATCGACACCCGGCCGGGCGACTCGACCAGCCTGCTGTTTGCGATGCGCTCGATGCGCGACAGCCTGGCCCAGATCGTCAGCCAGGTGCACGCCAGCACCGAAACCATTTCCAGCGCGGCCGGCCAGATCGCCTCCGGCAACCTCGACCTGTCGTCGCGCACCGAGCAGCAGGCCAGCACGCTGGAAGAGACCGCCTCGTCGATGGAGGAGCTCACCAGCACGGTGCGCCTCAACACCGACCACGCGCGCCAGGCCAACGGCCTGGCCGAGTCGGCCTCGAGCGTGGCCGTCAAGGGCGGCGCCGTCGTCGCCCAGGTGGTCGACACGATGGCCGCCATCAACGTCTCGGCGCGCAAGATCGTCGACATCATCGGCGTCATCGACGGCATCGCCTTCCAGACCAACATCCTGGCGCTGAACGCGGCCGTCGAAGCGGCCCGCGCCGGCGAACAGGGCCGCGGCTTCGCCGTGGTCGCCACCGAGGTGCGCAACCTGGCGCAGCGCTCGGCGGCGGCGGCCAAGGAGATCAAGGACTTGATCGGCGATTCGGTCGACAAGGTCGAGGCGGGCAACCGCCTGGTCGAACAGGCCGGCTCGACGATGACGGAGGTGGTCGCCAGCGTCAAACGCGTCACCGACATCATGTCCGAGATCATGTCGGCCAGCCAGGAGCAGTCGAACGGCATCGAGCAAATCAACACGGCCGTCACCCAGATGGACGACGTCACCCAGCAGAACGCCGCGCTGGTCGAGGAGGCCGCCGCCGCCGCCCAGGCCATGCAGGAGCAGGTCAACAGCCTCAACGAGGTGGTCGGCATCTTCCGCGTCGGCGCCGAGGCCGGCCTGAAACGCCCGGCCATGCGCACCATCGCCAAGGCCGCGCCGCCGCGCAGCCTGGCCGCGCCGGCCAAACCGGCCAGGCCGGCCGCCGCCAAGGCGCCGGCGCTGGCCTCGGACAGCTGGGAACAATTCTAAACCGCCAACGGAGGACGCTTCATGGGCACGATAGAGAAACTCGATGTCGCCGGCGCGCCCGGCGCTCCCCACATCTTCTGGCACGCCAGCGAGGTGACGGCGCAGGCGCGCACCCACCAGGCGGGCCAGCGCGCGGCCACCGTCTGGCTCACCGGCTTGAGCGGCGCCGGCAAGTCGACGCTGGCCTGCGCGCTGGAGCGCCAGTTGATGGCCGCCGGCCACATGGCCTATGTGCTCGACGGCGACAACCTGCGCCACCACCTGAACCGCGACCTCGGTTTCTCGCCGGCCGACCGGCGCGAGAACATCCGCCGCAGCGCCGAGGTGGCGCGGCTGATGAACGACGCCGGCTTGATCGTCATCTGCGCCTTCATCTCGCCGTTGCGCAGCGACCGCCAGATCGCCCGCGACATCATCGGCGCCGACAATTTCGTCGAAACCTACGTCAGCACGCCGTGCGCCGTCTGCGAGGAGCGCGATCCCAAGGGGCTGTACAAAAAAGCGCGCGCCGGGCTGATACCGGAATTTACCGGCATCTCGGCGCCGTACGAGGTGCCGCTCGAACCGGCCATGGCGCTCGACACGGGCGAGCTCTCGCTCGAACAGTCGTGCGACCGGCTGCTGGCCCACCTGTCGCGCCGCTTCCTGTGATGACGGCGCGGCGCGACGTCCTGTACGACGTCTTCAACGGCGACGCCGACGGCATCTGCGCGCTGCATCAACTGCGGCTCGACACGCCGGCCGAGGCGCGCCTGATCACCGGCGTCAAGCGCGACGTCGAACTGCTAAGCCGCATTCCGTGCGGCGCCGGCGCCGGCATCGTGGCGCTCGACATCTCGCTCGACGCCAACGCCGACGCGCTGCGCCGCCTGCTCGACGACGGCGCGCGCGTCGACTACTACGACCACCACTCGGCCGAGCGCGCGTTCGCCCACCCCGGCCTGCGCCTGTGGCACGACGGCTCGCCCGAGGTCTGCACCAGCATCCTGGTCGACCGCCAGCTCGGCGGACGCCACCGGCCGTGGGCCGTGGTGGCCGCCTTCGGCGACAACCTCGAACAAACGGGACGCGCCATGGCGCTGGAAATGGGCCTGGGCGAGCACGCCATCGGCGAGTTGTCGCAGCTGGGCCAAACGCTCAACTACAACGCCTACGGCGAGCGCACCGAGGACCTGCACATCGCCCCCGAGGACCTGTACCGGGAGGTGAGCGGCTACCGCAACCCGTTCGACTTCATCGCCGCCAGCGCCGTCTACCGCGAACTGCGCGAAGGCTACCGCGAGGACTGCGACCGCCTGCACGCGCTGCAGCCGTATCTGGAGCGCCCGGGCGGCGCCATCTACCTGCTGCCGGCCACCGCATGGTCGCGCCGCGTCAGCGGCGTGCTGGCCAACCGCCTGGCGGCGCGCCGCGACGGCGCCTCCTTCGCCGTGCTCAATGAGCGCGGCGACGGCTCCTACCTGGTCAGCGTGCGCTCGGGCGCGCCGTCGCTGCGCAGCGCCTGCGGCCTATGCCAGCAGTTCGACAGCGGCGGCGGCCGGGTCGCCGCCGCCGGCATCAACAGCCTGCCGCGCCAGGAGCTGGCCAGCTTCATGAAACGCTTTTGCGAATACTTCGAATTGAAAGGAAACTGGAATGACAAACTCCCCCAACACTCCTGATGCAAGCGCGGGCGCGCGTCCGCGTCCGGTGATGATGATTCCGCTGCGCCGCTGCGGCAGCCACGCGCTGCGCCTGCGGCTCAACATGTCGCCGAAGTTCTATTCGCCCTACCCGCTGCACATCGTCGACTTCATGCCGCTGGTGCCGCTGTACGGCGACCTGCGCGACGATCGCGCCTACTTCCGCATGGTGACCGACGTGGTCGGGCTGCAGGCGGTCAGCATGGTCAAGTGGCCCGGCATGGTGTTCGACCCGGTCGAGATCTTCGAAGCGATCCGCCACCAGCCGCGCAGCGTCCACCGCGTGGTGTGGGAGCTGCTGCTGCGCGCCGGCGAACAGCGCCACGCCGGCATCGTGATGGACAAGTCGCTCGACAGCGTGCATTACGCCGACGAGCAGATGGCGCTCTATCCGGACATGTTGTTCGTCAACGTGGTGCGCGATCCGCGCGCGCAGGTGGCGTCGATGAACCGCGCCATCATCCATGATTTCGACAGCCTGCTCAACGCCCAGACCTGGCTGGCCGCGCACCGCGCCGCCGACCATGTGCGCCAGCGCTGGCCCGAGCGCGTGCTGACGATACGCTACGAGGATTTCCTGTCGAACCAGGAGGGCACGCTGCGCCAGGTGTGCGGCTTCCTCGGCATCGAGTTTTTGCCGCAGATGCTCGACGTGGCCGGGTCGCAGGAGGCAAGGCAGATCTCGCAGCTGTCGGCGTTGTGGTCGTCGAACTGCTATCCGCCGATCGCCGCCAACATCGACAAGTTCAAGCAGCAGTTGACGACGGCGGAGATCAACGCCATCGAGACGGTCACCGGCGAGTACATGGACCGCTACGGCTACACGCGCCTGACGGCGGGCGACGTCGACATCACGCCGGAGTCGAGGACACAGGCGCGCGCGCGCTCGGACGAAGGCCGCGAGCGCAGCTGGCGCGATCTGGAACATGATAACTTCAGGGATTATGTGCTGCGGCGCTGCCGGGCCGATTACCTGGCGCAGCTGGCGGCCAGGTTGACGCAGCACGCGGCGCAGCCCGGCCGCAACACCATCGTCACGCTCGACGAGCTGGACCCGGCGGCCTTCGAGGTGACCGATTAAATCGCGCAAGCAACGGGAAGAATCCGTAGGGTGGATTAGGCGGCACGCCGTAATCCACCATCGCAGCGCCGCCGATAACTACCGCTTCAACTGCGACAAATCGCGCACCGCGCCACGATCGGCGGACGTGGTCAACGCCGCATACGCCTGCAACGCCTGCGACACATAGCGCTCGCGATTGACCGGCTGCCAGGCGTCGGCGCCCTTGGCGTCCATCGCCGCGCGCCGCGCCGCCAGCTCGGCATCGCTGATACGCAGATTGATGGCACGGTTCGGAATGTCGATATCGATCATATCGCCCTCCTCCACCAGCCCGATGGCGCCGCCTTCGGCCGCCTCCGGCGACGCGTGGCCGATCACCAGGCCGGAGGAACCGCCGGAGAAGCGTCCATCGGTAAACAGCGCGCAGGCCTTGCCCAAGCCCTTGGACTTGATGTACGACGTCGGATACAGCATCTCCTGCATGCCAGGGCCGCCCTTCGGGCCTTCGTAGCGGATGATGACGACGTCACCCTCGTGCACCGTGTCGCCCAGGATCGCCTCGACGGCCGCGTCCTGGCTCTCGAACACGCGCGCCTTGCCGCTGAATTTGAGGATGCTCTCGTCGACGCCGGCGGTCTTGACGATGCAACCCTTCTCGGCCACGTTACCGTACAACACGGCCAGGCCGCCGTCCTGCGAATAGGCGTGCTCCTTGTCGCGGATGCAGCCGGTGCTGCGGTCCAGGTCCAGCGACGCGAAGCGCTCCGATTGCGAGAACGCCGTCTGCGTCGGCACGCCGCCCGGCGCGGCGCGGAACAGCTGGTGCACGGCCGGGTCGTCGCTGCGCTTGATGTCGTTGCGTTCGATCGCCTCGGCCATCGTCGGCGCGTGGATGGTCGGCAGCGACGTGTCGAGCAATCCGCCGCGCGCCAGCTCGCCCAGGATGCCGATGATGCCGCCGGCGCGGTGCACGTCCTCGATGTGGTATTTGTCGGTCATCGGCGCCACCTTGCACAGGCACGGCACCTTGCGCGAGATGCGGTCGATGTCGGCCATGTTGAAGTCGACGCCCGCCTCGTGCGCGGCGGCCAGCAGGTGCAGCACGGTGTTGGTCGAGCCGCCCATCGAGACGTCGAGCGCCATGGCGTTTTCGAACGCGGCCTTGGTGGCGATGGAGCGCGGCAGCACCGAGTAGTCGTCCTGCTCGTAGTGGCGCTTGGCCAGTTCGACCACCAGGCGGCCGGCGCGCAGGAACAGCTGCTCGCGGTCCGAGTGCGTGGCCAGGATGGTGCCGTTGCCCGGCAGGGCCAGGCCCAGCGCCTCGGTCAGGCAGTTCATCGAGTTGGCGGTAAACATGCCCGAGCACGAACCGCAGGTCGGACAGGCCGAGCGCTCGATCTCGGCGACGTCGGCGTCGCTCACGGTCTGGTCGCCGGCCTTGATCATGGCGTCGACCAAGTCGAGCTTGATGATCTTCTGCGTGCCGTTGACCACCTTGACCACCTTGCCGGCCTCCATCGGGCCACCGGAGATGAACACCACCGGGATGTTGATGCGCATGGCCGCCATCAGCATGCCGGGCGTGATCTTGTCGCAGTTGGAGATGCAGACCATGGCGTCGGCGCAGTGGGCGTTGACCATGTACTCGACCGAGTCGGCGATCAGGTCGCGCGACGGCAGCGAGTACAGCATGCCGCCGTGGCCCATGGCGATGCCGTCGTCGACGGCGATGGTGTTAAATTCCTTGGCCACGCCGCCGGCCTTTTCGATCTCGCGCGCCACCAGTTGGCCCAGGTCCTTCAGGTGCACGTGGCCGGGCACGAACTGCGTGAAGGAGTTGACCACGGCGACGATCGGCTTGTCGAAATCGCCATCCTTCATGCCGGTGGCGCGCCACAGGGCGCGCGCGCCGGCCATGTTGCGGCCGTGGGTGGTGGTGCGGGAACGATATACAGGCATGATGTTTCTCCAGAGATAAGGCGGCTCTAAGGCTTCGAGCGCAGCATGACAGAGTGCCTTGCCCCCGCGCGCGTGTCAAATATATGATTTTCACTGCTGTGAGTCGTATAGAATATCACAGGATGAAATTACAATAGAAACACATATGAACCTGGAACTCAGGCAACTGCGCTATTTCGTCACCGTGGCCGAGGAACTCCACTTCGGCAAGGCCGCCCTGCGCCTGCACATGACGCAACCGCCGCTGTCGCAGACCATCCAGGCGCTCGAGCAGCTGCTCGGCGCCACGCTGTTCGAGCGCAGCCGCCGCGGCGTGGCGCTCACCCCGGCCGGCGCCGCCCTGCTGCCGGAGGCGCGCCGCCTGCTGGCCGCCGCGCTGGAGCTGCCGCAGCTGGCGCAGCGCGCCGCCGCCGGCGAGGTCGGACGCCTGACGCTGGCCTTCGTCTCCTCGGCCGACTACAGCGTGCTGCCGCCGTTCCTGCGCGCCTACCGCGCCGCCTATCCGCAGGTGCACCTGACGCTGCAGGAGTCGACCTCCGACGTCCAGCTCGACGACCTGCTGCACAGCCGCATCGACGCCGGCCTGCTGATTCCCCCGCTGCCGGACAAGGCAAAACTCGAACTGGACTATCTGCCGGTGCTGCGCGAGCCGCTGGTGCTGGCCGTGCCGGCCGGGCTGCTGGCCAAGCAGGGCAAGGTGGCGCTGGGCGAGCTGCCGCCGTTGCCGCTGATCGTGTTCCCGCGCGCGATCTCGCCGGCGCTGTACGACGCCATCGTCGCCGTGTTCCGCGACGCCGGCGTGATGCCGGAGATCGGCCAGCAGGCGATCCAGATGCAAACCATCGTCAGCCTGGTCTCGGCCGGCATGGGCATGGCGCTGGTGCCGCAGTCGGTCTCCAACCTGATGCGCCCCGGAGTAGAATACCGGGCGCTGGCGCACGCCGTCCCGCTGGTCGAAACCGGCCTGGCCTGGCGCCGCGACAACGCCTCGCCGGTGCTGCGCGGCTTTTTGGACTTACTCAATACGAACCTGGGAAAGAACGCTTTATGTTGATACATCCGATGCCCGATCCGGTCGCCATCCATCTGGGGCCGGTGGCGATCCACTGGTATGGCCTGATGTACGTGCTCGCCTTCGCGCTGTTCATCACGCTGGGGCGGGTGCGCATCAAGCAGCCGCACATCGCGGCGCAGGACTGGCGCAAGGAGGACCTCGACGACATGCTGTTCTACGGGATGCTGGGGGTGGTCATCGGCGGCCGGCTCGGCGAGGTGCTGTTTTACGAGCCGGTCAAGTACTTCTCCAACCCGATCGAGATCTTCAAGATCTGGCACGGCGGGATGTCGTTCCATGGCGGTTTCCTCGGCGTGCTGATCGCGATGTCTGTATGGGCGCGGCGGGTGGGACGCAACCTGCTCGACGTGTACGACTTCATCGCGCCGCTGGTGCCGCTGGGGTATGCCGCCGGGCGCCTTGGGAACTTCATCAACTCGGAGCTGCCGGGGCGCGTGGTGTCCGATCCGTCGCTGCCGTGGGCGATGATGTGGCCCGACATTTCGTATCCCTTGTTCCCGAATCCGGTGTTTTTGCAGGGGCTGCGCCATCCGTCGCCGATTTACCAGATGCTCGTCGACGGCCTGCTGGTGTTCGTGATTTTGTGGCTGTACGCGCGCAAGGAGCGCCCGCGCCTGGCGGTGGGGGCGTTTTACACCTTGTTGTACGGGTGCGCGCGCTTCTTCACCGAGTACTTCCGCACGCCGGACTGGGAGACCACGGTGCTGGGCATGCCGATCACCTCGGGGCAGGTGTTGTCGCTGCCGATGATCGTCGGCGCCGTCGCGATGCTGGTGTGGGCCTACAAGGCGCGGCAGCGCGGCGCGGCGCCGACCCGGGCGCGCGCCGCTTAGGCTGGCGGCCGCCACCCCGCACGGCCGGGCGGGGACGTACCCCGTGGGGTACGTCCCCTAAGTGGTGACGCGCGCTTATCGCTAACGGCACGCGGGGTTGACTGCGCGTTCCCGCCAACCCATGCGGGGTTTATTTGAGCAGCTTGACGATCGCCTTCCACTGCGCCGCCGTCACCGGCGTGATCGACAGGCGGCTGCCCTTCTGCAGCACCACCATGTCCTCCAGCGCGGGAATGGCGCGCATCTCGGCCAGCGACAGGAGCCGCGTCTTGGCCGTGCCCTTGACATCGACCGAAATCCAACGCGGCTGCTCCGGCGTCGCCTTGGCGTCGTAGTACTTGCTGTTCTTGTCGAACTGCGTGGCGTCCGGATACGGCCCGCCCACCACCATCGCCAACCCGGCGATGCCCGGCTGCGGGCAGCTCGAGTGATAGAACAGCACGCCGTCGCCATCGCGCATCTGGTCGCGCATGAAATTGCGCGCCTGGTAGTTGCGCACGCCGAACCACGCCGTGGTCTGGCCCGGCGACGCCATCACGTCGTCGATACTGACCTCGTCGGGCTCGGACTTCATCAACCAATATTGCATCGCTTATCTCCAGACGAAAAAAAGCGGCTGCGCATTCACATGCTAACAACCGCTTTTTAGATTTAGGCCCCGCCTGTGCCGTCTTTGCCGGCATCCCGAACCAAACGGTTCAAGGTGGTCACAGTTAGTTCAATTTCGGGTTCATCGGTCTAGCGACGCTCACGCCCATCGAACAAAATTCCGCAACCGGTGCACATAAATGGTTCAAGGAATATATGGCAATCGCGAACACCGCAGGGTACGAAGAAGTTTACTCTCTTGTCCGCCGCAAAGGAAGGAGTTTAGCGAATTAAAACAGGGTTTCTTGTGGAGTCAGTGCGCTATCGAGCACTTTGTGCATGGCGGTGATTTTGGTCTGCACCTCGAGGATCGACATGTCCGACAGCGGTCCCTGCGGCGCTTTGACGGCCAGGAATTCGGCCGCCATGCCCAGCGCGGCCATCACGGCGATGCGGTCGTTGCCCTTGATTTTGCCGCCGTCGCGGATGACGGTCATCTTCTTGTCCAGGAAGCCGGCCGCTTCGCGCAACGCGCGCTCCTCCTCCGGCTTGCAGACCAGCCGGTACGGCGCGCCCATGATGGTGACATCGAGCTGAATCATCGCACATCCTCTTCTTCGGGTTTGCCGCCCGCTTCGCCATCGGCCTCGGCCTCGACCGGCGGAATTTTCGCCAGCAGCGCCTCGACGCGCACGGTCGCTTCCCTGAGCTTGCGCTGGGTGTTGATATTCTCAGCCACCGTCGCGGCAATGCCTTGACGCAACTCGGCGTTTTCGCGACGCAAGTTGATGGCCATCTCGGCCAGCTGGTCGATCTTATCGGATAGTTCTTGGAATTCGGAAATCATCCCGCCACTATAGGCAGCGCCGGTGGCGCCGTCAACCGAATCGCGCGCCGCAGGCCCCATTTCGGGGCTACGGACGCGCGATTTAATCAATGTCTAATATTGCAAGACACAATCGGCCTACTTTGCGCGCGGCGCCGGCTCAATGGTGACGTGGCCTTCGACCCCGCTCCCCTGGCCGGGCTCGGCTTCGACGATGACGTTGATCTCGCGCTTGCCGGTGCCCGCTGGCAATGGCAAGTCCAGCGGCGCCGGCGCGTAGCCGTCCTTCTTGCCCACCAGAGCGCCATCGACCCACACCTCGGCCTTGCCGCGGATGCCGGCGAAGCGGATCAGGCCGTTGCCGTCGGCCAGGTTCTTGCGCGGCGTGAAGCTGGAGCGGTACAGGTGGTAGCGCGCGCCCGGGTCGGCCCACAACGGCGGCGAGCCCCAGCCCCAGGTGTTCATGTCGAAGCCGGCCAGCTTCTGGTTCGGGTCCGGTCGGGTGTCGCCGGCCGGCGCGATGCGCCAGCTGCGCACGAAGGTGGTCGGCGCGTCGGCGCCTTCCACGAACGGTCCGGCGTGCGCCGCCTTGACGGGGATGGCGATCTTCGCCGCCCGCAGGCCCGGCGCCGTGGCCACCACCTCGAGCGCCTGCATGCTGTCCCAATTGGTCTGCACGATCAGCTGCGCCAGGCCGTTGAACAGGCGGCGCGTGGCGCCCTTCTCGTCCTCGTGCGAGGTCGGGTCGCCGTTGCCGTGGCCGATCGAGCGGCCGCCGCCGCTCACCGCGAACGTAACCTCGGCATCGGCCAGCGGCACCGCGCGGCCCTGCGCGTCAAGCGCGCGCACGGTGATCGGCATGGCGTCGCGGCCGTCGCCGGCCAGTTGCGCGCGGTCCGGCACCAGTTCCAGCGCAACGGCCGCGCCGGTGGTCTCGACCGACGTGCGCGCCACTTCCTTGCCGCCCCGGTAGCCGACCGCCTCCAGCTTGCCCGGCGCGTAGACGACGTTGAAGTAGTTCATGCGGAACGGATCGACCTGCTGCTCGCCGAGCGCCTTGCCGTTCAGGAGCAGCGCGACCTTCTCGACGTTGGCCATCACCATCACGCGGATTTCCTTGCCCTCGCTGCCGCTCCAGTTCCAGTGCGGCGCGATGTGGATCAACGGACGGTCCTTGATCCACTGGACCTGGTGGATGTAGTAGGCGTTCTTCGGGAAGCCGTTCAGGTCCATGATGCCGAACACCGAGCTGACCGCAGGCCAGTCGTTGGGGGTCGGCTCGCCGCGGTAATCGAAGCCGGTCCACACGAAGCCGCCGGCCACGTAGGGACGGCTGGAGATCGCCTCCCAGGCGTCGCGGTGGGTGTTGCCCCACTGGGCGGCGTCGGCCAGGTCGTCGTAGCTGGCGATGGTGCGCTTGTCCTTGTCGGTCTTGAACTCGCCGCGCGTCATGAACGCGGACGTGTCCTCGGAGCTGGTGAACGGCTTGTTGGGGAAGGCCTTGTGGAAGCGGTCGTAGTCCGGCACCTGGTAGTTGGCGCCGACCACGTCGACCGCGTGCGACACATTGAGGTCGCTGAAGAAGCCACCGTTCATGGCCGCCGTCACCGGGCGCGTGTCGTCGAGCGACTTGACCACGGCCGCCATGCGGCGGACCATCTCGTAGCCCACCTCGGAACCCTGCACCGGCTCCTCGTTAAACACCGACCACAGGATGATGCCCGGGTGGTGGCGGTCGCGCTTGACCATCCATTCGAGCTGCTTCATGTAGTCCGGCGACGGATTGAAGTTGCGGTTCTCGTCCATGACGACAAAGCCCATGCGGTCGACTATGTCGAGCACCTCGGCCGCCGGCGCGTTGTGCGAGAAGCGGATCGCGTTCACGCCCAGTTCCTTCAGGCGGCGCAGGCGGTATTCCCACACCGAGTCGGGAATGGCCACGCCGACGCCGGCGTGGTCCTGGTGGATGCACACGCCCTGCAGCTTGAGGTGCTCGCCGTTGAGGAAGAAGCCTTGCTGCGCGTCGAAGCGGATGGTGCGAAAGCCCGTGTGCAGCGACACCTCGTCCTGCGCCACGCCGTTTTCGATCACGCGGGTGGCGACGCGGTACAGATTGGTCCGGGCGACCGACCACAGGGCCGGATCGTTGACGGCGAACTGCAGCTTGACGACGCCGTCCTTGAGCACGCCGATGGACGCCTTGGCCGTCTTCCGCCCGACCTGCTTGCCGGCCGGGTCGAACAGCGTGACCTCGACGGTGACGTCGGCGGCCTTCTTGCCGCTATTGTTGACGGTGACCTCCACCGGCAGCGTCCACTGCTTGCCCTTGCCCGCGCGCGGCACGGCGTACACGCCGTCGGTGGCCACGTGCACCGGCGCGCGCTTGACCAGCCAGGCGTGGCGGTACATGCCGGCGCCCTCGTACCACCAGCCCTCCATGGCCTCGGCGTCGGCGCGGATCGCGATGGTGTTGAGCGAGTCGCCATAATTGAGGTACGGCGTGATGTCGATGTTGCTGGTGTTGTAGCCGGACCAGTTGCGGTTGACCACGTTGCCGTTGACCCACACCGTGGCGTGGGTGGCGATGGCGTCGAACTGCAGCTCGAAGTGGCGGCCACGGTCGGCCGGGTCGACCTTCAGGTAGCGGCGGTACCAGCCGATGCCGCGCGGACGGTAGCCCTGCGAGATGTTGGCCTTGGGGTCGAACGGGCCTTCGACGGCCCAGTCGTGCGGCAGGTCGAGGCGGCGCCAGTCGGAGTCGTCGAACTCGGTGCCGGCGGCGCCTGGCGCGTTGCCGGCCTTGGCGTTGCTATACGATTCCTCGTGGCCGACGATGGGCGGCTGCACCACGTCTCCGAGGTGGAACAGCCAGCCGCGGTCGAGCGACAGGCGCTCGCGGCCGGCCTTGGCGGGGTTGGTGGCGGCGGCGCTGGCGGACACGCACGCCGCCAGCAGCATGGCGGCGACGCACAGGCGCCGCCAGTTGGTCATCTTTGGATTCAAACGCGACTCCCGATAAAGGCGTCCCCCGCAAACCTGGGGACGTACCCTGCGGGTACGTCCCCGCCCGGCAGTGCGGGGTCGCAAAAAAAAAACGGAGCAGCGCTTGCGCGCACCGCTCCGTCAAACCACGATAAAACAGGTACGGCGACCTAGCACATCACAGCTTGAAGGTCAGCCCCAGGTTGAAACGACGGCCGAACTCGGTGACTTCCTGCTGCAGACGGTTGTTGCCGCTGGTGTAGACCGATTTCTGGTTGGTCATGTTGTCGATGCCGAAGCGCAGTTGCAGGTTGGGCGTCAGTTGCTTCGACAGGTTCAGCGTCAGGTAGGTCTCGTCGCCGTTGACCAGCAGCTGGCCGGCGTCCCAACCCGGGTTGCGCACGAACTTGCTGTGGTAGTTGGCCGACAGGCGCGCTTCGTAGCCGGCTTTTTCGTACCACAGCGTCACGCCACCGTTATGCTTCATCAAGCCCTCCACCGGGAACGGATTGGCCACCGGCACCTGTTCACGAATGCTGCTGTTGGTGTACGCGTAATTGCTGGCGACACCCAGGCCGTCGAACGGGGCCGGCAGGAAGGTGAACGCTTGCTGGTACACCAGTTCCAGGCCACGGATATTGCCGCCCGTGCCATTGACCGAACGGGTGATGTTGTCGGCCTGGCTGATGGCGATGTAGCGCTGCACCTGCTTGTAGAACGCGCCGGCCGACAGCAGCGAACCTTTGGAGAAATACCATTGGTAGGCAAGGTCGACCTGGTTGGCCATCATCGGTTTCAGGTCGGGATTGCCGGCCGAGCCGGTGGTCGGCCGCTGGCCGGCATTATCGATGCTCAGGTTGCGCGAGGCGCGCAGCTCGTCAAGCGGCGGGCGCGACATCGCGCGCGCCACGCTGAAGCGCACCTGGTGCTCCTGCGCCTCGTCCATGTTGAAGATCAGGTTCAGGCTCGGCAGGATTTCGGTGTACGAGGTGCCGCCGCTGACCGGGGTGGCGGCCGCGTTGTTGATCGATTCCATGCCATAGCTGTCGGTCTTGGTGTGCACCAGGCGCACGCCGACGTTGCCGCGGTAGGTCTTGCCCAGCGCTTCGCCGTCGAGGTCGCCCTGGACGAACGCGGAGCTGGTGCGCTCCTTGACCTTCCAGCCGGCCAGCAAGTCGGTCTGGGTCTGGGCGCGGCCGGTCGGATCGGTGGCGTTCGGGCCGAAGGCGCTGTCGATGCCGCCGGCGAAGTCCTTGAGCGCGAAGTAGGCCGGGAAGCCGTCGACCTTGACGGTCTCGTAGGCCGAGGCGGGAATGGCCACGCCGGCGCCGCCGAGCGACCAGGTGGTCTGGCGGTAGCTCTTCTCGCGGTCGGTGGCGCGCACGCCGATCTTGACGCGGCTGATGATGCTGTTTTCGATCGGACGGGCGGCGGTCACCGAGGCGCCGTTGAGCAAGTCCTTCACATGGCCGTCGTTGTTGACGTTCAAGACCGCGTTGCCGAAGTTGGCCGGATTACCGGTGTCGAGGCCGCCGAAGTCGTACGATTGGTGTTCGTTGCCGGTGAAGTTCCACGTGGTTTTGGTGTAGCCGTTGCTGGTCTGGGTGACATCGGCCCACTGGCTGGCGCGGATCGCGTGCGAGGTCGACAGATCGGTCTCGATCTTCCAGTCGCCGGCCTTGAACTTGCCGTTCAAGCCGCTGGCGGCGACGCTGCTGTCCTGGGTCCAGCGCGCGTGGTTGTTGATGACCTGGGTCCAGTCGGAGGTGGCGCCGGCCACGTAGCCGTCGATCAGGTTGACGTTGGTGTAGTTGCCAAAATTGCTCAGGCCGCTGGTCCAGTGCTGCAGCTGGTCCTCGTCGATCGCCGCCTTCGAGTAGTAGCTGTCGGCCGTGATCAGCACGTCGCTGTTCGGTTTCCATTCGACCTTGGCCAGCACGCTGCTGCGCTTGTCCTTGCCGCGGCGGATGTCATCCTGGAAGCCCCATGGCACGCGGTTGGTCGTGCCCGATTCGTTGAAGCCGTAGTGCTTGATGTTTTCCTGCACCGACGGCTGGTCCTGGTAGCTGGCGGCGATCGCCACGCCCACGGTCTTGTTGAGGAACTGGTCGATGTAGACGCCGCCCAGGCGGGGCGCGGTCTTGTCGGCGCCGGGGATGTCCTTGGCGATCGGGTAGTACAGGGCGTCGGCGCGCAGCGACACCTGGCGGCCGTTGTATTTCAGCGGCGAGACCGTCTGCAGGTCGATGGTGGTGGCGACGCCGCCCTCGACCAGTTCGGCGTTCTGGGTTTTATAGACGGTGGCGCCGCTCAGCGACTCCGACGGGAACTGCTCGAAGCGCACCGCGCGGTTGGGCTCGGACGAGGCCAGCTCGCGCCCGTTCAGGGTGGCGCCGATGAAGCGCGGCCCCATGCCGCGGGCGACGATCTGCGACGCGTTGCCGCGGTCGAGGCCGGACGACATGCCCGGCAGGCGCGCCAGCGATTCGGCGATGGTGGTGTCCGGCAGCTTGCCGATGTCTTCCGACGAAATGACCTCCACCATGCTGTTGGACGCTTCCTTGGCCGCCAGCGCGTTGCGCACCGAGGCGCGGATGCCGGTCACGTTCACTTGCTGGATCTCGCCGGCCACTGGCGCCGACGCCGGCGCGCTGTCCTGGCCTTGCGCCTGAGCGTGGGCCTGCTGCGCCATCAATGGGGTGGTGAAGAGCGTGGCGATGAGCCAGCTCAGTTTCTTGTGTTTCATGTGCATCTCCAGTGTTTGTATGAGTTCCGTCTCTGATACAGAGCGGACGGATAGACTGGATGCTAAGCGAAACACGAGTTCAGAAGCCAATAGCTAATTGCATTGTGTCCATATCAAGTTCGTATATCAGACATGCATAATGATGAAAACAGCAATACCTCGGCTATGACAAAAGGGATAGAAAGCAGATCAAGCGGGTGGATGGTAATCCGGGTACATGCCGGCGGCGGCGTCGCGCAAAGCCGACAACATGGCGTCGGCGCCGGGCGAGAGCTGGTGCCGCTTGCGCGTGACGATGCCGAACGAATCCATGCTCACGCCCAGGTCGAATGGCAAGATCGTCATCAAACCGGCCTGCAGATAGGCTTGTACGGCGTCGGCCGGCAGCGCCACCACCATGTCGCTGCCCATCAGCAAACTGGCGACGACCGGCAAGTCCTGGGTCTCGACGGTCTCGCCCGGCTGCTCGAGGCCGTGCGATAAAAACAGCGCGGTGAGGCGGTCGCGCAGGATGCTGCCGGCCGGCGGCAACACCCAGCACTGGTGCATCAATTCCTCCAGTTGCAGGTCGGTGCGGCTGGCCAGCGGATGGCCGCTGCGCGCGATCAGCAGGTGCGGCTCGTCCGTCAGCGGTTCGAAATTGAGTTCGTCGGCGGCGGCCGTGTCGAGGATGCGGCCGACCACCAGATCGAGCTCGCCGCTGCGCAGGCGCTCGACCAGCACCTTGCTGGTCGACATCTTGACCGCGACATGGACGCGCGCGTGGCGCGACTTGAGCAGGTTGATCGCCTTCGGCACCAGGCTGGTGGCCGGCGCCAGCACGGTGCCGATGCCCACCCGACCGCGCAGGCCCGACAACAGCTCCATGACCTCCTGGTGGGCCGCGTCCATCTCGGCCAGCGCGGCGCCGGCGCGGCGGATCAGCACCTTGCCGTACCAGGTCGGCGCCACGCCGCGCGAGAGGCGCTCGAACAGTTGCACGCCGAGCGCGTGTTCGAGCTCGCCCAATAACTTGGACGCGCCGGGCTGGGTCAGGTTGGCGGCTTGGGCCGCGTGGGCGATGGAGCCATGCCGGCCCAGTTCTACCAGCAAGACCAGATGGCGGGTTTTCAGGTGGGAACGGACAAAGCGATCTGAGCGGGAATCGGTCATATGGGTGATTATTATGTGCGCACCATCATATATGCCGCGCCCGTTCAGCGTCAATCACCGATGTCAGGCCCTTGCAGCACGGCAAAACGGCCGCCATCGTCGAACGGCACGTCGGGCACGCCGCGCGCCGGCGGGTGGGCCGGGTCGGACGGCAAATCGGGCGGCAGGCCGTACAACCCGCCGTTCGCGCCCAGCACCAGCAGCTGGCGCAGCCCCTCGCCGCCGAAGGCGACGCTGGCGGCCGCCTCGCGCGCCAGGCCGATCCGGCGCAGCACCGCGCCGTCGGCCCCGTAGTGCACCAGGGCGCCGCCCTGCACGCTCCACAGGCGGTCGGCGCTGTCGACGACGGCCGCGCCGGCGCCCCCCTCCAGCGGCGGCGCGAAGGTTTTCACGCCGGACACCTTGGCCGATTGCGCGTCGTAGTCGCACTGCATGATGTCGCCCTGGGCCGTGTCGGCGAAATACATGCGCCGGCCGTCGGCGCTGAAGGCGATGGCGCCGGCGCGCACCACCACCGGCAGCGCCAGGCGGCGCAGGCCGTGCTGGCGCGAATACTGGTAAAAGCTGCCGATGGGACGCTGGTCGCTGGCGGTGTTGGCCGTGCCGAAGACGAAATTGCCGCCGCGGTCGGTGCAGCCGTCGCTGATGCTGGTGCGCGGCTCGGCGGCGTCGACGGTGAGGAGCACCTGGCTTTGCAGCGCCCGGGCGGGCTGTCCCGGCGTTGGCAAATCGACCATGCCGAGCCGTTTGCCCTGCCCCAGCAGCACCCGTCCGGACCGGCAACACGCCATCACGCCAGCGTTTTCCTGCAGCCGCAGGCCGCTGGCCATGCCGGCCGGAGCCGGCCAGCAATACAGCTGCCCGCCCTGCGGATCGGGCCAGCGCCAGCAACGCCGCGACGCGTCCCAGCGCAGCGCGCCGCCGGCCTGGCCGACACGCAACAGCATGATGCCGGGCGTGGTGGCGAGCTGCGTACTGGTATCGATCATGCGGACCACGCTCCCCGAGCTTGTCAATTAAGTATGGCCAGTCTAAGCGGGGCACCGGGAAAAATGATATGAATTTACCACTATCAGCTATGCTTATATCGGATAGCAGTCTGGCTTATTTCTGCTATTCGATAATGATATGGCTTGTGTTCAATTAATCATATTTCCAGTCTAGGGAGGACGCTTAGACTGAACACTGTTCCCCGAACTTATTCTCCTTCCCCTATGAAAATCACCAAACTGACGACCTACCGTGTTCCACCGCGCTGGATGCTGCTGAAAATCGAGACCGATGAAGGCGTGGTCGGCTGGGGCGAACCGGTCATCGAAGGCCGCGCGCGCACCGTGGAGACGGCCGTCCAGGAAATGGAACCGTACCTGATCGGCGCCGACCCGGCCCGCATCAACGACCTGTGGCAAACCATGTACCGCGCCGGCTTCTACCGCGGCGGCGCCATCCTGATGAGCGCGATCGCCGGCATCGACCAGGCGCTGTGGGACATCAAGGGCAAAGTGATGGGCAAGCCGGTGTACGAGCTGCTCGGCGGCCTTGTGCGCGACCGCATGAAGATGTACAGCTGGGTCGGCGGCGACCGTCCGTCCGACATCATCGAACAGATCACCAAGCTCAAGGCCGGCGGCTTCGACACGTTCAAGATGAACGGCACCGAGGAGCTGGGCATGCTCGACACCTCGGCGGCGGTCGACAAGGCCGTGCGGCGCGTGGCCGAGATCCGCGAAGCGTTCGGCAACACCATCGAATTCGGCCTGGACTTCCACGGCCGCGTGGCCGCGCCGATGGCCAAGACCTTGCTGCGCGAGCTCGAGCAGTTCCGCCCGCTGTTCGTCGAAGAGCCGGTGCTCGCCGAGCAGGCCGAGTACTACGCGCGCCTGGCCGAGATGACCGCCATTCCGCTGGCCGCCGGCGAGCGCATGTACTCGCGCTTCGAGTTCAAGAACGTGTTCGCGGCCGGCGGCCTGTCGATCGTGCAGCCGGACCTGTCGCACGCCGGCGGCATCACCGAGTGCCTCAAGATCGCCTCGATGGCCGAGGCCTACGACATCACGCTGGCGCCGCACTGCCCGCTCGGCCCGGTCGCGCTGGCGTCGTGCCTGGCGGTCGACTTCGTCTCGTACAACGCCGTGCTGCAGGAGCAGAGCATGGGCATCCACTACAACAAGGGCGGCGAGCTGCTCGACTACGTGATCAACAAGGACGACTTCAAGATCATCGACGGCTACTGCAATCCGCTGCCTAAACCAGGGCTGGGCGTGGAAGTGGACGAGGAACGCGTCATCGCCGCCAGCAAGAACGCACCGGACTGGCGCAACCCCGTGTGGCGCCATGCCGATGGCAGCGTCGCCGAATGGTGATGCGGTAGTGACCGAGCCGGCGCTTCGACGCCGGCTTTTTTCTGCCCGCCGGGAGTTGGCGCCCAGATCAACCCCGGCAGGCAGTGAGCGATACGCTCGCGCGACCGGCCGGTCAACCCCGGCAGGCGTTTAGCGATACGCTTGCGCGACCGCTTGGGGGACGTACCCCGAGGGGTACGTCCCCGGTTGGCAGTGCGGGGTAAGCGCAGGCGGCACCAAAAACAAAAACCAACGGAGACAAAAAATGAAACCAACCCTGCTCGCCGCCGCGACCCTGTGCCTGCTGGCCGCCGCCCCCCTCACCCACGCCGCCGACCCCGTCAAAATCGGCTTCCTCGTCAAGCAAGCCGAGGAGCCCTGGTTCCAGGACGAATGGCGCTACGCCGAGCAAGCGGCCAAGGACAAGGGCTTCACCCTGGTCAAGATCGGCATCCCCAACGGCGAAAAAATGATCGCCGCGATCGACAACCTGGCCGCGCAAAAGGCCCAGGGCTTCGTCATCTGCGCGCCCGACGTCAAGCTGGGCAAGGCCATCGAACGCTCGGCCAAGCGCAACAACCTCAAGGTGATCTCGGTCGACGACCGCCTGGTCGACGGCAGCGGCAAACCGATCGAATCGATCCCGCACATGGGCATCTCGAGCTACGCCATCGGCAAGCAGGTCGGCGAAGGCATCGCCGCCGAAGTGAAGAACCGCAAATGGAACCCCGCCGAAGTGGGCGTGATCCGCGTCGCCTTCGATCAGCTGCCGACGGCGAAAGAGCGCACCTCCGGCGCCACCGACGCCCTGAAGGCGGCCGGCATCCCGGCCGCCAACATCGTCGACGCGCCGCAGGCCAAGACCGACACCGAAAGCGCCTTCAACGCCGCCAACATCGCGCTGACCAAGAACGCCCGCTTCAAGCACTGGGTGGCCGTGGGCCTGAACGACGAGGCGGTGCTCGGCGCCGTGCGCGCCGCCGAGGGCCGCGGCATCAAGGCCGACGCGATGGTCGGCGTCGGCATCGGCGGCGCCAAGTCGGCCGAAAATGAATTGAACAAGCCGGCGCCGACCGGCTTTTACGGCTCGGTGCTGATCAGCGCCAAACAGCACGGCTACGACACCTCGGTCAACCTGTACAACTGGATCACCGGCAAAGGCGCCCCGCCGGCCGAGGTGCTGACCAAGGGCATGCTGATGACGCGCGCCAACCAGGCCGACGTCCGCAAGCAAATGGGCATGTAGGCCATGGCCGCCTACCTCCAGTTCGACGAGGTCTGCAAATTCTTCCCCGGCGTCAAAGCCCTCAACGGCGTGAGCTTCGAAGCCCACGCCGGCCAGGTGCACGGCCTGCTGGGCGAGAACGGCGCCGGCAAGTCGACGCTGCTCAAGATCCTCGGCGGCCAGTACAAGCCGGACGGCGGCCGCCTGCTGGTCGGCGGCGCCGAGCGCCGTTTCGCCAGCGCCAAGGACGCCATCGGCGCCGGCATCGCCGTGATCCACCAGGAGCTGCAATACGTGCCCGAGCTGACGGTGGCCGAGAACGTGCTGCTGGGTCGCATGCCGACCCGCTTCGGCCTGCTCGACAAGCCCAAGGCCCGCCGCATGGTGTCCGACAAGCTGGCCGCCATCGGCGTCGACCTCGCGCCCGACGCCAGGCTGGCCGACCTGTCGATCGCGCAGCGCCAGATGGTCGAGATCTGCAAGGCCATCATGCAGGACGCGCAGGTGATCGCCTTCGACGAGCCGACCAGCAGCCTGTCGCACCGCGAGACCGAGATCCTGTTCCGGCTCGTGCGCGAGCTGCGCGCCGACGGCCGCACGCTGATCTACATCTCGCACCGGCTCGAGGAGCTGTACGCGCTGTGCGACGCCTGCACCATCTTCCGCGACGGCCGCAAGATCGTCACCCACCACGTGATGGCCGAGGTGCCGCGCGAGCGCCTGATCAGCGACATGGTCGGCCGTGAACTGAGCGACATCTACGACTACCGCCCGCGCGCGCTGGGCGAAGAACGCCTGAAGATACAAGGCCTCGACGGCCACCACATGCGCGGACCGCAAAGCTTCGCCGTGCGCGGCGGCGAGGTGCTGGGCTTTTTCGGCCTGGTGGGCGCCGGCCGCAGCGAGTTGATGCGACTGCTCTACAACGCCGATCCGCGCAGCGCCGGCCAGGTGAGCCTCGACGGCGCGGTCGTGCCCACCGGCGCGCCGACCGACGCCATCGCCGCCGGCATCGTGCTCTGTCCCGAGGACCGCAAGGAGCAAGGCATCCTGGCGACGGCCTCGGTGGCCGAGAACATCAACATCAGCGTGCGCCGCATCGACCTGCGCGCCGGCCTGTTCCTGCGCCATAAGAAGGAGGCGGCGCTGGCCGACGAATTCATCGCCCGCCTGCGCATCAAGACGCCCAACCGCCAGCAGGAGATCCGCCTGCTCTCCGGCGGCAACCAGCAAAAGGTGATCCTGGCGCGCTGGCTGGCCGAACCGGGATTGAAGGTGCTGATCCTCGACGAACCGACGCGCGGCATCGACGTCGGCGCCAAGAACGACATCTACCGCATCATCCACGAGGTGGCCGAACGCGGTTGCTGCGTAATCGTCGTCTCGAGCGAGCTGCCGGAGGTGCTGGGCATCTCGGACCGCGTGATCGTCATGCGCGAAGGCGCCATCTGCGGCGAACTGGCACGCGCCGACGCCAGCGAGACCGAGGTGCTGCGCCTGGCGCTGCCCGATTCGACCGTTGGCGGCCTGGCCGCCGCCGCCCCCATTGAAACGCCCGCCCTTCACACCCGGAGCATCGCATGAACGTCTCGTCCATCAACCCCGCCGCCAAGCCGGCGGCGCCGCTGGTTTCCCGTCAATGGCTGATCGAATACAGCATGCCGCTCGCGTATGTGGTGCTGTTCGCGGTGCTGGCCGCCACGGTCGAAAACTTCTTCTCGGTGACCAACGTCGTCGGCCTGATGCTGTCGGTGGCGCAGATCGGCATGGTCGCCTGCACCATGATGCTTTGCCTGGCCTCGCGCGACTTCGACCTGTCGGTCGGCTCGACCATCGCCTTCGCCGGCGTGCTCGGGGCGATCGTGCTCGAACAAAGCGGCAGCGTGGCGCTGGCCGTCGGCGCCGGCCTGGCCGCCGGCGCCCTGATCGGCGCGCTCAATGGCGTGTTGATCGCCTACCTGCGGGTGAACGCGCTGATCGCCACCCTGGCGACGATGCTGATGGTGCGCGGCCTGGCCTTCATCGTCTCCAAGGGCCAGGCGGTCGGCATCAACAACGACGCCTTCATCGACTTCGGCGACACGCGCATCTTCGGCATGCCGCTGCCGGTGCTCATCTGCGCCGCCTGCTTCGTGGTGTTCGGCATCCTGTTGAACCAGACGGTCTTCGGGCGCAACACGCTCGCCATCGGCGGCAATCCGGAGGCGGCGCGGCTGGCCGGCGTGCGCGTCGAGCGGCTGCGGGTGTGGATCTTTTTGCTGCAAGGGCTGGTCACGGCGATGGCGGGGCTGATCCTGGCCTCGCGCATCACCAGCGGGCAGCCCAATGCGGCCCAGGGCTTCGAGCTCGATGTGATTTCGGCCTGCGTGCTGGGGGGCGTGTCGCTCCAGGGCGGCAAGGCGCGCATTTTCGGCGTATTGATCGGGGTGCTGATCATGGGGACGGTCGAAAACGTCATGAACCTGATGGACGTCGACGCGTTTTACCAGTATCTGATGCGCGGCGTGATCCTGCTGGCGGCGGTGCTGCTCGACCAGCTAAAGACGCGCGGCGAGCGGCGCTAGTGTCCTGAATTGCTAGTTCGTTGAATAATAAATGTGGCGAAATCGGCCTGAGACAAGGAGCTAAGCACAGCAAGGCCGGGGCCTTGCGCGCATTGGCGACGCCGTATCAGGCCGCTTCTCGCCATATTTATTCAACGAATCTGCAATTCAGGACACTAGCCCCGCACGGCGCGACGCTGCGGGGACGTACCCCACCGGGGTACGTCCCCTTTTTCCTTGGGGGGCTCCGGGAGAGCGCCCCATCCGACACCGCCCGGGCCACCTTACAGACGATCCAGCGCGCCCCGGCCGCGCAGGAAAAGGGCGGCAACCGGCCCTGGCCAGGCATTATCTGTAGACACCTTTGCAACATACACACTCTTTTTTGCGTCTTCTCAAGGTATGCGCCTTGAAATACCCCAAGGTCGTCCCTATAATTGGCACTCGTTCCGAGAGAGTGCTAACAGCGCCCTCGACAACTTTCCGTTGTGGCAATCTGAGCATTTAGGCATGATCGGCACAACAACAAACTGTTCCAATGCTAATTAAGGAGTTTTGTATGAACCTTCGCCCTTTGAACGATCGCGTAATCGTCAAACGCCTCGACCAGGAAACCAAAACTGCGTCCGGCCTGATCATCCCTGATGCGGCCGCTGAAAAACCGGATCAAGGCGAAGTGCTCGCCGTCGGCAATGGCAAGATTCTCGAAGACGGCAAAGTCCGTCCGCTGGATGTCAAAGTAGGCGACCGCGTTCTGTTCGGCAAATATGCCGGCCAGACCGTCAAAGTTGACGGTCAAGAACTGATGGTCATGCGCGAAGAAGACATCATGGCAATCGTCGTCAAGTAATTGACCGCACGTTTGCACACAGTACTCACCTAATTCTGGAGAAACAACATGGCAGCTAAAGAAGTAATCTTCGGCGACGCAGCGCGCGCCAAAATGGTCGAAGGCGTCAACATCCTGGCCAACGCCGTCAAAGTCACCCTGGGCCCGAAAGGCCGCAACGTCGTGCTGGAGCGCTCGTTCGGCGCCCCGACCGTCACCAAGGACGGCGTGTCGGTCGCCAAGGAAGTCGAACTGAAAGACAAGCTGCAGAACATGGGCGCGCAAATGGTTAAGGAAGTCGCTTCCCGCACCAGCGACAACGCCGGCGACGGCACCACCACCGCCACCGTGCTGGCCCAGGCCATCGTGCGCGAAGGCATGAAGTTCGTCGCCGCCGGCATGAACCCGATGGACCTCAAGCGCGGCATCGACAAGGCCGTCGCCGCCACCGTCGAGCAGATCGCCATCATCGCCCGTCCATGCACCACCACCAAGGAAATCGCCCAGGTCGGTTCGATCTCGGCCAACTCGGACGCCTCGATCGGCGAGCGTATCGCCGAGGCGATGGAAAAAGTGGGCAAGGAAGGCGTCATCACCGTTGAAGACGGCAAGTCGCTCAACGACGAACTGGACATCGTTGAAGGTATGCAGTTCGACCGCGGCTACCTGTCGCCATACTTCATCAACAACCCAGAGAAGCAAGTGGCGATCCTGGACAATCCATTCGTCCTGCTGTGCGACAAGAAAATCTCGAACATCCGCGACCTGCTGCCGGTACTGGAACAAGTGGCCAAAGCCGGCCGTCCGCTGCTGATCATCGCCGAAGACATCGAAGGCGAAGCGCTGGCGACCCTGGTGGTCAACAACATCCGCGGCATCCTGAAAACCTGCGCCGTCAAGGCTCCGGGCTTCGGCGACCGTCGCAAGGCCATGCTGGAAGACATCGCGATCCTGACCGGCGGTCAAGTCGTTGCCGAAGAAGTCGGCCTGACGCTGGAAAAAATCTCGCTCGAAGAGCTGGGCCAAGCCAAGCGCATCGAAGTGGGCAAGGAAAACACCATCGTCATCGACGGTGCCGGCCAGGCCGCCAACATCGAAGGCCGCGTCAAGCAAATCCGCGTGCAGATCGAAGAAGCGACTTCGGACTACGACCGTGAAAAACTGCAAGAGCGCGTGGCCAAGCTGGCCGGCGGCGTTGCCGTGATCAAGGTTGGCGCCGCCACCGAAGTCGAAATGAAAGAGAAGAAAGCCCGCGTTGAAGATGCGCTGCACGCCACCCGCGCGGCCGTCGAAGAAGGCATCGTGCCAGGCGGCGGCGTTGCCCTGCTGCGCGCCCGCGCCTCGATCACCGTCAAAGGCGACAACCCGGACCAGGACGCAGGCATCAAGATCGTTCTGCGCGCCATGGAAGAGCCACTGCGCATGATCGTGCAAAACGCCGGCGAAGAAGCGTCGGTCGTCGTTGCTGCGGTTCTGGCAGGCACGGGTAACTACGGTTACAACGCGGCCAACGGCACCTACGGCGACATGGTTGAAATGGGCGTGCTCGATCCAGCCAAGGTCACCCGTTCGGCACTGCAAAACGCAGCGTCGATCGCCGGCCTGATGCTGACCACCGACTGCATGGTTGCCGAAGTCACCGAAGACAAGCCAGCCGGCGGCGGCATGGGCGGTATGGGTGGCATGGGCGGCATGGGTGGCATGGACGGCATGATGTAATCGCCGGCCGGCTTGGTTCGCCAAGCCTTGCTGTTCAAAAAAGCCAGCTTCTTCGGAGGCTGGCTTTTTTTATTGAGGCGTCATACACTCGACGATCATTACTTCTGATCAATACCCATGAAACCCTTCGCCCTGCTACTCGCCGCCCTGCCCCTCTTCGCCACGGCGCAGACGCCGCCCGTCATCGATCCGGCCACCCTGCCCGTCATCAGCGCCGCGCCCGGCGTCACGCTGCGCGAACTGAGCGGCAGGACCGCGCCGGCCGGCGCCCGCAGCGACAAGGTCAGCGTCGCGCTGTTCCACCTGGAACCGGGCAAGGCCAGCCCCTGGAGCCACAACAGGGAAGGCGAGGAATCGTTCTTCGTGCTCAGCGGCACCGGCGAGGTGTGGACCGACGGCCGCGCGCAGACCATCGGTCCCGGCTCATACATCGTCATCCAGCCGGCCACCGTGCGTTCGATCCGCGCCAGCAAGGGGGTGCCGCTGGACTTCTACGCCATCACGTCGCCGGCCTGGAGCAAAGACGACGACGTGCTGGTGTCCCCGCCGCCCGGCGCGCCGAAGTAAGCACAACCGTGCGCACGATATGCGCCCGGCTGACTTATCTGCGCAACGCCCGGCTGCGCAAGGCCGCGCCCGGATCGGACATGAGGCGCAACACCGTGCGGTGAGTCAGTACCCCTGGTCGCCGTGGAGCCGTCGCAGCAGCTCGTCACCGCGCTCCCGGCTCAATCCTTCCACGCGCTCGATCAATTCATCGTTCGCGGCGCCTAGCTCACATAGATACTTTTGGGCCGACTTGGAGTCCAGATCGTCGATCCCGGTGCCCGCCGCTTCTTCAATCTTGCCAAGTATGGTTTTTGCAAGCTCAACAGCCTGAGGCGTCGGCTTGCTGCGAAACATGGGAAAGAAGTAGTCGCTCTTCGACATCGCAGGTATACCTACTTGTGACAGGGCGCTCATACAATAGCCAACGGCTTCCGTCGCGGCCATCCGTGGAACAGACTCAAGCAAGGTTCGCCAATTCATCATCATCCCCCGTTACAGTTCGATCGCATCGAATAGCTTTCTGGGCAGGTCTTCGATGAGAAATTCTTCGGACAACACAGCCGCGCGCTTGCTCACAGGCACAGGCCGCAAAAGGCGGCAGACCGGCAGCCCCGGAATCACCAGCAACAACGGCTTGAACTCATGGAGTTGCGCTTGCAGAACCACCTCCAGTATCTCCCTGTGCGTCGCCGCGCTGATCAGACCCGCGCTCAGTTTGGCGTCCGCGCCGCCCTGGATATTTCTCCGGGTGCTAAGTACCTTTGTCGAATGTAAATCGCCGGCCTCCACCTCTTTTTTCAACGACCAATAAATCTCCCTTGGGTTGGACGTCGTCGGCACACAATTGTTCTCGCTTAAGCGCGACGACGGGTCGAAATATGGCGTGCACCAAACGTAATGATGCTTGCCGTAATAGCGCTCACAAATGAAGTAGGCCAGCGACGTGCAGCAGGAATAGTAGATGCGCTTGTGGTTCATGGTGACCGCCTCCGGGCCGCGCCGGTGGCGGGTAGAGGCGATGATAAGCCAGCGCCGCGCCGCTCCCGTGGCGGGCGCGGTCAGCGTTTGATCGCCGTCATGAAGCTGTGAACGCTCAGGCGTCGCGGAAGCTCGCTTCGATTTGCTCGCGGCGCGGCGCGTCGGCGATGTGCAGGATCAAGGTTTCCGCCAGGTCGTGGGCGGGATGGGTGGCGCGGTGCTTGGCGAACCAGAACGCTTCCTCCAGGTCTTCGTCCTCGTGCGATGTCGACAGCAGCAGGCGCGCGTCGTCGACCTCCTCGTAGTCGGTCGCCTCGAGGAAGGCGTCGTCGATCGCCTCGTGCCACGCCTCGGCCTGCGTGCCCCAGGCCAGCGCGTAGGCGCAGCCCGATTCGACCAGCCAGCGGCTCACCTCCCAGCGCGTCATGTCCATCACCTCCGCCTCCACCACCACGATGGCCTTGAAGTGGGCGGCGCCCGCCCACGCGGGCAGGTCGCCGTCGGGCGGGAGGTGCAAATATCTTACGGTGTGCTTCTGCATGATGGCGTCGATGTGGGCTGCGGATCGACGCATTTTAACAGCGCCGCCAGCTTAGAACGGATCGAGCGCGATGGTGAACTTGCCGCTGGCGTCGATTGCGCCCATGGTGTAGCCCTGCCAGCCCGGATAGCCCTGCGGCTCCCAGTAGAACACGCCCAGGCCATTGGCGCCGAGCGCCTTGGTCTTGCCCAGCAGATCGGCGATCATCGCCTTGGCGGTGGCCGCCTTGGTCCAGTCCATGCCGACCTCGGTCACCATCACCGGCTTGCTGTAGCGCGACACCATGTCCCACATATTGGTCGAGATCTTGTTGTTGTAGCTGGTCCAGTCGGCGGCCGGCGGGTAGTGCGACATGCCGATCACATCCCACTTGGCGCCGGCGTTTTTCACGCCGTCGAAGAACCAGCGGAACACCGCGTTGTCGTGGCCGTTGGCCAAATGCAGGATGACCTTGGCGTTCGGATAGACGGCCTTGGCGGCGTTGTAGCCGCTGTTGATCAGCCCGGCCAGGTTGCCGAAGCTGGTGGTCTCCCCTTCCGGCCACAACATGCCGCTGTTGATCTCGTTGCCGACCTGGACCCACTCGACGTTGATGCCGTTGGTCTTGAGGTAATTCAGGATGCCCTGCGTGTGGCTGTAGACGTCGGTGTTGAGCTGCGCCAGCGTGTGGTTGGCCCAGGCGGCCGGCTTGGTCTGCTGGCCGGGGTCGGCCCAGCTGTCGCTGTAATGGAAATCGATCATGATGCGCTGGCCTTGCGCGGCGGCGCGCTTGGCCTTGTAGAGCACGTCGGCGCCGTCGTTCCAGCCGCCGTTCGGGTTGACCCACACGCGCAGGCGGATCGCGTTGATCTGCAGGTTTTTCAGCAGCACGAAGGGATCGGTCTTGACGCCGCTGCTGTTGTAGAAGGAGTAGCCGCTGGCCTCCTGCTGGCTGACCCAGCCGACGTCGGCGCCGTTGGCGAAACCCTGCGCGCCAGCGAGCGACGCGCCCAATCCCATCGCCATGCCGAATATGGCGGCAAGCAAATTCTTCAATGTCATGATGGTCCTGACACACGCCGGCGCTGTGCCGGCGCGTCGATCGTTTAACCGAAGCGCGCGGCGGGAACGCCGGCCACTTCCACCCGCACCGCGAACAGCGCGCCCGTGAGCGGGAACTCCTTGAGCTGCTCGGGCGTGTTGTCCTCGCTGGCGGTGGTGATGAACAGGGTTTTCAGGTCCGGGCCGCCAAAGGTGCACGAGGCCGGATTGCGCACCGGCAGGCGCACCGTCTCAAGCAGCTCGCCCTGCGGCGAATAGCGGCACACGCGGGCGCCGCCCCACTGCGCGATCCAGACGCAGCCTTCGCTGTCGACCGTCATGCCGTCCGGCGCCCCTTCGGCGTCGTACTCGAACTGGCGCCACACGCGCGGCTCGCCCAGCGTGCCGTCGGCGGCCAGCGGATAGGCGTAGGTGCGGCCCTCGAAGCTGTCGGTGTGGTACATCGTGGCGCCGTCGCCGCTAAAGGCCGGGCCGTTGCAGATGTGGTAGTCGTTGTCGGCCGCCGTCAAGGTCAGATCGGTGTCGAGGCGGAACAGGGTGCCGATCGCCTGGTCATAGTCGGTGTTGTGCATCGAGCCGGCCCAGATGCGGCCGGCGCCGTCGACCTTGGCGTCGTTCATGCGCAGGTCGCTGCCCTCGGGGAAGGGACGCGCCAGGTATTCGATGCGCAGTTCCGGCTCGAGCCAGACGCGGGCGATGCCGTCGCGCAGGCCGGCCATGAAGCCGTCGCCATCCTTGCGGGCGATCAGCCAGCAGATGTAATCGGGCATCTTCCAGCTGTGGCGCTCGTCCTTGACGGTGTCGAGCGCGTGCAGCGTTTGATTCTTCAGGTCGACGAAATACAGGCGGCTTTGCTCCGCCACCCACAGCGGCCCCTCGCCGAGCTGCGCGCCGACTTCCCACAGGCATTGCACGTCATGCTTGCTCATCAGTTTATCCCCGAATCGATGGATCAGGCGGCCAGGCCGCGCCAGGTGTTGACGAAGGCGGCCGCGCGCTCGCCGAGCTGCTCGATGGTCACGCCCGGCGTGTAGAGCGCGCCGCCGATGCCGAAGCCGGTGGCGCCGGCCTTGACCCAGCCCGGCATCGTGTCCGGCGTGACGCCGCCGACCGGCCACATCGGGGTGCCGGCCGGCACCACGCTGAGCATGGCCTTCAGGCCGCCGTGGCCGACCATCTCGGCCGGGAACAGTTTCAACGCGTGGGCGCCGGCGTCGAGCGCGGCGAACGCCTCGGTCGGCGTGGCCACGCCGGGCGCGCAATACATGCCCAGGTCGGCGGCGCGGCGGATCGCTGCCGGATTGCAGTTGGGCGAGACCAACAGGCGGCCGCCGGCCTCGTAGACGGCTTCGACATGCCCGACGTTGAGCATGGTGCCGCCGCCGACCAGCGTGCCCGGCAGGTTGAGCTTGACCATCGAGGCGATGCACTCGAGCGCGCCCGGGCGGTTGAGCGGCACTTCGAGCGCGCGGAAGCCGGCGTCGAACAGCGTCTGCGCGACGGCCACGGCCTCGGACGGTTGCAGGCCGCGCAGGATGGCGACCAGCGGAGTGGTGGGATGGGAAATGGTCATGGTCAGTCCTGCTTGATGAATTGGGAAATCGCCGTGCAATACACGCGATGGGGATCGAGCACTTCGCATTGCAGGCCGAAGTGGGCGGCGGCGGCGGCGTAGCGGGCGGCCAGCGCCGGCGAGCCGATGACGGTGATGGCGGCGGTGGCGCCGTCGGCGGCCCCGCGGGAGGCGGCGACGGTGGCCGCGGCGGCGGCGAACTCGGCGCCGATCAGCAAGCCGCTGACGACGGCGGCCGCCTGCTGCTGCGGCCAGGTGCGCGAGACGACGCCGGCGCGCACCCGGAACAGCGTGTTGGACAGCGGTTCGTTGCGGGCGGCCTGGTTCAGGCCGGTGGCGAAGCCCTCGGCGTCGGTGGTGTCGCCGGCCATCATCGACGACAGGGTGCCGCCGGCCGACAGCATGGCGAACAGCTCGCCGGTCATGTAGGTGGCGAACGAGGCGATCACGCCGTCGCGCAGCAGCACCCATTTGCTATGGGTGCCGGGCAAGACGATCCAGCCGTCGCGCTTGCCCAGCGCCACGGCGCCGAGCAACTGGGTTTCCTCGCCGCGCATGACGTCGACGGCGGCGCCGTCGCGGTAGCAATAGCCGGGCACGATGTGGGCGCGGCCGGCCCAGGCCGGATCGGTGACGGGCGCCAGGTGGCGCGGCAACTCGGCCAGCGGCACGGCCGCGTCGAGGTAGCCGACCTCCTGCCAGCCGGAGGCGCTGCCCACCATGCCGGACATGATCACCGGCACGTCGCCGTCGAGGTGCATGGCATCGAGCAAGCCGTCGAGCGACGCGCTGAAGCGCTCGCGGCCGCCGACGGCCAGCATGCCCTGGCCATCTTCATGTTCCGCAAGGCACACGCCTTGCTCGTTGATCAGGTAGGCGCGCCGGTTGCTGGTACCCCAGTCGACGCCCAGAATTGTCTTATCCACTAGTCAGAGTCCTTTTCTATGCTGCCAAGATGGTACAAAAATGGCTATGGTGACGCCAATGAATTATGTCGCGCAACTAATACCAAAATAATATAGGCACGCGCGGCCCGCTGGCGCCCGATGCGAGCCCGATCGGCCCCGCGCGCCGCCGGGCCGGTTTGCGCTGCGACAAGCAGCCTCGTCCGTGAGCCTCCTATAGTTGAGACGCATTCACCACCTTGGAGGTTCCAGTGAACACCGCCGCCCCTAGCCCGAACACCGCACAACAGGACTTCGACGCGCTCGCGCGCAAGCTCGGCCTGCAGCCGCGCGATCCATGGACCGGCGGCGACGTCGATTATGAATGGGATCAGCTGCGCATGGTATTGGACGTAATGCCCTTGCCGCTGCCGGACATGCGCGTGCTCGAATTCGGCTGCAACGCCGGCGCCTCGGCCATGCTGTTCTCCTACCTCGGCGCGCGCGTGAGCGCCGTCGACGCCAGCGCCGACTAGGTCGCGCTGGCGCGCCTGAACGCGGCGCGCCACGGCATCGACGACATCGACTTTTCCCACGTGGCCGACGCGCGCCGGCTGCCGTTCGCCGACGGCCAGTTCGGCCTGATCGCCTGCAACAGCGTGCTCGAACACGTGGCGCCGGCCGCGCTGGCGGCCGTCCAGCGCGAGCTCGACCGCGTGCTGGCGCCGGGCGGCATGATACTGCTGACCGGCTCGAGCAACCGCATGTGGCCGCGCGAGGCGCACAGCGGCCGCTGGCTGGTCAACTACGTGCCGCGCTGGATCGACGGCCTGCTTGGCCGGCCGCTGCCGCGCGGCGTGTGGCCGTGGGCCATGCGGCGCGGCTTCGGCCCGCACTACGACAACCTCGACACGGCGCGCCCCGACAATTTCCTGCTGCGCGCGCGCCAGCGCGGCGGTGCCGACCCGCGCCGCCTGCGCCCGCTGATATGGCTGGCGCGCCGGCTCGGCGTCGGCCCCGGCATGTTGACGCCCAATATCTGCTGTTTCCTGCAAAAACACCCGCTTTCATAGGCGAACTGGAGGGTTCAAGTTGCCCGATGCAGGCCTTTGGTTTAGTATGGCCGCAACAAAATAGTCCCGGTCTATCCCTTATGGCATCTCGCTCCCCGTCCCCCCGCACCTTGGCCATCGCCGGCGCCGTCGTCGCCGTGCTGGCCATCGGCGTGGGTATTTACAACAAGACAACGCCGGTCGCCGCGCCACCGGCGCCGGTCAAGCCGGCCGAGCCGGTCGTCGCCAAGAAGGCGCCGCCGGTGACCGCGCCGCCACGCGCGGCCGCGCCGCGTCCGGCCGCGAGCGAGCCGTCGGCGCCGGCCGAGCCCAAGGCCACCCGTACCAAGGAGCAAGCCTCGGCCGCGCTGATGGCGCTGCCGGAACTCAAACAGTGGTCGTCGATGCTGGAGAAGGCGTCCGGCGGCAAGGTGCGCGGCGCGCTGATCGAATACGACCCCACTCCGCGCAAGCTCAACGGCAAGAGCTACTGGCAGTTCAGCTTTGTCGAAAACAGCGCCGACTCGGTGCAGCGCTGGGAGAGTTTCCTGGTGTCGTCGAGCGACGATGAAATCCTGGTGGAGGACGCCACCAACGATGAAGTGATCAGCCTAGCGCGCTGGCGCCGCGAAAAGCATCCGGAAAAACGCCTCAGCATCGACGGCTGAGACGCTTGGCCGCTGGCGACGCGTCGTTTTCCGCCGCTGCATGCGTTGTCGGCGGCGCCCGGCGGATTACGCTGCGCTAATCCGCCCTACGGGTTCGCCCCGCACCTGCGCCACCCATAGCACCGAGAACACCGTCAGCGCCGCCGCCAGCCAGCCGTTCCAGCCGTAGCCGAGGATGCGGCCGGCCGCGTCCGTGTGCAAGGTCAAGCCGCCCAACAAAGCGCCAACGCCACTGCCCAGCTGCTGGATGGCCGAATTGGCGCTCAGAAAAGCGCCACGTTGGGCCGGGGGCGGCACGGTCGTCATCAGCGCCTGCAACGGAATCGTCCGTCCCGACACCGCCGTCATGAAGAACGGGAAGAACAGCACCACCGCGATCAGCGACATGGCCGGCATGTGCGTGACGAACATCATCGGCACCACCGACAGCAGCGCCAGATAACGATACACCTTGTGCGCGCCGGCCCGGTCCGACCAGCGTCCCACCAGGCGCGCGCTCACCAGCGTGGCCAGGCCGCCGGCCAGGTACACGTACGTGACCTCCGCCGGCTTTATGCCGAGGTTGGCCACCAGCACCGGCGAGATGAACGGAATCACCAGCATCCCCGTCATCATGTTGACGAACGACAGGGCGAACGCCTTCAAGTGGTTGGGCACGCGGTACAACGCCATCAGATTGGGCAACACCGCCGCCAGCGGCACGCGCGCGGTCAAATGCCCGCGCATCGCCGGCAGCGCCCGCGCCGCCAACGCCCAGATCACCACCGAAAACAGCACCAGCAGATAAAACGGCGAGGCCCAGCCGAAGTGGGCGGCGAGCATCACCCCGGTCGGCACGCCGACCACGGCGGCCAGGCTGAACGACGTCATCACGACCCCGGTGGCCGCGCCGCGCCGATGGGCCGGAATCAGGTCGCCGATGATGGCCATGACGATGGCGCCGAGCACGCCGCCGGTCATGCCGGCGAACGCGCGCGACAACACCAGCACGTGGAAATTGGGCGCCACCGCGCACGCAAGGTTCGACAAGGTGAACAGCGCGAACATCCACAGCAGCAAGCGCTTGCGGTCGAAGCGGTCGATATACATCGCCGCCAGCAGGCCGGACAGGCCGGCGCACCAGGCGTAAGCCGACACGGCGCCGGAGACGGCCGCCGGGGTGATGGAAAACGCCTGCATCAGCTGCGGCGCCAACGGCATCATCACCATGAAATCCATGATGACGGTAAATTGCGTCAGCGCCAGCAGCCACAGCACCAGGCGCTCGCGCGCCGGAGTCAGCGCAAGGGCAACGGTCATGCTCACTCCAGCGCGAGGATGTCGGCCGTCGCCCGGCGCAGGATGGCGCGGATGCGCTCCAGCTTGGCGGGACCCGGATGGTTCTCCTGCCCCTGCGCGATGACGGCGTGCTTGAGCTCATGCATGATGGTGCGCAGGTCGTCGCGCGCCTCGGCCGGATCGCTCATGCGGGCCACGATGGCGTCGACGAACTGGCGGTTCTCGGCCAGGAAGGCCTCGCCCTCCGGCGTGATGGTATGGAGCTTTTTGTTGCCGTCGGCGCTGGCCGACACATGGCCCATGTCGAGCAGCATCGACAGCAGCGGATAGATGGCGCCGGGGCTGGGCGTATAGCCGCCGCCGGAGCGCTGCTCGAGCTCCTTGATGATCTCGTAGCCGTGGCGCGGCTTCTCGGCGATCAGTTGCAAAACGATGTAGCGCATGGCGCCGGCGTCGAACATTTTCGGGCCGCGGCCGCGACCGCCGCCGCCGCCGTGGTGCGGGCCGTGGGCCGCGCGGGGATGATGCGAATGATGTGAAAAGCGAAACATATGCGAACTCCTTTAGATATAACAAGTTAAGATATAACTTATTAAGATATATCTTAACCTATTCCAGAAAGAATTCAAGCCGCCATTTGTAACAGCCAACCCGCATGCACTTGGCGGTACGCTCGCGCGGCCACTTAGGGGACGTACCCCCTGGGGTACGTCCCCGCCCGGCCGTGCGGGTTTGCAGGCAAAAAAAAGCAGACCGTCGGTCTGCTTTGCGGGGCCATGGACTAGCTGTCCAGATGAGAGATCAACAATCGCCGGTTATCCACCTCGCCGCCCTTGGTTTTGTGCTGCACCACCACGCGCGAGTTCTGCGCGTCGAGCGAGATACCCACCGACAGGATGTCAATCAACAGCAACTGCAAAATGCGCGAGATCATCGACAAGAACGTCGTGCTGTCTTCCGTATGATCGACCGTCAGGCAAACGCTGGCCTTCTTGGCCAGCGGCGAGTTGCTGGCCGTGATGGCGATGACGTCGGCGCCGGCCGCGCGCGCGGCATCGACCGCCTCGAGCAGCTCCGGCAGCTTGCCCGAGTTGGAAATGGCGATCACCACATCGCCCGGATTGAGCAGCTCGGCCGCCAGCGTGAACAAGTGCGAGTCGCCATAGGCGGCCGTTGGAATCCGGAAGCGGAAGAACTTGTGCTGGCCGTCCAGCGCCACCACGCGCGAATTGCCCATCGCGTAAAACTCGACCCGCTTGGCCTTGGCCACCAGCGCGATCGCCTTGTCGAGCGAGCGCACGTCGAGCTGGTCGCGGAATTTCAGAATCGCCGACACGGTGTTATCAATCACCTTGGCGCTCAGGTCGTGCGTGCTGTCGCTCACCCGCACCTGGCTGTGGCGCACCGGGATCGCGCCCGTCAGGCTGCTGGCGAACTTCAACTTGAAGTCGGCCAGCCCGAGGAAGCCGAGCGAGCGGCAGAAGCGGATCACGGTCGGCTGGCTCACCTCGGCCAGCCGCGCGATGTCGGCGATCGGTTCGTTGAGCACCAGGCGCGGTTGCTCGAGCACCAGCTGCGCCACGCGCTGCTCGGCCGGCGTCAGTTCGTGCTGTAGGTGCTGCACGCGCTCCATCAGCGTATTGGCGCCGCTGCGACCGCGCAGGTGCTCGGAGAGGATGGTCGCCACGCCGTAGAAGGCCGGATTGGGCGTGGTGATGACGTAGGTGGGAATCTCCGACAGGTAGCTGGTAAAGCGCCCCTTGGCCTCGAAGCGCGAGCGGAACGGCGAGGACGCGAACCAGTCGCCCATGCGCGGCACGATGCCGCCGCCGATGAACATGCCGCCGAAGGCGCCCAGCGTGACGGCCAGGTTGGCGGTGGCGCCGCCGAGCATGGCGCAGAAGCATTCGAGCACCTCGAGGCACAGCGGGTCCTTGTCGGTCAGCGCGCCGGACATGATCTCCTGCGAGGTCAGGTCGCGCACCTGGCGGCCGTTGCGCTTGGCGATGGCGCGGTAGATGATCTCCATGCCGGGACCGGAGATCAGGCGCTCGGTCGACACGTGCGACCAGGTCTGCCACGCGTACTGCAGGATCGAATATTCGCGCTCGTCGGCCGGGGCGAAGTTGGTGTGGCCGCCCTCGGAGCCGAGCGTGACGAAACCGTCGACGGTGGGGATGACGCCGGAGACACCGAGGCCGGTGCCCGGCCCGAGCACGCCGATGACGGAGTTCGAGGCCGGCTTGCCGCCGCCAACCTGCATCAGGTCCGCCGGCTTGAGGCCGGGCAGCGACATCGCCAGCGCGGTGAAGTCGTTCACCACCAGCAGCGTGTGCAGGCCGAGCGCGCGGCGCACTTCGTCGGTGGAGAATTCCCAGTCGCGGTTGGTCATGCGCACATGGTCGCCGCTGACCGGGTTGGCCACCGCCAGCGCCGCGTGGTTGAGCGTGATGTCGGCGTGGTCGGACAGGTAGGATCGCAGCATGGCCACGATGTCGCTGTAGTCGTCGCACTTGAGCACGCGCACGGCCTGGAATTCGCCGGGCGCCGTTTGCAGCGCGAAGCGCGCGTGCGTGGCGCCGATGTCGGCCAGCAGGCGCGGACCGTCGGCGAACGCGGTGCGGTGGAGTTTTTGGTCTACTTCGGCTTGTTTCATCGTCGGTTCAGTCAAAACAGTTGGCGGAAGCATACCTGAAATGTGGGGGGTTAAGAAGTGATGGCGTGAGCGGGCGGGCAAAGATCAAACCCAACCTCCCTAAGCGATACGCATGCGTCACCACTTAGGGGACGTACCCAACGGGGTACGTCCCCGCGTGGCGGTGCGGGTCAGGCGCCCGCATACCCGAACCAGGCGCCAAAGGCCGGCAAGCGCACCTGCGCGCCATCGACCTCCCCAGGCAGCCCGTAACCATCCATCCGCTGCGCCCCTGCCACTTGCGGTAGCGCGAAACTGACCGCCGCCCCACCAAGATTAAAGACCGCGATAATCCCGCGCTCCCCCGCCACATCGCGCCGTAGCGCCAGCACCGGCTCCGGCGTATCGAAGAAGACGATATCGCCGCGCGTGAGCTGCGGCAGCTTGCGCCGCCACGCGATGAACCTGCGCGTGAACTCCAGCGACGATTCCGCATCGCCCTCCTGCAACGACGCCGCCCTGGCGATATGGTCCGGCGACACCGGCAGCCAAGGCTTGCCGGTGGTGAAGCCGCCATCGGCCCCGCCCGTCCACGCCATCGGCGTGCGGCAGCCGTCGCGGCCCTTGAACTCCGGCCAGAAGGTGATGCCATACGGGTCCTGCAACAACTCGAACGGCACGTCGGCCTCGGCGAAGGCCAGCTCGTCGCCCTGGTACAGGCAAGGCGTGCCCTTGAGCGAGAGCTGCATCGCCAAAATCATTTTGGCGAAAGCCCGCGGCGCGCCCGGACCGCCCCAGCGCGTGGCGACCCGCTGCACGTCGTGGTTCCCCACCGACCACGACGCCCAGCCACCCTTGACGCGCGCCTCGAACTGCTCCACCTGTTTGCGGATGTAGTGCGACGAGCAGTTCGGCACCAGCAGGTTGAAGCTGTAGGCCATGTGCAGCTTGTCGCCGCCGGCCGTGTACTCGGCCATGACGGCGAGCGAATCGTCGGCCCCCACCTCGCCGATCGACACGGCCTGGTACTCGTTGAGCAGCGCGCGCAGCTTTTGCAGGAACGGCAGGTTCTCCGGCCGGCTCTTGTCGTAGATGTGCGCCTGCATGCCATACGGGTTCACGTCCGAGACGGTGGCCGTGTCGCGGTTGACGGCCGGCGGATTGCTGCGCAGTTCGGGATCGTGGAAGTGGAAGTTCGACGCGTCGAGCCGGATGCCGTCGACGCCGCGCTCGAGCCAGAAGCGCAGCGCGTCCAAATGCGCCTGCTGCACCCGCGGGTTGTGGAAGTTAAGCTGCGGCTGGCTGACGAGGAAATTATGTAAATAGTATTGACGGCGGCGCGTGTCCCACTGCCACGACGAGCCGCCGAACACCGACATCCAGTTGTTCGGCGGATTGCCGTCCGGCGCCGGGTCGGACCACACATACCAGTCGGCCTTGGGATTGTCGCGGCTCGAGCGGCTCTCCTTGAACCACGGATGCTCCTCCGCCGTGTGCGCCATGACTTGGTCGATCATGATCTTCAGGCCGATGGCATGGGCCTTGGCGATCATCGCGTCGAAATCGGCCAGCGTGCCGAACATCGGGTCGACGTCGCAGTAGTCGGCGATGTCGTAGCCGAAGTCCTTCATCGGCGATTTGAAATAGGGAGAAATCCAGACGATGTCGACGCCCAGCGATGCGATATAGTCCAGCTTTGCCGTGATCCCCGGGATGTCGCCGATGCCGTCGCCATTGGTATCAAGGAAGCTGCGCGGATAAACCTGGTAGATGATGGCCTCGCGATACCAATCTTTAGCGTGCGGGGAAACTTGAGTTAGTTGCTTAGTCATAAGAGAATCCGGGGTTGGCTGCGTGTCGTGGAAGGCGCGCGGAGAAGTTTGTAGAGAATATACATCACGATTATGTTTTTTTCAATCGGGATGCCGATTTGGAATTATCACAATTAATTCAATCAAATCATGAAGTTACGGATTTTTATAGAAATCCGTAAAACAAAAATGAGTAGTCAAACTACACAAATTTTCAGGAGAAACCAGTGACCAGCAGCGCAATCGCCAACGGCAACGGGCCGATGCCCCGACAAATTCCTTACATCATCGCCAACGAGGGCTGTGAACGTTTCAGCTTTTATGGCATGCGCAACATCCTCACGCCGTTTCTTCTGAGCACACTTTTGTTGTTCATTCCGATGGCCGACCGCACCACCGAGGCCAAGCACATCTTCCACACCTTCGTCATCGGCGTGTACTTCTTCCCGCTGCTGGGCGGATGGCTGGCCGACCGCTACTTCGGCAAGTACAAGACGGTGTTCTGGTTCAGCTTGATCTACGTGGCCGGCCACGCCTGCCTGGCCATTTTCGAGGACAACCTCAAGGGCTTCTATTTCGGCCTGGCGCTGATCGCCTTCGGTTCGGGCGGCATCAAGCCGCTGGTGGTGGCCTTCGTCGGCGACCAGTTCGACCAGACCAACAAGAACCGCGCCAAGCTGGTGTTCGACGCCTTCTACTGGATCATCAACTTCGGCTCCTTCTTCGCCTCGCTGCTGATGCCGCTGATGCTGCGCGATTACGGCCCGGCCGTCGCCTTCGGCATCCCCGGCATCCTGATGGCGATCGCCACGCTGGTGTTCTGGATCGGCCGCAAAAAATACGTGCACGTGCCGCCGGCCGCGCCCAATCCGGATTCGTTCAGCAGCGTCGCCCGCACCGCCTTGTTCGCCAAGGCGCCCGGCAAATCGCGGCCAGGCCTGATCGTCGCCGGCGTCGGCGCCGCCGGCGCGGTGCTGTCGCTGTGCATGGCGCCGCAGTGGGGCTTCGTCATCGCCGCCTGCACCGCGCTGGTGCTGATGCTCGCCTTCGGCGGCGTCGGCGTGTCGATGCAGCTCGAGCGCGCGCGCGGCCTGCACACCGACGAGGCGGTCGAGGGCGTGCGCGCCGTGCTGCGCATCCTGATCGTGTTCGCGATGATCACGCCATTCTGGTCGCTGTTCGACCAGAAGGCGTCGACCTGGATCGTCCAGGCCAATGCCATGGAAAGTCCGCTGCTGTCGATCCTCGGCTGGGAATTCACGCTGCTGCCGGCGCAGATGCAGGCCATCAACCCGATCCTGGTGATGCTGCTGATCCCCTTCAATAACATCGCGCTGTTCCCGCTGATGCGCGCCATCGGTGTCACGCCGACGCCGCTGCGCCGCATGGGCATGGGCATCGCGCTGTCCGGCGCGGCATGGATCGTCATCGGCGCCATCCAGCTGCAGATGGACGGCGGCGACAAGGTCTCGATCCTGTGGCAGCTGCTGCCGTACGCGCTGCTGACGTTGGGCGAGGTGCTGGTCTCGGCCACCGGCCTCGAATTCGCGTACAGCCAGGCGCCGGCGCCAATGAAGGGCATCATCCTGAGCTTCTGGTATCTCGCGGTCACGGTCGGCAACCTGTGGGTATTGATCGTCAACTCGGGCGTGAAGAACGACGCCGTGAGCGCGCACATCGCCACCAGCGGCCTGAGTTCTATCGCCTTCCAGATGTTCTTCTTCGCCGCGTTCGCGCTGCTGACGGCGGGCGTGTTCGCGTGGTACGCGATGCGCTACAAGATGGTCGACAACTACCGCGTCGCGGCAAAGTAAGCGGCCAGGGACGGCGGCGCCGGGCTGGCCCGCCGTCCGACTTGCGCACGGGAAGTAATCCTACTTGGAAAGGGTTATGGCTGTGAAAGAATGGTCGTTCAAAACAGAAGGAGCGATCATGAGCACTCGATACACGAAAACCCGTACCACCATCGGGATGGCGGTTTTCTGCCTCGCGGCCGGCTTGGGCCTGACGGCGCAGGCGCAGACCAAACCGATGTCGGACAAGGACGTCGTCCAACCAACCGGCAGCACCGGCGCGACGGCCTTCCAGCCGAAGGGCGCGGCCAAGGGCGAGGCCGAGGCCAACACCGGCGCCCATAACGGCAACGCCGGCATGCAACAACAGGCCAAGCCTGGCTTCGACAACAAACCGCCGAAGGGCGCCAAAGCCGATTGCCACCGTCCGCAAGGCGGCGTCGATGCCAGCGGCGGCGAAAACGTCGCGACCGCGCACAAGGACAATACCACCTGCACCAACCAGCCAGCAAAGAAGAACAACGGCAAATAGAGCGGCGGCCGGATAACCGGACTACGCCGCGCTAATCGGCCCCACACATTGATGCCGCCGGCAGCGCGGCCAGCCTGCGCTGGCTGCATTGCAGGTAGTCCTGCAGCCTGGCGCCGACTTGCCGCGCCTCCGCCAGCAGGCCGGCATCGACCGCGATAGGCGCCACATCGGCCTTGCGGCTGATAAGTTCACTACGATAGACGCTGGCGAATTCCTTGTAGCGCAACCGGAACGACCAGCGCGACGACAGGTAGCTAAACACCTCGGCGCACTGGCTTTGCATCGACGTGTAGCTCACCACGAGATAGCGGTGCGCCGGCAGCTGGTCCAGGGTCCGCAAGATCATCCGGTTGTACACCACCCACGCTTGCAGGTAGCGCTGACGATGCTTGCGGCGATGCCGCGCGAGCCGAATCGACCGATAAAAACACTTCCACGCCACGCGATAAGGCCAGCTTTTTGCCTGGTATCTGTTATCGAGCAAAGCGAAGTCGCGCTTGAGCAGCGAGTGCACCACCTCCCTGTAATCGCGCAGCAGCACCAGATATTTCGCTTGCGGCAGCAGCGCCGCGTACGCGTCCAGAAACAGGCAGGTGCGCGGCTCCTTCCAGCCCCACTGCGCATGGCTGGAATTCCTGGCCGCGATCAGCGATCGCATGCCGGCCAACTCCCGCGCGCTCGGCACCAACGCCTCGGGCGGATGCAGACCGTCGGGATGTGCGCCGTTATCGAGCAGGATCTGCTGGTGCAGCTGGAAAAAGTCCTCATCCTCGAAGTGTCCTTCGACATTGCCCGTGTCCGCGCCGACCAGGCGCTCGCCGACCTGCAAACCGCAATAGTGCAGCCAGTGCGTGAGCAGCGACGTGCCGGAGCGGTGCATTCCAGCGATCACCAGTACATCATTGCCCATGCCGGGCCCTCCGGCGCTCGGCGAGCGCGGTCCGGCCCATCACGTAATCGCTGATGCGGGCGGTGCACTCGGCGATGCCGCTGTCGCGGGTGTTGAAATAGAGGTCGGGCTCGCACGGCGGCTCGAACGGATCGTTGACGCCGGTCAGGCAGCGTAGCTTGTCGGGCGCATCGTCGGGCAGGCTGGCGCGCCGGTACAAGCCCTTGGTGTCGCGCCGCCGCAGTTCGTCGAGCGCGCAATCGACGAACACCACCTTGACGTCGGGGTAGAGCGCCACCAGTTCCTGGCGCACGTCGTCATAGGGACTGATGGCGCTGACGATCGTGACGATGCCGTGCGCGGCGAATTTATCGGCCAGGTAGCCGAGGCGGCGCAGATTTTCGCTGCGGTCCTGCCGCGAAAAACCCAGCTCGGGAAACAAGCGTGCGCGATACGGATCGCCATCGATGACTTCAACCGGCACGCCTTGTCGGCCAAGTTGGTGTTGAACGCTGCGGGCAAGCGTCGACTTGCCGGCGCCGGACAGACCGCAAAATAGCAATATCATGATAGCCCCTGTGTATTGGATGGTGGACGCCACCGCAGGTTCGAGGCGGCGGGCGGTTACGGCTATGCGGCCAAGACTAGCAGCGCAAGCGCTGTCGGCGCCCCTACACTTACCGATTGATACAGGGTGTACAGTGCGTAACGGGGTGTAAATGAAGTGGCATTAAAAACCCCACACCATGCGGGTTTTTGTTAATTGGTGATAAGAAGCACAGCCGCTCAACCGCCAATTAGTATCAAAACTACAGATTCTGGAGTACCATTGCCGCCAAATATCGGGCTAGTGTGCGAATTTTGTAGCTACACTACTCGAATCAACGATTGGGAGAGATTATGGCTGGCAGGCATTGGGTGGCGGGGTGGTTCGGCGGCGCGTTGGCGTTGACAGCTCTGGCGGCATCGGCGGCGCAGGTGCCGGCCGATTGCGACGGTGCCTTCGCAACGCCGCTGCACCCGGCGCCCGCCACCGACGCGCGCGCCTATTGGCTCAATCGCGGCTTGATCAAATGGCCCGATACATCCTTCGGCACCGACAGCTACAAGCTTTACCACTCCGCCACCGCGCGGCTGCGGGCGACCACCGGCGCGCCGGTGGACGGCGCCGACGGTGCGCTGGCGCTACAGTCCTTCGACGCGGCGCTGCCGGCCGATGCCGCGCGGCGCTTCAAATACGCCGGCACCGGCGTGGTGCTGGGCGTGCAGGCGGCCGACCTGGCCAACCTGCCCGCCCTGCTGACGGGACAAGTGATGCTCGTGCGCGAAGCCGCCGACGGCACCGTGCGCGACGCCACCGGCCTGCAGATCGCCGGCGCGCTCGACGACCTCTACGCCGGCGCCGCCAACGTCGATGACCTGGGCGTCAAGGTCGACGCCCGATCGACCCGCTTCAAACTCTGGGCGCCGACCGCGCAGCGCGTGGCGCTGTGCACCTACGCCACGGGATCGTCCGCAGCGGACGCCCTCACGCCGATGCGGCGCGACGACGCCACCGGCGTCTGGTCCGCCAGCCTGCCGGGCAAGCTGTCCGGCCACTACTACCGCTATCTGGTGGACGTCGTGACGCCATCGGCGGGCCTGGTGCGCAACCTCGTCACCGATCCCTACTCGGTCAGCCTGACCACCGATTCGAAACGCAGCTACATCGCCGATCTTGGCGAAGCGCGCCTCAAGCCGGCCGGCTGGGACCAAACCCCGGCGCCCAACAAAGTCGCCGCGCCGACCGACATGACGATCTACGAGCTGCACGTGCGCGACTTTTCGATCAACGACCGCACCGTCAGCGCCAGGCACCGCGGCAAGTACGCAGCCTTCACCGAAAGCGGCTCGGACGGCATGAAGCACCTGGCCGCGCTCAGCCGGGCCGGCATGACCGACATCCACCTGCTGCCGGTCTACGACATCGCCACCGTGCCGGAACAAGGCTGCGTCGCGCCCGACATTGGCGCCCTGCCCGGCCTCAAGCCGGACGGCCCGGAACAGCAGGCGCAAGTGACGGCGGTCAAATTCACCGACTGCTACAACTGGGGCTACGATCCCTACCACTACAACGCGCCCGAAGGCAGCTACGCCAGCGACGCGGCCGACGGCGCCAAACGCATCGTCGAGTTCCGCCAGATGGTGCAGGCGCTGCACAAGGCCGGGCTGCGGGTCGGCATGGACGTGGTGTACAACCACACCTTTATCGCCGGCCAGAACGAAAAGTCGGTGCTCGACCGCGTGGTGCCCGGCTACTACCACCGCCTGGACGCGCGCGGGGGCATCGAGCGCTCGACCTGCTGCGACAACACCGCCACCGAAAACCTGATGATGGCCAAGCTGATGATCGACTCGGTCGAACAATGGGCGGTGCAGTACAAGATCGACTCCTTCCGCTTCGACCTGATGGGCCACCAGCCGCGCGCCGCGATGGAGGCGCTGCAGGCGCGCGCGGACCACGCCACCGGCCGCCACGTCGACCTGATCGGCGAAGGCTGGAACTTCGGCGAGGTGGCCGACGGCGCCCGCTTCGTGCAAGCGTCGCAGCTGTCGCTCAACGGCAGCGGCATCGGCACCTTCAGCGACCGCGCGCGCGACGCCATCCGAGGCGGCGGCGCCAGCGACGGCGGCGCGCAGATCGTCGCGCAGCAGGGCTATATCAACGGCCTGGTGTACGCGCCCAACGCGCAGGCGCCGGCGCGCCCGGCCGGCGATTTGATGCAGGCGTCGGACATGGTCAAGATCGGCCTGGCCGGCTCGCTGCGCGAGTACACGATGCGCACCTGGCGCGACGAGAACAAGCAATTGAAGGACATCGTCTATGGCGGCAACCAGCCGGCCGGCTATGCCAGCGAGCCGTCGGAGACGGTCAACTACGTCGAGAACCACGACAACCAGACGCTGTTCGACATCAACGTCTACAAGCTGCCGCTGGAGGCCACCGGCGCCGAGCGCGCGCAGGTGCAGATGCTGGGCGCCGCCATCAACGCCTTCAGCCAGGGCGTGGCCTACTTCCACGCGGGCTTCGACATCCTGCGCTCCAAATCGCTGGACCGCAACAGCTTCGAATCGGGCGACTGGTTCAATCGCCTGGACTGGACCTACCGCGACAATTACTACGGCACCGGCCTGCCGCGCGAGGAGGACAACGGCAAGGACTACGCGCTGATGAAGCCCTTGCTGGCCAACGCCGCGATCAAGCCGTCGCCGGCCGATATCGCCTGGTCGCGCGATGCCTTCCGCGATTTGCTGGCGATCCGTTCCAGCAGCACGCTGTTCCGCATGCGTACTTCGGCCGACATCGAGCGGCGCCTGCGCTTCCATAACAGCGGCTCGCGGCAGGTGCCGACGGTGATCGTCGCGCAGCTCGACGGTACGGGCTACGAGGGCGCCAATTTCAAGTCGATCGCTTACTTGATCAACGTCGACAAGGTGGCGCAGCGCGTCACCGTCGAGGCGATGAAGGATCGCGGCTATCAACTGCATCCCGTGCATTTGCGCGACGGCGCGGCGGACAAGCGGGTGGCGGCCGAGGCGCGCTACGATGCGGGCTCCGGCGGCTTTACCGTGCCCGCCCGCAGCGCCGTCGTTTTTGTCGAGGGTGAATCGCGTTTGGCGCGGTGACGTGGCGTAGCCCGTTGAACGCCGTCGACGGCTCGCGGCGGATTACGCGCTGCGCGCTAATCCGCCCTACGAAGCTGTCAGGGATGCTTGGCCACCAAGCTTGCAAATTCCGCCATTCCGGCCGATAATGGAATGGTTCTCATTTGCATTTGCGCCCGCAGCCCGCCGCAGCCCAGCCACGTCCCCGCCGTCAAATAGAGAGAAAAACACCTTTTTCCCTCGAAAGCCCCTATGTCCGTGCCGCAGTCCCACAAAGCGCCAACGCCGCGCTACCGCGCCGGCGTCGCGTTGCGCACGCTGATCGCCATCGTCGGCGGCTACGCCCTCGCCGCGTTGATGAGCGCCGCGCTGGCCGTATGGCTACCAATCGCCCGCGTCGAAGCGGCGCTGACCGCCACCATGGCGGGCCTGATCATCTACCCGTGCGCCATCATGTGGTGCTTCGCCGCCCGCAGCGCACCGCGCGCGCTGGCCGGTCTGCTGCTGGCGGCATTGCCGTTCGTCCTGCTGCTGGCGCTCGGCCGGGGCGGTGCGGCATGAAGGAAGGCTTCCGCCAATCGATGGCCTGGCTACACACTTGGTCGGGCCTGCTGGTGGGCTGGGTGCTGCTGCTGATCTTCATGGCCGGCACCTCGAGCTACTACCGCGAGGAGATCACGCTGTGGATGAAACCGGAATTACACGGCGCCGCCATCGCGGCGGCGACGCCGACGGTCGCGGCCGAACAAGCCGTGCGCGCCCTGCAGCGGCGCGCCCCGAAGAGCGAACGCTGGTTCATCACCCTGCCGAGCGAGCGCGAACCGGCGGTGCAAACCACATGGGCGCCGCCGGCCGGCGAACCGAAAGGCAAAGGCCGGCGCCGTTTCGACAACGCGCAGCTGGACCCGGCCACCGGCGCCGAGCTGGCCGGCGCGCGCGCCACGCGCGGCGGCGACTTTTTCTACCGCCTGCACTTCGACCTGCACTACATGCCGGTGCCATGGGCGCGCTGGATCGTCGGCGCCTGCGCCATGTCGATGCTGGTGGCGATCCTGTCGGGCATCGTCACGCACAAGCGCATCTTCAAGGATTTCTTCACCTTCCGGCCGCGCAAGGGCCAGCGCTCCTGGCTGGACTTCCACAACGTCAGCGCTGTGCTGGCGCTGCCGTTCCACCTGATGATCACCTACACCGGCCTGGTGACGCTGATGTTCATGTACATGCCGTGGGGCGTAAAAGCCGCCTACAACGACGACAACAAGGCCTTCTTCGCGGAGCTGTTCCCCAACGGCGCGGCCGACGCCAAGGCCTCCGGCACGGCCGCGCGATTGACGCCGCTCGGCCCCGTCATCGCCCACGCCAGCCAGGCCTGGGGCGGCGCGCCGGTCGGACGGGTGACCGTGAACCATCCCAACGACGCGGCGGCCACCATCGCCGTCAGCCAGCAATCGGCACGCGGCCTGAGCTCCGACCTGCCAACGCTGCACTACGACGGCGTGACCGGCCGGCCGCTCGGCGCGCCCGCGGCCACGCGCGGCGCGGCGGCCGAGACGCGCGGCGTCATGTACGGACTGCACATCGCCAGCTTTGCCGATCCGCTGGTGCGCGCGCTGTTCTTCGTCTCCGGCCTGGCCGGCTGCGCGATGGTGGCCACCGGCCTGCTGCTGTGGGCCGTCAAGGAAAGGCCCAAGCACTTGAAGGCCGGCCGCATCGGCTTCGGCCTGCGGCTGGTCGATGGCCTCAACATCGGCGCCGTCGCCGGCCTGCCGGTGGCCATGGCGGCCTACTTCTGGGCCAACCGCCTGCTGCCGGCGGGCCTGGCGGAACGTCCGGCGGCCGAGATCAGCTGGTTCTTCGCGGCCTGGGGCGTGGCGCTGGCGTGCGGCCTGGCCTGGCCGGCGCGCCCGATGTGGCGCCTGCAGCTGCTCGCCGGCGGCGCCCTGTTCGCGCTTCTGCCGGCGCTCAACGGCGCCACCGGCGGCGCCCATCTACTGGTCAGCATCCCGAACGGCTTGTGGGCGCTGGCCGGCTTCGACGGCGTGGCATTGGCGATCGGCGCCACGCTGTTGTATGCTGCGGCCAGACTCGGACGCTCTCCGGTGACAAAAACTCGACTTGCGGGGAATGCGGCATGACTTCGATGTATGCGGTGGCGACGGGCTGCGCGGCGGTGGCCGGCGCGTTTTCAGGCTTCGCCTTTCTGGGCCTGGCGATGGATCGCCACTGGGCCGACGTGCACGGACGCGGCGCCGAGCCGTCGCCGGCGCAGCGGCGCAGGCTGCGCTGGTTCGGCTGCGGCCAGTTGTTGTTGTCGCTGCTGGCCTGCCTGGCGCTGCGCGGCGGCACCCAGGGCTGGGTGCTGTGGCTGGGCGCCCTCACGGCGGCCGGGTGGATGGCGGTGCTGGTGATGACCTACGCCGTGCGGCGCCTGCCGCCGAGCGGCATGGCCGCCGGCGGCCTGGCGCTGCTCGGCGCCGGCGCCGCGGTGTTATTGCACTGACATCTTTCACCGACATCTCTTCACCGCCCCGCTTGCCGCCCGCGTAGCACCGGCGCCGGCGGCGCAATGCCCTGATCGCCGAACGCCGCAGTATCAATCCCGCCACAGGGCATCGCCCGGCCTCCCCCTTGCCGCCCTTGGCGACCGGCGCGCCCGCGCACGTTTTGCGAAGCGGACGCGCATCGCCAAAAAAACCATGGTACTATTTGTTTCGAAATCGCAATAATGTTTTCCTAATTGCAAATGCTGACGCGAAGACCGCGGCGCCCCACCCACGCCCGCACCTTGCCGTTCCACAGCCCGGATGATCCCGTGCCGCACGCGCCACGCCAGTGCCCCATCCCGCATTGAATAGCACCTTGTCAACCAAAAAAAGAATGACCGGATCATGACTATTTCTTGCCCACTGAACGAAGCACGCCGGCTCGAGGCGCTCAACAAACTCAATCTGCTCGACACGCCGCCCAGCGAGGCGTTCGACCGCATTACCCGCATGGCCGCGCGCCTGTTCGACCTGCCCATCGCGGCGGTGTCGCTGACCGACGCCGACCGCCAGTGGTTCAAGTCGCGCGTCGGCGTCGAGCATACGTCGATTCCGCGCCAGGGCGCGCCATGCGGCGAAGTGGCCGACAACAGCAAGGTGCTGGTGGTACGGGACCTGTTGCAGGACGATTTTTTCCGCGACAGCCCGCTCGCCTCGAGCGGCATCCGCTACTACGCCGGCGCGCCGCTGACCACCATCGACGGCTACTGCCTCGGCGCCATGTGCGTGCTCGGCACCGAGCCGCGCGATACCTCGCAGGCGGAACTCGACATCCTGTCCGACCTGGCCGCGATGGTCATGGCGCAGATCGAAATGCAGCACGCGCTCGGGCGCGTCGATCCGCTCAGCGGCCTACCGAACCGCAACCAGTTCATCGAAGACTTCCAGGACATGCAGCTCGACCGGCCCGCCGATGAAAAGCGCCTGGCGGTGTTGATCAACCTGGCCACGCCGGACCAGCTCGAGCGCGCCGCCCGCGCCATGAATCCCTCCTTCCTCGACGAGGTCGTGGTCGACGCGGCGGCCTGGATACGCGCCGAGACCGGCCCGCGCCGCAAGGTCTACCACGTCGCCGCCACCCAGTTCGCGTTGATCGCGCAGCCGGGTGTGGAGCTTGCCGACTATCTGCCGATCGTGGAAGAAAAGATCGAACACGCCATCAGCGTGAGCAAGCTGCGCTTCGTGATCACGCCCTCGATCGGCGTGGCGCCGTTCGACATCGGCACCGCCGACGGCCTGTGCGTGCTGCGCCAGGCGCAAAGCGCCGCGCACGACGCCATCGGCTGCGCCAGCCGCGTGGCGGTCTACTCGGCGGTCGAGGACAGCCTGTATCGGCGCCGCTTCGACCTGCTCAACGACTTTGCCGCCGCCCTGATCGGCCGCGACCAATTGCGGCTGGTGTACCAGCCGCGCATCGACATCGCCAGCGGCGAATGCGTCGGCGCCGAGGCGCTGCTGCGCTGGAACCATCCAACACTCGGACCGATCGGCCCCGGCGAATTCATTCCCCTGATAGAGCGCTCCGGCCTGGCCCAGGCGACGACGGCGTGGGTGCTGGACCGCGCCCTGGCCCAGCAGCAGCGCTGGCGCGCCGCCGGCCTGCGGCTGCAGCTCTCGCTCAACGTATCGGCCGCCAACCTGCTCGAGCCCGACCTGGCCGACCGCGTCGTCGCCGGGCTGGAACAATATGGACTGCCGCCGGAGTGCCTCGAACTGGAGATCACCGAAAGCGCCATCATGGAGCAGCCGGTCAAGGCCAACGCGATGCTCGAGGCCCTGGCACGCGCCGGCGTGCACCTGGCGATCGACGACTTCGGCACCGGCTACAGCAGCCTGTCGTACCTGCAGCGCATGCCGGCCAACGTGGTCAAGATCGACCAGTCCTTCATCTTCGGATTGGAGAAAGATGAACGGCAACAGGGGCTGGTGCGCACGATGATCGCGATGTCGCAGGACTTGGGGCACCGGGTGGTGGCCGAAGGGGTGGAGAGCGGCGAAGTATTGGCTATCCTGCGCGCGGCAGGTTGCGACGAAGCGCAAGGCTATTTGTTCGCGCGGCCGCTGGAGGTCGATGCCTTCGCCGCGTGGTGCCGCGAGCACAGCGCCGAGCACGAAGCGGTCGCCGCGAGTGTGATGGAGCGCCAGTCGCGGGCCTTGTGTTCGACGGGACCGGCGTTCCGCAGTGGCGCTATCGCCTCGCGGCGCCGGCACCACGCCAGGTGACACGCTAACACGTAGGGCGGATTAGCGCTGCGTAATCCGCCGTGGTCGAGCCGCCGAGGGCGTTTGGGGTATTCCGCTCTCTCTAATCCGCCCTACGGGGTTCCACCCCGATCAGCACGACCGCATTGCGCGTCCCGAAGCCGACCTTGCCGCCTTTAACCACGGCCCTCTTCCCCGAATAATAATCCTTCACCGTCTGCCCATTGGCGAACACGCCATGCAGATCGATCACGCTGGCCTTGTCCGTCGGCAGATCGAGCGCCACGACCACCTTGTCGCGCAATCCACCCTTGTCATACGTCCGCGAAAACACATACGGCTTGGCCTGCAATTGACGATGCACGCCCGCCCCCACCGACACGTGCGCCTGGCGGAACAAACCAAGCTTGCTCCAGTGCGCGCGCACGTCGGCGACCTTGTAGCCATCGCGCGCCGCGTTGGCCTCCAGCTCGTCCCAGTTCATGAACGAACGCAGCTTGGCGTCGCCCACCGCCTCGACCACATCGAGCTTGCGCGCCGTCTCATCGCCGTAGTAAATCTGCGCCGCGCCGGGCGCCAGCAACAGCTTGTTCGCGCTCTCGAAAGGCCGCTTGCGCTCGCGGTCGAACGGCTGGTCGAAATCGTGCGAATCGATATAGTTCAATACCGAGTATCCATCGAGCGCGCCGCCGTGCAGCGTGTTCGAGTAACTGCTGAACAGCGATTCGTAATCCTTGTTCGCGTCGCGCACCAGGCCGAAATTGATCAGGCTATCGAAGCCGTTGCGATAGTAGTTGGCGCTGCGTCCACCCAGGTCGTAGTTCTGGCCATTGGCGATATCGTAGTTATACACTTCCGCCGTCATGTAAAACTTGTCGTCGCCGAGCTTCTTGTCTGGATTGGCCTTTTTCCAGTCCTCGAAGGCCGCATCGGCCACGGTGCGCAGTTCCTTCCACACCTTGGCCTCGACGTGCTTGACGGTGTCGGCACGGAAGCCGTCCACGCCGAACTTGCGGATCCAGTCGGCGTGCCACTTCATCAGGTAGTAGCGCGGCGCGCGCGGATAACCCGTGCGCTTGAAAAACTCGTCGAGCTCCCTGACCTCCTGCGTGTAGCGGCCCTCGCGCCGCCACTTGGCCACCAGTTGCGGCGGCAACTCGACCTCCTCGTCGCTCTCGGTGCGCAGGTCCGGCAGGTTTTTCACCAGCGTGCATTCGATGGTGGTGCGCGCGTCCTTGTGCGTGCAGGTCGGCTCGGTGCGCACCCATTGCTGCGGCCACGCCTTGTCGATCGTCGTCTCCGGGCCGATATGGTTCATCACCACATCGAGAATGACGCGGATGCCGCGCGCGTGCGCCGCCTCGACGAAATTGCGGAAGTCGGTCTCCGTGCCGAGGTTGGCATCGACGGCGGTGAAGTCCAGCGCCCAGTAGCCGTGGAAGCCGTAGGACTTGCCGGTGCCCTCGTCCGTGCCTTCGTGGATTTGCTCCACCGGCGGCGTGAGCCAGATGGCGTTCACGCCTAGGCTGTCGAAGTAGCCGTCGTTGATTTTGTTGGTGATGCCGGCCAGGTCGCCGCCCATGAAGCCGCGCAGCGGCGCCGCGTCCGCGTTGCGGCCGTAGGCCAGGTCATTGCCGGTGAAAGCGTTGTTGAAGCGGTCCGTCAGCAGGAAGTAGACCGTGGCGTTCCCCCACAAAAATGGCTTGTTCGCGGCCTTCAGCGTCGCCGTTGATTTGGCGGCCGGCTTGGCGGCCGGTTCCGCCGCCAGCACCGGGGCGCCGAAGGCCAGCGCCACTGCCATTGCCATTGTTGGGGTAGTACGTTTGCTCCACTTGGTCCACTCCATGCTGTCGTCCCTATCTAGTTATGTTGTGACGGTCGGGCGCGCACGCCCGGTCCATCCCTCGATGCCGCCCACCTGCTCGGCGATCAATATCAACGCCGACAGCGCTTGCTGCGTCGGCAAATGGTGCATGGCCGGATCGTCCTCGTAGCGCTCCAGGTACACGCGCAGGGTCGCCCCTTCGGTGCCGGTGCCGGACAAACGGAACACAATGCGCGAACCGTTGGTCATGACGATGCGGATGCCCTGCTTCTTCGACACCGAACCGTCGATCGGATCGGTGTATTCGAAATCGTCGGCGAAATCGACCACGTAGTGGCCCAGGTCCTGGCCCTTCAAGGTGGCCAGCTTGATGCGCAGCGAATCCATCAACTCGTTGGCGCCTTCGACCGGCACGCCCTCGTAGTCGTGGCGCGAGTAGTAGTTGCGGCCGAAGCGCGCCCAGTGCTCGCCGACCAGCTGCTCGACCGACTTGCCGGTGACGGCCAGCAGGTTAAGCCAGAACAGCACGGCCCACAGGCCGTCCTTTTCGCGGATGTGGTCCGAGCCGGTGCCGTAGCTCTCCTCGCCGCACAGCGTGGCCTGGCCGGCGTCGAGCAGGTTGCCGAAGAACTTCCAGCCGGTCGGCGTCTCGAAGCTCGGGATGCCCAGCGCCTTGGCCACGCGGTCGGACGCCTGCGACGTCGGCATCGAACGGGCGATGCCTTTCAGGCCGGCCTTGTAGCCCGGCGCCAGGGTCGCGTTGGCGGCCAGCACGGCCAGGCTGTCGGACGGCGTGACGTCGAACTTGCGGCCAACGATCATGTTGCGGTCGCCGTCGCCGTCGGACGCGGCGCCGAAGTCGGGCGCGTCGTCGGCGGCCATCAGCTCGATCAGCTGGGCGGCGTTGACGGGGTTCGGGTCCGGATGGTGGCCGCCGAAGTCCTCCAGCGGCTCGCCGTTGATGACGGTGCCGGCCGGCGCGCCCAGCATGCCTTCGAGGATGGCCTTGGCGTACGGGCCGGAGACGGCCGACATGCCGTCAAAGCACATGCGGAAGCCCCCGCCGAACAGTTTTTTGATGGCGTCGAAATCGAACAGCTCCTGCATCAGCTGCGCGTAATCGGCCACCGAATCGATCACTTCGACGTCCATCTGCTCGATGCGGTAGGCGCCGATCGTATTCAAGTCGATGGCGGCGGCGTCGCTGATGCGGTAGGCGGCGATCGACTCGGTGCGCTGGAAGATCGCCTCGGTCACGCCCTCCGGCGCCGGACCGCCGTTGGCGATGTTGTACTTGATGCCGAAGTCGCCGTCCGGACCGCCCGGGTTGTGGCTGGCCGACAGCACGATGCCACCGAGCGCCGCGTGCTTGCGGATCACGCAGCTGACGGCCGGCGTCGACAGGATGCCGCCCTGGCCGACCAGCACCTTGGCAAAGCCGTGCGCCGCCGCCATGCGCAGGATGACCTGCACCGCCTCGCGGTTGTGGAAGCGGCCGTCGCCGCCGACCACCAGGGTTTTACCGGCGACGTCGCCGAGCGTATCGAACACGCTCTGGACGAAGTTCTCGAGATAGCGCGGCTGCTGGAAGACCGTGACTTTTTTCCGCAGGCCGGAAGTGCCCGGCCGCTGGCCGGTGAAAGGGGTGGTGGTGACCGTCTGAATACTCATGTTCGCTCCGCGTTGGATAAGAATGACAAATGGATGACAGCTGCATGCTAAAGGCGGCCTGCCACCACGCTGCGACGGTTGTACCTGTTCCGGCCAAATCGCGTCGCACAACTTACTTGTCTCACGAACAATATTACAGCATCAGGCCCCGGAGTCCGCGTTATCCTGGACGGCCATGGTCAAAACGGCGGCCATCAGCATGCACACGCCGCCGAGCATGAGCGTCTTGACGGCGTGGCCCGCGAACACGTGCTTGGTCATGAAGCCGAGCAGCAGGCCGCTGACGATCTGCGGAATGACGATGAAGAAGTTGAACACGCCCATGTAGTAACCCATGCGGTTGGCGGGCAGCGCGCCGGCCAGGATCGCGTACGGCATGGTCAGGATGCTGGCCCACGCGATGCCCACGCCGACCATCGGCACGAAGGCCATGTCGGGGTCCTGGACGCCGAAAAGGCTGATCAGGCTCACGCCGCCGATGGCCAGGCAGGTCATGTGCACGAACTTGCGGCTGGTGCGGCGCGCGAACACCGGCAGGATGAAGGCGGCCAGCGCCGACACGCCGCTGTAGACCGCGAACATCACGCCGACGTGGTTGCCGGCCTGCTGGAAGGCGGCCGACTGGGCGTCGGTGGTGCCGTAGACGCTCTCGCCGATGGCGTTGGTGGTGTAGATCCACATGGCGAACAAACCGATCCAGGTGAAGAACTGCACCGCCGCCAGCTGCACCATGGTCTTGGGCATTTTGCCAAAGCCGCTGAAGATCTCGACCAGCGCCGTGCCCAGGCCCGCGTTGCGTTGCTGCTCGGCGCGGAACGCATCCAGGTCGTCCGGCGGCAGCTCCTTGGCGCTCAAGACGGTCCACATCACGGCGCTCATGTAGATGGCGCCGCCGGCGTAGAACGAATAGCGCACGGTGTCGGGAATGGCGCCGCCGACCGGCACATTGCTCACGCCCAGATAGTCGGCGAAGATGGTCGGCAGCAGCGAGGCGATCACCGCGCCCCAGCCGATGAAGAAGGTTTGCATCGCGAAGCCGGCGGTCTGCTGGGACGCTCCGAGCTTGTCGCCGACAAAGGCGCGGAACGGCTCCATCGACACGTTGATGGCCGCGTCGAGCATCCACAGCACGACCACCGCCATCCACAGCGCCGTTGAATTGGGCATCAGGAACAGCGCCAGTGACGCCAGCAGCGCGCCGATGAAGAAGAACGGCCGGCGGCGCCCCCATCGCGGGTGCCAGGTGTTGTCGCTCAGGTAGCCGATGATCGGCTGCACCAGCAGGCCGGTGACCGGCGCGGCGAGCCAATACAGGGACAGGTCGTCGGGATTGGCGCCGAGCGTGGAGAAAATCCGGCTGGTGTTAGCATTCTGCAGCGCGAAGCCGAACTGGATACCGAAAAAGCCAAAGCTCATGTTCCATAGCTGCCAGAACGACAGTATGGGCTTGCTGCTGGAAGATTTCATGCGACGCGTCCCGATATAATTTGTAGCAAAATAACACGGCACCCCATGGGTGTCAATTGAAAGGATACCAAGGTAAAATACCGCCAAACGGCGCGCCTTGGACCAAATTTCATAGCCAAATGTAGCCAAACAACAGAATAGACCACAGACACGAGACAACAATTAATGAGAAGCAACCTCTTGACTACCTTCGTCGCCCTGCCGCTGGCCCTGGCGGGCGTGCTGGCGGCGTCGCCGGCGCTGGCGCAAAACGCCGGCCGCATCTTCGCCAGCGCCAAGCTGCATGGCGGTTATGTGGAAGTGCGCACCAGCGACGGCGTCTATTTCATCAAGCCCTACACGCGCAGCATCATCGAAACGACCTTCGTGCCCGATGGCGAAAAGGCCGATCCAGCCTCGCACGCGGTGGTGCTGGCGCCGGCCGCCGTGAGCACGACCTATTCCGACAAAGCCAGGAAGATCGAATACGCCACGCCGGCCATGGTCGTCACCATCACCAAGTCGCCATTCCAGATCGCCTACAGCTACAAGGGCAAGCCGCTGGTGGCGGAAAAGCGCGGCTACACCAAAGTCACCGACGACGTGGCGAGCGGCAGCAAGGATATCAACAAGGGCCGGCCGCGCGTGCTCGAAGCGATCGAGTTCGCGCTCGACAAGGACGAGGCGCTGTACGGCGCCGGCGCGCGCGCGGTCGGCATGAACCGGCGCGGCAACCGCTTCACGCTGTATAACAAGGCGGACTACGGCTACGGCGCGACCTCGAAGCAGCTCAACTACGGCATGCCGATCGCGCTGTCGTCGAAGCTGTACGCGCTCCACTTCGACAACGCCCGCACCGGCTACCTCGATTTCGACAGCAGGAAGGACAACAGCCTGCGCTGGGAAACCATCGGCGGGCGCAAGACCTACCAGGTCATCGGCGGCGACACCTGGGCCGACGTGGTGGACAACTACACCTACCTGACCGGCCGGCAACCGATGCCGCCGCGCTGGGCCTTCGGCAACTTCGCCATGCGCTTCGGCTACCACAGCGAGACCGAGGCGCGCGCGGTGGTCGACCAGTTCATCGCCGACGACATTCCGCTCGACGCCATCGTCTTCGACCTGTACTGGTTCGGCAAGGACGTCAAGGGCACGATGGGCAACCTGGCCTGGGACGCCGACACCTTCCCCAACCCGATCGGCATGATCTCCGAGTTCAAGCAAAAGGGCGTGCAGACGGTGGTCATCAGCGAGCCGTTCATCGTCGACACCTCCAAGCGCTGGAAGGAGGCGGTCGACAACAAGATCCTCGGCACGGACGCCAACGGCAAGCCGCTGGCCTATGACTTCTTCTTCGGCCACACGGGATTGATCGACATTTTCGGCCAGCCGGGCAAGGACTGGCTGTGGAACATCTACAAAGGCCTGCGCCAGCAGGGCGTGGCCGGCGTCTGGGGCGACCTGGGCGAACCGGAACTGCACCCGACCGAAATGCGCCACGCCACCGGCGGCGCCGACGACGTCCACAACATCTACGGCCACCAATGGGCCAGGCTGGTGGCCGAGGGCTATCAAAAGGACTTCCCCAACGAGCGCCCCTTCATCCTGATGCGCGCCGGGTACTCGGGCACGCAGCGCTTCGGCATCATCCCGTGGTCGGGCGACGTCGACCGCAGCTGGGGCGGACTGCAATCGCAGCCGGAGATCGCGCTGCAGATGGGGATGCAGGGCGCCGGCTACATGCATTCGGACCTGGGCGGCTTCGCCAACCCGGTGCTCGACAACGAACTCTATGCGCGCTGGCTGCAGTACGGCGTGTTCCAGCCGGTGTTCCGGCCGCACGCGCAGGAGGAAGTGCCGTCCGAGCCGATTTTCCGCGAGCCGAAGACCAAGGCGCTGGCGCGCGAGGCGATCCGCCTGCGCTACCGCATGCTGCCATATAACTACACGCTCGCCTTCGACAACAACCAGAAAGGGTTGCCGCTGATGCGCCCCATGTTGTACGAGGAGCCGGCCAACGCCAAGGTGCGCGGCATGTCGTCGACCTACCTGTGGGGCAAGGACTTCCTGGTCACGCCGGTGATGGCGCCCGGCGCCACCAAGGCCGATGTCTACTTCCCCGCCACCGCCGCCTGGTTCGACTTCTACACCGGCGAGCGGCAAGCCGGCGGCGCCACCCGTTCGATCGCGCTGACGGCCGACCACGTGCCGGTGTACGTGCGCGCCGGCGCCTTCATTCCGCTAACGCGCGTGGTGCAAAGCACGCGCGACTACAACACCAAAAACGTCGAGCTGCACTACTACCACGACGCCTCGGTCAAGACCTCCACCGGCAAGCTGTATGACGACGACGGCCTGACGGCCGGCGCGTTCGAAAAGGGCAAGTACGAACTGGTGACGTTCACCAGCAAGCTGGCGCGGCGCGGCCTGTCGCTGAGCATCGACTCGGCCATCGGCGACGCCTACCGCCGTCCCGAGCGCAGCTTCGACCTGACGGTGCACAACGTCACCTCGAAACCGGAATCGGTGCGCGTCGACGGCGCGGTGGTCAACTTCGCCTGGGACCCGGACGGCAAGCTACTCTCGTTCGTCATGCCCGCCAGCGCCATGCCCGGCCGGACGGTCTTGATCGCCCTGTAAGCGTGTATGATTGTCAGCCATCGAACCGGCGGCCACCCGGCCGGCCGGTTCGATCGCCATAGACGACCACCCCAGGGAGATGCACTTGACACCAAAAATTATCAGCACGCTGCTCGCGGCCACCGCCATGACAGCCGTCAGCGTTACCGCGCTGGCCGCCCCCGCCAAAAAACCAACCGCCGCCGAAGCCGAACGCTTTTTGGCCGACACGGAAGAACGCCTCAATAAACTGAACAACGACCAGGCGCGCGGCGCCTGGGTCGGTTCCAACTTCATCACCGACGACACCGAGGCCATCACCTCCTTCTTCGCCGAGCGTTATCTGACAGCGGCGGGCGAGGCGGCGATCGGCGCGCGGCGCTTCAACGGCGTCAAGCTGCCGGCCGAAGCGGCGCGCAAGATGATGCTGCTGCAGCAAACGCTGGTCTTCGCCGATGCGAAGGAGCGCGAACAATACGCCCAGCTGCAGGCGGCCATGAACGGCGCCTACGGCAAGGCCAAATACTGCGTCAAGAAGGACGACGGCACCGGCGACGCCTGCATGGCGCTGGGCGAAATGGAAAAGGTGCTGGCCAACAGCCACGACGAGCCTAAGCTTAAAGAGATGTGGCTCGGCTGGCACGCGCAATCGCCGTCGTACAAGGACAAGTACGCCGAATACGTCAAGCTGTCGAACAAGGGCGCCAAGCAGATGGGCTTTGCCGACACGGGCGCCATGTGGCGCGCGCAGTACGACATGCCGCCGGAGGCCTTCGCCGCCGAGATGGAGCGCCTGTGGCAGCAGGTCAAGCCGCTGTACGAATCGCTGCATACCTACACGCGCTACAAGCTGCGCGAAACCTATGGCCCGGACGTGGTGCCGCTGACCGGCCCGATCCCGTCACACCTGTTCGGCAATATGTGGTCGCAGACCTGGGACAACCTGTACCCCATCCTCAAGCCGGCCAAGGGCGCCAGCAGCTACGATTTGACCAAGGTGCTCGAGTCGCGCAAGACCGACGCCAAGCAGATGACGCAGTACGCCGAACGGTTCTACACGTCGCTGGGCATGCAGAAGCTGCCCGAGACGTTCTGGGAGCGTTCACTGCTCACCAAGCCGCGCGACCGCGATGTGGTGTGCCACGCGTCGGCCTGGCCGCTGAACGAAAAAGACGACGTGCGCATCAAGATGTGCATCACGCCGACGGCGGAGGACTTCACCGTCATCCACCACGAGCTGGGACACGTCTACTACTTCCTCGCCTATAACAAGCAGCCCTTCCTGTTCCGCAACGGCGCCAACGACGGCTTCCACGAAGCCATCGGCGACACGGTCGCGCTGTCGATCACGCCGGACTACCTGAAGAAGGTCGGCCTGATGGAGCAGGTGCCGGAGGCCGACGCCGACATCGGCGACCTGCTCAAGCGCGCGCTGTCGAAGGTCGCGATCCTGCCGTTCGCCTACTCGGTGGACAAATGGCGCTGGGACGTCTACGCCGGCAAGACCAAGCCGGAGGACTACGACAAGAGCTGGTGGCAGCTGCGCGACCAGTACATGGGCATGAAGCGTCCGGCAGCGCTGGCCGCCGGCGGCTTCGACGCCGGCGCCAAGTACCACGTGGCGGCGGACGTGCCGTACGCGCGCTACTTCCTGGCCGACATGCTGCAGTTCCAGTTCCACCGCGCGCTGTGCCGCGAGGCTGGTTACACGGGTCCGCTGAACCGCTGCTCGGTGTACGACAACGCCAAGGCCGGCGCCAAGCTGCAGCAGATGCTGGCGATGGGCGCGAGCAAGCCGTGGCCGGAAGCGCTCAAGGCCATCTCGGGCGAGGACAAGATCGACGGTGGCGCGCTGCTCGAATACTTCGCGCCGCTCAAAGCGTGGCTCGACCAGCAAAACGCCGCCTTCGCCGCCACCCAGAAATAACCCCCATGGGGGTCAAGTCTGACAATTGGACACGAGCTCAACATTGAAGTGCTTGAGCTCGTGTCCAAATGACAGACTTGACCCCGACGGGTTTAGCGGCGCGTGGTGCCGGGCTTGATCACGCCGCGCCGTTCGATCGGCGTCGAGAATACGATCGAGGTGCGCGTTTCGCCGTAGCTGTTGATGCTGCCGATGAAGCTTTCGAGGTCGGCCATGCTCGCCGTCACCACCGTCATCAGGTAGGAGTCCGCCCCGGCGACGTGGTGGCACTCGAGCACCTCGGGCGACTTGCCCAACTTTTCCAACAGCTTCTTCTTCCCCGGCTGCGCGGCCGTGATGCCGACGATGGCCTTGACCGGATAGCCGGCCGCCGCTTCATCGACCTCCACCGAAACACGCCGCACGACGCCGGCCTCCTGCAGCCGCTTCAGGCGTTCGGCGGTCGCCGCCACCGACAGCCCGACCGCCGCCGCGAGGGACTTCAACGGCGCCCGTGCGTCGATCCGCAGGGCGTCGAGCAGGCGCCAGCCGGCTTCGTCGAGCTCGTCATTCTGATTTCTTCCCATAGCGCGCTTTCACAAGAAAAGTAGTTGAAAATTATGGCATAGACGGGAAATTATCACTGCCAATCGCGCGGTGCATCTTCGATAATTCTCCAATGATCAACGGACGGGAGTTGGCAAGATGCTCGACATACAACACTACGGCAGCTTCGTGGCCGCCATCCTGGTGTTCCAGGCGATACCCGGGGCGGGCACCATCGCCATTCTCGATTCCACCGCGCGCGACGGCCGCGCGGCGGGCATGGCCGCGGTGGCGGGCACCATCGTCGGCGACGCCACCTTGATGATCGCCGCCGTCGCCGGATTGGCCGCGCTGTTGCAAGCCAACCCGGCGGTCTTTCAAGCCCTGCAATGGTTCGGTGCGGCTTATTTGTTTTGGATGGGCGGCAAGCTGCTGTCGGCCAGGGCGGGTGGCGACGCCACCGCGTCCGGCGACACCTTGACGTTGACCCGATATTTCCGGCGCGCCCTCCTCGTCAGCCTCACCAATCCCAAAGTGATCCTGTTCTTCATCGCCTTCTTCCCCCTGTTCCTGAAGCCGAATCCGTCACCCCTGACTTTGCCCGTAATGATGCTGCACGTGACGATACTAAGCCTGCTGTACCAGACCGCGCTGGTCCTGATCGGCAACGTCGTCGCGGCGCGGCTCAAAAACATCGCGTCGGCAAAGCTCGGCGCCTGCCGCCTTGCCGGCGTCACGCTAATCGCGCTGAGTGCCAAGCTCGCCTCCGGCATCCGATGAGCGCGCCGTCGGCGCCGTCGGGGTCAAGTCTGACATTTGGACACGAGGTCAACAGTGATGCGGTTGAGCGCGTGTCCAAATGTCAGACTTGACCCCGAAAAAAACCCCGCCGGCTTGCGCGGGCGGGGCTGGGGAGCATGGATGCTACCGGTTTAGAACTTGTAGTTCACGCCCGCGATGACGGTGCGGCCGTACTTGGCGTACTCGAGCTGCTGGGCACGGTCGCCGTTGTAGGTCTCGTAGGCGGCGTTGCGCAGGTTGTTGATCTGCAGGACCAGGCCGACACCCTTCATCGCGCCACTGTTGAACGTGTAGCCAACCTGGAAGTCCACGATGTTTTCACCGACGACGTAACGCAGCGCGCGGTCGTTCGAGAAGTTGCCGATCTCGCCGACGAAGTCCGAACGACGACGCTGGCTCACGCGCGTCTCGAAACCATTCTTCTCATAGTAGGCGGTCAGGTTGGTGGTGCGCTTCGACAAGCCCGGCAGCGGGATGTTGTTGCCGATGCTGCCGCTAGGATCTTCGATGCTGATCTTGCTGTCGGTGTAGGTGGCGCTGGCGCTGACACCGAAACCATCCAACACCGGCGTCAACATGCTCAGCGGCATGGAGCCGGACAGCTCCACACCCTTCAAAATGCCGCCGTTGCCGTTGTAGGCGGCGGTGTAGTTGCCGGTGCGCCGGTTGAGCGGACGACCGTCCGACAGCAGGAAGCCGGCCGGGAAGTAGTTGGAGAAGTCGTATTCCTTGGTCTGCGTGAAGATGTAGGTGTCGAGCTTCTTGAAGAAGGCGGCGGCGGCGACATAGGCCCTCTTGTCGAAGTACTTTTCGTACGAGATGTCGAACGCCTTGGCGCGCCATGGATCGAGCTGGGCGTTGCCGCCTTTCGCGCTCGGCTCGCGCTTGGTGGAATCGATGTCGATTTCCAGCGCCGAACGCATCTGGTCCACGCGCGGACGCGCCAGTTGCTTGGCCAGCGCCAGGCGCACGGTCTGGTCGTGTTCGAAACCGAAGGCCAGGTTCATGCTCGGCAGGAAGTCGGTGTAGCTCTTGCCGTCGTGGACCGGCTTGATCTGGCTGCCGACCGGCGCGGTGTTGTCAACGTAGCGCGAGTCGGACGATTGGCTGGTGTTTTGCATCTGCACGCCGATATTGCCGCGCAGGCTGACCACCGGGCTCAGCTCCGCTTCGATGTTGGCCTTGGCGAAGGTGGTCGTCACTTTCTCGTTGACGGTCCACGCCTTTGGAATCAGGTAGTTCAGGTCATCGGTCGGCTGGAACGACATGAACTGGCTGACCATTCCCGGCACGTTCCAGGTCGGAATCGAACCGGCGCCGGCGAAGCCGAGGTCGGCGTTGCCATATTGCAGGCTGGCGGGCACGGCCACCGGTGCGCCGACCAAGTTGATGCCGCCTTCCGGCTGGCGCTTGCTCTTGCTGCGGTCGGCATAGTTGACGCCGAAGTCGAAGCTGGAGAACACTTTTTCCAGCGCGCCGGCCGCACGCACGTTGGCCGTCAGCTTGGCGCCCTTGAGTTCGTCTTCGACGCTCGGCACCTTGCCGTAGCCGGAGCCGTAGATGGTGTTGCCGACGTACAGGTTGGCAGGGTTGCTGTAGTCGAGGCCGGTGCTAAAGCGCGAGTAGCCGCCGTTGCCGTAGCCGAGGTTGACCTTGTCGAGCAGCGCCGAGGCGCCGCCGTTGCTGTATTGCAGATTGTTCTCCAGGCTCAGCTCGTTACGCTTGGCTTTCGAGTAGTTCAGGTCGGCGAAGATGGTGAAGTCGCTGTTGCGGAATTCATTGCTCCAGCCGACGGCGCGGATGTCGTCCTTGCGCTTGTTGTACATGCCGCGCACCAGCGGGCGCACGTTGTTGAGCGTGCCGCCGGCGATGGTGCCGTTGTTGACCTGCACCGGGTTGTAGTTCGATTCGCCCTGCTCGAGCGAGATTTCCAGCTGGTTGGCCGTTTCCTCGGCCTTGAAGCGCGACGCGTAGACGTCGACGATGCTGGTCCATTGCTTGTTCGGACGGTACTGCAACACGCCCATCACGCCGTCGCGCTGGTTCTCGCCGCTGCGGGCCACGGCCTTGATGCCGTTGGTGGCGAAGGTGCCGGCCGGCAGGCCGTTGCGCGCGTCGCGCTTCCATGGCTCGTAGAGGCCGGTTTCATTGGCCAGGATCGGCGTTTCCAGGCGCGCGTAGCCGAGCGCGATACCGATCGTGCGGTTGGCGAACTGGTCGATGTAGCTGGCGCTGAAGCGGTTGCCGGTGTCCTTGGCGTTGCCGATCTTGCCCAGCGAATTTTTCTCGCCGCGGGCGTTCAGCGCCACGGTGCGGGTCGAGAAATTGAGCGGACGCACGGTCTGCATGTCGATGGTGCCCGACAAGCCCTGGCCGACCAGGCCGGCGTCGGGGGTTTTGTAGACGGTCACGCCGCTCATCAGTTCGGACGGGTACTGGTCGAACTCGACGCTGCGGTTGTCGCCGGTGCTGACCTGCTCGCGGCCGTTGAGCAAGGTGGTCGAGAAGTCCGGCGACAGGCCGCGCACGCTGATGACCTGGGCACGGCCGGCCACGCGCTGGGCGGCCAGGCCGGGCAGGCGCGAGATCGATTCGGCGATCGAGACGTCCGGCAGCTTGCCGATGTCCTCGGCCGAGATGGCCTCGACGATGGAGCTCGAATCCTTCTTGACCGAGATGGCGCCCTCGATGCCGCGGCGGATGCCGGACACGACCACGGAAGCGATCGGCGCTTCGGTCGCTTCCGGCGTGCCGGTGTTCTGGGCGTGGGCCGGGGCGGCGACGGCCGCGACAAACAAGGCACAGCCGGCCGCGACCGGCTTTAGTGGAAAGGCGGCGGCGCCGCGCTTAATTGCGAAAATACTCATTCAATGTCCCCTCAACACGGCATAAATTAATCTCCCGCAACATCAAGCGCACCGCATCGGGGCATCTCAAACTACACGGGATCCAAGGAAAGCTGACGTTCTTAAGACGTTCCGGCAGGAATTTTGTACTAAAACTAGATTCAATGTCAATTGAACTTCTGTTCAGCTACGTTTTCAGCGCCTACGGGGCGCTCACCTCCCTAGGAGAGCGCGCCCGCTCGTTGTATTTCCACTACATAAGAACGGCACCTGACATGTAGTAGAGCTACAGTTTTATCAAAGAAAAGCTGTATTTTTGAAAGCAAAGCTCAAATTTGCGCCATGGCGTGCTCGTTTCAGGCCACGCGGCGGCCAACGCGGCCAGTTTTTGGGTGCGATAACGGCCGATGCGATCAAAAACACAGGCCAGGCTGTATTTCCAGTAAATTCTTACCCGTGGCAGATTTGATGAGGACCGCATTTAGGTGTACGCTCTGGGCCAAATTCCGATATCGGCCGAGATCCAGCATTGATACCGAACTGTAGTACGACTACCAATCGGGCTGGCAAAGCGCCGAAAAGCCGCTAAACAAGGGGCCGGACCACCGGCCCAACAGGAGACCGCATGAAGAAAACCCTGGCCCTGTGCGCCGCCCTGTCGCTGGACGCGCCGACGGCGCTGGCCGCCGCCAACGCCAACGCCATCGCCTCCACCACCGCCACCGCCAGCTATCCCACCTGGGACGGCAAGCGCGAGACGGTCCGCTACGCCACGCCGGACGCGGCGGCGGCGCTGCGCAGCTACAGCCAGTCCACCACCGCGCGGGTGCGCGAGGACGGCCCGCGCGAGGTGGGCTACCGGGAATCGGCCAAGCTGCCCAACGTCCGCACCGCAAGCCTGGCCTTCGATGCGCTGTTCGCGCTGGCCGGCGCGGAACTGACGCTCGACGCCGTCGACCAGATCCGCGACGACAGCTACAACGGCGGCGCGCCGATTCCCTGCGAGTGCTTCGAAACCGGCGAGTTGTGGCACTACGTCTGGACCCGCGACCTGTCCTACGCCGCCTCGCTGGGCCTCGGCATGCTTGAGCCGCTACGGGTGCGCAACTCGCTCGCATTCAAGCTGTCCGGCTACCGCGACGGCGTCACGCCAGGCGCGCACGTCGCCGGCGGCGCCGACGGTCTGCAAATCATCCAGGACACCGGCAGCGGCGGCAGCTGGCCGGTCAGCACGGACCGCGTCAGCTGGGCCTTCGGCGCCGACGAGGCGTTGAAGGCGCTCGCGCCCGACCAGCGCCGCGCCTTTGCCGCCACCGCGCTGCGGGCGCTGACCAACACGCTGGAGAACGACCGCGTCGCCGTGTACGACAGCGCCGATGGCCTGTACGGCGGCGAACAATCGTTCCTCGACTGGCGCGAGCAAAGCTACGCCGCCTGGATACCGGGCGACCTGGCCAGCATGGCGACATCGAAGGCGCTGTCGACCAACGCCGGCCATTACAAGGCGCTGTCGCTGGCCTCGCAACTGGCGGCCGAACAGGGCGACAAGGCGCTGGCGGACAAGTACGCGGGGTGGGCGACCGACCTCAAACAGGCCATCAACCGGCGCTTCTGGCAGCCGGACACCGGCATGTACAGCAGCCTGACCGCCGGCCACTTCGACGGCGCGCCGCTGTACAAGTACGACTGGCTGGGGCAGTCGCTGGCCATCGTCACCGGCATCGCCGACGAGCGGCAGGCGCTCAGCATCCTGGCCCGCTATCCGCACGGCCCGCTGGGCGCGCCGGTGATCCATCCGCAGCAGCCCGGCGTGGCGGTGTACCACAACCGTGCCATCTGGCCTTTCGTGACGGCCTACGGGCTGCGGGCGGCGGCGATGAACGGCAACGTGGCGGTGGCCGACGCGGCCTATGACACGCTGATGCGCGGCGCGGCGCTGAACCTGTCGAACATGGAGAATCTGGAATGGGTGTCGGGCCAGCCGAGGCTCGACGACCAGCGCGATGTCAACGGCAAGCGGGTCGACCTGGGCGGACCGGTGGTCAACTCGCGCCGCCAGCTGTGGTCCGTCGGCGCCTATCTGGGCATGGTGGTGGGCGAGGTGTTCGGCGTGCGCACCACCGGCGACGGCATCGCGCTCCAGCCTTTCGTGACGGCCAAGCTGCGCCGCGAGGCCTTCGCCGGCACCACCGTGGCGACACTCAACAACCTGACCTTGCGCGGCAAGCGCCTGCAAGTGCGGCTGCTGTTGCCGGCGGTCGCGCCGGCGCCGGCGCAGGGCTACTACGCGATCGACAGCGTCACCGTGAACGGCGGGCCGGCCGCGCAAACGTTGGCGTGGAGCGCGCTGGCCGACGACAATGTGATCGAAATCCGCCTGGGCGAACTGCTGCCCGGCCGGCAGGAAAAGCGCGACGTGGCCGCCGCCACGCCATGGGCGCAGGAGGCGGCGCTGTACGCCCCGTCCGAGCCGCGCATCGTCAAGCTGGAACGCGGCAGCTACGGCTTTCCGACGCTGCACATCGACTACCCCGGCGCCACCGCGGGCGTGGTCTACAACATCTACCGCAACGGCGAGCTGGCGGCGCGGCGCGTGACGGCGAACACCTGGGCCGACCGCCGGGCACCGGCGCCAGGCACGGGCAAAAGCAGGGACAAGAAAGCGGCCGGCAACCTGTGCTACGCGGTGGAAGCGATGTACTCCGGCTCCGGCAACCGCAGCCACCACAGCACGCCAGTGTGCCTCGACGCCGGCATCGAAATCGCCGCCGATGATGCCCGCGTGCGCTCGAACATCGCCGCGACGTCGGGACGCATCGTCAACTGGGGCGCGCCCGGCGACACGTTCGCGGTGGCCGGCATCGCGCTCGCGCGCGACGGCCACTACGCGCTGCAGATCCGGTATCGCAACACCGCGCACCAGGTCGGCCTGGGCATCAGCGGCGGCGTCAAATGGCTCTCGCTCATAGACGCCGGCGGCCGGGTCGCCGCCGCCGGCGTGGTGCGGCTGCCGCACTCGCCGGAGCAGGCCGGCCCGTCATACTCGACGCCGATCCGCGCCGCGCTCAAGGCCGGCCGCTACCGGCTCGCGCTGGAGGACCATTACAACATGACCTACCTGGAAAGTAACACCACCTACAGCGACGCCGGCGGCGTGGCCGGACCATCGAACCGCTTCGACATCCACGGCGTGCGCGTGATGCCGGTGGCGCCGGCCGCCGAAGCCGCAACCGCAGCTGCGCGGTAGTCAGCCGGCAATCAATCAGCCGGCAATCAGCCGGCAATCAGCTCGGCGGCGCGTTGGCGCGCCGCCAGCAGCGCCAGCACCTCGTCGGGCGGGACGGCGGGACTGAGGCAAAAACCGAACGCCTCGTCGCACCCCATCGCCATCAGCTGCGCCAGCTGGTCGGCCGTCTCGACACCGCCGGCGATCACGCGCATGTCGAGGGTATGCGCCATCGCGATGATGGCGCGCACCATGGCGCCCTCGCCCGCCGCCGCGCCGCCGGCCGCGCCACGGTCCTCCCCGCGCAGCTCGCCGATGAAGCTTTTGTCGATCTTGACCACGTCCACCGGAAAGCGGCGCAGATAATTGAGCGAGGCGTAACCGGTGCCGAAATCGCTGATCGAGATGCGCACCCCGAGTTGCTTCAACTGCCGCAGCGTGGCCTCGCAATTCTGGTTGCGGTCGATCAGCATGCCCTCGGTGATTTCCAGTTCGATCTGGCGCCCCGGCACGCCGGCCTGCTCCAGGATCGCGGCGAAGGTCTCGGCGATGTCCCTCTGGTAGAACTGGCGCGGCGACAGGTGCACCGATACCGTCAGCGGCTCGCCGCGCTCCATCCACAGGCGCGCCTGCGCCGCCGCCGTCGCCAGCACCCAGGCGCCGACCGGCAGGATCAACGCGCTCTCCTCGAGCACCGGCAGGAAGTCGAGCGGCATCACCTGCCCGAGCTCCGGATGGTTCCAGCGCAGCAGCGCCTTGACGCCGGTGACGCGCTGCCGGGCCAGATCGAGCGTGGGCTGGTAGGCCAGGATGAACTCCTTGTGGTCGAGCGCGTGCCGCAGCGCCGTCTCCAGGACCAGGCGCGAATAGGCCTTGACCTGCATGCTCGGCACGAAGCGCACGGCCGCGCCCTTGCCGCGCTGTTTGGCCGCGTACATCGCCAGGTCGGCCTTCTCGACCAGCTCCTCGATGTTTTGGTCGTCGTCCGGATAGACCGCCACGCCGACGCTGGCGCCGACCCGCAGCGGTTCGCCGTCGAGGGTGAACGGCGCGGCGATGGCGGCGATGATCTTGTCGGCCACCTGCTGGGCGTCGGCGCCGCCGCGCAGCTCCGTCAGCAGCACGATGAATTCATCGCCGCCCTGGCGCGCGACGGTGTCGACCTCGCGCACGCACTGGCGCAACCGCTGCGCGAACTGCGCCAGCACCTGGTCGCCGGCGTCGTGGCCGAGCGTGTCGTTGATGGTCTTGAAATGGTCGATGTCGACGAACAGCACCGCCAGCGAGGTACCGTGGCGCCGCGCATAGGCGATGCCGTGTTCGAGCCGCAGCTGGAACTGCAGGCGGTTGGGCAAGCCCGTCAGGCAGTCGTGGTGGGCGATGAAATCGAGCCGCATCTCGGTGTCGCGCTGCGTCTCGAGCGTGCTTTGCAGATGGGCGCAGCGCCGGCGCAGCCCGCGCGCGCGCGTCTCGCCGTGCCACAACGCCAACAGACAAGGTGTGATGCCTATCAAGGCGGGTAACAGGAACTCCATGCCATCCCTCTTCGTCCGGTGCTGCGGTGGAGAGGGAATCATAATAGATACTGTGAGTCATCAAAGCCGCTTCAGCCGCGCGGTTGATCAGCGTCAAGGAGCGCGTGCGCGCCGGGCGTCGACCCGCGCTATCGGCGCGCAATCACCCGTCAGGCCGGCAGCAGGGCGCGCGCCCGCGCCGCCGGCAGCCGCGCCCCCTGGCCGTGCTCGTCCAGCTTGAAGATACTGACCGCGTCGCTCAGGCTGGCCGCCTGTTGCGTCAGCGCGTCGGCGGCGGCCGCCGCCTCCTCCACCAGCGCGGCGTTCTGTTGCGTCACGCTGTCCATGTGGCTGATGGCGGTGCTGATCTGTTCGATGCCGTCGCGCTGCTCGCCGCTGGCCACCGAGATCTCGCCGATGATGGCCGTCACCCGCCGCACGCTGCTGACCACCTCGCCCATCGTCGCGCCGGCCTGCCCGGCCAGCCGGCTGCCCGCCTCGACCCGGCTGACCGAGTCGCCGATCAGCGCCTTGATTTCCTTGGCCGCCGCCGCACTGCGCTGGGCCAGGTTGCGCACCTCGGAGGCGACCACCGCGAAGCCGCGCCCCTGCTCGCCGGCCCGGGCCGCCTCGACCGCCGCGTTCAAGGCCAGGATATTGGTCTGGAAGGCGATGCCGTCGATGACGCCGATGATGTCGACGATCTTGCGCGACGATTCGTTGATCGAGCCCATCGTGCGCACCATCTGCTCGACCGCGTCGCCGCCGCGCGCGGCCACGGTCGACGCTTCGTCGGCCAGCTTGCTGGCCTCGTTGGCGTTGGCGTTGTTCTGCTGGACGGTGGTGGTCAGTTCGACCATGGCCGCCGCCGTCTGCTCGAGCGAACTGGCCTGCTGCTCGGTGCGGCCGGACAGGTCCAGGTTGCCGGCGGCGATCTCCACCGTCGCGCCGTGGATGGTCTCCGTACCCGCGCGCACCTTGCCGACGATGCCGCTCAGATTGGACTGCATCGTCTTGAGCGCGCCCATCAATTCGCCGATCTCGTCCTTGCCGTCGACCGGCACGTCGCTGCGCAGATCGCCGTCGGCGACCGTCTGCGCCACCTCCACGGCCGCGTGCAGCGGCACGGTGATGCTCTTGATCAGCCAGAACACGGTCACGCAGCCGACCAGCAGCGTCACCGCCAGGGTCGCGCCCATCACCAGCGTGGCCCTGGCGTGGGCGGCGGCGCTGTCCTGCTCCATTTGCGCCATCAGCCGGGTCGACTCCTTGCCCATCCAGACGACGATGTCGTCGATCTTGCGGGTCGGCTCGCGGTCCATGCCCTTGACCAGGCCGTCGACCAGCTTGGCGCTGTCGGCGTTGGCCGGATCGTAGCGCTTGAGCGCCGCCAGATAGCGCGCCGCCAGCTCGCCCTGGGTCTTGATGGCGTCGTCGACCAGCGGCGTGTCGAGCTTGAGCGCCGCCAGCATGGCGCCGAGCCGGGCAAGGTCGGCCCGGGTCGCCTCGCCGGCCTGGATGAACGCTTGCGTGTAGCGCTCGAGCAGCGCCGGATCGTTGCCGCGGATCAGAATGTTTTTCCACTCCTGCACCTGGATCTTGAACTGGACCTGGGCGCCGCGCGCCGTGTCGATCGCCCCGCTCAACGCCACCGCGCGCCGCAGCGCGTCGGCGCTGCGCGCGTTGCCGTCATTGAGCGCGCGCCAGCCGCTGGTGGCGACAATCGCCAGCGCGACAAAGAAAAACGCCCCCAGCATTCCAAGTCGCACACCTATTTTAAAATCGGCGAGTTTCATGGCTTCCTCCTGGCAAGAATCGACGTTCATCATGCCCCCGCCGGAAACAAATGCCAACCACCGCGCGCGCAAATCGGCCACATCCGGGCCCGATTCCCGCCGTTGCAACAGTCAGGGCGCGCCTGGCGCGAACTCGATCAGGTAAATATTGGTAGGACGATCATCGGGTGGCAGGCGGCGGTTTTCGACAAAGCCCAGGCCCAGCTTGTTGAGCAGCGCGATCGACTTGGCGTTGCCCGGCGCCGTCAAGCCCAGCACCCGTTGCATGCCCAGCCGTTCGCGCGCGAAGGCCAGCACGGCCACGGCCGCCTCGTGGGTGTAGCCCTGGCCGAAGAACTCGGGCCGGATGGCGTAGCCGATGTCGGCCTCGGGCAGCGCCTCGCGCTTGATCAGGCCGCACAGGCCGAGCGCGCGGCCGTCGCTCTTGCGCTCCATCACGTACAGCGAATGGCCGCTGCGCTGCTGCATCGCGCGCGGGCCGTCGACGATGGCGCGGCGCGCGCCCTCGACGCTCAGGATGCCCTTGTCGCCGATGAACTCGATCCACGTGGGATCGTTGACCAATTCATAGTAGAACGGGGCGTCGTCCTCTTCGATGGTGCGCAGGCGCAGGCGTTCGGTGTCCAGGATGTGCATGGTGGTCAGGCCTCGGGCCATTGTGAGGGGTCGTCGAGCAGCTGGTACATGACGTAGACGTCGACGTAGCCGAGATACTGGTGGTAATACGCGCGCGGCAGCGTGCCGACGATGGAAAAGCCGAGCTTTTTCCACAGCAACACGGCGGCCACGTTGGAGCTGACCACGTAGTTGAACTGCATGGCCAGGTAGCCCTGGGCGCGGGCGCGGTCGAGGCAATCGCCGCCGAGCAGCCGGCCCACGCCGACGCCCTGCGCCGCCGGGCTGACCATGAACGAGGCGTTGGCCACGTGGGCGCCGCGGTCGCGCTGGTTGGCGATCAGGCGGTACATGCCGACCAGGCGCTCGCCGTTGAGCAGCGCGACATACGATTGCACGCCGGGGCCGAACCAGTAGGCGTGGCAGTCGTCGCGGCTGGTGTCGGCGGCGAAGTAGTAGGTGTCGCCGCTGGCGATGAGCTGCTGGAAAATATCCCACATCGCGCCGAAGTCGGCTTCGGTGGCGGCGCGGATGGTGATTTCTTTCAAGTCGGCTCCAGGGATGGCTAGGTTCGATCGCGGTCACATGCTTGGTCAATTGTCATGGATTTCGCGCCCCAAGTCCAGCCGCGCTAGCGCTGCAAACGGAAGTCGACGCCGTCCGGCCGCCCCGGCAAATCGAGCCGCGCCCGCGCGCGCGGCGACTCGGCCACCACCACGCCGCGCCGCATCACCAGGCGCCGCGCCGCGCGCAGCCGGATCGCCTCGACCGGGTCGGCCGCGTCGAGCAGCACCAGGTCGGCGTGGTTGCCGACCGCGATGCCATAGCCCTCCAGCCCGAGGATGCGGGCCGGCGTCGTCGTCACCGCCTCGAAGCAGGCGCGCATGGCGTCCTGCCCCGTCATCTGCGCCACGTGCAAGCCCATGTGCGCCACCTCCAGCATGTCGCCCGAGCCGAGGCTGTACCACGGGTCCATCACGCAATCGTGGCCGAAGGCGACGTCGATGCCGGCGGCGAGCATCTCCGGCACCCGCGTCATGCCGCGCCGCTTCGGATAGCTGTCGTGCCGGCCCTGCAGCGTGATGTTGATCAGCGGGTTGGCGATGGCCGCCACGCCGGCCTCGCGGATCAGCGGCAGCAGCTTGCTGACGTAGTAATTGTCCATCGAATGCATCGACGTCAGGTGCGACCCCGTCACCCGCCCGTGCAGGCCGAGCCGGTGGCTTTCATGGGCCAGCGTTTCGATGTGGCGCGAATGGGGATCGTCCGATTCGTCGCAGTGCATATCAACCCGCAAGCCCTGCTCGGCGGCGAACTCGCACAGGATGCGCACCGATTCGGCGCCGTCGGCCATGGTGCGCTCGAAATGGGGAATGCCGCCGACCACGTCGACGCCCATGGCGATGGCGCGCTTGAGGTTGGCCAGCGCGGTCGGGCTGCGCAGCACGCCGTCCTGCGGAAAGGCCACCAGTTGCAAATCGAGGTAGGGCGCCACCCGCCGCTTGACCTCGAGCAGCGCCTCGACCGCCAGCAGGCGGTCGTCGCAAACGTCGACGTGGGAGCGGATCGCCAGCAGGCCGCGCGCCACGGCCCAGTCGCAATACTGCAACGCGCGCTCGATCAGCGCCTGCTGCGTCAGGTCGGGCTTGAGCTCGCCCCACAGCGCGATCCCTTCGAGCAGCGTGCCGGACGCGTTCACGCGCGGCAGGCCGTAGCTGAGCGTGGCGTCCATGTGGAAGTGGGCATCGACGAAAGGCGCGCTGACCAGGTCGCCGCCGGCGTCGATCTCGCGCGCGGCCGTCAGCGGCAGCGCCGCGCCGATGGCCGCGATGCGCCCGCCGTCGATGGCGATGTCGACACCCTGGCGGCCGTCGGCCAGATTGGCATTGCGGAGGACCACATCCATGAGCACGCTCCCGGCGTTGATTTTCAATCAGCCGATTGTAGTCAAGTTCGCGCCAATACACCAATCGTCGCGCCCACCACGGCAAAGCACAACCACGGCGGGGGTCAGTGCCGACATTCGGACACGACCTCAACCGTCGGCGTTTTGCGCTCGATCAAACTTCCTTGAAACAGTTCACGATCCGCATTTTTCCTAGGCGCACTCTTTCCTGAATGGCACAAAAAATAACTTTCCAAGGGAGACGTTCGTCGCTAGAATGTTCTCATATTGCATCGCAACAGACGTTCCACCGTCGTCCCAGGAGAAACCATGTCTTCGCTTACCGAACAGTTTTCCGCCGCCACGAAATCGCAATTGGAAGCGCAATTCAAGCTCTTCAACACCTTCGCCAGCACCGCCGTCGACAGCGCCGAAAAAGTCATCGCGCTCAATCTGAGCACCACCAAGGCCTCGGTTGAAAAATCGTCGGCCGCCGCCCGCAAGCTGTTGGACGCCAAGGACCCGAAGGAGCTTTTCAGCCTGAACGCGGGGCAGCCGCCCGCCTTCGACCTGCTCGCCTACGGCCGCCAGCTGGTCGGCATCGCCACCGCCGCGCAGACCGAGCTGCTACACAGCGCGCAGAGCGGCTTCAAGCAGGCGCAGGAGTTCGCCAAGTCGCAGCCGCTGTCGTCGCTGGCCGCGCTGCCGGCGTCACCGTTCGCCGCCTTCAAGCCGACGGCGCCGGTGGCCGCCAGCGAGCCCGCCGCCACGGCGCCCCTGGTTGCCGCGCCGGCGCCCGCGCCCTCGGCCGCCACCGCCGCTGCTGAACTTGCACCCGCCCCGGCGCCCGCCGCCACGGCCAGCGAACCGGCGCCGCCCGCAGCGCTGGCCGCCGCCGTGGCCGCCGCCGTCGCCACGCCCGACAACGCCCCCGTGATCGCGCAGGCGGCCAGCGTCTCGGCCAACGAGCCGCTCGCCGCGCCGCCGCAGAAAACCGCCAAGGCGCCGGCCAAGCCGAAGCCGGCCGCCGCCCCGATCGCGCCAACGCCGCCGGCAGGGATCAAGGCCACGGTCAAGCCGGCCGACGTCAAATCGTCGTTCCCGGTGCCGCCGGCCAAGCCGATCGCCGTCGCTCCGGACGTCAAGTCGGCCAAGCCGAAGGATGTGGCGCCCAAGGCCAAACCCGCCCCCGGCAAGCCGCTCGACATCGTCAGCAACAGCGGCAAAGGCAAGAAGTAACGCCGGCCGCGGCGCCCCGCGCGCGCACCGAAACAGCGGGCTCCGGCCCGCTTTTGTTTGCCTTGCTGTATCCTAACGGACTACGCGCCGGCAACGTTACGCCGGCCCCACGCTATTCCGAGGCTACATGTCTACACTCTCAGCGCTGATTGGCGGTTTCGTCCGCCAGCACAGCCGCGCCTATGCCATCTCCGGCCTGATGCTGGCCGGCGTGGCCACCCTGACCGTCTGGGTGCCGCGCAAGGTCGGCTCGATGATCGACGGCCTGGCCGCCCACACCCTCTCCGGCAACGCCCTGCTGATGGAAATCGGCGCCCTGCTGCTGATCGGCCTGGCCATCTACTTCCTGCGCGTGGCGTGGCGCCAGATCCTCTACGGCGCCGCCTACAAGCTGGGCGTGTCGCTGCGCACCCGCCTGTACGCGCGCATGTCGCTGCAGGGCGCCGGCTTCTACCAGCGCCAGCGCACCGGCGACCTGATGGCGCTGGCCACCAACGACATCGACGCCATCGAGATGGCCGCCGGCGAGGCCATGCTGGCCGGCTTCGACGGCGCCCTCACGCTGGTGCTGGTGCTCGGCGTGATGCTGCTCGGCGTCGACTGGCGCCTGGCCTGCGTGGCGCTGCTGCCGTTCCCGTTGATGGGCTGGGCCTTCTGGTACATCTCCGGCCATATCCACACCGCCTCGACCGACTCGCTCAAGCGCTTCAGCGACTTGAACGACCATGTGCAGGAGACGCTGTCGGGCGTGCGCACCCTGCGCGCGCTCGGCCTCGAACAGCGCAGCGCGCAGCAATTCGGCGAACTGGCGCGCCATGCCTCCGACGCCAGCCTGCGCGCGCAGGTGTGGGAGGCGGCCTACGAGCCGGCCGTCGGCCTGACCTTGACGGCCGCCAGCGCGCTGACCATCGGCGTGGGCGGCTACCTGGTGTGGCAAAACCAGCTGACCATCGGTTCGCTCACCGCCTTCACGATGTACCTCGGCCAGTTGATCTGGCCGATGTTCGCGGCCGGCTGGGTGCTCTCGCTGATCGAACGGGGACGCGCCGCCTGGCAGCGCCTGCAGCCGATGCTCGACGCGCCGCTGGCCATCGACGACCACGGCACGCTCGAGCGGGTCGCGCCCGGCGCGCTGGCGCTGGCCGGCGTCGGCTTCGCCTACCCCGATCAATCGGTGCCGGCGCTGGCCGGCATCACGCTCGAACTCAAACCGGGCCAGACGCTCGGCCTGGTGGGGCCGACCGGCAGCGGCAAGTCGACCCTGCTGCGGGTGCTGATGCGCCAGCTCACGCCGAGCGCCGGCAGCGTGCGCTGGAGCGGCCACGCGCTCGACCAGTACCAGCTGCGGGCGCTGCGCGCGGCCATCAGCTGGGTGCCGCAGGAATCGTTCCTGTTCTCGTCGTCGATCGCCGACAACATCGCCCTGGCGCGCCCGGACGCCACCCGCGCGCAGGTCGAACACGCCGCCAACCTGGCCGCCATCCACGACGACATCCTCAATTTCCCGGACGGCTACGAGACCGAGGTCGGCGAAAAAGGTATCACCCTGTCCGGCGGCCAGCGCCAGCGCGTCGCCATCGCCCGCGCGCTGCTGGCCGACAACGACCTGCTGCTGCTCGACGACGCCCTGTCGGCGGTCGACACCGGCACCGAAACGCGCATCCTCGAACACCTCGAGGAGCTGCGCCAGGCGCGCAAGGGCCGCAGCGCCGTCATCGCCAGCCATCGCTTGAGCGCCGTCGTCAATGCCGACTTCATCGTCGTGCTGCGCGACGGGCGCATCAGCGAAACCGGCAGCCACGAACAGCTGCTCGAGCGGGACGGCTGGTATGCCAGCCAGTGGCGCTATCAACAATTGGAAGCGAGCCTCGATGCCCTCTAAGTCCGACCCAACCAAGGATCAATCGACCGATCCCACGCAAAAAAACGGCGGCCAGATGCGCCAGGCGTTCGCGCTCTTACACCGCGCCGCCCGCCCCGACCAACACCACCTGGGCTGGGCCGTCCTGTGGCTGATGCTCGCCGCCCTGCTCGAGGTGCTCGGCCCGATCATGGGCAAGGCCCTCATCGACGAGCACCTGCTGCCGCGCCACCTCGACTGGCCGCGCATGGCCGCGCTGCTGGCCGGCCTGCTGCTGACCGGCTGGCTCGCCAGCGGCCTGCGCTACCTGCAGCTGGTGCGCCTGTCCGGGCTGGCGATGCGCTCGGTCATGCGGCTGCGGCAGATGGTCTATAGCCACGTGCTGCTGCTGCCGATGTCGTTCTTCGACCGCGCCATCACCGGCCAGCTGGTCTCGCGCGTGACCAACGACACCGAGGCCGTCAAGAACCTGTACATCCAGGTACTGTTCGTCATGCTCGACAGCACCATCGTCCTGGTCGGCACCATCGCCGCCATGGCGTGGCTCGACTGGCGCCTGATGTCGATGGTGCTGGCGCTGCTGCCGGCGGTGCTGGTGATCGTCTGGCTGTACCAGCGCTGGAGCGCGCCGGCCGTCACCCGCGCGCGCGCCCTGCGCAGCGACATCAACGGCCAGATGGCCGAATCGATCGGCGGCATGAGCGTGCTGCAGGCGAACAACGCCGAGGCCCGCTTCGGCGCCCGCTTCGCCGCCACCAACGAGGACCACTACACGGCGCGCCTGGCCGAGCTGCGCGCCAACGCCTGGCTGCTGCGCCCGGCGCTGGACCTGTTCAACATCATCCTGCTGGCGGCGGTGATCTTCGTGTTCGGCCAGCGCCAGATGACGGCCACCGAGGTCGGCGTGCTGTACGCCTTCATCAGCTACCTGGCGCGCGTGATCGAGCCGCTGATCCAGATCACCATGCAGTTCAGCCAGCTGCAGCAGGCGGTGGTGGCCAGCGCCCGCGTGGCCACGCTGCTTGACGAGACGGCGGCCGACGAACACGCGGCCGGCGCCGCCGCCGCGGCCAACGGCTACGGCCTGGGCGCCGACGCCGGCGATGGCACCGGGGTCGGCGCCGGCAAGGCCGTCCAGGGCGGCGCCGCCGTGCCGGCCGTCGCCATCGGCCATCTGAGCTTCGCCTACAACCCCGGCCAGACGGTGCTGCACGACCTGTCGCTGGAGATCCCGCAGGGATCGTTCTTCGGCATCGTCGGCCACACCGGCAGCGGCAAATCGACCTTGCTGTCGCTGCTGCTGCGCTTTTATCCGGCGCGCCACGGCAGCATCGCCATCCACGGCGTGCCGCTCGACGAGATCGACAACGAGCGCTTCCGCGCCGAGATCGGGCTGGTGCCGCAGGACCCGTTCCTGCTGGCCGCCTCCGCGCGCGAAAACATCGACATGGGGCGCGGCCTGGCGCCGGAGCGGATCGAGGCGGCCGCGCGCGCGGCCCATGCGCACGAGTTCATCACCGCGCTCGAGCGCGGCTACGACACGCCGCTCGGCGAAGGCGGCTCGCGCCTGTCGGTCGGCCAGAAGCAGCTCATCGCCATCGCCCGCGCGCTGGCCGGACAGCCGCGCATCCTGCTGCTCGACGAGGCCACCTCGCACATCGACTCGCAAACCGAGCAGGTCGTACAGCTCGCGCTCGACGAATTGCGCGGCAAGGTGACGGTGATCGCCATCGCCCACCGGCTCTCGACCATCCGCGAGGCCGACCGCATCGTCGTGCTCAACCACGGTCGCATCACCGAGGCCGGCCCGCACGAGCAATTGATGCGCATCGACGGCGGCCTGTACCAGCGCCTGTACCTGCTGCAGCAGCTGGCGGCCTGAAAACCGCCGCGGCGGCGCCCCGCCGTTGTGCGTTTTTCAAGAAAAAATACGCGCACCACAGGTTTTCTAACTTGCAACACGAATATAATTACCGGCAGGCTCCGCACCGGCGGAGCGCATTCCGGGGGCGTGGCGTTGGCAGGTAACAGAAACGGCTGGTGGTCGAGCGGCGCGCGCCGTGGCGCCCTGGCGCTGGGCTTCGCCCTCGCCTTCGCGCCCCCCCACGCGCCGGCGGCGCCGGCGCCGGCGCAACTGGACGACGCCGCCGTCAACCGGCGCCTGCTCGACATCCGCGAACAAAGCCGCTTCGTGCCGGACAAGGCGCTGGCCGAACTGCTGCGCCTCGAGGCGCGCGCCGGCGACAGCAAGCCGCGCACGCGCGCCGAGCTGCTGGTCCAGGTCAGCGCCTCGCGCATGCGCATGGGCCAGAACGCGGCCGCGCTGGCCGGCGCCGAGCAAGTCATCGCCTACGGCCAGCGCTTGAAGGACGACGTCATCATCGCCAAGGGCATGCTCAACAAAGTCTATGTGCTGTCCTCGCTGGCCGACATCGACGCCGCCCACCGCCTCGCCTTCGCCGCCGAAACGCTGGCCATGAGCACCGACGACGCCGCGCTGCGCACCCAGGCGACCATCACGGCCGGCCAGACCTACGCCGAGCAGGGCAATTTTCCGCAGGCGCTGCTCAAGCTGCAGCAGGCGCTCGACCTGTCGCGCACCGTCCAGGACGATCCAGCCATGCCGGCCGCCGCGCTCAACGCCCTGACCACGCTCTACACGCAGATGAAGGAATTCGACAAGGCCGCCGCCAGCCTGGCCGAGCTGCTGGTCGAGACGGAAAAACTGCACTCGCCGGGCCGCATGGCGATGGCCAAGACCACCGAATACGGCCTGGCGATGGACTCGGGCCAGCCGCGGCGCGCGCTGGGGGCGCTGCTCCAGAGCCTGGAGCTGGCGCGCAAGCTGGGCGCCGAGCGCATGGTCGGCATCACGCTGGTGAACCTGTCCGACAGCTACCTGCAGCAGCGCGACTATCCGCACGCGGCGCAGTACGCGCTCGAGGCGCTGCGCGTCACCGAGCGCACCAACGACGACACCAACACCGCCGTCGCCCGCGTCAACCTCGGCCAGGCCTACCTGGCGATGGGGCGCATCGCCGAGGGCAAGGCGCAATACGAAGCGGGCATGGCGCGCTACGAAAAGGAAAACAACAAGCCCTACACCCAAGCGGTGCTGCGCGAATACGGCGAGGTGCTCGAACGGGCCGGCGACCTGGCCGGCGCGCTGTCGGCCTACCACCGCGAGCGGGCGCTGTCGAACGAGCTGTTCGAAAAACAGCGCCGCCAGGCCGTGCTGGAACTGCAGGAGAAATACGAGGCCGAGAAAAAGCAGCGCCAGATCGAACTGCTCAGCCGCGAAAACCAGCTCAAGGGCGCGGAGATCGACAACCGCCGCCTGCAGCAGCGCGTCTGGTGGCTGCTGGCGCTGGTGTTCGGGCTCGCCGCCATCGTCATCGGCCTGCTGTACCGCCGGGTGCGCAACGCCAACGCCCAGCTGGAGGTGAAAAACCTCGAGCTCAAGGCGCAGTCGACGCTCGACCCCTTGACCTCGCTCTACAACCGCCGCCACTTCCAGGACCACATGCGCGGCCAGGCCGTCCGCGCCGATCTCGACCAGCGCGTCGCGCACGGCGACGACCTCGTCGGCGCGCTGTTCCTGCTCGACGTCGACCACTTCAAGCACATCAACGACACCTACGGCCACGCCGCCGGCGACGCCGTGCTCAAGATGATCGCCGACAGTTTGCGCGTGGCGCTGCGCGATACCGACATGATCGTGCGCTGGGGCGGCGAGGAATTCCTCGCCTTCCTGCCGGCCACGCCGCGCGCCGGCCTCGAGGACATCGCCCGGCGCGTCCTGACGGGCATCTCGTCGCAGACGATACGCTACCAGGAGCACGACATTTCAGTGTATGTGTCGATCGGCTTCTCGCCGTTCCCGCTGGCGCCGGACGGCGTGCCGATGGCGTGGGAGCGCGCCGTCAACCTGATCGACATGGCGCTGTACATGGCCAAGTCGCACGGCCGCAACCGCGCCTACGGGGTGCGCGGCTTCTCGCGCCTCGAGCACACCTCGCTCGAGGCGATCGAGCAGGACCTCGAGACCGCGTGGCGCGACGGCTATGTGGAGTTGAGCGTGGTGCCGGGCGAGGCGCCGGCGCAGGCGGCCGCGTGACGGCGCCCGGCGCCGGAGCCGGCGCTGGCGATTACTTGGCCGGCGTGCCGGCGGCCTCGCGCTCGCGCGCCTTTTCCTGCATCTTCTCGCCGGCCTGCTCGAGCTTCCTGCCGGCCGCCTCGGTCGCCTCGTTGAGCTTTTGACCGGCGGTGTCGGCCGCGCGGTCGATCTTCTGGCTCGTGTCCCTGGCCGCGTCGCTCATTTTTTGCCCGGCCGTGTCGGCCGCTCGGTCGATCTTGGCGCCGGTGTCCCTGGCGGCCTCGCTCATTTGCTGGCCGGCCGTCTCCCTGGCCTGGTTCAACTCGCTGCCGGCCTTGGTGGCCGCCTCGTCGACCTTGCGGCCGGCGCGCTCGGCGGGGCCGGCCTGGCTTGGATCGCTCTTCTGGCAGCCGCCCAGCAGCGCCGCCATCGCCACCAGCAAGGCGCCGGCGCCGCGCGCGGCCCGGCCGGCGGTCATGCCGGCGGGCTGACTTATTTGAATCGCCATCATGGTCTCCCTCAAGAATTAATTATTGCAATGAACATACAACATTCCCCGCCGGGACAGCGCACGGCACGGCGGCCGGGGAGGCGGCGCCGTCAGTCGATTTTCTTGGGCGGCGGCGGCGGGGTGAAGACGATGTTTTCCGACGTCGGCGCGCTGTCGATCGCCTCCGACGTCTCGAGCCAATTGATCAGTTTGGCCATGCGGCGGATCAGGATGCCTTTGTTGCTGATGTAGCCGACCTGCTCGAAGTTCTCCGGCTTGCTGATCATCTTCGACACCGTGGGCAGGTTGTCGGCCAGGCGCTCGAAGGCCTTGCGCGCCTTTTGCTCCCACTTGAGCAGGTTCGGTTCGTTGAAGCGGTTGCTCTCGTAATAAATGGTGAGCGTCCTGTCATGGTTGCCGAAACCGACAATGGCCGAGCCCTTGCGCACCGTCTCGAGCACGTCGTCCTTGATGCTGGCCGTCGGCACGAACAACGCCGCGCGGCCGTTCGCGTCGGGGCGCTCCAGCGGCAAATCCTGTCCCATTAATACCGTCATCATGCGTCCTGTTGTTATGCCAAGGAGTTGCTGCTAGGCTATATTCTTGATTCTATAGCGCTGTCCCGTGCATGACAAGAAGAATGCGCGCCGGCGTGGCGGCGACGCGAATTCGGGCCGGGGCCACTATATAAATATCCGTATAATGCGGCATTTCCCATGGCCGACCCTGCCTCCAACATGATGACATCCCGCTTCGGCGCCATTCCCGAACACGCGGTCGACACGGCCGAGCGCAACCTGCGCGACACGCTGGCGACGGCCATCGGCCACGCCGCCCCGCACGCCGCGCTGATCGTGCACGACGGCCGCACCGACCTCAACCGCGCGCTCACCGAGGCCTACCGGCGCGTGGTGCCGGCGGCGCGCTTCATCGACTTCGACGCCGTCAAGCCCGACGACGTGCTGGCCGCCTTCGCCGGCATGGTCGCGGGCGACCTGGTGGTGCTGGTGCAGTCGACCAGCTTCCGGCTCGAGGCGTTCCGCATCCGCATCGAACTGTTCAAGCGCGGCCTGAAGGTGATCGAGCACGTCCACCTGTCGCGCATGCCGGGCCAACAGGGCCTGCACTACATCGACGCGCTGGCCTACGACCCGGCCTACTACCGGGGCGTCGGCCACGCGCTCAAGGCCCGCATCGACGCCGCCGGCGGCGGCGTGGTCGACAGCGGCGACGGCGCGCGGCTGGTGTTCGGCTCGCCGTTCGAAGCGGCCAAGCTCAACATCGGCGACTACAGCGGCATGAACAACATCGGCGGCCAGTTCCCGCTCGGCGAGGTGTTTACCGAGGCGCGCGACCTCGAAGCCGTCAACGGCCGGGTGCGCATCTTCGTCTTCGGCGACACCGCCTTCCTGGTCAACAAGCCGCCCAAGCCGGTGACGCTGATCGTCGAGAAAGGCCGCGTGGTCGGCGCCGAGGACGCCACGCCGGCATTCGACAACATGCTCGCCATCATCCGCGCGCACGAGGGCGAGGTGTGGCTGCGCGAGCTGGGCTTCGGCATGAACCGCGCGTTCTCGCGCGAATGCATGGTCGACGACATCGGCACCTTCGAGCGCATGTGCGGCATCCACCTCTCGCTCGGCGCCAAGCACGGCGTGTACGCCAAGCCGCAGTTCAAGCGCAAGGAGGCGCGCTACCATGTCGACGTGTTCGCCGTGACCGAGGCCGTGTACCTCGACGACGAGCAGGTCTACCGCGACGGCGCGTGGCTGGTGCAAGGCTGATCAGGCGAGCAAGCCGGCCGCCCGCAAATCCCGGTCCCAGGGCGGCACGCCCTGGCCATCGGGCTGGTACTCCGCCACCAGGAAATCGATCAACGCCCGCACCTTGGGCGAGGGCTGGCGGCCGGCCGGATACAGCGCGCTCAGATAGTTGAGCGGCAGCTCCCAATCGCCCAGCACCGGCACCAGCGCGCCGTCGAGCAGCGCGCGCCAGGCCAGGAACGTGGTGTTGTAAACGATCCCCAGCCCCTGGCGCGCCGCCTGCTGCAGCACCATGCCGTTGTTGGACGCGAAGGCGGCCCGCACGCGCACCGTGCGCCGCTCCTCGCCCCTGGCGAAGTGCCACGCCGTGCCATCGGTCAGGTGGCTGAAGTGCAAACAGCGGTGGTCGTGCAAATCCTGCGGCGCCTGCGGCGCGCCATGCCGCGCCAGATACTCGGGCGAGGCGCACAACAGCCCGCGGCACGGCGCCAGCGGCCGCATCGCCAACGCGTGCACGTCCGGAATCCCGCCCACCCGGATCGTCAGGTCGAAGCCATGCTCGATCGGATCGAGCAGGGCGTCGTCCACGTGCAGCGTCGGCGACAGCCTGGGATGGAGCAGGTTGAAGCGCGCCACCGCGCCGGCCAGCCACTCGCCGCCAAAGCTCGACGGCGCCTGGATGCGCAGCGGCCCGGCCAGCTCGGCGCCGGCCTGGGCCACCACCCGCGCCGCCTCGCGCGCCTGCTCCACCGCCGCCGCGCACGGCGCCAGATAGGCCTGGCCGGCGTCGGTCAGGCTCACTTCGCGGGTCGAGCGGTACAGCAGGCGCGCCTCCAGCCGCTCTTCCAGCTGAAGTATGTGCTTACTGACCATGGCCCGCGTCAAGCCCAGGCGGCGCCCGGCCTCGCTAAAGCTGCGCAGCCTGGCCACCTCGACGAATATCTCCATTGCGCGCAATTGATCCATGAGCGATTGTCTCCATTTAGACGACAATGTGTCAACCTTTTAAGCGTTGTTGCCGGCCAACCCGGGCCGTACAATGAACCATCCCCTACTATTTCCCGGAGCCGGACATGCTGACAGAGGCGCAGAAACAACACTATCAACGCGATGGCTACATCGTCCTGCCGGATTTCAAGAGCACCGCCGAGATCGCCGCGCTGCGCGCCCGCGCCGCCGCCATTGTCAACGAATTCGATCCGAAAGGCGCCGGCATCTTCAGCACCGTCGAACAGGAGAAAACCACCGACGACTACTTCCTGCGCTCGGACAACGCGGTGCGCTGCTTCTTCGAAGAGGAAGCCTTCGGCCCGGACGGCGAACTCAAACAGGACAAGTCGCTATCGATCAACAAGATCGGCCACGCGATGCACGACCTCGACCCGGCGTTCCGCGCCTTCACGGCCGACGCGCGCCTGGTCACGGTGGCGCGCGACCTCGGGCTGGCGGACGCCCGCGTGTGGCAATCGATGTACATCTTCAAGCAGCCCGGCATCGGCGGCGAGGTGCGCTGGCACCAGGACGCCACCTACTTCGACACCGATCCGATCAGCGTGACCACCTTCTGGTTCGCGCTGGAGGACGCCACGCTGGAAAACGGCTGCATGTGGGCCGAGCCGGGCGGCCACCGCGGCCCGATGCGCGAACGCTTCCTGCGCACGGGCGACCACGTGCGCATGGAAAAACTGAGCGACATGCCATGGCCCGACGACAGCACCGCCGTGCCGCTCGAATGCAAGGCCGGCAGCCTGGTGTGCTTCCACGGCCTGCTGCCGCACTACAGCGCGCCGAACCGCTCGGCCCATTCGCGCCACGCCTACACGCTGCACGTGACCGACGGCGCCACCGACTACTCGCCGCTGAACTGGATCCAGCGCGACGCCAGCTTCCCGGCGCGGGGCTTCCTGTGATCGTACAGATCTTCGCCGCGCACTGGGGCAACAACGAGCTGGCGCCGCAGGTGTTCGTCGACCGCGTCAAGGCGGCCGGCTTCGACGGCATCGAAATGTCGCTGCCGCTGGACGCTGCCGCGCGCGAGGACTGGACCGGGCGCATCGCCGCCGCCGGGCTGGGACTGATCGCCGCGCAATGGGAGACGGCGATGGTGCCGGCGTTCGAGGCGCACCGCGCGGCGCTGGCCGAGCTGCTCGAGAACGCCTGCGCGGCGCGGCCGCTGCACGTCAACTCGCAGACCGGCAAGGACTACTTCACGCCCGAGCAAAACGGCAAACTGCTGCAACTGGCCGAGGCGATCTCGCGCCGGCATGGCGTGCCGATTTATCACGAGATCCACCGTGGCCGTTTCAGCGCGCATCCGATGCTGCTGCAGCCCTACCTGGAGCGCCTGCCGGCGTTGTGCCTGACGGCCGACCTGTCGCACTGGTGCTGCGCCTGCGAATCGCTGCTGGACGACCAGCCGCACACGCTGGCGGCGACCCTGCCGCGCGTGCGCCACATCCACGCGCGCGTCGGCCACGCGCAAGGGCCGCAGGTGGCCGACTTCCGCGCGCCGGAATCGCGCGCGGCGTTGGAGGCGCACCTGTCGTGGTGGGACGAGGTGGTGCGGCTGCGGCGCGACGCGGGCGCCGAACGCATCACGCTCACGCCGGAATTCGGCCCGGTGCCGTACACGCAAACGCTGCCCTACACGCGGCAGGAAGTATCGAACGCGTGGGAGTTGAATGTGGCGATGCTAGCGCTGCTGCGCGGTCGCTACACGTAGGGCGGATTACGCTGCGCTAATCCGCCGTGCGTCATCACCTCGGCGGATCGACCGGCAGCTCGATCGTGACGCACGTCCCCTTGCCCGCTTCGGAGTCGACCCGGATCGACCCGCGCAGCACCCCGGTGACAATGTTATAAACGATATTCATGCCCAACCCCGAACCGCCCTGCCCCAGCTTGGTGGTGAAGAACGGGTCGAACACTTTGTGCAGCGTGCCGGCCGTCATGCCGACGCCATCGTCGCGGAACTCCAGCGTGACCATGCCGGCGCCGGCCCGGCGCGCCGCGATCGTGACCGCGCCGCATTCGCGGCCATCGAACCCGTGCAACAAGGCGTTGCCGATCAAGTTGCTCAACACCTGGCTCAAACTGCCCGGGTAGGAATCGAACTCCAGATCGCCCGGCACGTCGACGACGACCTCGCACGCGCGGCGCCGCAACTGCGTGGCGTACGCCGCCAGCGTGTCGCGCACCACTTCGTCGAGGCGGAAGCTGCGCCGCTGGCCGCTGGCCTGGTCCACCGCCACCTGCTTGAACGACGTGATCAGATCGGCCGCGCGCGCGAGCGAGGTGTTCATGATGTCGCACGCCTTGCGCGCCTCGGCCAGGTGGGCGTCGAGCGCCGAGCGTTTGAGCCCGCCGTCGGTGGCCAGGCGGCGCTCGACCTCGCGCACCATGTCGCTCAGGGCGCTGGCCGTGAGCAGGCTGTTGCCGATCGGCGTGTTCAGCTCATGGGCGACGCCGGCCACCAGCGCGCCGAGCGCCGCCATCTTCTCCGACGTCACCAGGTTGGTCTGCGCCTGCCGGAGCGTGCGCACCACCGCCGCCAGGTCGCTGCGCGCGTGCTCGACGTTGCTCTTTTCCCGCTCCAGCGCCGCCAGGCTGCGTTCCAGCCCGTGCTTGGTGTCGGTCAGGCGCCGCGCCGACACCATCAGCGCCGCGATCAGCGCGCTGATGATCAATCCGGCCACGCCGATCAGCAGCACCGGCAGCGACGAGCTGCCGTAGCGCGAGCCCTCGTGGCCGTGGAAGCGCATCAGCCAGCGCCGGTGGCCCACCGGCAGCACCTTGACCGAGCCCAGCTCCACCGGCAACAGCTGCGCCGGCCGCTTGGCGTCGGCCTTGCCGTCGCTGTCGTAGAGCAGCGTGTCGCTGGCGGCCGGCGCCGCCACGGTGCCGCCATAGCCGCTGTCCTCGATGCGCACGTGCAGGTGTTCGAGCAGGGCGGCGTCGATCACTTCGCGCATCAGCGTGTTGACGCGGAAGACGATGGCGACGAAGCCCACCAGCGCCGCCTCGCGCTGGGCCGCCGTCGCCAGCGGCATGCCGTTGCGGTAGACCGGCGCGCGCGCGACGAAACCCGGTTCGCCGCTGGCGTCCTGCACCAGCGTGATGCGCTCGGTGGCGACGATGTCGCCGGTGTCGCGGGCGATTTCGAGCGAGCGCAGATGCGGCGGCAGCGCGGCCAGGTCGAGGCCGAAGGCGTTCTCGTTGCCCTTGAGCGGCTCGGTGTATTCGACGATGTAATGGACCGGGCGCACGCTGGCCGGGTGGATGTGGAAGTCCGGATAGCCGCGCGGCTCGACGCTGGTGTCGCGCCGCACCGCCTCGGTGAACTCGGCCAGCCGCGCCTGCGGCACCACCCGCACGAACTGGATCGCCTGGAAGCCCGGATAGCGGCGCTCCAGTTTGAGCTCGCCGATGAAGCGCTTGAAGCCGGCGCGGTCGATCTCGCCGCCCAGCGCGTGCATGCCCTTGATACTGAGCAGCATGTCGAAGTAGGTCTGCAGGCGCACCTCGGTGTCGCGCGTGACCTTGTCGGCGTCGCGCTGGAAGTTGGCGCGCACCTGCTCGCGCTGCTCGGTCGCCACCAGATAGCAGGTGGCGGCCGTCACGCACAGGCCGAGCACGAACACCAGCGGGCCGCGCGAGCGCATGGCGGCGCCGTTCAGGCGGCGCCGAACGGCGCCAGGTCGGCCGCGCCGTGGCCGGGCCCGGGACTGTCGCTGTAACGCTCGGCGATGGCCTTGAATTGCTCCTCGACGGTGAGCATGGCGTCGACCACGTCCGGGTCGAAATGCTCGCCGCTGGCCTGGCGCAGCATCTCCATCGCCGTCTCGTGGGTGAAGGCCGGCTTGTAGACGCGCTTGGAGATGAGCGCGTCGTAGACGTCGGCCACCGCCATGATGCGCGCCGACAGCGGAATGGCCGCGCCGGCCAGCCCCTGCGGATAGCCCGAGCCGTCGAACTTCTCCTGGTGCGAGTAGGTGATCTCGCGCGCGTAGCGCAGGAAGGTGTTGGTGTAGCCGAGGTGCTCCTCGACGTTGGCGATGGCGTCGCGCCCGTAGACGGTGTGCATCTTCATGACCGAGAACTCGGCCTCGGTCAGGCGGTCCGGCTTGAGCAGGATGGCGTCCGGAATCGACACCTTGCCGATGTCGTGCAGCGGCGCGGCCTTGTACAGCGACTTGATGGCCGCGTCGCTCAGCTCCTCGGCGTAGCGCGGATCGCAGCGCAGCTGGCGCGCCAGCGCCACCACGTAGTGCTGCACCCGGCGCAGGTGGTTGGGGGTTTCGTATTCGCGCGTTTCGGCCAGCGAGGCGAGCGCCCAGATCATCGCGTCGAGCATCTGGCTCAACTCGAGCGTGACCTCCTCGACCACGTGTTCGAGCAGGTTGCGCTGCTGCTTGAGCAGCTCGCGCGCATGGCGCAGCTGCAGGTGGGTGTCGACGCGTGCGCACAACACCTCGCCGGCGACCGGCTTGGCGACGACGTCGGCGCCGCCCTCGCGCAGCGCGCGCTCCGGGTCGGCCTCGGCCTGCAGGAAGATCACCGGGATGTCGGCCGTGTCCGGGCTCGATTTGAGCTGCTGGCACACGGCGTAGCCGTCGATGTCGGGCAGCGCCGCGTCGAGCAGCACCAGGTCCGGGCGCGGCACCTGCTGCATCACCGACAAGGCCGCGCGGCCGCTGTTGGCGAGCCGGATTTCGTACTGTTTCTGCAACAGGCCGTGCAGCGCGATCAGGTTGTCGGAAGCCTCGTCGACGATCAGCACGATGGCTTTTTTGACGTTCATCTAGCGCTACTCCCCCGGAACTGGTCCTCAGAATTGTCGAATATGGTCCCCATCACGGCCATCATAACTGAGTGCGGCGCCGATGATCAGGCTTTTATCTGTGGGCAATGTCGTCAAGTCGCGGCGATTTTCGTGGGGCGGATTGGCGCACGGCGCGTAATCCGCCCCACGGAACATTTAAACGCATGCCGGGCGAGGATTTTTCGCGGCCTCGCTTGCAATTGTATAGCGCACTACCCATAATAGGGGTATGGACACCAAAACACCTCTTGAGGCCGGCGCCGCCGACGCCGCCGTGCCACAGCTCGACGGGCAGCTGTGCTTCGCCCTGTATTCGACCTCGCTGGCGATGAGCAAGGTCTACCGCAAGCTGCTGCGCGGCCTGGGCCTGACCTATTCGCAGTACCTGGTGATGATGGTGCTGTGGGAGAAAAACGAGTTGACCGTCTCCGAGGTGGGCGAGCGCCTGTTCCTCGATTCGGCCACGCTCACGCCGCTGCTCAAGCGCATGGAGCAGGCCGACCTGCTCACCCGCACGCGCGCCGCCAACGACGAGCGCCAGGTCATCATCAAGCTCACCGCGCGCGGCGACGCGCTGCGCCACGAGGCGGCCAAGCTGCCGCCGCAGATCCTGCACGCCACCCGCTGCACGCTCGACGAGGTGGTCGGCATGAAGCAGCAGCTCGACGCCCTGCGCGCCGGCCTGATGGCCTCCACCAGCTAGGCGCGCGATGAGCACCTCCGCCCCCATTTTCACGCCGCCGGACGGCGTCGTCGCGGCGCTGCGCGGCGACGGCTACGCGCTGCTGGCGCCGGCCGACGTGGCGGCGCTGGCCGGCGTCGCGTTGGCCGACCTCGACGCGCTGGTGCCCAGCTGGGACGCGCTCGAACTGGATAACTACCTCAAGGACGGCGGGCGCTATCGGCGCCGCCGCCATTCGTGCTTCGTGCAGGACGGCGCGCGGGTGACGCAAACGCCGCACCGCGCCCACTGGCAGCCGATCGAGTACAACGCCCTCCACGGCGGCATGAACCGCCTGTTCGAACCGATGCGGGCCGACACCGTGGCGGCGCCGGCGTGGGGCGCGCTGGTGGCGGCCATCGGCGCCGTATGCGCCGCCGCGCGCGGCGCCGGCCAGGCCGCGCGCCCGTGGTACGTCGAGGCGCACCAGTTCCGCATCGACACCACCGACGGCATCGGCCGCCCGACGCCGGAGGGCGCGCACCGCGACGGCGTCGATTTCGTCGCCGTGATCCTGATCGCGCGCGAGGGCATCAAGGGCGGCGAAACGCGCATCTTCGAGGCCGATGGACCGAACGGCAAGCGCTTCACGATGACCGCGCCGTGGACCATGCTGCTGCTCGACGACGCCACCGTGATCCACGAATCGACGCCGATCCAGCCGCTGTCCGGGCACGGCCACCGCGACACGCTGGTGCTGACGTGGCGCGACGGCGGCTTCCAGGGACAGGAAAATCCCCTGTGACGCGGCTAAATCCGATATAGTCACACCAGCTAAATACCCGCAATCAGGAGGGCCGTCCGTGGACGCCAGCTACGAAATTCAGCCCGACGAGATCGAAATTCTGATCGTCGAGGACAGCCCAACGCAGGCCGAGCGCCTGCGCCGCCTGATCCAGTCAATGCGCTACAACGCGCGCGTGGCGGGCAACGGCCGCCTGGCGCTGGAGGCGATCCGCGAACGCAAACCGCACCTGGTGCTGTCCGATATCGTCATGCCCGAGATGGACGGCTACACGCTGTGCCGCGCCATCAAGAGCGATCCGGCGCTGCGCGACATCCCGGTGATCCTGGTCACCTCGCTGATGGACCCGAAGGACATCATCCGCGGCATCGAATGCGGCTCGGACAACTTCATCCGCAAGCCCTACGCCGAGGATTATCTGCTCAACCGCATCGGCCACATGCTGATGAACCAGAAGCTGCGCCGCAACCAGAACATGGAGGTCGGCATCGCCCTCTACCTGGGCGACCAGAAGCACTTCATCAACGCCGAGCGCCAGCAAATCCTCGACCTGCTGATCTCCACCTACGAGCAGGCGGTGCAGGTCAACAGCGAGCTGCAGGCGCGCGAGCGCCAGGTGATCGAACTCAATATGCGCCTGGCGCACCACGCCGGCGAGCTCGAAACGATCAACCGCGAGATCGCGCTCAAGAACCTCGAGCTGGCCGAGGCCAGCCGCATGAAGTCGGCCTTCATCGCCAACATGTCGCACGAGCTGCGCACCCCGCTCAACGCCATCATCGGCTTCACCGGCGCGCTGCTGATGAAGCTTCCCGGCCCGCTGACGACCGAGCAGGACAAGCAGCTCAACACCATCCGCACCAGCGCGCGCCACCTGCTCTCGCTGATCAACGACATCCTCGACGTGGCCAAGATCGAGGCCGGCAAGGTGACCTTGGAGCTCGAGACGGTGCGCTGCCAGGACCTGGTGGTCGACGTGGTCGACACCCTGCGCCCGCTGGCGCAGCAAAAGGGGCTGGCGCTGGAACTGGACCTGGCGGCCGACCCGATCGTGCTCGAGACGGACCGCCGCGCGCTCACGCAGATCCTGCTCAACCTTGGCAACAACGCCATCAAATTCACGGAAACGGGCACGGTGCGCGTTGCTCTTACGCAACGCGCAAGCGGCGAAGGCCAAGGCTTGATCGAGTTTTCCGTGGCCGACAGCGGCGCCGGCATCCGCGAGGAGGACCAGAGCAAGCTGTTCCAGGCCTTCTCGCAGCTCGACTCGACCTCGACCCGGCACGCCGAGGGCGCCGGCCTGGGGCTGTACCTGTGCCAGAACCTGGCCAACCTGATCGGCGGCTCGCTGTTCTTCAAGAGCGACTTCGGCCACGGGAGCACGTTCACGCTGGCGCTGCCCCGGCGCGGCCAGGGCTGATCACTGTGGAAATGACCATACGGTAGTTTTACCGTATTGCACCGCAACATAAATACGGTTATAGTGGACCTGTCTCCTCCAACCGTTCGCTGAACATTGGAATTTAGCCCGCCACCTTTCGAGGTCGCGGGCTTTTTTTTATCCGCGTCTTCGCCGACGGCTCGCCACCTCCGCAGGGGACGTACCCTGCGGGTACGTCCCCATGTCGCCGGCGCGCGCGGGCCGGACCGGATCGATGGGGTGGCTGCAAGCTCTGCTGCACTGCGGCAGCAATATCCCACCCCCGGGCCACAACGGGGACGTACCCGAGGGGTACGTCCCCACACCGGCGGACGCCCAGCAATAAACTAAACAAACGATTTAGTTATATCATTTGTTTAAATTATGTGATGTAATCGCGTCCATGAACGCTAAACCCACCACCCCACCCGACCCGTCGGCCCCGTCGGCCGACGAGGTCCGCAAGCCGCGCTCGGACGGCGAGCAATCGCGCGAGCGCCTGCTGCTGTCGGCCATGCGCCTGTTCGGCCAGCAAGGCTTCTCCAAGACCTCGACGCGCGAGATCGCCCAGGCGGCCAACGCCAACGTCGCCGCCATCAGCTACTACTTCGGCGACAAGGCCGGCCTGTACCAGGCCTGCTTCAGCTTCCTGTGCGCGCCGCCGGGCCAGGCCATCGAAGCGTTCGACCAGCCGCACTTCACGCTGCGCGAATCGCTGCAGGGCTACTACCGGCAGATGATCGCGCCGCTGCTGCACAAGAAGGATGCCGACGTCATGCTGCGCCTGTTCTACCGCGAGATGCTCGAACCGACCGGCCTGTGGGCGATGGAGGTCGAGAACAACATCAAGCCGGAACACCAGGCCCTCGTCGGCGTGCTGTGCCGCCACCTCGGCGTGGCCGAGGCGACCGACGAGGTCCACCGGCTGGCCTATTCAATTCCCGGCCTGTGCGTGCAGCTGTTGATCGGGCACGACATCATCAACGCCATCACGCCGCACATGATGTCCACGCCGCAGGCCATCGCCGAGTGGGGCGAGCGCCTGGTCGACTACGCCGAGGCGCTGTTCAACGCCGAAAAACTCAAACTCCAAAGGAAAGCATGAACATTATCGTCCGCGCGGCGACGGCATTGGCCGTCGCCTCGGCCCTTGGCGCCTGCGCCATCACGCCGCCGGCCCCCCATGTCGACGCCCGCGCGCCGCAACAGTGGCAAGCCCCGCTACCGGGCCAGATCCCCCACAACGGCAGCCAGGCCGACCTGGCCGGCTGGTGGCGCCGGCAATCCGACGCGCTGCTGGTCGAGCTGATCGAAGCGGCGCAGGCGGTCAGTCCGACGGTGGCCTCGGCCGCCTCGCGCATCGCCCAGTCGCGCGCCGACCGCGTGGCCGCCGGCGCCGCGCTGGCGCCGGCGCTCGACGCCACCGGCAGCGTGAGCCGGGCCAACCAGCAATCGACGCTGCCGATGGGGACCACCTCGCAGGCGGCGCTGCAGGCCTCGTGGGAAATCGACGTCTTCGGCGCCAACCGCGCCACGCGCGACGCCGCCCAGGCGCGCCTCGACAGCGCGCAGGCGGGCTGGCACGAGGCCCGCGTTTCGGTCGCGGCCGAGGTGGCGAACCAGTACTACGCCCTGCGCGCCTGCGAACAGCTGCTGGCCATCGCCAAACAGGACGCCGCCTCGCGCGCCGACACGGCGCGCCTGACGCAATTGAGCGCCACCGCCGGCTTCGAGTCGCCCGCCAACCTGGCGCTGGCGCGCGCCAGCGCCGCCGACGGCAGCAACCGCTACCTGACCCAGCGCGCCAGCTGCGACGTCGGCGTCAAGGTGCTGGTGGCGCTCACCGCGCTGCCGGAGGCCGGGCTGCGCGCCGCGCTGGCCGGCGGCGTGGCCGCCGCCGGCGCGGTGGCGCCGGCCCTGCCCATCGCCGCCCTGCCGGCCGCAACGCTGAACCAGCGCCCCGACGTCTTCACCGCCGAACGCGAAGTCACCGCCGCCAGCGCGGAGGTGGGCAACGCCCAGGCGCAACGCTATCCGCGCCTGACCTTGTCGGGCGCGGTCGGCATCGCCAACTTCCGCAGCGGCGGCGAGAACACCAAGACCGACACCTGGACCATCGGCCCGCTGTCGGTGTCGGTGCCCGTGTTCGACGCCGGCCGCCGCCGCGCCAACGTCGACGCCGCCGGCGCCCGCTACGACTACGCCGTGGCCAACTACCGCGCCACGGTGCGCCAGGCCGTCAGCGAACTGGAACAGGCGCTGGTCAACCTGGACGGCACCGCCGCGCGCGCCGCCGACGCCCAGGCGGCGCTCGACGGCTACCGCGCCAACTTCACCGCCGTCGAGGACCGCTACAAGAACGGCATGGCCAGCCTGTTCGAACTGGAGGACGCGCGCCGCACCCGCCTCACCGCCGAACAAACCGTCGTCAACCTGCAGCGCGAGCGCAGCGCCGCCTGGGTGGCGCTGTACCGCGCCGCCGGCGGCGGCTGGAGCGCGCCGGCCGGCGCCGCGCCCGCCATCGCCAACGCCAACACCGGCGGCGCCGTCCAGTGACAGCGCCCGACAACACCACTCAATCGCCCATCATGAAAAAACCCAACACCAATGTGAAACCGCTCGCCATCGCCCTGCTGGCGCTCTTCGTCGTCGGCGGCGCCGGCATGGCGCTGTACGCGCCGGCCACGCAAGCGGCCGACGACAAGAAAAAGGAGTCGCCCAAGCCTGCGCTGACCGTCACCACCACCAGGCCGTCGGCCGCCAGCCTGCCGATCAAGCTGGCCGCCAACGGCAACGTCGCCGCCTGGCAGGAGGCCAGCGTGAGCAGCGAGTCGAACGGCCTGCGCCTGACCGAGGTGCGCGTCAACGTCGGCGACGTCGTCAAGGCCGGCCAGGTGCTGGCCGTGTTCTCGGCCGACACCATCAACGCCGACATCGCCCAGTCGAAGGCGGCGCTGCAGGAGGCCGAGGCCAACGCCGCCGACGCCGTCGCCAACGCGGCGCGCGCGCGCACGCTGCAAAACTCCGGCGCCCTGAGCGCGCAGCAGATCAGCCAGTACAACACCACCGAGCAGACGGCCAACGCCCGCATCGCCTCGGCCAAGGCGGCGCTGGCCAACCAGCAGCTGCGCCTCAAGTACACCAGGGTGGTGGCGCCGGACGGCGGCATCATCTCGGCGCGGACCGCCAACGCCACGGTCGGCTCGGTGTCGGCTCCCGGCACGGAGCTGTTCCGCATGATCCGCCAGGGCCGCCTCGAATGGCGCGCCGAGGTGGTGGCGGCCGACCTGCGCCAGCTCAAGGTCGGCACGGCCGCCGTCGTCAAGGCCGCCAACGGCAGCGAGGTGACCGGCAAGGTGCGCATGATCGCGCCCACGGTCGACCTGCAAACCCGCTCGGCGCTGGTGTATGTCGACCTGCCGGCCGGCGCCGGCGCCGGCGAGGCGCCGTTCAAGGCAGGCATGTTCGCCAGCGGCCAGTTCGAACTGGGTAAATCGGATGCGTTGACCGTGCCGCAGCAATCGATCGTCGTGCGCGACGGCTTCAGCTTCGTGTTCCGCTTGAATACCGATGGCACGGTCAGCCAGATCAAGGTGCAGCCGGGACGGCGCATCGGCGAGCGCATCGAGGTCAAGGGCGGCCTGGCCGCCGACACCCAGGTGGTGCTGCGCGGCGCCGGCTTCCTCAACGACGGCGACCTGGTGCACGTGGTGGCCGGCAGCGCGCCGGGCGCGCCAGCAGCGGCGGGCGCCGCCACGGCCGCCACCGCCGGCAAACCCGCCGTCGCCAAGTAAGGGCATGCCATGAATTTTTCCTCCCTGTCGATCAAGAACCCGATCCCGGCGATCATGCTGTTCGTGCTGCTCACGCTGGCCGGGCTGATGGCCTACAAGGCCAATCCGGTGCAGGACTTCCCGGACATCGAACTGCCCATCGTCACCGTCACCGCCACCCTCGACGGCAGCGCCCCGGCGCAGCTCGAGACCGAGGTCGCGCGCAAGATCGAGGACTCGGTCGCCACGCTGCAAGGCGTCAAGAACATCCACACCACGGTGCTTGACGGCGTCTCCACCACCACCATCGAGTTCGTGCTGGAAAAGCAGATCTCCGACGCCGTCAACGACGTGCGCGACGCCGTCGCCCGCATCAAGGCCGACATGCCGGCCGAGCTGCGCGATCCGACCGTGACCAAGGCTTCCACCGCCGGGCGCGTGGTGCTGACCTTCACCGCCGCCGCCGCCGAGGTGCCGGGCGAGAAAATGGACCAGCAGGAGTTGAGCTGGTACGTCGACAACGTCGTCGCCAAGCGCCTGCTGGCGGTGCCGGGCATCGGCTCGGTCAAGCGCGTCGGCGGCGTGTTCCGCGAGATCCGCGTGGAGCTCGACGAGGGCCGCATGGCGGCGCTGCGGGTGTCGGCGCTGGACGTGTCGCGCCAGCTGCGCCTGGTGCAGAAGGAGGCGCCGGGCGGACGCGGCGACGTCAGCGGCGCCGAGCAATCGGTGCGCACCATCGGCACCGTCAAGAGCGCGGCCGAACTGGCGGCCATGGACCTGCCGCTGACGGACGGGCGCCGCGTGCGGCTCGACCAGGTGGCCACCATTACCGACACCGTCTCCGAGCCGCGCGCCATCGCGCTGCAGGACGGCAAGGCGGTGATCGGCTTCGAGGTGTTCCGCAACAAGGGCGCCAGCGAGCTGGCCGTGGCCAACGGCGCGCGCGCCGCCGTCAAGGAGCTCGAGGCCAACAACCACAAGGTGGTGCTGCGCCAGGTGATCGACAACGCCCTGCCGGTCAAGGAGAACTTCGACGGCTCGATGGAGCTGCTCTACGAGGGCGCGCTGCTGGCCGTGCTGGTGGTGTGGTGGTTCCTGCGCGACTGGCGCGCCACGCTGGTGGCCGCCGCCGCGCTGCCGCTGTCGGTGATGCCGGCCTTCCTCGGCATCTACCTGTTCGGCTACACGCTCAACACCGTCACGCTGCTGTCGCTGGCGCTGGTGGTGGGCGTGCTGGTCGACGACGCCATCGTCGAAATCGAAAACATCGCGCGCCACCTGCGCATGGGTAAAACCCCGATGGAGGCGGCGATGGAGGCCGCCGACGAAATCGGCATGGCCGTCATCGCCACCACCTTCGCGCTGGTGGCGGTGTTCCTGCCGACCGCCTTCATGAGCGGCGTGGCCGGCCTGTTCTTCAAGCAGTTCGGCTGGACCTCGGTGATCGCGGTGCTGGCCTCGCTGGTGGTGGCGCGCCTGCTCACGCCGATGATGGCCGCCTACCTGCTCAAGCCGATCGCCCATGCCGAGGAAAAGGACGGCTGGCTGATGGTGCGCTACCTGCGCGTGATGCGCTGGTGCCTGACCCACCGCGGCATCACGGCGCTGGCCGCCGCCGCCTTCTTCGCCGGCTCGATTTCGCTCGTCGGCCTGCTGCCGACCGGCTTCGTGCCGGCCGCCGACCGCGCGCAAACGCAGATCAACCTGGAACTGCCGCCCGGCTCCACGCTGGCCGAAACGGGCGTGGTGGCCGAGCGCGCGCGCCAGGCCGCGATGGCGGTGCCGGGCGTGAAGTCGGTGTTCAGCTCCATCGGCGGCGGCTCGAGCGGCGACGCCTTCGCCCCCGGCGCGGCGGCCGAGGCGCGCAGCGCCGTGCTGACCATCACCACCGTCCACCGCACCGAGCGCAAGGAGTCGATGGCCGACATCGACGACCAGATCCGCTCCCGCCTCGACGCCATCCCCGGCGCCCGCTTCAAGGTCGGCCCGCCCGACAACGGCGTCAAGCTGCAGCTGGTGCTGCGCAGCGACGACCCGGTCGCGCTGCAGGCCACGGCGCAAAAGGTCGAGCGCGAAATGCGCACCCTCAAGGGCGTGGGCAACGTGCGCTCGAGCGCCTCGCTGGTGCGTCCGGAGATCATCGTCACGCCGGACTTCGCCAAGGCGGCCGACCTGGGCGTGACCGCCAACGCCATCGGCCAGACGGTGCGCGTGGCCACCGCCGGCGACTACGACACCGACCTGACCAAGATGAACCTGCCCGAGCGCCAGGTGCCGATCCGCGTCAAGCTGCCGGACGCGGTGCGCGCCGACCTCGACGCCATCGGCCGCCTGACGGTGCCGGGCAAGAACGGCCCGGTGCTGCTGGCCACCGTCGCCACCATCACCATGGAGAGCGGGCCGGCGCAGATCAATCGCCTCAACCGCGCCCGCAACGTCACGTTCGAGGTGGAGCTGGGCCGGCGCGCGCTGGGCGAGGTCGACGCCGAGGCGCGCGCGCTGCCGTCGCTGAAAAACCTGCCGCCGTCGGTCAAGATCGCGGAGCTGGGCGACACCCAGGAGATGGCCGCGCTGTTCGCCAGCTTCGGCACCGCGATGCTGATCGGCGTGTTGTGCATCTACTGCGTGCTGGTGCTGCTGTTTAAGGACTTCATGCAGCCGGTGACGATCCTGGCGGCGCTGCCGCTGTCGATCGGCGGCGCCTTCGTGGCGCTGCTGATCACCCGCAGCGCGCTGTCGATGCCGTCGATGATCGGCCTGATCATGCTGATGGGGATCGTGACGAAAAACTCAATCTTGTTGGTTGATTATGCTATTCTGGCGCGCCAGGAAGGCATGAACCGGTTCGACGCGCTGGTCGACGCCTGCCACAAGCGCAGCCGTCCGATCCTGATGACCACCATCGCCATGGGCGCGGGCATGATGCCGCTGGCGCTGGGCTGGGGCGCCGACCCGAGCTTCCGTTCGCCGATGGCGATCACGGTGATCGGCGGCTTGATCACGTCGACGCTGTTGAGCCTGCTGGTGGTGCCGGCCGTGTTCACCTACATCGACGACTTCGAGCACCTGGCCGCGCGCCTGATGGGCAAGCTGCGGCGCCGGCCGGCGCCGCCGGCGTCGGAACCGGACCAGCCGTTGCGCAAGATCGCCGGCGGCCACTAATCAAGGAGACGAACATGGAATACGAGATCGAGCAATTACCGGCGGTGCGCGTGGCGTACCTGCGCTACAAGGGGCCGTTCGGCGCGGCCATCGGCGAGTTCTGGAAAGAGGTGTTCACGCCGTGGCAGAAGGCCTTCGGCCTGCACAACCGCGTCACCTATGGGGTGGCGCAGGACGACCCGGCCACCACGCCGGCCAACGAATGCCGCTACGACGCCTGCGTCGGCGTGGCGGCCGACTATCCGATCGCCGAACCGGCCAGGGAGGCGACGCTGCCGGCCGGGCGCTACGCGGTCGCGCAATTCAAGGGCACGGCCGACCAGATGCCGGCCGCGTGGGGCCAATTCTTCGGCCGGATACAGGCCGAGGGCATCTTCGCCCCCGGCCCGTGCATGGAACGCTACCCCGCCGATTACGCGATGGACCCGAAGACAGGAGTCTTCTCTGCCGAGCTCTGCATACCGGTAAAGTGACGAACGGTAGCCAAATGTCTGCATAGATTCGAGGTACCATTATGCGAACACCCTCGGCGCCAGATGGCCATTCGCGGGAAAAAAAATTTCACCTAACCAGAACATTATCCGCAGGGGGCTGTTTAGCAATCTAAGACCGGGAGATGCCGTCGTTCTACAGAACACACTGCGGTTCCTGACGCAGTATCCTGATGGCCGGTATTGGTTAAAGAGCATAAATGGAATAAAAATCACACCCTCAGGCCGATACGATTTTGTCACGATGCCGGACGGAACCATCCGGGTGGCGCGGGCAAATCGAAATTTTGATTTGTCCACCCACCTTGGCCTGAGCGGAAATAGCGATGTGGCTTACGCCGGGTCCGTTCGTTTCGCGAACAATAAGGGGGCCAAGCGCGGAACCATAGTCCACTGGCAAAATGACTCGGGTCATTATCAACCGTCGGCAACGATGGCTTACCGTGCCGGATTGCCACTTGGATTATTTGTGAAATATTGATCGAGGAGGTTCGCATGGATAACCAGGTTCAGATCGAGACCAGGCTGAAAGGGTTGTCATCGGAGGATGCGGCGAACTTGTTGATGGAGATTTTCCCGATTGACGCGCCAAACTACAGTGAAGCCTTTCAACTGATGGCGCGTCGTTCATGGAAAAAAACTGATCAACGACGATTGGCTCGATATTACCTTCTGAAAACACCATTCGCCACCTCAACACCCTACGAAGTGTTTGCGTCATTCATGTCGCTACCGACATTAATTTCGCTAGTCGAGGAAGCGCTGGCAGACAAGCCGATAGAAAGGCCATTTATTGCCTATCACGTCACCCCGGTACTAAAAAAGCATGTGAAAACGGATAAGGATCGCCAGCTTGTCGATCGCTTCGTCAACGAGTGGAACTGTGAGCGCATGACGGGAAGATAGGCCGGCCATCCCCCGATAGCCGACAACCCTACACGGCTATTTGTGCGCGGGGCAGCTCATGTCACCCTCCTTACAATCGAGTAGCGCCGTGATCTCTTTCAAGCGGCTTTCGGTCTTGGCCGCCAGACAGGCGCTGCGCACCATCGGATAGGCGCTGCCGCCCTCCACGCCCGAACTCTCGAACGCGCACGACAAATCGCGGTACTTGATCCACGCCTGCTGCGCCTGCGTCAGCTGCTTCTTCTGCTCGGCGCCCAGGCGCGCGCGGTACTCGTTGTAGGCGAGATTGAGCTTCTTGTCGGCCGCCGAATACGCCTGCCCCGCGCACTGCGTCATCTCCGACTGCGTGGCCGGCGCCGCGCAATCGGCCCACGCGCCGGCCGACAACAACGACGACACCACCAGCGGCATTGCATATTTAGTTATTTTCATCTCCACCTCCTTCAGAAATCAGCCCGCGGAAGCGGGCTGCAACGCGATAACCGCCATGCCGCAAAGCGCCATCGCCGCTCCCGCCATATCCCAGCGGGTGAGCGCGACGCCATCGACGAAACGAAGCCACAACAACGCCACCGCGATGTACATGCCGCCATAGGCCGCATAGGTGCGGCCGGCGGCCGTCGGATGCAACGTCAACAGCCAGGCGAACAGCGCCAACGCCATCGCCGCCGGCACCAGCAGCCACAGCGTCCTGCCCTGCTTGAGCGCGAGCCACGGCAAATAACAGCCGACGATTTCGGCCAGCGCGGTCATGGCGAACAAGCCGGCCAGTTTCAAGATATCCAAACCACGTCCTCGCTAAAACTACGGCTGCGCCGTCCAGCCGCCACCCAGCGCCCGGTACAGATCGACCGACGCCACCAGTATCCGCGTGCGCAATTGCAGGCGCCCGACGTCGGCGCTGTAGAGCGTGCGCTGCGCGTCGAGCTCCTCGAGATACGATGCGTAGCCGTTGCGGTAGCGGTTGTGCGCGATGCGCAGCGTTTCGGCGGCGGTGGCGCGGCGCGCGTCGTTCTGCACCGCCTGTTCGTTGAGCCGATGGATCGCGCCCAGGCCGTTGTCGGTCTCGGCGAACGCCGTGCGCACGGCGCTCTCGTAGGCGAACACCAGCTGGTCGCGCTGGGCGGCGACGGAATCGGTCTGCGACTGCACGCGGTCGCCCTCGAACACGGGCGCGACGACGGCGCCCGTGAGCCGCCACAAGGCCGTCGGCGAATTGAGAAAATCGTGCATCTTCAAGCTTTGCACGCCACCGACGGCGGTCAGCCGGAAGGTCGGCAGCAACTGGTCGCGGGTGGCCTGGAGGTTGGCGTTGACGGCGACCAGGTTGTATTCGGCGCGCGCGATGTCCGGCCGGCGCCGCAGCAGCTCGGACGGCAGTCCCTCCGGCACCGGCGGCGGCGCCAGTTCGCCAAGCTCGGCGCCGCGCGGGATCGGTCCCGGATTGCCGCCGGTGAGGATGGCCAGCGCGTTCTCCTGCTCGAAGATCGAGCGTTTGAGCTGCGGCACCTGTTCGGCCGTGGTCTGGTACTCGGCCTGCGCCTGCAGCCATTCCAGGCGCGAGCTGTAGCCGACGTCGAACTGGCGCTTGGCCAGGTCGCGCGACTCGCCGCGCAGCTTGAGCGTCTGCTCGGTCAGCGCCAGCTGCGCGTCGAGCCCGCGCAGGTTCAGGTAGCCCGAGGCCACCGTCGCCGCGATCGACAAGGCCACCGCGTCGGCGTTGGCACGCTCCGATTGATAGGTGGCGGTGGCGGCGTCGGTGGCGGCGGCCAGGCGGCCCCACAGGTCGACTTCGTAGCTGGCCTGGATCTCGGCCTGGTAGACGTTGGTCACGTAAGGCACGCCGTTGGACGCCAGCTGGCGCGTGCGGGTCGGCGTGGTGTCGACGCTGACGCCCGGCTTTTGCGCGGCCGCCGCCACGCCGATCAGCGCGCGGTATTGCGCCACGCGCGCGCGCGCCACGCGCAAGTCGCCATTGTGCTCGAGCGCCCTGTCCACCAGCGCGCTCAACACCGGATCGCCGAAGGCGCGCCACCATTCGCGCTCCACCGGCGCGGCGCCCTGGCCCGGGCCCGGCGCGGTGCGCCACGCGGCCGGCGTCTGCAGGGTCGACGCCGGCGGCGGCCCCACCCTGGCCGCGCAGCCGGCTAGCGCGAGCATCACCGCCACCGCCAACGCCGGCATCGTGGCGCGGCGGCGGCCTCCCGGCAGGGTGCGGCACGTCATCGCCGCGCTCCGGCGGCCGCCGCGTCGCGATCGGCATCGTTGAGCACCGCCGAGGTGTCGATGCTGACGATGACGGACATTCCGGGCGCGAGCCGCGCGGCCTTGGCCTGTCCCTGGTCGATGCGGATACGCACCGGTATGCGCTGCGCGATCTTGACGAAGTTGCCGGTCGCGTTATCGGCCGGCAGCACGCTGAATTCGGAGCCGGTGGCCGGCGAAATCCGCTCCACCTGGCCGGTCAGCACCGCGCCGTCGAGCGCGTCGACCTTGAAGGTGGCGCTCTGCCCGACCTGCACATTGTTCATCTGCGTCTCTTTCAGGTTGGCGATCACCCACAGCTGGCGCGGCACCAATCCCATCAGGTTGGCCCCGGTGTTGACGTAGGCGCCCTTGCGCACCGTGACCTGGCCGAGTTGACCATCCTCCGGCGCGATGATGCGCGTGTTCTCCAGATCGACCCTGGCCGCCTTGAGCGCGGCCGCCGCGTTGGCCACCGCCGCCTCCAGCGACAGCTTGTTGACGGTGACCGAGCGCACCTGCTGTTTGGCGATATCGAGGTTGGCGCGCGCCTGCGCCACGGCGGCGCCGGTTTGCGCCTGCGCCGCCTTCGACGCGTCCTGCTCGCGCAGCGACAACGAACCGTCGGCCGCCAGCGCATTGACGCGGCCCAGGTCCGCCAGCGACTTGGCCGCCTGCGCCTGGGCGTTGGCCAGCGTGGCCTGGTTCAGGCGCACGCCCGATTCGGCCGTCTCGCGCGCCTGCGCCCAATTGGCCAGCGCCGCCTTTTGCGCGTCCAACTGGGCCTGCGCCTGCTCGTAGCGCTGCTGATAGATGCGGTCGTCGATCTGCGCCAGCAACTCGCCCTGCTTGACCTGCTGGAAGTCCTGCACCTTGACGTCGACCACGTACCCGGACAATTGCGTGCCGATCAGCGTGACCTGGCCGCGCACGAGCGCGTTCTCGGTGGTGACGATGGCGCTGGTGAACGGCGGCAGGCGCCACGCGTACAGCACGATCAGCACGCCGATCAGCGCCACCAGCGAAAACGCGATCGTCGAGATGATTTGTCCGCGCCTCGCCGGCGCCGGTGGCGGCGCGGCGGCGGCAACGGCGGCGGGCGGAACCGCGGTAGCGGGAGCGGAGGTATCGGGAATAGTATTAGCCATGTCGTTCAGCGTGATCCGGAATTGTTAAGAGAGACGTTGGCCATGCCGGTCTGCGCGCCCAGCACCGCCGGCGGCTGGCAGACGACGCAGATCGACCACAGGTAGCGCGCCAGCATCCACGCCAGCGTGAGCACCGCAAGCAGGGAAATCATCAGGAACACGTCGTTGTAGGCGAGGATGTTGGCCTCGCGCGCGGCCGCCGCGCCGAGCGAGGCGACGCCCTGGGCGTTGCGCATCGACGGATCGCCCAGGGTCGCGCCAAGGGCGGCGCCGCCGCTTTGGATGCGCGCGGCCACCTGCGGATCGAGCAGCGTCAAATGCTCGACCAGTATGCTCGAATGGTACTTCTCGCGCACCACCTGGAAGGTGCCGACGATGGCCGAACCAAGCAGGCTGCCCAGGGTCTGCGTGATCGAGAACATGACCGAAAAGCTGACCAGGTTACTGGGCGCGGCGATCACGGCGCCAAAGCCCGAGACGAAGGTCGGCCCGATGAACAGCGCGCCGCCAAAGCCGAGCAGGAACTGGCTGACATACAGATCGGCCGGCCGGGTGAGATTGGTGGCGTTCGAATCCATGTACGCGCCGATCGCCATCACCACCAGCGACACCATCAACTGCGCGGGAATGCGCGCCGGCGCCATCGTCAGCGCGCTGGCGAACAGCCCGGCCACGGTGCCGACCATGACGACGATCCACAGCGTTTGCATCTGGTCGTTGTTCAGGCCCAGCGCCTGCAGGAAGCCGACCGTGCCGCTGGCCTCGGATTGCACGATGCGGATCAGCAGCACCGACAACGCCAGCCGCGTCATGTTGCCGGTGGTGAGCCAGCGCGTGTTGATCAGCGGGCGCGCGCGGTTATGCTCGATCAGCAGCGCGGCGGCGATCAGCACGATGGCGCCGACCAGGCAAAGCCCCAGCCAGCGCGACTCGAACCACCACACCGTGCGCCCGAGCGCCAGCACAGCCGACAGCAGCGCCACGCCCGGCGCGAACAGCGAGAAGGTGACGAAGTCCATTTTCTCGAAGGCCTTGATGCGGTCGCCCGGCGGCAGCTTGAGGAACAACACGCCGGCCAGCGACACCAGCGCCAGTCCCAGCTCGAAGAAGTACAGGCCGCGCCACTCGCCGAACTCCATCAGGTCCGACGAGAACAGGCGCGCCATCGGCAGCGCCAGTTGCGAAAAGCCGATCCCCAGCACCACCGCCTTGATGCGGTACTTGGCGGGGAACGCTTGCAGGATGTAGTACAGGCCAAGGGTGGAGAGCGCCGCGCCGCTCATGCCGTGGGCGGCGCGCACGGCGATGGCCGACGCCAGGCCGTGCACGAACAGGTGGGCCACGGTGGCGACGGCGTACAGCACGAGGAATAATTCGGTGAACAGCCGCAGCCCGTACTGCTGGCGGAATTTGACCAGCAGCAGGTTCATCGAGACGTTGGCCATCACATAGGCGGCCGGCAGCCATTGGATCTCGGCCGAGTACACGCCGAGCGAGCCTTGTAGATACGGGAGGTTGACCAGCACCAGCGCGTTGCCAAGGCCGCCGGTGATGGCGACGATGAAGCCGATGACGAAGAACGCCACGCGCCGTTCGGCGGTGTGGATAGGACTCGATGGCGACCCGGGTAGCACCGGCCGCTCGTGCGGAAGCCATTTTTGAGGGGCGTACACGTCCATCGATGCCAGTTCTTATTTGTTTTTTTTCGGGGATAGAAGTTGCTAAGAGCGAGCATATCACTATGCTCGTCTTTGTTGAAGTTCGGGAGACTATCCAAAAGGTAGGGCGGATTAGCCGGAACGGCGTAATCCGCCATGAGCCGCCGACGACGCATGCATGGCGGATTACGCTGCGCTAATCCGCCCTACGTGGTTATAGCGCCGCCGCGTCCACTTCGCGCTGGAAGTTGCGGTGCGCAGCCAGGGCGCTCTTGAACTCGGCCAGCGCCGGCAGCATGGCGCCCAGCGGCACGCACCACAGCGACGGATCGGCCGTGCCATCCTCCATCTTCTCCGGCACGCCGGCCTTGCGCAGCAGGTCGGCGCCATCGCCCACCGCCAGGATCGGTTTGCAGTGACGGAACTGCTGGCGCACGAAGTCCAGCGCGTCGGCGTCGCCCATCAGCATCTTGACGCTGGCCGCGCCGTCGGCCACCACCACCGCGTCCCACAGAACCGGCGGGCCGCCTTCGATGGTGATCTCGACATCCAGAGCGCTGCCGTCGGCGGCGACCAGTTGGCCCAGGTGCGGTCCCACAAGGCGCGGCACCGCGCCCGACGCCAGCAAATCGGCGTAAATCGCCTTGACGCTTTCCGCCTCCACCCCGTGCGCCGCCAGGATGGCCACCTTGCGGGCCTGGACGCCGACCGAACCCGGACGCGCCAGCAGCGACAGCGCCGGCGACGGTGCGTAATGCGGCTGCGGCGCGGTGGTCGCCAGCGGCATCGGCGGCGGCACCTCCAGGCCCAGGCCCTGCGCCACGCCATCGGCCAGGATAGGATCGACATTGGCCAGCATCGACAGCAGGCGCACGCGGATCGCCAGCGTCTGCACGCGGCCAAGCTCGAAGCGGAAGGCGTTGACGATGTGAGTCTGCTCCGACGGCGTCTGGCTGATCCAGAACAGGCGCGCCTGCGAGTAGTGGTCGGCGAACAGCTCCGGCTTGCCGCGCACCTTGTCCTCCGGCGCCTGCTTCACGCTGCTAAAAGCGGTCTGGAAGCCGGCCATCCCGGCCTGGAACGGATTGCCGCCGGCCAGGGAGTTCGGCTCGTAGGCCACGCGGCCGCGCGCGATGGCCTGGCGGTGCATGCCGTCGCGCTGGTTGTTGTGCACCTGCGCCACCGGCGTGTTGATCGGAATCTCGTGGAAGTTGGCGCCACCGAGGCGGCTGATCTGCGTGTCCAGATACGAGTGGATACGCCCCTGCAGCAGCGGATCGTTGGTGAAGTCGATGCCCGGCACGATGTGCGCGGTGCAGAAAGCCACCTGCTCGGTCTCGGCGAAGAAGTTGTCCGGATTGCGGTTCAGGGTCATCTTGCCGACGATTTTGACCGGCACCAGTTCCTCGGGCACGATCTTGGTCGGATCGAGCACGTCGAACGGGAACTGCTCGGCCTCTTCCTCGGTAAAGATTTGCAGGCCCAGCTCCCATTCGGGATAGGCGCCCGCTTCGATCGCTTCCCACAGGTCGCGGCGGTGGTAGTCCGGATCGGCGCCGATGATCTTGGCCGATTCGTCCCACACCAGCGAGTGCGTGCCCGGCACCGGATTCCAGTGGAATTTGCAGAACACGGAAACGCCCTCGGCGTTCACCAGCCGGAAGGTGTGCACGCCGAAGCCCTGCATGGTGCGGTAGCTGCGCGGGATGGCGCGGTCCGACATCTGCCACAGCAGCATGTGGGTCGACTCGGGCATGAGCGTGACGAAGTCCCAGAAGGTGTCGTGCGCGCTGGAGGCCTGCGGCATCGCGTGGTGCGGCTCCGGTTTGACGGCGTGGACCAGGTCGGGGAATTTCATCGCGTCCTGGATGAAGAAGATCGGCATGTTATTGCCGACCAAATCCCAGTTGCCTTCGTCGGTATAGAACTTGACGGCGAAGCCGCGCACATCGCGCACGGTGTCGGCCGAGCCGCGCTCGCCGGCGACGGTGGAAAAGCGCACGAACACCGGCGTGCGTTTGCCGGCGGCGGCAAACGGCGCGGCGCGGGTGACGGCGCTCAAATCGTCGTAGCTTTCGAAGTAGCCGTGGGCGGCCGAGCCGCGCGCGTGCACCACGCGCTCGGGAATGCGCTCGTGGTCGAAATGGGTGATCTTTTCGCGCAGGATGAAGTCTTCCATCGCGGTCGGGCCGCGCAGGCCGACCTTGAGCGAATTCTGGTTGTCCGCCACCGGCACGCCCTGGTTGGTCGTCAGGCGCTGGTCGGCGGAGTCGACGCGCACGCGGTCGAGCGGCTCGATGGTGGCGTTGACGCTGTGCGGCGGCACGCCGCTGCCGGTCTTGGGCGAAGCGGTGGTTTCGCCGGTGGTGCTGGCGCCGGCGATCGGATCAGGCGGCGCGACGGTCTGGCCGGGCTGCGGCGTGCGCGAAGCCTCGCCGTGCTCGCCCGGCTTATTGACGTTGAAGGGCATGCCTTCGGCGACGGCCTGGGTGCCGCCTACCTTGGCCAGCAAGGCCGCTTCCTGCAGTACGCCGCCCAAACTGGTCGGCTGCGCGGAAGATGATGGTCCTGCGACGGTGCTCAATACCGAACCAGCCCCCATGACGGAGGCTGGTGTCTTTTTACTCGTTGCCATTGGATGTCCCTTGTGAACGGCGCCCGCGCGGGCCACCGGTCGCACCGGCAGCGATACCGGCCGGGCAGCCTTGGATTACTTGCGTGAGTTCAGCAGCTTGGAAATGCCATAACCGGCGGCGGCGGCGATCAGCACCGAGATCGCCGGGCTCGAGCGCACGTGGCTGCGGCCCGATTCGGCCAATTTCTTGTAGCTTTCGGAAACTTGTTTGCTGCGCACCGCGAGGCGCTCGGAGACGCTGTCGACGGTGCCGGAAACGCTTTGTACGCCGTCGGCGACCTTGTCCACGCCGTTGTGGGCACGGGTGGCCAGGCGGTCGGCCGTTGGCGGCACTTTGTCGGCAACGCGGTCGATGGCGGCATGCGCGTCGGCGCGCAGGTCCTTGCCGATCTGGGTCACGCCTTCGCGGGTGCTGTTACCAGTGGTACCGTTGATTTTAGTATCGATGCTGTTTTCCATGATGGTTCCTCTCGGTTGTTTGTCGTATGTTTCTCAACACTGCAGGAAACACAATAGGCCTATCGATCGGTCGCGACCGTGCGGAATCTAACAATGCGGCAACCTCGGACACAATTGCGGCTTATACTGGAAGACGTGAGCAGTATGTGAGTTGTCAGACCGACGGGCACGCCAAGCGGGCGGATGCTCAGAGCACATAACGAACAGGAGCGCGCCATGTTTCCCATCTCATCGACGACCTTGAGCGGACCGAACCCGGCCAACCTGCCGCTGGTGGCGCCGACGCCGGCGACGGCGCCGGTGGCCTCCGTCAACGGCTCGGCCATCGCGCCGGTGGGCTCGGCGTTAGATGCTCCGGCGCAAGCCTCGGTCTCGGTGGACCTGTCGCCGGTGGCCAATTTCCTGTTGACCGTGTCGCAGTCGCGCGAGCGCATCGCGCAGTTGCAAACGGGCGCCGCCAACGGCGACGATCCGCTGCAGGCCGCCGCCACGTTAAATGACGCGACGCAAAATGTGGTGAATGCGTTCAACTTGTTGCCCAGCGTGGAATTTAGCCAGGCGCAACCGCCGGGGCCGTCGCTGCTCAACAGCCTGGTCGACAGCCTGAACCGGCAGACCATCGCCCAGCGCCTCGACCAGCAGACCGGCCAGCCGAGCGGGGAAACGGCCGCGCAAAGCCTGGCGCAAAGCCTCTCGCGCATCGGCGTCACCCTGCAGCCGCCGCTGTTGTCCGACGCCGCCGCCGGCCTCTCGCTCGACAACGAGATCCTGCGCGCCGCCTTCAACAGCGACGACCGCTCGACCACGAACACGCTACAGAACACGCTCGACACCTTCAGCGACCTGGCGATCCGCTTCGCCGAACAATTGAGCGCCGCCGGCAGCGCCGTCCTGCCCGCGCTGGCCAGCGCGCAGCAGGCCGGCTTGTCGCCGGCCGACATCGCGGCCAACGCGCGGCTCGACCTGGCGCGCGCCGAACTCGATCAACTGGGCCGCAATCCGTTCGCGGCGACGGCCGCCGACCGCCTCGCCGCACAGCGCGCGCAGCTCGAGCAGCCGACCGCGCCACGCGCCGCCGAAGCGGAGTCGCCGATCGTCAATCCGCTGCGCGCGTCCACGGCGGACGTCATCGCCGCGCAAAACGCCGAGGCGCGCGAAGCCGCGATCGACGCGCTGCCCTCGCAGCGGGCGCAGTTGGCGCAGGCCACCCAAGGCGCGGCCGATCCGGCCGACTTGAATCCAGCGGACGCGAGCCGGGGCGGATTGAATCAAACGCGATTGAATCAAGCGGCCAGCGACCGAGCGGCCACGGATCCGGCGGCCCGTCCGCAGGCCGGCAGCCCGCCGAGCGACGCCGATACCAATGCGCAGTCCCGTGTCGACGCCCAGGCACAGGCAACCGCACAGCGCAGCGCGGCGCAGGTGGCCGCCGACGCCGCGCAGGCCACGGCGGCGGCGCAAGCGGCGCGCCAGCAATCGACCTCCGGCTTGAACGCGGCCAGCGCGGCCAGTGCGCAGGCGGCGGCGCAGGCAGGCGTGGCGCGCAACGCGGCGGCGATCGCGGCGGCCGCCACTCCAGCCACCAATGCGGCCGACGCCACGCCGGAGCAGCAGGCCGTGGCGGCGCAGAACGCGGCCACCAATCTGGCCGCCGCCAACGCCGCCGCCTCGGCCGCGCTGGCGCAGGCGCAGGCCGCGCAAAGCGCGGCGGACGCCCTGGCGGCGCAAAGTGCGGCGGCCAGCGCGGCGGCGGCCCA